>NZ_JAPWHZ010000001.1:0-1774269 GCF_030587265.1 Janthinobacterium sp. SUN137 | reverse complement strand
TTGAGCTCTTTGAAGGGTCGTTCGAGACCAGGACGTTGATAGGCTGGGTGTGGAAGTGCAGTAATGCATTAAGCTAACCAGTACTAATTGCCCGTACGGCTTGTCCCTATAACCTTAGCAGGTGCAGAGGATAAGACGGTACAACGTTGCGTGTGTGTTGATACAACCAGTCATTACCCCAATCTTTGCTTCTTCCAGATTCAGGCTTTGTCGCTCCACTGAGGACAAATGCCAGTACAAGTTATGCCTGATGACCATAGCAAGTTGGTCCCACCCCTTCCCATCCCGAACAGGACCGTGAAACAACTTTGCGCCGATGATAGTGCTGCAACCAGTGTGAAAGTAGGTTATCGTCAGGCTTGTTATGCGAAAAAACCCCTTCCGGTGATCCGGTTGGGGTTTTTTTACGTCTGGCGGTTTGGTTTTGTCAGCAGACAGGCGTAAAAAAAGGCACCGCTACGCGGTGCCCTGTTCATTTGTCATAACCATTAAAAATGGTAAGCGACTTTGACATTCATGTAATTGACGCCGCTATTCGGTTTCTTGTAGCCGCCGTTCGAGAAATGCTGGATCTTCGCAGCGACTTCCCATTTATTATTGAAGATATAGCCAACGCCGATATGGTCGCCGAACTGGAAGTGCGTCGACAGGCGGTTATCGTCGTTATCGTACAGCTTGGACAGCATGTGCACGCCAATGCCGCCTTCCGCATAGAAGCCCAGCTTGTTCGTGTTTTCAAAGCGGAACACGGGGGTAAAGCCCAGGTCCCACAGCTTTTGATGCTGGCCGGGGACATTGCGATAGCTCTTGCCATCCCAGCCGCCGATGCTGGCATCCCAGTAACCGCTCAGTTGTGTGCCATTCGATACGAACCAGGCCTTATCCCAGTTCGAGGTCACGCCGGCGCGTACCATTTGTACCTTCACGCCCTTGGCATATTCGCCGTAGACGGAGTCGATCAGTTTGTCGTCGGCGGCAAAGCCGGCGTTGGCTGCCATCAGCGCGGTAATGGCAGCGATGGATTTGAGGATATTCTTCTTGAAGGACATAGAGGCTTTCATCGTAAAATTGGCCGTAAGGCTCGTCTTGTTTGCGCAGACACCCAGTTTTGCACAGTGTTCCCGCCACCCGTTTGATTTCAGAGGTTCAATTGACATTCTCTACAAAAATCGCATTTCTCGGTATCGGTCTGATGGGGGATCCGATGGTCCGGTGCCTGCTGCGCGCTGGATATTCTGTCACAATTTGGAATCGCACGCACAGCAAGGCCCAAGTCCTGCGTGAGGCAGGGGCGCAGCCCGCCGTTTCCGTGGCCGGGGCGGTCAATGGCGCGGATGTGGTCATTTCGATGCTGGAAGCCGGTCCCATCGTGGCGCAGGTGCTGCAAGAGGCGCTGCCTGCCTTGCGTGCAGGGGCGCTATGGGTGGATATGAGTTCCACCAAGCAAGCAGAAGCCCAGCAATTTCATGCCACCTTGCAGGCGGCAGGCCATGCCTTCATCGATGCGCCCGTGTCGGGTGGCGTCGGCGGGGCACAGGCGGGCACCCTGGCCATCATGGCCGGCGCCAGCACCAGCGATTACGCGCGGGTTGCAGTGATTCTGTCGGCCATGGGGCGCCCGACTCTGGTGGGGCCCGCCGGCAGCGGCCAGGTTGCCAAGCTGTGCAATCAGCTGATCGTCGGTGCCACCCTGAATATCGTGGCGGAAGCGTTATTGCTGGCGCAGGCGGCCGGCGCCGATGCGAGCGCCGTACGGGCAGCGATACGCGGCGGTTTTGCCGAGAGCAAGATTCTGGAGGTGCATGGCCAGCGCATGCTGGAACGCAATTTTGTTGCCGGTGGACAGGTGAAAAGCCAGATCAAGGACATGCACAACATCCTCGCGGCAGCGGAAGCGGCCCATGTCACCTTGCCGGTGACGCAATTGGTGACGCAGCGCTATGAAACCCTCGCCGCCAGCCATCCGACGGCAGACCACGCGGCTGCCTTGCTGGCCCTGGAAGCGCTGAATCCGGGCCAGCGCCTGGGCACCGGTCCGGATAAGCTGAGCTGATTTACGTGACGGGCAGGCTCGCTTCAGCCAGCTTGACCCAGAAACTGGCGCCGATGGGCAGCAGATTGTCATTGAAGTCGTAGCTGCCATTGTGCAAGACGCACGGACCCAGGCCGTGGCCGCCATCGCGGTGCTCGCCATCGCCGTTGCCGATGAAGATATAGCAGCCAGCTTTTTCCTGCAGGAAAAACGCGAAGTCTTCCGCGCCCATGGTCGGTTCGACATTCGCGTTGACCTTGTCGGCACCGACCACGCTTTTCATCACTTCCACGGCAAACGCCGTTTCCTTCGCGTGGTTGACCAGCGGCGGGTAGTTGCGCTTGAAGTGGAAATCGACTTCCGCGCCAAAGGCGGCGGCCGTGTGCACGGCGATGTCGCGCATGCGCTCTTCGATCAGGTCCAGCACGGGTGTGGTGAAGGTGCGCACGGTGCCGACCAGGCTGGCGTCATCGGGAATCACATTGGTGGCGCTGCCCGCATGGATTTGCGTGATCGACAGCACCGCCGTGTCGAGCGGACTCTTGTTGCGCGTGATGACGGTTTGCCAGCTTTGCGCGATTTGCACGGCTACCATGATGGGGTCGATGCCCTTGTGCGGCTGGGCCGCGTGCGCGCCCTTGCCTTTGACGGTGACATGGAATTCATTGCTGGACGCCATCATTGGCCCTTCCACCACGCTCAGGGTACCCGTTTCCGCGCCCGGCCAGTTGTGCATGCCGTAGATGGCATCCATGGGAAAGCGTGTAAACAAGCCGTCTTCGATCATTTCGCGCGCGCCGGCGCCGCCTTCTTCCGCCGGCTGGAAGACGAGGTAGACCGTGCCATCGAAGTTGCGATGTTGCGCCAGGTAATGGGCGGCGCCGAGCAGCATGGCCGTGTGGCCGTCGTGGCCGCAGGCGTGCATCTTGCCCGGATGGCGTGAAGCATGCTCGAAGGTATTCATTTCCTGCATCGGCAAGGCATCCATATCGGCACGCAAGCCGATGGCGCGCTTGGACGTGCCATGCTGGATGATGCCGACCACGCCAGTGCGGCCCAGGCCGCGTACCACGGGAATGCCCCATTCCGTCAGTTTGGCGGCGACCACGTCCGAGGTGCGCTGTTCTTCGTAGCACAGCTCGGGATGCGCGTGCAGGTCGCGGCGGATACCTTGCAGCTCGGATTGAAACGCCAAGATCGGATCAACTAGTTTCATGGGACTCTCCTGTGGATGCTGGCGCGCAGCAATGTATGGCGCGCCGGACCGCGCTTGTTTGATCAAAAACAGACGCGGCTAATAGTGCATTGTAGCCCTTGTTTGCCGGGTAAATCCAGCGCACGGACGTGCTTGCCACGGCGCCAACAGCAAGCGCGCGGAATGGTTTACAGTATCGCCTTCCCCCAACGTTTTTGGATTGCCCCCATGACCACCACCCAAGTGCGCGCCGCCTGCCCGCTCGACTGCCCCGATACCTGCGCCTTGCTGGTCACCGTGACCGATGGGGTGGCAACAGCCGTCAAGGGCGATCCCGACCACCCGACCACGGCGGGCGTGCTGTGCACCAAGGTGTCGCGCTTCACGGAGCGCACCTACCATGCGGACCGGCTGCTGCATCCGCTGCGCCGCGTGGGCAAGAAGGGGGAAGGCAAGTTCGAGCGTATCAGCTGGGAAGAAGCGCTGCAGACCATCGCGGCCCGCTTGAAACCGATCGCCGCGCGCGATCCGCAGGCGATCTTGCCGTACAGCTACTGCGGCACCATGGGCCTGGTGCAGGGCGAGTCGATGTCGTCGCGTTTCTTCAACCAGCTCGGTGCTTCCTTGCTGGACCGCACCATCTGCGCCTCGGCGGGCGCCACGGGCTACCGCTACACGGTGGGCGCCAGCATCGGCACGGACCTGGAACAGTTCCAGAACGCCAAGTTGATCATCATCTGGGGCGGTAACCCGATCGCCTCGAATTTGCACTTCTGGATGCGCGCGCAGGAAGCCAAACGCAATGGCGCCACCCTGATCGCCATCGACCCCTACCGTTCGCTGACGGCGGAAAAGTGCCATCAGCACGTCGCTTTGCTGCCGGGGACCGATGCGGCCCTGGCGCTGGGTTTGATGCATGTCTTGATTGTGGAAGATTTGCTCGATCATGATTACATCGAGCGCTACACTGTTGGCTACGACGCCTTGAAACAGCGGGCCCTGGAATGGCCGCCCGAGCGGGTGGCCGAAGTGTGCGGTATCACGGCCACGGAAGTGGTCGACTTGGCGCGCCTGTACGGCCAGGCCTGCCGCTCCGGCGAGGGCGCCGCCATCCGCGCCAACTACGGCGTGCAGCGCGTGCATGGCGGTGGCATGGCCGTGCGCAATATCGCCTGCCTGCCCGCCCTGACGGGCGCCTGGCGCCATCCGGCCGGCGGCATGCAGCTGTCGAGTTCGGGTTCCTTCCCCATCAACCGCAAGGCCCTGCAGCGCCCCGATTTGCTCAAAGGCACGCCGCGCACCATCAATATGAGCACCATCGGCGACGATTTATTGAAAGAAAGTTCCGCCGATTTCGGCCCGCAAGTCGAGGCCGTGATCGTCTACAACTCGAATCCCCTGGCCGTGGCGCCCGATTCCTCGAAAGTGGCGCAGGGTTTTGCCCGTGAAGACTTGTTTACGGTCGTGCTCGAGCACTTCCAGACCGATACCGTCGACTACGCCGACATCGTGTTGCCCGCCACCACGCAGCTGGAACACGTCGATACGCATGCCACCTATGGCCACCTGTACATGATGGCGAACAATGCGGCCGTGGCGCCGTTGGGCGAAGCGAAGGCGAATACGGAAATCTTCCGCCTGCTGGCCCAATACATGGGCTTTGATGACCCGTGCTTCCAGGAAAGCGACGATGCGCTGGCGGCCAAGGCATTCGATGCGACGGATGCGCGCGCCGTGCATTTCGACTGGGAATCGCTGAAGCGCACGGGCTGGCAAAAGCTGGTCATGCCGGAAGCGCCATTTGCCGAGGGCGGTTTCCCCACGCCATCGGGCAAGTGCGAGTTGTATTCGGAAGCCATGGCGCTGGCGGGCCTCGATCCCTTGCCGGCGTATATCGCGCCGCACGAATCGCAAGCCAGCAATCCCGCGCTGGCGGCCCGCTATCCGCTGGCCATGATTTCCCCGCCGGCGCGCAATTTCCTCAATTCCACCTTCGTGAACGTGAAAAGCCTGCGCGCGGCCGAAGGCGAGCCCCACCTCGATATCCATCCCGACGATGGCGCCGCGCGCGGCATCGTGGCCGGTGACATGGTGCGCATCTTCAATGACCGCGGCAGCTTTGTGGCCAAGGCCAGGGTGACGGACAAGGCGCGACGGGGCCTGGTGGTGGGCTTGTCCGTGTGGTGGAAGAAACTTGCCAGCGACGGCAAGAACGCCAACGAAGTGACCAGCCAGCGCTTGACGGACATGGGCCGCGCGCCGACCTTCTACGATACGCTGGTTGAAGTGGAAAAGGCTGCCTGACCATGGCGCGCTGGCCGGCCCGCTTGCTCGTCGGCACGGTATGCCTGCTGCTGGGCGGCTGCACGCAGTTGCGCTACTACACGCAAGCGGCGCAGGGGCAATATGCCCTGTGGTCCGGCGCGCGTCCCATCGGCGACTGGCTAGATGACCCCGCCACCGAGCCGCGCCTGAAAGTGCGCCTGGCCAAGGCGCAGCAGATCCGCCGCTTTGCCGTCAGCGAGTTGGACTTGCCCGACAATGGCAGCTACAAGAACTATGCGGCATTGCGGCGCCCGTTTGTGCTGTGGAACGTGGTGGCCACGCCGGAATTGTCGCTGCAGCCGCTGCAATGGTGTTTTCCCATCGCCGGCTGCGTCAGCTATCGCGGCTATTACAGCAAGGAGGAGGCGCTCGCGTATGCCGACGAGTTGCGGGCCCAGCATTACGACGTCCAGGTGGGTGGCGTGCCCGCGTATTCCACCCTGGGCTGGTTCGACGATCCCCTGCTGTCGACCTTTATTCACTACAACGATGCGGAACTGGCGCGCCTGATCTTCCATGAGCTGGCGCACCAGGTGGTGTACGTGCCTGGCGACTCGGCCTTCAACGAGTCGTTTGCCAGTGCCGTGGAAGAGGCCGGCGTGCAGCGCTGGCTGGCGCGCGAGGGCAATGACAGCATGCGCGCGGCGTATGCCCAGTATGCGGCGCGGCGCCAGGATTTCCTGGCCTTGCTATTGAAATACCGGGGCGAACTGGAGTCCGTGTATGCGAGCGACGCCAGCGATGCGGACAAGCGCGTGCGCAAGGCGCAGGTATTTGCGGCATTGCAAGAAGCGTATCAGGTCCTGAAGCAAAACTGGGGTGGTTTTGCCGGTTACGACCGCTGGTTCGAGCAGCCGTTGAGCAATGCGCACCTGGCTTCCGTGTCTACCTACAATGAATTTTTGCCTGCCTTCAAAAAATTGCTGGAAGAAAAAAAGAACTTTCGTGCTTTTTATGCTGCAGTGCACACAATGGCCCAGATCAAGAAGCCTGAGCGCAGGCAGGCGCTGGAACAATTGTCCAGCCCGTGACCCGTAAAGATTGTCCCGGACGTCAAGGCGAACGATCCTGCAACAGCGTATTTATCATGTTGCAGTGCAGCACAAAATACCCCTAGAGTTGCCGCTCGAATACTGTTGAAAGCGCTTGCATGGAAGCCCGGCGCCCGATAGCATCGCATTAGTAGCATAGAGCAATTGCTCGTCAGAATGCTCAAACTGACTGCAGGACGACAGAATCCGCAGCAATGATCCGCGCCGGCAGGGTGCGCCGGCTCCCCCACGATTATTCGAGACAAGAGGCACAGGATGGAAAAAATTTGGCTGAAGTCGTATCCTCCCGGCGTCCCCGCCGACATCGATCCTGATCAATATCGTTCGCTGGTGCATTTGCTGGAAGAAGCGTTTCAAAAATATGCGGATCGCAATGCCTATGTCTGCATGGACAAATTCCTCACCTATGCCGAACTCGATACCTATTCGCGCCAGCTGGGCGCCTGGCTGCAAAGCCGCGGCCTGAAGAAGGGGGCGCGCGTCGCCCTGATGATGCCGAACGTGCTCCAGTATCCGGTGGCCATCGCCGCTGTCTTGCGCGCCGGCTACACGGTGGTCAACGTCAACCCTTTATATACGCCGCGCGAACTCGAGCATCAGCTCAATGATTCGGGCAGCGAAGCCATCATCGTGCTGGAAAACTTCGCCCATACCCTGGAGCAGGTGCTGGGCAAGACGGCCGTCAAGCATGTCGTCGTCGCCAGCATGGGCGAAATGCTCGGCGGCTTGAAGGGCATGATCGTCAATTTTGTCGTGCGCAATGTCAAGAAGATGGTGCCCGCGTATTCCTTGCCGAACGCCATGCGCTTCAAGCAGGCGCTGGCGCTGGGCAGCCGCATGAAACTCACGCCCGTCGAGCTGAGCGTCCATGACGCTGCCTTCCTGCAATACACGGGCGGCACGACGGGCGTGTCGAAAGGCGCGACCTTGAGCCACCGCAATGTGATCGCCAATGTGCTGCAGAGTGAAGCGTGGTCGGGCGCGGCGCTCGACCAGAACAGCAAGGAACAGATGATCGTCGTCTGCGCCTTGCCGCTGTACCATATCTTTGCGCTGACGGCGTGCGCGATGTGGGGCACGCGGGTGGGCGCCCTGAATATCCTGATCCCGAATCCGCGCGATATTCCGGGCTTGATCAAGGAACTGGGCAAGTACAAATTCAACCTGCTGCCAGCGGTCAATACCTTGTATAACGCGCTGGTGAACCACCCCGATTTCGCCAAGCTCGATTTCTCGGGCTTGAAGATCGCCAATGGCGGCGGCATGGCGGTGCAGCAAGCCGTCAACGACAAGTGGCTGCAAGTGACGGGGGTGTCCATCATCGAAGGCTATGGCTTGTCGGAAACGTCGCCCGTCGCCACCTGCAACCGCGCCGACAGCACGGCGTTTTCCGGCACCATCGGCTTGCCCGTGCCCTCGACCGACATCGCCATCCTCGACGACGACGGCAAGGAAGTGCCGCTGGGCCAGACGGGCGAGATCGCCATCCGTGGGCCGCAAGTGATGAGCGGCTACTGGAACCGTCCCGACGAGACGGCCAAGGTGATGACCCCCGATGGCTACTTCAAGTCGGGCGACGTGGGCATCATGGACGAGCGCGGCTACGTGAAGATCGTGGACCGCAAGAAAGACATGATTCTCGTCTCCGGCTTCAATGTGTATCCGAACGAAGTCGAAGCCGTCATCGCGGCCCATCCTGGCGTGCTCGAGTGCGCCTGCGTGGGCGTGCCGGACGAACACTCGGGTGAAGCCGTAAAAGTGTTTGTTGTGCGCAAGGATCCAAACCTGACCCAGGCAGTGCTGGCCGCGTACTGCAAGGAACAATTCACGGGTTATAAGCGGCCGAAATACATCGAGTTCCGCGATGAACTGCCGAAGACCAACGTCGGCAAGATTTTGCGTCGCGCCCTGCGTGACGAAACAAAGATAGCAGCATAAACAGTGTGGGATGCGCCAGGAGGCGCGTCCCTTTTACAGATAAAGATGAGGCGAGATGGACAAGATTTGGTTGAAGTCGTACCCGGACAGCGTTCCCGCAGAGATTGATTGCACGCAATACCGTTCCGTCACGCATTTGCTGGAAGAGTCGTTCCAGAAATATGCGGACCGCAACGCCTTCGTGTGCATGGATAAATTCCTCACCTACCGCGAGCTTGACCAGCTGTCGCAGCAGATGGGCGCCTGGCTGCAAAGCAAGGGCCTGCAACCGGGTGCGCGCGTGGCGATTATGCTGCCGAACGTGTTGCAGTATCCGGTGGCCATGGCGGCGATCTTGCGCGCCGGCTACACCGTGGTGAACGTCAATCCGCTGTACACGCCGCGCGAATTGCAGCACCAGCTGATCGATTCGGGCAGCGAAGCGATCATCGTGCTGGAAAACTTCGCCACCACGGTGGAACAGGTATTGCCGCACACCCAGGTCAAGCATGTGATCGTCGCCACCATGGGCGACTTGCTCGGTGGCTTGAAGGGCACCATCGTCAACTTCGTCGTGCGCAAGATCAAGAAAATGGTACCCGCGTTTTCCTTGCCGGGCGCCATCGGCTTCAACAAGATGCTGGCCGAGGGTGCCCGTTTGACCTTGACGCCGGTGCAGCAGGGACATGACGATATCGTCTTCCTGCAGTACACGGGCGGCACGACAGGCGTGTCGAAAGGCGCGATGTTGTTGCACCGTAACGTGATCGCCAACGTGCTGCAAAACGAGGCGTGGATGTCGCCCGTGATGACCAAGGAAATGCGCGCGACCTCGATGGGTTTCATGTGCGCCTTGCCCCTGTATCACATCTATTCGCTGACGGTCAGCGCCCTGATGGGCATGCGCCTGGGCGGCATGAGCGTGCTGATCCCCAACCCGCGCGATATTCCCGGTTTCGTCAAGGAATTGTCCAAGCACAAGATCGTCGTCTTCCCGGCAGTTAATACTCTGTATAACGCGCTGCTGAACAATGCCGACTTCGCCAAGCTCGATTTTTCCAGCTATAAAGTGTGCAATGGCGGCGGCATGGCCTTGCAGCGCAATGTGGCCGAACGCTGGCTCAAATTGACGGGCTGCCCGCTGATCGAAGGCTATGGCATGTCGGAAACGTCGCCCGTGGTGACGGGTAACCGCGTCGACATCACGGAATTCACGGGCACCATCGGCTTGCCTTTCCCGTCGACGGAAGTGGCGATTTTGAACGACGATGGCGTGGAAGTGCCGCTGGGCGAACCGGGCGAGATCGCCGTGCGCGGCCCGCAAGTGATGGCGGGCTACTGGCAGCGTCCGGACGAGACGGCCAAGTCGATGACGGCCGACGGCTATTTCAAGACGGGCGACGTGGGCGTCATGGATGAGCGCGGCTACGTGAAGATCGTGGACCGCAAGAAAGACATGATCATCGTTTCCGGCTTCAATGTGTATCCGAACGAAGTGGAAGACGTGGTTGCGTCGTGCCCGGGCGTGCTGGAATGCGCCTGCATCGGCGTGCCGGATGCCAACTCGGGTGAAGCCGTGAAAGTGTTTGTCGTGCGCAAGGATCCGAACCTGACGGTGGAACAGATCCGCGAGCATTGCAAGCATGAGTTGACGGCGTACAAGAAGCCGAAATACATCGAGTTCCGCGATGAATTGCCGAAAACCAATGTCGGCAAGATCTTGCGCCGTCAATTGCGCGACGAAAAGAAAGCGGCTTAACTCGCCGCCAGGGCTGTGTCCGCCGCCACGGCTTGCCGTGGCCGGGCGGGCAAGCCGAAGCAGGGACGCAGCCAGCTCACCTTGCTGATCAGCAGCGACGTGCCCAGCCAGCAGGTCGCCACCGTGCCTGCCAATATCAGCAGCGGCTCGAGCACGGGACCCAGCTGCAACGGCACCAGCCAGTAGGCCAGCAGCACGATCGCGCTCTGGTGCAAGATGTACCAGGGAAAGACGGCCTGGCGCGCCCATGGCAGCCAGGCAAACGGTTTATTCAGCAAGGTGTGCGACCAGCCCAGGATGGCGCAGATGGCCAGCCACATGTACAGGTTGCGCATGGGCCAGGAGCCAAACGAGGCCCAGGTCAGCAGGTTTTCCGAAGCCACCAGGTCAAAACCAAGATACACGGCAAACGCGCAGGGTGCCAGCAGCAGCGCCTGCCAGCGCAAGCGCGCCAGTTCCTGCCACCCTCCCTTGTCATTGCCCAGCCACCAGCCATACAGATACATGGTGAAATAGATGGCGTGCGCGTACCAGTCCTTGAGCAGCGCATGGGTTTCCGGATAGCGCAGCTTCAGGAAAGCCGTTGCCGCCAGCGTTGGCAGGGCGGGCAGGACCAGCAGGCGCCAGCCGCGCAGGCCCGCAAACAGCGGTCTTGCCTTGGCCAGCAGAGGCTGCAAGGCCACCAGCACGATGGTGTACAGCAGCAGGTACACCAGATACCACAGATGGTTCCACGTAAAACTGGTCTTCCAGCCCGTAAATGCGCCGGCCGGCCAGGCATGGCCGCCAAAGTAATGCAGCAGGAATGGTCCATAGCCAGGCTCGACCAGGCCGTTGCTGACGCCCTCGCAATACGGTTGCACGGGGATCACTACCAGCACGCCAAACAGCAAGGGCAGCAACAGGCGCTTGATCCGGCGCCGCAGGAACGCACCGCTGGACGCCTGCGTCATCATGGCGCAAGACACGCCGGAAACAAGGAACACGATTTCCATGCGCCACCGGTTGATAAAGACCATGGGAAAGTTCAATGTTTCCGTCAGGTAAGTACTTTTCATGTGGAACGCGGCGCCATCCAGGTACAGCATGGCCGTGTGGTAGACGATCAGCAGGCTGAAGACAAGAAAGCGCAAGGCATCGATATCGTAACGGCGGGAATCTGTGGTCATGGTCGTGGGGTCCGTCGGTCAGGGAATGCCCCAGCATAGGCAGGCCGCCCGGGGCGAACCAGCGAAAAGTGATCAATCGCGGGCTGTTTGTGACGAGCGGTGGCGCTGGGACGGCTTTGGGACCTTACAATCATGCAACTTATTCACTGTCCGCCGCCATGCGCCTGTCTTCCACCGATTTGTTGCAACGATATCAACGCTGGCGCCAGATCGCCGAGCCAGCTTTCTGGATCGTCCTGTATCTGCTGCAAACGTCGCTCAACTGCTGGATCAGCTGGGCCGACCGCGTGCGCGCCGGGCTCGATACGCCCTTCTGGGAAGTGGCCGTGTGGGAGTGGAGCAGCAACCTGGTGCTGCTGGCGCTGGTACCGGTGGTGATCCTGGCTAACCAGTTTCGCCCCTTGCACCTGGTTTTCCAGCGCCAGAACCTGCGCTGGCACCTGGCCGCGTCGCTCGTCTACAGCCTCGTGCATGTGCTGGCCATGGTGGCCTTGCGCAAACTGGCTTACTGGAGCGCCGGCAGCGACTATGATTTCGGTAACTGGTGGCACGAGTTGCCGTATGAATATATCAAGGATGTACGTACTTACTTCTCCATTTTATTGTTCACGGGCTTTTACCAGTTGCTGCTGATGCGCTGGCAAGGCGAGGCGACCCTGCTGGGCGAACCCGACGAAGGGCCTGCCGTGGAACCGGTGCAGCAGCCGGAACGCTTTCTGGTGCGCAAGCTGGGCAAGGATTTTCTGTTGCCGGCCGTTGAGATCGAGTGGATACAGGCGTGGGGCAATTATGTGAATCTGCATGTGCGCGGCCACGACTATCCGCTGCGCTCGACCATGGCGGCCATCGAGCGCCGCCTCGACGGCAAGCGCTTTCTGCGCGTGCACCGCAGCTATATCGTCAACCTCGATTTTGTGCGGAGCATCGTGCCGCTGGAATCGGGCGATGCGCGCGCGGTGCTGTCCACGGGCGGCGAAGTGCCCGTCAGCCGGCGCTACCGCGACGCCTTGAAAAGCATAGGCTAGACGCGTTGTACGCCAGCCTTGCCGTCCTGGACGGTGAAACTGGCCAGTGTCGCGATGGCCGACGCGCTGTCGCGCACGTTCTCCAAGCCCTGGAACAGGGCCGTGGTTTTCTCCGGTGTGATGTCCAGCAACATATAACCGCGCTTGTCGCTGCGTCCGTAGCGGATATGCGGGTTCATCGCCACGTACTGCTCCGTGCGTGCCTGCGGGCGGGAACTCGACGTGATTGAGGTACCGCAAAACTCGGTGGCCAGCACGGGATTATCCTTGCCGACAGGGCGCATGGCGTTGCGGCTCAGTTCGGTGGCATAAAAGGTGTGCACGTCGCCCGACAGTACCAGCGGATTACTGGCCTTGCTGCTGCGCAAGGCGTCGAGCAAGTGCTGGCGCGCCATCGGATAGCCATCCCAGCCATCGGTCCAGATGCGTTCGTCGCCGGGCCGCAGGATGGGCACCTGGCTCGATTGCGCCATCAGGGTTTGCTGGGCCAAAATGTTCCAGCGCGCGGGAGAATTATCGAGCCCGGCTTGCAGCCAGCGCTGCTGTTCTGCGCCCAGCATCGTGCGTTCGGGCTTGCGCAAGTCGGGACAGCTGCGCGTGGTGACGGAATTCGAGCCGCCGCGGCCCGGCTTGGCGCACGCATGGTAGGCGCGGTATTGCCGGTCGTCCAGCACGTGGAAGCGCGCCAGGCGGCCCCAGTCATAGCGCTGGTAGATGCGCATGTCGACAAAGCCCCGCCGGCCCAGCGGCAGCAGGCGCAGCGGCATGTGTTCATAAAATGCCTGGTAGGCGGCCGCGCGGCGCTGCAAAAAAGCAGGCGTGAGCAATTCGTCGCGGTCATTGCCGTAATCGTTGGCCACTTCATGGTCGTCCCAGGTGACGATCCACGGCGCGGCCAGGTGCGCGCCCTGCAAGTCGCGGTCGCTCTTGTATTGCGCGTAGCGGGCGCGATAGTCGTCCAGGGTAAAACTTTCATGCGTGCGCACGGCCCGGCTCGGGTGCTGCAGCTGGTATGGACCCCATTCGTAGATGTAGTCGCCAAGGAAGGCCACCAGGTCGGGCGCGGCGGAGGCGATGTGCCGGTGCGCCGCGTAGGCGCCGAATTCCCAATGCTGGCACGAGGCGACGGCCAGTTTCAGCGAAGAAGGCATGGCGCCAGGCTCGGGCGCCGTGCGCGTGCGGCCCACGGGGCTGACGGCGTCGCCCAGCATGAAGCGGTACCAGTACCAGCGTCCGGGCGCCAGGCCGCCCACATCGACGTGCACGCTGTGCGCGAGGGCGGGCGTGGCCGTGGCTTGCCCCTTGGCGGCGATGCGCCGGAACGCCTCGTCGTCCGCCACTTCCCAGCGCACGTTCAGGGCGATGGCGGGCGTGGCGCTGGCATGCAGCGGGTCGTAGCAGATGCGCGTCCACAGCACGACGGCGTCCGGCAAGGGCGAGCCGGAAGCGACGCCGAGCGCAAACGGGTAGCCGGCGCCGTTCAGGCGCGTGGCAGCGCTCGCGCTGGAACCGGACAGCACGCTGCCGGCCGCGGCCAGCGCACCGATGCGGGCGGCGCTCTGCAGGAAGATGCGGCGCTGGCTATCCATGCCGTCTGAAAATAAAACGTGGGATTAATGTAACAGCGACAATCAAGGCGACAGCAAGGTCTCGATCGGCGGCACTTTGCGCGGTTTGCGGTCGGAGTCCGTCGCCACGTAGATCAGGGTGGCTTCCGTGACTTTCACGATGCATGCCTGCAGGCGGTTGCGTTCGGCATACACCTCGACATTGACGGTGATCGAGGTATTGCCAACCTTGACGATGTCGGCGTAGAAGGAAAGCAGATCGCCGACGAAGACGGGGTTTTTGAAGACGAAGGAGTTGACGGCGATGGTGGCGACACGGCCGTTGGCGCGCCGCGTGGCCGGCAGGGAACCGGCGATATCGACCTGCGCCATGATCCAGCCGCCGAACACGTCGCCGTACACATTGGCGTCGGACGGCGCGGGCATCATGCGCAATTCCGGCATTTTTCCGGCGGGCAGGCCGGAGGCGAGGCAGTTGTCGGGACGGTCGGGGGAGGTGCTCATCTTTTATTCTCATGAAAGGCTACAATTGCCCCGATTGAACCATAAAAAGCCGACCTTCGCCATGCGCCGTTCCCAGACTCCCCCTCCGCCCCGCTCGCCAGCCTCCGCCAGCCACAGCGATTTCGCCACCATCAAGACCTTGCTGCCGTATCTCTGGGTCTACAAATGGCGGGTGCTGCTGGCGCTGCTATGCCTGGTGGGCGCCAAGCTGGCCAACGTGGGCGTGCCCCTGATCCTGAAAAAACTCGTCGACGCCATGACGATCACGGCGGCCCATCCGCAAGCGCTGCTGGTGTTGCCGGTCGGCTTGCTGGTGGCGTATGGCTTGCTGCGCCTGTCGACCACCCTGTTTACGGAGTTGCGCGAATTCCTGTTCGCGCGGGTCACGCAGCGGGCCGTGCGCACCATCGCCCTGCAAGTGTTCCGCCACCTGCATGCCTTGTCCCTGCGCTTTCACTTGAACCGGCAAACGGGCGGCATGACGCGCGACATCGAGCGGGGCACGCGCAGCGTCGGCTCGCTCATTTCCTACACCCTGTTCAACATCCTGCCGACCCTGGTGGAAATCACCCTCGTGCTCGGCTACCTGGTCTTGCACTACGACATCTGGTTCACCGTGATCACGGCGGTGGCGCTGGTGTCCTACATCGCGTTTACCGTGCTGGTGACGAACTGGCGCACGCATTTCCGCCGCACCATGAACGACCTCGATTCCAAAGCGAATACCAAGGCCATCGATTCGCTGATCAACTATGAAACCGTCAAATATTTCGGTAACGAGGATTACGAGGCGAAGCGCTACGACGAGGGCTTGCAGCGCTATGAATCGGCCGCCGTGAAATCGCAGACTTCCTTGTCCCTGCTCAATACGGGTCAGTCGCTGATCATCGCCACGGCCGTTACCCTGATCCTGTGGCGCGCCACCGTGGGCGTCATCAATGGCACGATGACTTTGGGCGACCTGGTGCTGGTGAACGCCTTCATGATCCAGCTGTACATTCCCCTCAATTTCCTGGGCGTCATTTACCGCGAAATCAAGCAAAGCCTGGCCGACATGGAACGCCTGTTTTCGCTGCTGAACGAGAACCGCGAAATCGCCGATACGCCGGAAGCCAAGCCGCTCGTCACGCGGGGCGCTGCCGTGCGCTTTGCGCATGTGGATTTCAGCTATGAAGCCAAGCGGCAAATCCTGTTCGACGTGGATTTCCAGATTCCCGCCGGCACCACGACGGCCGTGGTGGGGCATAGCGGCTCGGGCAAGTCGACCCTGTCGCGTTTGTTGTTCCGCTTCTATGAAGTCGATGGAGGCGGCATCACCATCGATGGCCAGGACTTGCGCGCCATCACGCAGGATTCCCTGCGCGCGGCCATCGGCATCGTGCCGCAAGATACCGTGCTGTTCAACGACACCATCGAATACAACATCGCCTACGGCAAGCCGGGCGCCAGCAAGGAAGCCATCGTGGCGGCGGCGAAAGCGGCGTCGATCCATGATTTTATTGAAAGCTTGCCAGATGGATACAACTCCATGGTGGGCGAGCGAGGGCTAAAACTGTCGGGCGGCGAAAAGCAGCGCGTGGCCATCGCCCGCACCTTGCTGAAAGACCCGGCTATCCTGATCTTCGACGAAGCTACGTCGGCGCTCGATTCCAAGGCCGAGCAGGCGATCCAGTCGCAGCTGAAGGACATCGCCAAAAACCGCACCACCCTGGTCATTGCGCACCGCCTGTCGACGGTGGCGGATGCCCAGCAAATCCTGGTGCTCGACCATGGCCGCATCGTCGAGCGGGGCACGCATCCGCAATTACTGGCGCTCGATGGCTTGTACGCGCAGATGTGGCAACGCCAGCAGGCAAATATGGATGACGAGGCGCAAGAGGACGAGTTGGCGGGGCTGGCGCCGGCAAAATAAATCGGGAAGGCGAAATCAGTAGGAAAAATGCTACAGCCGCGCCGATTCAGGCGCGCGTATAGCGCCTATTTGCGGGCAATCGCAGAAAACGGCTAGTCCAGCGCTGAAAATGAAATAAAATTAATTCCATTGGTGGCGTCTGCACCACAGTTGTTTCGTTCGGAGTCCATCCGGTTTGTCCGCCCAGGAGAATTTATGAAATTGACCAAAATCATCGCCACGCTGCTCAGCGTCGGTGTCATCAGCAGCATGTCGCCAGTCCAGGCTCAGGAATTGACCGGCACCTTGGCCAAGATCAAGAAAGCCGGTTCCGTCACCCTCGGCGTGCGCGACGGCTCCGTGCCTTTCTCCTATCTCGATGACAAGCAGCAATACCAGGGTTATTCGATCGACCTGTGCATGAAAGTCGTCACGGCCCTGCAAAAGCACCTGGGCCTGAGCGAACTGAAAGTGGTGATGAGCCCCGTCACGTCGGCCAACCGCATCCCGCTGATGGCCAACGGCACCATCGACCTCGAATGCGGCTCGACGACGAACAATCTGGAACGCCAGCAGCAGGTGGCATTCGCCCCCACCATGTTCGTCATCGGCAACCGCGTGCTGTCGAAAAAAACCTCGAATATCAAGACCCTGGAAGACTTGCGCGGCAAGACCCTGGTCGCCACGGCCGGCACGTCGACCATCAAGCAGATGACGATTTTGAACAAGGAAAAAAACCTGGGTATGACGATTGCCGTCGGCAAGGACCACCCTGAATCGTTCCTGATGCTGGAAACGGGCCGTGCGGTGGCCGAAGCCAATGACGATATCCTGCTGGCGTCGCAAGTGGCCAACTCGAAAAACCCGAACGACTACGAAATCACCAAGGAAGCGCTGTCGGTCGAGCCGTACGGCATCATGCTGCGCAAGGGCGATCCCGCCTTCAAGAAAGTGGTCGATGACGCGCTGATCCGCCTGTACAAGAGCGACGATATCAACCGCATCTACGCGAAATGGTTTACCTCGCCGATCCCGCCGAAAAACATCAACCTGAAATTCCCCATGCCGCCGCAATTGAAGGCGGTCTTCACGAATCCGACCGATTCGGGCGACCCGGCTGCGTATGCGGCCGTACCGGAAGCGCAGAAGACCTCGGACAAACGGAAAAAATAACAAGAGTGCGTAACAAATCGGGGGGCGCAAGCCTCCCGTTTTATTTACGGGACGGGTGGCGGACAAGCCGCTTTCCTTGAGCTGCATGGAAGGATGATCATGAATTACAACTGGAATTGGCGCATTTTCTGGGAGATTTCTCCCGATGGCGTGGGCACGTACATGGACACCCTGTGGTCCGGCCTCGTCTGGACCCTGGCCACGGCCGGTGCGGCGTGGATCATGGCGCTGATATTGGGCCTGGTGATCGGCACCATCCGCACCCTGCCGAACAAATGGCTGGTGGGCGTGGCCAATGCCTACGTCGAATTGTTCCGCAACGTGCCGCTGCTGGTGCAGATGTTCCTCTGGTATTTCGTCATGCCGGAGCTGCTGCCGCCTGACCTGGGCGCCTGGGTCAAGTCGCTGCCGAATGCGCCTTTCGTCACGGCCGTGCTGTGCCTGGGATTCTTTACTTCCTCGCGCGTGGCCGTGCAGGTAACGACGGGCATCGAGGCGCTGCCGCGCGGGCAGAAACTGGCCGGCACGGCGCTGGGCCTGACCCTGCCGCAAACCTACCGCTTCATTTTGCTGCCGATGGCTGCGCGTGTCATCATGCCGCCGCTGACCAGCGAATTTTTGAACATCATCAAGAACAGTTCCGTGGCGCTGACCATCGGCCTGATCGAACTGACGGCCAGCGCGCGCGCCATCCAGGAGTTTTCCTTCCAGGTGTTCGAGGCGTTTTCGGCCGCCACCATCATCTACGTCGTCGTCAACCTGCTGGTGGTGGTGCTGATGCACCTGATCGAAAAAAAGGTCGCCATCCCGGGCTTCATCGTCGCCGGCGCCAAGACGGGAGGACATTGACATGTTCGGTAATTTCGACTTCGATGTCATCTCCCGCTCGTGGGTCTACCTGTTCCAGACCGGCATGGTCTTCACCCTGAAACTGACGGCGCTGGCCATGGTCGGCGGCATCGTGCTGGGCACCCTGCTGGCGCTGATGCGCCTGTCCGGCAACCGCATCGTCTCGGGCGTGGCGTCGAGCTACGTCAACCTGATACGCTCGATCCCGCTGGTGCTGGTGATCTTCTGGTTCTACTTCCTGGTGCCGTACATCGCCGCCTGGGTCATCGGCGCGAACGAACCCGTGAAAGTGGGCGCGTTTTCTTCCGCGCTGATCACCTTCATCATGTTCGAGGCGGCCTACTATTGCGAGATCATGCGCAGCGGCATACAGTCGATCCCGCGTGGCCAGGTGTGGGCCGGCCAGGCGCTGGGCATGAATTACCGGCAGACGATGGGCAGCATCGTGCTGCCGCAGGCGTTCCGCAACATGATCCCCGTGCTGCTGACGCAAACCATCGTGCTGTTCCAGGACGTGTCGCTCGTGTACGTGCTGTCGATTCCCGATTTTGTCGGCGCCGCCTCGAAGATCGCCCAGCGCGACGGCCGCCTGGTGGAGATGTACGTGTTTGTCGCCGTCGTGTATTTCGTGCTGTGCTATGCCTTGTCGTTCCTGGTAAAACGCCTGCAGAAACGCGTCGCCATCATTCGCTAACCGTAAAAGAAAGAACAAGATGATTGAACTCAATAACGTCAGCAAATGGTATGGCCAGTTCCAGGTACTCACCGACTGCACCACCAATGTCGCCAAGGGCGACGTGATGGTCATTTGCGGCCCTTCCGGCTCCGGCAAGTCGACCCTGATCAAGACCGTCAACGGCCTTGAGCCGATCCAGCAGGGGCAGATCATCGTCGACGGCATCAGCGTCAACGATCCGAAAACGAATCTGTCGAAACTGCGCGCGCGCATCGGCATGGTGTTCCAGAATTTCGAGCTGTTCCCGCATTTGTCGATCCGCGAAAACCTCACCATCGGCCAGATCAAGGTGCTGGGCCGCAGCGCCGACGAAGCCAATGCCAAGGGCTTGAAATACCTGGACCGCGTGGGCCTGCTGTCGCAGCAGGATAAATTCCCGGGCCAGCTGTCGGGCGGCCAGCAGCAGCGCGTGGCGATCGCCCGCGCGCTGTCGATGGACCCGATCGCCATGCTGTTCGACGAACCCACGTCGGCGCTGGACCCGGAAATGATCAACGAAGTGCTCGACGTGATGGTGGGCCTGGCGCAGGAAGGCATGACGATGATGGTCGTCACCCACGAAATGGGCTTTGCCAAGCGCGTGGCCAACCGCATCGTCTTCATGGATCAGGGAAAGATCATCGAGGATTGCAGCAAGGATGACTTCTTCAACACGACGCGCTCGGACCGCGCGCGCGACTTCCTCGCCAAGATCATCCATTAATTTTTTTGAAGTTGAGTACGAATGCTTGTCATGAAACAAATAGCCGGCGCCATGCTGGCGCTGGGCCTGCTCGCCCATGCCCACGCGGCCGACAAGATCGCCGTTGAAATCGCCCTGCGCGACGCCACCCTGATCGACGTTGCCGGCGGTCGCGCCGTCAACGGCAAGACCGTGCTGCTCAAGGGTGACAGCATCGTCGCCGTCGTTGACGACGCGCAGTTGCGCAGCTATGCGCCGAAGCAGACCATCCGCCTGCCCGGTAAATACCTGATGCCGGGCCTGTGGGACACGCATGTGCACTTTGGCGGCGGCCCCGAGCTGATCGACGAGAACAAGCAGTTGCTGCCCCTGTACCTGGCGCACGGCATCACCACGGTGCGCGACTGCTCGGGCGACTTGCCCGACACGGTGCTGGCATGGCGCCGGCAGATCAACGCAGGTCAGTTGCAAGGGCCGACCATCTTCACGTCGGGCGCCAAGCTCGAAGGCATCAAGCCGTTGTGGAAAGGCACCATCGAAGTGGGCACGCCGCAGGAAGTCACGCGCGCGCTCGACGGCCTGCAGGCGCAGCAAGTGGACTTCGTGAAGATCACGGAAAACACGCTGAAGCCTGAGCTGTACCTGGAAGCGCTGCGCCAGGCGCGCGAACGGGGCATGCGCACCTCGGGCCATATCCCTGTGCAGCTCACACTGGAGCAGATGGCCGATGCGGGCCTGGGAACGATCGAACATCAATCGTATTTGCTGCGCGCCACCACGCCGCGCGAGCAGGAGCTGACGGACAAGGTGGCCGCCGGCACGATGACGGGCAAGGAAGCCATGCACGCAAGCGTGCAAAGCTACGACGAACCGACGGCGCGCAAGGCCTTCAGCTACCTGGCCGCGCGCGGCACTGCCATCGTGCCTACCCTGTGGGGTTCGCGCGTGACGGCTTACCTGGACCGCGAAGACCACACGCACGATCCGGCCCTGCAATACATCGGCAAGGGCTTGCGCGCCACCTACGACTGGCGCGTGCAGCGCGCCGCCAAGGATGGCCCGGAAGCCATCGCCCAGCGCCATGCGCAGTTCGAGCAATCGGCAAAGCTGCTGCCGATCTTGCAGCAGCAGGGCATGAGCATCATCGCCGGCACGGATGCGGGCTTTTTGAATTCCTTCGACTACCCGGGCCAGGCCTTGCACGATGAAATCGGCCTGTACGTGCAGTATGGCTTGACGCCGCAGCAAGCCTTGCAGTCTGCCGTCATCAACGGCCCCCGCTTCCTGGGCAAGCTGGATCGCTATGGCAGCGTGGCGGCAGGTAAGGCGGCCGACCTGCTGGTTCTCGACGCGAATCCGCTGCAGGACATCGGCGCCACGCGCCAGATCCGCCTGGTGGTCAGCCGTGGCCAGGTGTACGACCGCGCCGCGCTGGACCGGATGCTGGCCGATATCCGCGCCTGGGTGGCGAAGCAGGAGCTGGTACCGGCCAAGTCCTGATTCGCATGTGATCCTGCGGTTGAAAACGGCCGGTGCTTACCGACCGTTTTGTTGTCTGCTAGGCCGGGGCACCGGCTTCCCCGGCCTGTGCTGCAGCCTCACGGCTGGTAAAATGGCGCTATTCGCAATGACCGCCTGAGAGCAGCCGCCATGTCCACACTCGATCACACCCCCGCTTCCATCACCATCACCCGTCCGGATGACTGGCATTTGCATCTGCGCGATGGCGCCGTCATGGCCAGCGTGCTGCCGCACAGCGCGCGCCAGTTCGGCCGCGCCATCGTCATGCCGAACCTGAAACCGCCCGTCACCACCACGGCCGATGCCGCCGCCTATCGCGAGCGCATCCTGGCCGCCGTGCCGCAAGGCGTGAACTTCGATCCGCTGATGGTGCTGTACCTGACGAACAACACCTCGCCCGACGAAATCCGCCGCGCGCAGGACAGCGGCATCGTGCAGGCTGTCAAACTGTATCCGGCCGGCGCTACGACGAATTCCGACCTGGGCGTGACGGATTTGAAGAATTGCTACAAGGTGCTCGAAGTGATGCAGGAAGTGGGCATGCCCTTCCTCGTGCACGGCGAAGTGACGGATCCGGAAATCGATATTTTCGACCGCGAAGCCGTCTTCATCGAGCGCGTGATGCGCCCGCTGCGCAGCGCCTTCCCGGCCCTGTCCGTCGTGTTCGAACACATCACCACCAAGGATGCGGCGCAGTACGTGGCCGAAGCGGAAGGTCCCATCGCCGCCACCATCACGGCGCACCATTTGCTGTACAACCGCAACGAGATTTTCAAGGGCGGCATCCGTCCCCATTACTACTGCCTGCCGATCCTCAAGCGCGAAGAGCACCGCCTGGCGCTGATGACGGCGGCCGCCAGCGGCGACGAGCGCTTCTTCCTCGGCACCGACTCGGCGCCGCACGCGCAAGGCGCCAAGGAAATGGCCTGCGGCTGCGCCGGTTGCTACACGGCCCTGCATGCGATGGAAATGTATGCGGAAGCGTTCGAACGGGCCGGCGCGCTTGACAAGCTGGAAGCGTTCGCCAGCTTCCACGGCCCCGCCTTCTACGGCGTGCCGCGCAACACGGACACCATCACCCTGAAGCGCGAAAGCTGGACCTTGCCAGCTTCGCTGCCGCTGGGCGACAGCCATGTGATTCCGCTCAATGCGGGCGAGCAGATCAACTGGAAAATGGTGTAATCACTCCATGCTGCCATCGATAGACTGGACCCGCCCCTGGTTTGCCACGGTGCTGCCGGCGCGACGGCAGCTGGACCTGCAGCGCGACACGGTGATCGCCGCGTTGAACGGCCGGGCACGGGCGCTGGACTTGCGCAATCCCTCCGGCCTGCCGCTGGCTTTCGTGCCGCAAGCGGACCTGCCCGATGGCGTCGCCTACGAGGAGTTCATCGGCGCGACGGGCGGCGTGCCCACGCGCGACAATCTGCACGATTTTTTCAACGCGCTCGTGTGGCTCACCTTCCCGCGCATCAAGCGGCAGCTGAACGCACTGCAGGCGGCGCAGATCGCCCTGTCCGGCGTGGGAAAATCGCGTGGTCCCGCACGCGATGGCGCGACGATTTTTGACGAAAATTCCGCCCTGCTGGTGCTGCGCGACAGCGATGCGGGGCGCGCGCTGGATGCGGCGCTGCGCGGGCATGACTGGCGCAGCGCGTTCATTGCGCAGCGCGACAAGTTTGACGCGGGCGGCGACGCCGAGGTCTGGCTGTTCGGCCACGCGCTGATGGAAAAACTGGTGGTGCCGCGCAAGGCCATCACGGCGCATACGCGCGTGATCTTCGCCGGCGACGCCTATTTCACCCTGGACGATGCGGCACGCCGCGCCTGGCTCGACGAGCGGGTGGCGCAGGATCTGGCGCAACAAGGCCTCACCACGGCGGACTTCACGCCGCTGCCCGTGCTCGGTTTGCCCGGCTGGTGCGAGGGCCAGGACGACGATTTTTACAATGACGCGGCGGTGTTCCGCCCGAAGCGCAAGGTGGCTGGCGCAGAAAGAGAGCAATAGCATGGAAAATACCGTCCGCTGGGGCATCCTCGGCACCGGCAAGATCGCCCGCGCGATGGCCAATGGCTTGCGCGATGCACCCGGTGCGCAACTGGTGGCGGTGGCTTCGCGCAGCGAGGCTGGCGCACAGGCCTTCGGCGCCGAATTCGGCATCGAGCGTTGCCACGGTTCCTACCAGGCGCTGGCCATGGACCCGGACGTGGATGTGATCTATATCGCCACGCCGCACACCCTGCATGCTGAAAATGCCATGCTGTGCCTGACCGCCGGCAAGCACGTCGTGTGCGAAAAACCGTTCACCATGAATGCGCGCGAAGCGCAGGCCGTGGTCGACCTGGCGCGCGACAAAAAACTGTTTTTGATGGAAGCCATGTGGAGCCGTTTCCTGCCCGCCGTGCAGGAAGCGCAGCGCATCATCGCCAGCGGCGAAATCGGCGTGCTGCAGCAGGTGCAGGCCGACATCGGTTTTGTCGCCAATTTCCCGCCCGAGCACCGCATGTTCAATCCGGAACTCGGCGGCGGCGCGCTGCTCGACGTGGGCATCTATCCGTTGTCGATGGCGGCCTTCTTCCTCGGCTCCGTATCGCAGGTACAGGCGCTGGCCGAGATGGGCGCCACAGGCGTCGATGAACAGGTCGTGTTCTCGCTGCGGCACGCGGGCGGGGGCACCTCGTCCTGCGCCTGCAGCCTGCGCGCGCAGACGCCGACGGAAATGACCATTTCCGGCAGCCTGGGGCGGATTCGGCTGCCCAACCGTTTTTACAAACCCGACCACCTGATCGTCGAAACGATGGATGGCGGGCGCCGCGTCGTCGCCATGCCGCACCTGGGCAACGGCTACGCGCACGAGGCGATCGAGGCGATGCGCTGCATCCGTGCCGGCTTGCTGGAAAGTCCCGTCATGCTGCATGCGGACAGCGTGGCGCTGATGCATAACCTTGACACCATGCGTGGCCAGATCGGTCTCGTGTACAGAGCCGACCAGGCGTGAACAGGAATCCCATGACATTGCACTCATCCCGTCCCAGCCTGAAAACTGTCCTCATCGCCAGCGGCGTCGTGCTGACCCTGGCGATGGGCGTGCGCCATGGCCTGGGTTTCTGGATGCAGCCGATCTCGCAAGCGAATGGCTGGACGCGCGAAACGTATTCGCTGGCGCTGGCCATGCAAAACCTGATGTGGGGCGTCTTCGGCCCGTTCGCCGGCATGGCGGCCGACCGTTTCGGCACCATGCGCGTCGTCATCGTCGGCGCCATCAGCTACATGGCGGGCCTGGTGTGGATGGCGCTCGTGACGCAGCCCACGCTGTTCATCGTCGGTTCCGGCATCTTCATCGGCCTGGCGCTGGCTTGCACGGCCTTCGGCGCCATCAGCGGCATCATCGGCCGCAGCGCGCCGCCCGAGCAGCGCTCGTGGGCCTTCGGCATCTCGTCGTCGGCCGGCTCCTTCGGCCAGTTCCTGATGATGCCGGTCGAGCAGCAACTGATTTCCGCCGTGGGCTGGCAAAACGCCTTTTATGTGCTGGCCGCGCTGGTACTGCTGGCCATGATCCCGATGGCCTTCTACTTGCGCGAGCCGCCCGTGTCGCACGCCAGCGGCCCGCAGCAAAGCGTGGGCGCCGCCTTCAGCGAAGCCATCGCCAGCCGTTCGTTCTGGCTGCTGCTGGCAGGGTATTTCGTCTGCGGCTTCCAGCTGGTGTTCATCGGCGTGCACTTGCCGGCCTACCTGAAGGACCAGGGTCTGATGAATCCGAATATCGCCGTCACGGCGCTGGCGCTGATCGGCCTGTTCAACATCATCGGCTCCTACTATGCGGGCAAACTCGGTGG
The DNA here is from genome assembly GCF_030587265.1 of Janthinobacterium sp. SUN137. NCBI lineage: Bacteria > Pseudomonadati > Pseudomonadota > Betaproteobacteria > Burkholderiales > Oxalobacteraceae > Janthinobacterium > Janthinobacterium sp. SUN137. The sequence continues at coordinate 1,749,034 of NZ_JAPWHZ010000001.1, read as the reverse complement.
CAAGATCGCCAAGCGCTACCTGCTGTCGGCCATCTACGTGACGCGCGCCGTGGTCATCACCGTGTTCCTGCTGGCGCCTTTGTCGGCGTGGTCCGTGTACCTGTTCGCTGCCGGCATGGGTGTGCTGTGGCTGTCGACCGTGCCGCTGACGAACGGCATCATCGCCGGCATCTTCGGCGTGAAGCATCTGTCGATGCTGGCCGGGATGGTGTTCTTCTCGCACCAGGTGGGCAGTTTCCTTGGCGCGTGGCTGGGCGGCTATCTGTACGAGCACCAGGGCAGCTACCACGTCGTGTGGATGATCACCATCGGCCTGGGCTTGCTGGCTGCGCTGATCAACCTGCCCATCGACGAGCGCGCCGTCAAGCGCGTGGCGGTGGCCGCGTAATGGCCAGCTGGCGCACATGGCTATGGCGCTTGGCTGGCGCCGCGCTGCTGGCTCTCGTCTTCCTGGCCTATCTGCGGCCCGACTTCATGCTGGACCTGGCGAACCGCTTCTGGATGTGCATGTAGGGCGCTCTTAGACTTTCAGGAATTCCTCTTTCCCGCCCAGCCAGCGTGCCAGGTGCGCTTCCACGGTGGCCGCGGCGGCCGTCGTGGTGGCGTGCAGCAGGTCGTGCGCCACGTCGCGCGCCTGATCTACTAACCATTGATCCGTTTCCAGGTCGGCGAAGCGCAGCATGGCCTGGCCGGATTGACGCGCGCCGAGAAATTCGCCGGGGCCGCGGATTTCCAGGTCGCGGCGGGCAATTTCAAAACCATCCGTCGTTTCGCGCATGGTCATCAAGCGCTGGCGCGCCACGCCGCCCAGCGGGCCCTGGTACAGCAGCAGGCAGACGCTGGCCGCCGAGCCGCGGCCCACGCGCCCGCGCAGCTGGTGCAGCTGCGACAAGCCGAAGCGCTCGGCATGCTCGATCACCATCAGCGAAGCGTTCGGCACGTCGACGCCCACCTCGATGACGGTGGTGGCCACCAGCACGTGGATATGCCCGGCGATGAAGGCATCCATCACTTCCTGCTTTTCCGCCGGCTTCAGGCGGCCGTGCACGAGGCCCACCTGCAGCGCGGGCAGGGCTTCGGCCAGCATCATGTAGGTGTCGGTGGCCGTTTGCAGCTGCAGCGCTTCCGATTCCTCGATCAGCGGGCAGACCCAGTACACCTGCCGGCCTTCCAGCGCGGCCGCATACACGCGGGCGATGACTTCGTCGCGGCGGTTCTGGTCGATGGCGCGCGTGACGATGGGACTGCGGCCCGGCGGCAGCTCGTCGATCACCGACACTTCCAGGTCGGCGTAATACGTCATGGCCAGGGTGCGCGGAATCGGCGTGGCCGACATCATCAGCTGGTGCGGCACGGCTGCGCTGTCGCCCTTGTTGCGCAGGGTCAGGCGCTGGCCCACGCCGAAGCGGTGCTGCTCGTCGACGATCACCAGGCCCAGTTTGGCAAACAGCACATTGTCCTGGATCAGCGCATGCGTGCCGATCACCAGCTGCGCTTCACCCGATTCGATCAGGGCCAGCGCTGCCGTCTTTTCTTTTTTCTTCAAGCTGCCCGTCAGCCAGGCCACCTTCACGCCCAGCGGCTCCATCCAGGCAGCGATCTTGCGGAAGTGCTGCTCCGCCAGGATCTCCGTGGGCGCCATCAGCGCGGCCTGGTAGCCGCTGTCGATGGCTTGCGTGGCCGACAGGGCGGCGACGACCGTCTTGCCGCTGCCAACGTCGCCTTGCAGCAGGCGCTGCATCGGATACGGCTGGCGCAGGTCGGCGCGGATTTCCTCGAGCACGCGCGCCTGCGCGCCCGTCAGCTTGAAGGGCAGGGCGGCGCCGAAGGCCTTCGATAAAGTTCCGACGACGGGCAGCGAGGCGGCGCCTTTCGAGCGGCGCGCGCGCTGGGCGCGTTTCAGCGACAGCTGCTGCGCCAGCAGTTCATCGAACTTCATGCGCACCCAGGCCGGGTGCGAGCGGTCCATCAGCGCGCTTTCATCGATATCCTGCGGCGGATAGTGCAGCAGGTGCACGGCGGCGCGGAACGGCGACAGCTGCATGTCGCGCAGCAGATGATCGGGCAAGGTGTCTTGCCAGTCGATGCGGCGCATGGCGTCGGCGATTTCGCGCCGCAGCACGTGCTGCGACAGGCCTTCGCCGGACGGGTACACGGGCGTCAGGGCTGTGGGCAGCGGCGCGCCTTCGTTGACAACTTTATACGTCGGGTGCACCATCTCGGCGCCGAAAAAGCCGTGTTTGAGTTCGGCGCGCGCGCGGACCCGCGTGCCTTCGGCCAGTTGCTTGACCTGGCTGCCATAGAAATTCATGAAGCGCAGCAGCAAATTGCCCGTTTCATCGGCGATCGTCACCAGCAATTGCTTGCGCGGCTTGAAATTGACTTCGCACTTGGTGACGATGCCCTCGACTTGCCACGACTCGCCGCCGCGCAGGCAGGCGTCGCGTATCGTGTAGACCTTGGTTTCGTCCTCGTAGCGCATCGGCAGGTGCAGCACCAGGTCCATATCCGTGCGCAAGCCCAGTTTGGCCAGCCGGCTTTCCGTGCTGATCACTTTTTTGGCGGCTTTCGGCTTCGCGGCGGGCTTGGCTGCGGGAGGAAGATCGGGCTTTGGATCGGACATATGCAAGGTTTTGGTGCCGCTAGCGTAAAATAGAGGGTTGTCCGGCACACCCTGTGCGTACCGCAGTCGTAGTTGTTGCGGCGGATTATTGTAATGCCTGTATAGGCGCACAGTATAGTGCCAGATGTTCCATTGCGCACTCCTAATCATTTTTGACGTACTTTTGAAGCAAAACGCATGTATTCGCTTTCCGATTTCGATTTTAATTTGCCGCAAGAAAACATTGCGCAAACTCCGTTGGCCGAGCGCAGCGCCTCGCGCCTGTTGCATCTGGACGGCGACACCCTGGTTGACCGCAGCTTTGCCGATATCGTCGGGCTGTTGCAGGCGGGCGACCTGCTGGTGATGAACGATACGCGCGTGCTCAAAGCGCGCTTCTTTGGCGTCAAGGAAAGCGGCGGCAAGATCGAGGCCCTCGTCGAGCGCGTGCTCGATGACCGCACCGTGCTGGCCCAGGTGCGCGCCTCGAAGTCGCCGCCGCCCGGTTGCCGCATCCGCCTGGCCGATGCCTTCGACGTGACCGTCGGCCAGCGCGCCGGCGAATTCTTTACGCTGCACTTCGACGCCGACGTGTTCGAGCTGATCGAGGCGCATGGCCGTTTGCCGCTGCCGCCCTATATCGAGCACGATGCGGACGAATTTGACGAAACGCGCTACCAGACCGTGTTCAACAAGGTGCCCGGCGCCGTGGCGGCACCGACGGCCGGCCTGCATTTCGACCAGGCCCTGCTCGACCAGCTGAAAGCGAAGGGCGTCAACTTTGCCTATGTGACCCTGCACGTGGGCGCCGGCACCTTCCAGCCCGTGCGCACGGAGGTGCTGGCCGAACACAAGATGCATACCGAGTGGTACACCATGCCGCAGGAAACCGTCGACGCCGTGCGCGCCGCCCAGCTTGCCGGGCGCGACGTGGTCGCAGTCGGCACGACCAGCCTGCGCGCGCTGGAATCGGCCTCGCAAAGCGGCCAGCTGGTGGCGGGCAGCGCCGATACGGCCCTGTTCATCACGCCCGGCTATGCGTTCAAGACGGTGACGCGCCTGATCACCAACTTCCATTTGCCGAAATCGACCCTGCTGATGCTGGTGTCGGCCTTTGCCGGCTATGAGCCGATCCGCAGCGCCTACGCGCATGCGATCGCGCAGAACTACCGTTTCTTCAGCTATGGCGACGCGATGCTGCTCACCACGCAATCGCGCGCTGCGCTGAACCTTACCCATACCGTGAAAGAATAAGAATGCTGGAATTTACCCTTCTCAAGACCGACACGAGCGGCCTGACCAAGGCACGCCGCGGCACCTTGAAACTCAACCATGGCGTCGTGCAGACGCCGATCTTCATGCCAGTGGGCACTTACGGTTCCGTGAAGGCCATGTCGCCGCTGGAACTCAACGAGATCGACGCGCAGATCATCCTGGGTAACACGTTTCACCTGTGGTTGCGTCCAGGCAACACCGTCATGGAGAAATTCGGCGGCTTGCATGGCTTCATGGGCTGGAACAAGCCGATCTTGACGGATTCGGGCGGCTTCCAGGTGTTTTCGCTGGGCGCCATGCGCAAGATCACGGAAGAGGGTGTGCATTTCAATTCGCCCATCAATGGCGATAAACTGTTCCTCTCGCCGGAAGTGTCGATGCAGGTGCAGCGCGTCTTGAATTCCGACATCGTCATGCAGTTCGACGAATGCACGCCGTACGAAATCCAGGGCCGTCCGGCCACCATCGAGGAAGCGGCCAAGTCCATGCGCATGTCCCTGCGCTGGGCGCAGCGCTCGAAGGATGAGTTCCACCGCGGCGAAAACCCGAATGCGCTGTTTGGCATCGTGCAGGGCGGCATGTTCGAAATGCTGCGCGACGAGTCGCTGGCCAAGCTGGAAGAGATCGATTTCCCCGGCATCGCCATCGGCGGCCTGTCCGTCGGCGAGCCGAAGGAAGACATGATGCGCATGCTGGCCCACGTGGGCCCGCGCTTGCCTGCCAACAAGCCGCATTATCTGATGGGCGTGGGTACGCCGGAAGACCTGGTGGCGGGCGTGTCGAACGGCATCGACATGTTCGACTGCGTCATGCCGACGCGTAACGCCCGCAATGGCTGGCTGTTTACCCGTTTTGGCGACATCAAGATCAAGAACGCCAAGTACAAGGAAGACCAGGCGCCGCTGGACGAGACCTGCAGCTGCTACGCTTGCCGCAATTTCTCGCGCGCGTACCTGCACCATTTGCACCGGTCCAAGGAAATCCTCGGCGCGCGCCTGAACACCATCCACAACCTGCATTATTACCTGGACTTGATGCGCCAGATGCGCGAGGCGCTGGACGAAGACCGTTTCCACGCGTTTACCCTGCAATTCCATGCGGAACGCGCACGCGGAACTTAAGAAAAGCTTAGCTTGAGCCCTGGCTGCGGCATGGCCGGAAGTTTTGTGTATTGGTGCTTGGACTGGGGCGATAAAGCATTGCATAATGCTTTTTTAGCCCCATTTAAAGTTGCCATGCCTGCAATTCGGGTTATGACGTATAGCCAATGCTAGAATACAGCGCTATTTTTTCAAACTGATTAGAACTGGAGTCACCGTGTTTTTCATTTCCAACGCTTATGCGCAAGCCCCAACCGAAGCCCTGGGCCTCGGCGGCAACCTGACCAGCTTCCTGCCGCTGGTATTGATGTTCGTGGTCATGTATTTCCTGATGATCCGCCCACAGCAAAAACGCGCCAAAGAACAACGGGCGATGATGGACGCGCTGGCCAAGGGTGACGAAGTCGTCACCGCCGGCGGCATGCTGGGCCGTGTTTCCAAGGTAGTGGACGCTTACGTCACCATCGAAGTGGCGGCCGGCACCGAAATCACGGTGCAAAAGAGCTCCATCACCACCTTGCTGCCTAAAGGCACCCTGAAGGCGCTGTAATTCCTCGCTGTCATTGCCTTGGCAATGATAGATCCGGGGCGGCTATCGGCCGCCCCTCGCGACGCCTCCGACGCTCAACACTGAACGCTGAATCACTATGAATCGCTATCCTGCCTGGAAATACATCATCATCGTCGTCGCCTTATTGCTGGGCGCACTCTATACGGCGCCCAACTATTTCGGTGAGTCACCGGCGCTGCAAGTAACCAGCGGCAAGTCGACCGTCAAAGTGACGGGCGAGTTGATGACGCAAGTCGAGCAAATATTGACGAAAGAGAACGTCAAGTCGGAAGGTGTCACCATGGATGGTGCCGGCAATCTCGCCTCCGTGCGCGTGCGTTTTGCCGATCCCGATACCCAGTTCAAGGCAAAACTGGTGCTGGAAAAGGATCTGAACCCCGATTCCACCGATCCCGCGTTCATCGTGACGGTCAACCTGCAAGCCAATACGCCGATGTGGATGCAAAAATTGCATGCCTTGCCCATGTTCCTGGGCCTGGATTTGCGCGGTGGCGTGCACTTCCTGATGCAGGTCGATGCGAAAGCCGTACTGAACAAGAAAGTCCAGGGCGTCCAGTCCGCCGCGCGTAGCGTGTTGCGTGACAAGAATATCCGCCACGCCGGCATCGAGCGCGTGGGCGACAGCGTGCAAATCAACTTCCGTGACGCCGAGACGCGCCTGAAGGCAAAAAATGTCCTGTCCGACCAGATGACGGAGCTGGCGTTCGCCGATGCGGGCGAAGGCAGCGATTTGAAACTGAACATCACCCTGAAACCGGCGGCCCTGAAGGCAACCATCGACGAAGGCGTAAAACAGAATATCTCCACCCTGTCCAAGCGCGTCAACGAGCTGGGCGTGGCCGAGCCGCTGATCCAGCAGCAAGGCCCTGACCGCATCGTGGTGCAATTGCCTGGTGTGCAGGACGTGGCCCGCGCGAAGGCCATCATCGGCCGCACGGCCACCCTGGAAGTGCGCCTGGTCGATGAAACCATCGTGCCTGGTACAGAACTGTCGAGCGCCATCCCGTTCAACTCGGAACTGTTCACCGTCGGTAAGGGCGTCCCTGTCGTGCTGGCGAAAGACGTGATCCTGACGGGCGACTATATCTCCAGCGCCACGGCCAGCTTCGACCAGAATCAGCAAGCGGCCGTGTCGATCGACCTGAATGGCGACGGCGGACGCAAGATGCGCGAAGCGACGCGCGAACGCGTCGGCAAGCGCATGGCCATCGTGCTGTTTGAAAAAGGCAAGCCGGAAGTGCTGTCGGTTGCGACGATCCAGCAGGAACTCGGTTCGCGCTTCCAGATCACAGGCATGGGCGGCGCGGAAAACGCGAATGAACTGGCGCTGCTGCTGCGCTCGGGCGCCCTGTCCGCACCGATGACCGTCATCGAAGAACGCACGATCGGACCGCAGCTGGGCGCGGAAAACATCGCCAAGGGCTTCCACTCGACCCTGTACGGCTTCATCGCCATCGCCATCTTCATGATCGCCTATTACATGCTGTTCGGCGCCTTCAGCGTACTGGCCCTGGCCACCAACCTGCTGCTGCTGGTCGGCTTGCTGTCGATGATTCAGGTGACGCTGACCTTGCCAGGTATCGCCGCTATCGCGCTGGCGCTGGGCATGGCGATTGACGCCAACGTGCTGATCAATGAACGTATCCGCGAAGAGCTGCGCGCCGGCAATACGCCGCAAGCGGCGATCGCCGCCGGCTTCGACCGCGCCTGGGCCACGATTCTCGATTCGAACGTGACCACCCTGATCGTCGGCCTGGCACTGCTGGCCTTCGGTAGCGGTCCCGTGCGCGGCTTCGCTGTTGTGCATTGCCTGGGTATCCTGACCTCGATGTTCTCCTCCGTTTTCGTCTCGCGCGGCGTGGTCAACCTCTGGTATGGCCGCAAGAAAAAGCTGACGACCTTGTCGATCGGCACGGTCTGGGTACCGGGCACGAGCAAATAAGCCAGGGCTCCGACTTACCGAATAGCGTCAACAGCGATAGCGTCCTGCGGCCCAGCCGCCGGACGCACAGAATAGAACTCAGAGGATTTCATGGAATTTTTCCGGATCAAAAAAGATATTCCCTTCATGCGCCATGCGTTGATTTTCAACGTCATTTCGGCCGTGACCTTCATTGCCGCCGTCTTCTTCTTGTTCCACAAGGGCTTGCACCTGTCCGTGGAATTCAAGGGCGGCACCCTGATGGAGGTCAAATACCCGAAAGCGGCCAACCTTGAAGGCATACGCGGCACCCTGATCGGCCTCGGCTATGAAGAGCCGGGCGTGACCAGCTTCGATACGGCGCGCGACGTGATGATACGCCTGCCGGTGGAAAAGGGCGTGACTGCCGCGAATACCTCGCAGCGCGTGTTTGAAACGCTGTGCAAGGCCGAGCAAGGCACGACCAAGGGCATCGATACCGTCACCGACAAGGGCGAGCACGTCATCAAGACCGCCTGCGTGGACCCTGCCGGCAACGAAGCGGTAGTACTGCAGAAAGTCGAATTCGTCGGCCCGCAAGTGGGCGAGGAACTGACGCAGAACGGCTTGAACGCGCTGGTGATGGTTGTCGTGTTTGTGATGATCTACCTGGCCGTGCGCTTCGAATGGAAATACGCCGTGTCGGCGATTATCGCCAACTTGCATGACGTGGTGATCATCCTGGGCTTCTTTGCCTTCTTCCAGTGGGAATTCTCGCTGACGGTGCTGGCGGCCATCCTGGCGGTGCTCGGTTATTCCGTCAACGAATCGGTGGTGATCTTTGACCGTATCCGCGAAAACTTCCGCAAGCAGCGCAAGGCTTCCGTGCATGAAGTGATCGACAACGCGATCACCAGCACCATTTCGCGTACCATCATCACCCACGGCTCGACCCAGATGATGGTGCTGTCGATGCTGGTCTTCGGCGGCCAGACCCTGCACCATTTCGCGCTGGCGCTGACCATCGGTATCTGCTTCGGTATTTACTCCTCCGTGTTCGTCGCGGCCTCGATCGCCATGTGGCTGGGCGTCAAGCGCGAAGACTTGATCAAGCCGATCAAGGAAAAAGACGAAACCGACGGCGCCGTGGTGTAAACGCAGGTTTTTGCACAGCGAACCCAAGAACGATCACCCCTCGCGGTGGTCGTTTTTTTTTGTGATGGATGATGATGAAGCGTTTTTTATGGATGGCGGCGATGATGGGCGTGAACGCGCTGGCCGGCGCGGCGGATGTCAGCCGGGTGGCCGGCGATGTCATCGTCCTGCGCGGCGCCATCGCTGGCGGTGATGTGGAGAAGGTGCGGCTGCTGGCCACGCCGGGCACCGTGTTGTTGCGCGTGAATAGCGACGGCGGCGATCCGCAGGCGGCCATGTTGCTGGGGCGCTACCTGCGTCAGCAGCAGTGGGACTTGTCCGTCGACACCGTCTGCGCGGGCAGCTGCGCGCTGTACGTCTTCCCGGCCGCGCGCCATGTGCATATCCCCGCCGGTGCCGTGCTGGCGCTGCAGGAATCGGCGTTCCTGCGCGCGCAGGCTGGCCCGGAGCGCATGCGCCGCAGCCTGGTCGAGGCGGGCGTGCCGGCCGATGCGCTTGACCGTGAAACGGCGACGCTGGCGGCCCAATTGGCAGAGACGGCAGCGCTGGAAACGGCGTTTGCCGCGGAGCTGGGCATCTCGCCCGCCTTTTACCGCGATTTCCGGCAAGTGGCGGAGCAGGCCGAGAGCGTGCGTCAGCGCTTTCCCGACCAGGAGGCGGCCGTCTACTGGTGGCCAGCCGCCGGCCGGCTGCAGCGCTGCTACGGCATCACCGGCGTGCAAGAGGGGACGCGCGCGGCGCGCCTGGCGTCCGACGGCTATCTGTACGTGCCGGCCCTGTCGGCCCTGGTCATGGGCGACCAGGCTTTGCAGGCCTGTCCATGAGCCGCAGCGGCCGCCTGTTCCTGCTGATGGACGCCATGCGCGCCAGGCGCGTGCCCGTCACGGCGGCCCAGCTGGCGCAGCAGCTGGGCGTTTCCGAGCGCACGATTTATCGCGATATCCAGACCCTGGCCGAATTAGGCGCGCCCCTGCAGGGCGAGGCCGGCATCGGCTATGTGCTGCGCCGTGGCGCCTTCTTGCCGCCGCTGATGTTTGGCGCCGATGAACTGGAAGCGCTGGTGCTGGGCGCGCGCTGGGTACGCCGGCAGGGTGATGCGGGCCTGGCGCAGGCGGCCAGCAATGCCTTGGCGAAGATCGCGGCCGCCTCGCCGCGCGACTTGCGCGACAGCATGGCGGAGACCAGCTTGTGGGTACCGCTGGGGCGCCCCGCCGATGGCACGCAGCCTGCCGACCGCTACGTGCAGCCCGTGCGCGAGGCCATCCGCTACGAACAAAAGCTCACCCTGGGCTATCAGGATGAGCATGGCAGCGCCACCTCGCGCACGGTGTGGCCGTTTGCCCTGGCGTTTTTCGAAGGCAAGCGCCTGCTGGCCGCGTGGTGCGAGCTGCGCGGCGATTACCGGCATTTCCGCATCGACCGCATCGCCAGCGTGCAGCAGCATGACGAACGCTATCCCACGCGGCGCCATGTGCTGCTGGATGCCTGGCGCAAGGCGCACGAGATTGATCCGGAAAGCTAGCGCCCCGGAATCCTGACATCCGCTCCTGACAAAAACTGTCAGTGACGGCGACTACGATGGTGGCTTCTTCACTCACCGGAGCCATCTGCCATGCGCCTGTACCACCACCCCATGTCCTCGAATGCCCGCCGTGCCCTGATGACGGCGATCCACCTCGGCCTGCCGCTGGAACTGGCGGAAGTCGACCTGATGAATGCGGATGACCGCCGCCGTCTGTCCGAGTTGAATCCGAACGGCAAGGTCCCCGTGCTGGCCGATGGCGCTTTTCTGCTGTGGGAATCGTGCGCCATCATGCAATACCTGGCCGAGCAGGTGCCGGGCCAGACGATTTATCCGCAGGCGCCGCAAGCCCGCGCCGACGTCAACCGCTGGCTGTTCTGGGCCGCGCAGCACTTCGCGCCCGCCATCAGCGTGCTGGCCTGGGAACGCGCCTGGAAGGGTATGACGGGCAATGGTCCGGCGGATCCGCTGGAAGAGGCGCGCGGCGAGCGCGATCTGCATGAGTGCGCCGTGGTGCTGGACGCGCATCTGGCGGGACGCGGCTGGCTCAGCGGAGAAGAGGTGACCCTGGCCGATTTCGCCGTGGCCGCGCCGCTGATGTACAGCGAGGCCGTGCGGCTGCCGCTGGCGCAGTACCAGCATATCCAGGCGTGGTTTGCCCGTGTGCGGCAGCTGCGCGCCTGGCAGGAAACGGACGTGCAGCTATCGCCGGGATAATCTGCGCGCTAAGTGTGCCAGCGCACGGAGCTGGCGCGGCGCAACGCATAAGATAGGGCTGTCTCTTTCAGGACATCCCTAGCTTTGGACTTTACCCGCTTTCGAGCGGGTTTTTTTTGTCCGGTGTTTGAGGGGGGCTTGATAATTTGATACTTGCTGCACATATGGGGCCTCTCCCACTGCCAGCAGGTACGCTATGTTCATGCCACGCCATCCGAAACCCCTGTTGAGTACCAAGGCGGTCGCCACGCAGGTCGTCCAGCAAAAGCAGGGAACGCAGGCCATGGACAAGCATGTGCTGATCGTCGACACGGTCAAGCCGACGGCACCGCCGCCAGCGGCCAGCAAGCCGGCAGGCTAGTGCACGAGCACCTTCAGCAGCGACTGCACTTCATCGTCCGATTCTTCCATGATGCTCGACAAGGTCGCATCGTCGCCGATCAGGCAATCGATGCTGCGCGCGGCGCGGGCGGCCCGTACGGCGATGGCGGCCGGGCTTTCGTTGAGGGGCGACGAGACGGGCGCCAGGTCATTCGCCAGCAGCAGGGTGTCGCCCAGCGATTCGGGCGGAATGGCGCGCAAGCCTTCCCACAGCGCATCGATGGCGCCCATCACGGCTTCCGGCACCTTCAGTTTGGTCAGGACGCCATGGCCGATGGCTTGTTCGCCATGTTCGACCCAGTCCTCCGGTTCGCCGTCGAGGATGCCGGGGAATTCGGCCGCGCGCGACAGCAGATAAAACCCGCCCACTTCATGCATGATGCCGGCAAACAGGGCCGTATCGGGGTCCACCTTGGTGACGCGGCGGGCCAGTACCTGCGACAGGGCCGCCACATGCGCCGTATGCTCCCACAACTGGTTGGCCTTCGCTTGCAGCACGGGATCGGTGATGGTGCTGCCCAGCTGGCGCACGATCAGCGATGCCACCACCGACTGCAGGGTACGCACGCCGAGCCGCTGCACGGCGTTGCGCACGCTGGTGATTTCATTGCCGGAACGGTTGAACGCCACGGAATTGGCGATGGCCACCGTACGCGCGGCCAGCAGCGGGTCAGCCTGCACCAGTTTGGCTGCGGCTTCGATATGGCAGTCGGGATCGGCCAGCGCCTCTTGCAGCTTGAGCGAAGCGTCCACATTGGCAGGAAAGGTCAGCTCGCCACGAGCGGCTTGTGCGGCGATGCTTTTAAAGGCGTCGAGTCTGTTCATTGAAAAAATTATACTCGCAATATTTCCGTGCGGAACTTTTTAACCATGATCTTTTCGCAAACAGCTTAGCAAAAGGCAAGCAACTGCCCCGTAAACGAAAAAAGGCATGCCCCTATATTGGTGGCATGCCTTTTTTAACGACAGCGATCGTCACAGCGCTGGACAGGACCATCGCGCAGCAGGTCCTGTCGAAAGCGCTGCTACAGAGCTTCGCTGAAGATGGCGTCACAGCCTTCAACCAGCTCGTCGCTGTCTTCCAGTTCATCCGTCAGGCCCAGGTCGAACAATTCCTCGACGGCGTTCATGAAGCTATTGTGCTTGGTGGCGCCGATCAGGCGGTAGATTTCGCCGTCTTCGTTGCGCACGCCGATGATCAGTTTTTCCTGGCGCACCAGTTCCGGCGTGCTGGCGTTGAGCAGCAGGTTGCCGATGATGTGTTTATCGAAATGAGCTGGCTTTTTGCCTTCGAGCAGTGTGGTTTTCAACTTGGTTTCCTTTGTCTTGTTTGAATGTCTGTGCTTGGTGTATGGTCAGCCGTGGCCGTTGGCGATGGCGTGCTTCAAGCCCGCCAGGGTGATTTCCAGGCGCATGAAATCGTCTTCGGTATAGCCGTCGAACAGGCGCTGGCCCTGTTTTGTCAGTTTGGGGAACACGTCATGGAACACGTGTTCGCCCGCGCAGCTCAGGCGCACGTAATAGGAACGCTTGTCGCGTGGACAACGTTCGCGGATCACCAGCCCCTTTTGTTCCAGCCGGTCCACCACGCCCGTCAAGGTACCCTTGGTGATCAGGGTTTTCTGGCCCAGTTCCTTGTAGGACATGCCACAGGTGTTGCCGAGCGTGGCGATGATGTCGAATTGCGCATGCGTCAAGCCGTACTGGCGCACGAAGTCGCCAGAAAACCGCTCGAAGCCTTGCATGCATTCGGCCAGCAGCCGGATACTTTTTAAATATCGTTCACCCATGGGGAGAGATTATATCCTTCCGCCCCGCTTTTTTCCGCCGCGCCAGGATGTGCCCTTGCATGAGGGGCTCGATGGGGCGGAAGTCCGGTATCATGTGGGCAACTCAGCCCTTGCCCCTGGCCCGCCTCGCCGATGTCCTTCGCTAATCTTTCCCGTATCGGCCTCGACAAACCGCTGCGTTTGCTGCTGGTGCATGCCGGCGATGCCGAATCGATTACCTGGGCAGGCCTGGTGCAGCCGCTGCGCCTGTGCGCGCGGGCGCTGGGACCGGACGCCCTGCAGCTGGACGTGCGCACGCCGGAACAGGTGGCCGCGCAGGGCGGCAACTGGCATATCGCACTGCTGGTGGCCGATGAAACGGAGGCGCCGCTTCGCGCCGAGCTGTGCCGGGCCGTGATCGAACGCTGCCGCTCGGCGCCATTCTGGGGCGGCGTGGGTGCTGCCGTGCTGTGGCTGGCCGACGCGGGCGTCATGGATGGCGTGCGCATCGCCTTGCCCTGGGCCTTGTACGCCGATGCGGAAGCGAAGGCCGAACGGGCCATCTTGACGCCGCATTTGTTCGATATCGACGGTCCGCACGTCACCTGCTGCGGCGGCGCGGCCAGCATCGATTTTTCGCTGACCCTGATCGAGACCATCTTTGGCGCCGACGTGCAGGCGCTCGTCAAGGAAGCGTTGTGCGTGGACAAGGTGCGCGGCAAGGAAGAGCGCCAGCGCGTGGCCCTGCAGGCGCGTTTCGGCGTGCTGCAGCCGAAATTGTCCGAAGCGGTGACCTTGATGGAAGCCAATATCGAAGAACCGCTGTCGACCGATGACATCGCCAGCCTGGTGGGCCTGTCGCGGCGCCAGCTCGAGCGGCTGTTCAAGCAATACCTGGGCAGCCTGCCGTCGCGCTACTACCTGGAGCTGCGCCTGCAGCGCTCGCGGCAATTATTGCTTGATACACATTATTCCATCGTGCAAGTTGGCCTGATGTGCGGCTTTTCCTCCGGTTCGCACTTTTCCACGGCGTTTGGCACTTTATTTGGCAACACCCCCCGTGAAGAGCGGCAGCGCAAGCTGATGCCACCGGCCTAGCCCCGCGTCAAGGCAGCTGTGATGAATTGTGAAAATCCTTGTCGCAGATTCAAAAGAGTTTTAGCATCCCGCTTTTTATAATGCAGTACACACGTAGCTGTCGTAGCTGCGGAGTACCTAACATATTGATGGGGAAATGCTATGAATGCCAAGCTTGATTCGACCGTAACGGCTCGTCCAGTCACCCGGGAAACCTTTGACCAGGTCCTCGTTCCTACCTACGCCCCTGCTGCCATGGTGCCCGTGCGCGGTTCCGGCCTGGATCTGTGGGACCAGTCAGGCAAGCATTACCTCGATTTCACCTCCGGCATCGCCGTCAACAGCCTGGGTCATTGCCATCCGGCCCTGGTCGACGTGCTGACCAAGCAAATCAATAATTTGTGGCATTTGGGCAACGGCTACACCAATGAGCCTGTCCTGCGCCTGGCGCTGGCCCTGACGGAAGCGACCTTCGCCGACCGCGCCTTCTTCTGCAACTCGGGCGCGGAAGCCAACGAAGCGGCCCTGAAACTGGCGCGCAAGTATGCGCACACCAAGTTTGGCGCGCACAAGTCGCGCATCATCTCGTGCTTCAGCTCCTTCCACGGCCGCACCCTGTTTACGGTCTCTGTCGGCGGCCAGGCCAAGTACACGGAAGGCTTCGAGCCGCTGCCGCCGTCGATCGACCACATCGCCTACAACGACATCGAAGCGGCGCGCGCCGCCATCGGCGATGACGTGTGCGCCGTGATCGTCGAGCCGGTACAAGGCGAAGGCGGCGTGGTGCCAGGCAATCCGGAATTCCTCAAGGAGCTGCGCGCCCTGTGCGACAAGACGGGCGCCCTGCTGATTTTCGACGAAGTCCAGAGCGGCATGGGCCGCACTGGCGCGTTGTTCGCCTATATGGGCTACGGCGTCACGCCGGACATCCTGACGGCCGCCAAGGCGCTGGGCAACGGCTACCCGATCGGCGCCATGCTGACCACGAATGAACTGGCGCAAACCCTGGCCGTCGGCACCCACGGCACCACCTACGGCGGCAACCCGCTGGCCGCCACCGTGGCCCTGACCGTGCTGGAAACGATCAACACGCCGGCGTTCCTGGCCCGCGTGAAAGAAGCGAGCGTCAACACCATCGCCATGCTGCAAGGCTTGATCACGGATTACCCGCAAGTGTTCTCCGTCGTGCGCGGCAGCGGTTTGCTGCTGGGCCTGGTCGTCACCGATGCCTTCAAGGGCCGCGCGAAAGACATCCAGAAAGCGGCCGAAGCGCAAGGCTTGATGGTGCTGATCGCCGGCATGGACGTGGTGCGCCTGGCGCCGGCCCTGATCGTCTCGGACGAACAGATCGCCGAAGCGGGCCGTCTGCTGCGCGTCGCCATCGACGGCATGCTGAAAGCCTGAGGCTAGCCTAGCTCCCTGTTTGATCACCGGCCCGCCGCTTTGCTGCGGGCCGGCTTGGTTCTACCCGGGTTTTCAGCCCATGTATCGTCAGCATTGAAGGAGTACCCATGTATGTTGTCCGTCCGGTAGAAATTGCGGATATTGCAGCCCTCGAAGCGCTGGCCGCGGTAACCATGCCGGGTGTCCATACCCTGCCGAAGACGCGCGAAAAAATCGCCGCCTCCGTCGAGCGCTCCATCGCCTCGTTTGCCGCCCATGTCGACATCCCCAGCGAAGAATCGTATCTCTTCGTGCTTGAATCCCTGCTCGACAAGAGCATCGCCGGTACGGCCGCCATCTTTGCCTCGGCCGGCTCGAACGGCACCTATTTTTCCTTTCGCAACGACGTCATCCAGCAAGTTTCGCGTGACCTGAATATCAGCCACAGCGTGCATGCGCTGACCCTGTGTTCGGAGCTGACGGCGTATTCGCAGCTGTCCGGTTTCTATGTGCGCAACATGGAGCAGGCGGGCCTGGAAGCGGCCTTGCTGTCGCGCGCGCGGCTGCTGTTTGCCGTGCTGGCGCCGCACCGTTTCGGCGACCGCTTCTTCGTGCCGCTGGCCGGCATCACGGATGCCGACGGCCAGTCGCCGTTCTGGGATGCGCTGGGCCGAAAATTCTTCCAGATGGATTTCCTCGATGCCGAAAAAGTCATCGGCGGTGCCCGCAACCGCACCCTGATCGTCGAACTGATGCCGCATTACCCCGTGTACGTGCCGCTGCTGCCCGGCGACGCGCAGGCGGCCATGGGCCAGATCCACCCGAGCGGCGAACTGGCTTTCAATCTGCTGACGGAAGAAGGCTTTGAAGCCGACGATTACATCGACATCTTCGATGGCGGCCCGATCCTGCAGGCGCACAAGCATGCGCTGCGCTCGTTTACGGGCTCGCTCACGCGCCGCGTCGTCGCAGGCGTCACGCCCAGCCGCACGGGCCTGAAAGTGCATTACGCGGTCGCTTCGGGCGCAGAGCGCAACTTCCGCGCCGTCACCTTTACCTGCGATGCGCTCGAAGCGCAGGACACCGTCGGCTTGCCGCCAGAGCTGCTGGAGGCGCTGGCCGTGGCCGAAGGCGACAGCGTCATTTGCGTGCGCATTTAACCGAGAGAACATTATGCTAGTAGTACGCGCCATCAACGCTTCTGACCTGGACGCCCTGTACGGCTTGGCCAGCCAGGTCGGCACCGGCATGACCACCCTCAAGCCGGATATGAAAATGCTGGGTGACCGCCTGGCCATCGCCTGCGCTTCGTTCGCCGAAACCATCCCGCCCGAAAAGCGCGACTACATGTTCGTCATGGAGGATACGGATACCGGCCGCCTAGCCGGCGTGTGCGCCATCAAGGGCGCCGTGGGCCTGGAAGAACCGTTCTATAACTACCGCATCGGCACCCTGGTCCATTCCAGCCGCGAACTTGACGTGTTTACGCGCATGGAAACCTTGTACCTGTCGAACGACCTGACGGGCAGCACGGAACTGTGCTCGCTGTTTTTGCATCCCGATTACCGCAGCGGCAACAACGGCAAGCTGCTGTCGAAAAGCCGCTTCCTCTTCATCGCCCAGTTCCCCCACCTGTTCACGGAAAAGTTGATCGCGGAGATGCGCGGCTACCAGGCGCCGGACGGCAGCTCGCCATTCTACGAGGGTCTGGGGCGCCACTTCTTCAAGATGGATTTCCACCACGTCGACGACTTGACGAGCCTCGGTAAAAAATCCTTCATCGCCGAGTTGATGCCCCGCCAGCCCATGTACGTGGCCTACCTGCCCGACGAGGCGCAGGAAGTCATCGGCAAGGTGCATCTGAGCACGGCGCCCGCGCGCCGCCTGCTGGAGCAGGAAGGCTTGCACTTCGAAGGCTATGTCGACATTTTCGACGCCGGTCCCGTGCTGCAGGCGCGCGTGTCCGAGTTGCGCGCCATGCGCGACAGCATGCCGGCCGTGCTTGACGCCGAGGCTGCGCCTGAAGTGTGCGGCGATGCCGTCCAGGCCGAGCCTTACCTGGTGTCGAATACCGACCTGAAAGATTTCCGCATGATCGTCACCAGCGCCAATCCGCACAGCGGCAAGATCGCGCTGGACGACGATGAACTGCATTTGCTGCGCTGCCATCACGGCGACACCGTGCGCACCTTGTCACTCAACCCGAGGAAGCATCCCCATGTCTAACGTATTTAATTCGTCTACCGCAGCATCGAACTTCATCAACGGCGCCTGGCTGCCAGGCACGGGCCGCGAACTGCTCACCATCGACCCGTCGAACGGCAAGCAGACCTGGGCCAGCCTGGAAGCGACGGAAAACGAAGTGGAGCAGGCTTGCCAGGCCGCCCGCGCCGCCTTTGAAGCATGGGCCGATACGCCCGTCGAAGAACGCATCGCCATCTGCGTGCGCTTCCGCGAGCTGCTGAAGGAGCACGCCGAAGCGCTGGCGCTGCTGATCTCGGAAGAAGTGGGCAAACCGCTGTGGGAATCGCGCACGGAAGTGGCCACCATGGCCAACAAGATCGATATCTCGGTGCAGTCGTACAACGCGCGCACGGGCATCACGCAAAGCAAGATCGCCGACGGCGACGCCGTGCTGCGCCACCGTCCGCATGGCGTGTTCGGCGTCTTCGGCCCGTACAATTTCCCCGGCCACCTGCCGAACGGGCACATCGTGCCGGCCCTGATCGCCGGTAACACCATCGTCTTCAAGCCCAGCGAATATGCGCCGCGCACGGCCATCAAAACCGTGCAGCTGTGGCAGCAGGCCGGCTTGCCGGATGGCGTCGTCAACCTCGTCAACGGCGGGCGCGACACGGGCGTCGCGTTGGGCGCCAATGCGCACCTTGACGGCGTGCTGTTTACGGGTTCCTGCCAGACGGGCATAAGCCTTCACCGCCAGTTCGGCGGCCAGCCGGGCAAGATGCTGGCGCTGGAAATGGGCGGCAACAATGCCCTCGTCGTGTGGGACGTGAAGGACGTGGACGCGGCCGTGCACCACGCGATTTTCTCCGCCTTTGTCTCCGCCGGCCAGCGCTGCACCTGTGCGCGCCGCCTGGTGGTGCAGGACAACGCCGCCGGTGCCGCGTTTGTCGAGCGCCTGGTGGAAGTGGCCGCGAAACTGGGCATCGGCGCTTCCGACGCGCAGCCGCAGCCATTCATGGGCCCTGTCGTATCGAGTGCCGTGGCCGCGCGCCTGGTACAGGCGCAGGCGGATATGGTCGCCAAGGGCGGCACCACCTTGCTGCAGATGCGCCAGCTCAATCCGCAGGCGGGTTTTGTCACGGCAGGTATCGTCGACGTCACCGATGCCGCCGGTATCCCCGACGAAGAGTGGTTCGGTCCACTGCTGCAGGTGATCCGCGTGGCCGATTTCGATGCGGCCCTGAAGGTGGCCAACGCCACCGAATTTGGCCTGGCCGCGGCGCTCTTGTCCGACGATCCGGCCCTGTGGCAAACTTTTCAAACGCGTGCTCGCGCCGGCATCATCAACTGGAACCGTCCGACGACGGGAGCGGCCAGCACGGCGCCGTTCGGCGGCATCGGCAAGTCGGGCAACCACCGTCCGAGCGCGTATTACGCGGCCGATTACTGCGCCTACCCGGTCGCTTCGATCGAGAACAGCGCGCTGGAAATGCCAGCCAAGCTGTCGCCCGGCCTGAATTTTTAAGGAAATCCCATGCACAGCACGCGCGAATACAACTTTGACGGCCTGGTCGGGCCATCGCATAACTATGCCGGACTATCGTTCGGCAACGTGGCCTCGTTCAGCAATGTGAAAAGCGCTTCGAATCCGAAGCAGGCCGCCTTGCAGGGCCTGGCCAAGATGCGCGCCCTGGCCGCGCGCGGCTTTGCGCAAGCCTTGCTGCCGCCGCAGGACCGGCCGAATTTCCGCCTGCTGCGCTCCATCGGTTTCACTGGGACGGACGCCGAAGTGCTGGCGCGCGCCTACAAGGAGTCGCCTGTCATCCTGGCCTGCGCGTATTCCGCCTCGCCCATGTGGACGGCGAATGCCGCCACGGTCAGTCCGTCGGCCGACACGCAGGATGGCCGCGTGCATTTCACGGCCGCCAACCTGAATAACAAGCTGCACCGCGCCTTCGAGCACGCGCAGTCGGCGCGCAGCCTGCGCGCCATTTTCAGCGACGACAGGCACTTCGCCGTGCACGAGGCGCTGCCCTCGACGCCGGCCTTTGGCGACGAGGGTGCGGCCAACCACACGCGCCTGGGCGCAAGCCACGGCGCGCCA
Source organism: Janthinobacterium sp. SUN137 (assembly GCF_030587265.1). Lineage (NCBI taxonomy): Bacteria > Pseudomonadati > Pseudomonadota > Betaproteobacteria > Burkholderiales > Oxalobacteraceae > Janthinobacterium > Janthinobacterium sp. SUN137. Next base: position 1,729,294 of record NZ_JAPWHZ010000001.1, on the reverse strand, counting down.
TCGGTTGAACTGTTCGTGTATGGTCGCGTGGAGTTCGACCCATCGGCGCCGTCGCCGAAGCGCTACCCGGCGCGCCAGACCCTGGAAGCGTCGCAAGCCGTGGTGCGCCTGCATGGCCTGGATGCGAAGCGCACCGTGTACGTGCAGCAGAATCCTGACGTGATCGACCAGGGCGTGTTCCATAACGACGTCATCGCCGTCGGCAATGGCAATGTGCTGTTCTATCACGAGCAGGCGTTTGCCGATGAAGAGGCAAGCCTGTCGCAGCTGCACCGCGCCGTCGCCGCCACGGGGGCCGATTTGCAGGCGCTGCGCGTGGACACGGGTCAGGTGCCGATCGCGGACGCCGTCAGCAGCTACCTGTTCAACAGCCAGTTGCTGACGAAAGAGGGCGGCAAGATGGCGCTGGTGATACCGCAGGAGTGCCAGGAAAACCGCGCCGTGTCGCGCTACCTGGAAGGCCTGGTGGCTGGCGGTGGTCCCATCGATGAACTGATACATTTCGATCTGCGCCAGAGCATGCGCAACGGCGGTGGGCCTGCGTGCCTGCGTTTGCGCGTGGCCCTGACGGAAACCGAAGCGCGCGCCATGCACCAGGGCGTGATCATGACGGAAACGCTGTACCATCGGCTGGTGCAGTGGGTGGAAAAACACTACCGCGACCATCTGGAACCGGGCGACCTGGCCGATCCGCAACTGGCGCTGGAAGTGCATGCGGCGCTTGAAGAATTGACGATCATCCTCAACTTACCGGGATTGTACGACTTGTAGGCGATAGACAATACACAGAAAAAATCCGAGACAGACTATCCGTAGCACAGACAGAATTGGACGGGCGACCCCCGTCTCTTGACACCGCTGCCGCCCAGCCACAAGCCCGAACGACAGCGTTGGACATTCACATTACCGTAATGGAGATGCAAGATGAATCACACGCCACAAGATTTGCGTACACAAACGCTGGAGCTGATTAACGCGGCTGGCAATGCAGGCAAGGCGGCAGCGCCTGTCGTGCAGCTGGTGCAGGCATGGCTCGACTCGCTCGACGCCGAAGACCTGGCCGACATCGCGCCGGACAGCCTGGCGCCCGTGCTGGTCGACGGCTTCACGCAAGCGGCCAAGCGCACCGGCAGCGGCTGCCAAATCGCCACCCTGCCTTATGCGGATGGCCGTGGCGGCATGGCGAGCGCCTTGCTGATCCTGAACGAAGACATGCCTTACCTGGTCGACTCCATCGTCATGGCCATGCGCCGCCAGCACCTGGCCGTGCGCGGCGTGATGAACACCGTGCTGCCCGTGCGCCGCGCCGCCGACGGCAGCGTGGAAGCGGTGCGCCAGTCGGGCGACCCGCTCGAATCGTACGTGCTGGTGCTGCTCGACGAAGAGCTGGCGCCGGAAGCCCTGGCCGCGCTGGTCGCCGCCCTGGAGACGGTCGCGCGTGACGCCGCCATCGTGCGCCGCGATGCCGCTGCCATGAGCGAGCGCCTGGCCGCCGTTGCCACGGCCGCATCGCAGCATGGCGAAGAAGGCGCGGAAGTGGCCGCCTTCCTGGAATGGGCACGCAGCGGCGGCTTTGAAGTGTTTGGCTACGCCTATTACCGCGTCAAGCCGGGCGTGCGCGAACTCGAACGCGACATTCCGAGCCGCGTCGGCGTGCTGCAGGATACGGCGCACCCCGTGTACGGCACCTGCCTGGCGAACATCCCGGGCGACTTCGACACCCTGGCCAAGCGCGACTCGGCGCTGTCCATCGTCAAGGCCGACGTGGCGGGTACTTTGCACCGCGACCAGCAGCTGGACTTCATCGGCGTGCGCGACATGGATGCGCAAGGCGCGATCCTGGGCGAGCATTGCTTCGTCGGCCTGTTCACCCGCGCCGGCAATTCCACTCCGCTGGCGGCGCTGCCGTTTGCGCGCGGCCGCGTGGCCAAGGTATTGAGCCTGGCAGGCGTGCGCCAGCAAGGCTTCCGTGCCGAGAAATTCCGCGAAATCCTCGAATCCCTGCCGCGCACGGAAGCGCTGGAAGCGGACCTCGACTGGCTGGCGCAAGTGTGCGGCGCCGTCGTCTCGCTGTACAAGCAGCCGCGTACCAAGGTCTTCGCGCGCCGCGACGTGTATGCGCGCCACCTGAACGTGCTGGTCTACCTGCCGCGTGAGCGCTACAGCGCCAGCGTGGCATCGAGCCTGGCAAAAGCCCTGCAAGCCAGTTCCGGCGCCACGCATGTGAGCACGCAGACCCTGGTGGCCGACGGCCCCCTGGCGCGCGTCTACCTGATCGCCCACGCCGCCCGCTACCCGCTGGATCTGGAAACGGATATCGAACAGCCATTGCTGGGCGTGCTCGATGGCTGGCATAACGGCTTTGCGGCCGTGGCCGACGCTGTGCCCGACGTGGCACTGCGTACCAGCCTGCGTAAACTGTGCGCTACTTTGCCGCTCGATTACGTGGCCGCCACCGCGCCGGCCGTTGCCTTCCGCGACCTCGACACCATCCTGCGCAATACCGATCCGGCGCACGTGGCCGTGCGCATCGAAACGGGCGCCGTTACGACGATCCGTTTGTACTCGGCCAACAAGGTGCCGCCGCTGTCGACCATCCTGCCGGCTCTGCACAATGCGGGCGTGGCGATCGACCGCGAACAGGCGTATTCGGTTTCGCTGTCCGACGGCACGCGCTATTTCGTCACCAGCCTGACGGTCGATGCCGCAAGCGCGGCGAAACTGGCGCAGCCATCGGTCGTCGCCGTGGCGCAGGAATTGTTTGCTTCCCTGTTCAACGACACGGCCGAAGATGGCCGCCTGAATGGCCTGGTCATTGAAGGGGGCTTGTCGACGCGTGAAGTGCAGCTGGTGCGCGCCTACACCAGCTACTGGCGCCAGACGGGCAGCCGCTTCTCGGTGCGCTACATTGCCGAAAGCCTGCGCAAGCAGCCGGCCCAGGTCAAAGCCCTGGTCGACGCTTTCCTGCAGCGCTTCGATCCGGCGCTGTCCGACGCGCAGCACGCGCTAGCCCTGGAGGCCATCGCTACCATCAAGGCCGGCCTGCCTTCCGTGAACCACGCCGATACCGAGGAAATCCTCGGCGCGCTGGCCGACCTGATGGCCGCCACGCTGCGCACCAGCTATTTCCAGAACAATCAAGCCGGCGACAAGATCATCTTCAAGTTCGACACCAGCAGCCTGGCGCTGGTACCAGAACCGCGTCCTTACCGCGAGATTTTTGTCTTCTCGCGCCGCTTCGAAGGCGTGCACCTGCGCGGCGGCCCTGTCGCCCGTGGCGGCTTGCGCTGGTCCGACCGCATGGAAGACTACCGCACGGAAGTGTTGGGCCTGGTCAAGGCGCAGATGGTGAAGAATGCCGTCATCGTGCCGGCCGGCGCGAAGGGCGGTTTTGTCTGCAAGATGATGCCGAAGGACGCCGTGCGTGAAACCATCGCGGCCGAAGGCGAAGCCGTCTACCGCCTGTTCATTTCCAGCCTGCTGGAAGTGACGGACAACCGCTCGCTGGGAAATATCGTCCCGCCAGTCGACACCGTGTGCTTCGACGACGCCGATCCTTACCTGGTGGTGGCCGCCGACAAGGGCACGGCCACGTTCTCGGACATCGCCAACGGCATCGCCGTGCAGCGCGGTTTCTGGCTGGGCGACGCGTTCGCTTCGGGTGGTTCGAACGGCTACGATCACAAGAAACTGGGCATCACGGCCAAGGGCGCATTCGAAGCCGTGAAGCGCCACTTCTATGAAATGGACCACGACCTGAACACCACCCCGATCACCATGGTCGGCGTGGGCGACATGTCGGGCGACGTGTTCGGCAATGGCGTGCTGCTGTCGCGCCAGCTGAAACTGGTGGCCGCATTCGACCACCGTCACATCTTCCTCGACCCGACACCGGACGTCGCCGTCTCGTTCGACGAACGCGCGCGCCTGTTCGCCTTGCCGCGTTCCTCGTGGGATGACTACAACAAGGACTTGATCTCGGCTGGCGGCGGCGTGTATCCGCGCTCCGCCCGCACGATCGAACTGTCGCCGCAAATCCGCGCCGCGCTCGATATTCAAGAGACCTCGCTGCCGCCGGAAGAACTGATGCACCGCATCCTGAAGTCGCCCGTGGACCTGTTCTACAACGGCGGCATCGGTACCTACATCAAGGCTTCCACCGAGACGCACGCACAGGTGAAGGACCGCGCGAATGACCATATCCGCGTCAGCGGCAATGAGCTGCGCGTAAAAGTCGTGGCCGAAGGCGGCAACCTGGGTGCGACCCAGGCCGGCCGTATCGAGTTTGCACTGACGGGCGGTCGCATCTTTACCGATGCGATCGACAATTCGGCCGGCGTGGATTGTTCGGACCATGAAGTCAACGTGAAAATCTGGCTGGACGTGGAAGTCAATGCGGGCAAGCTGACGGAAGCCGACCGCAATCGCGAGCTGTATGCGATGACGGACGACGTCGAGCGCCTGGTCTTGCGCGACAACACGCAGCAGACGCATTTGCTGGTGCGCGAATTGCAGGCGCAAAGCGAAAGCGCCGTGCAGGATGGCTATGCCGCGCTGATCGCCAGCCTGGAAGAAGAGGGTGCCCTGTCGCGCGAACTGGAGCAACTGCCGTCGGTGGCCGAACTGGCGCGCCGCAAGGCCGACGGCCGTGGCTTGACCACGCCGGAACTGGCCGTGGTGATCGCCAACGTGAAGAACCGCTTCAAGCGCATCCTCTCAAGCCTGCCGTTGACCGGTGAAACCTGGGCCGAGCCAGTCCTGAAGCCTTACTTCCCATCCTTGCTGGTGGAAACCCGTTCGGCGCTCGACCACCCGCTGGCCAACGCCATCCTGGCGACCGTGCTGGCCAATGAAGTGATCAACCGTTGCGGTCCGCTGATGATCCGCAACCTGGCGGCGGAGCACGGCGTGGACGAGTCCAGCGTGATCCTGGCTTGGGGCCAGGCTTGGGTGGCGCTGAACCTGGCGCCCGTGTTCGACGCGCTCGATGCGGACGCGCTGACGATCCCACGCGACGTGTCGATCAAGGTCGATGCGCAAACGCGCGTGCTGCAGCAGACGATGATCGCCGGCGTGCTGTCGGTGCCTGCCGAACAGTTGCGCGGCGCCGGCCTGGCCGAACTCACGCGCCTGTTTGGCGCGGAATCGAAGCGCGACCTGCTGAAAGCCGTCGGCATCAAGTCGGAAGCGGCGCTGGTGCCGGGCTTGACGCCAGCCTTCGTGCAGGCGTGGGATGCGGTCGATGCGCTGGAAGTCGTCGCCGGCTTCCTGTTCCCGGCCCTGTCCGTGCCCCGTCCTGCGGCGATGGACCTGGCGGCCTTCCTGCAAGTGGGCCTGGCCCTGCGCAGCCAGGCGGGTATCGGCACGCTGGAGCGTGGCTTGAAGCTGGCCGCGCAAGGCAAGTCGCAGGAACAGTTGCGCAACTACGCGCAGCAAGCGCTGCGCCGCACGCAACAGCGTCTGCTGACGCAGGTGCTGGCGCGCGCCGAGCAAGGCAATGCAGGCCAGGCTGTCGATGCGGTGACGGGCGCGCTGGGCCTGTCGGCCTATGTGGCGGCGACGGAACTGGAGCAAGCCATGCTGGACGTGTGGACCTTGTCGGAAGCCGTGAATAAAATCACGGCGAAACCCATAGCGGAAGCGGCGGTGTAATGACGCAAGCAGTAACGCAGGTAGTAACCCAGGTAGTAGCGGGCGCTGGCGGCTTGCCGCCAGCCGTGCAGGCGCTGGCGCAGGCCGATTTCAGCGGCGTGGCGCAGCTGTTCGCCAACGCCGGTTTCACGGTGGCCTTGCCGGCGCCCGGCATGCTGCAAGTCGTCAAGCCGCAGGCCGATGCGGGGCGCGCCAGCGTGGCCGTCTCGGTGGGCGTGCATGGCGACGAAACGGGGCCGATCGAAGTGCTGGCGCATCTGCTCGACGCCCTGTCGCGCGATGCGTCGACGCTGGCCGTCGACCTGCTCGTTTGCGTGGGCAATGTCGATGCGATCCGGGCCGGCAAGCGTTTCATCGACGCCGACCTGAATCGCATGTTCCGTCCCGTGCGGGGGAGTTTGGCGCAAGCGGCGGAAAGCGCGCGCGCCGATGAAATGATCGCTGCGACAGCAGCGTTCTTTGACGCGGCGGGCTCCGTGCGCTGGCACCTGGATTTGCACACGGCCATCCGGCCTTCCGTGTACCCCACGTTTGCCATCGTGCCCGACCTGGTGGCCGACGACGCCAAGGCACAGCTGATCGATTGGCTGGGCCAGGCGGCCATCGGCGCCATCATCATGAACCCGCAGTCGGCCGGCACCTACAGTTATTACTCGGCCGAGCATTTCGGCGCGGCCGCCAGCACGGTGGAGCTGGGCCGCGTGGGTACCCTGGGGCAGAACGATTTGTCCCTGTTCGACGATGTGTCGCGGGCGCTCGATGGCCTGTTGCGCGGCTTGCCTGCGCAGCCGATCAGGGCGCAACCGCACGTGTTCAAGGTGGCGCAGGAAATCATCAAGCACAGCGATGAATTCCGCATGGCGTTTGACCGCAGCACGCAAAATTTCACGTCCCTGCCGCAGCATGCCGTGATCGCCAGCGATGGCGAGCAGGTGTACACGGTGCAGCATGCGGAAGAACTGGTGGTGTTTCCGAACCCGGACGTGCGTGTGGGCTTGCGCGCGGGGCTGATGGTGGTGCGCGTCTCTTGATTGTCCAGTAATCGTCTAGCCTCACAGGCGCCAGCCGGGGAAACCCGCCTGGCGCTTTTTTCATGGGAAAAATGCCGCACGGAAATAATTATCCATTAGGCAATCAGTTGATTTAAAATATTTACCCTTTGCAATTTTTTTGGACCGATCATGTTGAAACGCCTGCTGACAGCCCTGCTGTGCCTGACCCTTTCCAGCCTGACGGCTGCCGCCCCCGCCGAAGAGAAGGCAGCCGCACCGGAAATGACGGCCGAGCAATTTCTTGCCCAGTTGCACCTGCAGCGCGGCAAGATCACCTTGCCAGGCGGCATCGCCACTCTGGATTTGCCCGCCAGCTTCCGTTATTTGTCGCCGGCGGACGCCGAGCGCGTGCTGGTCGATGCCTGGGGTAATCCGCCGGGCATGGAATCGCTGGGCATGATCGTGCCTGCCAAGACCAGCGTGCTCGAACGCGACAGCTGGGGCGTGGTGGTGACGTATGAAAAGGAAGGGCATATCAAGGATGACGATGCGGACAGTATCAAGTACGACGAATTGCTCAAGGATATGCAGGCGTCCGTGCTGGAAAACAATGCGGAACGCAAGAAGCAGGGTTATCCCGGCATCCATCTGATGGGCTGGGCGGAAAAACCCAGCTATGCCAAGGACACGCACAAGCTGTACTGGGCCAAGGACTTGATGGTCGATGGCGGCGAGCACTCGCTCAACTACAACGTGCGCGTGCTGGGCCGCGAAGGCGTGCTGAACCTGAACGCGATCGCCAGCATGCAGCAGATCGAGGCGATCAAGAAAGAGATGCAGCAAGTGACGGCGTTCACGGAATTTACCGAGGGTAACCGCTACACGGATTTCGACAGCAAGACGGACAAGGTGGCCGAATATGGCCTGGCGGCGCTGGTGGCGGGCGGCGTGGCCAGCAAGCTGGGCCTGTTTGGCAAACTGCTGGCGCTGTTGCTGGCCTTCAAGAAAGTGCTGATCCTGGCCGTGGTGGGCGGCGGCGCTGCCATCGTCCGGTTCTTCAGCGGCAAGCGCAAGGAGAAGCCGGCGCCGCAGCCACTGCCGCCGTCAGAGCCGGCGGAACAGCCCGGCCATGCGCCGGATGGCAAGGTGAATCTGGAAAAGTAAGCTGAACTGGGCCGCTCGGTGCGCTGGCGCACAGGAGTGGCATGGTGCGCGCTGCCGGAAGACGGCGCCTCGGGTACACTGGCTCATCGTTCATTCTCAGGAGTCCGCCATGTCCGTGTCCATGTATCAGGCAACCATTCCCGTCTTCATCCGCGGCTTGCGGGTCGTTTCGTCCTTGCTGGAAAAGGCGCAAGCCCATGTGGAGGAAGATGGCATCGTGCCCGAGATTTTATTGGGCGCGCAGCTGGCGCCCGACATGCTGGATCTGACGGCGCAGGTGCAGCGCGCCAGCGATACGTCGAAGATGTCGGTCGAACGCCTGAGCGGCGTACCGGCGCCGAAGTTCGAGGATAACGAAGCGTCGTTCGAGCAGCTGCAGGAGCGCATCGCCAACACCATCGCCTACATCGACAGCGTGAATGCGGGCCAGATGGCGGGCAGCGCGCAGAAGGAAGTGGTGCTGAACTGGACCGACGAGGGCAAGAAATTCTCGGGCGACAATTACCTGCTCAGCTTTGCCTTGCCGAATTTTTATTTCCACGTCTCCATGGTCCACGCCATCCTGAGAAACAATGGCGTGGCCGTGGGCAAGCTCGACTATCTTGGCCCTTACGATTGACAGGCCTGAAAAACCGTCGCGAGCGGCGATGATTTGTGGCCGAGAAGCGCAACTGTGTTGAAGCACAGTGAGCATCGCAGGCCGCAAAGCGCGACGCGCAGCAGGTTTTTTATCGCTGTGGCTGCTGTTGGACCTGGTTCTGCACAGCATTGCCCAGCATGCCGCCGCCGATCACGCCGGCCACCGTCGCCAGCGCCTTGCCGCGACCGCCACCGACCTGATTGCCGATCAAGCCGCCGATGACGGCGCCCGTGCCGATGCCCACGTAGTTCGGTTGTGCCGGCGCCGGTGCAGGCACTGGCTGCGGCTGGCGTACGGGTTCGCGGTAAGCCGTGTCGCGGTAGCCATCATTGTTATCGTTGTAGGCAGGACGCGCCTGCGCCACTTGCGTGTGGTGCACGACGCGCTTGTGCACGACGGGCGCCGGTGCCGGTGCCGGGGCGGCTTGGGCCACGACAGGCGCGGCGAGCGGGGCCGCCACGGGCGCTGCCAGGGCCGCGGCGCTGGCCGGCGTCATGGCGGCCACGTCGGCAGGGATGGCTGGCGTGGCAGGCACATTGGCCCGCGAATTGGGCAGGATGCCGGCGATGGACGCCGCGCCCACCAGGCACAGGACGGTCACGGAAATGGCGGCGCCGGCCATCAAGGGGTGGATGCGGCTGGCGGTAGTCGTCGTGTTCATGTGTTCTCCTGGGGGGCAAGGTGTTGCGCTGTTGTTGATGTGTCCAGATTAACGGTCGCGCCGGCCCAAGGCTAGCCCTTGCGCTGTATCAAACGTAAGCAGGTGTAAGCCGCGCTTTCCAAAGCACAGTAGAATCGGTGCATTCCCTTTTCCGGAGTCCGCCATGAGCCAGTTATTCACGCCATATGCACTGGGGCCGCTGCTCGTGGCCAACCGTATCGCCATCGCGCCCATGTGCCAGTACTCGGCCGACAACGGCAACGCCACCGACTGGCACATGATCCACCTGGGCCACCTGGCCCTGTCCGGGGCGGGCTTGCTGATGACGGAAGCGACGGCCGTCTCGCCCGAGGGACGCATCTCGGCCGAAGACCTGGGCCTGTGGTCGGACGCGAACCAGGCTGCGCTGGCCAACGTGGTGCAGGCGATCCGCCGCCACGCGCCGATTCCACTGGTGGTGCAACTGGGCCACGCGGGACGCAAGGCGTCGAGCCGCGCGCCCTGGCAGGGCGGCGCCTGCGTGCACCTGGCCGAGGGCGGCTGGCAAACGGTGGCGCCGTCCGCCATCGCCCACTCTCCCGGCGAAACCGTGCCGATCGCCCTCGATGAAATGGGTTTGTTGCAGATCAAGGGCGCGTTTGTCGCGGCCGCCCAGCGCGTGCATGCGCTCGGCATCGAAGGCATCGAACTGCATGCGGCGCACGGTTATCTGCTGCACCAGTTCCTCTCGCCCCTGTCCAATCACCGTACCGACGTGTATGGCGGCAGCCTGGAAAACCGCATGCGTTTTCCGCTGGAAGTGTATGAAGCCGTGCGCGCCGCCGTGCCCGACAGCGTGGCCGTGGGCGTGCGCCTTTCCGCCACCGACTGGGTCGAGGGCGGCTGGGAAATCGAACAAAGCGTGCGCTTCGCGAAGGAACTCAAGCAGCTGGGCGCCGACTTCATCCACGTCTCCAGCGGTGGCATTTCGCCACAGCAGCAAATTCCCGTGAGTCCCGGCTATCAGGTGGCGTTTGCCGAGCGCATCAAGCGCGACAGCGGCTTGCCCACCATCAGCGTGGGCTTGATCACGGAAGCGCAGCAGGCGGAAGACATCATTGCGCAAGGTCAATCCGACATGGTGGCGCTGGCGCGCGCCATCCTGTTCGACCCGCGCTGGCCCTGGCATGCGGCGGCCCAGCTGGGCGCGCAAGTGCAGGCGCCACCGCAGTACTGGCGCTCGCAGCCGCGCGAATTCAAGCACCTGTTCGGCGACACGACCCTGGGCCAGCGCTAGGAGTCCCGGCCGGGGGCATCTTTTGTCGGTGGCCGGCGGCTGGAGGGCTAAGGCGTATGCGTAAAGGCGGGTCCCGTGGCGCTCACCCCCACTGCGGAGCGGCCATCGATCAGCATGCCAACCGAGCGGCCAAAGAAGAAGCTCGCCCCCATGTTCAAGGTCAGGTAAGGCGCGCCCACGGCGCCGGCCAAGCCCTCAAACGCATGGGCGGTCGGATGCGCGGTGAACGCGGCCGATGCGTCCACGGTGAGGATGGAGACGCTCGACACCGTGCCGGCGCGGCCGGTGTTCGAGGCCGTGAGCGACAGGGCGCCGCCGGGGCAGAAGAAGGAGGAGATTGCTCCACTGCAGGAGATGAAGTTGCCGCCAGCCGGGAAGAAGTTAATGCTCGAGCCGCTGTCGATGAAGCTGTTGCTCAAGGTACGGCCATTGAAGTCCGACGAAAAGTAGCCGAGATTGGTGGCGCCCAGTACCGAGCTGCCCGCTGGCAGGGCATTGTTCGAGCGGGTTCCCAGGCCGAAGATCAGCATGCCCTCGGCGCGCTCGGCAACGTGGTTCGACAAGGGGGGCAGGATGATGATGTTGCCATTGTTGTCGGCCCCAAAGCCCGTGAGGGGATTGCCAACCTGGTCCGCCAGCGGCACTGGAATTTGGCGGCATGGAACCGAGGAGCACGCGTAGTAGACGGGCGCGGCAAAGACCGTGCACGCGGAGCCGCAGTCTTGCGCGAACAAGCCCACGCCAATGATGCCCTTGGCGCCCACGTCCGCCGCCGTTTTCAGCATGGTGCCCTGGGTTTGGCACGATGCAGGGATGCTGGCAAATTTGGCACCCGGATCGGCGATGATCTGGATGGCCATGTTGGTGGCCAGCTTGCCGCCTTGATTGGTGCCGCCCATGCGGATGTCGGCCTTGCGGACGCTGCCCCAGGTGGTGCCGGAAATGAAGGAAATGCACTGGCCCAACGGTTCACCGCCTGAAGTGGCACTGGCCAGGCTGCCCAGCAGCTGGGAGGGCACGTCGGCGGCAAACACGCGCAGTCCGACCGAGCCGGTGTCAACCAGGACATGGTCGATGACGGCGCAGTTGTTGGTGTTGCCCGGAGCGCAAATTTTGACATCCACAAAGATCGCGTTCGGCGTGTTGCCGTTGCCGTTTGCAGGACCGGCATCGACATAGATAGGCGCGACATTGTCGTCGCCGATGACGGCGGCGACCGGATTCAACGGCGAGCCGCCGGGCTTGTTTTCCGGAGGCTTGATGATGATCGGCGGATCGACGGGGGTGACGGGCGGATTGGTGACGACCGGAGGCTCCACCACCACAGGCGGGCTGACGACGGGAGGCGCCACCACGGGCGGGGTCACGGGCGGGTTAGTCTGCACGGGAGGAGGGGTTGACGAGCCGGACCCGCCGCCGCAGGCGCTCAGGGCGAGGGTGGCGAACAGGGCAAATGCCGCGGACAACAATGGCAGGCGGAAGCGGTGCGCGAAGGAGGGTGTTTTCATGGAATCCTTGAGGGGGTGAATTGGGAGAGGCGCTTAGCGCAGTGTCGCCAGGTCGAAGCCTGCCGGCAGCCGGGAACTCAGGTAGGAGTAGCCCGAATAGGCGCGCAGGTGTCCGCTTGAAACGATGGTCCAGTCGCCGGCGGTGGCATTGAGCAGGCGCGGCGAACGAATCCGCGACGAACGCTGGGCGACCTGGGCGCGATCGAGGGAGGGTTTGTAGGCGCCCAGCAGGGATGCCAGGTCAGGCATGGTCGGGGCGGCCCACGACACGGCGAATACGAAGCCGCCGGCATCCGCAAACTCCGTGGCGACACCGCCATCGGGCAGGACTATCCTGTGGCTGGAATACGGCAAACTCGTCGAGGCCGATGCGTCCAGGACGGTTGAAAAGGAGCGCGCATGCATGGCCCTGGCATCGGCGACGGGCCCTTGGGCCGGCGAGATGATGTCGCCCAGGCCTGCCTGGGCAGCAGGGGAGAAAATACCCAGCAGGCATGCCAGGATGGCGGGACGCATGGCAGGCAGCGCAGGCGACGAAGCGGCTGCCATCGCCAGCTGGTTTGTGCGCCGCGCCGGGCCACTACGTGGATAATTAAACATACCGACACCTCTTCATTTGCTAATCATAAATAATCGCCCCTCTTTTCCGCTTGCATCCTTGCGCGGATTCAGGAAAGGCGTCTCTATTTGGAAATTTCCTCAAGGAAACATGCTGATAAGAAAAGTCCTGCTGCGAAGCCATTGCATGACGCGCGCATAACATCGTCTTGCCATCGAATGCCGCTCCAGCATCGGGTTCCACCGCTGCGATGGGCAGACGATGAAATTCTTGCTTTGCGACAAGATGAAAAATACCGCAGCCGTGGAGAATAAGATTGAATCTGTGCGACAAATGCTGATTGATATGACAAAAATTCCGCGTGACCCGCATCGGGCAATAGCTTTCATCTTCTGCTAAACTCCGGTTTCTTCCACTATTCATTCCGGACACTTCGACATGCGCCATTGATACTGCCGTGCTGTGCACGGCCTCGCCCTTCCCGCCACAGCGCCTTTGCGCCGCGCGGGTTCGCCAGCCCTGTCTGCACGTACAAGGAGTATCCATGCCCGCATTACTACAACTCGACCGTCTTTCCTTCGTGCTGCCCGATGGCCGCACCCTGTTTTCCGATTTGCAATTCGCGTTTGCCCCGCATCGTATCGGCCTCGTCGGCGATAACGGTGTGGGCAAGAGCGTGCTGGCGCGCCTGCTGGCATGCCAGGCGCAGCCGTCTTCTGGTGCCGTGCGCTGTGACGGCGCCGTGCATTACGTGGCGCAGGAACTCGATCCGCAGCGCTATCCCACCGTGGCGGCCCTCGCCGGCGTGGCCAGCTTGCTGGCGGCGCTGGCGCGCATCGCCGAAGGCAGCATCGACGAGGCCGACTACGCCCTGGTGGGAGACCGCTGGGATGCCCATGCGCGCTTGCGCCAGGCGCTCGACGCGCTTGATTTATCTCATGTCGATGCCGACACGCCGACGGCTGGCCTGAGCGGTGGCGAGCGCCAGCGCATCGCCCTGCAAGGCGCCTGGCTGTCGCAGGCGGACTGGCTGGTCCTCGATGAGCCGAGCAATCACCTTGATGTCCATCAACGTGCCCGCCTGGTGGCGCAAATGGCGCGCTGGCCGGGCGGCTTGCTGCTGATCAGCCATGACCGCGGCTTGCTGCAGTACGTCGATGAAATTGTCGAGCTGTCGCCGCAGGGCTTGCGCAGCTATGGCGGCAATTACGCCATGTTTGCGCAGCAGCGCGCGCTGGAGCAGGCTGGCTACGCCGCCGCCCTGCAGGCGGAAAAGGCCGGCGCCAGGCGCGAACAGCGCGAGGCGCAGCAACAGGCAGAACGCCAGCAGAAACGGGTGACGCGCGGTGAGCGCGAGGGCCGCGAAGGCAATCAAAGCAAACTGCTGCTGGACGCGAAAAAGGAGAAAAGCCAGGATAGCCAGGGCAGGCTGCGCGTGCGCGCGCAAGAGGCGCAGCAGGCGCGCCAGCAAAGGGTGATGGACGCCAGCGCCCGCTGCGCGCCCGAGGCCGAACGGCTGCTGCTGGCGCCCGGGAGTGGCGTGCCGAACGGGAAACTGATCCTGGAGCTGCGCGCATTGGTCTTGCCGCATGGCCAGACGCACGCCATCAACCTGGTGCTGAGCGGCCCGCGCCGCCTGGCCGTGACGGGAGACAATGGCAGCGGCAAGTCGACCCTGCTGCGCGTGATCGCGGGACAGCTTGCGCCCGCCAGCGGCGCGCTGCGCTGCCATGCGCAGGTGGCTTGGCTGGACCAGCATGCTGGGCTGCAAGACGGCGAGTGGAGCGCCGTGCAACGCTTGCAGGAACGCAACAGCATTGTGCCGGAAGGCGAGCTGCGCACGCGGCTGGCGCTGCTGGGCATTGCCGGCGCGCGCGCCACCATGCCCAGCCGTTTGCTGAGCGGGGGCGAGCGCATGAAGGTGGCGCTGGCGGCCGAACTGTATGCGCAGACGCCGCCGCAATTGCTGCTGTTAGATGAACCCGAGAATCATCTGGACCTGGCCAGCCTGCAGGCGCTCGAGCAGATGCTGCTGCAATATCAGGGGGCGTTACTTGTGGTTTCGCATGACCGGGCATTTCTGGAGGCGATAAACCTTGACCCGGAGGGCTTGACATTGCACAAGTGACAATTGAATGAAAAAATACACGCTCGATGCCTGGAGAGCATGCTTCATGAACCGATGCTGAATTTTGTTTGATTGTCGGTATAATCCACTGAATAACCGGGCCTATTTGTGAACTAAAACTGCTGGTTCACCAATATGATGACGTTTAATCTGGCACTGTTGTCGGTCACTGCCGCGCTGCCAGGGCGTCATCCTCCGTGCCCTGCCGTGCATGAATTTTGGTTTCGCTTATATTGTTTTCTTGGAGAAATAGCATGTCGTTTTACGAAAAACTCAAAGCCCTCAACATCGAATTGCCAGTCGTTGCCGCACCAGCTGCCGCTTACGTGATGCATGCCCGCACGGGCAACACCGTCTTCCTGTCCGGCCACCTGGCCAAGAAGGATGGCAAGGTCTGGGTGGGGCAACTGGGCAAGGACGTCACTACGGAAGAAGGCAAGATCGCTGCGCGCGGCATCGCCATCGAACTGATCGCCACATTGCAAGACGCGTGCGGCGGCGACTTGAGCAAGGTCAAGCGCATCGTCAAGGTCATGAGCCTGGTCAATTCCACTTCCGAATTCACGGAACAGCACCTGGTGACCAATGGCGCCTCGGAACTGTTCGTCGAAGTCTTCGGCGACAGCGGCAAGCACGCCCGCTCCGCCTTCGGCGTGGCGCAAATCCCGCTGGGCGCTTGCGTCGAGATCGAACTGATCGCCGAACTGGCCTGATCACCTGAGCATGCCGGCGCCTGTCGCCGGCTCGCCTTTTCCTCCTTTCCAGCAAGAGCGGAACCGCCATTGGGGTGGAGGGATCGGTGTATTCAAGAAAAAAACGGAGACACGTAATGAAAACGAGTGAACAAGGCTTGCACCGCGGCCTGGGCGAGCGGCAGATTCGCCTGATGGCGCTGGGCGCCGCGATTGGCGTGGGCCTGTTTTTGGGTTCCGGCAATGCGATCAAGATGGCCGGTCCCGGCATCATGCTGTCGTACATCATCGGTGGCGCGGTCATCTTCATGATCATGCGCGCGCTGGGCGAAATGGCCGTGCACAACCCTGTGGCTGGTTCCTTCAGCCGCTATGCCCAGGATTACCTGGGGCCCCTGCAAGGCTACCTGACGGGCTGGAACTACTGGTTCCTGTGGCTGGTCACGTGCGTGGCGGAAATTACCGCCGTCGCCATCTACATGGGCATCTGGTTCCCCGATGTGCCGCGCTGGATCTGGGCCCTGGCGGCCCTCGGCTCCATGGGTGCGATCAACTTGCTGGCCGTGAAAGCCTACGGCGAATTCGAATTCTGGTTTGCCCTGATCAAGGTGGTCACCATCATCCTGATGATCGTCGGCGGCACGGGCATGATCAT
Source organism: Janthinobacterium sp. SUN137 (assembly GCF_030587265.1). Classification (NCBI taxonomy): domain Bacteria; kingdom Pseudomonadati; phylum Pseudomonadota; class Betaproteobacteria; order Burkholderiales; family Oxalobacteraceae; genus Janthinobacterium; species Janthinobacterium sp. SUN137. The sequence continues at coordinate 1,713,367 of NZ_JAPWHZ010000001.1, read as the reverse complement.
CTTCGGTTTCGGCAACGGCGGCGTGGCCATCGGCATTTCCAACCTGTGGACGCATGGCGGCTTCTTCCCGAATGGCGCGCAGGGCGTGCTGATGTCGCTGCAGATGGTGATGTTTGCCTACCTGGGCGTGGAAATGATCGGCCTGACGGCTGGCGAAGCGGCCAACCCGAAGAAATCGATTCCCGACGCCATCAATTCCGTGTTCTGGCGCATCCTGATTTTCTATGTCGGCGCACTGTTCGTCATCCTGTCGATTTACCCATGGAATGAAATCGGCACCACCGGCAGTCCCTTCGTCATGACGTTCGAACGCCTGGGCATCAAGACGGCCGCCGGCATCATCAACTTCGTCGTGCTGACGGCAGCCTTGTCGTCGTGCAATGGTGGTATCTTCAGCACGGGCCGCATGCTGTACAACCTGGCGCTGCAAGGCCAGGCACCGAAGGCGTTTGCGGAAACGACGGCCAGCGGCGTGCCGCGCCGCGCCATCCTGGTATCCGTGTTTGCCCTGCTGCTGGGCGTGCTGCTGAACTACCTGGTGCCGGAAAAAGTGTTTATCTGGGTCACCTCGATTTCCACCTTCGGCGCCGTCTGGACCTGGGGCGTGATCCTCGTCACGCAAATCCAGTTCCGCAAGACCTTGACGCCGCTGGAAATCAAGAACCTGGCCTTCCGCATGCCGTTCGCGCCCTACGGTTCCTGGATTTCGCTGGCTTTCCTGGCGCTGGTGATCGGCCTGATGGCGTATTTCCCCGATACGCGCATCGCCCTGATGGTGGGACCGGCCTGGCTGATCCTGCTGACGGTGCTGTACTACGCGCTGGGCCTGGCGCCGAAAGACCGCCGCGATGACGTGCCGCAAGGCTACGAAGCGGGTTGGCCGCCGGCCGATGTGCCGCACGGCAAGAAGTAATCCAGCCTAGTTGAGCTGAATCAAAAGCGCGCCCCTGCACTTGCAGCGGCGCGCTTTTTCTTTCATATTGGCCATTCCATGCAGCACTAACGCCAGTGCGCGTTTGATGGCGCACGCCTGGCGTTGTTTCCTTGCATCAAAGTTCTGTTTAGCTGAACCGATGAAAGCCCTATAATCGCTTAGTTTTGAAAATGGACGCGATCTTTCCGGTTTTTTGCCAGGTGGGGCCGGAGTGCTATTTGTTTTTACCCGTCATGCGAAAATACGTGTGCCTCATAAAGGAATGCTAGTGAGCCAAACCCTGGTCCAGAAACTTTGCCGCACCAAGCCGATCGATACCACGGTCGAATATGGTGAAGGCCTCAGCAGCAGTGGCTTGAGCCGGTCCATCGGCCTGTTTTCCCTCACCATGATCGGCGTGGGCGCCACCATCGGCACGGGCATTTTCTTTACCATGGTCGAAGCCGTCCCCAAGGCGGGCCCATCGGTCGTCCTGTCTTTCCTGATCGCCGCCATCACGGCCGGCCTGACGGCCCTGTGCTATGCGGAGCTGTCGTTCCGCATTCCCGCCTCCGGCTCCTCGTATTCGTTTGCCTACGCCACCGTGGGCGAGTTCCTGGCCTTCATCATGGCCGCCTGTCTGCTGCTGGAGTACGGCTTGGCGGGCAGTGCCGTGGCCATCGGCTGGTCGTCCTACCTGAACAACTTCCTGGAAAATGCCTTCGGCTGGCACATTCCCGAGATGCTGCGCACGCCGATGATCGTTTCCGGCCCGCATGGCATGGAGTTTCATGCCGGCCACATCAACTTGCCGCCCATCTTCTTGATCTGCATGTGCGGCTTTTTGCTGCTGCGCGGCGCCAAGGAATCGGCCCTGATGAACGCCATCATGGTCATCATCAAACTGGCGATCCTCGTGTTTTTCATCGTCATCGCGTTTTCCGGCTTCAATGCTGACAATTTCTTCCCCTTCTTCAATGCCGACAATAGCAAGGGCTTTGCCGGCATGACGGGCGTGACGGCGGCGGCCGGCACTGTCTTCTTCTCCTTCATCGGCCTCGATACGGTGGCGACGGCCGGTGACGAAGTGAAAAATCCCACGCGCAATGTGCCGCGCGGCATCCTCGGCGCCTTGCTCATCGTCACCGTATTTTATTTGCTGGTGGCCGTGGCCGCCCTCGGCGCGCAACAGGCGAAATTGTTCGAAGGCCAGGAAGCGGGCCTGGCGGTGATCCTGCAAAACGTCACGGGCAAGACCTGGCCCGCACTGGTGCTGTCGGCCGGCGCCGTCATTTCCGTCTTCAGCGTGACCCTGGTGACGATCTATGGCCAGACGCGCATCCTGTTTGCCGTCAGCCGCGACGGCCTGATCCCGAAGTCGTTCCAGAAGATCCACCCGCGCACCTTGGTGCCGGTGAGCAATACCATCATCGTTTGCCTGGTGGTGGCCGTGGTGGCCGGTTCCGTCGATGCCACGTACCTGTGGGACATGGTCAGCATCGGTACCTTGACAGCCTTCATGGTGGTGTCGATTGCCGTGCCCGTGCTGCGCCACAAGCAGGGCGCGAACCGCATCGAAGGCTTCAGCGTGCCGTTCGGGCCGTATGTGATTCCCGGCCTCAGCGTGCTCGCTTGCCTGTACATCATGCGCGATTTGCCGCATACGACGTTTGTCGTGTTCAGTGTGTGGATGGCGGTGACGGTAGCCATTTATTTCCTGTACAGCATGCGGCATTCGCACCTGGGCAAGAAGGCCCGCTAATGCAGTCTGTTCCATCCGAAACCGCCGCACTTGCCGGCGGTTTTTTTTATTTCTAACCGGAATTTACATGATGAAAATAACTGATCTGGCCGCTTGCGGCTTGCTGGCAAGCAGCCTTCTGGGCACCCTGGCACAGGCCGCTTCTGCCACCGAGCCGGCCTTGCGCGATTACCGCGCCGTCGCCCTGTCGGCCAATGGCCAGCGCATCGCCGCCATCGAATCGAGCAGGGCGGGCGAACTGCCGCAGCGCCCGCATGCGGTCATCGTCGTGCGCGACGCCGCCAACGGCGCCGTCGTGCAGCAATTCGATCCGTGCGCCGTGTGTTCCTACGACAAGCCCAGCTGGTCGCCCGATGGCCGGCAGCTGGCTTTTGTCGGCTACGACGCTAAGGCCGGCATGGCGCAACTGTACCTGGCCACGATGACACAGGCGCAAGCCCAGGTATTGACGAGCATCAAAGGTGTGGCCAGTACGGCGCGCTGGTCGCCGGATGGCAAGCAGTTGGCCCTGCTCGCGACGGTGGGTGCGCGCAAGCTGGCCGGCGCCGTGGAAGCGGGTGCGCGCCAGGTGGGCGAAGTGGGCAGCGAAGACGATGCCCAGCGCATCGCCGTCGTGCCGGCCAGCGGCGGCGAGCCGCGTCTGCTGTCGCCCGGCGACACCTATGTATATGAATACAGCTGGACGCCCGATGGCCGCGGCTTTGTCGCCACCAGCGCGCAAGGCAATGGCGACAGCAACTGGTGGGTCGCCAAGCTCAGCCATATTGATGCGGCCACGGGCGCCTTGCGCGTGATCGCGTCGCCGGCCATGCAGCTGAACCTGCCATCGGTCTCGCCGGACGGCAAGACGGTGGTCTTCATCGGCGGCCTGATGAGCGATTTCGGCTCCATCGGCGGCGATATCTACACCGTACCGCTGGCTGGCGGCATGCCGCGCAATCTCACGCCAGACTATCGCGGCACCTTCAATGGCGTCGTCTGGCGCGGCGCCGGCTTGCTGGCAACGGCCCTGATCGACTCGCAGCTGGCGCTGGTGCCCATCGATGCGCAAAGCGGCCCGGCCCGGCCTGTGCTGCTCGGTGAGCTCAGCAGCAGCGGCAGCGATGGCCGCCTGTCGTTCAGCGCCGATGGCCGTCACGCCGCTGCCGCCCAGGAAAATTTCACGCACGCCAGCTACCTGGTGGCGGGACCGGTGGGGCAGTTGAAAAAGATTACGCGCGACAATGACGGCTTTGCGCCGCAACTGACGGTGCAGAACGTGGGCTGGAACAACGAGCAATACAAGGTGCAAGGCTGGCTGCTGGGGCCGTTGAAGGCGGATGCAGGCAAGCGCTACCCGATGGTCGTCAACGTGCATGGCGGCCCGGGCGCTGCCGCCTCGCCCCGTTACGTGGGAGCGAGCACCCTGATCCATGAATTGACGCAAAAGGGTTATTTCGTCTTTCTGCCCAATCCGCGCGGCAGCTTTGGCCAGGGCCAGGCCTTTACGCGCGCCAACATGGCCGACTTCGGCGGCGGCGACTGGCGCGACATCCTGGCCGGCATTGATGCCGCGCAAAAAGTGGCGCCCATCGATGGGGACCGCCTGGGCCTGATCGGCCATTCGTATGGCGGCTTCATGACCATGTGGGGCGTCACGCATAGCGACCGCTTCAAGGCGGCCGTGGCGGGCGCGGGCGTGTCGAACTGGATCAGCTATTACGGCCAGAACGGCATCAACCAGTGGATGATCCCGTTCTTTGGCGCCTCCGCGTATGACAATCCGGCCGTCTACCGCAAGGCTTCACCCATCGAATCGATCAAGGCGGCCAAGACGCCGACCCTGATCTACGTGGGCGAGCGCGACGTGGAAACGCCAGCTGCCCAGTCGCTGGAATTCTGGCACGGCTTGCGCGCCATGGGCGTGCCGTCCAGCCTGTTCATCTACGACGGCGAAGGCCATTCCTTCCGCAAGCCCGAGCATCAGCGCGACTTGCAGAAGCGCACCATCGGCTGGTTTGAGCAGTATCTGAAGTAAGTTGCGCCAGCTTAGCGCGGCGCTACAATATGCACGATCGCCGCGCTATGTATCACGATCTTGTCCGCATCTGCCTGTAACAAGCGGATGCGGCGCTGCACCAGAGGCCAGCCCGACCAGGCCACGTCGCTGACGGGCGGCGCGGCAGGCACTGCCAGCGGGGCGCTGATGGCGGCCTGGTTGTCGAGCTGTTCCAGCGCGCGCGACAGGGTCAGACACACTTGCGTATGGCTGTGGCCAAGCAGGGCGTTGACGGGCGCGACGGGCAGCTGGCTGGCATGCCGGCCCAGGATGGAGCGCAGCGCCGCCACGTGGGCGACCAATAAATAATTTTGCACGATGAACAGGTTGATGTCTTCCACGGCCCGCTGCTTGCTGGCCGGTTCATCGAGCATGCGCACCAGCGCCGAGCTGAGCGCAGCCAGGCTGTCCATCAATCGCTTGCGCTCGATGCGGTAGGCGAAGTCATCGAAACATTTCCCCTGCAGCAGCGCGAAGCTGGCCTGCATATAGCTCACATTCACATTCAGCACCTGGCGCACCAGCCGTGGCAGGCTCTGGTATTCCCAATTGGCCAGCACGAAGCTGAACACGGTCGCCACTGCCGCGCCGATCAGGGTATCGATCAGGCGCTCGCTGACGAGGTTCGGGTTGCTGGGCGCCACCAGGTGCATTTGCAGCAGAATCATCAGGCTCACGGCGATGGCCGTGTAGCGGTAGCGCAAATAGATGAAGGTGGGCGTGGCCACGATGGAGAGGAACAGGATGGCCATCAGCACGATATTGCTGTGCACGAAGCGGATCACGATGGCCGTGATGATGCAGCCGATGATGGTGCCGATGATGCGGTCGGCGCGGCGCTGGCGCGTCATGCTGAACGTGGGGCGCAAGATGATGACGATGGTCAATACGATCCAGTAGCTGTGCGCCGCATATGGCAGCCAGTGTCCGATCAGCAATCCCACCGAGATGGCCATCGAGACGCGCAGGGCGAAGCGGAACACGGGCGAGTCCGGGCGCAGATTCGACAGCAGGGTTTTCAGTTCGTATTTCTGCTGCGACAAGAACGGCGCCATGTCCGCGCCGCTCCAGAACGGCACGTTGTCATACACTTTCTGGCTGGCCAAGTGCAATTCCGCGATCATTTTCAGAATGGCGCGGATCTTGTTGCGCTGCGCGCGCAGGGTGGCCAGCGCTTCCTGCGCAGCATCGCCTTTTGCGTGCAGACGGGCAATTTCCTCTTCGATATCGGCCCATTCCTTGTCGTAACTGATCTGCGCATACGAGGCGCGCTTGCGCGTGACGGCGTAGGCCACGGCTTCGATGTCGCGCGCCGCCTTGTAAGCCAGGTCGTGCAAGGATTTCAGCACGTCGGAGTCCGCCAGGTGCTGGCGCAGCAGCGCGTAATCCGTGTGCGTGGAGAGTATCAGTTCATACAGATCCAGCATGCACACGTGCACCTGCACGACGATAGCATCCTTGCTGTTCTTGTGGCTGCGCAAGATCAAGTCGCGCGATGCCTGCTGGCGGTCGGCCAGGATGCTTTGATGGCGCACAAGCTTGTTGAACTGTTCCGTCAGGTTAAAACGGGTGTCGTAGAAATCGGCCTTGATGTCGATGTAGGCGGCCAGTTCGAACAGGGCTTCGGCCAGCACTTGCTGCTTGATGCGGTGGCGCAAGACCCAGGCGATGGCCATGGCGTAGGCCAGATAGATGAGGCCACCGAGCATGAACAGGCCCGCATGGTGGAACGATTGCTGCCACGTCATCTGGTGCTCCATCGACATGGTCATGATGAACAGGGCGGCCAGCTGCAAGGGCATGGATTTCTTGCCGTACACCACCATCATGCTGGCGAGGAAACTCACGAGCACGAGCACCGTCATCAACAGCCACTGCACGGGGCCGCACAGGCTGATTAGCAAAGTGACGGCGCTGCACAGCAGCACGGAAGCGAGCATCTCATTGAACTTGTGGCGCAGCGGGCTGGGCATGTCCATCAGGGTTGTGCACAGGGCGCCGATGCACACCGTCATGGCGGTATTGCTGTCGCTGATTTCCTGGGTCAGCAAGGCCAGGCCGACGAGACCGATGGCCACGCGCAAGCCCAGGTAAAAATAATGGCTGTAAATAAAGGTGCGCAGGTTCAGTGCGTAGTGCATGGGATTACCTTGTGGGCAGGGCACAGAAAGAGGCGCCGCACCGGGGTCTCCGATGCGGCGCCAGGATGTTGCAGTCGCTACAGCCTTGATTTACATCAGGGCAATCACGGGATATCTACGCCATTCTGGCTCGGCAAAGCGCTGGCAGTGTGCAAAGATGAAATTCAGCACGGCTTCCTGATTGCTCAGCAGGGCCGGATTCGCTGCTTTCCACTCGGCGAATTTGGCGGCCAGCGCCGGCTCGTCGCGCAGCAGCTCGGATGCCATGTCTTCGAACACGTAATCGGAAAACGCTTCTTTCTTCTCCAGCACGCTGTTGAAGAAACCCCAGCGGAAGAAGCTGTCGTGCGCCTGCGGCTCCAGGGTTTCCACGGCGTAGCGGGCGTTGTCCTGGTCCAGGCTGACGACATAATCGCCTGCCTGCACGGTGAACTGGCCCGTACGCGCTTCGAGTTCCACATTGTCGTGGAACATGTGGCCTTCGTAGGCCGTGGCCCGCGTGCCGACGTCGGTGATGTGGTAGTAGCGCGCCGTTATCGTCTGTTCGGTGGTGATGCGGTTCATTTCGACGCCGTTCCAGCGCAGCCGTTCGATGACTTCGCGCCACGCTTGCGGCACGATATAGGCTTTTGGCGCGGCCACGGTGACGTCCGCATCGAAGCGGTTGTAATACTTGATATCGCGTTCCCACGGCTGCGAGCGGTCATACGACAGGCGCTGGTAGTCGCCCAGGATACTCGGCGTGTATTGCGCCGCATAGCCCTTGAAGGGGAAGGTCGACGGCTGTTCTTCATTCATGGCCCAGTGGATCGGCCATGCGGCTTGCGTGCGTCCGGCCGCCTTCGCTTGCGCGCGCAGCTGCTTGATCTGTTCGCCATGTTTGACCGTGAACGCCATGGTGATGTCGAGCAGGGCGCGCATGGATGCGTAGCGGTCGGCAAACGGTTTCAGCATGTGCGTTTCCGGCATGAAACCAATGACGTGATGCAAGGCCGCAAACCCGGTCGAGAAACGGGGCACTTCGAGAAATTCGGCGATGCCGTGGTCGGGACTGTCCTTGACGGGATTCACGTACGGGCAGGTGGGCCAGCCAGCGTTTTCCATCTGGGCAAAGATGTGCGGCAGCATGGTGTCTTGCAGGAAGGGGCCGAGGCCATTGCCCAGCTTATCCGTCTGCGTGTGGATCAGGGTCATCGTGTACGGATAGTCGGCGCCGTTCGACGTGTGCGTGTCGACCATCACGTCCGGGTCCCAGCTGGCCAGCAGGCGGTTGAACACTTGCGCGTTCAGGCTGTCGCACTTGATGAAATCGCGGTTCAAGTCCAGGTGGCGGCTGTTGCCGCGGAAACCGAATTGCTCCGGCCCATCCTGGTTCACGCGCGACGTGTTGGCGCGGTTCAGGCTGCCATCGACGTTGTAGATCGGAATGAACAGCAATACCGTGCTGCCCAGCGCCGCCAGGCGCTCCGGCTGCGTACACAGGTCGCGCACGATGGCCATGCAGGCGTCGATGCCTTCCGGTTCGCCCGGGTGGATGCCGTTATTGTTGAAGAATACGGTGCGGCCTGCGCGCTTGATTTGCTCGCGGTCAAACACGCCGTCCGCGCTGACGACGCCAGCGTGGATGGGCACGCCCGAGTCGGACAGGCCGATCTGTTCGAAGTGCAGCACCTGCGGATAGCGTGCGGCAAGATCTTGATAGAAGGTGATGCATTCCAGCCAGGTCGTGGTCTGGTTGTGGTTACCGAGTTCGTAGGTCGTGCGCAAGTCTGGTGGCATAGCGGTCTGAGTCTGGGAGGGGGAAGGCGCGCTGGGTAAGTACGCCCGCTAGGGGCCAATTGTAGCACCGGCTCTTGCCTTGAGGCGCCGCAAGGGCTGGTTGCCGTACTTGTGTTATGAATACGTTTCACGCGCGAGGGGAGGCGGCATGGGCAAGGCGGCGATGGCAGCGCTGGCGGTGCTGGTGTGGGGGATAGGCCTGGCGGCGCAGGCGGCGCCATTGCGCTTGCCTGCGGGCAAGGAGCTGGTGGCGCAGGGCGGGTCCGTCACGGCCGTCGCGCAGGGCGCGTTGATACGCTACCGGGGCTGGCTGCTCGCCATCGATGGCGCCGTGCCGGAAGAACAGCCTGACATCGTGCTGACGTCGGCGGATGCGCGCCACGCGCCGCTGCTGCAGATCGGCGCTACGCAGCGCACCTTGCCCCTGTGGTCGGCCTTCGAGCTCGTCAAGGGAAGCGCGCGCCTGCGCATCACGGCGCTGCCGGGGCTTGAAGCGCTTCCCGCGCTGCTGCTGGACTTTGGCGACAGCGATTACCGCATCGTGATTCCCGCCGCCCCCATCGAACGGCAAGCCCATCCACTGCTGGCGCAGCGCTTTCCCGGCGCCGACCTGGCCTTGCTGCTGCAGGATGGCCGGCGGGTCATGTTGCCGCTGGGAAGTGGCAGCGCGCAAGTGTTTGGCGCAGAGCAAGCCGTGCCTTACCGTTTTGCGAAAGTGAAAAAACGTTAGGCGAAAAAAAGCCACTCCCGCAGGAGTGGCTCAGGCTAAAGCGCCCGTTGCCGGGTTATTGCTTTTTGTTATTCAGCGCCCATTTCTTTCAGCAGGTTGTCTGCGTGGTCGATGTGTTTCATGTTCCACAGCATGTAGCGCAGGTCGACCTGGATCGAACGGGTGTTGGCCTTGTTGTAGTCCCAATCGGAAATGATCGAGTCCAAGGTGCCGTCGAAGGCCAGGCCGATGAATTCGCCTTTCGAGTTCAGCGCAGCCGAACCGGAATTGCCGCCGGTGATGTCCAGGGTCGCCAGGTAGTCGACCGGCACGGTTTTCAGCTTCGGATCGACGAATTTACCGAAGTCCTTGGCTTTGATCGCGGCCAGTTGATTTGCCGGTGCATTGAACTCGCCCTGGCCCGTGGCTTTGGCCACGACGCCATTGACGGTGGTGAACGCGGTCCAGGTGGTGCCGTCGGCGCCATGGTCACGGCCGGCAACGCGGCCGAAGGTGACGCGCAGGGTGCTGTTGGCGTCAGGATAGACGGCTTGGCCTTTGCTCTTCATGAAGGCAATTTTTGCTTTCATGTAGTTGGCGTAGGCTTGCTGGATCTTGCCGGCCAGTTCTTCGTCTTCCGCTTCGTTTTTCAGCGAATCCGGATACATGGCGACGGCTGCCTGGATGAAGCTGTCCTTGCTGGCCTGGAATTCGGCTGGCGTGCGTTTCAGCCATGCTGCGCGCTCGGCCTTGTCGGCCAGCTTGCTGCCCGCATACAGTTTGTCCAGGGCGGCGGACAGGTCGGCTGGCGACATGCCGTCCTTGATGCCGATGGCGGCGTCAAAGCTGGCGCGGCGCTGTGCTGCCGGTTGCGCGGCGTACTTGGCCAGGCTGTTCAGTACCAGCGCCTTGTCGACTTTTTCATCGTAGGTGCGTTCGACCGAGGTGATGCCCGCTTCCAGGCGTGGCAAGTCGCGCGACTGGTAGCCGGACTTGCGTTCCGTATCGGCCTTGGTGCTTTCGTTGGACAGGCGGTACAGGCTGCGTGCCGTGTTCAGCAGGCGTGGCTGTGCGTAGCCCAGGAAGAAATCGCGCTTGGTGTCGGCATCGCGCTCGGCGATCAGCTTTTCCACTTGCTCGATGTCGCCGGCAAATTCCGCCTTGCGGGCAGCATTCGCGTTGACCCAGGTTTTCAGGGCTTCATGTTCTGCCGTCTTGCGTGCCAGGAAGTCGCTGCCCGCGTACGAATCGAGCATGCCTTGGCGGTTCTTGTAGTAATTGTTCACGCCAGCCACCTGGCCCGCGTATTTCAGGGCAACATCCTTGTTGTCCTTGGTTTCGCGCGCGATGATGGCCAGGGTTTCGCCCGACGCTTTCACGAAGGCCGGGTAGTTCCAGTCAAACGTGAACGCCACTTCCGATGGCAGGCGGTGACGGTTGGTGCGGCCAGGGTAGCCCAGCGCCATCACGAAATCGCCTTCTTTCAAGCCATCCTTGGCCAGTTTCAGCACGTGTTTTGGCTGGTACGGCACGTTGTCCTTGCTGAAGTCGGCAGCTTTGCCGTCCTTGCTGACATAGGCGCGGTAGAAACCGTAGTCGCCCGTGTGGCGTGGCCACATCCAGTTGTCGGTGTCGCCGCCGAACTTGCCCACGCCGGCCGGAGGCGCGTGCACCAGGCGCACGTCGCGGATTTCCAGTTGCTTGATCAGGTAGAACTCCAGGCCGCCGTAGTAGCTCGACACGGTGCAGCGGAAACCCGCTTCTTTTTCGCATTCGGCGACCAGTTTCTTCTGGTTTTTCTCGATCGCGTCGATGCGTGCCTTGCCTTGCAGCTTGGCTACGTCGGCGGTGATGATCTTGTCGCTGACATTGGTCACGGCGGAGGTGACGAAGATGCGGCTGCCTGGGGCGGCCGGTAATTCTTCAGCGAACGTCTTGGCCAGGAAACCGTTGGCCAGCAAATCGCGCTCCTTGGTCGAATTGACCGCTACGCTGTTGTAGACGCAATGGTGGTTGGTGGCAACCAGGCCTTGCGGCGAGACGAACGAGGCCGAGCAACCGCCCAGGCTGACGATGGCGCCCATCGGGAACTCGGTCAGTTTGGTCAGGGTGGTCGGATCGAGTTTCAGTCCGGCCGCTTTCAGTTCCTTGGCTACTTGTGGCAGCTGTTGGGGCATCCACATGCCTTCGTCGGCGTGTGCGAAGTTGCTCAGGATGGCGAGCGCGATTAAAGATTTTTTCATTCGAGTTCTAGTCTTTTACATGAAGGGAAGTCGGAACCAACGTGTACCCAGTGTTTTTTCTCAGCGGGCGACCTAGAGTATCCGCACCGAACTCGCACTAGTCAATCACATTTTCCCGGCGGCATGTTTGTAGTTGCTTGTTTAAATGGCACTATTTTCGGCATCACAGGGGCAGAAAGTGGCTGCCAGCGGGCATTTTCCCGTGCCGCGGCTGTGGTATTGTCCATACAATTGTCCTGGCAGCAATAAAAATGGCCGGGCGCCTGCGCGGCCCGGCCATTTGCGGATGTGCTGCTTTTGGTCTGCTTAGCGTATTTTGCCGCGGCGCAAAAGATTCACGATGCCCAGCAGGATCACGGCGCCCAGGAACGAGACGAGCAGCGAAGACAGGCTGAAATTGTCGCTGTTGATGGTACCCGTGCCGAACAGGGGCGCCAGCAGCCAGCCGCCCAGGAAGGCGCCGACGATACCGACGACGATATTGAGGAAGATGCCCTGTTGCGCATCCGTTTTCATGACCATGCTGGCCAGCCAGCCGATGACACCGCCAATAACGATCCAGATAATGAAATTCATGTAATCCTCCGCGCGATGGATGAGTGGTTGTGCCAGAGCGGTGCGGCCTGCACGTCATGGCAAATTGATACTGATGCCGCACGATAGAAAAGTCCAGCGGATTCGCATGGCGCATGCAAAAGCCCGCCTGGCTGCGGGCAGCGAGGCGGGCTTGTCATGCGGCAAGGCAGTGTTTAATCGGCCTTGATGGCTTCCACCTGGATGGCCAGCTTGACTTCCGGCGAGAACGCCGGCATGCCGTAGTTCAAGCCAAAGTCGCTGCGCTTGAATTCTGCCGTGGCATCGGCGCCGCACACTTCACGCTTGTAGCGCGGGTGCATGATGCACTTGAACTTGCTCACGTTCAACTTGACGGGCTTGGTCACGCCCAGCAGGGTCAGTTCGCCATCGACTTCCACCAGTTGCTCGCCGTTGAACTTGAGCGACTTGCTCTTGTAGGTGATTTCAGGGAATTTCTCGACGTTGAACATGTCCGCTTTCTTCGCGTGCGTGTTCATGGCGTCCAGGCCGAAGTCGATCGAATCGGCATCGATGACGAGGTCCAGGCTGCCCGCCTTGGCGGCGCGGTCCAGGGTGACCGTCCCCTTGGTCTTGTTGAACTTGCCACGCCACACGGACATGCCCATGTGATCGGCTTCGAAGCTGGGGAACGTGTGCGTCGGGTCGAGGTTGTAGGTGTCGGTAGCGGCCATGGCCGAACCCGCGCCGGCGGCTGCCAGCACGGCGATCATCAAGTGCTTAAGTTTCATCAATATCCTAAAAAGAATCGGTTGGTGGTGTGATTTTAATCAGTAGCGATTGAAAAACGTTCAGGGCAAGGCGCCTTGCCGAAGGCAGTACGAATAGTACGACGAGACAAGAGCAACGCAGCCATGGACGTTTTCTCAGGTGTTACTGCGCAGCGACGTGGAACTTGATGGTGACCTCGTCGGCAACCATGCTCGTGTCTTTCCACTCGCCTTCGCCGATGTTGTAGGTCAGGCGCTTGATCGGCAGGGCGCCGTCGAACGCATATTTACCGCCGTCGGCTTTCACCGTCAGGGGGAAGGTCACGTCGGTGGTCTTGCCTTTGATGCTCAGCTTGCCGCTGACCGTCAGCTTGCCCGCGCCGGCGGCCTTGATGCTGCTCGAGACGAAGGTGGCTTTCGGGAACTGGGCCGCGTTGAACCATTCTTTCTTGGCCACTTCCTTGTTGTATTCCGGGTCGCCGATATCGATGCTGGCCGTCTCGATTTCCACCGACGCTTTCGACGCGTCCGGCGTGGCCGGGTTGTAATCGATGGCGATATTGAATTTCTTGAACTTCGCTTCCACGGGCACGTTCATTTGCTTGAACACGGCCGACACGCTGGTCTTGGCGGGATCGACTTTCAGCAGGGTGGCGGCAGTGGCGGCCACGGACAGGCCCAGCAGGGAAGCGAGGACGATGCGTTGGGTGGTTTTCATCTTATTTTTCCTGGAGTTTCAGTGAGCAAAGCAGATTAAGAAGGGCTTGGAACGCCGGACAAAACCGCAAATCGCGACGCGCAGCGGGTTTGGTTCGACGTTCTTATGGCAGCATGCGTTTCAGCACGCCATCGCGGTCGATGAACTGGTGCTTCAGCGCCGCCAGCACATGGGCGGCCACGGCGGCGGCCATCGTCATGTTCAGAACATAATGAATCTCTTTTAAAAGTGGCTTAAGTTCCGGGTTCGGCGCCATGATGACGGGCAGCTGGAACAGGCCCAGGTAGACCACGGGCACGCCGGCGGCCAGGGTGTACAGGTAGCCGGAGACGGGCACGGCGAAGATCAGGATGTACAGCAGCACGTGCATGGCGTCGGCCGCCTTCTTTTGCCAGGCCACCATGCTGGCAGGGTGCGGCGGCGGCACGTTGGCCTTGCGCCACAACAGGCGGATGGCGGCGATGGCCAGCACGGTCACGCCCAGCCACTTATGCCACGAGAAATATTTGAGCTTGGTGGGCGTCAGGCCGGGAATATCGACCATGACCAGGCCCATGACGAAGGCGCTGATGATCAGCAGGGCGGTCAGCCAGTGCAGGATGATGGCGGTGGTGGTGTAGCGTTGCATCGACGGCTTTCTTGAAAGTAGTACGTGTTAGGACTAATTCGGCCTAATATACCAAAGAAAAGCAAATTGCGCTGCGTGCTGCAGATTCTACAAGAAAGATTGCCGGAAAAACCGCGGGGCGGGCAGCATTTGTGTGCTGGCCGCCCCGCGGGAGTGGGATCGTGAGGATCCCCATGTGGAAACTGCTTAGATGGCTTTGGCCAATTGCGCGGCGATACCGATGTAGTTAGCCGGCGTCATGGTCAGGAGCACGTCCTTGGCATCCTGCGGAATGGCCAGGCCATTGACGAAGGTTTGCAGCGCTTCTTTCGAGATGCCCTTGCCGCGCGTCAGCTCTTTCAACTGCTCGTACGGGTTTTCGATGCCGTAGCGGCGCATCACGGTTTGCACTGGCTCGGCCAGCACTTCCCACGTCGCGTCCAGGTCTTGCGCCAGGCGCGCATGGTTCACTTCCAGCTTGTTCAGGCCGCGCAGGCAGCTGTCATAGGCCAGCAGGGTGTAACCGAGGCCCACGCCGATATTGCGCAGCACGGTTGAATCGGTCAGGTCGCGCTGCATGCGCGAGACGGGCAGTTTTTCCGACAGGTGTTTCAGCACGGCGTTGGCCAGGCCCAGGTTGCCTTCCGAGTTTTCGAAGTCGATCGGGTTGACCTTGTGCGGCATGGTCGAGGAACCGATTTCGCCCGCTTTCAGTTTTTGCTTGAAGTAGCCCAGCGACACGTACGTCCAGATGTCGCGGTTCAGGTCCAGCAAGATCGTGTTGGCGCGCGCGAAGGCGTCGAACAGCTCGGCCATGTAGTCGTGCGGCTCGATCTGGATGGTGTACGGGTTGAAGACCAGGCCCAGGCGCTGTTCGATGACGGCCTGCGAGAATGCCGGCCAGTCGAAGCCGGGGTAGGCCGACAGGTGGGCGTTGTAGTTGCCGACGGCGCCATTCATCTTGCCGAGGATTTCCACTTGCTCGATGCGTTTCACGGCGCGCTGCAGGCGGGCCACGACGTTGGCAAATTCCTTGCCCAGGGTGGTCGGGCTGGCCGTCTGGCCGTGCGTGCGCGACAGCATCGGCACGTCCGCATTGTCGTGCGCGATCTGCGTCAGCTTGGCCACCAGGCCGTTCAAGGCCGGCAGCATCACGCCATCGCGGGCCGCTTTCAGCATCATGCCGTGCGAAGTGTTGTTGATGTCTTCCGAGGTGCAGGCGAAATGGATGAATTCCGACGCCGCCACCAGTTCCGGCACGTCCGCCACTTGTTCCTTCAGCCAGTACTCGACGGCCTTGACGTCATGGTTGGTGACCGCTTCGATGGCCTTGATGCGGGCCGCGTCGGCTTCCGAGAAGTCGGCTGCCATCTTGTCGAGCAGGGCGCTCGCTTCTGCCGAAAACGGCTTGATTTCGGTGAAACCGGCTTGCGACAGCGCTTGCAGCCAGGAGATTTCCACTTTCACGCGGTGGTGCATGAAACCGGCTTCGGACAGGATCGGGCGCAGCAGATCGGTCTTGCTGGCGTAGCGGCCATCGAGCGGAGACAGGGCCGACAGCGTGGAATACGGAGTAGTAGAAGTCATGAGAGCGGACGCAAGTTAAAGAAACGGTTGGCGTGTGGCGCGCGGGGAGGGCAGGGCTATTGCAATACAGCAACACTGACGGCGCCACAGTAAAGAGCGATTTTACCACCGCTGGCCGCTGGCCAGCCGTCCGTTGGCCGCCGGCGCAGCGCAATTTGGCCGAATCCGACCCCGATGCGGCGTGCCTGCCACACACGGGGGGCCGCCGGGCGCGTGCTGCCAAACAGCGCTGCCGCCGATGCTATACTGCTTGCTGCTCCCTTACCTTAAAGTACCTATGAAACTGATCGGTTCCCTCGCCAGCCCGTATGTCCGCAAAGCCCGCATCGTGCTGGCGGAAAAAAAGCTCGACTATGTCTTCGAGCTGGAAAACGTGTGGGTGCCGGAAACCCGCATCGCCCAGGCCAATCCCCTGGGCAAGGTGCCTTGCCTGGTGATGGAGGATGGCAGCACCTTGATCGATTCGAAAGTCATCGTCGAATACCTCGACACGCTCACGCCCGTGTGCAAGCTGTTGCCGGCCGGCGGCAATGGCCGCGAGCGGGCCGATATCAAGAACTGGGAAGCGCTGGCCGACGGCATTCTCGACGCGGGTGTGCTGGTGCGCCTGGAGCGCACGCAGCGCCCGCCCGAACAGCAAAGCGCGGCCTGGATCGCGCGCCAGCTGGACAAAGTCACCCTGGGCCTGGCGGCGCTGGAAGCGCGCCTGGGCGAGAGCGCATATTGCGCCGGCAAGAACTACACCCTGGCCGACGTGGCCGTGGGCTGCACCCTGGGCTGGCTCAGCTTCCGTTTCCCGGAAATCGACTGGCGCGCCGATCACCCCGCGCTGGCGCGCCTGTTCGACAAACTGTCCGAGCGGCAATCGTTCAAGGATACCGTGCCGCAGTAAAGGCACGGACGTAAAAAAACCGGCGATTGCCGGTTTTTTTATCTGCCTCGAAGAAAAATTACTCTTCAATCGCCATCTGGCTTTGCAGGTAGTTCTGGATGCCGACTTTGGCGATCAGGTCGATCTGCGTTTCCAGCCAGTCGATATGTTCTTCCGTGTCTTCCAGGATCATCAGGAACAGGTCGCGCGAGACGTAGTCGCCCACTTTTTCGCTGATGGCGATGCCTTCCTTGACGGTGGCGTGCGCGGCGCGTTCCAGCTTCAAGTCGCATTCCAGCATTTCCGGCGTGTTCTCGCCGATCAGCAGCTTGTGCAGCGCTTGCAGGTTCGGCAGGCCGTCGAGCATCAGGATGCGGTCGATCAGCTTGTCGGCGTGTTTCATTTCGCCGATCGATTCTTCGTATTCCTTCTTGCCCAGCTTTTCCAGGCCCCAGTGCTTGTACATGCGCGCATGCAGGAAGTACTGGTTGATGGCCGACAGTTCGTTGGTGAGCTGTGCGTTGAGCATGCGGATGACTTCTTTATCGCCCTTCATGGGATTTCCTTTGTTCTGTGTCGCGTTCGATGATGAAACCGGAGGCTGCTGGCGTTCACTGCCGGGTGGCGCTGGCTGCCTGGTGGCGCGCAGGTTGCCGGTTTCGCTATGCCCGCATGATAGCGCAAAATATGGGCGATTTCGGGCGGTAAACGGCATTTTTCCGTCTTTTTAACGTAAATATCGTGCGAATAAAACCCATTCTCAAATGGATTGGCACATTTTTCCGTTTTTTATTTGTTAAGGAAAATGAAGGCCATTCTCATTCGCGTTCATGCTCCTATTTGGCCGCCGCTGGCGCGCCTGCATGGCCGTGCTGAAAAGGCGGGAAATGTTGCTCCGTTCTTGCTTTTGTGTCTTCTTGGCCGCTGCCGGCGATGCGATAATCAGGCAGCGATATTTACTGAAAAAGGATAGCAAGATGATGCTGCATATACCCGGCGTGCTGACGCCGGAACAGGTCACGCAGTTTCGCCAGCGCCTGGCGCAGACGGACTGGGTCGACGGGCGCGCCAGCGTCGGGGCGCAAGGCGCGCAAGTCAAGCGCAACCGCCAGCTGGCGGAAGGTTCGCCGCTGGCGCTGGAACTGGGCGAGATCGTCAGCCGCGCGCTGATGGCCAACCCCCTGTTCTTTTCCGCCGTGCTGCCGCTGCGCATCCTGCCGCCGTTCTTCAACAGCTATGCGGGCGGCGAGCACTATGGCCTGCATATCGACGGTGCCATCCGCACGCCGAAAAACGGCATGCAATCGATGCGCGCCGACGTCTCGTCGACCGTGTTTTTGAGCGAGCCGGACGAGTACGAAGGCGGCGAGCTGGTGGTGGTCGACGCGTATGGCACGCATGAAGTGAAATTGCCGGCCGGCGACGTGATCGTGTATCCGTCGAGCAGCGTGCATCAGGTACTGCCCGTCACCAGCGGCGAGCGCATCTGCTCCTTCCTGTGGACGCAAAGCATGGTGCGCGAGGATTGGAAGCGCAGCATGCTGTTTGAGCTCGATCAAAACATCCAGAGCGTGCGCGGAGAACACGGCGATTCACCGGCGACGGTGGGCTTGACGGGGCATTATCACAACCTGCTCAGGATGTGGGCGGAGATGTAGAGCGCAAAAAAAAGTCTGCCTGGCCCGGGGATGTAGGCTGGCAGACTGAAACAAGCAGTTGCTTGACTGGTACAGAAAACAGGGCGCAAAAAAGCAAGCAGGGCACAGGGTGCGGTGCTTGCGGGCTGGCAGCGGCGCAAGGGCCGCCGGAAGGCTAGCTCAGTTGGAAGGTCAGCGGTACTAACACGTACACGGGAACAGGCTTGCCGTTTTCGATCATCGGCTTGAACAGCGCGCGCTGGGCTGCCTGGCGGCCTGCCTCATCGAGGTTGCCGTAGCCGGTCGATTTATGGATCAGGATTTGCTCGGGCAAGCCCTTTTCATTGATCAGGATGCGCAACACCACGGTGCCGCTCTCGCCCAGGCGGCGCGACAGATTCGGGTAGATCAGTTGCGGCGCCTTGATGTATTCGACGCTGCTGACGGTGCGCGGCGTCGACGGCGCCGGAGGCGTGGGCGACGGTGTCGATGGCGCTGTCGGCGCGGCGGTGGCAACCGGTGCCGCTTCGGCGCGCGTCGGCTGCGGCGGCGTGATCGTCGGTTCGCTCGGCGCCACGGCGATCAGCGGCAGCGGCGGGATCACGGCGGGCGGCACGGGGGCGCTCAATTCCACGGTTTTCGGTACGGACGGCGCTGGCGGCTTGGGCGGCGCCGGCGGGGCGATGATGCTGATGGTGGTGATGGTCGGCATGGCCGCCGTGACCACACGGCTCAGCAGGCCGCTCTGGATGGCGTAAAAGCCGGCGATGTGCAGGACGACGATGGCCATCAGCGGCGCGAATTTGTTGCGCTTCTTGTCGAAGTCGGCAAATTGCTGCACGGCCTGCACCGTTACGGGCGGGGGCATCATCGTCATGGCGTTCATCGCTTTCTTTAGTTTGTCAGTACAGCTCGCATCAATACGGTTTCTTGCAGCGCCACGGTGGCGTTCAGGTGATCGTTCAGCACTTCCCGCGCGCAGGTGTGGCATTTGCCGCAGCAGGTGGCCACGCCCAGGTCGCGGCGCAGTTCGGCCATGCTGGACAGGCCAAGATCGACGGCTTGACGGATTTCACGATCAGATATGTTGTTGCAGACACATACAATCATTGATACACCTTCTGGCTGGAGGATGAACAGACACTAGTGCTGGAAAGCATTGTTGCTAGTGTTTTAATGAGAATCATTATCATTACGTTTCATTGTCGCGCAAAGCGGGGGACAATGCAAGTGATTTTGATCAAGTGTGCGGCAATTGGCGGCCTGGCGCCGCAGCTTCACAGGCCATGTTTCCGAATGACGCAGCCCTTGATGGGGGCGGCTCTCCGGGCTAAATAAAAACTATTCGCATTCATGTTTATAATGCTGGTATTGTCTCGGACGGTCACCGTCTGGACAGATTGAATGGCCGCTTGTCGGTAATGCGCAACAGTTGCGTTTTACCTCACAAACCTGGAACCGGTGCAAGGCGCCTTGCGCCGTCGCCGGTATCAGGTGTTCTTAATTTGAACGGAATTTGCTCATGACTCTAGTTCCACCCATGATGACGCTCGATGCGCTGGCAGTCGGCCAGAGCGGCACGGTGTTGCATATCACGCCCCACACGGCAGGACAGACGGAGGACGGCGTCGACCTGGCCCGCCGCTTGATGGAGTTGGGATTCGTTCCCGGCGAACGTATCCGCATGCTCAAGCGCGGCATTCCCGGCGGCGATCCGCTGGCCATCAAGGTCGGCAATGCCACGTTCGCACTGCGCCGCTTCGAAGCGGCGCTGATTACGATTCAACCGCTGCTTCAACCGGAATGACCATGGGTGCTGTCGAAACTATCGTGGATGCAGGCGTGCACAAGCCGCCGCATCAGCCACAAATTGCCTTGCTGGGCAATCCGAACTGCGGCAAGACCGCCCTGTTCAACCGTTTGACGGGCGCGCGCCAGAAAGTGGCGAACTACGCCGGCGTGACCATCGAGCGCAAGGAAGGCCATTTCACCTCGCCAGCCGGCAAGCCCGTGCGCCTGCTCGACCTGCCGGGCGCCTACAGCCTGTCGGCCACCACGCCCGATGAAGCCATCACGCGCGACGTGGTGGGCGGCTTGCGCCGCGGCGACCCGCGTCCGGACGCCATCATCTGCGTCGTCGACGCCACCAACCTGCGCCTGAATCTGCGCCTGGTGCTGGAAGTCAAGCGCCTGGGCCTGCCCATGTTGCTGGCGCTGAACATGACGGACGTGGCGCGCAAGCGCGGCATGCTGATCGACACGGTGAAACTGTCGCAGGAACTGGGCATGCCCGTGGTGGAAACCGTGGCGGTGCAGCACGATGGCGAAAAAGCCTTGCTGAACGCCATCGACGCCATGCTGCCGCTGCCGACCGTGGAGGCGAAACCGCTGGCGGCCATCGATGCCGTCAGCGTCGAAGAAACCCAGCGCGAAGTGCGCCGCATCCTGTCCGCCGTCAGCAATGACACGAGCGACAAGGGCAACCTGACGGAAAAGATCGACGACGTGGTGCTGCACCCCGTGTTCGGCCCCATCATCCTGGCCGTGCTGATGTTCCTGATCTTCCAGGCCGTGTTTGCCTGGGCCGCCACGCCGATGGAAATGATCACCGATGGCGTGGGCCACCTGGGTGCCGTGCTGACGGCGAACATGCCAGACGGTCACCTGAAAAGCCTGCTGGTGGAAGGCATCATCGGCGGCGTCGGCAGCGTGCTGGTGTTCCTGCCGCAGATCCTGATCCTGTTCTTCTTCATCCTGAGCCTGGAAGACTGCGGCTACCTGCCGCGCGCCGCCTTCCTGCTGGATCGCCTGATGGGCGGCGTGGGCCTGTCCGGCCGCGCCTTCATCCCGCTGCTGTCGAGCTTTGCCTGCGCCATTCCCGGCGTGATGGCGGCGCGTACCATCCAGAATCCGCGCGACCGCCTGGTCACCATCATGATCGCGCCGCTGATGACGTGTTCGGCGCGCCTGCCCGTGTATGCGCTGATCATCGCCGCCTTCATCCCGGAACGCCAGGTATGGGGCTATCTGAGCCTGCAAGGCCTGGTGCTGTTCGTGCTGTACTTCGCCGGCATCATCTCGGCCATGGCCGTGGCCTGGGTCATGAAACGCGGCATGGGTGTGCGCGGCAACCAGCCGCTGATGCTGGAATTGCCCGCCTATCACTGGCCGCACCTGCGCAACCTGGCCGTCAGCCTGTGGGAGCGCGCGAAGATCTTCCTGACGCGCGTCGGTACCATCATCCTGAGCCTGATGATCATCCTGTGGTTCCTCAGCACCTTCCCCGGCGCGCCGGATAACGCCATCCATCCGCCGATCTACTACAGCCTGGCCGGCATCCTGGGCCGCGGCCTGGAAGTGATCTTCGCGCCCATCGGCTTCAATTGGCAGATCTGCATCGCGCTGGTGCCGGGCATGGCGGCGCGCGAAGTGGCCGTCGGCGCCCTGGGTACCGTGTATGCGCTGTCGCAAACGGGCGACGCGCTGGCCACCACCCTGGAGCCGCTGATCGCCCATTCGTGGTCGCTGGCGACCGCGCTGTCCTTGCTGGCCTGGTATGTGTTTGCGCCGCAGTGCCTGTCGACGCTCTCCGTGGTGAAGCGCGAGACGGGCGGCTGGCGCTATCCGCTGCTGATGGCCGGCTACATGTTCGCGCTGGCGTATGCCGCCTCGTTCATCACGTACCGTGTCGCCCTGATGCTGGGCGCTTAGGAGAAAACCATGTGGCAAACCCTCATCGTCGCCCTGATCGTCGCAGCCGCGCTGCTGCATTTTTCGACCAAGTACCTACCGGCGGGCGTGCGCCGCGCCATCGTGCGGGGCCTCGTGCGCTGCGGCCTCGATGAGGCAAAGATGTCGACCTTCTTCAAGGTGGCGCCGGGCTGCGGTAGCGGTTGCGGTTCCTGCGGCTCGTGCGACAGCCCGCCGCCGCCGTCAAGCACGCCGCCAGCCGATGGCAGCAGCAAGCGCGTGATCCTGATGCAGGTGCAGCGCCAGGACTGATGTACGTCTAGCCACGGGTGCGCCCGTGGGCTACACTGGGCTTTCCACATGGCAAGGAGTGGCAATGGCGATACTGTTGATCTTCATGTTTTTGTTTGCGGTCGCCACCTGGCTGCTGGCCAGCCGGCGCGGCCGCCACGGGGGACTGTGGTTCGGCATCGGCCTGTTTCTCGGACCGTTTGCCTTGCTGGCGGTGGCGGCCCTGCCGCCCGTGCCGGCGCGCTGACCTTGTATGATTAAAACCCGCAAGCGCGGGTTTTTTTACGCCTGTGCATCTGCGTGGCGCAGCCGGTACTGGCGCGGCGAGCAAGCCATGACGCGCTTGAAGGCGTGGCTGAAGGCGCTGTCGGAATCGTAGCCCAGCGCCTGTGCGATCAAGGTGACGGGCGCGCTGCCGTCCTTCAGGCGCCGCGTGGCCAGGCGCATGCGCCAGCGCAGCAGATAGTCGAGCGGCGTCACGCCCACCCGCTTCTTGAAGTGCAAGGCAAAGGCGGAGCGTGACTGCCCCGCGACGGCGGCCAGCTGCTGCAAGGTCCAGCGCCGCGCCGGTTGCGCGTGCATGGCCTCGATGGCGGCGCGCAGCCGGGGATCGGCCAGCGCGAACAGCCAGCCCACCGGGTGCGAGGCCTGCGCTTCAAGATACTGGCGCAGCATTTGCAGCAGCATCATGTGGCCCAGGTGGCGCGTCATCAGCGCCGCGCCGGGCGCCGTCGCCTGCAGTTCCTGCGCCAACCGTTGCAAGGCCCAGTGCAGCACGCTGGCCTGGTCCGTATCGCCGCGCACGTGCAGCAGCGGCGGCAGGCAGTCGAGCAGGATGGCCGCTTCGTCGCCAAAGTGGAAGCGTCCGCCGATGAGGAAGAAATCGTGCTGCGGCGCGCCGTGGCGGGCCACGCCCTGCTGCGTGTGCCGGTACACTTCCAGTGCTGGCGCGGCCGGCAAGCCGGGCGTGCTGGCCAGGGTGAACGCGCGTCCCGGCGCCAGCAGGAAGCAGTCGCCCGTCTGCAGCTGCACGGGAGCGTCGATACCCGCGACCGTCAGCCAGCAAGCGCCTTCGATCACGGCGTTGAACTTGATGCCGTCCGGCGGCGGAAAATCGATGGCCCACTCGCCGCCCGCCTTCAGGCCGGCAAAGTAGGAGCTGCGCGTATCAAACAGCGAGAGTACATCGGAGAGCAAATCCATGGTGGCGGCAATTCTGGACGATGGCGATAGTATTGCGGATTTTACGCCATTCACCGTCCAGAACTGCTCGCGCAAAATACGCATGTCGCCAGCCATCCCGCGCTGGCCACCCACATGCAGAGGCAGACATGACATACGGCGATCACAGGCAAATTCCCCTTCATTCCGGTTTTGGCGCGGCCACGACCGCCAGCGAGGTGCTGGCCGGCCGCGACCTGTCCGGCGTGCAGGCCATCGTCACGGGCGGCGCGTCGGGCCTGGGGCTGGAAACGGTGCGCGTGCTGGCTGGCGCTGGCGCCAGGGTGCTGGTGCCGGCGCGCGACCAGCATCAGGCGCAAGCGGCACTGGCCGGCATGGCTGGCGTGGAGGTCGCGGCGCTCGACCTGCTCGATCCGCAATCGATCGACGCATTCGCGGCCGCCTTCCTTGCCACCGGCCGCCCCCTGCACCTGCTGGTGAACGGCGCCGGCATCATGGCCACGCCCTTGCTGCGCGATGCACGTGGCTACGAGGCGCAGTTCGCGACGAATCACCTAGGGCATTTCCAGTTGACGGCGCGCCTGTGGCCCGCCTTGCGGCAGGCGCAGGGCGCGCGCGTCGTGTGCGTGTCGTCGCTGGGACACCGGCAGGCGGGCGTCGACCTGGACGACCCGCATTTCCTGCGCCAGCCGTACGACAAATGGCGCGCGTATGCGCAGTCGAAAAGCGCCAATGCGCTGTTTGCCGTGGAACTGGACCGACGTGGTGCGGAACACGGCGTGCGCGCCTACTCGCTGCATCCGGGCGCCATCCTGACGCCGCTGGTGCGCCACCTGGACCAGGATGATTTGCGCAGGGTGGGAGCGCTTGACGATGCGGGCCAGGTGAATCCGCCGCCGCAGTCGGGTTTCAAGAATGTGGCGCAGGGAGCGGCCACCACCGTCTGGTGTGCTACCAGCGCGCAGCTTGAGGGCATCGGTGGCGTGTATTGCGAGGATGGCGATATCGCCCCCTTGGTGGAGGACGACAGCATGGGGCCGGGCGTGCGGCGCTGGGCCATCGATCCCGGGCAGGCAAGCCGGCTATGGACGCTGAGCGAACAGATGACGGGCGTGCGCTTCGATTGCGACGCGGCATAAAAAATGCCGGGCAAGGCCCGGCATGTGCAGGAGGGTGGCGTGGCTTTACGCCTTGCCCGCCAGTTTTTCCACCACTGGCACCAGCGCGGCCGGACGGCAGCCGAAGGCGGCCAGGCGGCCTTGCGCATTCGGCGCCAGGTCCAGGTCATACGGCAGGCGGCCCGCCACCAGCCACAGTTTATCCTGCGGCAGGGCGTCGACGAGGCGGCGCTGGCCGTCGACGAACATGGCGTTATACGTTTGCAGCACGATCTGCTGCGCGCCTTGCGCAAAGGCGATGGCTGCATTGACTTCGTCGTCCAGCGCCTCGGCCGACAAGGCGTACTCGCGCACGTCCAGGCCTGCTTCGAGCAGCGCCGGCAGCATCGAACTGCGCGCTTCCTTGTTGCGGCCCAGCGCCACTTCGTCGATTTCGCTGCGCGAGCGCACTTCCACCGTCAGCAGGGTCACGGGCAGGCCCGCGTCGAGCGGGCGGTAGTCGCCCTGCACGCGCAAGGCGGCCTTTTGCAGCAGCTGCGACAGGGCCATCGCGGCCGGCTGCATCAGCGCCGGCGGCGTGAGCGGACGCGCGCGCCAGTCGCGCACGGCGCGGTTGCGCTTGAGTTCAGCCACGCGGGCACAGGCCGCGTCGATGCGGGAGAGCGCGATGTCGCCGCGCTCCACGGCGGCGATGACGGCGTCGATGGCCGCCGTCTGCTGTGCTTCGCGGTGCGAAATGAGGACGATGTCGGCGCCTGCCTGCAAGGTAGCGATGGCGCCCTGGGCGATGCCGATGCCGTCGGCGATGGCCGCCATTTCCAGGCAGTCGGTAATGACGACGCCCTGGTATTTCAACTCGCCGCGCAGCAGGTCCGTCAGCACGCCTTTCGACAGGGTAGCCGGCACGCTGGTGTCGGCCTCGAAGGCGGGGAAGACCACGTGCGCCGTCATGATGGCGTCCACGCCGCCGGCAATGGCCGCGCGGAAGGGCGCCAGTTCCACGGCGCGCAGGCGTTCCTTGTCGTGCGGGACCAGGGCCATGGCGTAATGCGTGTCGATGGCCGTGTCGCCGTGGCCGGGGAAGTGCTTGGCGGTGACGGCCATGCCGCTGGCGCGCTGGCCGCGCATGGCCGCCATGCCGTAGTCGATGACGGTGGCGGCATCCTCGCCATACGCGCGCACGCCGATGACGGGGTTGTTGCGGTTGTTGTTCACGTCCAGCACGGGGGCGAGCAGCAGGTTGATGCCCACCTGGCGCATTTCATCGCCGCTGATCTGGTTCATGCGTTCGCAGTCGTCGATGGAGCCGGCCGCCTGGAAGGCCATCGCGGCGGGAATCGGCGTGACGCCCTGCTCGATGCGCATCACCATGCCGCCTTCCTGGTCGATGGAGATCAGCAGCGGAATGTCGGACACTTCCGCATTGATCTCCTGCAGCTCGCGGCACAGGGCGGACACTTGCGCTGGCGTGTGCACGTTGCGGCGGAACAGGATCACGCCGCCCACCTTCTTGTCGCGTATCAAGGTCTTGATATGCTCGTCCGCCTGCAGGGCGTCGAAGCCCACCATGAATAGCTGTCCTACTTTCTCGCGCAAACCCTGCTCCATGCTGCAACTCCTCCGGTATTCATTCTGATGACGACAAGTCCGTATTGTGGCCCGCGGCGGCGCAATGGAGCGCTCACCGGAAAGCTGCCTTGGTTTTGACCTTATTTTGGTATTGTATTGGATTTGGGTTTTTGCGCAAGTGGTTATTAAGTGGTATTGCTCCACTTGCGCAAGGCCGGGTTCAATCCAGGCGCTGGAACGATGCCGATTGCGCCTTGGGCCAGTACAGGCCGAACACGGGCGGCAGCTGCGGCAGCTGGCTCGGGTCGAGCAGCTGGCCCGCTTCCAGGAAGGGCAGCAGGGCCGAGGCCAGTTTCACCTGGTTTGGCGAGATGCGCCGCACCAGGTGGTGCGGGCGCAGTTCCTGCGGATGCGCCAGGCCGGCGGCGGCGATCAGTTCGGCCAGCGCTTTCATGGTGTTCTGGTGGAAGTGCGCCACGCGGGAGATCTTGTCCGACACTACCAGCGCGCGCTGGCGCTGCGGGTCTTGCGTGGCCACGCCCGTGGGGCAGCGGTCCGTGTGGCAGCTTTGCGACTGGATGCAGCCCAGCGCGAACATGAAGCCGCGCGCCGAATTGCACCAGTCGGCGCCCAGCGCCAGCAAGCGGGCGATGTCGAAGGCCGTGATGATCTTGCCCGAGCAGCCGATCTTGATTCTGTCGCGCAGGTTGGCGCCCACCAGCGTGTTATGCACGAGCACCAGCGCTTCCTGCAGCGGCGTGCCCACATGGTCCGTGAATTCCAGGGGCGCGGCGCCCGTGCCGCCTTCGCTGCCGTCGACGACGATGAAGTCGGGCGTGATGCCCGTTTCCAGCATGGCTTTGACGATGGCGAAGAATTCCCACGGGTGGCCGATGGCCAGCTTGAAGCCCGTCGGCTTGCCGCCGGAGAGCGTGCGCAGGCGGTCGATAAAGTGCAGCATTTCCAGCGGCGTGGAAAAGGCGCTGTGCGCGGCCGGCGAGACGCAATCCTCGCCCACCATCACGCCGCGCGTGGTGGCGATTTCGATCGTCACTTTCGGGCCGGGCAGCACGCCGCCGTGGCCCGGCTTGGCGCCCTGCGACATCTTCAGCTCGATCATTTTCACCTGCTCCGAGCTGGCGTTGGCGATGAAGCGTTCCTCGGAAAACGTGCCGTCCTGGTTGCGGCAGCCGAAGTAGCCGGAGCCGATTTCCCACACCAGGTCGCCGCCGTTTTCGCGGTGGTATGGGCTGATGCTGCCTTCGCCCGTGTCGTGCATGAAGCCGCCGCTGCGCGCGCCGCCGTTCAGGGCCAGGATGGCGTTGGCCGACAGGGCGCCAAAGCTCATCGCCGAGATATTGAAGACGCTGGCCGAATACGGTTTTTCGCGCGGGCAGTCGGGATGGTTGCCGATGTCGATGCGGAAGTCGTGGCCCGTCACCTTGGCGGGGGCGATGGAATGGTTGATCCATTCATAGCCTGCTTCATACACGTCGAGCTGGGTGCCGAACGGGCGCTTGTCCGTCTGCTCCTTGGCGCGCTGGTAGACGATGCTGCGCTGGCTGCGCGAGAACGGCGTCGCCTCGCTGTCGCTTTCCAGGAAATACTGGCGGATTTCGGGGCGGATGCTCTCAAAAAAGAAGCGGAAATGCGCGAGGATGGGGTAATTGCGGCGCAGGGCGCGCTTCGTTTGCAGCAGGTCGCTGATGCCGACCAGGGTCAGCGCGCCGGCCAGCACGGGCAGCCAGTAGTGATCGTAGTAAAACAGGGACAGGACAAAGATGGCTGCCGTCGCAATGAAGGTCAGGTAGCGAAATGGTACTAGGTGCATGGGCACTCCGGTGAAGTCAGACTGATAACTGATGAGTCTACCTTCGATTCGCGGAACGTGCTGGCTGGAAAGAACGCGGCGCCCGCCGGACGCCGCGTGGGTGCTTAGGGTTGTGCAGCGCGGATGCGCTCGACCCGTTCGGTGCTGGCCGGATGGCTCGACAGGTACGGCGTGCCGTGGTCCAGCTTGCCCAGGGCGACAAACACTTGCGCCAGGTGTTCCAGCGGGATGCCGTTCTGGCGCAGCATGGCGATCGCGTAGTCGTCCGCATCGCGTTCGACATCGCGCGAATACTTCAAGTCCAGCAGCAGCGGCGGCAGGGTCGCCACCACCGTCGACACGTCGCCGAACAACAGCGCGGCGCCGGCACCCACGGCCGAGGTCTGGATGATGCGCCGCGTCAGGTGGCGCTGCTGCAAATGTCCCAGCTCATGCGCCAGCACGCCCATGATGGCCTGGTCGTCCGGCAGCAGTTCGATCATTTCGTCGGTCAGCACGATGTCGCCGGACGGCAGGGCAAACGCGTTCGGGCCGATCTTGCTCTTGCGAAACACGATGCGGTGCTCGGGCGTGCTGTCGCCGGGCGTGGCCAGGCGGGCGAACTGGGCGCGCAAGGCTTGCTGGCGCGCGCCATCGAGCTGGCTGGGCGCGAATACATGGCGGTCCAGCATGTCGAGCACGCCCTGGCCCAGCTGCCGTTCGACCGACTGCGGCAGGGCATACGCGATACCCTTGGCCGCCAGCGGCAGCAGGTATTGATAGCTGAGCCACAGGGCCACGATGGTGGCCACCGTAGCCAGCAGGGCGCCGCGCCAGCTTTGCTGCAGCCGCACCACCCAGCCGTCGCGGTGGCCCGTGTCGTGCAGCAGGCTGTTGAAGGCCGCCTGGTCGGCGATTTCCAGGTAGGCGCCGTCGGCAAAGCTGACCTTGCGCACGGCGTGGCTGCTGCGTTCGGACACGTGCAGCTCGCCCAGCGGGCAGCTGCGCTCGATATCGCCGGCCAGCACGGCCTGGCCATCGCGCACGCTGAGCGTGACGTGGTACAGGCGCGAGGTCTGGCCGTCGAAATAGCGCGCGGGCACGGGGGCCGCGCCCGGCGCGTGGTGATCGAGCGTCATGCTACAGCGACAGGTCGAAGTCCAGCAGGTCGACCACGCCTTCGCCCGTGGCCGACACTTGCTGGCCCGTGGCGGCGACAAATTCGTCCAGGCTGCCGTGCACCAGCATGGACGTCGCTTCCAGGCGGTACTTCAGCCAGCGCACGTGGGCGAATGGCGTAAACAGGCCCAGGGTGACGACGATGCCCAGCAGGTTGCTCAGCATGACGAAGGTGGTGCGGCCCCACGTCAACTGCGACTGGAACTGGTGCTGCTGCAGGCGCGTGTGGTTCCAGATCAGGTTCTGGATCATGGTCAGGAACAGCGGCAGCACGGTGAACGCCCACAGGTACAGGGCGCCGATGGCAAACAGCAGGCTGCCAACCTTGGTCTTGTCATTCGCATTGGCCGCAAACGAGGCGAACACGCTGCCGAAGACGACGAAAATCAGGACCAGCAAGCCGCCCAGCAGCAACGCGAAGAACAGCAAATAGGTCTTGTAGAAGCTGCCGACCGTGGCGTCAAAGCTGAAATGGGTGGCGCCGAAACGGCTTTGCGTGTGCTGGAAGCGCTTCAGGCGCTGGTGCAGGAAAGGCGTCATCAGGCCGCCCGTGAAGGTATTCAGGATGGGCAGCCACAGGAAGTACTTGTAGGCTTCCTTGGCGCTGCCGCCAAAGCCGAAGCGGATGCCGCGGTAGCTGGTGTTGTACAGCTTGAATTGCAGGCTTTTCCAGACCAGCCAGGGCAGGATGGCGGCCAGCAGCACGAACATCAGCAAGCCCACGACGGGCGAGACCTGGAAGGCGATGTTGTAGCCGGCGATCAGCACCACGGCGGCGATACGGCCTTTCAGGATGGCGACGGCGTTGCCGTGGTATTCGAAGCTGCCGCCCGCCAGGTGGGTGCTCGAGTAAAAGTAGCGGTTGCGGCGCACCTTGGCCCAGGCGGAATAAATGCCCAGGGTGACGATGCTCAGCAGCAGGTTGACGATCCAGATACGGAAGTATTCGCTGCCGGTGGCACTGAAGGTGATGGCTTCTTGTCGGGGAGTAGTGTTGTTTGCGTCGAAATCCACAGGGGTTTCCTTACTTATTGGAAACAAAACAAGATAAGGGATTATTGAAAAGTTATCAATTGAAAATACTGTTTTTCGCAATTTTTTCGTCGATTCGCTTGCGCTGACCCGAGCCGGCCATCCCCGGCTATACTGGAACTCAACCATTGTTACCGGGAAAACCATGATCGTCGTCCACCATCTGAACAATTCGCGCTCGCAGCGCGTGCTCTGGCTGCTCGAGGAACTGGGCCTCGACTACGAGGTCAAGCGCTACCAGCGCGACCCGAAGACCATGCTGGCGCCCGCTTCGCTGAAGGCCGTGCATCCGTTGGGCAAGTCGCCCGTGATCACGGATGGCGCCAACACCATCGCCGAATCGGGCGCCATCATCGACTACCTGGTCGAGCGCTACGGCAATGGCCGATTGATCCCGGCGGCCGGCACGCCGGACAAGCTGCGCTGGACCTACTGGCTGCATTTCGCGGAAGGCTCGGCCATGCCGCCGCTGCTGCTGAAGCTGGTGTTCGACAAGGTCGAATCGTCGCCGATGCCGTTTTTCGTCAAACCCATCGCGCGCGGCATCGCCAGCAAGGTCAAGAGCAGCTTCATCATGCCCAATATCAACAGCCAGCTGGCCTACATGGAAGCGGAGCTGGAAAAAACCAAATGGTTTGCCGGCAATGAATTCACGGCGGCCGACATCCAGATGAGCTTTCCGCTGGAAGCGGCGGCCATGCGCGGCGGACTCGACGAGCGCCTGCCGAAGCTGACGGCCTTCCTGCAGCGCATCCATGCGCGCCCGGCCTACCAGCGCGCGCTGGAAAAAGGCGGGCCCTACGATTTCGCCAAATAAGCGGCATTCAAGCCCGATGTGCGGGGAACCATACGGTAAAATGCCCGATTCAACCAGTATCCACTTACCGCATGGCCAGACTCCTCGCTATCGACGGCTTGAATATCGTACGCCGCGTCTACGAAGCCAGTCCTGAACCCGATTCCGACCTGAAGGCGGAGATCGCGCTGCGCCATGCGCTGTCGTCGTTCCGCACCCTCATCAACGACCACGAGCCGACGCATATCCTGCCGGCCTTCGACTTTGGCGGCCCCACCTGGCGCCACGCCCTGTATGCCGGTTACCGCGAGGGGCGCCAGCCCATGCCGCAGGTGCTGCGCGACGCCTTGCCCGGTTTCTATGCCACGCTGGCCAGCTTCGGCATGCACGTCGTCAGCATTCCCGAGGTCGAGGCCGACGACGTGATCGGCACGGCCGTCATGCGCTGGCTGCACGAGGGGCGCGGCGCGGCCGTTATCGCCACCACCGACAAGGATTTGCACGGCTTGATCGCCCACGGCGCGCTTGTGTGGGACCATTTCAAGGGCGTCTGGCACGACCACGCCTGGGTCGAGAAAAAGTTCGGCGTGCCGCCGGAACTGCTGCCCGACCTGCTGGCGCTGATGGGCGACGTCACCGACAGCATCCCCGGCGTGTCGAAGATCGGCCTGAAGACGGGCGCGAAACTGTTGCGCGCCTACGGCAATATCGATGCCGTGATGGCCGGCGCGGGCATTTTGCCGGGCGCGCTGGGCGAAAGCCTGCGAAAAGAGCGGGAAATACTGTATCTTTCAAGAAAGTTAGTGGCGCTGAAAACGGATGTCACGTTAGGCGTGACCTGGAACAAGCTCGTGTGGGAAAAATAGAGCTCTTTTGGCCAGAACACGGAATAAATCAAGCAAGGAAAGTAATCATGATGTTAAAGACAGTCCTGATCGATAGCAGCGCCGTGGCGCGCGGCCTGCTGAACACGGTCCTGACCGATGGCGGCTACGATGTCTGCGGGCAGACGCATACCAGCGCGCTGGGGCTGGCGCTGCTGGTCAAGCACCATCCGCATTTCGTGTGCATCGCGCGCGAGCAGGTGGAAGACGGGAGCAACGTGGTGCAGACCATCCGCGCCCAGTATCCGAAGACGCTCATTTTCATGGTTTCGGGCGGCATCGACGCCGCCTCGCTGCAGGCGGCCCACGCCATGGGCGTGTCGGGCTTCATCGTGAAACCGTTCATGGCCGACACGGTCCTGAAAACCGTGCGCAATACGGTGATTGCCATGGTGCGCAAGCAGCAAGCCTTGGCCGCCGCCGCGCAAGGCAATTCCTAGACACCGCTCAGGCCTGTGGCGCTGGCGATGATGCCGCCGCCGAGGCACACGTCGCCGTCATACAGCACGGCCGACTGGCCCGGCGTGACGGCCCATTGCGCCTGGTCAAACGCCAGGCTGAAGTGTTCATTCCCGTCCGGCAGCAGCTGGCAAGCCACGTCGGCCTGGCGGTAGCGCGTCTTGGCGCTCAAGGCGCCCGCCTGCGGCGCGCTGCCTGCCACCCAGCTGGCCTGGTCGGCCGTCAAGGATGGCGACAGCAGCCACGGGTGGTCATGGCCCTGCACCACCCACAGGGTGTTGTTGGCGATATCCTTGCGCGCCACATACCAGGCGTCGCTGCTGCCGTCCGCGTTCTGGTACGACTTCACGCCGCCGATGCCGATGCCCTTGCGCTGGCCCAGCGTATAAAAACTCAGTCCCACGTGTTCGCCCACGGTCTTGCCGTCGGCCGTCTTCATGGGACCGGGCTTGTACGACAGGTAGCGGTTCAAGAATTCGCGGAACGGGCGTTCGCCGATGAAGCAGATGCCCGTCGAATCCTTCTTTTGCGCGTTCGGCAGGGCCAGTTTCTCGGCGATCTGGCGCACTTGCGTCTTCGGAATTTCACCGAGCGGGAACAAGGTCTTGGACAGCTGCGCCTGGTTCAAACGGTGCAGGAAGTAGCTTTGATCCTTGCTGGCGTCGACGGCTTTCAGCAGCTCGTAGCGGCCCGCATCGGTGGGCGCCTGGCGCACGCGCGCATAGTGGCCGGTGGCGATCAGGTCGGCGCCCAGGGTCATGGCGTGGTCGAGGAAGGCCTTGAACTTGATTTCGGCGTTGCACAGCACGTCCGGGTTCGGCGTGCGGCCGGCCTGGTATTCGCGCAAAAAATCGGCGAACACGCGGTCCTTGTATTCGGAGGCGAAATTGACGGCTTCGATATCGACGCCGATGACGTCGGCCACGCTGGCCGCGTCGATCCAGTCCTGGCGCGTGGAGCAGTATTCCGAATCGTCGTCATCTTCCCAGTTTTTCATGAACAGGCCGATGACTTCATAGCCTTGTTCCTTCAGCATCCATGCCGCGACCGAGGAATCGACCCCGCCCGACATGCCGATAACGACTTTCTTCTTGCTCATCTTGCTTTCCAGTTACTTTTAATAATATTGCTATGCGCTATTGAAAACGGACGCATGCGTGTGCAGCAGGGCCAGCGGCGCGCGCCGGCCAGCCAGGTATTCGTCCACGCACTGCAGCACCAGCGGGCTGCGGTGGCGTTCCTGGCACGCCGCCAGCTCGTCGCGCGTCATCCACAGGGTGCGGATGATGCCTTCGTCCAGCGGGCGGTCGTGCTCGGCGCCGGCCGTGCCGCAAAAAGTGAAGCGCAAATAGGTCACGTCCTCGCCCGTGCGCAGTGACTGATAGCGCGACATGTACATGCCGACCAGTGCCGTGGGGATGAAATCGTAGGCCGCTTCTTCCAGCGTTTCGCGGATCACCGCCTGTTCCAGCGACTCGAACGGGTCGAGGTGACCGGCCGGCTGGTTGAGCTTGATGCCTTCGCTGGTCTCTTCTTCAATCAGTAAAAACAGGCCGTCGCGCTCGACGATGGCGGCAACGGTGACAGAGGGTTTCCAGATTCTCGGCATGATTCCATCCTTGAAAGAGCCGACATTTTATCTTGTTCTGCGCGCGCGGTTTGAACCCGGCCTTCTGTTGCGCGGACATATTGATAAATGACAACGTTTTAGCAAATAGCGGTGGGAGGTACTTACGTCTTTCCCGGGGAGCGCACTAGCATGGGGGCTTAGGCGGCAAGATGGCAGGAAACGCCCGCTAATATAGGCTTTACCGGTGGTCAAAACAAGCGCGCACGCACGCTCGACTGTGGTGAGATTGACACACCTTTCCCACAATATGGGCGCCGCGCCGCATGGTGAAACGAATCGTGGGATGCTGGTGAAATTAGTGTCGTACGACTAAAAGTTGCTGGTTCACAAACGTTTAACGCGCTGCTTTCCGTGTTAGATTCTAGTCAGTTTATCAATTAGCGGAGGCATCATGAGGATAGGCATACCGGCCGAAACACGGCCTGGTGAAACACGGGTGGCAGCAACGCCCGAGACAGTCAAGAAGCTGGCAGCCAAACATCAGATCGTCGTGCAATCGGGAGCGGGCTTGCAAGCGTCGATTCCCGACGACGCGTATGCCGCCGCCGGCGCGCAGATCGGCACCGCCCAGGAAGCCTATGGCTGCGCCATCGTGCTTAAGGTGCGCGCGCCCGATGCCGATGAACGGGCCCTGATGTCCAGCGGCACGGTGCTGATCGGCATGTTGAACCCGTTTGACGCGGACAATATCGCCGCCATGGCCGCGGCCGGCCTGTCCGCCTTTGCGCTGGAAGCCGTGCCGCGCATCACGCGCGCGCAGTCGATGGACGTGCTGTCGTCGCAGGCGAACATCGCCGGCTACAAGGCCGTGCTGGTGGCCGCGAATACCTATCAGCGCTTCATGCCGATGCTGATGACGGCGGCCGGCACCGTCAAGGCGGCCCGCGTGCTGATCATGGGCGTGGGCGTGGCAGGGCTGCAGGCGATCGCCACGGCCAAGCGCCTGGGTGCCGTCATCGAGGCGTCCGACGTGCGCCCGCCCGTCAAGGAACAAGTGGAGTCGCTGGGCGCCAAGTTCCTCGACGTGCCTTTCCTCACGGAGGAAGAAAAAGAGATCGCCAAGGGCTCGGGCGGCTATGCGCGCGCCATGCCGGCCGACTGGATGCGCCGCCAGGCCGAACTGGTGCATGAACGGGCGAAACTGGCCGACATCATCATCACCACCGCGCTGATTCCCGGCCGCGCCGCGCCCGTGCTCATTTCCGAAGAAACGGTGAAGGCCATGAAACCCGGTTCCGTCATCGTCGACCTGGCCGTGGAGCAGGGCGGCAATTGCCCGCTCTCGGAACTGGGCAAGACGGTGCTCAAGCACGGCGTCTACATCGTGGGCGAACCGAACCTCGCGACCCTGGTGGCGGCCGACGCGTCGGCCCTGTATGCGCGCAACGTGCTGGACTTCTTGAAGCTCATCATCGACAAGGACGACCAGTTGCTGATCGACCGCGAGGATGAAATCATCAAGGCCAGCCTGGTATGTGCGGGCAGCGAAATCTTACGTAAATAAGTTACAAAAACAACGCGGCACCGGGAGAGAACCACATCATGGAAATCAGTCACACCATCATTAACCTGATCATCTTCGTGCTGGCCATTTATGTCGGCTACCACGTCGTCTGGACCGTCACGCCGGCGCTGCATACGCCGCTGATGGCCGTTACCAATGCCATTTCCGCCATCATCATCGTCGGCGCCATGCTGGCGGCCGGCCTGACGCAAGGCCCGCTGGCGCAGGCGGCCGGCACCCTGGCCGTGGCCCTGGCCGCCGTCAACGTGTTTGGCGGCTTCCTCGTCACGCAGCGCATGCTCGAGATGTTCCGTAAAAAAGAACCGAAAGCCAAGCAAGGAGCAAAAGAATGAGTCATGCCATGAGCTTCGTCACCCTGAACCTGGTGACGATGATGTACCTGATCGCCTCGGTGTGCTTCATCCAGGCCTTGAAAGGCCTGTCGTCGCCCTCGACGGCGCGCCGCGGCAATGCCTTCGGCATGAGCGGCATGGCCATTGCCGCCGTCACCACCGTGGCGCTGATCCTGAAACTGAAGGAGCAGCAAGCGGGCGGCATGGGCCTGACCCTCGTCATCATCGGCATCGTCACGGGCGGCGCCATCGGCGCCTACCTGGCGAAAACCGTGGAAATGACGAAGATGCCGGAACTGGTGGCGGCCATGCATTCGCTGATCGGCCTGGCGGCCGTGTGCATCGCCGTGGCGGCCGTCTCCGAGCCGTGGGCCTTCAATATCGCCAAACAGGGCGAGGCGCTGCCCATCGGTAACCGCTTCGAGCTGTTCATCGGCACCTTTGTCGGCGCCATCACCTTCTCCGGTTCGGTGATCGCCTTCGGCAAGCTATCGGGCAAATACAAGTTTCGCCTGTTCCAGGGCGCGCCCGTCAGCTTCAAGGGCCAGCACATGCTCAACCTGGTGCTGGCGCTGGTGATGATCGCGCTGGGCCTGGTGTTCTGCTTTGCCGACGGCGCCGAGCCGGCCTGGACGCCGTTCATCGTCATGGCCGTCATCGCCTTTGCGCTGGGCGTGCTGATCATCATTCCCATCGGCGGCGCCGACATGCCGGTGGTGGTGTCCATGCTCAACAGCTACTCGGGCTGGGCTGCGGCCGGCATCGGTTTTTCGCTGAATAACTCGATGCTGATCATCGCCGGTTCGCTCGTCGGCTCGTCCGGCGCGATCCTGTCGTACATCATGTGCAAGGCCATGAACCGCTCGTTCTTCAACGTCATCCTCGGCGGCTTCGGCGGCGATGCGCCGGCCGCCGGCGTGGCGGGCGCGCAGGAACAGCGTCCCGTGAAATCGGGTTCGGCCGACGACGCCGCCTTCATCATGGGCAATGCGGAAACCGTCATCATCGTGCCCGGCTACGGCCTGGCCGTGGCGCGCGCGCAGCACTCGCTGAAAGAACTGGTGGAAAAGCTCACGCACAAGGGCGTCACCGTCAAGTATGCGATTCACCCCGTGGCGGGGCGCATGCCGGGCCACATGAACGTGCTGCTGGCCGAGGCGGAAGTGCCATATGACCAGGTCTTCGAGATGGAAGACATCAACGGCGAATTCGGCCAGACGGACGTGGTGCTGGTGCTGGGCGCGAACGACGTGGTCAACCCGGCGGCGAAAGACCCGAAATCGTCGATCGCCGGCATGCCGATCCTGGAAGCCTACAAGGCCAAGAGCATCATCGTCAACAAGCGTTCGATGGCGTCCGGCTATGCGGGCCTGGACAACGATTTGTTCTATCAGGCGAACACGATGATGGTGTTCGGCGACGCCAAGAAGGTGATCGAGGATATGGTGAAGGCAATCGAGTAAAGTCTCCCGGTGCAGGAGGAGCGGCCCGCCTTGCGCGGGCCGTTTTTATTGGCCGGCCGCTGCCGCGACGACCTGGTTGCGTCCCTGGTGCTTGGCGACATACAGGGCTTTGTCGGCATCCGACATGGCCGCATCCAGGCTGGCGCCCTGCACCAGCGGCGCCACGCCGATACTGATGGTGACGTGCAGCGGGGAACCGTCGGGCAGCACGGTGACCGCCGCCGCCACGGCTGCGCGGATGCGTTCGGCCACCTGGTGTGCCTGCTGCAGGCTGGCGTCGGGGAACAGCAGGCCGAACTCCTCGCCGCCGAGGCGCGCCGCCACGTCGGTGATGCGTCCCGTGTCGCGCAGCGCCTGCGCCACCGTGCGCAGCACGGCGTCGCCCACGGCATGGCCATAGCGGTCGTTGATCTTCTTGAAGTGGTCGAGGTCGGCCACGCCCACGCTCAGGGCGGCGCCGCTGCGTGCCGCGCGCGCCATCGCCTGCTCGGCTTGCGCTTCATAGGCGCGCCGGTTCGGCAGCGACGTCAGCGCATCGTGCAGCGCCTGCTGTTCCAGCTGCGCCAGCAGGCTGGCGTTTTTCGCCGCCAGTTCGCGCCGTTCGCGCACGTCGAGCAAGAAGGCGCCGAAATAGCGCATGCCGTCGACCACGCCCAGGTCCATCGCCTTCATTTCGATGGGGATCATTTGCGTGTCGCGGTGGCGGATGGCGAATTCGCGTATCTTGCCCAGCACACTGGAGGTGCGCGAGCTGCGGATGTAATTGAGCACGTGGTTGTCGTGCTGCGCGCCGACGGCGTCAGGCAGCAGGCCGTTCAGGGTCTGGCCCAGCAATTCCCCGCTGGCATAGCCCGACAGCGTTTGCATGGCGCCATTGATATAGCGGATGCGGCACTGCTCGTCGATGATGATGACGGCGTCGAGGGCGTCTTCCAGCAGGCGGGAAAAGAGGACTTCGGGAAGAGCGGCAGGCGGTGCTGCGGGCAATGCATCTGTCATGGAACGGTCGCCAAAAGCCAGGTGACAGCCATTGTCGCATCCGCGGGCCGTTTACTCCATGCCGGATCGCCCGCCTGTTTCTTTTTCGCCCGTGCCCTTTCCTTATTGCTAAGACTTAGCGGCGGCCGTACATCATCAGCTCGGCCAGCGTCTTGCGCGCAGGGGGAAATGCGTCCAGCAGGCCCAGCGACAGGCCCAGCAAGCCTTGCGTGGGCGCGCTGCCCGTGAAGATGCGCGCCATGGTGTCGGTGACGCGCACGGTCAGCCCCCGGTCGGCCTGGCGCAGGCTGGCGTAGCGCTCCAGCCCGGCCGGGCTGCTGTCCTGCGCCAGCACGCGGGCCAGCACGGCGGCGTCGCGCAAGCCCAGATTCAGGCCTTGTCCCGCCACCGGATGCAGGGTTTGCGCTGCATTGCCGATGGCCACCGTGCGCGCCGTGCCGCCCGCCTGGGCGTTCAGGCCCAGCGGATACGCCAGGCGCGGCGTCGTGTGGGTAAACCGCCCCAGGCGGCTGCCGAAGGCGGCGCCCAGGCGCGCCAGGAAGGTTACCTCGTCGAGCGCCAGCAACTGTTCCGCGCGCGTGGGCGGCACGCACCAGACCAGCGCGTAGCCGTCGTCCTGCGGCAGCAGGGCCAGCGGCCCTTCATCAGTGAAGCGTTCGTACGCGCGGTGGGCGACGGGATCGCTGGTACGCACGTGGGCAATGATGGCGCTTTGACCATAATCGCGGCTGACGGCGCGTTCCGGCTGCTGGCCGAACAGGCCGCCCTCGGCCTGCACCAGCAGGCTGGCGCGCAAGCTCGACGCGGCGCCGTCCTGTTCCAGCTGCACGCTGACGCCATCGGCGTCTTCCACGCTGCCCGTGACCAGGGCCGGGCGCAAGCTGGCCACGCCCAGGCGTTCGCAGACGTCGGCCAGCGCGCTGACGACGGCGCCGTAACGGGCCACATAGCCGAGCGCCTCGACGCCATGCTCGCCGCGGTCTATCAGGCTGCGCCCGAACCTGCCGCGGCGCGAAACGTGAATCTGGTGAATCGGGGTCGCTGCCACGGGCCAGGCGCCCGCTTCTTCGAGAATCTGGCGGCTGCCCTGCGACAGGGCGATGGTGCGCGGGTCGCGCCTGGCTTGGTCGAGGGATTTTGCGTCGAGCATGGCGATGCCGGCGGCGCGGCAGCCCCGTTGCACCAGCAGGGCGGCCAGCGCCATGCCGACGGGGCCGGCGCCGCAGATGGCGAGATCGAAAGTGGACGGTGTATGCATGCGGCGGCGTTAATCCTGTGACATCAGTTGTTCGATTTCAGCGACGCCCTTGGGCGCCGTGCTGAAGACTTCATGGCCTTGCGGCGTAACCAGCACATCGTCTTCGATGCGGATGCCGGTATGCCAGAACTGCTCCGGCACGCCCGCGCCGGGGCGCACATAGATGCCCGGTTCCACCGTCAGCACCATGCCCGGTGCCAAAGCGCGCCATGGCTTGCCGGGCGCGTCCGTGTCACGGTAGGCGCCCACGTCGTGCACGTCCATGCCCAGCCAGTGGCTGGTGCCGTGCATGTAGAAGGGCATATACGCCTTGTCGGCGATGACGTCCTGCGCGCTGCCGCTTTTCTGCCGGTCCAGCAAACCCAGGTCCAGCATGCCCTGCGCCAGCACCTGCACGGCCGCCTCGTGGATGGCGCTGTGCGGCAAGCCGGGGCGGACCATGTCCAGCGACGCCTGTTGCGCGGCCAGCACCAGTTCATACAGGGCACGCTGCGGGCCGCTGAAACGGCCGTTGACGGGCCAGGTGCGCGTGATGTCGGAGGCGTAGCCATCGAGTTCGCAGCCGGCGTCGATCAGTACCAGCTCGCCGTCCTGTAATACCGCGTTGTTGGCGCTGTAATGCAGGATGCAGGCGTTGTCGCCGCCGGCCACGATGGAGGAATACGCGGGGAATTGCGCGCCGCTGCGCCGGAATTCGTACAGCAGCTCCGCTTCCAGCGCGTATTCGTGCATGCCGGGTCGTGTGGCGCGCATGGCGCGCGCGTGGGCCGCGCTGGAAATGGCGGCCGCGCGGCGCATCAACTGCTGTTCCTGCGTATCTTTCAGCAGGCGCATGGCGTCGAGCATGCCATGGATGTCATGCGCGATGGCGGGCGCCGTGACGCCGCTGCGGGCCTTTTGCCGCACGTTGTGCCGCCAGACCTTGACCTGCGCATCGAGGCTGCCGCCCAGCGCATAGTAAATGGCGGGGACGTCGGCCAGCAGGCGCGTCATTTCCACGTCGAGTTCCTCGATGGGGAAGGCGGCGTCGAAGCCGAAGCTGGCGCGCGCCGCCTCGGGGCCGTGGCGGAAACCGTCCCAGATTTCGCGCTCCGTATTCTTGGCGCGGCAAAACAGGATGGCGCGCGCCGGCGCCGTGGCGCTGGCGGCCACGAGGGCCACGGCGCTGTCGGGCTCCGTAAAGCCGCTCAGGTAATAGAAATAGCTGTCGTGGCGGTACGGATAATCGCAATCGCTGTTGCGCGGCACTTCGGGCGCCGTGGCGAGGATGGCCACGCTGCCCGGCAGCATCTGCGCCAGCAGCGCCGCGCGCCGTGCCGCGTGGTTGGCCATCATGTTGCGCTGGCCTTGGCCGTGACGCCGTTGA
This sequence comes from Janthinobacterium sp. SUN137, assembly GCF_030587265.1. Lineage (NCBI taxonomy): Bacteria > Pseudomonadati > Pseudomonadota > Betaproteobacteria > Burkholderiales > Oxalobacteraceae > Janthinobacterium > Janthinobacterium sp. SUN137. The sequence goes on along the minus strand of NZ_JAPWHZ010000001.1, from coordinate 1,672,475 downwards.
GGGCGTCGAGCTGTGCCGGCGTGCCCACATTGGTCCACTCGCCCGGATAGACTTCGCCGCCCACGCGGCCTTGGTCCGCGTACTGGCGCAGCAAATCGCCCAGTTTGGCGTGGCTGCCGGGCGCGATGCCGTCGAACATCTCGGGACGGTACACGCCGATATTGGCGAAGGTCCACTTGGTGTCGTCCGTATTGTTGATCGCGAACAAGGTCAGGCCGAAGTCGCCTGTGGGATGGAAGTCGGGATTGGGCACCAGGTACGTCCAGGCGATGTCGCGCTGGTCGGCCGGATACGGCGTGCCCAGCACGTCCTTGTCGGCCAGCACGTCGAGTACTTGCTTGAAATCAAAGTAGGGGCAATAGATGTCGCCGGAAATGGCGAGGAATGGTTCCTCGCCCAGCAGGTGGCGCGCCTGGGCGATGCCGCCCGCCGTTTCCAGCGGCGTGCTCTCGGGCGAATACGCGATGCGCGCGCCATACGCGCTGCCGTTGCCCAGGGTTTCCTCGATCAGGTGGCCCAGGTGGGAATGGTTGATGACGATGTCCGTGATGCCGGCGCGCACCAGGTTCAGCACATGCCAGACGATCAGTGGACGGCCGCGCACTTTCAGCAGCGGTTTGGGGCAGGTATCGGTAAGCGGACGCATCCGTTCACCGCGGCCTGCGGCAAAGATCATGGCTTTCATGGGTAGGACTCGTTTTCTGTTTTGTTCGGTAATTGTTGCGTGGCGTGAGCCGCACAATAAGTTAATTCTGCAGTAGCGACACCTGACAAAACCGTAGCGAGCGGCAGTGCTTTGTGGCCGAGAAGCGCAACCGTACTGCAGTACGGTGAGCATCGCCGGCCGCAAAGCGCGACGCGCAGTAGGTTTTGGCGGGTGTCATCAGAAGGTATAGCCGACTTGCGGCGTCTTATTCTCCAGGGCATCGAGCAGACGCACCAGCGGCTTGAGTTCCGTATAGCGGTTGGCCGTCTTGCGCACGTAGTCGAGCACGGTTGGCAGGTCGCCCATATACAGATCCTTGCCGTCGCGGTAATTCAGGCGCGCGAACAGGCCGAGGATTTTCAAATGGCGCTGCAGGGCCGTGAATTCGAAATCGCGGTAGAAGGCGTCGATGTCGGGATTGACTGGCAAGCCCAGCTGCTTGGCGCGCTGCCAGTAGCGGATCACCCAGTCGAGCACCAGTTCCTCGTCCCACTGGAGATACGCATCGCGCAGCAGCGAGGCGATGTCGTAGGTGACGGGGCCGAAGACGGCGTCCTGGAAATCGAGGATGCCGGGATTGGGAATCGAGCCATCGTTGATGTGCATCAAATTGCGCGAATGGTAGTCGCGGTGCATGAAAACTTGCTGCTGCGACAAGATATTCGCCGTGATGGCTTCGAAGACCTTGTCCAGCTGGGTTTGTTGCACATCCGTCAAGGTGGCGCCCAGGTGCTTGCCAATAAACCATTCCGGGAACAGATTCATTTCGCGCAGGATGAAGGCGCGGTCGAATTCGGGCAAGACGTCCGGCTGGCTGGCCAGCTGGATTTTCATCAGCGACTCGAGCGCTTCCGCGTACAGCACGCTGGCATTGTCGTGGTTCAGGGCGTCGAGGTAGGTGGTCGTGCCCAGGTCGGAGAGCAGCAGGAAGCCATTCTCCAGGTCTTGCGCGATGATCTCGGGCACGGACACGCCGGCGCCTTTCAGCAAGCCGGCCACCTTGACGAAGGCGGGCACGTTTTCGCGCTCGGGCGGCGCATCCATGGCAATCAATGTACTTCCTGGCAATGTTGTATTGCCTGGCAGCACATCGAGACGGTAGTAGCGGCGGAAGCTCGCATCGCTGGAAGCGGGGCGGGCGGAATCGGGCGCAACGAGGTTCAGCGGGGCCAACCAGGCTTTCAACAGGGTCAGGCGAGCGTCGGCGGAGGCCGGCGCGGCAGGGGAATTGGGGGAGAATGACATTAAGCGGCCTGTGGAATCGGGTTGATGGTGCAGATTCCCATATAATAAGGGATTCAAATCAAAAAATCGCCTGTCAATGGTGCTTGCCCCTTCCAATTCATGAGCTGGTTTTCGGCCTCCCCCCCTTCGCAGCGCTGGGCTTTCGCCATCAGCGCGCTTGTCGCCGCCACGACGGTGCCTGTCCACGCCCAGAAAGCGCCGCGTCCGGTTCATGTGGAAGATCCCGACGCGCCCACCGTCATGACGGCAAACAGCATGAAGGGACGCCCCGAAAGGGAGCTCAATCTCGATCAAAATGTCGTGATCGAGCGCGGAAAAACCACAAAAATGACGGCCGATACAGCTTGTTACAAACAAGTTGAAGATGAGTTCGACGCCGAGGGCCATATCAAGATGTGGCGTTTCGGCGATTACTACACGGGCGACGTCCTGAAGCTGAACATGGAGACCGGCAAGGGTTTCCTGCTCAACCCGACGTATCGCTTCGAAGTGGGCGGCGGCCAGGGCAAGGCCGAGCGCGTCGACTTCATCAACCCCGATGAAGCCAATGTCATCGACGGTACCTACAGTACCTGCGAAGGGCCGAATCCGGACTGGTACCTGAAATCGAGCACCTTGAACCTCGATACGGGCCGCGACGTGGGCACCGGCAGCAAGACCATCATCTATTTCAAGGACGTGCCGATCCTGGGCACGCCGGGCATCTCGTTTTCGCTGTCGGGCGCGCGCCGGTCGGGCTGGCTGGCGCCCACGCCGGGCTTTGCCTCGAAGAACGGTTTCGAGCTGCTGATGCCGTACTACCTGAACATTGCGCCGAACCGCGACCTGACCCTGTACCCGCGCTACATCCAGCGGCGCGGCATCCAGCTCGGTGCGACGGGCCGCTACATGGGCGAAACGGATGCCGGCCTGTACCAGGGCGAAACGTCGTTTGAATTCTTGCCTAACGACAAGCAAACCAAGACCAACCGCTACATGATCAAGTCCAAGCATGAGCAGGCGCTGGCCAAGGGCTGGAGCTACAGCTGGGATTTGCGCGAAGCGTCCGACAATAATTACCCGAACGATTTTTCGAAAACCGTCGCCACCGCCACCGAGCGCCAGTTGCTGCGCGAATTGCGCACCGATTACCGCACCGAGGACTGGAGCCTGACGGCGCGCGTGCAGAATTACCAGGTGCTGCAGGATCCCGATCCCACGGTGACCGTGTCGCGTCCGTATGACCGCTTGCCGGCGGTGAACTTCCACGCTGGCAAATATGACGTCTGGGGCGGCTTCGACTGGACCTTCGACGCGGAAGCGACGCGCTTCGCGCACCCGACCCTGGTGCAAGGGTCGCGCCTCGTGGCTGTGCCGCAAGTGAGTTTCCCCATCATGCGCCCTGGCTACTTCATCACGCCCAAGCTGATGCTCAATGCCAGTGCTTATCAGCTTGATAATGATGCCAGGACCAAGGCGCTGTTCCCGACGACCTCGTTTACGCGCGCCGTGCCGACCTTCTCGGTCGACAGCGGCCTGGTGTTTGAACGCGACACGAATCTGTTTGGCGCCAAGGGCGGCACGCAAACCCTGGAGCCGCGCCTGTTCTATGTCTACACGCCGTACCGCGACCAGACGCAGTTTCCGAATTTCGATACGGCCGACGGCACCTTCAACCTGACGCAGATCTTCACGGAAAACCGTTTCGTCGGCAGCGACCGCATCGGCGACGCCAATCAGGTCACGGCCGCCCTGGTATCGCGCTTCCTGCAGGCGGACGGCACGGAGCGCATGCGCCTGACCTTCGGCCAGCGTTTCTATTTTGCCGACCAGCGCGTGCAGCTCAATTCGACCACGCCCGTCAACCAGTCGCGCTCGGATATCCTGCTGGCCGCAACGGGCCGCGTGTCCGAGACTTGGACCGCCGACAGCCTGGTGCAGTACAATCCCAGCGATCGCCGCTTGATGAGCTATAACTACACCTTGCAATATCAGCCAGGCGCCAAGAAAGTATTGAATTTCAGCAATCGTTTCCAGCGCGGCAGTTTGCGCAATGCGGAAGTGTCGACGCAATGGCCGTTGACGGACCGCCTGTATGGCGTGGGACGCATCAGTTACTCCATCAAGGATCGCAGCATGCTGGAAAGCCTGATCGGCCTGGAATACAAGGGCGACTGCTGGGTGTTCCGCATGGGCGCGCAGCGTTTCGTGACGACGTCCAATACCGTTTCGACGCCGATCTTCTTCCAGCTGGAATTGACGGGCTTGTCGAATGGCCTGGGCCTGGGCGCGAATGGCTTGGAAACTTTTACAAAAACCATCCCTGGTTACCAGACACTGAGCCAGCCACTCCGTTAAGATAGGCACCGTTGCCGCCGCCGGTGTTCCCGGCGCTGGCACAAACCGGTTTTTTTATTCACCTGAACTCATGAGCGCTCTACACATTATGCGTAATGCCAGTATGCACCAACTCAAAATTGCAACGGTTTTGTTGTGCGCCATTTCCGGCGCCACGACCAGTAGTGTCTGGGCGCAACAGGCTGCGTCAGCGCCTGTCGCCAAGCCCGCCGCCGCGGCACCGGCCAAGGGGTTCACACCACCGGCCTCGAGCAGTGGCCAGACCATCGACTCCATCGCCGTCGTCGTCAATGACGAGGTGATTACGCGCAATGAAGTGGCGGCCCGGATCAAGAGCGTGGAGCAGCGCATGAAGGCGCAGAACGTGCCCTTGCCCGATCCTGCCGACCTGCGTCGTCAATTGCTGGAGCGCATGATTGTCGAGCGCGCCCAAATGCAACTGGCCAAGGAAATGGGCGTGCGCGTGGATGACCTGACCCTGGACCGCGCGATTGGCCGTATTGCTGAACAGCAAAAAATGACGGTACAGGAACTGCGCAACCAGATGGAAAAGGAAGGCACGCCGTTTGCGACTTTCCGCGAAGAAATTCGCGATGAAATCATCATGCAGCGCCTGCGCGAGCATGAAGTCGATGCCAAGATCCAGATTTCCGATTCCGAAGTGGATAACTTCCTGGAAGCGGAAAAAGCGGCCGCCAGCGAACAGGTGGAACTGAACCTGGCGCAGATTCTCGTGCGCATTCCGGAAAATTCCAGCCCCGAACAGATCGCCGCGCGCCGCGCGCGCGCCGAAGAAGTCAGCCGCCAGTTGCGCACGGGCGCCGATTTCGCCAAGATGGCCGCCACCTATTCCGACGCCAGCGATGCGCTGAGCGGCGGCGATATCGGCTGGCGCCATAGCGACCGCGTGCCGCCCCTGTTCACGGAACAGCTGCTGAAACTGAAGCCGGGCCAGATCACGCCTATCATCAAGAGCAACACCGGTTTCCACATCCTCAAGCTGGTGGACCGCCGCAGCGCGGCCGAAGCGCAAGCCGTCGCTGCCGTGCAGCAGACGCATGCCCGCCATATCTTGCTGAAAGTAACCCCGACCTTGTCGGCTGCCGAAGCCAAGCGCAAATTGCTGGAATTGAAAGAGCGTCTCGATAACAAGGCCGCCAAGTTCGAAGACCTGGCCCGCTTGTTCTCGAACGACGGTTCCGCGGCCAAGGGCGGCGACCTGGGCTGGCTGTATCCAGGCGACACCGTGCCGGAATTTGAAACGGCGATGAATGCGCTGAAACCGGGCGAAGTGAGCCAGCCGATCGAGTCGAGCTTTGGCTTCCACCTGATCGAAGTGCTGGAACGCAAGAGCGATGACGTCTCGAAAGAGAAACAGCGCGCCGCCGCACGCAATGCCTTGCGCGAACGCAAGCTGGAAGAAGCGACGGAAAACTGGGCGCGCGAAGTGCGCGATCGTGCCTACGTCGAATTCCGCGCGGACGACCAGTAATGCTGCTGATTCATTGCGCATGAGTAACTTGCCCCTTGCACGCCGCCCGGCCATCGCCATCACTTGTGGCGAACCGGCCGGTGTCGGCCCGGAAATCTCCATACGCGCGGCCTGGGCCATGCGCAATGAAGTCAACTGCATCCTGCTGGGCGACGCTGCCTTCCTGGCGCTGACGGCCAGCCTGATCGACCCGGACATCCGCCTGGCGGCGCTGTCGCTGCAAGCCGTGCGCAACAGCGGCTTGCCCCAGTTCGGACCGGGCCGCCTGGCCGTGATCGATATTCCCACCGTCAACAATGTCATCCCCGGCGTGCTGGACAAGGAAAACGGGCGCTCCGTGCTCGCTACCCTGGACGCGGCCGTGGAAGGTATCCAGGCCGGCTGGTTTGGCGCCATGGTCACGGCACCCTTGCAAAAGAGCACGATCAACGACGCCGGCGTGGCCTTTTCCGGGCATACGGAATACCTGGCAGAAAAAACCGATACGCCGCAGGTGGTGATGATGCTGGCCGGCGAACCCGGCCATGGCGAACCGACCCTGCGCGTGGCGCTGGCCACCACGCACCTGCCCTTGAAGGACGTGTCCGCCGCCATCACGCTGGACAGCCTGGCCGTCACCCTGGACATTATCCAGCGCGACCTGCAACAGAAATTCGGCATCGCCGCGCCGCGCATCCTGGTGACCGGCCTGAACCCGCACGCGGGCGAGGGCGGCTACCTGGGACGCGAGGAAATCGATGTCATCGCTCCGGCGATTGCCGCGGCGCAAGCGCGCGGCATCGATGCGCGCGGACCGTATCCGGCCGACACCTTGTTCCAGCACAAATACCTGGCCGATGCCGATTGCGTGCTGGCCATGTACCACGACCAGGGCTTGCCCGTGCTGAAATACGCGACCTTCGGGCGCGGCATCAATGTCACGCTGGGCCTGCCGCTGATCCGCACCTCGGTCGACCACGGCACGGCGCTGGACCTGGCCGCGCAAGGGCTGGGGCTGGCCGATGGCCACAGCATGGAGCAAGCCCTGCAAACGGCGCTCGCCATGCTGCGCGCCAGCACCCGCGCCTGACCGCCCACCGGTTTTACCCCGCTTCACCGCCTCTAGAATAGAAAAACAGAATATGAAACACGTTGCCCGCAAACGCTTTGGCCAGAACTTCCTGCATGACCGCTTCGTCCTCGACGACATCACGGCCGCCATCGCGCCGCAGGCGGACGATGCCATGGTCGAGATCGGCCCCGGCCTGGGCGCCATGACGGAGCAGCTGCTGCGCCATTTGAAACAGATGCATGTGGTCGAGCTGGACCGCGACCTGATCGTGCGCCTGGAAAAGACCTTCAATCCCGCCAAGCTGACGATCCACTCGGGCGATGCGCTGAAGTTTGATTTCGCGCAAATTCCCGTGCCGGCCGGCCAGAAGCTGCGCATCGTGGGCAACTTGCCGTACAACATCTCCAGCCCGCTGCTGTTCCACCTGGCGGACTTCGCGCCGTTGGTGCAGGACCAGCATTTCATGCTGCAAAAGGAAGTCGTCGAGCGCATGGTGGCCGAACCGGGCAGCAAGGCGTATGGCCGTTTGTCCGTGATGCTGCAATGGCGCTATGACATGTCCTTGCTGTTCATCGTGCCGCCGACGGCCTTCGACCCGCCGCCGAAAGTGGAATCGGCCATCGTGCGCATGATCCCCGTGGCCGAGCGCCTGGCGTGCGACCAGGCGACCCTGGAAGCGGTGGTCATGAAAGCCTTCTCGCAGCGCCGCAAGGTGATCCGCAACTGCCTGGCCGGGATGTTTACGGAAGAACAGATCAAGGCGGCCGGCATCGACCCGACCCTGCGTCCGGAAACCGTGGGCCTGGAGCAATATGTTGCCCTGGCGAACTTGCTGAAGGCGCCGGCCTAAGCCCCCGGTTTAACTCAAAACCACTGGTCGACCTGTTGCAGATCTTGCCGCAACGCTGAAAAGCAATCGTCGACATGGTGGTTGCGGCTGATTTCATTGCGCCGCATCAAGGCGATCTTGCGCTTGCAGGTGGGCTGGCGCAACGGCGCCACGTGCAAGTCCTCGTCATTGAGGAAAGTCGTGTATAGGCTGGGCATGATGCCCACGGCGATGCCGGCGCGCACCACGCCATACAGCGACTCGCTGTGGATCATCTGGTACAGGCTCGACGGACTCAAGCCATGCTGGCGCAGCGCGCTCGAGGCGAACTCCCAGATGCTGCCCTTGGTAAATACGACGATTTCCTGGCCCGCCAACTGTTCCCAGCGCACTTCCTTGAGCGGCGCCAGCGCATGGCGTCCCGCCGTCACCAGCACCAGCTCGTCCTCGAACAGGCCCACGCTTTCCAGCGACACGGAGCCGGGCACCTCGATGCCTACGCAAAAGTCCAGCTGGCCCGAATGCAGCGCGTGCAGCAAGCCATCGTTGGGCATGTCCGACAGGACGATTTCCACTTCATCGCCATGCTGTTCGCAGTAGCGCGCCACCACCACGGCCGTCATCGCCATGGCCGAGGGGATGGCGCCGATGCGGATGCGGTGGCGGCCGCTGCCGATGGCGCGCTGGATATCGGCAAAGGTATTGCTCGCCGTATTCAATAAATGCGTGGCGTAATCGAGCGCCAGCTTGCCTTCGCGCGTCAGTTCCAGCTGGTGGGTTGTGCGGTTAAACAACTTTTTTCCCAGTTGATTTTCCAGCAGCTTGATCGATGCGCTGAGGGCCGGCTGGGTCACGCACAATTCCTGTGCAGCCTTGCTGAAGCTGTTTACCCGGGCTAAGGTGGCAAACGCTTGCAAATGTCGTAAGGAAATCTTCTTGCTCAACTCATGCATGGTTTTGCTTATTAGAAAAAGTAATGGATTTATAAAAATAAACAAATTTTCTTATCCCGCAATTTACCATATTCTGGACTGGTCTTTACTTGTCTTGAATGCAACAATATTCGGGAGAAGAGCCTGGAATGCGGCGCCGGCACTCGCGGCGGTGCGCCAGGCAAGGGACGCATCAATAAAATAATTCCAAAAAAACTCAGGGTTTATTCTTTTTAGGGCGGCGGCGATGAACAAATGGATGACTGGAACGATGGTAGTTGGGGGCTTGCTGGCGGCGCAGGGCGCGGCGCAGGCGCAAAGCAGCGTGCAAGTGTATGGCTTGCTGTCGGCCGGTATCGGCTATGTATCGGATGAGGGTAACGGCAGCCGCACGCATGCGCTGAGCGGCACGAACCAGAATCCCCGCATCGGTTTCCGCGGCCAGGAAGACCTGGGCAACGGCACCAAGGCCGTCTTCGCGCTGGAAAACGGTTTTAACGTCATGACGGGCACGGCCTCGCAAAGCGGCCGTCTGTTCGGTCGCCAGTCGTATGTGGGCCTGTCGAGCAACGACAAGGGCACCCTGACCCTGGGCCGCCAGTACGAAGCCGTCAAGGACTTGCTGGGTCCGGTGGTCATCGCCAGTAACGGCGTGCACATCGGCGACAACGACAATGGCTACAACAACCTGCGCGTGCAAAATGCCGTCAAGTACGTCAGCCCGAACATCAGCAACCTGTCGTTTACGGGTTTGTACGGTTTCAGCGAAAATCCGGAAGATTCCAACCGCAACCGCGTCTACAGCATGGGCGCCGGCTACAAAGTCGATGCCTTCAGCTGGGCCGTCGCCTACACCAAGATGGATCGCCCGAACAGCCCGGACGCGCCGAATGGCGCCATCGGCAACGACTATGGCAGCTCCCTGTTGATCTTCAACAAGAGCGCCGTCAAGGGTGCGGGCGTGGACAGCCAGGCCATCGCCGGCACGGGAGGCTTTTATAATGTGGGCAGGACCAAGTTTGGCGCGCTGTACACCAACGTGCGCTACCACTACCTGGACCAAAGCAACCTGACCTTGCAAAACGTGGACTTGAACGTGAACCACAAGCTGACGGAAGCGTTGAACCTGGGCGCATCGTATTTCTTTACCACTGGCAAATATGATGTGATCAACAAGACGCCGAAATGGCATCAGGTCAACTTCCAGGCCGATTACTTCCTGTCCAAGCGCACCGATGTCGCCATCACCTGGAGCTACCAGAAAGCGGCCGGCGATGCGACGTTCGCGCGCGTGTTCGGCTTTGGCGCCTCGGGCGGCAAGACGCAAAGCGTGCTGATCGTCGGCATGCGACATTATTTCTGAGTCTGATTCATCTTTACAGGCGCTGTCCCGCAGCGCCGTCCCCTGAAAGGAAGCATCTTGAAAAATCACCTCATGTTGGCGTTGAGCCTAGGCTTGCTGGCCAACGCCGCCCACGCGGAAAAACGCGAGCTGGTCATTTCGGCCTACCCGATTGCCCAGCCCTTGTTCATGAAGTATGTGTACGAGCCGTTCAAGGCCAAATGCGGTTGCGATATCAAGGTGGAAACGGGGAATAATGCGGACCGCATCGCCAAGCTGGTGGTGCACAGCAAGAACCCGGTGATCGACCTGGTCTTGCTGTCCGATTCTGGCATGCTGGAAGCGGCGCAAAAGGGCGTGATCCAGCCCATGGATTACTCCAAGCTGAGCAATTACAAGGCCCTGTACGACGTGGCGAAAAACCCCATCGGCGGCAACTACGCCGTCGGCTATACCCTGTATTCCGTGGGACTGGTGTACCGCAGCGACAAGATCGCCCCGCTGACGTCCTGGAAGGACCTGTGGCGCCCTGAACTGAAGGGCCGCGTGGCCTTCCCCGACGTGAGCACCACGCAGGGCCCGTTGATGCTGCGCATGGCCGATGCGGCCTGGGGCGGCAAGACGGACGATTACGCCACCGGCTTTGCGAAGATCGTCGGCATGAAGGGCAACGTCGTCACGTTCTCGAAAAACAGCGCGCAGCTGGCCGCCCTGTTTGCCCAGGATGAAATCTGGGCTGCGCCCGTGGCGCGCTTCACCTGGTCGCAAATGCTCAAGACGGGCCTGCCCCTGAAATGGAGCATCCCGGCCGAAGGCCAGGCGGCCGGCATGAACGTGATGGGCATCGTGGCCGGTTCGAAGAATGCGGACCTGGCGTACCAGCTGATGGATTTCTGGCTGTCCAAGGAAGTGCAGACGCAGCTGGCGACCAACCTGGTCGACTCGCCCGTCAACAAGGACGTGCGCCTGTCCGTGGCCGCCGCGCAATTCAACACCTATGGCGCCGACCAGATCAATTCGCTGAAATTCGTCAAACCGGAAACCATCATCAAGCAGCGCAGCAACTGGATGACGCAGTGGAACAAGGCCATGAGCAAATAGTGGTGACGAGGAGAAAACACCATGTTTGCTGATCCAAAAAAGCGCCTGGGACTGCTGCTGGTCCTGCCGGCGCTGATCTTTATCGTTGTCTGCTTCCTGCTGCCCGTGCTGGCCTTGCTGGTCGACGCCTTCCGCGTCGGCGACGGCATGCAGTGGGGTGTGGACCGCTTCGTCGAATTCTTTTCGCAAGAGTTCAACCGCACCATCTTCTGGCGCACGCTGCGCATCGCCGCGCTGGTGACGCTCGCTTCCATCATCCTCGGCTACCCGGCCGCGCAAGCCGTGGCGCGCGTGTCGCCGAAGTGGCGCGGCCTGGTGGTGGGCATGATGATCCTGCCGCTGATGGTCTCGCCGATCGCGCGTACCTACGCCTGGATCGTGCTGCTGGGCCGCAATGGCGCCGTCAACGCGGCGCTGGTCAACATGGGCTTGACGGAAGAGCCCCTGCGCCTGCTGTTCAGCGAGTTCGCCGTGTTTGTCGGCCTGCTGCAACTGCTGCTGCCGCTGATGCTGATGTCGCTGGCGGGCGCGCTGGAAAACCTGCCGCGCGACGTGGAACCGGCTGCCGCCACCCTGGGCGCCAATCCATGGCAAGTGTTCTGCAAGGTCACCCTGCCGCTGACGCAGGAAGGCCTGGTCGTCGGCGGCACCCTGGTGTTTACGGGCTGCGTGACGGCCTATGTGACGCCGGCCCTGCTGGGCGGCACCAAGGTGCTGATGCTGGAGACCCTGCTGTACCAAAAGGTCAGCGTGGAGAGCGATTTCGGCGCGGCGAACGTCATCGCCGTCATCCTCGTCTGCATGACCTTGCTGGTGAATGCCGGCCTTAAACGTATTTCCTCGAGCCGGAGTTCCGTATGAAAGAAAGCCTGTTTTCACGTGCCGTTTTATGGCTGGTATTCCTGTTCCTGCTGGGGCCTTTCGCCATCGTCGTGCTGGCCGGTTTTTCCGGCGGCGAAACCCTGGCGTTCCCGCCCGAGTCGTATTCGCTGCGCTGGATTCTTGAAGTGTGGTCGGCGCCCGAGTTCCGCCGCGCCTTCCAGACCAGCCTGGAAATCGGCCTGATCGCCACCGTCATCGCGCTGTTGCTGGGCATTCCCGTCGCGTATGCGTTTTCGCGCATGCCGCCGCCGGGCATCGGCGCCATCCGGCAGATACTGACGTCGCCGCTGATCATTCCCGCCATCCTCGTGGGCCTGGGCTTGCTGCACCACCTGGTCCTGACCATCAATGCGCCCGTCTACGTTGGACTCTTGATCGGCCATATCGCGCTGCTGATTCCGTACTCGGTGCGCGTCGTGTACGCCAGCCTGGTGAACCTGCGCGTCGATATCGAGGATGCCGCCATCACGCTGGGCGCGTCGCGTTTGCGCGCGTTCTTCATGATCGTGCTGCCGAATATCCGCAACGCCGTGATCGCCGCCTTCTTCCTCGCCTTTGTCACCTCGTTCAACCAGGTGCCCGTCTCGCTGTTCTTGACGGGACCCGGCATCAGCACCTTGCCGATCGAGATGCTGGGGCATATGGAAAACAGCTTCGATCCGTCGATCGCTGCCCTGTCGACCTTGCTGGTCTTGTTCACCATGGCCTTCGTGATGGTGACCGAGAAGGTGCTGGGCATTTCTAAATACATGTAAGAGGCAACACACCATGAGTTATCTGGAACTGCACAAGCTGAACCTCGGCTACGCCAAGAACACGACGTCCGTGAAAGACCTGGACCTGCACGTCGAGCAGGGCGAGCTGATTTCCCTGCTGGGCCCCAGCGGCTGCGGCAAGACCACCACCATGCGCGCCATCGCCGGCCTGATGCCGCTGCAGTCGGGCCGCATCGTGCTCGACGGCCGCGAAATCGGCAAGCTGGCGCCGAACAAGCGCAATATCGGCATGGTCTTCCAGTCGTACGCGCTGTTCCCGCACTTGAATGTATACGACAACATCGCTTTCGGTTTGCGCTTGCGCAAGGTCGCGCCAGCTTTGCTGAAAACGAAGGTGGAAGCGGTGATCGCCGCCGTCGGCCTGACGGGTTTTGAAACACGCCTGCCGGCGCAGATGTCCGGTGGCCAGCAGCAGCGCGTGGCGCTGGCGCGCGCCATCGTCGTCGAGCCGGCCCTGCTGCTGCTCGACGAGCCGCTGTCGAACCTGGACGCCAAGCTGCGCGTGCAGATGCGTGCCGAACTGCGCCGCATCCAGCGCGAGCTGGGCATCACCATGCTGTATGTGACGCACGACCAGGAAGAAGCGCTGGCCCTGTCCGACCGCATCGTCGTCATGAATGGCGGCCGCATCGAGCAATTGGCCGCGCCGGAAGCCGTCTTCAATACGCCGTCGACGCGCTTCGTTGCCAACTTCATGGGCTTCGAGAACCTGTTCGACTACCGCGACGGCGCGCTGCACCACGCGGGCGCCAGCCTGCCGTACACGTCGCCCGTCGCGGCCGGCACCACGGTGCTGGGCTGGCGTCCGGACAAGGTGCGCGTCTGCGCGCCCGACGACGCGGCGGGCCAGTATCCGGGTACCGTGCTGGCACGGGGCTTCCTGGGCGACACCGTCGAATACCTGCTGCAAACGCCGCTGGGCCAGGTCAAGGGCATTTGCGCGGCCGGCGGCGCCGCCTGGCGCGAAGGCACGGCCGTCTCCTTCGTGCTGCCGTCCGACAGCGCCCTGTGGCTGGGCGCGTAATTTCTTACTGGAAAGCATCATGACCCAATCCTTGAAAAAGATCTGGCTCGATACCGATCCCGGTTTCGACGACTGGCTGACGATGTTGCTCTTGGGCAGCAATCCCGATATCGAGTGGCTGGGCGTGAGCGTGGTGGCGGGCAATGCGCCCGTCGATATCACCTACGACAACGCCTTGCGCATCAAGGCCCATGATGGTTTGACGGTGCCGATTTACCGCGGCTGCGAAGAGCCGCTGGTCGGCGTCATCGAAACGGCGCAGCGCATCCTCGGCGACAGCGGCATGCCGACGACGGGCGAGATCCTGCCGCCCGGTGCCGCCAGCGACGCTGCCGGCCACGCCGTCGACGCGCTGATCGCCGCCGTGCGCAAGTATCCTGGCCAGATCACCATCATGGCGATTGCGCCGATGACCAACCTGGCGACGGCCTTGAGCCGAGCGCCGGACATCGCGGAAAAAATCGTCGAAATCATCCTGATGGGCGGCTCGACCGACCAGGGCAACCACACGGCGGCGGCGGAATTCAATATCTATGCGGACCCGGAAGCGGCCGCCCAGGTGTTCCAGGCGGGCATCCCGCTGCGCATGTTCGGCTTGAACCTGTGCCGCCAACTGCTGGTGACAAACGTGGAAGTGGAGCAGCTGCGCGCCATCGGCACGCCGCGCGCGCAGCGTCTGGCCGGCTACCTGGAAGCGTATGTGCGCATCCGCAGTGCCGACGGTTCCGTGCCCATGCCGATGTACGACCCCGTGGTGGCCCTGTACCTGGAAGCGCCGCAGCTGTTCCAGTTCCAGAGCGCCCACGTGGCCATCGAATTGACGGGCGAACTGACGCGCGGCATGACGGTATGCGAATTCCGCGTGCCGCGCCGCGCACCCATCAACACGCAAGTGGCGATGCTGGCCGACGGCCCGGCCGCCATCGAGCGTCTGATGCGCCGCTTGGCCGCCATTCTCGTCTGACCCACTTCACTACGAAACGAGCTTCATGTCTAATTCCCCCCTGAGCATCGAACAGTTTTTACGCGCCATGCCGAAAGTGGAGCTGCATTGCCACCTGTTCGGCACGGTGCGGCAAGCCACTTTCCGTGCGCTGGCCGCCAAGACGGGCAATGTCGTCACTCCCGAGGAAATCGACGCGTTTTACACGCGCGGCGACAAGCCCGTCGGCGTGCTGCGCGTGCTGCGCGCGCTCGACGCGCACCTGATCGTCTCGCCGACGGACCTGTATTGCCTCGCCTACGAATACCTGGAAGACGTGCATGGCCACGGCGTGCGCTACGCGGAATTCTTTTGGAACCCCACCGGCACCGTGCGCGTGTCGGGCATCCGCTATGACGCGGCGCAAGACGCCATCGTGGCCGCCATCCGCGACGCACAGCGCGATTTCGGCGTGGTCGGCCGCCTGATCCCCAGCATCGACCGCGAAGCGAGTCCCGCCGAAGCCGTGCAGATGGTGGAATGGATGAAGGCTTACCGCGCGCCGGAAGTCATCGGCATCGGCATCGATTACCGCGAAAACGACCGCCCGCCAGAACTCTTCATCGAAGCCTACCGCGCCGCGCGCGAGGCCGGCTTCAAGTGCACGGCGCACGCGGGCGAATTCGGCATGCCGTGGATGAACGTGGAGACGGCCATCGAGCAGTTGCAGGTGGACCGGGTCGACCATGGCTACACGATTGTTGATAATCCTCAATTGGCGCAGCGCTGCGTGGAGCGGGGCCTCGTATTTACGGTCGTGCCGACCAATTCCTACTATCTGCGCACCCTGGCGCCCGAGCGCTGGGCACTGGACCATCCGATCCGCGCCATGGCCAAGCTGGGCCTGAAACTGCATCCGAACACGGACGACCCGACCCTGCACCACGTGACGCCCACCGGTGCCTGGATGATGATGCGCGAATTCGGTTTCGGCCTGGACGACATGCGCGGCTTCATGCTCAATGGCCTGGACGCGGCCTGGATAGCCGAATCCACGCGGCGCGACTGGCGCGCGGAATTTGCGCGTGAATTCGACGCGCTGCGCGCCCGGGTCGTCGAGTAAGTCAGGCGGACGCTGGCGGCGGTGCCAGCAGCGATGGAAACGCCCGCTGCGGGCAGCTTTGCCGCTCGCACACCTTGCAGCCCGTGCCGATGGGCGTGGCGCTGGTGGGGTCGTGCAAATCGAGACCCTTCGAATAGATCAGCCGGTGCGCCTGCGAGATGTCGCAGCCCAGCGCCACGGCAAAGGTCTTGCCGGGCGCGCGGAAGCCCGGCGACGCCGTGCTGACCTGGCGCGCGATCCACAGATAGGTGCAGCCGTCCGGCATGCTGGCCACCTGCGTCAGTACCTGTCCCGGATGGCTGAAGGCGTCGTAGACGATCCACAGCGGACACGTGCCGCCCACCCTGGAAAAATGGAAGTCCGTGGCTGACTGGCGCTTCGAGACATTGCCGGCGCGGTCGACGCGCACAAAGAAGAATGGCAGTCCCGCCGCCTCGGGGCGCTGCATGGTGCTCAGGCGGTGGCATACGGCTTCGAAACCCACGCCAAACTGGTGCGCCAGGCGCTCGATATCGTAGGCGCGCGTCTCCGCCGCCTGCAAAAAGCGCTGGTACGGCATCAGCAGGGCGCCAGCGAAATAATTGGAAAAGGCCAGGCGCGCACTCGTTTGCGCGGCCGCGCCGGAGAATCCCGCCGTCAGCACGAGGGCGTCGATCAGTTCGCTATGTTCGAGCAGGCTGATCTGCGCCGCCATCTGGAAGGCGCGCTGGCCGCCCGTCAGGGTATCGGGCAGCCACAAGAGCTGTTGCTGGGCGTCATAGCGGTGCTTGCGCACCATGCCCGCGTCGCCATCGGACAGTTGCACCCGGATGCCGTGGCGCTCCAGCAAGCGGCCTTGCAGCGCATCGAGCGTGCGCAGGGACGGATCGAGTTCGCCCGCCACCCGCTCCGCGGCCCGGTCCAGCTCATCGATGTAGTTTTGCCGCCGGTTCAGGTATTCGCGCACTTCCTCGTCCGTGGACGGCGCCGCCGAACTGGCGCCGCGGCTGCCGTCGTCGAGGCGCGCGGCCAGCGTGTCGGCCCGCTCCGCCATGACGCGGTAGCGCCGCTGCAGCAGCAAAATCGAGCGCGCCAGTTCCGGCATGTTTTCCACCAGCATTTTCAATTCCGCCATCGAGGTGGGCGGCGCGTCGGGCAATTCGCCGAACACGTCGCGCACGTCGGCCACCAGGCTGGCGCTGTCGTGTTCGGAAAAGATTTGCGGATCGACCCCCAGCACGCTGCCGATGCGCAGCAAAATCGGCACCGTCAGCGGGCGCTGGTTGCGCTCCATCTGGTTCAGGTAGCTGGGCGAAATGCCCAGGGACTTGGCCAGCGCCACCTGCGTCATGCGCCGTTCCTCGCGCAGGCGCTGCAGGCGCACGCCCATGAAAACCTTTGCCATCGCGTTTCCTCTTCCCCGGTTTGTGGAGTCTGCAAATTTACAATCTTTGCAGATTAACAGATTCAGCTTTGCATTATCTCGCATTTTCACGCCTTGTTTGCGGCCCGTATTGTGCGAATAATGCAAACAGACCTATACCCCCAATGAGGAGACACCGAGTGACCACGCAAACTTCCATCCCTACCGTTCCACTGCTGATCAACGGCGAGTGGGTCGAATCGACCACCACCGTCTGGCGCGACGTCGTCAACCCTGCCACGCAGGAAGTCCTGGCCCGTGTGCCGTTCGCCACGCCGGAGGAAGTCAATGCCGCCATCGCCTCGGCCCAGCGCGCCTTCAAGACCTGGCGCAAGACGCCGATCGGCGCCCGCGCCCGCATTTTCCTCAAATTGCAGCAGCTGATCCGTGAAAACATGGCCGACCTGGCCGCCACCCTGACGATGGAACAGGGCAAGACCCTGCTCGACGCGGAAGGCGACGTCTTCCGCGGCCTGGAAGTGGTGGAACATGCGGCCAATATCGGCACCCTGCAAATGGGCGAATACGCGCAAAACGTGGCCGGCGGCGTCGATACCTACAGCGTGATGCAGCCGCTGGGCGTGTGCGCGGGCATTACCCCGTTCAATTTCCCCGCCATGATCCCCCTGTGGATGTTCCCGATGGCGATTGCCTGTGGCAATACTTTCGTGCTGAAACCATCGGAGCAAGATCCGCTGGTGACGGAAAAACTCGTGCGCCTGGCCTTGCAGGCGGGCATCCCTGCCGGCGTGCTGAACGTGATTCACGGCGGCGAAGACGTGGTCAATGCCCTGTGCGACCATCCGGACATCAAGGCCATCTCGTTCGTGGGTTCGAGCAAGGTGGGCACGCATGTGTACCAGCGCGCCAGCCTGAACGGCAAGCGCGCGCAGTGCATGATGGGCGCCAAGAACCACGCCGTCGTCTTGCCTGACGCAAACAAGGAACAGACCCTGAACCAGTTGCTGGGCGCGGGCTTCGGCGCGGCCGGCCAGCGCTGCATGGCCGCGTCCGTCGCCGTGCTGGTGGGCGAAGCGCGCGACTGGCTGCCGGAACTGGCGGCCAAGGCGCAAACCCTGACGGTGGGCGCGGGCAAGGACAATCCGGACTTGGGCCCTGTCATTTCCTGCGCAGCCAAGGATCGCGTGCACAGCCTGGTCGCCAAGGGCATCGAGCAGGGTGCCGTGCTGACCCTGGACGGCCGCGACGTGAAGGTCGATGGCTATCCGAACGGCAACTTCGTCGGACCGACGATTCTGTCCGGCGTGAAACCCGGCATGGTCGTATATGACCAGGAAATCTTTGGCCCCGTCCTGATCGTCGTCGAAGTCGATACCCTGGATGAAGCGATTGCCCTGGTGAACGCAAATCCGAATGGCAACGGCACGGCCCTGTTCACGCAAAGCGGCGCGGCCGCGCGCTATTTCCAGGAAGAAATCGACGTGGGCCAGGTCGGCATCAACGTGCCCATCCCCGTGCCCGTGCCCCTGTTCAGCTTTACAGGCTCGCGCGGCTCGAAACTGGGCGACCTGGGCCCGTTCGGCAAGCAAGTCGTGCTGTTCTATACGCAGACGCAGACGATTACCCAGCGCTGGTTCACGGACGCGGCCTCGGTGGGCAAGGTCAACACCACCATCAGCCTCAAATAAGGAGCTGGCATGGACTTTGAACTGAGCGACGAGCAGCGCGAGTTCCAGCAGGCGGCGCGCGCGTTTGCCGAAGGCGAACTGGCGCCGCACGCGGCGCATTGGGATGCGGAATCGATTTTCCCGGTGGAAACCATCGCCAAGGCGGGCGAGATGGGCTTTTGCGGCCTGTACACGCCGCAGCGCTGGGGCGGCCTGGGCCTGTCCCGCCAGGATGCGGCCATCGTCTTCGAGGAGCTGGCCGGCGGCTGCACCTCGACCACGGCCTACATCACGATCCACAACATGGCCACCTGGATGCTGTCGCGCTGGGGGCAGGAAGCCCTGTGCGACGAGTGGGTGCCGGCCCTGGCGGCCGGCCAGAAGCTGGCCAGCTATTGCCTGACGGAACCGCAATCAGGCTCCGACGCGGCCTCCCTGCGCACCAAGGCAGTGAAAGAGGGCGATTTTTATGTGCTCGACGGCACGAAGGCCTTCATTTCCGGCGCGGGCCAGACGGATATGCTGATCGTCATGGCGCGCACGGGCGGCGAGGGCGCGGCCGGCATTTCCGCGTTTGCCGTGCCGGCGAATTTGCCCGGCATCGTGTATGGCAAGAAGGAAGAAAAGATGGGCTGGAACAGCCAGCCCACGCGCATCATCAGCTTCGACCAGGTGAAAGTGCCTGTTGGCAACTTGCTGGGCGCGGAAGGCGAAGGCTTTGCCATTGCCATGAAGGGCATCGATGGCGGACGCATCAATATCGCCGTGTGCTCGGTGGGCACGGCGCAGGCGGCCCTGACGCGGGCGCAGGCGTACATGAAGGAGCGCACGCAGTTCGGCCGCGAGCTGGCGCAATTCCAGGCCCTGCAATTCAAGCTGGCCGACATGCTGACGGAACTGGTGGCGGCGCGCCAGATGGTGCGCCTGGCGGCCTGGAAACTCGACCAGGAAAGCCCGGACGCCACGGCATATTGCGCCATGGCAAAACGCTTCGCCACGGATGTGGGTTTCAATGTGGCCAACGATGCGCTGCAATTACATGGCGGCTATGGCTACATCCGCGAGTATCCGCTCGAGCGCCACGTGCGCGACACGCGGGTGCACCAGATCCTGGAAGGGACGAATGAAATCATGCGCCTGATCGTCGCGCGAGCGATTTTGAAAGATGGCGCCACGGAGACCTTACGATGACCAAAGTGTATACCAATCTGCTGCTGGAACGCCGTGGCCATACGGCCCTGGTAACCCTCGACAACCCGCCCGCCCACACGTGGACCCTGGCCAGCCTGAACGCGCTGACGCAGCTGGTGGCCGACCTGAATCTTGATCCGGACGTGTATGCGCTCGTGATCACGGGCGGCGGCGCCAAGTTCTTCTCGGCCGGCGCCGATTTAAAGGTGTTTGCCGACGGCGACAAGGATATGGCGTTCGCCATGGCCGCCGCGTTTGGCGAGGCGTTCGAGGCGCTGTCAGCGTTTCGCGGCGTCAGCATTGCCGCCATCAATGGCTACGCCATGGGCGGCGGCCTGGAATGCGCGCTGGCGTGCGACATCCGCATTGCCGAGGAACACGCGCAGATGGCCTTGCCGGAAGCGTCCGTCGGCTTGCTGCCGTGCGCGGGCGGCACGCAGCATTTGCCATGGCTGGTGGGCGAAGGCTGGGCCAAGCGCATGATTTTGTGCGGCGAGCGGGTCGACGCGGCCAAGGCCCTGGCCATCGGCCTCGTGGAGGAAGTCGTGCCAACCGGCAAGGCTGCCGCCACGGCGCTGGCCCTGGCCGCCAAGGTGGCCCGCCAAAGCCCCAGCAGCGTGACGGCGTGCAAGACCCTGATCCAGGGCGCGCGCAGCCATCCGCTCGTCGCTTCCCTGCCCGATGAACGCACCCTGTTCCTCGGCCTGTTCGATACGCAAGACCAGAAAGAAGGCGTGCAAGCGTTCCTGGAAAAACGTCCGGCGGAGTGGAAGAATGGCTGAAAATACTGTGGCTGAAACCTTGGTTGAGACCGTCAAGATAGAGGAACGCGACTGTCCCGGCGGCATGAAGCTGGGCGTCATCACCCTCGATGCGCCAAAATCCTTGCACGCGCTGACCCTGGACATGATACGCGCCATCGATGGCGCCCTCGTGCGCTGGGCCGGTGACGACGCCATCGCCTGCGTGGTGCTGCAATCGTCGACCGACAAGGCCTTCTGCGCGGGCGGCGACGTGCGCAGCCTGCGTTCGGCCGTCGTCGAGCAAGCGGGTGTCGTGCCGAATCCGCAGGCGCTGGCCTTCTTTGCCGAGGAATACCGGCTCGACCACCGCATCCACACGTATGCGAAACCGCTGCTGGTGTGGGGCGGCGGCATCGTCATGGGCGGCGGCCTGGGCCTGATGGCGGGCGCCAGCCACCGCGTCGTGACGGAAGGCACGCGCATCGCCATGCCGGAAATCACGATTGGCTTGTTCCCGGACGTGGGCGGCAGCTGGTTCCTGGGCCGCATGCCGGGTCGCAGCGGCCTGTTCCTGGGGCTGACGGGGGCACCGCTGAACGCGGCTGACGCCTTGTTTGCGGGCCTGGGCGACTATTTCCTGCGCCAGGAAGAGCGGAACATGGTGCTCGACGCGCTGGCGCTGACGCAATGGCAAGCCAGCCCGCAGGCGAACAGCGAGCAGCTGGACCGCCTGCTGCGCGGCTTTTCGGCTCCTGCGTCCTTGCTGCCCGTGTCCGAAGTGCGCGCCAACTTCGACGCCATCGCCGCGCTGACGCAAGCGCCCACCTTGCCCGAAGTGGTGGCCGCCATCGCCGCGTATGACGGCGATTCGGCCTGGCTGCGAAAGGCGGCCCACTCGCTGCACAAGGGCGCGCCCAGTTCCGCCGCCCTGGTCTGGGCCATGCGCGAACGCACGCGTCACATGAGTTTGGCGCAAGTGTTCCAGCTGGAATTGATCGTTGCCGTGCAGTGCTGCGCCCATGCGGACTTCAGCGAAGGCGTGCGCGCCTTGCTGATCGACAAGGACAACGCGCCGCAGTGGCAGCCAGCCAGCCTGGCCGACGTCGGCGACGCGTATCTCAATGGGTATTTCACGGCGCCGTGGGATAGCCATCCTTTGCGCGACCTACATTAAAAGAACAACAGGAGACTTCAAAAATGCAACATATCGCTTTCATCGGCTTGGGCAACATGGGCGCGCCGATGGCCCGCAATCTGGTGGCCGCCGGCTTCCACGTATCCGTATTCGACCTGACGCCGGCGGCAGTGGCGTCGCTCGTCGAGGCGGGCGCCACGGCGGCCGCGTCCGCCAGCGCGGCCGTGCAGACGGCCGACGCCGTCATCACCATGTTGCCAGCCAACAAGCATGTGCAGGAGCTGTACCTGGCGGCGGGCGGCGTACTGGACTCGGCCAAGCCCGGCGCCCTGTTCATCGATTGCAGCACCATCGCCGCCGATGTGGCGCGGCAGGTGGCACAGGCGGCCAGCGAACGGGGCTTTACCATGATCGATGCGCCCGTCTCGGGCGGCACGGCGGGCGCGGCAGCCGGCACCCTGACCTTTATCGTCGGCGGCAGCGAAGCGGCCTTGCAGCAGGCACGTCCCCTGCTGGAAAAGATGGGCAAGAACATCTTTCATGCGGGCGAGGCGGGCGCGGGCCAGGTGGCGAAGATTTGTAACAACATGCTGCTGGGCATCTTGATGGCCGGGACGGCCGAAGCGCTGAACCTGGGCGTGGCGCATGGCCTGGACCCGAAAGTGTTGTCCGACATCATGGCCAAGAGTTCGGGCCGCAACTGGACCCTGGAAGTGTACAACCCGTGGCCCGGCGTCATGGACGGTACGCCCGCGTCGCGCAATTACACGGGCGGCTTTGGCACGGCGCTGATGCTGAAAGACCTGGGACTGGCGCAGCAATCGGCCCTGTCGGCGAACGCGCCCACGCCCTTGGGCGGCCTGGTGCGTCAGATGTACCAGATGCATGCGCAAGCCGGTTATGCGCAGCAGGATTTCTCCAGCATCGTGCAGATGTTGCAGCCGGGCTTGAATAAACCCGCGTGAGAAATTCTGGGCAAAAAAAAGCCCGCTGGTAAAAGCGGGCTAAATCCAATTCTTGGAAGAGTTGGAGGAGACAGATGCATTATGCTGCATCGCCACATATAACTCCAATTTATCTTTGGAATATCAATTATAGATTTCCGTGATATCTCTTCCCGGTAGCCGCCTGGCGGCTACCGTTGCCGCAACTCAGACGGGTTTGCAGGCGATCTTCAGCGCCGTTACATTCCCTTCGCCCATGGTGCCTTTTTCAGTACCTGGCGCCAGCTCGCACTGCAGACCCTTCGGCTGAGCGGAGACGCTGATGGCATAGGTTTCGCCATAGGCGACAAAGCCGCCTATGGTAAAGGTCGTGGCATCCTTGAGCAGCGGTGTTAGTGTACTACCGTTAATCAGTACCAGGCCATCCACGGTCAGGCCGGAAATCGTGCCGCCCACGGTATATCTGTTTTGCGAGCAAGTAACAGCGGCGCTGATATTGATGTAATGACCAGCCGAGCCGGAACCGCCGCTGATGCCGCAAGTCATGTGGGCCGGTTGTTGCTTGACGGTGATGTCATACGCGGTGCCGTAGTCGATGCGCTTGGCAAAGGTGAAGTTTGTTTTCCCCGCAGGAACCGGCAGGGGGTCGCCGCCATTGGCCAGGATCAATCCTTCATTGTTCAAGCCTGAGATCGTGCCGCTGACCTCATACGAGGCCTTGCCGCCGCAAGCGGCCAGTCCCAGGGTCAGCAGCAGCGCGGCGAGTGGGCGCAAGCAGGATAACTTCATGTAATTCTCCAAAAAATAGGTGACGGATCGCAAGGATTACTGCGGCGTGCAGTCAAGTGTGGCCGCGGTCGTGGCGGCAGAGCCCATCGTGCCGACCGTATCGCTGGCGTCGGCACTCTTTGAACCCTGGAAGCGGCACGTCAGGCCCGTTGGCTGAGCCAGTATGGAAATACCGTACGGGGCGCCGTCAGCTACCGATTCGAATGTGTAGGCGGTGGCGCCAGCCGACAGGGTGATGCCGGTGGAGCCCATCACCAGGCGCAAGTTGCCGGCGGTCAGGCCCGTGATCGTGCCTGTCAGCGGGTAGGTGTTGGTCTTGCAGCTCACCACGGCCGTGGTCACGGAGTAGCTCGATGCCTTGCCAACGCCATTGATGATGGTGCAAACGGCGCCCTTGGGCTGTTCCGCGATGGTGATATTGTAGCGATCATCGGTCTTCACCAGCTTGGTGAAGGCAACGTTGGTCTGGCCCGCAGTAACCGGCAAGCGTTCGCCGTCATTCTGGAGAATCAGGCCATCCTTGGCCAGGTCGCTGACTGAGACTTGCAGATACAGGTTGCCGCCGCTGCCGCCGCAGGCTGCCAGTGTGACGGCGCAAGCCGCCGCCAGCATCGAGCGCAGGTACAAATTTTTCATACATTCTCCAAAACGAATTAGGTTGGGTAGCGCAACGCGGACGCTGGCGCCGCATTGGAATGGCGCCTATTTTAGTCTATCTGGCAAGCTCGATGACCTTGCCTTGTATCACCCTGTAACAATTTTTCGCCAGGAAGCGCTGGCCCGGCCCCATTTCACGGGGGCGCAGCCATGCCGGCGGCGGCGATCGGTGCGACAATAGGCGCACCCTGCGCACCGTGACGCAGCATCCCATTGTGAGTCCCATGTCTCTTGCCCCCGTAAAACCCGCCGTGCCGCCCAAGGCCATCCTGTTCGACCTCGACGATACCTTGTGGCCCATCGCGCCCGTGATTGCCGCCGCGGAAACCCTGCTGCACGATTGGCTGGCCACGCATGCGCCCAAGGTGGCGCAGCAGTTTTCCATCGAGGTGCTGCGCCAGCACCGCCTGGCCATGCTCAATGAACAACCGCATTTCCATGGCAACCTGATCGAGTTGCGCCGCGCGGGCTTGCTGGCCGCCTTCGAGGCTGCCGGCGAGGATCCCGCCCTGGTCGACGGCGCTATCCTGCAATTCCTGGCCGCGCGCAACCGCGTCCAGCCCTATGACGACGTCTTGCCGGGCCTGGCCTGGATGCGCCAGCGCATGCTGGTCGGTTCGATCTCGAATGGCAATGCGGACCTTGACATTATCGGCCTGGCGCAGCATTTCAAGGTATCGATCGCCGCCAGCGCTTTTGGCGTGGCCAAGCCCGACGCCAGCATCTTCCTGGCAGCTTGCGCCGCGCTGGACGTCGCGCCCCATGAAGCCGTGTATGTGGGCGACGACCTGTATTTCGACGTGACGGGAGCGCAGGGGGCGGGCATGCGCGCCGTCTGGATGAACCGCAAGGGCAGCGATGCGCACCTGGCCGCCGGCGTGCAGCCCGACGCCATCTGCGCCAACTTTGATGAATTGTTGCTGTGGCTGCAAGGGCAACTGGAAGATTGATCGCCGCAGGCCGGGCGAACGTGCATAATAGGCGCTGTTGATGCACGTTCGGCCGCTTTCGTTGCCGCTTGCTTAACAAAATACTTGCCTAAATAAAACACCATGCAACTCGATACACGTGCCCAAACACTGCTGAAAGCCCTGGTCGAGCGATATATCGCCGACGGCCTGCCGGTCGGTTCGCGCGCCTTGTCGAAAATTTCCGGCCTGGACCTGTCGCCGGCCACGATCCGCAACATCATGGCCGACCTGGAAGAGCTCGGTTATGTGTCCAGTCCGCATACCTCGGCCGGACGCATCCCCACGCCGCGCGGCTACCGCATCTTTGTCGACACCTTGCTGACCGTGCGGCACCTGGACGAGCACCTGGTGGAATCGCGCATGCGCCTGCAGACGCCGCAACCGCAAAAAACCATCGCCAACGCGGCGCAGATGCTGTCGTCGCTGTCGCAGTTTGCCGGCGTCGTGCTCAGTCCGCGCCGCGAATCCGTGTTCCAGCAAATCGAATTCCTGCGTCTGTCGGAAAAACGCATCCTGCTCGTCATCGTCGCCCCAGGCGGCGACGTGCAGAACCGTTTATTGCTGACGGAGGCCGACTATACGCCGGCGCAACTGGTGCAATCGGCCAATTACATCAACCAGAATTATGGCGGCCTGTCCTTCGACGCCGTGCGCGTGCGCCTGCAGGGCGAATTGCGCCAGTTGCGCGACGATATGGGCAGTTTGATGCAGGCGGCCGTGGAAGCGGGCAGCGAAGCGATGGCCGACCATAGCGACGACATGGTGATTTCCGGCGAGCGCAACTTGCTCAGCGTGAGCGATCTGTCGTCGAACATGCATTCGCTGCGCCAGATGTTCGACATGTTCGAGCAAAAAACGGGCTTGATGCAGTTGCTCGACGTGTCGAGCAAGGCGACGGGCGTGCAGATTTTTATCGGCGGCGAATCGAACCTGGTGCCGATGGATGAGATGAGCGTGGTGACGGCGCCGTATGAAGTCAACGGCAAGATCGTGGGAACGTTGGGAGTGATCGGGCCGACGCGCATGGCTTACGAGCGCGTCATCCCGATCGTCGATATCACGGCCAAGCTGCTGTCAAGCGCGCTGAGCCATCATTGATCGTACTGCCTGACGCGCCGGCCGGTCCCTTGCGGAAACGGCCGGCTTGGGTCAGGCGGTTTTGTGCGGGCAAGCCGTCTTGATGCAGTTGCCATAGATGGCCAAAGCGTGTTCGGCGATCTTGAAGCCGCGCTCTTCGGCCACTTTTTGCTGGCGCACTTCGATGTCTTCGTCGAAGAATTCTTCGACCCGGCCACAGTCGAGGCACACCAGATGGTCGTGGTGGGAGCCTTCGTTGAGCTCGAAAATCGCCTTGCCGGTTTCAAAATGGTTGCGATTGAGCAAGCCGGCCTGTTCGAATTGCGTGAGGACGCGGTAGACAGTTGCTAAACCGACATCCATATTGTCGGCCAGCAGAATCTTGTAGACGTCTTCCGCGGTCAGGTGGCGTACCGGGCTACTCTGGAAGATATCGAGTATCTTCAGCCGTGGCAGGGTGGCTTTCAGGCCGCTTGCCTTGAGATCACTAGGATTGTTACTCATGTTTGTTGCTCGTATGTGGGTCAGGTGCTTTATCATATAGCGTTTTGTCGGGGAGTGCCAAAATATGCTTTTTTTTGGCGGGCCGGTCACTCCTGGCGTTTTGTTCATCCAATTGAGGTCATTTATGCGCGTAACACCGGCTGTATTGCCATCTCTCTGGCACCGTATTCCATTTCGAGCACCAGTCTTGGCAGGCATGGTCTGTGTCGCGCTGGCCATGTCCGGCTGCGCCAACCGTGGCATCCTGGGCGAAAAGCCGGCAGCTGCTCAAAAAGAAGGCAAGGAACTGGTTCCCGAACAGGGCGCACAAACGACCACCATTACGCCGCTGCAAAAATTCATGTGGTTTTTCTCGCCCTACCGTCCTGACATTCAACAAGGCAACTTTGTCTCCGAAGAGATGCTGGCCCAGTTGAAAGTGGGCATGACGCGCGATCAGGTGCGTTTCGTCCTCGGCACCTCGCTGCTGACCGATATCTTCCATGCCGACCGCTGGGATTATCCATTCCGCCTGGCACGGGGCAGTGGCGAAACCACCAGCAGCCGCGTGGTCGTGTACTTCGGCAAGGATGGCAAGGTTGAACGTTTCGAAGGCGGTAACTTGCCGACGGAGAAAGAATACATCGACCGCATCGCCGGTCCGTCGCCGTTCGCCAAGGTCGCCAAGGCCGACGCGCCAGCCGCCGCCGTGCCGTCGCCCGTGGCGCCGAGCGCCGTGCCTGTGCCGGCCGATGCCGCCCCTGCCATTCCTGTGAGCAAGCCGGAAGTGACGCCTGCCGCCGAGCCTGCACCTGCACCTGCTGCCGAACCCACCAAATAAGTTGCTGTAAGAGAATAAAATGACTGAACTGAAAATTGCCATCGCTGGCGCCAGCGGCCGCATGGGCCATATCCTGATCGAAGCGGTCAGCAATGCGCCCGACGCCGTGCTGGCCGGCGCGCTCGACCGTGCCGGTTCGCCGTCGATCGGACAGGATGCGGCCGCCTTCCTCGGCAAGCCGGCCGGCGTGCTGACGGAGTCCGACCTGGCGAAGGGCCTGGCGAACGCCGACTTCCTGATCGATTTCACGCGCCCTGAAGGCACTTTGCAGCACCTGGCATATTGCGCCGAGCACGGCATCAAGATGATCATCGGCACCACCGGTTTCGATGACGCTGGCAAGGCCGCCATTGCCGCCGCCGCCGAAAAGACGGCCATCATGTTCGCGCCGAACATGAGCGTGGGCGTGAATGTCACCATGAAACTGCTGGAACTGGCTGCGAAAAGCCTGTCCGAAGGCTACGACATTGAAATTATCGAAGCCCATCACCGCTTCAAGGTCGATGCGCCATCGGGCACGGCCCTGCAAATGGGTGAAGTGGTGGCCGGCGCTCTGGGACGCGACTTGAAGGAATGCGCCGTGTACGGCCGCGAAGGCGTGACGGGCGAACGCGACCCGTCGACCATCGGCTTTGCCACCATCCGCGGCGGCGATATCGTGGGCGACCATACGGTGTTGTTTGCCGGCATCGGCGAGCGCATCGAGATCAGCCACAAGTCGAGCAGCCGCGTCACCTACGCCCACGGCGCCCTGCGCGCCGCGCGTTTCCTGGCCGACAAGCCCACCGGCCTGTTCGACATGCAGGATGTGCTGTCGCTGAAGAACTGAGGAAGACCATGGCCACTGCCATCCTGAATGGAAAAGACATCACCGACGCAGCGAGCTTTCACGCGCAATGCGTGCAAGCCTTCGGTTTCCCCGAGTTTTACGGCAACAGCATGGATGCCTGGGTCGATTGCCTCAGCTACCTGCGCGACGACGAAAACATGACGCAGTTCCGTTTGAAACCGAACGAAGTGCTGGACATCGTGGTGCAGGACGCCGAAAGCATGAAGGCGCAAGTGCCTGATTTACTGGAAGAAATCACGTTTTGTATCGCCGGCATCAACGAGCGCTATGAAGATTACGGTGAAAAGCCGGCGCTGAAACTGGTGCTGAAATAAGGCTGAATCAATAAAAAACGCCGGACAGTGTTGCCACTGCCCGGCGTTTTTCTTTAGACGACCTTGCGTTCGCGCAAGCCGTCGATCTGGCCGCCATCGAGGCCCAGCCACTGCTGCAGCACCTCCTGGGTATGCTGTCCCAGCAATGGCGGCGGCAAGCGGTACTGCACCGGCGAGCCCGACAGGCGCACGGGATTGGCCACCAGCGCCACCGTGCCCGCCGTCGGGTGCGGCATCTCCACTTTCAAGCCACGCGCCACCACTTGCGGGTCGGCAAAGACCTGGTCGATGCGGTTGACGGGGCCGCACGGCACGGCTTGCGCCTCGAAGGCGCTGATCCACTCGGCCGTCGTGCGCATGACCGTGGCCTGGCGCATCAGCGGAATCAGGATCGCCCGGTGCACCACGCGCTGCGGATTGGTGGCGAAACGTTCGTCCTGCGCCCATTCCGGATGGCCGGCGACGGCGCAAAAGCGCGAAAACTGCCCATCGTTGCCGATCGCCAGAATCATGTCGCCATCGGCCGTGGGAAAGTCTTGATATGGAACAATGTTCGGATGCGCATTGCCCATGCGCTGGGGCACCTTGCCGCCGCACAGGTAATTGGCGGCCTGGTTGCCCAGCGCGGCCACTTGCACGTCGAGCAAGGCCAGGTCGATATGCTGGCCCAGGCCCGAGCGTTCCCGTTCTGCCAGCGCCGCCTGCACGGCGATGGTGGCGTACAAGCCCGTCAGGATGTCCGTCTGCGCCACACCCACTTTTTGCGGCCCGGCGCCCGGCTGGCCATCGGGCACGCCCGTGATGCTCATCAAGCCGCCCATGCCCTGGATCAAAAAGTCATAGCCGGCGCGCGCCGCGTACGGCCCATCCTGGCCGAAGCCGGTAATCGAGCAGTAGACGAGGCGCGGGTTGAGTTCCAGCAAGCTGGCCGCGTCCAAGCCGTATTGCTTCAAGCCACCCAGTTTGAAATTTTCCAGAAGCACGTCCGCCTCGGCCGCCAGCCGGCGCACCAGGGCTTGCCCTTCCGGGGCGGCCAGGTCGATGCACAGGGAGCGCTTGTTGCGGTTGGCGCATTGGAAATAGGCGGCCTCGGCGGTGTCGCGGCCATCCTCGTCTTTCAGATACGGCGGTCCCCAGGAGCGCGTGTCGTCGCCGCGGCCTGGTTGTTCAACCTTGACCACGTCGGCGCCCAGGTCGGCCAGCATTTGTCCGGCCCACGGCCCGGCCAGCACGCGCGACAGGTCCAGCACGCGCAAGCCGGTCAGCGGCGCGGGCCGCAAGGTGGAAGCCAAGGCGTCCATTAGTTGAACGCGGCGATGCCGGTGATGGCGCGGCCGATGATCAGCGCGTGCACATCGTGCGTGCCTTCGTAGGTGTTGACCACTTCCAGGTTGACCAGGTGGCGGATGACGCCGAACTCGTCGGAAATGCCGTTGCCACCCATCATGTCGCGCGCCACGCGGGCAATGTCCAGCGCCTTGCCGCAGCTGTTGCGTTTCATGATGGACGTGATTTCCACGGCGGGCGAGCCTTCATCCTTCATGCGACCGAGGCGCAAGCAGCCTTGCAAGCCCATGGTGATTTCCGTCAACATGTCGGCCAGTTTCTTTTGCACCAGTTGATTTGCAGCAAGAGGGCGGCCGAATTGCTGGCGGTCCATCGTGTACTGGCGTGCCTTCAGGTAGCAGTCTTCGGCCGCGCCCAGTGCGCCCCAGGCGATGCCGTAGCGGGCGCTGTTCAAGCAAGTGAACGGGCCTTTCAAGCCGCGCACGTCCGGGAAGGCGTTTTCTTCCGGGCAAAATACTTCATCCATGACGATTTCGCCCGTGATGCTGGTGCGCAAGCCCACCTTGCCGTGGATTTCCGGCGCCGACAGGCCTTTCCAGCCTTTTTCCAGCACGAAGCCGCGGATCGCGCCTTCATCGTCCTTGGCCCAGACGACGAACACGTCGGCAATCGGGCTGTTGGTGATCCACATCTTGGCGCCGGAGAGACTATAGCCGCCCGGCACCTTGCGCGCGCGCGTGACCATGCTGCCAGGGTCGGAGCCGTGATTCGGTTCCGTCAGGCCGAAGCAGCCGATGTATTCGCCCGTCGCCAGTTTCGGCAGGTATTTCTGTTTGGTTTCTTCGTTGCCGAAAGCGTTGATCGGCACCATCACCAGCGACGATTGCACGCTCATCATCGAGCGGTAGCCGGAGTCAACGCGCTCGACTTCGCGCGCCGCCAGGCCGTAGCAGACGTAGTTCAGGCCGGCACCGCCGTATTCCTCGGGAATGGTCGTGCCCAGCAAGCCCAGTTCGCCCATTTCGCGGAAGATGGCAGCGTCCGTGCGGCCATGGCGGAACGATTCAAGCACGCGCGGCACCAGGCTGCCCTGGCAATAGTCGCGGGCCGCTTCCAGCACGGCGCGTTCGTCGCCCGTCAGTTGTTCTTCCAGCAGCAGGGGGGAATTCCAGTCGAATACGGTTTTGCTCATCACAGGCCTCGCAGGTGAGCGCCGGTGATCGGCGCAAGATTGAATATGACTCATGGTAGGTTTTTGCCTAGCCTTGCGCAAACGATTTTTTCGCACCCAGACATGCGTGTTGCGCATATCTTGCGGCATACTGGCGTTCTTTTACCGGCTGGATATTCCCATGTCACGCAAAATCCCCATGCTGCAAGCGCTGAACTGCTTCGAGGCGGCCGCGCGGCACCAGAGCTACACGCACGCGGCGCGCGAACTGTCGCTGACGCAAAGCGCGGTGTCGCGTCAGATTTCATCCCTAGAAACTTTTCTTGGCGTGCAACTTTTCCAGCGCATGCGCCACGGCGTGCTGCTGACCAGCGCCGGCGCCGCGTATGCGCGGCAGATCGCTGCCCGCCTCGATGGCCTGGAGCGCGACACGCTCGACACCATGGCGCGCCAGGGCGGCGGCGGCGCCTTGCAGCTCGCTTCCGTGCCCACGTTTGCCACGCGCTGGCTGATGCCGCGGCTGTCTTCGCTGGCGGACTTGCATCCGGACATCGTCGTGCATATCGATGCGTATACAAAACCGTTTATGTTTGCCGATACGGAATACGATGGCGCCCTGTACGCGGGCACGCCCGAGCAACTGGCGCGCTGGCCCGGCACGCGCGCCACCTTGCTCATGCACGAAGAAATCGTGCCCGTCGCCAGCCCCCGCCTGCTGGCGGCGCGCAGCGACTGGCAGCCGCAGGATTTATTGGAATTAACTTTGTTGCAACAAAGTACGCGCCCGGGCGCCTGGCGCCAGTGGTTTGACGCCATGCAGGTCGAGGGCGAGGGGCGCGACGGGGCGCACTACGGCGCCCGCTATGAACTGTTTTCCATGCTGGCCATGGCGGCCGTGCAAGGGCAGGGCGTGGTCTTGCTGCCACGCATGCTGGTCGAAGCGGAACTGGCGCGCGGCGAATTGCAGATCGCATGCGAGCGCCCACTGCGCGGCCAGCGCGCGTATTACCTGATCACGCCCGAAACGGCACATGAAAAGACGGCCTTGCAGCAGTTCCGGCTATGGCTGCAGGGCGAAGCCGCCTGAGGCAATTCAAACCACCTTGGCCGTGTCGAAATGGGGATTGTCGATCAGGCCGATCTGGTTGCCGAACGGGTCGAGCAATTCCACCGTGCGGATGCCGTCGCCCACGTCCGTGATCGGGTGGTGCAGGGTGCCGCCCAGCGCAACGATGCGCTCGACTTCCTGCTCGATGCCGTCCACGCCCCAATACGTCACGCTGCCCTGCGTGCCCGCTTCGCCGCCCGGCAGCAGGCCCAGCTCGAAGCCGCCGATGGCAAAGCCGACATAGAACGGCTGGTCGAAATACGGCGCCGTGCCAAATACCTGGCTGTACCAGGCCTTGGCTTTGTCCAGGTCGGGGACGGGATAGGTGACGGTGCGCAAGCCCTTGATCATGTTCTGCTCCTGTTGGTTGAAATAGTCGGCGAAATACCTGGCGCCATGATGCCACCGGCGCGCGCCGCGCGATTGGAAAAATGGAAGGTGGTCATGCACGCCGGCCCGACAGCCACGCCTCGGGCGAGCTGCGGGCGAAATCCTGGAAGTCGTGGATCAGGTGCGACTGGTCGAAATAACCATATTGCAAGGCCACTTGCGCCCAGTCCGGCTGTCCCGCCAGGCTTGTCAGGCCCTGGCTGGCGGCGCGAAAACGGCAGATGCGGGCAAACAGCTTCGGGCTGATGCCGACTTGCTGGCGAAATTGCAGCGCCAGGTGCTGGCGCGACACGCCCAGTTGCTGCGCCAGGCCCTCCACGCGCACCTGGCCGGATGCGCGCTCGATGGCCGCGATGGCATGTTCGGCCGCGCCAGCCTGGCGCCGTGGCGGCGCGGTGCGCAGGCGCAGCAGCAGATAATCTTGCAAAATAGAAACTCTTTGCGTATTGGACAAGGGCCCGCTCCACAGGGCGTCACCGAGGCGCGCCGCCAGCTCGCGGCCCCACAGTTGCTGCAAGCCCGTGCGGCCATCGTTGAGTTCGCACAAGGGCAGCTGGAAAAAGCGTGCGGCCGCGCCCGGCTTGAAGCGGGCCGCCACCGTCTGCACGAGACCCTGGCTGACGACGGCAATCGGCGCCGTCATCATGCCGACGGCAAAGCTGGCGTCCTGCTGGTCCTGGCACAGGATGTCGATGCAATTGTCCGGCAAGACCTGGTGCGTGAGGGGCGTGGCGCCCGTCTGCACGCGGCACGTCCAGACGCAGTCCAGCCACGGCCGAAGGGCGGGGATGGGCGGATATTCCTGGTAGACGATCATGGCCGGCGTTGATGCAAAGAACAAGATTGTGGCATATGTATTGTTGCATACGACATAGCATAATTGTGCGCCGGCCGAAATATGCGAGACCGGGCCGCCGGCGCGCCGCGCTATCGGGCGGCGACAACCAGTATAATGCTCGGTTCATATCCACTATTGGCCGCACATCATGCAAGATAAATATAGTCCCGCCGACGTCGAACAAGCCGCCCAATCGCACTGGAAGGCGATCGACGCCTATAAAGCCGTCGAACACGACCCGCGTTTCCCAAAAGGCAAGTATTTTGCCTGCTCGATGCTGCCTTACCCTTCGGGCAAGCTGCACATGGGTCACGTGCGCAACTATACGATCAATGACGTGATGTACCGCTACCTGCGCATGAACGGCTACAACGTGCTGATGCCGATGGGCTGGGATGCGTTCGGCATGCCGGCGGAAAACGCGGCCATGGCCAACAACGTGCCGCCCGCGCAATGGACGTATTCGAACATCGCCCACATGAAGCAGCAGATGGAATCGATGGGTCTGGCCATCGACTGGTCGCGCGAAATGACCGCCTGCAAGCCCGAATACTACAAATGGAACCAGTGGATGTTCCTCAAGATGCTGGAAAAAGGCATCATCTACAAGAAGACCGGTACCGTGAACTGGGACCCGATCGACCAGACCGTGCTGGCCAATGAACAAGTGGTCGACGGCCGCGGTTGGCGTTCGGGCGCGCTGATCGAAAAGCGCGAAATTCCCATGTACTACGCGCGCATCACCGATTATGCGGAAGAATTGCTGGCGTATGTGGATGATAAGCTGCCGGGCTGGCCCGAGCGCGTGCGCACCATGCAGACCAACTGGATCGGCAA
This sequence comes from Janthinobacterium sp. SUN137, assembly GCF_030587265.1. NCBI lineage: Bacteria > Pseudomonadati > Pseudomonadota > Betaproteobacteria > Burkholderiales > Oxalobacteraceae > Janthinobacterium > Janthinobacterium sp. SUN137. The sequence goes on along the minus strand of NZ_JAPWHZ010000001.1, from coordinate 1,638,057 downwards.
GTCGACAGGCGTGCGCTTCGCCTTCCCGCATGACATCAAGGACGCGAATGGCGCCCTGATCGGCGACGGCAAGCTGTATGTGTTTACTACCCGTCCGGACACCGTCATGGGCGTGACCTTCTGCGCCGTGGCCGCCGAGCATCCGCTGGCCATCCACGCCGCGCAAAGCAATCCTGCGCTGGCCGCCTTCAACGCCGAATGCAAGCTCGGTTCCGTGATCGAAGCGGACATGGCAACGATGGAGAAGAAGGGCATGCCGACCGGCCTGTTCGTCACCCATCCGCTGACGGGCGCGCAGGTGGAAGTCTGGGTCGGCAACTACGTGCTGATCACCTACGGCGATGGCGCCGTGATGGGCGTGCCGGCGCACGATGAACGCGATTTCGGCTTTGCCAAGAAATACGACCTGCCGATCAAGCAAGTCATCGAAGTCAAGGGCCAGGAATTCTCGACGGACGCCTGGCAGGAATCGTATGGTAGCAAGGATGGCGTCTGCGTCGCTTCCGGCAAATACGACGGCCTGCATTTCGCCTCCGCCGTCGATGCGGTGGCTGCCGACCTGGCCGAACTGGGCCTGGGCGAGAAGAAAACCACGTTCCGCCTGCGCGACTGGGGCATTTCGCGCCAGCGCTACTGGGGCACGCCGATCCCGATGATCCATTGCGCCGATTGCGGCGTGGTGCCGGTGCCGGAAAAAGACTTGCCGGTGGTGCTGCCGGAAGACTGCGTGCCGGACGGCACGGGCAATCCGCTGAACAAGTACGAAGCCTTCCTGCAGTGCGACTGCCCGCAGTGCGGCAAGCCGGCGCGCCGTGAGACGGACACCATGGATACTTTTGTGGATTCGTCGTGGTATTACATGCGCTATACCTCGCCAGGCTCGAACGATGCCATGGTCGACGCGCGCAACGATTACTGGATGCCGATGGACCAGTACATCGGCGGCATCGAACACGCCGTCATGCATTTGCTGTACGCGCGCTTCTGGACCAAGATCATGCGCGATTTCGGCCTGGTCAAGTTCGACGAGCCATTCGTCAACCTGCTGACGCAGGGCATGGTGCTCAACGAAACCTACTTCCGCAAGGATGCCGCGGGCAAGACCACCTGGTTCAACCCGGACGACGTGCGCCTGTCGCTCGATGACAAGGGCCGTCCGCAATCCGCCATCCTGGTGGCCGACGGCCAGCCGGTGGAAATCGGCGGCACGGAAAAGATGTCGAAGTCGAAGAACAACGGCATCGACCCGCAAGCGCAGATCGAGCAGTACGGCGCCGACACGGCCCGTTTGTTTACCATGTTCGCTTCGCCGCCGGAACAGACGCTGGAATGGTCGGGCAGCGGCGTCGAAGGCGCGAACCGCTTCCTGCGCCGCGTGTGGAACTTCGGCTACGCCCAGTCGGCGACGATTCAAGCCGCGCTGGCCGGCGGCGCCGCACCGGCGACGGGCGACGCGCAGAAAAACCTGCGCCGCGAATTGCACAAGCTGCTGCAGCAAGCCGATTACGACTTGAAGCGCATCCAGTACAACACCGTCGTGTCGGCCTGCATGAAGATGCTCAACACGCTGGAATCGGCCAAGCTGGACGATAGCGCGCAGTCGAAGGCGCTGATCGCCGAAGGTTTCTCCATCTTCCTGCGCCTGCTCAATCCCGTCGCGCCGCACATCACCCATGTGCTGTGGCAGGAACTGGGCTACGCGGGCGTGCACGGCGACCTGCTCAACGTCGCCTGGCCGCAAGTCGACCCGGCCGCATTGGAACAGTCCGAGATCGAGATGATGATCCAGGTGAACGGCAAGCTGCGCGGCTCGATCACGGTGTCCAAGGATGCGGACAAGGCGAGCATCGAAGCGGCCGCGCTGGCGTGCGAAAGTGTACAGAAGTATGTCGAGACCACGCCGAAGAAGATCATCGTCGTGCCAGGCAAGTTAATCAGCATCGTGGTGTAATCATGACGACTTCCTCTTCCGTATCGCTGTTGGGCCGCCGCGCCGTGCTGGCCTTGGGCCTGACTGTTTTGCTGTCGGCCTGCGGCTTTCATTTGCGCGGTTCGAACGGCAGTTTCATGCTGCCGTTCGCGACGATGTACATCGGCTTGCCCGACACGTCGCCGCTGGCGATCGGCCTGAAACGCTATATCCGCGCCATCGGCAGCACGGAAGTGGTGAACACCAGGGATGGCGCCGACGCCGTCCTTGAAGTGCTCAGCGACCCGGAGAGGAATCAGACCAAGACCATTTTGTCGCTGAACAAAAATGGCCGGGTACAAGAGTATCAACTTGGCTATTCGATCAATTTCCGCGTGGTGGACAAGGCCGGCAACCAGTTGCTGGCGCCGACGACCATCAGCCTGGTGCGTCCGATTACCTTCGATGAATCGCAGGTACTGGCCAAGGAAACGGAAGAAGCGGCGCTGTACCGCGACATGCGCAACGACCTGGTGCAGCAGATCATGCGCCGCCTGGCCGCCATCAAGCCGGTGCTGCCGGCCATGTCGGTGGCGCCAGTGGCGCCCGTGACGCCGGTCGCGCCGGCAGCCCCGCAGCAGTAACGGGGACGCCATGCAATTGCGGATAGACGCGCTCGATGGGCATGTGGCCAAGCCGCTGGCGCAGCTGTATGTGATCACCAGCGACGAACACCTGCTGGCGCTGGAAGCGGCCGACAAGATCCGCCGCGCGGCGCGCGCGCAGGGTTACTCCGAGCGCGACGTGCTGACGGTGGAGCGCAGCTTCAAGTGGGGCGAACTGCTGGCGGCGAACCAGGAGCTGTCGCTGTTCGGTGACAAGAAAATGATCGAGTTGCGCATCCCCACCGGCAAGCCGGGCAAGGATGGCGGCGCGGCGCTGCAAAGCTACGCGAAAAACCTCAGTCCAGACAACCTGACCCTGATCACCTTGCCCAAGCTGGATTGGGCCACGCAGAAGGCGGCCTGGGTCGCCAGCCTGCAGCAGGCGGCCGTGTATATCGACATTCCGAATGTGGAACGGGCGCAGTTGCCGGCCTGGATATCCCAGCGCCTGGCCGCGCAGGGACAAAGCGCCGAACGGGCCAGCATCGACTTCATCGCTGAACGGGTGGAAGGCAACTTGCTGGCGGCGCACCAGGAAATCCAGAAACTGGGCTTGCTGCATGCCGCGGGCAAGCTGACATACGAACAAGTGCAGGACGCGGTGTTGAACGTGGCCCGCTATGATGTCTTCAAGCTGTCCGAAGCCATGCTGGCCGGCGACCCGGCGCGCCTGGTGCGCATGCTCGAGGGCTTGAAAGGCGAGGGCGAGGCGCTGCCGCTGGTCTTGTGGGCCGTCTCCGAAGAAATCCGCACGCTGTTAAAATTGAAGGCGGGCATGGCGCAAGGGCGTCCATTGGGCGCGCTGCTGAAGGAATACCGCATCTGGGGGCCGCGCGAGCGGATGATGGAACCGGCCCTGCGGCGCATTTCGCTACCCGTGCTGGAAGCGGCGCTGCAGCAGGCGGCGCAGGTGGACAAGATGATCAAGGGCTTGCGCGCCAAGGGCTACGCGGGCGATGCCTGGGATGCCATGCTGCAGTTGGGCCTGAAGATCGCCCGAGGCTAGTTTTTTACTATATGGATACGAGCATGGACATCACAGAATATATGCAGGACGTGGGCACGCGCGCGCGCGCCGCCTCGCGCGCCATGGCGCGTGCCGACAGCGCCACGCGTAACCGCGCCTTGAGCCTGATTGCCGCCGCCATCGTGCGCGATGCCGACCTGCTGCGCGCGGCCAACCAGCGCGACCTCGATGCGGCGGCCGCCGCCGGCCTGGCGCCGGCCATGCTCGACCGCCTGACGCTATCCGACGCTGCCATTGCCACCATGGTCGAAGGTTTGACGCAGATCGTGTCGCTGGCCGATCCGATCGGCGAAATCTCGAACATGAAGTTCCGCCCGACGGGTATCCAGGTGGGCCAGATGCGCGTGCCGCTGGGCGTCATCGGCATCATCTATGAAGCGCGTCCGAACGTGACGGTGGACGCGGCCGGCCTGTGCATCAAGAGCGGCAACGCGACGATCTTGCGCGGCGGCTCGGAAGCGATTCACTGCAACCGCGCGCTGGCCAAGCTGGTGGCGGAGGGCTTGCAGGGGGCCGGCTTGCCGGCCGATGCCGTGCAAGTCATCGACACCACCGACCGCGCCGCCGTCGGCGCCTTGATCACCATGCCGCAGTACGTGGACGTCATCGTGCCGCGCGGCGGCAAGGGCCTGATCGCGCGCCTGATGGACGAGGCCACCGTGCCGATGATCAAGCACCTCGATGGCATTTGCCACGTCTATATCGACGCCAAGGCCGATATCAGGAAGGCGATCGATATCGGCTTCAACGCGAAGTGCCACCGCTACGGCACCTGCAACACCATGGAAACGCTGCTGGTGTCGCGTGCCGTCGCCGCGACCGTGCTGCCGCAGCTGGCCGAACTGTACCTGACCAAGCAGGTGGAACTACGCGCCGATCCGGAAAGCCATGCGATCCTGGCCGCCGCAGCCTATCCGCACCTTGTGCCCGCCACCGAGGAAGACTGGCGCACCGAATACCTGGCGGCGATCCTGTCGGTGAAGGTCGTCGACGGCATCGACGAAGCGATGGACCACATCAACCAGTATTCATCGAAGCACACGGAATCGATCATCACGGAAGACTACAGCGATGCGCTGCGCTTCCTGCGCGAAGTCGATTCCGCTTCGGTGATGGTGAACGCGTCGACGCGTTTTGCCGACGGTTTTGAATATGGCCTTGGCGCCGAGATCGGCATCTCGAACGACAAGCTGCACGCACGCGGCCCGGTGGGACTGGAAGGCCTGACCTCGCTCAAGTACGTGGTCTTTGGCCACGGCGAAGTACGCAAATAGTCTTTTTCACGGGCTACCCACAAGGCGGTCCGCGCTCTCGTTTCTCTCCACTTCTGACACTGGGAACCCCATGCTCTTTCTCTGGACCAAAGCCTTCCACATCATCTTCGTCATGTCCTGGTTTGCCGGCCTGTTTTATTTGCCGCGCATCTTCGTGAATTTGGCGATGGAGACGGAAACGGTGGCCACCGAGCGCCTGCTGCTGATGGCGCGCAAGCTGTACCGCTTCATGTCCCTGCTGGCGCTGCCGGCCATGGTGCTGGGGCTGGCGTTGATGTGGATGCTGTACGGTGGCGGCGAAGGCCGCATGAAGATGCCGGGCTGGATGCACGCCAAGCTGACGTTCGTGGTGCTGCTGCTCGGTTATCACCATGCCTGCGGCGCCATCCTGCGCAAGTTTGAAAAAGGTCTCAACAAGCGCAGCCACACCTGGTTCCGCTGGTTTAATGAAGTGCCGGTGGTGATGCTGCTGGCCGTCGTCGTGCTGGTCGTGGTCAAGCCTTTCTAAGGGAATCGAGATGAGTGCAAGTCAGAACAAAGTCGTGCAGTATTTCTTCGCGCCCCACTCGCCATGGACTTACCTGGGGCACGCACGCCTGATGGCCATCGCCGCGAGGACGGGCGCACAGATCGACGTGCGGCCCTTCGACTTGGGCAAGGTTTTTAGCGTCTCGGGCGGCCTGCCGCTGGCCAAGCGCGCACCGCAGCGCCAGGCGTATCGCCTGGCCGAACTGGCGCGCTGGTCGGCCTTTTTGCAAGTTCCCCTGACCTTGCAGCCCAAGTTTTTTCCCGTGTCGCCGGAAGCGTCGGCCAAGCTGATTATCGCCACGCGCCTGGCGCACGGCGTGGAGGCATCGCTGAACCTGGCGCACGCCATCATGCGCGGACTGTGGGCCGAAGAGCGCAACATCGGCGACGAGGAAACCTTGGTGCAGATCGCACTCGATGCCGGTTTTGATGGCCGCCAGTTGCTGAAAACGTCGGAGACGGCCAGCGTGCAGGCCGAATACGACGCCAACACGGAGGCAGCGACCGCCGCTTCCGTGTTCGGCTCGCCGTGGTACGTCGTCGATGGTGAAGGGTACTGGGGCCAGGACCGCCTCGATTTTGTCGAACGCGCGCTGGCAGGGTAGTCAAGAAAAAGCAGTTTTTTAAACGTCGTATTTTTTAACGTAGTAAGCAGCGCCTGTAATTTAGCGGGCGTTTAACACAATGGAATAAGGGTACACCAACCATGGCTTCATATTTTTGCCCATGCCCGCGCGGCATGGAAGCGGCGCTGGCCGAGGAACTGGGCGAGATCGCCCAGGATAGTTCGACCATGAAGGTCCATAACCAGGTGCCGGGCGGCGTACACTGCTCGGGCGACCTGCTGGACTCCTACCGCATCAACCTGCATTCGCGCATCGCTTCGCGCGTGCTGATGCGCATGGCCCATTCCGGCTACAAGACGGAAAACGATATCTATGACCTGACCCTGGCGCAATCCTGGGAAGACTGGTTCGGCGTGCACCACACGATCCGCGTCGACGTCACGGCCGTCAAATCGCCGCTGCGCAGCCTGGAGTTCACGACCCTGAAAATCAAGGATGCGATCTGCGACCGCTTCCGCGACCAGTTCAACGAGCGTCCGTCGGTCAACACCAAGACGCCGGACATGCGCATCGTCGGCTTCCTCGATGCGCATACGTTTACCGTGTACCTCGACACCTCGGGCGAAGCCCTGTTCAAGCGCGGCTGGCGCGAAGAGACGGGCGACGCGCCGCTGCGCGAAAACCTGGCCGCCGGCCTGCTGCGCGTGTCGGGCTGGAAGCCTGGCATGGTGCTGTTCGACCCGATGTGCGGTTCCGGCACCATCCTGGCCGAAGCGGCGCAGATGCTGCAGGGGATTCCGCCGGGCGCCTCGCGCCAGTTCGCGTTTGAAAACTTCCACGACTTCGATCCGGCGCCATGGAATGCCATGAAAAATGCCATCAAGGTCAATCCGCTGCCGGCAGAACCGACCATCTTCGGCAGCGACATCTCGGGCGACATGGTCGCCATGACGCGCCATAACCTGCGTTGCGCCGGTGTGCGCTTCGACGTGCCCTTGAAACAGATCGAGGCGCAGGAAGTCAAGCCGCCAAGCGACGTGCCGGGCATCATGCTGACCAACCCGCCGTACGGCGAGCGTATCGGCGTGCGCGGCGACAGCACCATCCCGGAAGACGAACTGTCGACGTCCTTCTATTCGGCCATGGGCACGACCCTGAAGCAGCGCTTTGCCGGCTGGACCGTGTTCCTGTTCACGGCCGACCTGGGTCTGCCCAAGCTGCTGCGTTTGAAAGAAGCGCGCAAGACGCCATTCTTCAACGGCGCGCTGGAATGCCGTCTGTTCCGCTTTGATATGGTCGCCGGCTACAACCGTAGAGAAGAAGCCAAACCGAAAAACATCTGATTAAACCTACTGCGTGTTGCCACTTGCGGCTTGCGATGCTCACCGTACTTTTGTACGGTTGCGCTTCTCGGCCACAATTGGCGGCCGCTCGCTACGGTTTTCTCAGGTGTTTTACGCGCTAAAAATGCAGTATCACGCGCGCGGACCGTAACCGGTCCGCGCGCCACTTTGGATCCGCCATGTTTCCCACCCCTCCGGCCGATGTACCGCCCGACCCGGTTACCCCCGTTCCTCCTCCCACGCCGAGCCACATGGCGCCGCTGAGCCGCGGTGCGCTGGCCATGATGCTGGCCGGGCTGTCGATGCTGGGGCCCCTGTCGATCGACACGTATCTGCCCGCGTTTGGGGCGATCCAGGGTTCGCTGCAAGCGTCGCCGCTGGAAGTGCAGCAGTCGCTGACGTTCTACATGTTGGCCTTTGCCGGCATGGTGCTGTGGCATGGCGCGATCTCGGATACCTTCGGCCGGCGCAACGTCATTCTCGTATCGCTGCTGATGTTTGCCATCGGTTCGCTCGGCTGCGCTTCCGCGCACACGGTGCACTACCTGTGGTTCTTCCGCATCATGCAGGGCGTCTCGGCCGGCGCCGGCGTGGTGATCAGCCGCGCCATCATCCGCGACCTGTATGCCGATGCGGCAGCGGCGCGGCTGCTGTCGCTGGTGACGATGATCTTTTCCATCGCCCCTGCGGTGGCGCCGATTCTTGGTGGCTGGATCGTCATCTGGTTCGACTGGCGCTCGATCTTCCTGTTCCTCGCCTTTTACACGCTGGTGCTGCTGGCGTTCTGCTACTGGCGCCTGCCCGAAACCCTGCCGATGGAAAAGCGCCAGCCGTTCAATCCGCGCTTCCTCGCGTCGAGCTATGGCCAGATCCTGCGCTCGCCCCTGTTCCACATCAAGGCTGGCATCGTCGCCCTCAATTTCGCTGGCCTGTTCCTGTTCATCACGGCCGCGCCGGAAATGCTGCCCAAGCAGCTGGGCCTGGGGCCATCGCAATTCGGCTGGCTGTTCATTCCCTGCGTGAGCGGCATCTTCATGGGTGCCGCGGCGGCCAACCGCATCGCCGGCAAGGTCACGTTCGCGCGCCAGATCGGCATCGGCTTTGCTTTCCTGCTGTGCGCCGCCAGCGTCAACGTCGTGTATCACCTGTTCCTGCCGCCCTCCTTGCCCTGGTCGGTGCTGCCCCTATTCTTCTACACCTTCGGCATGTCGCTGGTGGGGCCGGGCGCGACCCTGCTGGCGCTCGATCTGTTCCCGCATATCCGCGGCACGGTGGCTTCGTGCCAGTCGTTTGCCAGCACCTTGCTGGGCGCCGTGGTGGCCGGCGTGATCTCGCCGCTGCTGTCCGGTTCCGTGCTGTGGCTGGCCTCGGGCCAGTTGGCGTTTACGGGCCTGGCGCTGGCGCTGTGGCTGATATCGCGGCGCTTCCGTCACCGTTTGCTGGGTTCCTTCAAGGCATAAGTTTCCACTGCAGAACGCTAGATTTATTTCAACTTAATTTTCTATATTGCAAGTAATATTCGGCGCTTATGATAAGATGACTTCTTTTCCCGGCATCCTCTCAGGCGACATTTTTTGGGTTACAGGAGTAGAGGATTCCTCTGACGTGGCCGCGCTTCGCTGCTAAGCGCTCATCCTTTTCGAACCGGCAATGCCTGATACGATGCATCAATCTGATCAAGATATTCGCAATCGCCTGCTGATTGCCCGCCTGCCGGCCATGCCGCAGATCCTCATCAAGCTGATCGCCCACCTGCAGGCCGACGATGCCGGCATGCCGGAGCTGGCCGCCCTGATCGCCAAGGATGCGGGCATGACCAGCAAGATCCTCGGCGTGGCCAACAGCTCGGCCTACCATCGCCAGGGCAAGGTCGTCAGCCTGGAGCAATCGCTCGTGTCGTTGGGCACGGACATGATCAAGACCCTGGTCATCAGCGAATCCGTCTTCCAGACCTTCAACAGCTTCCCCCATTCCGGCAGCACGGATTTGCGCGCCTTCTGGAAAAGCTCGCTGTCGGCCGCCGTCATGGCGCGCGCGCTGGCCAAGGCCATGGGCTATCCGCACGCCGAGGAAGCGTATCTGGCCGGCTTGCTGCACAACGTGGGCCGCCTGGCCTTGCTGGCCACGGCGCCAAAGGAATACGCGTTCAATTTCACGGCGCGCGACGATGCCGCCCTGTGCGCGGTGGAGCAGCGCACCTTGCAGATCACGCATGCCGAAGCGGGCGCCTGGCTGATCGAACGCTGGCATCTCGATTCCTTCCTGGCCGACAGCGTGCTGTATCACCACGAACCGCTGGCGCGCTTGGAAGCGAGCCATCCCCTGATCCGCATCGTGCGCCTGGCGCACCTGCTGTGCTGCCATGCCGACGATGCGGAATCGATCACGCAGGCGGCAAGCCTGTGCGCGCTGGACGTCGAGGTACTGCAAGACCTGGCCGGCAGCGTCGCGCGCCAGGTGGCGCAGGCGGCGCAGCATCTGGGCATCGACCTGGCCGGTGCGGACGATATCGCCACGCCGCCCGCGTATGCGCCGCCATCCGTCGATCCGGTGCAACAGCGTCTGTCCGATGAAGTGCGCAATATGGTGCTGGTGTCCGAAGTGGGTCAGACCTTCTCCCGCCAGCAGGGAGAAAGCAGCCTGCTGGAAGCCATCACGCGCTCGGCGCGCATCCTGTTCGATTTCGACACCGCCGTCATCCTGCTGCAAAACCCCACCGGCCATGCGCTCGTCGGCGTGGCGACGGGCGAACATCAGCAGCGTCTGGCCGGCTTCTCGATCCCGCTGGCCAAGGGCGGGCTCCTGGCCGCTTCGGCGCTGGAGTGCCAACTGGCGTTCCTGAAGCGCGACATGCCGGCGCTGGGCATCGTCGAGGAGCAGCTGTTTCGAATTCTTGGTACCGACAGCCTGGTTTGCGTGCCGCTGGTGGCGGGCCAGCGCAGCCTGGGCGTGTTGATTGGCGGCGTGGCGGCGTGGCAGATTCCTGCGTGCCAGAAGCGCGAGGGTTTCCTGCGCGCCTATGCCAACCAGGCCGCCACGGCGCTGGAAACGGCCATCAGCGCGCGCGGCCTGGCACGGCGCCAACTCGATCACGTGGCCGAGGAATACCGTGCCGCATCGCGTCGCGTCGTGCATGAAGTGAATAACCCGCTGTCCATCATCAAGAACTACCTGAGCGTGCTCGATCACAAGCTGGAGAAGCAGGAGCCGGTCACGGGCGAGATGTCGATCCTGAACGAGGAAATCGACAGGGTCGGCCAGTTGATCGGCGGCCTGGCCGATCTGCAGCCGGTGGCGGCCAGTGGCGTGACCGATTGTGCGCGCGTGGTCGACGATGTGCTGCGCCTGTTCCGCGCCACCGACTTCCTGCCGCCGAAGATCGAGGTGGTCACGCGCATGCAGGATGCGCCATGCGAAGTGGAGGCCGATGCCGACATGCTCAAGCAAATCCTGCTCAACCTGCTGAAAAACGCCGTCGAAGCCTTGCCCGATGGCGGGCGCATCGAAGTGGCGAACCGTGGCCACGTCAACCGCGACCGTCGCCTGTACCTGGAACTGTGCGTCAGCGACAATGGTGCCGGCCTGGCGCCGGAAGTGCTGGCCAATCTGTTTTCCCCTGTGCGCAGCAGCAAGGAAGGGGCGCATCACGGCCTGGGCTTGTCCATCGTGCATGACCTGGTCACCCGCCTGCATGGCGTGATCGGCTGCCGCAGCAGCAAGTCCGGCACCTCGTTTGAAATTCTGCTGCCCATTCCCTTGCCGGCGAGTGCTGCGGCCGCGCTGCCCGCGCCCGGCAATACCGCCTTGTCTTCGTAACGTCCATGAACTCCTCCGCCATTCCGTTTGACCTGGAAAACAGCCCGCGCATCCTGCTGGTCGATGACGAGCCCCGTTTGCTCGCCTCCCTCCACGAATTGCTGAAGGACCGCGGCTACCAGCTGTACACGGCCACCTGCGGCAGCGAGGCGCTGGCGCAGTTGTCGAAACTGCGCTTCGACCTGATCCTGCTCGACTTGCGCCTGCCCGACATGAGCGGCCATGAAATCATGGACCACATCAACCGGCGCGGCATCGAGGGCGACGTGATCGTCATGAGCGGCGACGTCGGCATCGAGGCGGCCATCGGCGCCTTGAAGCGTGGCGCCTACGATTACCTGCGCAAGCCGTACAGCCGCGAGGAGCTGCTCAAGACGGTGGAGAACGCGCTGCAGAAGCGCAAGCTGGCGCTGGAAAACGAGCGCATCGCGCTGCAGCTGGAAAACTCGGAAAAGATGTACCGCTACCTGGTCGACAGCTCGCCCGACATCATCTACACCCTGAACCACGAAGGCCGCATCACCTTCATCAACGACCGGGTACACCAGTTGCTGGGCTTTAGCCGCGAAGAGCTGATCGGCAGCCATTATTCGATCCTCGTGCACGATGAAGACCAGGAGCGGGCGCGCTATGCCTTCAATGAGCGCCGCATCGACGAACGCGCGTCGCGCAATGTGGAACTGCGCCTGAAGTGCCATAGCGGCAGCGGCAGCGACCGCACCTTCAACAACACCCTGATGACGATTCCGCTCAACTCGATCGGCATGCACAGCCACGATCACGAAGCTCGGAGGCAGGAATACTTCGGCACCTACGGCGTGGCGCGCGACATCACCGACCGCAAGCGCGCCGAGGAAGTCATTTCCTACCAGGCCTACCACGACATCCTGACGGACCTGCCGAACCGCATGCTGTTCAAGGACCGTCTTGGACTGGCCGTGATCCAGGCGCGGCGCAAGCTGACGGAACTGGCCGTGATGTTCATCGACCTCGATCGCTTCAAATTGGTCAACGACACCCTCGGCCACGTGAAGGGCGACGAGCTGCTGCAGCAGGTGGCGCTGCGCCTGAAGGATTGCCTGCGCCGCGGCGATACCCTGGCGCGCCAGGGCGGCGATGAATTCACCATCGTGCTGCCGGAGCTGCGCGACCGCCAGGATGCGCGCCTGATTGCCGACAAGTTCCTCGAATGCCTGCACCAGCCCTTCGACCTCGATGGCAACCAGGTGCATATTTCGGCTTCCATCGGCATCGCCATCTATCCGGGCGACGGCGAGACCATCGACGAACTGCTGCGCCATGCCGACATCGCCATGTACCAGGTCAAGGCGCTGGGCAAGAATGGCCACAGTTTTTATCACGAGTCCATGCTCGACGTGTCGCACCAGAAGATCGCGCTCGAACAAAGCCTGCGCAAGGCGCTGGAGCTGAACCAGCTGGAGATGTATTACCAGCCGCAGGTGGACGTGATGACGGGCCGCATCGTCGGCGCCGAAGGGTTGATGCGCTGGAACCACCCGCAGCGGGGCTTGTTGACGGCCGGCGAATTCCTGCCGTTCGCCGAGGAGAACGGTTTGATGCTGCCGATCTCGGACTGGATGCTGGGCGCCCTGTGCCGTGACCTGGTGCAGTGGAATGCGGCCGGCGGCGAAGCCGTGCGCCTGTCGCTCAATCTGTCGCCGCAGTACCTGGACCGGGGCGACTTTTTCGAGAAGATGCGCGGCGCGCTGACGCGCTATGGCATCGCGCCGGAAAAGATCGAAGTGGAGATCACGGAAAACATCTGCATCCGCAACCCGCAGTATGCGATCGAGCAGTTGAACAAGCTGTGCCAACTGGGCGTGTCGGTGGCCATCGATGATTTCGGCACCGGTTATTCCTCGCTGTCGTACCTGCACCGCTTCCCCATCCACACCATCAAGATCGACCAGTCGTTTGTGAAGGAAATCCACGACGAGCACGGACACTACCCCGTCATCCTGGCCATCATCTCGATCGCGCGCGGCCTGGGCCTGCACCTGATCGCCGAGGGTGTGGAAACGGAAGGACAGGCGCGCTACCTGCAGGACAAGGGCTGCACCACGATGCAGGGCTATCTGTACCACCGGCCCATTTCGCTGGGCAGTTTCATCGGCGTGCTGCAGGAACAGAACCGCCTGATCGCCGGTGCCGCACCGGGCGAACCGCAGCCGCTGGCCATCGAGGCCTGATCCATGCCGCCTGCAGATCCCCGTTACACGGCCGCTCATTACACGGCTGATTACTTGCGCCTGAAAGGGCTGGCCGAAAAGGGCAATGCGAACGCCCAGCACAGCCTGGGCTTCATGTATTTCAATGGCCAGGGTATCGAGCAAAGCTATGCGCAGGCATTGCACTGGTATGGCCTGGCTGCCGCGCAGGGACTCGAGCACGCGCAATACAACCTGGGTGTGATGAGCCAGAAGGGACAGGGCGTGCCGCAGGATTTCGTGCAGGCCGCGCACTGGTATCAGCAGGCGGCCGAGCAGGGCTACGCGGCGGCGCAGTACAACCTGGGCTGGCTGTATGCCAAGGGCCAGGGTATCGCGCAGGACAGCGGGCAAGCCATGCTGTGGTTCAGCCGCGCGGCGGAGCAGGGCGACGCGGGCGCACAGAACAATCTGGGCATGATGTATGACAATGGCAAGGGCGTGCCGCAGGATTTCGTGCAAGCCATCGCCTGGTACCGCAAGGCGGCCGAACAGGGCTATGCACGGGCGCAGTTCAACCTGGGCCTGCGCTACGATAATGGCCAGGGCGTGCGCCAGGACCGCCAGCAGGCGACGGCCTGGATGCGCAAGGCGGCCGAACAGGGCTATGCGCCTGCCCAGTTCAACCTGGCACTGCGCTATGAAAATGGCGACGTGCTGCCGCAGGACAGCGGACAGGCGATCACCTGGTACCGGCGCGCGGCCGAGCAGGGCCACGCCAGTTCGCAATTCAACCTGGGCTTGATCTACGATAATGGCCAGGGCATGCCCTGCGATAAGCAGGCGGCACTCGAGTGGTATGTGAAGGCGGCTGGCCAGGGGCACGCGGCGGCCCAGCACAACCTGGGCCTGCACCATGAACATGGCGCGCAGGACTATACCCGGGCGCAAGTGTTCTATCGCCAGGCGGCCGGGCAGGGTTTTCCCGCGGCCCAGTATCAGCTGGGACTGTTGCATGAGCATGGGCAGGGCATGCCTGCCGATGCGCAGGAAGCCATCTTCTGGTACCGCAAGGCGGCCGACCAGGGGCATGTGCGGGCCCAGTTCGACCTGGGCCTGCGCTATGAACATGGCCAGGGCGTGCCGCAGGATCTGTCGCTGGCGCTGGAGTGGTACCGCCGCGCCGCCGAGCAGGATTACGCGCCGGCGCAATACATGCAGGGCGTGCTGCACGACCGCGACGATGGTCCGGCGCCAGACAGCCAGCTGGCCTGCGCCTGTTACTGCCGTGCCGCAGCACAAGGCCACAGCCTGGCCCAGTTCGCACTGGGCCTGCGGCATGACAATGGACAGGATGTGCCGCAGGATTATGCCGCCGCCTGGGACTGGTATGCGCTGGCCGCGCGCCAGGGCCATGCGCGGGCGCAAATGAATCTGGGCTTGATGGCGGCCAGCGGCCAGGGTGGCCCGCTCGATTTGCAGCAGGCGTATATCTGGCTGTCGATGGCGGTGGCGGCCGGCGTGGCCGGTGCGGAAAAATCCCTGCGTCAGACGGCGGCGCGCATGCGCGAGACGGATCTGGCGCGGGTGCGTGAACAGTTGGCCGCGATAGCAGCCTAAACTATGCCGCCGGCGTTAGCGTGCGCGGATACAACAGCCGGTGTTGTATAGTCCCTTCCCTCCGCCATCTGTGGCACCACTTGTTTTCCCCAAGACGCAAAAAATTGCTACAGTATTTGCAGTTTTGATGTGCTAAGGTTCCAGCAGAAGGTAGTCTGTCTATTCTCTAGAAAAGGAAAACTATGCGCCTGAACCCTTTCCCTGGCCGTTCGGCCACGCTCCTGTGCGCGCTGGTGTTGCTGTCGTCCGGTGCCGGCGCCGGTCCCCTGGATGCTCTCAGTAACCAGGATGCGAGCAATGGCTTGAAGGCGGCGCTGGAAGCCGGATCGGCCGCCGCCGTTGCCAAGTTGGGCATCGAAAATGGTTTTCTCAATAACGACAAGGTGAAGATCAAGCTGCCCGGCATCCTGGAACAAGCCAAGCCCTTGCTGAAAATGACGGGTCGCGGCCAGCAACTGGACGACCTGGTGGTGTCGATGAACCGTGCCGCCGAGTCGGCCGTGCCCATGGCCAAGCCCTTGCTGCTCGACGCCGTCAAATCGATGAGCGTGAGCGATGCGAAAAATATCCTGTCCGGTGGCGATACCTCCGTCACGGATTTCTTCCGCCAGAAGACCTCGGCACCCCTGGCCGTCAAATTCCTGCCCATCGTGAAATCCGTTACCGACCGTTCCGGCCTGGCCAGCAAGTACAACAGCACCATGAGCCAGATCGGCAAGACGGGACTGGTGCCGCAACAGCAATCGACGGTGGAAGTCTATGTCACGGACCGTGCGCTTGACGGCCTGTACCTGATGATCGGCGAGGAAGAAAAAGCCATCCGCAGCAATCCGCTCGCATATGGCAGCAAGATTATCGGCAAAGTATTTGGCAGTTTGAAGTGATTGTTCAAGCGTGCTGCACGGCTCCATGTGGCGTGTGCGGCGCATGGGCAGGTGTGGCGCTAGGGAAACAAGTTAAGCATTTGCTACAAGAAAACAATGTTAAAATTCTGCGACATATATTCCTGAGGCATGATTAAGCAACGATCAATTGCCGGGAAGTACCGAGTTTTAGTGGCGAACTGATGCGTGGCATTGCAAGATGCCCGTCGGTTGGCCTTTTTTCGTTTCATTCACGTTTCCCCAAGCTCATTGATTTTCTGAATACATTGTCAGGAATTCCAGGTGCAGGATCTTTTAGGTAGCCGGATTTGTTAAGCGTACTCAGAAAATCAATCAAATATACCTGGTGTGGCTGTCTGGTGCTTGGCGCGCCTTCGGTGATGGCCGCGACCCCGAATCATGGTGGCCAGTCCGGGTATATCAATATGCCCAGCGCCGTGGTGGAAACGGATGGCACCTTCAGCGTCGGCTACAGCTACGACAGCCCGTATGGCCAGTTATGGGCGACGGCGAATATCCTGCCTTTCCTGCAAATGACGGGACGTTATGTGTCGATCACGGGCATACCCGGTTTTACCAATGTGCCCGGTGAATATGGCAGTGGCTATGGCCGCTACAAGGATAAAGTCGTCGACGGCAAATTGCGCCTGTGGACGGAAACGGAGTGGATGCCGTCCGTTGCCATCGGCATGACGGATTTGTTCGGTACCGAGCTGTTCAAGGGCCAATATGTGGTTGCCACCAAGACATTTGGCGCCAGCAAGAATATCGAAGCGAGCCTTGGCTACGCCCATAAACGCCCGGACAGCGTGTTTGCCGGCGCGCGCTGGACGCCGACTGCACTGCCGCGCTGGTCCGTGGTGGCCGAGTACGATACAACGAATTACTTGCGCGACTTCCGCGCCAGTGAAACGAATGCGGGCAAGCGCCGCAAAGGCGCCTCCGTGGGCCTGGAATACCGCTGGGGCTGGCTTGCCTTGCAAGCGGCACGCAGCCGCGACCAGTTCAGCGTGAACGCCTTTGTCAGCATTCCGTTTGGCGAGCGCGAATTCGTGCCGAAGGTATATGAACCGCCGTATTTCGTGGACGACAAGAATCCGCCGCCACTGCCGAGCAAGGAAGAATGGCACCGTGACCCCGTGTATGGCGCCGACCTGGTCAATGCGCTGGTCAAACAGGATTACAAGAATATCCGTGTCGAGCAGGAAGGCAATGTCCTGAGCCTGAGCCTGACCAACAGCCGGATCTCGAACATGGGCCGCGCCGTTGGCCGTGCCGCGCGCACCGCAGTCGCCTTCACGCCGAAGGGCGTGACGACCCTGCGCATCACGTATACCAAGCTGGACCAGCCAATCGCCACCTACGAATTCTTTGACTTGCCAAAACTGAACGACTATTTGGCAGGCAAGATCGACCGCAAGGCCTTCCTCGACGTCGTGCTGCTGCGCTATCCTGAAAAAAGCGATGTGATCCGGGACGATCAGCAAGGCTGGCTGCAGGAATTCCTCGACAAGCCGGCACCCGTCGTTGCCGCAGCACCAGTACCTGCGCCCGTGCCGGTACTTGCTGCCGTTTCCGCGACTGCCATGGCGCCAGCGGCGCCTGCTCCCGCCGTTTCCGCACCCGCACCCGCTCCCGCCAAGGCCGCCAATGTCCTCCAGGACGACGGCAAGCTGGCCGTCGGCGTTGGCGTCGATGGCGACGTGGTGCAGATCAAATCGCTGGATCGGGAAGCGAACCGCTTCAAGGTCGCCCCCAAGGTGGGCTTCTTCTTCAACGACCCCAGCGGCGCCTTCCGTTACTCGATTTCGGCCGTGGCCAACTACGACCGCCGCCTGGGCGACGGCCTGTACCTGAATACTGCCGCCAGCCTGCAGTTGCTGGAAACGGTATCGGGCGTCAAGCAGCCATCGAACAGCAACTTGCCGCACGTGCGTACCGATATCGCAGAATATTTGCGTGGCGGGCGTTTCTCGCTGAGCCGCGTCTTGCTGAACAAATACGACAATCCCGCCGAGCGCGTGTATACCCGCATGTCGGCCGGCCTGTATGAAGACATGTTCCGCGGCGTGGGTGGCCAGGTGCTGTACCTGCCGAAAGACAGCCGCTGGGCGGCCGACGTGGCGGTCGATGCCTTGCAGCAGCGGGGATTCAAGGGCTTGCTCGACTCGCGCGACTACAAGACGGTGACGGCGATCGGCTCCCTGCATTACCGCTTGCCGCACGATATTACCGTCACGGCGCGCGCCGGCCGCTTCCTGGCTAAAGACACGGGCGTGCGCATGGAATTCAAGCGCCGCTTCCAGTCCGGCATCGAAGTCGGTGCCTGGTACACGCATACGAACGGCAACGACATCACCAGCCCTGGTACGCCGTCGAAGCCGTACCAGGACCGTGGCATCTTCCTGTCCGTGCCGTTGAACAGTATGCTGCCGATGGATACGCAATCGACGGCCGGCTTCGCCCTTGCGCCATGGACGCGCGACGTGGGGCAGATGGTGGCTTCGCCTGGCGACCTGTACGACATGTTCGAGCGCCCGCGCGCCGACATGCACAGCTACGATGGCCTGGGCAACTTTGCCGAGCGCCCGGACGAACAGCACCTGCCTGCCGTCAATCCGCCGGACCGGCCGTTTGTCAGCCCATGGCCCGCCATGCGCGCACGCCTGGAGCAATCCGCATCTGCGACGCCCAGCGCCCCTGAGTGGCTCAAGGCGACGGCGGTGGTCGGGGGCGTGGTGCTGGCATCAGCCCTCAGCGACAAGCCCGTCGACCGTTTCGTCAAGAAGCACGAGGATTCCAAGGTCTACCGCAACTGGGACAAGCTGGGCAAGGCCATGCCATACGCGGCAGTCGGTGCGGCCGCCGCTGCCTTCGCCCTGGGCGATGAGCGCATGCAAAATACGGGACTCATTTCTCTGCAATCGGTTGCCGTGGCAACGGGCGTGGCAGTGGCCGGAAAATATGCGTTTGGCCGCGCCCGTCCAGAGGAAGACCTCGGAACGTGGAGCCGCGTCGGCAGCGGCAGTTCCCGTGCAAACTCGTCGTTCCCTTCCACGCATGCCGCGATCGGCTTTGCTGCCGTGACGCCATTTGCCAAGGAATACGATGCGCCTTGGCTGTACAGCGTGGCCGCCGTGGGTTCCGCCGGCCGCGTATTCGGCCGCAAGCACTGGGTCTCCGACACGGTTGCCGGCGGCATATTGGGCTACGCCATGGGCAGCTGGCTGTGGCACGCGCAGCGCGACCAGAGCAAATCGGGCCTGTCGATCAGTCCCGGACCGAAAGAAATCAGCGTGACCTGGCAGGGCAAGTATTAAGCGCGCATGGCGCTCCCTTTACTCATACAACATTCATCCAGACAAAGACCAGCATGAAAAAGCAATTTCGTACTCCTCCGCCTTTCGTGAAACACATGATTTTCTCGGCTTTCTTGCTGGGCGCCACTTCTGCCTATGCCGTAGAGCAGGAACCTGGCGCGACTGACATGCCTCGCACGGATATTTCCCGTGCACAGGCGAATGAAATGGGTGGCAGCAGCTTACCCAGTATTCGTAGTGGCCGCGGTGAGCAGCGGCAAATCAAATCTTTGCCAGGCAACACGACCACCAAACGCGGCGTTGCAGATGCTGACGCGCCAGTCGGTGCTTTCGAAGAGTATGTCGATGGCGTGACGGGCAAAAAACTGAGCATCTTCGGCAAGGACCTGTTTAGCGATGTGCCGTCCACCTTTGCGCCGCTCGATGGCGTTCAGGTGAACCAGGAATATGTGATCGGCACGGGCGACGAGTTGCAGGTACGCGGCTGGGGCATGGTCGACATCGACGTCAGCGCCACGGTCGACCGCAGCGGTGCAATTTTTATTCCGCGCGTCGGCTCCATCAAGGTCAGCGGCGTGCAGTACAAGGACTTGCAGGGCTATTTGAAGAAGGCCATCAGCAAGATCTACACCAATTTCGACCTGACAGCGAGTATTGCGCAAACGCGTGCCGTGCAAGTGTACGTGGTTGGCCATGCCGTTCGTCCTGGCACGTATACCCTCAATTCCATGAGCACCTTGCTCAACGCCCTGTTTACCTCGGGCGGTCCGGACGCCACCGGCAGCATGCGCAATATCCAGCTCAAGCGCGGCAAAGATACCGTGACGACGTTCGACTTGTATGACATGCTGGTCAGCGGTGACAAGAGCCGCGATGTCACCTTGCGCGACGGCGACGTGATCTATATTCCTGAAGTGGGCCCGTTGGTGGCCTTGACGGGCAGCGTGAAGCAACCGGCTATTTTCGAATTGAAAGGCAAAGCGACACTGGCCGATGTACTGAGCTGGGCCGGCGGCTTTGATTCGGCGGCGGAAACCAAGCAGATCGTGGTCGAAAAGAACATCGACAATCAATATAAAACCGTGGTGGAACTGACCGCCGATAAAGCCATCAGCAATACCCAGCTGGCCAGTATCGCGATCAAGCCTACCGATATCCTGCGCGTGTTCGCCCCAGGCGCCGTACCTGTGCAGGCACAAATTCAGAACGAATACGTACGTGTGGCTGGCGAAGCAAAGCAGAGCGGTATCTTCCTGTTGAAAAAAGGCGAAACCCTGCGCGAGCTGATCGCCCGTGTTGGCGGCGCTAATGAAAACGGCTACTTGTACGCGACCCAATTGAACCGCGAATCCGTACGCCGCGCCCAGCAGATCAAATTGAACCAGGTGGCCGATCGTTTCGAGCGCGACCTGGAGTCGAACGCCACCCAGCGCATGGCCGCCACCGGCGACAAGGAAAGCGCGGCAAAAACGGCTGCCGAAGTTGAGCAGCAGCGCCGCATCGTGCAAAAATTGCGCACCGTTAAGGCGGAAGGACGCATTGTCCTCGATCTGCCAGGTGTCGACACGCAAGTGAAAAACCTGCCCGACTTGCCGTTGCAGGATGGCGACTCGATTCTGATCCCGCGCCGTCCGGGCACCGTGGATGTGCTGGGTTCGGTATTCCAGCAAAACGCCTTTGTGTATCGTCCACAGCGCACGGTCAACGACTATGTGCAGCAGGCTGGTGGCATCACCGCGAATGCGGATAAATCCGAAATGTATGTGATTCGTGCTGATGGCACGGCGCAAAGCGGCCAAGGCACTGGCTGGTTCAGTGGCCTTGGCGGCACGGCGTTGAATCCCGGTGATACGGTCGTGGTACCTGAAAAAATTGAGCGTAGTACGTTCATGCAGAGCTTGAAGGATTGGACGTCTATCTTTTATCAGTTTGGCTTGGGTGCGGCCGGTTTGAAAGTCTTGAAAGACTAATTTTTTCGTTGGCGTCGGGATTGGTTACATTCACCATAAATGGTGTTCCTTGGTAACATTTCAAATATGTTGGATTGTCCTTTGAAAGAGCAAGATGATTGAAGAATTAAAAGATAAAGTGGATAAAGTGTCGCCAGCAGAGATGAATGATAAAGATGATGAGGTCAGCTTGTTGGATATACTGACTGCGCTGGCTAGGCAAAAAAAGACAATGTTGATTGTTCCCTTGGTAACGGGGATATTGGCGATTGCCATTGCATTCCTGATGGTGCCAAAGTTTTCCGCCACAGCAGTTATTTTGCCACCACAGCAGCAACAGAGTTCTGGCGTTGCAGCCATGCTTGGCCAGTTGGGTGGCCTGGCTGGAGCAGCCGGAAGTATTGCTGGTTTAAAAAACCCCAATGATTTATATGTCGGCATGCTGGAAAGTCGCACAATCGCAGATAAATTGATTAGTCGTTTCGATTTAAAAAAACGCTATGATGTTGAAACGCTTGATGAGGCGCGAAATAAGTTGAAATTATTTTCGACAGTATCTAGTGAAAAAAATGGAACCATTTCCATTTTGGTGGAAGACATAGAAGCAAAATTTGCGGCAGAACTTGCTAATTCTTTCGTCACTGAATTGTCCTATCTGACCAAGGGTCTTGCAATCTCAGATGCTGCACAGCGTCGTCTGTTTTTCGAGAAACAGTTGCTAGCGGTGAAGAATGATCTGGCGGATGCTGAGATTGCACTGCGTAAAACCCAAGAAAGTACGGGCTTGCTTCAACCGGATGGTCAAGTTCAAGGAATTATTCGTAATGTTGCGCAACTGGAAGGAACCATCGCGGCGAAAGAGGTGCAATTGAATTCGATGCGCAGTTTCGCGACAAGCAACAATCCAGACCTGATGCGTCTACAAAGTGAAATTCAAGGATACCGTGCGCAACTTGAAAAATTAAAAGTTGGAAAATTATCTGGCGACGGTGATTTGATGGTGCCAACCGGAAAACTTCCGGAAGTGGGAATCGAATATATACGTAGATTGCGGAATGTAAAATATCAGGAGACGATATTTGAGCTGCTTTCGAAGCAATATGAATTGGCTAAAATAGATGAGGCAAAAGAATCATCGATCATCCAGATTCTTGATGTTGCAGTTCCAGCGGAAAAAAAAGCTAAACCAAAAAGAAGCATCATTATACTGTTGGGTTTTGTTGGTGGTGTATTTTTGGGTATGCTGATCGCATTGATGCGTGATGCTTATGTTCATTCCATGAAAGACGAAAAAAACAGATATCGTTGGAGTGAGTTGCGGATGGCTTGGAAGAATAAAAATAATTAGTTGGAATGCCTTGAGTGGCGTGCGTTAGCACTTTGATGAGTAAGGAAGAAAATGAAAGCTGTTATTCTCGCGGGTGGGCTGGGAACTCGTATTAGCGAAGAAACATCGACGAAGCCAAAGCCAATGGTGGAAATTGGTGGCAAGCCGATTCTGTGGCATATTATGAAGTCTTATTCTGCACATGGCGTCAATGACTTCATTATTTGCTGCGGGTACAAAGGCTATGTCATCAAGGAGTATTTTGCCAATTATTTCTTGCATACCTCGGACGTGACGTTCGACATGCAGAATAATCAGATGGAAGTGCATGCGCGCAACGCTGAACCTTGGAAGGTCACTCTGGTTGACACCGGCGACGAAACCATGACCGGTGGCCGACTGAAGCGTGTCAAACAGTACCTGGAAGGGGAAGAGGCGTTCTGCTTTACCTACGGCGATGGCGTCAGTGACGTCAATATCACTGAATCGATCGCCTTCCACAAGGCGCATGGCAAGCTCGGGACCTTGACGGCGACCCAGCCGCCTGGTCGCTTCGGTGCACTGAACTTGGACGGGCAGAAAATCAATAGTTTCCAGGAAAAACCACAGGGCGATGGCGCTTGGATCAACGGCGGCTATTTCGTGCTGTCGCCCAAGGTCATCGATTACATCGCCGAAGACAGCACTACCTGGGAAAAGCAGCCATTGGAGCGCTTGGCTGAAGAGGGGCAACTCGACGCCTTTTTCCATCGTGGCTTCTGGCAACCGATGGATACTTTGCGCGACAAGGTGCATCTGGAAGAATTGTGGCAATCGGGCAAGGCGCCCTGGAAGGCGGCTTGATGAATCCCGCATTCTGGCAAGGGAAGCGCGTCTTCCTCACCGGCCACACCGGTTTCAAGGGTGGCTGGCTGAGCCTGTGGCTGCAGCAGCTTGGCGCCGACGTGACCGGTTACGCACTGGAAGCGCCTACCACGCCCAGCCTGTTTGAAGTGGCCAATGTCGCGCACGGCATGCAATCGCTCATCGGCGACGTGCGCGATGGCGGCGCCGTCAAGCGCGCCATGGCTGCCACACGTCCGGACATTGTCATTCACATGGCCGCCCAGCCTTTGGTACGCTATTCGTATGTGAACCCGGTGGAAACGTATTCCACCAACGTCATGGGCGTGGTGAATGTGCTCGAAGCCGTGCGCGCCACGCCTGGCGTGCGCGCAGTGGTCAACGTTACCAGCGACAAGTGCTATGAAAACCGCGAGTGGCCGTGGGGCTACCGCGAAAACGAAGCCATGGGCGGTTATGACCCCTACAGCAACAGCAAGGGCTGTGCCGAACTGGTGACAGCCGGCTACCGCAGTTCCTTCTTCCATGCGGACAAATACGCCGAGCACGGTATTGCCCTGGGCAGCGGCCGCGCCGGCAATGTCATCGGCGGTGGCGATTGGGCGCTGGATCGGCTGATTCCAGACATGCTGCGCGCCATTGGCGCCGGTGAATCGGTCATGATCCGCAATCCCCACTCCGTTCGCCCGTGGCAACACGTGCTCGAGCCGCTGAGCGGTTATCTGACGCTGGCGGAAAAACTGTACACGGAGGGGCCCGTGCACGCCGCGGGCTGGAACTTCGGTCCGCACGATACCGACGCCAAGCCCGTCGAATGGATCATCGAGCGCATGACGCAAGAATGGGGCGCGGGCGCCTCTTGGTCGCTCGATGGCCAGGACCATCCACATGAAGCGACTTATCTGAAGCTCGATTGTTCCAAGGCGCGCGGCCAGCTGGGCTGGCATCCACGCTGGGATATCGGCCAGACGATCACCAAGATCGTTGAGTGGCATAAGGCGTGCGACCAAGGGGCCGACATGCGTGCAATGACGCTGGCGCAAATCGTCACCTATCAAAATACCTAATTAATTACCTAATAAATTGAAGGCTGTATCATGAGCGAACAACTGACCCAACAACAAATCCGCGAACAGATCGCCGCCCTGGTGGCGCAATACGGCGCACTGGCCAGCGTGCCAAAACCGTTCGAACCGGGCGTGACGGTGATTCCACCGGCCGGCAAGGTAGTCGGCGCGCCTGAAATGGGTCTGATGGTCGAAGCCTCGCTGGACGCCTGGCTGACCACCGGTCGCTTCAACGATGAATTCGAAAAGCGCCTGGCCAAGTTCATCGGCGTCGAATTCCTGATCACCGTCAACTCCGGTTCGTCGGCCAACCTGGTGGCCTTTTCGGCGCTGACATCGCCAAAACTGGGTGCGCGTGCCATCCAGCCAGGTGACGAAGTCATCGGTGTGGCGGCCGGCTTTCCGACTACCGTCAATCCGATCCTGCAATTTGGCGCCGTGCCTGTCTTTGTCGACGTCGAGCTGGGCACCTACAATATCGACGCCAGCAAGATCGAGGCGGCCATCACCGATAAAACCAAGGCCATCATGCTGGCCCATACCCTGGGCAATCCGTTCAACCTGGAAGTCATCGTTGCGCTGTGCAAAAAATACAATCTGTGGCTGGTGGAAGACTGCTGCGATGCCCTGGGCGCCACCTACAACGGCCAGATGTGCGGCACCTTCGGCGATATCGGCACCATGAGTTTCTACCCTGCGCATCACATCACGATGGGCGAAGGGGGCGCGGTGTTTACCAATAATCCGGAACTGAAAGCGATTGCCGAATCGTTCCGCGACTGGGGGCGCGATTGCTATTGCGCGCCGGGCAAGGACAATACCTGTGGCCAGCGGTTCTGCTGCAAGCTGGGCACGCTGCCGGAAGGTTACGACCATAAGTACACCTACTCGCATCTCGGCTATAACCTGAAGATCACTGACATGCAAGCCGCTTGCGGCTTGGCGCAGATGGACCGCGCGGCTGGCTTTGTACAGGCACGCAAGGACAACTTCGCCTACATGAAAGCTGGCCTGAAAAGCTGCGAAGAATTCCTGATTCTGCCAGAAGCGACACCGAACTCGGATCCATCCTGGTTCGGCTTCCCGATCACTCTGCGTCCTGAGGCTAACGTGGACCGGGTCAACCTGTTGACGTTCCTCGATCAAAACAAGATTGGCACACGCCTGCTGTTCGCTGGCAATCTGACACGCCAGCCCTACATGATCGGACGAAACTACCGCGTCTCGGGCGAGCTGACGAATACTGACCGCATCATGCATGACACGCTGTGGATTGGTGTTTTCCCTGGCTTGACCAAGGAAATGATGGACTTCTCGATCAGCAAAATTGAAGAGTTCTTCGGAGTAAATTTCTAATTATGAGAGTTCTGATTACAGGAGTGACTGGTTTCTTAGGGAGTCATCTCGCAAAATTTTTGACTGAAAATGGTCATTCCGTAATTGGAGTAAAAAGGAGGACATCCTCGCTTGAGCGCTTGAATTCTATCGCGGATCATCTGGATCTCCGTGATATTGAGGATGGATTTGAGGATTTTAATTCTGAAGTAGATGCGATTATTCATACCGCAACCTGTTATGGAAATCAGGGAGAATCCGTTAGTGAGATATTGAATTCTAATGTCATATTTCCTCTTTCATTAATTGAAGCACTGAAAAATAACGAAAATTTGGTTTTTCTGAATGCCAGCACGTTCTTTTGCAAAGCGAAAGAAAATTATAGTTATCTAAAAAGTTATATAAAATCAAAAAATATCTTCCACGATATTGCGAAGGACTATTGTCAGGAGCACGAGATATTTTTTGCAAATATCAACTTGGAACATATGTATGGTCCCGGAGATGCTGAAAATAAGTTTGTCAGCATGGTACTGCGGAAAATTGTTTGCAATGAAAATTCCATTGCCATGACGGATGGTAAACAATTACGTGATTTCATCCATGTATTTGACGTGATATCCGCTTTTGAAAATATTCTGGTGTATGCGAAAAGAAATGCAACTGCTGAAAATAAATATGTAAATTTTGAACTCGGCACAGGGGCCGCAATATCGGTCAGAGATTTTGTCGATACGATGCATAGGTTGGCTGAATCGAAAACAATGCTTAATTATGGCGCCTTGAAACATAGAGAGGGTGAGATTATGCATTCGGAAGCGGATATTCGATGTCTCGTAGAAAAGACAGGTTGGCATCCCAAGGTGAATTTAATAGATGGTCTTGGTAATATGATAGCGGAAATAAAATCCATGTCAGGTAGTAATTGCGCTGCAAAAAAATCAAGAAATTGAAATGAGTAAAGATTATTTGAGCAGATGAAAAATTTAATATACGCAACTGGCTCAAGGGTCCTCCAAATTGTTTGTAGCGCACTGATAATAATCCTGTCTGCAATTTTTCTTACAAAAAGTCACCAAGGATTATTGCTGACGCTAAATAGTATTGCAGCCGTTCAGATATTTTTTGAACTTGGATTTTCTTCAGTTATTCTGCAATATGTAGGTCATGAGCGTAGATATCTGGCTTTTGATAGCGTGTCTGGATTTTCCGGTCCTAGTGAGAAGTTGGAACGGTTAGCAAATATATATAGGCTTGCTAGTACCTGGTTCAACTGGGGAGCAATTGGATGCAGTATATTTTTACTCATCGGTGGTAGTCTATTTTTCTATGATCACGGCAATAGTCAAGACATGCCATGGATGTTGCCGCTTATTTTCCTGTCAATTTGTGTTCCTCTCAGCTTATATTCGCAGCGCTTCTGGGTCGTCTATGAGGGGTTTGGCCATATAAATGAAGTCTATAAATTAAGACTGTGCGCATCAGTTTCAAGTTGCGTGGCTATCATAATTTTATTTTTATATGGTTACGGTTTGTTCGCCCCCATTATTAGTCCATTTTTTAATTTTGTTTTTTCTCAAGTTTTAAGAATAAGAGAATACAGCTTCTGGGTGCGTATTAGTGATATAAAGTTTGCGGCAGCTGCTAAAAAAATTATATTTAAAGAAATTTTGGCATTGCAGTCTAAAATATCAGTATCTTGGCTGTGTGGATTCTTTATGATCCAATCGATAACCCCGATTGTTTATAAATTTAGTGGTCCGGAAAGTGCCGCCGTAGTTGGAATTGGGATGTCGGCGGTATTAATAACCAACGGCCTTTTGAGCGTGTTATTGCAAGTGAAAATTCCAGAATTGCTGGAGCTAATAAAATGCGGAGAGTTATTAAAATATTTCAGTTTTGGAAAAAAATTGGCTATTCAAACTTTTGCTGCATCTCTTGTAGTATCGCTGATTGGCGGGATCTTTATTGCTCTGTTGAATATTTTTAATGTTAATTGGTTATCGAGTAGGCTGCCTGATCTGCACGCGTATACGTTTTTCATGCTGGCAGCAATTGTTAATCAAATTATAGCGACACAAGCGACCCTTACTAGACTGTTTAAAGTTGAACCATATCTCTATCATTCAATTTTAGTCGCAGTATCAACTGTGCTCGTAATAGCATTTGCGGCAAAAGATAGCTCTACAACTGGAATCGCGATCTGCTATTTCCTCATAACATTACTTGTTTCATTACCTTCATCGACATATATTTATTTGTCTGAAAAGAAAAAGAGGATTCCGAGTGCTCACAATTTGCATTCCAACTTATAATCGACCAGATAAAGTCAGGCAACGGATTATTGAATTGTTGCCGCAATTGAGTGAATTTGTAAAAATTTTAATTATTGACAATGCTTCTGTCGAGCCTGTGGTAGATATAATTGGAGATCTAATCACAGGTATTGATAAAGTGAAAGTGGTGAGAAATAAATACAATATTGGCATGTCTGCCAATATTGCAAGATGTATAGAGTATGCCGATACAGATTGGCTGTGGATACTGGGTGACGACGACTTGGTAACCTCGTCCGCGGTTGATCGGATAAAGGCTGATATTGCCGCCGCGGATG
Organism: Janthinobacterium sp. SUN137; assembly: GCF_030587265.1. Lineage (NCBI taxonomy): Bacteria > Pseudomonadati > Pseudomonadota > Betaproteobacteria > Burkholderiales > Oxalobacteraceae > Janthinobacterium > Janthinobacterium sp. SUN137. The sequence goes on along the minus strand of NZ_JAPWHZ010000001.1, from coordinate 1,609,802 downwards.
AAGATGTATGTTGTCTTAAATATTCATCATATTGCAATGAAAATTCACATGATGAAGTGCTCAACATTAAAGAATTTTTATCGCACAAAGCGATGGGGTTCGATTATGTTTCTAATATTTTTCTAATATCTTCATCAATTATAAAAATAAAAAATATATCAGCATTGGATAAGATGATGGATACCATTAATAGCATGGTTCCACATGTTGTTTTGATTTTTCAATTATTGATAAATGGTGGAAGGATATCATTTATAAAAAATAAAATTGTTGAAAAAACTGATTCTGATATATCCTGGTCCATCATGCAACTAGAGTTTAATTTAAAACTTGCGCCTCAATTCGCTACGAATGTTGACAATGAGACGTTCAGGTTGGTTAAGAGCTTTTTTTGCAATCACATTACATTTTCACCTGCAAGTATTTTTTTACGTGCACATAAAATGTCAAAAAGTAAAAGTCGGGAATATATTTGTTATTTGTATTCTGGAATCGTCCTGCAAAGTTTTTTTTCAAAATATGGATTTTTAAAATTCGTTTCACATGCTTTTTTATATTTTCTATTTCAACTTCATGTTGACAAATTTCTTCCTGTATTTTTTCGTTTGGCAGGGATGAGATTTCATCTGAAATATAATAAATTCATGACAGAAAGTTAAAATCGAAATACTTTTATTGTAATGTATTTTATTTGCAAAGAAAGTTGCAATTTTAAGTTTTTTAAACTTATTAAGTTGTATCGATAAATATAGAAAAGGTAGTATAAATTGAATATTTTAATTACGGGTGGATCGGGATTCATCGGATCAAATCTTGCGCTGAGCTTGATTGAGCAGGGCCATGCAGTGACAATTTTAGACAATTTATCACCACAAATTCATGGTGAAAATCCAGAGAAAACATCGCCTTTGTATCGCAGTATTAAGGACAAAACAAATTTTGTACTTGGTTCAGTTACCAGCCGGGCGGCATGGGAGTCTGTGCTGCCTGGCCAGGATGCCATTGTACATTTGGCTGCCGAAACCGGAACCGGTCAATCGATGTATGAAATATATCGGTATGTTGATGTCAATATCAGCGGTACGAGCTTGATGCTTGATTTATTGGCGAATACAGAATATCAAGTTAAAAAAGTTGTTGTGGCGTCTTCCCGTTCTATATATGGTGAAGGAAAATATTATTCATCCGCATTGGGAATTATTTATCCAGGTGCGCGTAAGGATGAAGATATGCAGGTTGGGCGCTTTGAACCGCTATGTCCCAAAACAGGTGAACCATTGGAGTTGCTGGCAACCGATGAAGAGTCAAAAATTCATCCGTCTTCAGTGTATGGGATTACCAAGCAGAACCAAGAGCAGATGGTCATGACTGTATGCAACTCGCTGGGTATTGGTGCGACTGCACTGCGCTATCAAAATGTTTATGGCCCAGGTCAGTCGTTGAGCAATCCATATACGGGGATCTTGTCAATTTTTTCGACGCGTATTAAAAATGGTAATGGTTTGAGTATTTTTGAAGATGGCAAGGAAAGTCGCGATTTCGTGTTTATTGATGATATCGTTGCTGCGACGACCTTGGCGCTGACAAAGGAAGAAGCCGATGGTGAAGTATTCGGTATCGGTGCTGGTGTTGCAACTGATGTTTTGACGGTTGCACAGACACTGGTTCAGCACTATGGCATCGACGTACCGATCAAGGTTACTGGTGCTTACCGCCTCGGCGATATCCGCCACAACTATGCGGACCTGTCCAAATCGAATCGTTTACTTGGCTTCCAGCCTAAAGTGAGTTTCAGCGAAGGTATCGCACGCTTTACCGATTGGGTTAACGAACAGGCAATTCAGGCCGATACCTACGATGCCAGTATCGCCGAAATGAAGCAGCGGGGACTTTACAAATGACGGTCAAGGTTGGCCTGGTAACAGTGCTGTTCAATAGCGCCGATGTGCTGCCCGGTTTCTTCGAAAGTCTGAGCCGTCAGGATCTTAAAAATTATTGTCTGTATATTATTGACAACAGTTTGGATGACCTTTCCTATAACACATCGATTCAATTGATTGAACAATATGGCATGAAAAATGTCACGTTGATAAAAAATTCCGATAATGTTGGTGTGGCCAAAGGAAATAATCAGGGCATACAATTATCATTGGAAAATAACTGTGAGTATGTACTGCTATTGAACAACGATATTGAGTTCGATGATAGTGCATTAATCAGCAAGATGCTGGCGTTAGCCAAGAATCACAACGAGAAGCTGATTGTGCCAAAAATATATTTTTTTGATTCCGGCAACATCTGGTGTGCAGGCGGTGATATCAGCAATTGGAAGGGTACTACGACACATCGCGGTGAGGGCGAGCCGGATCGCGGTCAGTATGATACGGATGGGCATGTCAACTATGCCCCGACCTGCTTCATGCTGATCCATAAATCGGTATTTGAAAAAATCGGCGTCATGGATGAAAAATATTTCGTTTATTACGATGATACCGACTTTGTCTGGCGTGCAAATCATTCGGGTTTTGGTATTTACTATTGGGCAGCGGGAGAAGTGAAGCATAAGGTCAGCAGCAGCACTGGTGGCTCCGGATCTACATTCACGACATATTATGCTCAGCGTAACCGCCTTTATTTTATTCGGAAAAATTTCGGATTTTCGATGAAAATTATTTCATTGACATATTACTTCTTGACCCGATTGTTTAAATTTGATTTTTTTTCGAAAAAAATGCGTGGGCCTTTTTTTTCGGCAATAAAGGATGGCTTGAAAATGTAGAGAAAGTCTACATGAGTTCATGTACTGCTACTTCAAGTGCAAAAATATGATTTTCTTTTCATATTTTGGTAAATTCGTTTTATGCAATCATGATTGCAGATGTGAAAAGTTGAGAAATTATCATGAAGTTGAGCTATGATCCGCGTTGGTTAGGGCCGACAGGTATTGGTGCTGTTGCTGCCGCTTTGATAAAAAGAAAACCTGTCCATGTAGAATTACTGCCTTTGAAATATGAAGGAAAAATATCAGACCCGCTTTCTCCCCTGAAGCTTGGTGCAGAGTTGCGCAGTTTGAAAACAGATGTTTTTTGGTCCCCGGGTTTCATTGCTCCTTTTCATCCGAGAACTCCTGATGTTGTCACCGTACATGACTTGATACATTTGCATTATTATAGTTGGGGGCATAAAGCATATTACAATTATATATTGAAGAATCTTTATGAAAAATGCTCAAAAATAATAACCGTCTCGGAATGCACAAAAAAAGAACTGATTGCCTGGGGGGGCTTCAAGCCTGAAAAAATCGAGGTTATATACAATGCTGTCGAGCAATCGTTCAATGTTGATGTTATCCCGGTATCATTAGGTTATCCGTATATATTCTATGCCGGAAATCGAAGGGGATATAAAAATATATTCCGGATGATAGAAGCATATGCTCTTTCGAAATTACCGTCGCTGGGTATAAAATTATTGCTTTCTGGTAAATTGGATGATGACCTGAGAAAAATGATGCAGCAGTTCGCTGTAAATGGCATGGTGGAAACATCTGGCTTTATCCAGGATGAGGATTTACCTCGCTACTACAAGGGTGCGACGGCAATAGTCTACATTTCCCTGTATGAAGGGTTTGGCTTGCCAATTCTTGAAGGGATGGCGACCGGTGTCCCGGTGATCACCTCCGATCTCAGCTGCATGCCTGAAATTGCTGGTGGCGCGGCATTGCTGGTCGACCCGCTGGATGTTCGCGCTATCGCCACCGCAATGAACCGAATCGTCGACGACTCTGATTTGAGGGCTAGCTTGATAAATGCTGGCTTAAATCGGGCAAAAGATTTTTCATGGAATCAGTCATCAGAGAAATTCTGGAATATCATCGATGAAGTTGGAAAAAATGAATAGAATTGGTATTGTTGTTCCAACCTATAACCCCGGGCCAATGTGGAACCAGTGGTTGGAGAAAATGAAGTCACAGTCCCTGATGCCAGAGGTTCGTCTTATCATTGACTCTACATCGAACGATGGTACGATGACGTATGAAACGCACCAACTGTTTGAGGTTCAGACGATCTCCAAAAGTGAATTCAATCATGGCGGTACTCGCCAACTGGCGGTTAGTAAAATTGCAGAACAAGTTGATATTGTGATCTTCATGACGCAGGACGCTTTGTTGCATGATGAGCATTCTTTACGTAATTTGGTTCAAGTATTTTCAGAAAATAGTAACGTGGCAGCGGCATACGGACGGCAGTTGCCACACGCTGGCAGCCGGCCGAGTGAAGCGCACGCTCGCATATTTAATTATGCTGAGAAAAGCGTATTGAAATCATTGGCATCTAAAAAAGATCTTGGATTCAAGTCGATATTTATATCCAATTCGTTTTCTGCTTATCGGGTAAAAGACTTGATGGATATTGGCGGATTTCCTACCAATGTCATTTTAGGTGAGGACACTATGGTGGCGGCCAAGCTTCTACTTTCCGGCAAAACCGTTGCTTATCAGGCTGGCGCCATCGTTCACCATTCACACCATTATACCTATGGTGAGGAGTTCAAACGTTATTTCGATATCGGTGTGTTGCACGCGCGTGAGCCATGGTTGCTCATTGAGTTTGGGCAGGTGAGTGGCGAAGGAATGCGATATCTGTGTTCTGAAATGCGTCATGTGATGAGTGATGCCTGGTATTTGATACCATCGACGTTGATTCGCACGTTTTTCAAATATGTTGGCTACAAAATGGGGCGTTATGAAAAATATTTTCCAACCAAATTGAAAAAAAGAATGAGCATGTACAAAGGATATTGGTTAAAGAATAATTAGCAGAAGAATTAAAATTTAATGTGGCTATTCAGCAGAGTCTCTTGCAGACTCAGCTTTATGAAGATTTAAGGTTCTATGCCGTTTTATGCGCAACTTGACTTCGTTTAGCATTGTGGTCTGAGCGATTTTGAGATGGAGAGCCCCCTTATGAATATTGGTGTCGAAGCCTATTTCATGAATGCGTTGGGTCTGTAAGTACCTTGGTCGGTGATCAACGTTAACCTTACGAGTCCTTCGATAGTTAAGAGCATAAGTTATTGATTTATATGGAGCGACTTAAAATTGTTTCAGTTCAGGAGGGTTAATCGAGTCCAGAGTATCGGTTTTTTGATCGTCAGTACTGCAAGGATGTCGGTCTTCTCTTTGTTAATTGACAAAATTCCGGTGGCGGATTCGGTGCCGTTCAGTGTGACGCGGTGGTGCTGAATTGCGCCGCAGTTTTGCCAGTGTGCGCTCCAATCCGCCCAAGTTAAGACATTTCAGTAATTTTTCTGGCTCATGGCCTTGTGTCTTTTCGGCTTCGACTTTGTGGTCTAGAAGATCGGCGTCGGCATGTGCGGTCAGGGAGACGAAGGCCTGTAGGCTATCGCAGACGATTTTGGCGGCAACGTCCTGCGCCACGGCTTGCTGGGGCAATCCGCTGATGTGCTCCAGGTTGAACCGGTGTTTGAGCCGTTTGAACGCCTCTCGAACAAGAACTGACGCTCGCCGCATTGGTGGACGTTGTTGTGTAGGGAGGCCGCTAGTATCAGGTCGAGCCACGGCAAGTCCCGGCCGAACAGGATTTTGTCGGCCAGAGCGGCGCGCTTAATGTGGCTGCTCCGCAGACCAACGCGCACTGTCGAGGTGTGGGCGGCGTCTAGGCTTAGCAAGCACCAGCGCGGCACAAACCTGTTCTTCTCGGCGCGCGCGGGATTCGCTAGTCGTTGAGGGCCGGAATGGCGGTCAGGAACAGCTTGGCACGCATCTGGCTGAACGCATGCCCGGACACCCAGTAGACCAGGTGGGTTTGTTGGCGAAGATGGGCGAAGAAGGTGTCCAGTTTGGCTTGGGCGCTCATCCGTATGCCACTCAGCATGATGGTGACCAGCCTCGCCAAGGGTAGCTTGCGACAGTGCGAAAACGCAGTCGGATGGTCTGCATGGCGCGCATAATGAAGAAATTCTGTTGAAGATAGTCGGACGGCGAAATCTTGAAACGGTATGGTCAGAATGAAGATCCTAGGCAGTGGAAATAAAAATCCACACTGAAAGCCCCGACTTTAATATAATGTCAAGAATATATTTAATGATAGTTAAAATGAAATATTTAAACGCACACAATTCCCTTGTCTTGGGTGGATTGTCCCGTCTTTGAACTCGCTTCGGTTACAATGCGAGATCGTATTTGCTTGCCAGCACCTAGCTTCGCAAAATTTTACCAGGCACATCATGCGCGTCTCGAACCCATTCCCGCCGAAAATTCCCTTGTTACCCTTTGCCAAGTTTTTCACGGTAGTGGAAGATTACAAAGTGCAAAAATTAATACATTTTGGCTAATATGATGATTATATCATTAATAAGTATATTGTTATCTATAATAATGGCTTATTTTTACGTTAAAAAAGATAAAATATTTATATTTTCTCCCGCAATTGTTTTTGTTGCATATAATCTATTTTATATAATTGCACTTATTATTGCATACTATGGCAATGTTGGTATAACCCTATCTCTATTAGGCGATAAAGGTGCTATTAACACTGCGGTGCTTTCATCCTCTTTGGCATTGCCGTTTTTTTTAATTGGCTACGGTTACAGAAACAGCGTTGTTATACACGGTCCTCAAAGGACGCTTCGCTTGGCGCATTTGAATGGATTTTTTCTCTGTTATCTGTTTCTGTGGTTGGGACTGATGGCTTTTGGTAAAGATTTGGGATGGCATGCGATCAGCCACGACAATGCGCATGGCTGGAAGACTGTTGTTTTCGCTTACGCGAAATACTGCTTTGTCGCTATGGCATTACTTTTCATCTATCTAAGAAAAAGCAAGCCACGTGAAATTTTTTTCATATTCGTAACTCAGGTCGCGCTGATGATGGTGGACGGCGGTAGAACTACCTTTTTCGGCTTCTTGGTTGCAGCAGCTTGGATATGGCACCAGAATGGTGGTGTTGTGAAAAAGAAGCACTATATATTTTGTGCACTGGCATTATTTGCAATTCTTAGCGCCAGAGCAATTGTGTTAAATCAAAATTTTGCGGATGCAATTGTTGGCTCTGTTGGAATCGAAGCATATTTTGCCTCATACACTTTGCTGCAGTCAGTTTCAATTGTTGATAATACACGCCATATTTTATACGGTTTAACCTACTTGCTCGATCCTTTTATTTACCTTCTTCCAAGTGGCATCCGAGATGATCACTTAATACTCTTGAAATTTGTGGGAGCAGGTAATACTGACGAACTGTACGCCCCGATGGGAGGATTCTACTATGCCGCTGAGGCCTATGCGAATTTTGGAGTGTTTGGACCATCATTAGTCGCTTTTTTTTATGCACTCCTCTTTCGATATTTTGAAAGACAAGTGAAATACTATCGCTTTGTTGGAATTATTTTCATTGCATCGTTCTCATCCATCGCCTCTAAAGTGAATTTTGCAAATGGGATAAAGGTGTTTTTGGTATACTTACTATTTACTTTAGTGTTTCGCCTTTTCTTCGCTCGACTAGTTCGTCCTATCGTGAACGAAAGGTCCATGGCTGCGCCGACGACCCCTGCATTGTTACAATAATCCACAGTAGCGCTAGATAATTTTTGGTGCAATAACGGGGGGGCCGTCGATAAACTGTTGCGCAAGTCGGACACGGCGGTGGCGATCCAGTACGCGATGAACCTATGGCCGGAGTTGCTGCGCAAATGTGACGAGGGCATCATCGAGATCGACAACTCTGCAGCCGAACGGGGTCGCCATTGGCCGGCGCAACTATCTGTTCGCCGATGCCGACAGCGGTGGCGAGCGTGCTGCCGGCACCTGCTCGCTGATCGGCACCGCCAAGCTCAACGAAGTTGACCCCGAGATCTGGCTGCGCCATGTGCTGAGCAACATCGCCGATCATCTGGTCTACCGTGCGATGACTTCTTGCCCTGCAACTGCACCACGTAGATTCCCTCGGCCTAAAAATACGCCGTTTCTCGGTGGTGTGATGCCATCATCTGGCAATTCCAGGCAGGGTTGAGGGCGGTGCTGGATTTGCGCTTACAAAGAGTCTTTGCGCATGCCCCACAATACCCAGAGACAGCCTTACGGTCCGTGCCCTGCGCCGTAGGCACCATGCGCGACTGGTGTAGCATGTCGTCGCCTCGCACAGCGTCCGTCGCCAGAATGATGCGCGGCTTGGCATTACCAGTGGTGGCGAACGGGTAGTTGCGATTTACTCGCTGATCGGCTCCGCCTGACTGAATAGGGTCGCCCCGGAAACCTGGTTGCATCATGTGCTGGTGGCAGATTGCCGACCGCCCATCAAACATGTTGACGAATCCCTGCTGTGATATTACAACCGGCAGGTCTATTCTGCTTGATCAACATGTTGCTTTCCAGCGGTGTGATACCATCATCGGTCAAATTTACTGGTCGCTCAAGACAGAGGGCGTAGGCTTACTTAGAATCAAACTGGTACAACAGATCGAATACAGCGATGTTATTTTCGATCTTTAGTGGCGCCTTGTTGTTCACATTAAAAGTAGCAATGATAAGCGGCACTTGATTTGATATTTGTGATGAGTCAGGCTTGCACTTGAGTGTCATGTAGGTCTTGTCGGCACACCAAATTTCTGGCCGCAAGGGGTGATCGGAAAATACAATAATTCTGAAATTGTCTCCAAACACCGACTTGGCTCTTTGCGCCACCAGTCCAACTATTGAAGCACCCTCTTTAATGTTGTCAGCATATTCTACACTCAAGGTCTTCAAAGGAATCCCCATTAGCGGGTGTGGCACCTGAAGGTGTGCAAATAGAATTCCTCCTTTTTGCCAAAAAGGTGCTTCCATCAGCGTTTTTTTCATGCCATCACGTAAGGCTAGGAATTTTTTTCTGTCTGACTCGGAGGCTTCGCAACCCAATAATTCCATTTCGTTGATACCAGGGAAGCTGCAAGCCAATTCTGTGCCAGCTGACTTTATTGGAAAGGGAGAAAAAGAGCAGGAACGAAGACCTTGAATGGAGCAATAGCGGTGATAAAAACCCACGATGTCAATATTCTCCGAACTAGCCTTTACTTTGGAAAAATCCAATACTTTGCTTGTACTGCAGATTTGCGTGGGCCCACAGGCCACTGATTGGTCAAAAGGTGTCCTCATCCAAATGGCGGGAATGACGTTGATCGTGTTCTTGCCTGCCGGATCTATATTGGTTGCTGTGACATGTAATCCGGCCGCTTGCAGTTGCTTAACAACAGGCTCGGCTGCGCTGGCACTGAACTCATCTAATAGCAAAACAATCGTGTTTTGCGATGGCATATTTGGAGCCGCTAATGTCGGCGGTTGATGACTTGGGCTTGGCCAGTAGACAGTTGAGGCATTCGTGTTCGCAAGCACCACTGGGAAAAAGATGAAAATCATTCCTCCGACGATTCCAGCCAAGTACAGACGTTTCCAAGTGTCAATACTGATTTTGAAAGTTAACAGACTTGCAGTGATAGCCGATACCACTGCGAGTGCTTTTTGCAAGGCATTGCTTTGCATCGGAATCAATTCCAACTGCTTAAGGTAATTGAACCCGACAAAAGTTAACAACAGGGCTATGCCGACATTTAAAAATTTTATTGTTGTGGCTTGCCCCAATCCACGGCGCAGCAGTGCAACACAAACGATAACAAAGACAACCAGCAGCCCGAAAGCGAGGGTGATTTCGCTTGCTGTGTGATGCTGAAAGTACAGGCTGCTCCAGATCCAGTCAGTCTGTCTAAGCAACAGTAGCGTGAGCAACGCCAAGGTTGCCGCATAAAGCGGCTCCCCTGCCTGTAGTTCGGTCACAGTTTCTTGAGTAGACATAGCGTGCGCAGTGTATTGGGTACGGAATAGCTTGCAACCGTACTGAAATATTGACCAAAGGCCGCCATTTGTACAGCCACAGAAAACTCCTTGGGCTCGCGCTTGCGCTGGCTGCACAGGTGCAAGACCATCGGATCAGTTTCATCGAGTAATTCAACGATCAGGAACTCGCGCGTAATGTGTTCCGCCATCTGCGCAATTTTCCCCATATGAATACCTTCAGATATCGCCAAATGATGAATGAGCGCCAGCATCAACAGCATGTCGGCGCGCTGGTGCAGACGAGTCATCAGCGAAGGAAACTCATCACCACACCAACCGCGCCCGCCAACCATATCCCCTAAATTGGTGACGAGAGGGTGGATATTGGTGGCGTGACTTTGCGAAAGCACCAGCTTTTGAATGGCGTCATGGTCCAGATCGACGGCGATCACGTCGGCACCGGTTCCGGCCGACAGAACCGTAAATTCTCCGGTGTTGCAGCCGAGATCCACCACCCAAGCCGGCGCGGTGTTTTCCAGCCATTCACCTACCTTTTGAAATTTTGCAGTGGAAGCTTCGTCGGTATAGTGATGGCGCGTGTCGGTATAGTCAGCCCAATGGCTACGCGCCTGGTTGGGTTTTCCACCATTGAGCATGGATTGGCAGAAACCGTAGAGACTGCCATGTAGATGTTTACCATCTTTTGTCGGTACTTGAGCGCGAGGTTGGGATTTATTGTTACTTGCCACCATGAGTGGCCAGTATCGCGTCATGTATCGTTTGAAACCAAGCAAAGTACGAGCAACATCTGGTGGAATGCCATCGCGATAGGTGCTGTAACTTTGGTGTGGCTTCAGGCCGCGCTGCTGCGATACTGCAAGAGGCAGCAGAAAATGACGAGTAAACTGGCCAAACGCCCACCATTGCGGCGTAACAATCGGCTGGAACGAAAGGTGATCACAAAACATGGGCTGATTGCCCTGGAAAATTACGTTCCATGCCGAAGCGTCTTTCAATTCATGCCCAGCGCCGAGAATTTCACGCGAGATATCTAACGTGAGTTGCGCTGCCAAATAAAGTTGTGCGTCACACCACTCAAAGGGATAACTGACGAAAGGCAACTTAGGCGACTCGACTGTTTCGGGCGCCGTGAACTCGAACGGAATCAGCCTACCGGCTTCTACGAGCGTCGCAGCAGCTTTCGATAGAAGAAATTGCTTGGCTGTGGCTGTGGGGTGGATGCGGCGAATGACTGTTTGTCCCTGAAATTCAATCGTGCCTTCAGGATCACGCATCGTTATTTTTCTTTCGACTAAACAGTTTGGCGATCATTTGCCGAGGCTTCTTGAGAAATGTTAATGCTGCGCCAATGATGGCAAAAATACTCTGTAGCAGCAGGAGGGCTGAGCCGGGATCAACATAGGCATAAGCCGGGGAAGAAAAAGCCACGCAGATCAGTACCGCACGCAAGACGATCTTTAATTCGATGTAAATAAATTTCATTACTTCTGTACCTTTTCAATGTATTTATCAGTACGGATACCATTGGTGGCGTTCTCAAAAAACAAGTGCAATACCTTCTGCTGTAAAGTGCCGTCACGGCGAAAAGCTACAAAACTTCTTGCCATCTAGAAGTACAGGTCGTCACGGCCATGCGCGATGACCTGTACGCTATTCGAGCTATTGCTAAGCGTCTTTGCCGTTTGGGCAATACGATTGGCCGTAAAATCGGACGCACCCCCGATGGTGGCATCTACGATGTCAACCGGGCGCATTTGCAGTGCCAGGCCCGCCGGATTGAATCGCGGTGGTTGGCCAAACTCCGGGCCGATAGTGTCCTGCCCGAAGTTGTTCGACATCAGCTCAAACTTCTCTGGTTGCCACAGAAAAAACGCAAGAACAGGAGTTCCCATGGCGCGACAACCCTGATGTAACCGTGCGCCACGAGACTATCTACGACGCCATCTACATGCATGCGTGCGGCGAGGCCAAGCGCGAACTTATTGCCTGCCTGAGCCACCACAATCAGGTGCGCGAACCGCGTAGCCGCTGCACCGATCGCCGAGGGTAGATTCTGGACAGCCAGATCATCATATCTGCCCTCTGGCGATCAAGGGCCGCCTTGTCCCCGGCCAATGGAAGGGCGACGTGATAACGGCGCCAGCAAGTGTCTATCGCGTCGGTGGACACGCTGGTCGAATGCGCGACCGGTTTCGTGGCATTGGCCAAAATGGTTAACGCAACCCGTCAAGAGTATCGTCGCCAGCATCGCCAATGCGCCCTCAACAGCGAGCCGGTGATGATGTGCAAAACGATGACGTGCTACCAAGGCTGCGAGATGCTCACTGAGCGCACCGGCGTGCGGACTGACTTCGCCGATCCGCACGCCCCTTGGGAACAGGGGGCAACGAGAACGCCAAGGGGCTGTTGCACCAGTACACCTCCAAAAAGCATCGACTTATCGATTTGCTTCCCTGACGAGTCGAATGCCATTTTGCTGTCGCTCAATTCGCGTTCACGGACCAAGCTTGAATTTGAATAGACGCAGCTCACTTATACTCAACACATAGCATTGCTGCAATACCTAACGAGCACTGTTCATTAATCCTGTGTGGAACGTGGAGTTTGAAATCGCAGGGCGTCAAATATATACCATCTGTCACACTGCAATAATATAGCGGATCCATGGTTTGAGACAGCAGTTTAAGCCATATCGTTATACATGTCGGGGCTCGATGTCCGCGATGTGGCGCTGGTGCAACCGGCTGGCCACGCGAAGGCCGGATTTGTTATCATTATTTAAAGTTGTCTTTGTCCGTTTCGGATAGTCTCGAGAGATAGGGAGGGGTTCGGTTTCGGTGGCATGCAGGAGTAATACGGTAAAAAAGTTTCGTTTACAACTGCTATTTCCGGTGTTTACTCAGGCTGAACAATTCCCATTTTTCATTTCTGTTGACAGGGTAATATTTAATTTTGACACAGCCTTAATGTATCCTGCCAATCCGGAATGCGACAAAAAGTATCCATCAGGCGCTGTGATGACAGTACTGAATTGGTCGGACGCTTCGCTGGTACGGGATAGTCTTTAGCTAATATCGGTTTTAATATTGGTTTTTTGGCAACTGAAGGATGGGCCATGATCGCTTCGGTAAAACTGAACCAGCTGGTCCTTCCCTGCGCCGTCAAATGATACAGACCGGAGCGTGCTTGCCACCATGCTTGCTGGTCGCTTGCCGTCAGGCTTTGCGCCACGATATGCGCCGTGGTATCTGCGATGGTACGGCTCCATGTCGGTGCGCCGAACTGATCGGATACGATACTTAGTTCTTCGCGCTCCTTTGCCAGGCGCAGCATGGTCAACAGAAAGTTTTTGCCATGTGTGCTATAGACCCAACTGGTGCGCAAGATCAGGTAAGGGATGCCGGCGGCCTCGATCGCCTGTTCGCCGGCCAGCTTGCTGCTGCCGTAGACATTGATCGGGCAAGTGGGATCGATTTCGGTGTAGGGACCATCTTTCGAGCCATCAAACACGTAGTCAGTGCTGTAATGGATCATCGCAGCACCCAGCTTTTTCGCCTCTTCCGCCATCACGCCCGGTGCTTCGCCATTGATGCGCAGCGCCAGTTCAGGTTCGCTCTCGGCCTTGTCGACAGCGGTGTACGCGGCCGGGTTGACGATCAGCGTCGGCTTGATGCGGCGGATGACGTCGCGAACCTGGTCCAGGTCGGCCAGGTCCATCTGGCTGCGGTCCACCGCAATGATCTCGCCCAGGCCCTGCAGGCTGCGTTCTAGTTCGTAACCGACCTGGCCGGTTTTTCCTGTGATTAAAATACGGCTCATGAAATAGTTTTGTTCCAGTGTGTCAGATTGGTCGGTAACGGTCAGGAAAAAACGTCGGCGTTGGCCAGCAAGGTACCGACTTTATCTTTGCCAGACAGCAGTGGTTCGCCATCGAGCGGCCAGTCGATACCGATGGCTGGATCGTTCCACAGGAGGCTGCGTTCGAACTCCGGTGCCCAGTAGTCGGTCGTCTTGTACAGGAACTCGGCGCTGTTGCTGGTGACCACGAAACCGTGGGCAAAGCCTTCCGGTATCCACAACTGGCGTTTATTGGCCGCTGATAAGGTCACGCCTACCCAGTGGCCAAACGTCGGCGAGCTTTTGCGCAGGTCGACGGCGACGTCGAAGACTTCGCCAGCGGTCACACGCACCAGCTTGCCTTGCGGTTGCTGGATTTGGTAGTGCAGGCCGCGCAACACGCCCTTTGCCGACTTGGAATGATTGTCCTGCACGAAATCGCGCGTGACGCCGGTCAGTTCGGCAAAGCGCTTCTGGTTGAAGCTTTCGTAGAAAAAGCCCCGGTCATCGCCGAACACGGTGGGTTCAAGGATCAGGACGTCCGGTATGGCGGTGGTTTGAATTTGCATGGTGTGAAATGAGCCGTTCAGGCTTTAGTATATTTTTTCTTCGAGCAGGCGCAGCAGGTATTGACCGTAAGCGTTCTTTTTCAAGGGTTGCGCCAATGCTTCGAGCTTGGCGGCGTCGATGTAGCCACGGCGGTAGGCGATTTCTTCAGGGCAGGCAACTTTCAAACCCTGGCGATTCTCGATGGTGGCGATGAACTGGCCTGCTTCCAGCAAGGATTCATGGGTGCCAGTATCGAGCCAGGCCATGCCACGCCCCATCAACTCCACATTGAGCTCACCGCGCTCAAGATAAACTCGATTTACATCGGTGATTTCCAGTTCGCCGCGCGCTGACGGCGCTATTCTTGCGGCAATTCCACACACTTGACTATCGTAGAAGTACAGGCCGGTGACGGCGTAGTTCGATTTTGGCTTGAGCGGTTTTTCTTCGATGCTGACGGCGTGGCGCTGATCATCGAAGTCGACCACACCATAGCGTTCCGGATCGTGCACGTGATAGGCGAATACGGTCGAGCCGCTGGTGCGTGCCGAGGCCTCGCGCAACTGCGATTCAAAGTCGTGACCGTAATAGATGTTGTCACCCAGAATCAGCGCCGATGGTGCATCGCCGACAAACTCTTTGCCGATGATGAACGCCTGTGCCAGGCCATCCGGGCTGGGCTGCACTGCATAGGTCAGGCTGATACCCCACTGGCTGCCGTCGCCCAGTAATTCCTGGAAGCGCGGTGTATCTTGTGGCGTTGAAATGATCAGGATGTCGCGTATGCCGGCCAGCATCAGGGTGGTCAGCGGATAGTAGATCATCGGCTTGTCATATACGGGCAGCAGTTGCTTCGATACGGCCATGGTGACAGGGTACAGGCGCGTGCCGGAACCGCCAGCCAGGATGATGCCCTTGCGTTCGATGGGTGTTGCCATTATTGTTGCTCCTTGGCCATGTCGCGTGCCGCGTAGTTTTTCTCTACCCACTTGAGGTAGTCGCCCGACTGGACATCGCGTACCCAGGCCTGGTTGTCCAGGTACCATTGAACGGTCTTGCGGATGCCGGTGGCGAAGGTTTCGGCCGGCTTCCAGCCCAGTTCGCGCTCGATCTTACGTGCGTCGATGGCATAGCGGCGGTCGTGGCCAGGGCGATCCTGTACATAGGTGATTTGTTCGCGATAGCTGCCGGACGCCTTGGGATCGAGCGTATCGAGGATGTCGCACAAGGTATGCACGACTTCCAGATTGGCCATTTCATTCCAGCCGCCCACGTTGTAGACCTCGCCCAGACGACCTGCTTCCAGGACGCGGCGAATCGCCGAGCAGTGGTCGCCCACGTACAGCCAGTCGCGCACTTGCATGCCATCGCCATAGATAGGCAAGGCCTTGCCGGCGCGGGCGTTGCTGATGATGAGCGGAATCAGTTTTTCCGGGAAATGGAAAGAGCCATAGTTGTTCGAGCAGTTGGTCGTCAGCACCGGCATGCCATACGTATGGAAATAGGCGCGTACCAGATGATCGGACGCCGCTTTCGATGCCGAATACGGGCTGTTTGGCGCATACGGCGTCGTTTCCGTGAATGGCGGGTCATTCGGCCCCAAGGTGCCATACACCTCGTCGGTCGAGACGTGCAGGAAGCGGAAGCCGTCCTTGGCCTCGCCCGTCAAGCCGATCCAATAGGCGCGCGCCGCTTCGAGCAGGCTGAAGGTGCCGTTGACGTTGGTCGAAATGAATTCGCCGGGGCTATGGATCGAGCGGTCGACATGGCTCTCTGCGGCAAAATGCACGATGGCGCGTGGCTGGTGTTCTGCCAGCAGGCGCGAGACGTGAGCGGTATCGCAAATGTCGCCACGCACAAAGATATGCCGCGGGTCTTGCTCCAGGCTGGCCAGATTGCTGAGATTGCCAGCATAGGTCAGTTTGTCAAAATTGATCACGGGCTCATCGTTGAGCGCCAGCCAGTCGCGTACAAAGTTGGAGCCGATGAAGCCGGCGCCGCCAGTCACTAAAATCATGCTGCTATCCTTTTTTGCTAGAACATCTTCACGATGCATCGTTCTTCTATTTTTGAGATGAAATGATTGAAATTTTATTTGATCATGTACTTAATACGCGCCATCTTTCTTGAAAATGACTTTAACCGTTTTCAGTAGAATAACAATGTCATTGAATAAAGACCAGTTCTTGACATACCATGCATCGAGATAAACGCGGGTATCGTAGCTGACGTCGTTCCTGCCGCTGACTTGCCATAGGCCCGTGACACCGGGTTTCGCTTCCAGGTAATAGTCGACCTGGTTGCCATAACGCTCCAGTTCCGCATCGACAACCGGGCGCGGACCGACCAGGCTCATTTCGCCTTTCAGTACGTTCCATAGCTGCGGCAATTCATCGAGACTGGTCCGGCGCAGGAAGTGGCCGATCGAGGTGATGCGGGGGTCGTGCTTCAGTTTGAAATCACGGTCCCACTCGGCACGGGCTTCAGGGTCGCGCTCCAGCAATTCTTTCAGCAATATGTCCGCATTTACGGCCATAGTGCGGAATTTGTAGCAGAGAAAATGCTTGCCATTCTGCCCCACACGTTTGTGGCCGTAGAAGATGGGACGGCCCGATGCCATGACCTTGGCCGCGATCCACAGCAGGATGGGGGCGCCGACGATCAGCACGCAGATTGAAGCCATCAGATCAAAGCAGCGCTTGATCATTTGTAAACCTGGCCGTGCCAGGTTGTTGCGCATGGTCAGCAGCAGCACTTCATGTGTAAAGAAATGGTTGACCTCCATGCCATACAGGGGCAGGCCGCGTACGGCAGGTACCACTTGCATATTGGCAACGCAACGGCTGACTTGCTGGATCATGCCCTGATAGGCATCGATGCCGCCTTGTTCCAGAGCGACAACTGCATGCGGATCACCCAGCAGTTTGAGCGTTTCCTCAGGATTGACACCAAGCGGAATGCACGGCACCGTCTGTTTGCTGCGGTTCACGTAGTGTTGCTCCAGGCGGCCTTGGCCTTCGGGGATCAGGAACGCAATCAGGCGATAGCCCATCAACGCTTCCTCATCGAAGGCTCGCGCTGTTTGCAAGGCATTGTCACCCCATCCGATGATGACCATGGGGCGTATCCAGCCGCCAGCTTTCATCAGCAGGTATTTGACCATGCCGCGCAGCAGCAGGACACAGCATGGCACCAGCAGCCAGGTTGCCAACAGTGCCTCGCGCGAAGAGTCGCGCTTGTCGAGGAAGACCAGGGCCGCGTCGATCAGGCCCATGACCATGGCGATCTTCAGCAGTTCCTTGATTTCATTCGAGTACGGGCGGCGTTTGGCATGATGGCCCTTCAGCTTGAAGATCGCCACAGTGACCACGGATAGCAGGCTGTAACTGAGCAGGCGTGAGCTATCCAAGCCCCAGTTGTTCAAATCGCCGCCATCGAGGGTCCATGTGCCGGCGAGCCAGAATGCCGTGAACATGGCTAACGCATCGGCAAAGGTGAGGAAATATTTTTCTACCCTGCTGCTGCAATACCATTTTATTTCTTGTACAAAGATGCCTTCGATTGGTTTCATGATGACTTGCTAAACCTTATAAACTTCAGTGTAAATTCTTGTGGTGCCGTATGCATGGTGCTTACGTATCTGCTCGGTCAAGTGCGGCCGTAGCGGTCTTCAAAGCGGACAATGTCGTCTTCTCCAAGGTAGCTACCCGATTGAATTTCAATCAATTCCAGCGGCAGCTTGCCCGGGTTGGCCAGCGAGTGGACGACGCCGAGGGGAATATAGGTAGACTGGTTTTCGGTCAGCAAATATTCCTTGTCGCCATTCGTGATCTGGGCAGTGCCGGAGACCACGATCCAGTGCTCGGCGCGGTGGTGATGCATTTGCAATGACAGCTTGGCGCCAGGCTTGACGGTGATCCGCTTGACCTGGAAGCGCTCGCCATTGCCGATGGAATCATAGGAACCCCACGGACGGAAGACTTCACGGTGCATGGTGGCCTCGGGGCGCTGCCTGTCGACCAATTGCGCGACCATGGTTTTCGTTTGTTGTGCCTGATCCGCATCCATGACCAGCACGGCATCGGCGGTTTCCACGATGACGGTATTGCGCATGCCAATGGCGGTGACCAGGCGGCTAGTGCTGTGTACCAGGCAATCGTTGCAATCCTGGATCAGTACATCGCCCTGGGTGCTATTCTGGCTGGCATCCTTTTCCGCCACGTCGAGTACGGCTTTCCAGGAACCGATATCATTCCAGCCTGCATCGAGGGCGACGGTCGAAGCATGGCTGGTGCGCTCCATGACGGCGTAGGCCACGGCGATATCGGGACTGGCGGCGTAGGCATCCTTGTTCAGGCGAATGAAGTCGAGGTCGCTTTTCGCGGCGCTGATGGCAGCGCGGCAAGCTGCCAGAATAGCGGGTTGGAAGCACGCCAACTCTTCCAGGTAGCGGCTGGCGCGGAACAGGAACATACCGCTGTTCCAGAAGTAGTCGCCGCTGGCGACATATTGTTCCGCGAGCGTCAGGGCCGGCTTTTCCACGAATTCAAGCACGCGTTGGACTTGCCCGCTTGCAGCGCCCTCGACGCGAATATAGCCGTATCCTGTCTCTGGTCCCGTTGGCGTGATGCCGAACGTCAGCAACTGACCAGCCTCTGCTGCAGTACGCGCCAGCGCGACGGCGCGATGGAAGGCCGGGGCGTCCAGAATGACGTGGTCCGAAGGCAGCACCAGCAGGAGCGGATCCTCACCACTCTCCATCGCATGCAAGGCTGCCGAGGCGATTGCTGGAGCCGTATTGCGGCGCATGGGTTCAAGCAGCATGCGGCTATTTTCCAGACCGATCTCACGCACCTGCTCTGCGACAACAAAACGCGAGGATTCGTTGCATACCAGCAGTGCTGGCGACACGGTGTCTATGCCTGCCAGGCGCTGCAGCGTTTGTTGCAGCATGCTGCCCTGAGTGGACAAGCGCAGAAACTGTTTCGGGAATACCTCGCGCGAAAGCGGCCATAAACGTGTGCCGGAACCACCACAAAGAATTACCGGTACGAGGGGAATAGTCATTTATGCTTCAATGTAAATGTAATTATTGCCAATGGGAGCAATATTTTTAATAAATTACAGGAATCTTTGTATTTTCTCCGGACTCCATGGAGCCTGAGAGACACGCACTTTGGCGCGTCCTGTATTGTAGTTTGCTGCCCCGGTATTTTTGCTTAGCACGCAACGTTTTCAAGCAAAAAAGCAACAAACACGCATAGGGCACTGATACTGAGAATGAGCACGGCTCCTGCGGCGCAGTCCTTGACGATCTTGATGCTGGGATGGAGGGCCGGATGAAGGTGATCAATCAGATTTTCGAGAGCGGTGTTGAAGAGCTCCGCCGCGAGGACCATGCCACAGTTGAGCAATAACAAAGCCCACCAGATCATCGCTGGCCGGTACCAGGCAAGTACAAGCAATACCAGGAGGGCGGCAAGGCATTGCAGCCGAAAGCTCGATTCCATGCGGAAGGCGGCACCCAAGCCTTGCAGGGCAAATCCCATGCGTTTATGGAGAGGCTGGTTCTTCATGGCAACTGAAGCGATGGTGCGCAATATTTTACTGACATGAAGGCGGATCTCTCAATGAATAGATGAGGAACGCAGGCATGGCCATACGATATGACATCATTTTTCCACAGCAGAAAGACTGGTGCCAATCTTTTTGATGTTTGATAAAAAGTAAAAAAGCCCGTTTTCAAATGAAAAGGGCTCTTATTGCTATAGTTGGCATATTAAAGTATGTGAACTATTGCGGTGTCAGGCCTTCACCTTTCGACTTTACATCAAGCTGCAGGATGGGCCTACCTGTCGCTGCCTGAGCAGCCAGGTATTAATGGTGGGTTGGGGTCGTGTGCGCGGTGGTCGAGTCCGAGCTAGCTGCACCGGCCACAACGGCAACTGCTGCGCCGATAGCGATCAGGGTGCTAACGCTCAGGCCGGCAACAGTGGCGCCGGCAGCGGCGCCAGCAGCAGCACCAGCAGCTGGTGCCGCTGCGACTGGTACAGGAGCTGGAGCCGATTGAGCCATGGCTTGTGCGGAAGCGAAGCACAGGATTGCCGAAGCGATCAGAATTTTCTTCATGGGATATCCTTTTAGGTTGAACAGCGGGAATGCTAAACTGTCACATGATTGTAGCAACATTTCTCTTGCTAGTCTGCGCCGTACAGTCCGTGGCAACGATAATTTATTCTATTTTAGCTACATACCTGACCAGTCTGCGTGTCTGGCGGCCTGAAGATGTTGTTCTCTATCAACAAAAACGGCACCTTGCCGAGGCTGCGGTCCATGTTTTTGTCAAATATCGCGGGAATTGCTGATGCATTCGAAAGCGCCGCACAAGTTTGCCAAGTCCTCGTCATCCCGCGTAAAATGCAGGCTTCGCGGGTGTAGCTCAATGGTAGAGCAGAAGCTTCCCAAGCTTACGACGAGGGTTCGATTCCCTTCACCCGCTCCATTTTTCGCTGGCGCCTGGCTTGATGCGGCGCAGCCACTTATTTCTCCATTCCCATGTCTTCTGATACCCCAGCAAACGGCCCGGCGCGGCCGATGATGTACGATCCGACCGAACACCGCATCCGCAGTTTCGTGACCCGCGCGGGACGGCTTTCCGTGGCGCAGGCGCGCGCGCTCGAGACCCTGGGCCCGCAGTTCCTGTTGCCTTTCGCCAAAGAACCGATGGATTTCGAGCAGGTGTTCGGCCGCAAGGCGCCCGTCATCCTGGAAATCGGCTTCGGCATGGGCGCGACGACCGCGCATATCGCCAAAGCCATGCCGGAGAAGGATTTCATCGGCGTCGAAGTGCATACGCCTGGTGTCGGCAGTCTGTTGAAGCTGATCGGTGAAGAGTCGCTGACGAATCTGCGTCTGCTGCAGCACGATGCCGTGGAAGTGCTCACGCACATGATTCCCGCCAATTCGCTGGCCGGTATCCACGTTTTCTTCCCCGATCCATGGCACAAGGCGCGCCACAACAAACGCCGCCTGATCCAGTCGCCGTTCGTCAAGCAATTGACCGATCGCCTGGCGCCGGGCGGCTATCTGCATTGCGCCACCGATTGGGAAGATTACGCGGTGCAAATGCTGGAAGTACTGGGCGCCGAGCCGCAGCTGCACAATAGCGCCGATGGCTATGCGCCGCAGCCGGCGTATCGTCCTCTGACCAAGTTTGAAAACCGTGGCTTGAAGCTGGGCCATGGCGTGTGGGATCTGGTGTTCATCAAGAAATAACCTGGCGGTTTGCCCACCCGTGCCGTTTGCACGAGAACAAGCCTGCCGCGGCGACGCCGCAGGCTTTTTTAACGCGCACGCTAGCGTGCGCTGGCTAGGCAGGGCGGGTGAATTACGGTAGTCTTGTCTTTTTTGCATTGATTGATATTATGTCCAAGAAAATACTCGTGACCGGCGCATCCGGTTTCATCGGTTCGCATACCTGTGTCGAATTGCTGGCTGCCGGCTTTGAGGTCGTCGCGGTGGATAACCTGTGTAATAGCGCGCGCGAAGCGATGGCGCGCGTGGAGCGCATCTCCGGCAAAAGCTTGCCCTTCTATGTAGCGGACGTGCGCGACCGCGCGGCCATGGCCGCCGTCCTGCGCGAGCACGCCATCGATGCCGTGATCCATTTCGCGGGCTTGAAGGCTGTGGGCGAATCCGTGGCGCAGCCACTGATGTATATGGACAACAATGTCACGGGCACCGTGGCCTTGCTGGAAGTGCTGGCGGCGGCGAACGTGAAGCGTTTTGTGTTCAGCTCGTCGGCCACCGTGTATGGCGACCCGGAGGCGTTGCCGATCCTGGAAACGTCGCGCCTGTCCGTGACCAACCCGTACGGCCGCTCGAAGCTGATGGTCGAGCAGATCCTGGCGGATCTCGTGCATGCTGATGCCCAGTGGCAAGTCGGCGTGTTGCGCTACTTCAATCCGGTCGGTGCGCATGCCAGCGGCTTGATCGGCGAAGATCCGGCCGGCATCCCGAACAACCTGATGCCCTTCATCGCCCAGGTGGCCGTGGGCCGCCGCGAGCGCCTGGCCGTCTTCGGCAACGACTACGCCACGCCGGATGGCACGGGCGTGCGCGACTATATCCACGTGGTCGACCTGGCGCTGGGCCACGTGGCCGCGTTGAACCGCCTGTTTGCCACCGAGGGTGGCTTTACCGTCAACCTGGGCACGGGCCACGGCTACAGCGTGCTCGACACCGTTCGCGCCTTCGAAGCCGCCAGCGGCCGCCAGGTACCGTACGACATCGTGCCGCGCCGCCCCGGCGACATCGCCAGCTGCTACGCCTCGGCCGACAAGGCGAAGGAATTGCTGGGCTGGCAAGCACAGAAAAACATCGACGACATGTGCCGCGACCACTGGCGCTGGCAGCACCAGAATCCGCAAGGCTACGCGGCGTAAAAAATCTGCCAGATACAAAAAATCCCGCTCACACGCAAGTGTGGCGGGATTTTTTAGAGCGCCATCAACCCAATGGCGCCTGAAAAATGCCCGGGGCTAGGCACGGCAACAACGCCCCGGGCTTTTTCTCAGGCAGCCATTATGGGTACAGGCCGCGCACTTCGCGAGCCTGGAGAACACGGGTGCACGCCAGGATGAAGGTCGCGGTACGCATCGACACTTTCTTCTCTTGCGACACTTGCCATACGGCGTCGAACGCTTCGCGCATGATGCGGGTCAGGCGGCTGTTGATTTCTTCTTCCGTCCAGAAGAAGCTCGAGAAGTTCTGCGCCCACTCGAAGTAGCTGACGGTCACACCGCCGGCGTTGGCCAGCACGTCCGGCACGATCAAGACGCCACGGTCGGTCAGGATGTCGTCCGCTGCCGGCAGGGTCGGGCCATTGGCGCCTTCCAGGATGATCTTGGCGCGGATGACTTGAGCGCGTTCAGCCGTGATCTGCTGTTCCAGCGCGGCCGGGATCAGGATGTCGCAATCGATGCCCCAGAAATCTTCGCGTGGCACGAATGCCTCGGCGCCCGGGAAACCTTCGACGCTGCCCACTTCGGCCACGTGTGCCAGCAGTTGCGGGATGTTCAAGCCGCCAGCGTGCACGACGGTGGTCTTGTGGTCTTGTACCGCCACCACTTTCGAGCCGGCTTCAGCGAACATGCGTGCAGCGACGCCGCCCACGTTGCCGAAACCTTGCACGATGACTTTCGCGCCTTCGAGCGACATGCCGACCTTGGCGGCCGCATCGCAACCGACGACGAACACGCCGCGGCCCGTCGCATCGCGGCGGCCCAGGCTGCCGCCCAGCGAGATTGGCTTGCCCGTTACCACGCCGGTCGACATGTTGCCGCCGATCATGGCGTAGCTGTCCATCATCCACGCCATGACTTGCTCATTCGTGTTGACGTCCGGCGCCGGAATATCCTTGTTCGGTCCGATGATCATGCTGATCTCGCTCGTGTAGCGGCGGGTCAGGCGTTGCAGTTCGTTGCGCGACAGGGTCTTCGGATCGACACGGATACCGCCCTTGGCGCCGCCGTATGGCACGTTGACGGCGGCATTCTTGACCGTCATCCAGGCCGACAGGGCCATCACTTCCGACAACGTCACGTCCTGGTGGAAGCGCACGCCGCCCTTGCCCGGGCCGCGCGACAGGTTGTGCTGCACGCGGTAGCCTTCGTAGTGGGCAATGGTGCCGTCATCGCGCTCGATAGGCACGTCGACCGTCAGGATGCGCTTTGGACGCTTCAGCGTTTCCACCCAGCGCGACAGGTTGCCCAGGTACGGCGTAACGCGGTCGATCTGCTCGAGGTAGACGCCCCATGGGCCAAGGTCTTCAGGATTCAGGTAGGAAGGAAGTGCGTGCTTGCTGGTCATGCTTGATAAGCTCCTGGACAATACGAATACGTTAGAGGCACAGCCGATATGCAGCTGCGCGCAGCGGAACCGCATCGTAGGCGATAGCCTCATGCCCCGGCCAATGCTTTGTGCGCATCCGGTTATGCATTTATTGCATAGTTGTGTTGCCAGGATTGCCAGTCAGAACTGGGTGGCCTCGGTGGCGCGTTTGCGGCGCTTGCCCATGCGTGCCTTGCCATCCTGCGACTGCACCAGGTATTGCCACAGGCTTTCGACGATCTGCTTGCCGGGACGCAGGCTCGATGGACGTTCGCGGTACAAACGGATTTCCAGCTCGATTTCCCAGCCCGGCGCGCCGCCGTCGGCGCGCGCCAGGTGTTTGTATTTGACGTCGCGCATGACGGCCGATTCGGGCAGGAAGGCGATGCCGCGGCCTTCCAGCGCCATCATCTTCAAGCCTTCGGCCATGTCCGTTTCATAGCAGGTTTCCAGGAACAGCGGCGCCTTGGCGTCGGCCACCAGCAATTCCACCATGCGCCCCAGGTAGGCGTTGCTGGTGTAGGAAAGGAAGGGCAGCGGCTCCTTGGCGCTGCCGGGCAGGACGAAGTCCGGCACCTTGTCCTGGCCGCAGCGCGCATAGGCGCGCAGGGTTTCGCGGCCCATCACCAGCATGTCGTAGCGGCCCGGGTCCAGCTGCACCGGCTGGCGCGGATGGTGATAGCACAGCAGCAGGTCGCAGCCGCCGTCGACCAGCTGCAGCACGGCGTCGTGCACGTTCAGGGCCATCAGGCGGCTGTTGATCGGCGCAAAACCTTCTTCCAGCGCCGTCAGCCATTTCGGCATGAAGGTCAGCGACAGGGTATGCGGCACGGCGAAATCGACGCTCGTTTGCGTGGCCGCGCGCTTGCCGCGCAACAGGGCGCGCACGCCGTTGATCTGCCCCAGCATTTCCAGCGCCTGCTCGTAGAACACGGCGCCGGCCGGCGTCAGTCGCGTCGGGTAGGACGTGCGGTCGACCAGGTCGATACCGAGCCAGTTTTCCAGCGACTGGATGCGCCGCGAGAATGCTGGCTGAGTGACGTGGCGCAGGGCCGCGGAACGGCTGAAGTTATGCGTTTCAGCGAGCGAGATGAAGTCTTCCAGCCATTTGGTTTCCATCGCGGCAGCATTCCGTTATCAAGGGCAGAGGCAAGGTAAAGTGGTCAGGGCGTATCGGGCGATGCCGCCGGCTGGTACAGGGCGGCGGGCAGGCCAAAGAAGGATGGCGGGCCCAGGGTCGTGCCTTCGAGCGAGCCGCCCGCATTCAATCCCTTGTTGATGGCCGACAGCAAGGAGCTGCGGTTGGCCAGGTTTTGTATCAGCGCGCGCGGGCCGTTGTGGAAAGTGTGCTGGGCGATATCCGCGGCGACGACAAAGATCGGCTCGCGGCGCATGGGAAACTCCACCCATTCGCCGTCCTCGTCCTGGGCGCAGAAGGTATGGGGCAGGGTCATGTTTTCGGCGCCGGGCAGGTGCGACGCCAGCACCAGGCCGAAGGCTTCCGGCACCACGTCGGCCAGGCGGCGCACGGTGAGATCGTCCTGCACCAGTAACCGTACTTGCGCTTCCACCTCGTCTTCGGCGTCGGGCTGGGCGCCGAGAATTTTCACGGCCTGATAGATCAGGTCGGACGAGAGTGCTTCCATCAAATCTTCCATCAAATCATCTCCAGGATCATGGCGACGATTTCGTCGCCGTACGAGGCCAGTTTTTTCTCGCCCACGCCGCTCACGCCGCGCATCTGCTCGAGCGAGGTGGGCTTGGCCTTGGCGATTTCGCGCAGGGTGGCGTCGACAAAAATCACGTAGGCCGGCACGTTGTGCGTGCGCGCCGTCTCCACGCGCCACCAGCGCAGCTTGTCGAAAATCGCCTGTTCGCTGGTGGACAGATCCGTCTCGACATAGCCCTTCGCCACGCTGGTGCTGCGCTTGCTGGTTTTCACCGGTTTCTGGTACTGGCGCAGCTGCACTTTCTGGCCGCCCTTGAGCACGGGGCGCGAGGCATCCGTCAGTTTCAGCGAGCTGTATTGTTCATGGTCGACCGAGACGAGGCCCAGCGCGATGGCTTGGCGCAGAATCGATTTCCATTCCGCTTCGCCCAGGTCCGAGCCGATGCCGAAGACGGACAGCGAGTCGTGGTGCCAGGTCTTGATGCGCTCCGATTCCACGCCGCGCAGCACGTCGATCACGTGGCCGCCGGCGAAGCGCTGGTCGACGCGGTAGATGGCCGACAGCAGTTTCTGCACGGGCACGGTGCCGTCGAACGAGATTGGTGGCACCAGGCAGGTGTCGCAATTGCCGCACGGCGAAGCCGGTTCGCCGAAGTATTCGAGCAATCGCATGCGGCGGCAGCTGAGTGTTTCGCACAGGCCCAGCATGGCGTCGAGTTTGACGCCCAGCACGCGCTTGAAGGTGTCGTCCGCCTCCGATTCGTCGATCATGCGCCGCTGCAGCACCACGTCCTGCAAGCCGTACGCCATCCACGCGTTGGCGGCCATGCCGTCGCGGCCCGCGCGCCCCGTTTCCTGGTAATAGCCCTCGATGCTTTTCGGTAGATCCAGGTGGGCGACGAAACGCACGTCGGGCTTGTCGATGCCCATGCCGAAGGCGATGGTGGCGACCATGACGATGTTTTCTTCGCGCAGGAAGCGCGCCTGGTTGGCGCTGCGCTTCGCGTACTCCATGCCGGCGTGATAGGGCAGGGCGCGGATGCCGCTCTGGTTCAGAAATTCCGCCGTCTCTTCGACTTTCTTGCGCGACAGGCAGTAGACGATGCCGCAGTCGCCCGCGTGTTCCGTGTTGATGAAGTCGAGCAACTGCTTGCGGCCATTCGCCTTTTCCACGATCTGGTAGCGGATGTTCGGGCGGTCGAAGGACGAGACGAACTGGCGCGCGTCTTCCAGCTGCAGGCGCAGGGCGATTTCGGCGCGCGTCTGCGGATCGGCCGTGGCCGTGAGTGCGATGCGCGGCACGTCCGGAAACTGCTCGTGCAGCACCGACAGCTTGATGTATTCGGGGCGGAAGTCGTGGCCCCATTGGGCCACGCAGTGTGCCTCATCGATGGCGAACAGGGAGATCTTCGAGGCCTGGAACAGGTCCAGGCAACGCTGCGTCATCAGGCGTTCTGGCGCCACGTAGACGACGTCGATGCCGCCCGTGCGCACCAGGCGCTCGATGCGGCTCGCTTCCTCGTAGGTTTGCGTGGAATTGAGGAAGGCGGCACGCACGCCGACTTCTTCCAGCGCGTCCACCTGGTCCTGCATCAGCGCGATCAGTGGCGAGACGACGACGCCGACGCCGTCGCGCAGCAGGGCGGGAATCTGGTAGCACAGCGATTTGCCGCCGCCCGTGGGCATCAGCACCAGCGCGTCGCCGCCATGGCTGACGTGGTCGACGATGTCGGCTTGCTGGCCGCGGAAGGCCGGGTAGCCGAAAACCGTTTGCAGCAGGTGCAGCGCGCGCTGGTTAAGATCTTGATTCATAGTGCCTTATTCTGCCCAAACAACCCAGCCGTAGTGGGCGCTGGCCAACACCAGCAAGCCGAACACAATGCGGTACCAGGCAAAAAACGTGAAGTCGTGCGAGCTGATGTAGCGCAGCAGCCAGCGCACGCACAGGAAGGCGGAAATGAAGGCGGCCACGGTGCCCAGGCCGAACAGGGGCACGTCGGTGGCCGACAGGATGTCGCGCGCTTTGTACAGCGAGTAGAAGGTGGCCGCGAACAAGGTCGGGATGGCCAGGAAGAACGAGAATTCGGTGGCTGTCTTGCGCGACAGGCCCAGCAGCATGCCACCGATGATGGTCGAGCCGGAACGGCTGGTGCCAGGGATCAGCGCGAATGCCTGCGCGCAGCCCACTTTCAGGGCGTCGAACGGCGTCATTTCATCGACCGAGTTGACGCGCACGGTGACGGGATTGGTGCGCGCGCGGCGCTCCACCAGCAAGATGATGATGCCGCCGATGATGAAGGCCATGGCGACCGGTACTGGCTTGAACAGCGCATGCTTGATCATCTTGCCGATGGCCAGGCCGATGACGGCCAGCGGAATGAAGGCGATGGCCACGTTCAGCACGAATTTGCGCGACTTGGCTTCGGTGCCGAAGGTGGACAGCACGCTGCCGATGCGCTGGCGGTATTCCCAGCACACGGCCAGGATGGCGCCGGCCTGGATGGCGATCTCGAAGACATCCATGACTTCTTTCGAGACATCCTTGGTAAAGTCGAGCAGGCTGCCGGCCAGGATCAGATGTCCCGTGGACGAAATCGGCAAGAATTCGGTAAAACCTTCGACCAGCCCCATGATGATGGCTTTTAACGCAAGAATGAGATCCATAGATGTATAAACGGGTATAAGTGACAGGATGGGGTGACCGCGTGGCGCCAGCAATGTGTGCGGGGTCGAAGCTTACCATGCCGCAGGCCCGTGGACCTTATTTGGGCGCAGTTGGGCGGCGCTTTTTTAGCGCCGTCCGCCAGGCAGGAGGAAGGATCAGGATACTTGTTTTGCCTGCGCCACCAGGCGCGCGCTGGCCGCCACCAGCAGCAGGGCGGCGCCCAGCATGGCGAAGGCGATGTTCAGGCTGGTGGCGTGGGCGACGAAGCCGATCACGGCCGGGCCGGCCAGGATGCCCGCGTAGCCGATGGTGGTGATGGCCGCCACGGCTAGGCTGGCCGGCATGGCATGCTGGTTGCCTGCCGCCGTAAACAGGATGGGCACGATATTTGCCGCGCCCAGGCCGATCAGCACGAAGCCTAGCATGGCCAGGCTGGCGTGCGGCGCCAGTACGGCCAGGAAGAAGCCTGCCGCTGCGCACAAGCCGCCAAAAGTGAGCACGCGCTTGCCGCCAAAGTGGCTGACCACCTTGTCGCCGGTGAAACGGCCCACCGTCATGGCGATGGCGAAGGCGGCGTAGCCGAGGCCGCCCTTGGCTTCTTCCACGCCGCGCGTGGTGGTGAGGAACAGGGCGCTCCAGTCGAGGATGGCGCCTTCGGCCAGGAAGACGATAAAGCACAACAGGCCAATGAAAATGACGGCGCCATGCGGCATGACGAACAGCGGCGTCTTTTCGCCGGAGGCGGACGCCGTCGGCAGCAGATGGCCTTGCGCCGCGCCCAGGACGCCGCACAGCAGCAGCATCACCACCACGCAGGACCAGGCCGGCGTCAGGCCCAGCCACAACAGCAGGGCCATGCAGGCCGCACCGGCGAAGCCGCCCACGCTGAACAGCGCATGAAAGCCCGACATCATGGCGCCGCCGTTGGCTTTTTCGATGATCACGGCCTGGATATTGATGGCCACGTCAAACGTGCCCATGGCCGCGCCGAACACCAGCAACACCAGGCCCAGTTGCAGCGGCGTGGCGGCCAGCGCCAGGCCGGGCAGGATGGCGGTCAGCAGCAGGCCGGCGCCGACGATGACCTTGCGGCAGCCGAAGCGTGCCGTGAGCATGCCCGTAAACGGCATCGCGCACAGCGAGCCAGCGCCCAGGCACAGCAGCAAAATGCCGAGGGTGGCTTCATCGAGGCCCAGGCGCGACTTGGCGTAGGGAACCAAGGGAGCCCAGGCGGCCATGCCGAGGCCGGCGGCGAAGAAGACCAGGCGCGTGGCGCGTTGTTGCAGGGTGCCGGTGAGATGCATGGGGGAGCTTTTCAAAGTCGGGGTGGATAAAATCAGGCGCGGGCGCGCAACACTTGCACGCCCAGCCGTTCAAAGGCGGCCACGTGGGCAGCGTCGGCATCGGCTTCCAGCACCAGGTGCTGCAGCAAGCCCGTGGCCAATACGCCAAAGGGTGCGGCGGTGCCCAGCTTGTCGCTGGTGACGGCCACGACCACCGCCTTGCTGGCGCCGGCGATGCTGCGCTTGAATTCCGCCTCGTCGTAATTGAAGGCTGTCACGCCCGCGTCCGCATCGGCTCCGCAAGCGCCGAGGAAGCACAGGTCGGGATGCATGCGCTCGACGGTGCGCAGCGCCTGCGGTCCCAGGCTGGCGCCGGCGCGGCGGTCGACCCTGCCGCCAGCCATGATCAACTCGATTTCCGGGCGTTCCATCAAGGCTATGGCAATGGCTGGTGCGTTGGTGATGACAGTGAGCGCTAACTCTGGCAGGGCGCTGGCGATAGCCAGGTTGGTCGAGCCCGCGTCGAGAAACAGCACCTGGCCCGCGCGCACGAGGGAGACGGCGGCCTGCGCCAGGCGCGCCTTGCGTTCCGGCGCTTCCTGCTTGCGCTGGCTCAAGGTGCCGCCGTCCGGCGCCAGCGGCAAGGCGCCGCCATACACGCGCTGGCACAGGCCGGCCGCCGCCATCTCGCGCAGATCGCGCCGTATCGTATCTTCGGATACGTCGAGCTGGCGCGCCAGGTCCAGCGCCAGCACGCGACCGTCGGCATGCAATTGTTGCTGGATCAGCGCGTGGCGTTGTTTGAGGAGCAGGGTGGAGGACATGGTGAACCTATAAACGTGCAAGAATGTGCATGAATATACGCAAACGTGCAAACAGAGTCAAGCGTACGCAGGTTTCCGTCAAATATTGCCGAAAAGATATAAGTTCTGTTAGTGTTGTAAAAAATGGAATGAAATAAGGGAAGCCATGTTTTCAAGTACCTCTTTCAAGGCAAGCTTGCCGGGCCGTGCCCTGCGCCGCAGTGGATGGTTGATCCTGGGCATGATGATCGTGTTGAATGCGCTGCATTGGATGCGTCATGGCACGCTGGGCTGGAGCGATGCACGCGATTCCGTGTGCCTTCTGCTGATCTATCTGGGGATTGCCACCTTGCTGGAATACAAGCGGCAGCGCGACGCCGAGGAAGCGGAAGACGCGCGCTAAGGGCGACGCAAGCAGGGACGCCGTGCGCGCCGCCGCTCAGGGCGCCGTCAGCCGTTCCAGCTCGGCCAGCCAGTGCACCGCGTGTTCGCGGCTGTCGCCGCACATCTCCTCGGATGGCTGCAAGCCGCCGCAAAACGCGGGCCGTTCCGGCTGGCCAAAGATCTTGCAACGGTTGTCATCGGCCAGCTGCACGCAGCGCACGCCCGCCGGTTTTCCCTCCGGCATGCCGGGAATCGGGCTGGTGATGGACGGTGCGGTGCAGCAGGCGCCGCACGAGGGACGGCATGCCAGGGTGGCAGATGGTGACATGGGAGTTCAGACGGGCGGGTGAGGAGCCGACAGTATAGCAAGCCGGCTCCCATGTGTTGCCCGGGCGCGTTCAGCGCACGATGCTGACGCGCTTGCCCGACAAAGTGCGGCGCGCCGGATCGCCATGCACGGTGATGCGGCCGGAACCGCTGGCGCGGGCGTTGACCTCATTCTGGACGGTGACGTCG
This sequence comes from Janthinobacterium sp. SUN137, assembly GCF_030587265.1. NCBI lineage: Bacteria > Pseudomonadati > Pseudomonadota > Betaproteobacteria > Burkholderiales > Oxalobacteraceae > Janthinobacterium > Janthinobacterium sp. SUN137. The sequence continues at coordinate 1,578,352 of NZ_JAPWHZ010000001.1, read as the reverse complement.
ATGTCGCCGGAGCCGTTGCTCGCCAGATAGGCAACGTCGCTGCGCAGCGACGCCAGGTTGACATCGCCCGAGCCATTCACGTTGGCGTCGAGGCGCTGCACGGCGCCGTTGGCGCTGATGCTGCCCGAGCCGTTGACGGCCACGTTGATGCGTTCGCCGTGCACGCTGCCCAGCTGGATGCTGCCGGAACCGTTCTGCACCGCGTCCGTGTTGCCGCTGGCGAGGGCCGCTGCGTTAATGCTGCCCGAGCCATTGTTGGCCACGTCGAAGCGTCCCGTCGTGCCCGACAATTCGCTCTTCATCGACCCGCGCTGTTCCAGGCTGAAATCGTCGCCATTCAGGCCGCTGACCACCAGGCGGCCCGAGCCGGAGATGTTGATCTTCCTCAATTGCGGTGTCGTATAGATGACGTGGATACCATTGCTGCTGCGAATGTTCGTGTCGCTCCACAGGCGCAGCGTATTGCCGTTCACGTCGCTATGGATCAGCGGTTGCAGATTGCTGTCCGCTTCGATCACCAGCGATGCCGTCGGGCCGACGCGCACGTCGATCTTGATGTCGATGCGCTTCATGTTGTCGATGTCGAGCGCGCTGATGGTGCTGACCTGGCGCACGTCGCGGCTCACTTGCCCATTGCCCTGGATGACATTGCTGCTGGAATCGGCATAGCGTACTTCGCCATCGTTGGGGTTGATGACGATGGCGCAACCGCCAAGGGCAACGGCACAGCACAGGGCCAGCAAGGTACGCATGGTGTTTCCTTTATGATTGTTTTAGTTCGGGACAAGAAAAGAGCCGGCTGCCGCGCCGCGGCTGCCGTGCTGTCGATGAGAAGATAGCAAAGCGGTGCGCTGGCTGGCAGGGAAATGCGACGAACTGCGCAAAATGGGGGCTGAAACGCATTCTGCTTCACCCGGCGCCGCAGTCCGGCTCCAGAGGGAGGTGCCGCCAACGCCGGCGCGGAGCGTACAATGCCGGTGTTCGGTGTGCCGAACGATGTCCCGCGCCGCGCGCATGGGAAGCGCTTGACCTTGACGGTAGACCGGTCTACCATTAATGACTCAAAAGTAAGTTACTTGGAAAGACACATGCAAGCCCCGATTGATACCAAGCCCCGCTGGGAGCGGCGCAAGGATGCCCGCCCGCAGGAATTGCTCGCCGCCGCCCTCGACCTGTTTGTCGAACGGGGCTTCGCATCGACGCGCCTGGAGGATGTGGCCAAGCGGGCCGGCGTGTCGAAAGGCACCCTGTACCTGTACTTTGAGAACAAGCAAGAGCTGTTCAAGGCCGTGGTGCGCGACAATATCGTGCATTCCATCGGCGAGGCGGAAGACAGCATGGCCGCCTCGGACAGCTCCAGTGCCGAGTTGTTGCGCAGCATGATGATGCAATGGTGGGAAGAATTCGGCGCCACCAAGCTGGCCGGTTTGACCAAGCTGATGTTGGCCGAAGCGAACAATTTCCCGGAACTGGCGCAGTTTTACAACGAAGAGGTGGTCACGCGCGGCAATGCGCTGATCGCCACCTTGCTGGAACGGGGCATGCAGCGCGGCGAATTCCGCCAGGTCGATCCCGTGCTGGTCAGCACCATCCTCAGCGCGCCCGTCACCATGCTGATGATGTGGACGCACTCCTTCCTGCCGTGCGAGGTCAAGAACATCGATCCCGTCGCCTACATGGATGCCTTTATCGACATGAGTTTGCGCAGCTTGCAGGTGGAGGCGCCCGGGAAAAGTTGATATGTAGAGCTTGCCTCTACCGTTCAGTTGCCCCTTTTCCAAGGTTCGCCCCCCCAAATCTGCAGATCGTCGCAAATTTCCTCCATTCCCCGCCTTTATGGTTAACATGTGCTTTCAGCCAGTTCAACGATAAAATGGCGGATTATTACTTCACTTACCGAGTCCAAAGATGAATATCGAACAAGCCCGCTTCAATATGATCGAACAGCAGATCCGTCCATGGGACGTACTGGATATCGACGTATTGGAGCTGTTGAACGTGGTCAAGCGTGAAGATTTCGTGCCGGCCGCCTATAAGAACCTGGCCTTCGTCGATACCGAAATTCCACTGGGCGGTGGCGAATGCATGTTGACGCCGAAGCTGGAAGCGCGCATTTTGCAAGACGTAGCCGTCAAGAAGCATGAAAATGTGCTGGAAATCGGCACCGGCAGCGGCTACATGGCCGCGTTGCTGGCGCACAAGGCACGTCATGTGACGAGCGTGGAAATCGTTCCCCAATTGAAAACCCTGGCCGAGCAGACCCTGGCCGCCAACGGCGTGACGAATGTCACCGTGGAACTGGGCGACGGCGCCCAGGGCTGGAGCAAGGGCGCACCGTATGATGTGATCGTCGTGTCTGGCGCGCTGGCCGTGTTGCCGGAAGCACTGTTGCAACAAGTGAAAGTCGGCGGCCGCATCCTGGCCATCATCGGCGAAGCGCCGATCATGTCGGCGCACCTGATCACGCGCAGCTCGGACAAGGCCTACGACACGCGCAAGCTGTTTGAAACCAATGTCACGCCGCTGCAAGCCGTGGCACCGTCGCATTTCCAGTTCTGAGGCGACCGATTCGATGGAGCATTTGAGTGCACCGCAGCTGGCCGCCTGGCTGGCTGACCCTTCCCGCCCGCGCCCCTTGTTGCTGGACGTGCGGGAACAGTGGGAGTTCGACCTGTGCCACCTCGACGGTGCCACCCTGATGCAGATGAATTCGATTCCTGCGCGCATCGATGACCTCGATGAAGACGCCGAAATCGTCTGCATCTGCCATCACGGCATGCGCAGCATGCAAGTGGCAGCCTTCCTGGAGCGCAATGGTTTTGGCAAGATCAGTAATTTGACGGGCGGCGTGCATGCCTGGGCGCTGCAAGTCGACAGCGCGATGCCTAAATACTAAGTTATTTTGCAGTAGATGCACCCAGGCATGTTTTCCTGCATGCCTGCGGAGGCCTGTACCCCGCTCACCCGGCGGGCGCAAGGCAAGCGGTAGCAGATTTTTGATTCCATCAACTTTTGACGACTCCAACGGAGAAATGCAATGCGGAAACCCCTTATCGCCGTGCTGATGACCAGCGCCTTTGTCTCGATGACATACTCGCTGCAAGCGCAGGCGGCCGATCTCATCCAGGTGTACCAGCAGGCGCTGGCCAATGACGCGCAGTACGCCAGCGCGCGCGCGGCCCTGTCGGCCGGGATGGAGCGGGTTCCGCAGGGATTGGCAGGCTTGCTGCCGCAAATCTCCGCGTCGGGCAGCAATACGCGTGGCAATCAGGAACAGATCGCCCAGAACAATGGCGGCAACAAGATCACCTCGCCGTCCGTGAATGTGCGCACGAATGCCTACAATTTGACACTGGCGCAACCGCTGTTCCGCTGGGATCGCTGGGAAACCTATCAGCAAAGCAAGCTGGCGCAGGCGATTGCCGAAGCGCAATTTGCACAAGTGCAGCAAGACCTGATCACCCGCGTGGCGCAGGCGTATTTCGATGTGCTGAGTGCGCAGGACAACCTGGGCGCCACGCAGGCGCAAAAGGTCGCCACGACGGAGCAACTGGCATCGGCCAAGCGCAACTTCGAAGTCGGCACGCAAACGATTACCGACACGCACGAAGCGCAAGCGGCTTACGACCTGGTGGTGGCGCAGGAATTTGCCGCCATCAATGACCTGGCCAACAAGCGCAGCGCTTTGCAAACCATCATCGGCGAAGCGCCGACCACCCTGGCGCCGATGCGCACGGGCGTGGTCATCAGCGCGCCCGAACCGGCTGCCGTCGAGCCGTGGGTGTCGTCCGCCGAAGAGCAGAACTACGGCGTCGTCACGGCCCAGTTCAATGTGGAATCGGCCAAGCGCGACATCGGCCGCAACCGCGCCGGCCACTACCCGACCGTGGACCTGATCGCCAACGCTGGCCATACCTATTCTTCGGGCGGCGGCAATGGCAACGGCAATAACAATAATGCCATCGGCGTGCAGTGGAGCATTCCGATCTTCAGCGGCTTTGCCGTCACCAGCAAGGTGCGCGAATCGATCGCGCTGGAAAACAAGGCCCGCAACGACCTGGAAACGGCACGCCGCACGGCCTCGCAAGGCGCGCGCCAGGCTTTCCTGGGCGTCAATAGCGGTCTGGCGCAAGTCAAGGCGCTGGAAGCGGCGGAAGTGTCGAGCAAATCGGCGCTGGAGTCGAACCAGCTCGGCTATCAAGTGGGCGTGCGCATCAATATCGACGTGTTGAATGCGCAGAAACAATTGTTCTCGACGCAAAAAGACCTGTCGAAAGCCCGCTACGACACCATCATGAACGGCTTGCGCCTGAAGGCGGCGGCCGGCACCCTGAAGGAAACGGACTTGATGCCCGTCAATGCCTTGCTGGACAAATAATCCAGTATTGCGCACGATCAAAACCAGCCCCGGCGACGGCGCTGGTTTTTTTTCGTCTTGCCGTGTTATCACACGGCGCGGCTGTTGGCCACTTGCGTCAGGATCACGCCCGCCACCACCAACCCCGCACCGGCCCAGTGCAGCGGAGAAATTTGCTTCACGGCAAAGCCCAGCAAGCCGTAGCGGTCGATGGCCAGCGCGGCCAGCATTTGCCCGCCGATGACGGCCGCCATGAAGGGGCCGGACCCCATGCGCGGCGCCAGCATCAGCGCGGCCGTAATATAAAACACGCCGGCCGCGCCGCCCAGCCAGGACCAGCCCGGTCCGCGCATGGCGAGGCTGACATCGGGCGCCGGCACCCGCCAGAGCAGCATCACGAGGGACGCGAGCACGGCGCTGACGGCCAGCGAGGCGAGGGTGGCCCACAGCGGGTGGCCCAGGTTGCGGCCCAGCGCGGCATTCGCGCCCGCCTGGAAGGGAACGACGGCGCCGGCCAGCATGGCCAGCGGGGCAAATACGGTGATCCATCCATGCATGTATGACTCCCACTGTTGAGTTGATGGGATCATCGTATTATGCTGTCATGATTAAATCCAATTCGTAGTTTGTCATCCAACTATGCATGAAATGAATAATCTGCGCGCCGTCGATTTGAACTTGCTGGTGATCCTGGATGCGTTGCTCAGCGAGCGCCATTTGTCGCGCGCGGCCGAACGGTTACATATGAGCCAGCCTGCCGTCAGCCATGCGCTGGCCCGCTTGCGCCACCTGCTCGGCGACCCGCTGCTACTGCGCGGCAAGGGCGGCTTCCAGCCGACGGCGCGCGCACTGGAATTGGCGCGGCCCTTGGCCGAAGCCCTGCAAAGCGTGCGTTCCGTGCTGGGCGGCGCCGTCTTCGAGGCGGCCACGGCGCAGCGCGTGTTTCGTCTGGCCATGTCGGATTACGGCGCGGCCTTGCTCTTGCCCGCTTTGCTGCGGCGTTTGCGCGCGGACGCGCCCGGCATCGACCTGGCTGTCAGCTACGCCAGCCGTCCGGCCGTGATCGCTGGCGTGCAGGATGGCGAGATCGACCTGGCGCTCGGTGTATTCCCGCAACTGCCCGAGCAGCTACACAGAGAAACTTTATTTGAGGAAACGTTCGCGTGCGCGCTCGATCCGGCCAGCCTGGCGGCCGGTGAAATGCTGAGTTTGGACACCTATCTGGCGCGCCCCCATGTGCTGGTGGCATCCAGCGAAGGCGGCATGGCGGCCGAAGTCGACGCGGCCCTGGCCCAGCTGGGACAGACGCGCCGCATCGCCGTGCGCGTGCCGTACTGGACGGTCGCACCGGATGTCGTGAGGGGGACGGACTTGATCCTGACGGTGGCGCGGCGCGCCTTGCAGGGCAGCGCGGCGCAAGGGCTGGCGCAGTACGCTGCGCCGTTTGCCATTGCGCCGTTTGCGTTTGAAGTGATACGGCACCGCCGCACGGACGGCGATGCGGGCATCGCCTGGCTGCGCGCGGCCATTGCACAGGCCGCCGAGCCAGGCTGAGGTACTACAGGCCGCCGCCCTGGCCGTCGAACTTGCGCTCGATCAATTCGATCTTGTAGCCGTCCGGGTCGGTGATGAAGGCGATGACCGTGTTGCCGCCTTTCACGGGGCCCGGTTCGCGCGTGACGTTGCCGCCATTCGCGCGTGCCGCGTCGCAAGCGGCGACGATGTCGTCGGCCGAGATGGCGATGTGGCCATACGCCGTGCCCAGCTCGTAGCTGGTGGTGCCATAGTTATACGTCAGTTCCAGTTCCGCATGGTCGGGATTCGATCCATAGCCGACGAAGGCCAGCGTGTACTGGTATTCCGGGTTGTCGCTGGTGCGCAGCAATTTCATGCCCAGGACCTTGGTGTAAAAATCGATGGAGCGCTGCAGGTCGCCGACCCGTAACATGGTGTGCAAAATACGCATCGTAAATCCTTGAGGGTGATAGGGGAATGGCAGGATTTTATGCGTTTTACGGCTTTCTTGCCGAGGCCGCCCCTGCCGTCCGGTGAGGGGACGGCAGCGGACGGCATGCCGGCATTACTCCAGATGGGCGTCCAGGGTGATTTCCGTGGCCAGCAATTTGGACACGGGGCAGCCGAGCTTGGCGCGCAGGGCCGCGTCCTGGAACGCTTCGTCGGTGGCGCCGGGGATGGTGGCCACGAGGGTCAGGTGCACGGCCGTGATGGCATAGCTGCCATCGATTTTTTCCAGGCTGACGTCGGCCGTGGTTTTCAGGGCCGTGGCGCGCAAGCCCGCCTCGCCTAGCTGGCCGGACAGGGCCATGGTGAAGCAGGCTGCATGGGCGGCGCCAATGAGTTCTTCCGGATTGCTGCCGGGACCGTCTTCGAAGCGTGTGTTGAAGCCATAGGCTACGTTGTCGAGCGCGCCGCTTTGGGTGGAAATAAACCCTTTGCCATCTTTAAGGCCGCCACTCCAGACGGCTGATCCTGTTTTTTTCATGATGTACTCCTTGCGTGGTTCGAGCGTCCATCATGCGCGCCGGGGCTTGCCGCTTCCGTTCGTTGCGTCACACTGCGGGAGCATGCGCGGCCCACGACAGTTCGACTCAGCGCGCCTTCTTTGGTTCCAGTTCTGCGTCGGGACGCGCCTGTTTCGGTTCGGCCGGCTTGACCTTTTCCACGCCGGGCTGGGCCCGCCGGTCCGTATCCACCAGGCCTTGCTCCAGGTCGCTGGCTGCCTGCTGCATGATCTTGCGCGGGTGCACGTTTTGCGCATCGGGCGATTCGTCGCGCTCGTGCGGCAGGCGGTCGACGCCGTCATTGCTGACTTTTTCATCGGTATTGATCTTGCGCTCGCTTGGCTGGGTAGCCATATGGCCTCCTGACAGTAAAAATGATGTGCCATCAGTGTCCTGCCGTGCCGGGCCGCCCGCAAGCGGATTTGTCAGGGCAGGGAGCGCTGGCGCACGCATGGACGATTCTTTTTCTGCGCTACACTGCGTGCAACACCAAGAACGCCCCTTGCAGGCACGCGGCAGCCGCACTATACTGTGCATATATACAGTATAGTGCGATGCCGGCGTGCGATGCGACAGCCTGGGGCGGTTTGCCACCGAATTCACTACCGAGACTCTTATGCCCGTCGATACACACGCCGAACAGCCAGCCGCGACCTTGCCAGCCCCGGGAGAGCGCTTCAACCTGGGCGCCAAGACCATCGCCCTGGTCGTGCGCCAGAATACGGATGGCATTGCCGAGCCCGTGAAAAGCATCGTCGATTTCCTGCAAGTGCTGGGCCACACGGTGGTCTTCGAGGCGGAGACGGCCGCGCACCTGAACCTGGCGTTTCCCGGCGTGCGCGCCATGTCGCCGGCCGAGATCGGCGCCGCCGCCGATTGCGCCATCGTCATGGGCGGCGACGGCACCATGCTGGGCATTGCGCGCCAGCTGGCGCCATTCGACGTACCTTTGATCGGTATCAATCAGGGGCGTTTGGGTTTCATGACGGATATTCCGCTCGAGCGCATGCTGCCCGTGCTGGCGCAAATTCTCGGCGGCCGCTTCAAGGCCGAACGCCGCACCTTGCTCGAAGGCAGTGTGCTGCGTGACGGCGTGTCGATACACGTGGGCATGGCCGTCAACGATGTCGTCGTTTCGCGCGGCGGCGGCGCCGGCATGGCCGAATTGCGCGTCGAGGTCGATGGCCACTTCATGTACAACCAGCGCTCGGATGGCTTGATCATTTCCACGCCTACGGGCTCGACCGCGTACTCGCTGTCGGCCGGCGGCCCCTTGCTGCATCCGACCCTGGGCGGCATCGTGCTCGTGCCCATCGCCCCGCATGCGTTGTCGAACCGCCCCATCGTCCTGCCCGACTCCAGCCAGATCGTTGTGGAAATCGTGCGCGGGCGCGATATCAGCGTCAATTTCGACATGCAGACCTTTGCCAGCCTGGTGCAGCAAGACCGCATCCTCATCCGCCGTTCGCCGCATGCGATTACCTTCCTGCATCCGGAAGGGTGGAGTTACTACAACACCCTGCGTGAAAAATTGCACTGGAATGAGTATCCGTCGGGCGAGGGCAAGCTCAGCTAACATTTTCTCCACGTCAACCCGCGGTGCGCCGCCCAACCACAGAAGCCATGCTCCATACACTGTCCATTCGCGATTTTGTCATTGTCGATACCATTGAACTGGAATTTTCCGCCGGCTTCAGCGTGCTGACGGGGGAGACGGGCGCCGGCAAGTCCATCCTCATCGATGCGCTGACCCTGGCGCTGGGCGGGCGCGGCGACGCCAGCGTGGTGCGCGAAGGCGCGCCCAAGGCCGACATCACGGCCGATTTTTCCGTCAGCGAGGTGGCGCAAGCGTGGCTGGCCGCCAATGAGTTCGCCAACGACGAGGGCGGTGCCCTGTTGCGCCGCGTAATCGACAACGCGGGCCGTTCGAAGGCGTATATCAACGGCATCCCCGCCACGGCCGCGCAGCTGCGCGAGCTGGGCGACATGCTGGTCGACATCCACGGCCAGCATGCGCACCAGTCCTTGCTGAAAAGCGAAGCGCAGCGCGCCTTGCTCGACGGCCAGGCGACGGCGCGCGAAGCGGGCGCGGAACAGGATGCGCGGCAAGTTGCCACCCTGCACAAGCGCTGGCGCGCCCTCGTGCGCCAGCGCGAGGAATTTGAAACCAACGCCGCCAACGTGCTGTACGAGCGCGAACGCCTGGAATGGCAAGTGGGAGAACTGGAAAAACTGGCCGCCAAGCCCGGCGAATGGACGGAGATCACGAACGAGCACAGCCGCCTGTCGCACGCGGCCAGCCTGCTGGAAGGGGCGCAGGAAGCCTTGTCCATCATTTCTGAGCAGGAAGACCATCCGATCGTGTCGCAACTGTCGGCCCTGAACCAGAAGCTGGGCAAGCTGGTGTCCGTCGATGCGGAATTGCAACCGATTGTCGACCTGATCGAATCGTCGCGCATTCAATTGCAGGAATCCGTGTACGCGCTGAACAATTACCTGGACCGGGTCGAGCTGGACCCGGAGCGCTTGCACCAGCTCGACGCGCGCATGGAAGCCATGCACAGCACGGCGCGCAAATTCCGCGTCACGCCGGAAGAATTGCCCGAGGAACACGCAAAGCTGTCGGAAAAGCTGCAGCACCTGGCCGACGCCTCCGACATCGAGGGCTTGCTGCGCCAGGAAGCGAAAATCGAGGCGGAATACCGCGGCGTGGCCGAACGGTTATCAAACACGCGGCGCGCCGCCGCCCTGGAACTGGGCCATGCCGTCACGCGCGCCATGCAGGAGCTGAGCATGACGGGCGGCAGCTTTGAAATCGCCCTGCACCCGTGCGAACCGGCCGCGCATGGCCTGGAGCAAGTGGAATTCCTCGTCGCCGGCCATGCGGGCACGGCGCCCCGCTCGCTGGCGAAAGTCGCGTCCGGCGGCGAACTGGCGCGCATCGCGCTGGCCATTTCCGTCATCACCTCGCACGCCACCACCACGCCGACCCTGATCTTCGACGAGGTCGACAGCGGCATCGGCGGCGCCGTCGCCGAAGTGGTGGGCCGCCTGTTGAAACGCCTGGGGCAGGGACGGCAAGTGCTGTGCGTAACCCACTTGCCGCAAGTGGCCAGCCAGGCAAATCAGCATTTCCAGGTGGCAAAAAGCACCCTGGACAATGGCAAGACGGCGTCGCGCATCGACATGCTCGACGCCAAGGCCAGGGTGGAAGAAGTGGCGCGCATGCTGGGCGGCCTGGAAATCACGGCCACCACGCGCAAGCATGCACGCGAATTGCTGGCTATCTAGTACACCTAACCAAACCTACTGCGCGTCGCGGGTCGCGGCCTGCGATGCTCACTGTGCATTCGCACAGCTCCGCTTCTCAGCCACAACTCGCTGCCGCTCGCTACGGTTTTGTTAGGTGTTGTTAGCGTAAACCGGTCTGGTGAGAATGGCAGTTAGCCTTATGCCGTTCCTTTCCATCTTTCCCGATGTTGACGCAATGTAACTATAATGGTCGGCTAATCCATCCAACGCATTCGAAGAGCTTTCATGTCATTTCAAACAGAACCGCCGTACACGCATGGCAGTATCGACCGCAGCGCCGTGGTGCTGGTCAACCTGGGCACGCCCGATGCGCCGACCTCGTCGGCCGTGCGGCGCTACCTGAAGCAATTTTTGTCGGACCCGCGCGTGGTGGAGATTCCTCGTCTCGTCTGGTGGTTCATTTTGAACCTGATCATTTTGCCTTTCCGCTCCGGCCAGTCGGCCAAGAAATACGCGTCGATCTGGACGCGCGACGGTTCGCCCCTGAAAGTGCACACGCAAAAGCAGGCGAAATTGCTGGCCGGCGCCCTGGCCGAGCGGGGTCACGACGGCGTCACCGTCGCCATGGCCATGCGCTACGGTTCGCCTTCCCTGCCGGAGGTGCTGGCCAGGCTGAAAAGCGAAGGCTGCGAGCGCATCGCCATCCTGCCTGCCTATCCGCAATACTCGGGCACGACGACGGGTTCCATTTACGACGCCGTGTTTGCCCATTACGCCACGGTGCGCAATGTGCCGGAATTGCGCTTTATCAAGCAGTATCACGAGCACGACACGTATATCGACGCCTTGCGCGATTCCGTGCTGAACCATTGGGAAGCGCATGGCCGTCCCGAAAAACTGGTGATGAGCTTTCATGGCGTGCCCAAGCGCACCTTGCTGCTCGGCGATCCCTACCACTGCCAATGTCTGAAAACGGCGCGCTTGCTGGCGGAAAAGTTAAAATTAAGTAAAGATCAATACGTGGTGACCTTCCAGTCGCGCTTTGGCAAGGCTGAATGGCTGCAGCCGTACACGGCGCCCACCCTCGTGTCGCTGGCGCAACAGGGTGTCAAGCGCGTCGACCTGCTGTGTCCGGGCTTTACCAGCGATTGCCTGGAAACCCTGGAAGAGATCGCCATGGAAGCCAAGCATGACTTCGAAGCGGCAGGCGGCCAGCAATTTCATTACATCGCTTGCCTGAACGAAACGCCAGCCTGGATCGCGGGCCTGGCGGAAATTGCCGAACAGCACATGATTGGCTGGCCGACGATGAAGACGGCGGCGCAGCGCGAAGCGGACAAGAAGGCGGGCGAGCAGGCGCGCACGGCGGCCCTGGCCCTGGGCGCGTCGAATTAAAGGAAATTATTTTTTGACAATAAAAAGCCGCGCTTGCGCGGCTTTGTCATGTCTGGCGCAGCCAAGGGGTTTTCCGAATAGCAACATCGCCAGTGGCGATGGCTGCGGCGGGGCTGGTAGAATGCCCGCTTTGCCGTGGGAAGCCTGGAAAATCAAGGGGGCGCGCACGGATCGCTGCCTGAAATGGGAAGTGCTTTGTAATAAGCTGTAACATGGATCGCTGTAATTCCGGTTTTGCCATGCATACCCCTTGAAACAATAGGATATAGCCCCATCTGCCCGTTAGTGTTGTAAAGATAGTTAGACTAACTCATTTAAGTCATTGATTGTAGGAGCTTTTCAGATGCAAGATCAGGAAAACCAAGCTGTACCTAATCCGCAAGCGGACGCCGCGGCGACTGCCCCATCGACTCCCGCAGAGCCTACTTTGGAAGAGCAGCTGGCGAGTACCGAAGCGCGTCTTGCAGAGATGCACGATGCCTTCATGCGTGCCAAGGCCGATGGCGAAAATATCCGCCGCCGCGCGCAGGAAGATGTTGCTAAAGCGCATAAATTCGCAGTGGAAAGCTTTGCCGAAGCCATGGTGCCGGTGAAAGACAGCCTGGAAACGGCGCTGACGGTGGAAACACCGACCATCGACTCGCTGAAAGAAGGCGTCGAGATGACCCTGAAGCAACTGAACGCCGCGTTCGAGCGCAACCGCCTGGTGGAAGTGTTGCCGGTGCAGGGCGAGAAGCTCGATCCGATGAAACACCAGGCTGTTGCCGTGGTGCCAGCGGACCAGGAAGCCAATACCATCGTGTCAGTCCTGCAAAAGGGCTATATGATTGCGGACCGCCTGCTGCGTCCAGCCATTGTAACGACCGCGCAAGCAAAATAATCAGAGGGCGGCATCAAGCAAGCCTTGAAACCATGCCGCTTTGCCACATATAAGAACCATCTGAAATCTAGCAAATAAAAGGAAAAAAATCATGGGTAGAATTATCGGTATCGATCTGGGAACCACGAATTCCTGCGTTTCCATCATGGAAAACGGTCAACCAAAGGTAATCGAAAACGCTGAAGGCGCACGCACGACGCCGTCGATTATTGCTTATCAAGAAGATGGCGAAATTCTCGTCGGCGCGCCGGCGAAACGCCAGGCTGTGACCAATCCGAAAAACACGCTGTACGCAGTCAAGCGTTTGATCGGTCGCAAGTTCGACGAAAAAGAAGTGCAAAAAGACATCGCGCTGATGCCGTACCAAATCATGAAAGCCGACAACGGCGATGCATGGATCGGCGTACGCGACAAAAAACTGGCGCCGCCGCAAATTTCGGCTGAAGTCCTGCGCAAGATGAAGAAAACGGCAGAAGACTACCTCGGTGAAGAAGTCACCGAAGCCGTCATCACCGTGCCTGCGTACTTCAACGACTCGCAGCGTCAAGCCACCAAGGATGCCGGCCGTATCGCTGGCCTGGACGTCAAGCGCATCATCAACGAGCCAACCGCGGCAGCGCTGGCGTTCGGCCTGGACAAGACCGAAAAAGGCGACCGTAAAATCGCCGTGTATGACTTGGGTGGCGGTACGTTCGACGTGTCGATCATCGAAATCGCGGATGTTGATGGTGAGAAACAATTTGAAGTGCTGTCGACCAACGGCGACACCTTCCTGGGCGGCGAAGACTTCGACCAGCGCGTCATCGATTACATCATCGACGAGTTCAAGAAGATCAACGGCATCGACCTGAAAAAAGATCCGATCGCCCTGCAGCGCATCAAGGCTTCGGCCGAGCGCGCGAAGATCGAATTGTCGTCGTCGCAACAAACCGAGATCAATGAGCCGTACATCGCCATGGCGAATGGCGCACCGGTCCACTTGAACCTGAAGATGACCCGCGCCAAGCTGGAGTCCTTGGTGGAAGAGCTGATCACGGCCACGATGGAACCATGCCGTACCGCCATCAAAGATGCTGGCGTGAAAGTGTCGGACATCGATGACATCATCCTGGTCGGCGGCATGACGCGTATGCCGAAGGTACAGGAAAAAGTGAAGGAATTCTTCGGCAAGGATCCACGCAAGGACGTGAACCCGGACGAAGCCGTCGCCGTGGGCGCAGCGATTCAAGGTTCGGTCCTGTCGGGCGAACGCAAGGATTTGCTGTTGCTGGACGTCACCCCTCTGTCCCTGGGTATCGAAACCCTGGGCGGCGTGATGACCAAGATGATCCACAAAAACACGACGATTCCGACCAAGTTCAGCCAGGTCTTCTCGACGGCCGACGACAACCAGCCTGCGGTGACCATCAAGGTCTTCCAGGGTGAGCGCGAAATCGCCGCCGGCAACAAGGGTCTGGGCGAATTCAATCTGGAAGGCATCCCGCCAGCATCGCGCGGCACGCCACAGATCGAAGTGACCTTCGACATCGACGCCAACGGCATCTTGCATGTCGGCGCGAAAGACAAGGCCACCGGCAAGGAAAACAAGATCACGATCAAGGCCAATTCCGGCTTGACCGAGGCTGAAATCCAGAAGATGGTGAAAGACGCCGAGTTGAACGCGGAAGAAGACAAGAAGGTCAAAGAATTGGCCGAGTCGCGCAACCAGGCCGATGCTCTGGTACACTCGACCCGGAAATCCTTGACCGAATACGGCGACAAGCTCGATGCGGGCGAGAAAGAGAAGATCGAAGCGGCGATCACCGACCTGGAAGCAAGCATCAAGGCGGGCGACAAGGCTGAGATCGACGCCAAGGTGGAAGCACTGTCGAGCGCATCGCAGAAACTGGGCGAAAAAATGTATGCCGACATGCAAGCGCAGCAAGCTGCCGGCGGCGCGGAAGGTGCACAGCAAGCTGCTGGCGCATCGGACGCAGGCGCCAAGCAAGACGACGTTGTTGACGCTGACTTCAAAGAAGTCAAAGACAGCAAGTAATTGTCTTGCGCTCCCATGAACTGGGGGTAGCCGGGCTGAACGCTACATCGCGGGATTAGCCGCGAAGACCGGCCGAGCCGAGTCGCTGCGCCTAGCGCAGCACTCGACTCGGCTTTTTCGTGTAATTTTTACATCAGTAGATAGACTGCAAGGTGCCGACAACATGGCAAAGCGTGATTTTTACGAGACACTCGGTGTCGCAAAAAATGCTTCGGAAGAAGAGATCAAAAAGTCTTACCGTAAACTGGCGATGAAATACCATCCGGACCGCAATCCGGATAGCAAGGAATCGGAAGAAAAGTTTAAGGAAGTCAAAGAAGCCTACGAGATGCTGACCAATCCGGAAAAGCGCGATGCGTATGACCGTTACGGTCACGCTGGCGTGGACCCGAACATGGGCGGCGGTGGCGGCTTCGGCGGCGGTGCTGGCGGCTTTGCCGACAGCTTCGGCGATATCTTCGGCGACATCTTTGGCGGTGGCGGTGGACGCAGCCGCAATGCGGGTCCACAGGTGTACCGTGGCGCCGACTTGCGCTACAACCTGGAAATTACACTGGAGCAAGCTGCTCACGGCTTCGACACGACCATCCGCGTGCCGAGCTGGGACAAGTGCGACACTTGCCACGGCAGCGGCGCCAAGCCGGGCACTTCGCCCACCACCTGCGGTACGTGCGGTGGTCACGGCCAGGTGCGCATGCAGCAAGGTTTCTTCAGCATCCAGCAAACCTGCCCGAAATGCCATGGCAGCGGCAAGGTCATCACTGACCCGTGCACGCCATGCGGCGGTGCCGGTCGCATCAAGCGCAACAAGACCCTGGAAGTGAAAATTCCAGTCGGTATCGACAACGGCATGCGTATCCGTTCGTCCGGCAACGGCGAACCGGGCACGAATGGCGGTCCGTCGGGCGACCTGTATGTGGAAATCCACATCAAGCCGCACGCGGTGTTCCAGCGCGAAGGCGACGACTTGCATTGCGAAATGCCGATCTCGTTCGCCAAGGCGGCCTTGGGCGGCGAAATCGAAGTGCCTACCCTGAACGGCAAAGTGTCGTTCACGATTCCCGAAGGCACCCAGTCGGGCAAGACCTTCCGCCTGAAAGGCAAGGGCATCAAGGGCGTGCGCTCCGGTTACGCGGGCGACCTGTTCTGCCACGTGGCCATCGAAACGCCGGTGAAACTGACGGAAAAACAGAAAGACCTGCTGCGCGACTTTGAAAAGTCGACGACCGAGGGCGGTGCCAAGCACAGTCCGCAAAGCAAGACCTGGAAAGACAAGGTCAAGGATTTTTTTGAGTAAGCACACGTAATACCATGCGCCGGGATGCTGAAACATCCCGGCGTTTTTTTCACCACGACTGAGAAATATGCGCGCATCGCCGGCCTATGGGCGCGATCTGCCGCCAACTCAGTCGTACGCACACAATGGGAGCGATATGACCGAACCGAAAAATGGCCTGGCCCTGGCGGAACTGCTGCAGCGTAACCGCCGCTGGGCCGACTCGATGGTGGCGAAAGACCCGAACTTCTTCAAGAATCTGGAAGCGCAAACGTCGCCCGAATACCTGTGGATCGGCTGCTCCGACAGCCGCGTGCCCGCCAACGAACTGCTGGGCATGGCGCCTGGCGATGTGTTTGTGCACCGTAATATTGCCAATGTGGTCGTGCATTCCGACCTCAATTGCCTGTCCGTCCTGCAATTTGCCGTGGACGTGCTGAAAGTCAAACATGTCATCATCGTCGGCCATTACGGCTGCAAGGGCGTGCATGCGGCCATGACGGGCACGCGCATCGGCCTGGTCGACAACTGGCTGCGCCACGTCCAGGACGTGGGCCAGAAGCACGAGCGCTACCTGGGCGACGTGCTGACCAGCCGCCAGCGCGGCGACCGCCTGTGCGAACTGAACGTGGTGGAACAAGTCTTGAACGTGTGCCAGACCACCATCGTGCAAGATGCGTGGGAACGCGGACAGGAACTCAGCGTCCATGGCTGGGTCTATGGCTTGAAGGATGGCTTGCTGAACGACCTGGAAGTGACCGTCAAGGCCGGCCACGAACTGGCGCCGCGCATGGCGGCCCGCCTGGCCCGCTACGAAGCGACTGCGTAAGCCAGCAATGCTGGCGCGGCGCTAAGGTGCCGCGCCTTCCAGGCGGCCCAGGTAGTCGGCCGCCTCCCGCACGCCCTCTTGCGCCGCCTGGCGCAGCCAGGTCTTGGCCTGGGGAATGTCCTGCGGCGTGCCCCGGCCTTCGGCCAGCGCCACGCCATAGTGGTAGCGCGCCAGCCGCGCGTAGGCGGCGTCATCATTCGTATGCGCGCCGCGCCGCATCAGCGCCGTCGCCTGCGCCAGGTCCTTGGTCACACCGATGCCCGTTTCATACAGCTGGGCCAGCCAAATCATCGAATACACATCGTTCCAGCGCCGGATGCAATCTTCAAAGATGGCGACGGCGGCCGCATGGTCGCCCGTCTTGTCGGCCGCATAGCCGTACAAACACTTGATGCGCTTGTCGCTGTGCACATAGGCTTTGTAGCTGAGATCACTTTCACCCTGGCTATCCTGGGCATGGACGGGAACAGTCAACAGCAAGGCGAGCAGCAGGGCGTAGGTGGGCATGGCTTTCCTGGGGCTAGGGTTAAAGCTTAGTAGATAAGCAAGTTTCGTGCTAGCACCATGCCCGGGCAAGGCCGGTGCTGCTGTGCCAATTCGTGACAGCCGCTGTGGCAGCGTGGCGCAACGCGCCGCGCATATCCATATAGTAAATGCTTCGTTTGCAAGCAAGGCTGGCCGGCATACAGTGGACTTCCCCTGACTCTAGTCGAGTTCCCATGTCGGCCGTCCTGAAACCCGCGTTTTCTTCCAGCCCGTTCCGTATCGAGACTTTCGATGCGCCGCTCGGCGCGCAAGTGCTGGGGCTGGACCTGGCGCAGCCGCTGTCGCTGGGCGACTTCCAGCGCCTGCACCACGCCCACCTCGACCATCACGTGCTGGTGTTCCGCGACCAGCGCATCACGCCGCAGCAGCAAGTCGATTTCAGCCGCCGCTTCGGCCCCCTGCAAATCCACGTGCTGCGCCAGTTCCAACTGCCCACGCAGCCGGAAGTGCTGATCATCTCGAACATCGTCGAGGATGGCCAGCCCATCGGCCTGGGCGACGCGGGCCATTTCTGGCATTCCGACCTGTCGTACAAGGAAGTGCCCAGCCTCGGTTCCATGCTGCATGCGCAAGAGTTGCCGCAGGACGGAGGCGATACCGTGTTTGCGAATATGCACCTGGCGTGGGAAAGTTTGCCGGCCGCGCTGCGCCACGCCGTGCGCGGCGCCCGTGCCGAGCATAGCTACCTGAGCCAGTACGAGGAATTGCGCCGCCGCAACCCATGGCGGCCCGCCCTGACCCAGGCGCAGGTCGATGAAGTCAAACCCGTGACGCACCCCGTCGTGCGCGTGCACCCGGAAACGGGCCGCCGCGCCCTGTTTGTCAGCGAACACTTCACCACGCGCATCGTCGGCTTGCCCGACGATGAAAGCCGCGCCCTGCTCGATGAACTGTTTGCCCACAGCGTGCGCCCGGAGCACCTGTACGTGCACCGCTGGCAGCCGCACGACCTGGTGTTCTGGGACAACCGCTCGCTGATGCACCTGGCGACGGGCTGCCCGCCCGACCAGCGCCGCAAGTTGTATCGCACCACCATCGAAGGCGATGCGCCGTACTGATTTTTTTGATTGTTGATCTGACTCAAGGAGTGTCCATGTTGCCGATCTTTAGCTTTGCCCGCCGCCTGCTCGCCACCATCGCCCTGCTGTGCATGGCCATGCCCATGGCCCGGGCCGAAGGGCAGATTCGCATCGCGGGCCAGCATGGCATCACCTTCTTGCTGCTCAATATTGCGCAGGAACAAAAGCTGATCGAAAAGCATGGCAAGCAGCAGGGCGTCGATGTCAAAGTCGATTGGATCACCCTGTCCGGCGGGCCGGCGATCAATGATGCTTTGTTGTCGGGCAACATCGATATCGCGGGGGCCGGGCTGGGGCCGCTGCTGACCATCTGGGACCGCACCAAGGGAAGGCAGAACGTGCGCGGCGTGGCTTCGCTGGGCAATTTTCCCTACTATTTGATCAGCAACAACCCCAAGGTAAAAACCCTGGCGGACTTGACGGACAAGGACCGCATCGCCTTGCCCGCCGTGTCCGTTTCCGTGCAGGCGCGCATCTTGCAAATGGCGGTGGCGAAGCAGTGGGGCGACAAGGAATTCGCCCGCCTCGATAAGATCACGCAAACCCTGCCGCACCCGGACGCGGCGGCCGCCATCATCGCCGGCGGCACGGAGCTGACCGGCCACTTCGGCAATTCGCCGTTCCAGGAACAGGAACTGGCGCAAAACCCGAACGCCCACATCATCCTGAACTCGTACGACGTGCAAGGCGGGCCAAGCTCGTCGACCCTGCTGTATGCGACGGAAAAGTATCGCAAGGACAATCCGAAGACTTACCGCGCCTTCATCGCCGCCTTGGCGGAAGCGGCGCAGTATGCGAGCAGCAATCCGCAAGGCGCGGCCGACATCTATATCAAGGTCAACAAGAGCAAGGTAGACCGCAACCTGCTGCTGAAAATCTTTGCGAATCCGCAAGTGCAATTCAAGATCTCGCCGCAAAACACCCATGGCCTGGCGCAATTTTTGCACCGCGTGAACGCCATCCGCAACCTGCCTGACAGCTGGCGCGACTACTTCTTTGACGACCCTGCCATTACGCAAGGAGGCTGACATGAACGCACCCGCTTTTCACCTGGTACGTCCGCCAGTCGCCTTACAGCCTTTGCTCAGCGTCAAGAATGTCAGCCTGGAATATCGGACCGAACAGCGCACCGTGCGCGCCACGCATGACGTCAGTTTCGACGTATTCCGCGGCGACCGTTTTGTGCTTCTGGGGCCATCCGGCTGCGGCAAATCGTCCTTGCTGAAAGCCGTGGCTGGCTTCATCGCGCCGCGTGCGGGCAGCATCGCCATGCAGGGCCAGCCCATCCAGAAACCGGGGCCGGACCGTGTCGTCGTGTTCCAGGAATTCGACCAGTTACCGCCATGGAAGACCGTGCTGGAAAACGTCATGTTCCCCTTGCTGGCCAGCAAGCGCCTGGACAAGGTGGCGGCCCGCGAGCGTGCCCATCACTGGATCGCCAAGGTGGGCCTGGCCGGTTTCGAGGATGCCCATCCGCATACCTTGTCGGGCGGCATGAAGCAGCGGGTGGCCATCGCCCGCGCCCTGGCCATGCAGCCGGAAGTGCTGTTGATGGACGAGCCGTTTGCCGCCCTCGACGCCTTGACGCGGCGCAAGATGCAGGAAGAGCTGAGCCGCTTGTGGGAAGAGCTGCGTTTTACGCTCGTGTTCGTCACGCATTCGATCGAGGAAGCCTTGGTCGTGGGCAACCGCATCCTGCTGCTGTCGCCACATCCGGGCCGCGTGCGCGCCGAACTGAACAGTCACCAGTTCGGCCTGCACAGCGCCGGCAGCGCGGAATTCCAGGCTGCCAGCAGCCGCATCCATGGTTTGCTGTTCGATGAGGACGTTGCTCCCGCCCAGCAAGCTGACGCGGCACGCAGGGAGGCCGTATGAGCGCGCTGTTGGAACCGCCCATCCGCCAGGAATTCGTCTACGCGGCGCCGCCGCCGGCCGGCGTTACCGTCGAGCGGCCGCTGTCGCGCTGCCAGCGCCTGGGCCAGCATGCGTTATGGCGCAAGGCCTTGATTTTGCTCAGCCTGGCCTTGCTGTGGGAAGGCGCGGCGCGCTGGACGCACAACGATTTATTGTTGCCCAGTTTTTTGCAGACGGCGCAGGCATTCATCGGCGGCATCGCCAGCGGCGAATTGCTCACGCGTACGGCCGCATCCCTGGTCGTCTTGCTGCAGGGCTATGCCATGGGCGTGCTGGCTGCCTTTGTGCTGACCTTGCTGGCCGTGTCCAGCCGCATCGGGCGCGACGTGCTGGAAACCCTGACGGCCATGTTGAATCCCTTGCCAGCCATCGCCTTGCTGCCGCTGGCCTTGCTGTGGTTCGGCCTGGGGCGCGCCAGTTTGATCTTTGTCATCGTCCATTCCGTGATGTGGCCGCTGGCCCTGAACACGTACGCGGGCTTCCAGGGCGTGCCCGACACCCTGCGTATGGCGGGCCGCAATTACGGCTTGAACGGCTTGCGCCTGGTGCTGCACATCCTCGTGCCGGGCGCCTTGCCCTCGATTGTCTCGGGCCTCAAGATCGGCTGGGCGTTTGCCTGGCGCACCCTGATCGCGGCCGAGCTGGTATTCGGCACCACGTCGGGCCAGGGCGGCCTGGGCTGGTACATTTTCCAGAACCGCAACGAGCTGTACACGGACAAGGTGTTCGCGGGACTGGCAGCCGTCATCGTCATCGGCTTGCTGGTGGAAAACATCGGCTTTCGCAGCCTGGAACGCGTGACTCTCAAGCGCTGGGGCATGCAGCGATAGCTATTTCAGCATGCTGCGTGCCGCCGCGACGATTTGCCGCGACAGCTGCTCCAGGCGCGGCGACTGCACCTTCCACGTATGCCAGTACAGGGCCACGTCGGCCGGGGTCTTGGGCGTGAGCATTTCCACCAGCTCGCCATCCGTATTCGCTTTCAGCAGCAGCTCAGGCACCATGCCGTAGCCGAGGCCGTAGCGGATGGCGTTGAAGTGCGAGGTGGCGCCCGGCACGTAATGGCAGGGGTAGGCCCCTTCGGGCAAGCCCAGCGCCTCTTGCAGGAACGACGATTGCAGGGTGTCCTTGCGCGTGTAGGCGACGACGGGCGCCGTGCGCGCCGCCTTGCGCGTCAGCCCGTGCGCGAACCACTGCTGGCGGAACGCTGGCGTGGCCACCAGCCAGTAGCGCATCACGCCCAGCGGCTCGGCCGTGCAGCCGCGCATGGGCTTGGGCTCCGTGCTGATGCAGCCGATCGCCATGCCCGTTTCCAGCAAGGTGTAGGTGTGGTCCTGGTCTTCCACGGTCAAGTCCAGCAGCACGCGCTCGCGTATCAGCACCTCGGACAGGGCTGGGAAGAACCAGGTGCCCATCGAGTCCGCGTTCAGCGCCAGCACCAGGGTCAGCGGGGCATCCTGCTGCACCGCCAGTTCCGCCTGCAAGTCCGCTTCCAGCAGCTTGGCCCGCTTCAGATACTGCATCAGCCGCTGGCCCATGCGCGTGGCGCGAGCGGGACGGCTGCGCACGATCAGGGCGTTGCCCAGCTGGCTTTCCAGCGCCCGCACCCGCTGCGAAATGGCGGGCGACGTCAGATGCAGCCGCAGCGCCGCCTGCTCGAAGCTGCCCGTTTCGACGACGGCGCGGAACGCTTCCGTGTGCTTGGGATTGAGGTCCATGGTGCGCGCCTAACATAAGAAAAATTTATCAATACTAAATAATACTTACTTTTTATAAGGATAGGTGTGTTGCAGTGCACAATACCTCTTTGATGGAGTGCCGCGCGCCAGCGTGCGGCCTCCTGGCAGCAAAGGAATGACAATATGGAAACGCAAGATACGGCGCAAGACAGCTCGCAAGACAGCGGCAAAGACGGCGCCACGGCGCGCAAGCCGCCATCCAAGCTGGCGCGCAATCTGAAATTCGGCCTGGGACTGACTCTGGGCCTGGGCTTGTCCGCAGCCATGGCGGGCGGCTGGTGGCTGCGCCAGGCGTGGCAGGATTTGCCCGCCGTCGAGCACCTGGCCCAGTACAAGCCCGCGCTGCCGCTGCGCATTTTCTCCAGCGAAGGTGAGCTGCTGGCCGAATACGGCGAAGAGCGCCGCGAATTCCTGCCCTTGAAGGAGATCCCCCTGCGCATGCGCCAGGCCCTGCTGGCCATCGAGGATGCGCGCTTCTACGAACACGGCGCCGTCGATTTCTATGGCCTCACGCGCGCCACGCTCGCCAATGTCGTCACGGGCCACCATGCGCAGGGCGCCAGCACCATCACCATGCAGGTGGCGCGCGACTTCTTCCTGTCGCGCGAAAAGACCGTGCAGCGCAAGCTGACGGAGATGCTGCTCGCCTACAAGCTGGAACAGCACTATGGCAAGGACAAGCTGCTGGAACTGTATATGAACCAGATTTACCTGGGCGAACGCTCCTACGGTTTTTCCGCTGCCTCGAACATCTATTTCGACAAGCCGCTGGCCGACGTCAGCATCGCCGAAGCAGCCATGCTGGCCGGCTTGCCGAAGGCGCCGTCGGCCTACAACCCCGTCGCCAATCCGCAGCGCGCCACCGTGCGCCAGCACTACATCCTGCAGCGCATGCGCGAACTCGGTTACATCACGCCAGCCGAATACACGGCCGCCGTGGCGGAAAAACTGGCCCTGAACAAGGACCGCAACAGCTCCGTGCACGCGGCCGCGTATGCGGTCGAAGAAGCGCGCCAATTGATCCTGCAAAGCTATCCCGAGGGCGCCTACAGCATGGGCCTGGACGTGACGACGACCATCCGCATGGCGCCGCAGCGGGCGGCCGACAGGTCGCTGCGCGATGGTTTGCTGAATGCGCAGGCACGGCGCGGCTACCGTGGCCCGGAAGCGCGCCTGGCCGCCTCCGAAGACAGCGTGGCGCGCCAGCTGGCCGCCTATCCGGACAGCGGTGAATTGCGCGCCGCGCTGGTGCGCAAGGTGGAGACGAGCGGCACGCGCCAGGTCAAGGCGCAGCTGCGCAATGGCGACGAGATCGTGCTGACGGCATCGGATGCGCGCCTGGGCGGCAAGCTGCAGTGGGATGGCAAGCGCGCCATCGTCGAGGGCAGCGTGATCCGCGTGGTGCACGACGCGGCAAAGAACCGCTGGCTGGTGAGCCAGTTGCCCGAGATGGAAGGCGCACTGATTTCCGTCGAGGCGCACAGCGGCGAAATCGTCGCCATGGCGGGCGGCTTCGATTTCTACCGCAACCACTACAACCACGCCATGCAAGCCTACCGCCAGCCCGGTTCCAGCTTCAAGCCCTTCGTGTATTCGGCGGCGCTGGAAAAGGGATATTTCCCCGGCACGGCCGTGGACGATACGCAGCGCCTGCTGCTGCCGCAGGAAACGGGCGCGCAGCCTTGGCGTCCGCGCAATTACGGCAATAACTATGAAGGCTTCATCAGCGTGCGGCGGGGCCTCGTGCGCTCGAAAAACCTGGTGGCCGTCAGCCTGATGCAGGCGGCCGGTCCAGGCTATGTGCAGCACTATGCCACGCGCTTCGGTTTCGAGAGCGCGCGCAATCCCGTTTCCTTGCCGCTGGCGCTGGGCGCGGGTGCCGTCACGCCGCTGCAGCTGGCGCAATCGTATGCCGTGTTCGCCAATGGCGGCATGCAGATGTCGCCGAAATTGATCAAGGAAGTGCGCAGCCGCAGCGGAGAAGTGCTGTTCAGCGATGCGGCGCCACGCGCCAAGGGAGAACCGGCGCCGGGCAGGCAAGTCATCACCACGCGCAATGCCTACGTCATGGACAGCATGCTGCGCGACGTCGTCAAGAGCGGCACGGGCCGTGGCGCGCTGGCACTGGGACGCGGCGACGCGGCCGGCAAGACGGGAACATCCAACAACGCGTATGACGCCTGGTTCGCCGGCTATTCCTCGGGCCTCGTCTCCGTCGTCTGGCTCGGCTACGACCAGCCCAAGAGCCTGGGCAACGCCACCGGGGGTACCCTGGCGCTGCCTGTCTGGCGCGATTACATGCAGGTGGCCGTGCAGGGACGCCGCGAACAGGTGCTGGCCGAACCGGCAGGCCTGTCCCTGCTCGACGGCGATTACGTGTATGCCGAATACCTGGCCGGCGACTGCCTGAAGGATAACTTTGCCTTTATCCACAGCAGCGTCAGCTGCGGCAGCCTGGGGGCGGATACACGCATGGCGCACGACGATGCTGGCAACGGCGGCTCCAGTACGGGCACGAACGAGGCGCGCACCCTGAGCGAAGCGCGCGAACGCGAACAAATTCTCAAATCATTTTCGGAAGAGTAAGAGCATGCTGTTATATACGATTTACCTGGTGGCGATTGTCGCCGAAGCGATGTCCGGCGCCATCATGGGCATGCGGCGCGGCATGGATTTGTTCGGCATCTGCATGATCGGCACCGTCACGGCGCTCGGTGGCGGCACGGTGCGCGACGTGCTGCTGGGGCACTATCCACTGGGCTGGATCGCGCATCCCGAGTACCTGCTGTTTACCATCGGCGCGGCCGTCGTCACGGCCTTTGTCGCGCGCTACCTGCACCATCTGCGCGCCGTCTTCCTGCTGGTCGATGGCTTGGGCCTGGTGGCGTTTTGCGTGATCGGTTGCGACATCGCTATGTCGGCCAAGATGCATCCTGCCATCGTCGTGCTGGCGGGGATGATCACGGGCGTTTTCGGCGGCCTGCTGCGCGATATCCTGTGCAACCAGATTCCCCTCGTGCTGCAGCGTGAAGTGTATGCCACCGTGGCCCTGTTTACGGGCAGCCTGTATGTCGGCCTGCTGTACTTCAAGGTCGACAGCTCCGTGGCGCAACTAGCATCCATCGGCGCCGGTTTCCTGTTCCGTTTCCTGGCGTTGCACTTCGAGTGGCGCCTGCCGAATTTCAATGGCGACCGGATTCGCGGATTTGAATAGGGCGCTGGCTTCCTGAATATTTTTACGCGCATTTAACCCCTTTTTCTCCGCCGCTGCGTTTCATGTTGGACACCCCAGCCAACCGGAGAAGAAGCGATGTCCAGCGCCCTCAAGATCACATTGATACTGTCCCTGCTGCTGTCGGCGGGCTGCCACGCCGCCGGCATGGCGCCGCGCAAGACCCTGGCGCCGTTTGCCAGCGAGCAGGCCTTGAGCAGCTACCTGCAGCAGTTGCAATCGCGCCAGGCGGCACAGCAAAGGGAACAGCAGAAACTGCAGGGCGCCACGGCGCAGTACATGTCGGCGCCACCGCCTGCGCCGATGGTGGCGAAAGCCGCGCCGGCAGCGTCGGCAGAAGCGGCGGAATCCGTCACCAATGTGCAGACGGCGGGCGTGGACGAAGGCGGCATCGTCAAGCTGCATGGCAAGCACCTGGTGATGCTCAGGCGCGGCAAGCTGTTCACCGTGCAGGTGGGTGGCAAGGCCCTGCAGCCTGTCGCCTCGCTCGACGCGTTCGCGCCGGGCAGCGACCCTTCCGGCAGCTGGTATGACGAGATGCTGATCGATGGCGACACGGTGGTGGTGATCGGCTACAGCTACAGCCGGGGCGGCACGGAGATCGGCCTGTTCGACATCGATGGGGACGGCAAGCTGGCCTACCGTGCCACCTACCACTTGCGCTCCAACGACTATTACTCGTCGCGCAATTACGCGAGCCGCTTGATCGGCAGCAAGCTGGTGTTTTACTCGCCCCTGTCGCTGAACTTGCGCCGTGGCGACCCGTTCGGCGGCTTTCCCGCCCTGCGCCGCTGGCGTCCCGACGCCGTACCATCGGACTTCAAGCGCATCGCCCCAGCCACGCGCATCTACCGCACCGACGAAGACCCCGAGATGGGCGCCGGCCTGACCCTGCATACGGTCACCGTGTGCGACCTGGCGCAGCGCGACATGCGCTGTGAAGCTACCGCCGTGATGGGACCGCAGGGGCGCGTGTTCTATGTGTCGGGCGAATCCGTCTTTGTCTGGACCACGCGGCGCGGCAGCGACTCGGGCGTGTTCCGCATCCCCCTCGATGGCACGGCGCCCAGCGCCCTGAAGGTGGCGGGCGCGCCCGTCGACCAGTTCTCGTTCCTGGAAAGCGCGGATGGCCACCTGAACGTCCTGCTGCGCGCAGAAGGCCAGGGCGACGCCATGTGGGATGGCACGCGTGGCCGAGGCGACATGGCCTTGCTGCGCGTGCCATTGGCGTCGTTTTCCGATGGCCGCGACAGTGCGCCAGCCAGCAGCTACAAGGCGCTGCCCGGTGGCGGCGGCTACGGGCTGCAGAACCGTTATGTGGGCGCCTATCTGTTGTACGGTAATCCGGGCAATCCCGGACGCCGCAAGGCCGACCAGGCCTGGCCGCGCCAGCCCCTGTATGCCGTACGCTGGGCCGATGGGGGCAGCGTGCAAGCCTTGTCCCTGCCGCACGGCGTGGAACGCATCGAGGCGCTGGGCGATGACGCCGTGGTGATCGGCGCGCAGGGCAAGGATCTGCACTTCAGCAGCATTCGCCTGGGAGCGCAGGCGGCGGTTGCCGCGCGCTATATCCGCGCCGATGCGGCGCAGGGCGAATCGCGCAGCCACGGCTTTTTCTACAAGCCGCAAGCGGCGGGGGAGGGGATGATCGGCCTGCCCATCCTGGGCGCGGACGAACGGCCAGGCTTGAACAAGTCATCGGCTTCCGTGCTGTACCTGCGCAACAGCGGCTTGCAATTGACGGAACTGGGCGCGCTGGCGGCGCGGCCCGGTCAGCCCCCGGACGACGGCTGCCGCGCGTCCTGCGTGGACTGGTATGGCAATGCGCGCCCCCTGTTCCTGCAGGGGCGGGTCTTCGCCCTGCTCGGCTATGAACTGGTGGAAGGAGCGCTCAAGGAAGGGCAGGTCCGCGAAGTGCGCCGCATCAGCTATGCGCCCATTGCATCCGCTTTACGCTGAAGGAGCAGGGAAATTGGCGCTGCCGCGTAGTTCGGCTACACTGCTTCGCATGCCCGACACCCTCATTACCGCGACGGATGAAGACCTGATGCTGCGTTATAGCGCCGGCGACCTGCCGTCGTTTCGCGAATTGTACCGGCGCCATAGCCTGGGACTGTACCGCTTCGTGGCCTGGCGCGCGCCGCGCCGCGCGTGGGTGGACGAGATCGTGCAGGATGCGTGGGCCAGCCTGCATGCGGCGCGCGCCGGCTACCAGCCGCAGGCCGCGTTTCGCACCTATCTGTACCAGATCGCGCGCAACCGCCTGATCGACCTGCTGCGCCAGCGGGAAGGACAGGAACACGACGACGTGGGCGAACTGATGGACGAGGGGGCATCGCCGCTGCAATCGCTGGAGCAGAAACAGCAGCACGCGTTGC
Source organism: Janthinobacterium sp. SUN137 (assembly GCF_030587265.1). Classification (NCBI taxonomy): domain Bacteria; kingdom Pseudomonadati; phylum Pseudomonadota; class Betaproteobacteria; order Burkholderiales; family Oxalobacteraceae; genus Janthinobacterium; species Janthinobacterium sp. SUN137. The sequence goes on along the minus strand of NZ_JAPWHZ010000001.1, from coordinate 1,550,918 downwards.
TGCATGCGGCCATCGCCGCGCTGCCGGCCGAGCAAAAGGAAGCGCTAGTGCTGCAGCAGTTCAGCGGCATGAGCATTCTCGAGATCGCCGTGGTGACGGGGGCGGAAGCGGAAACCGTCAAGAGCCGGCTGCGCTACGCCATGCAGAAGTTGCGCGCGGGCTTGGACAGCGCCGCTGGCGCGGGAGGACAGGCATGAATACGCACAATCAAGATAACGACGAACGGCACGACGAGGAATTGAACGCGCTGCTGGCCAGCCTGCCGCAGCCCGCGCCTTCCAGCGCGCTCGATACGGTCATTCTGGCGGATGCGGAAAGAGCCTTGCAGCAGCCGGCGGCCGCGAACGACAGCGCCGATGGCGTGCTGCGCACCTTGCCCGCCAAGCAAGCACCGGACTACCTGCAGCGCTGGCGCGTTCCGCTGGGACTGGCCGCGGCCGTGCTGTTGACGGTCAACCTGATCGGCGTGGACTGGTTCGGCTCGAAGCCGGCGCAATTTCCCGTGGTCGGGGAACCGGTCACGCAGGAAGTGATGCCTGCCGCGGCGCCGGTGCCGCAGGCAGTCGTCTCCAGTCCACCCGCGCAGGCACCGGCGCCTGCGCCTGCACCGCGCGCCATGGCGGTAGCCAAGTCAGCGCCGACGGCTGAACTGGCAGCATCGCCGCCACCGCCGCCACCCACGGACATGCATCAGGCGATGGAGCCGCAAGCCGCCATGCAGGCCGAGGCCAGCATGCAGCGCGCGCTGGCCAAGCCCGCGCCCGTCGCGGCCCGCTCCGCGCCGATGCCGCCGCCCGCAAAGCTCGACGCTTCCGTGTGGCTGGTGAAGATCGACGCCCTCTTGAAGGCCGGCGAAGGCGCATTGGCACACGAGGAGTGGACGGCGTTCCGGCAGGCGTATCCCGATTATCCGGTGGCCGAGGAATTGCAGCGGCGCCTGGAAAAGAAGTAGCGGAAGTTAAACGATCCCCTTCCTGCGTTCCCACACGGCGCTGCCCACGAAAATGGCGGCGCACACCCACATCACGGCCGGCAGGGCGTTCACGCCCACCGATTGCATCAGGATTCCCGTCAGCAGGGGGCCGCCACCGCTGGTCACGCCCCAGGTGGCGTTGACGATGGCGCTGGCGCTGGTCAGTGACAGGCCCGTAAAACGCTCGCCGCACGCCACCAGCGCCAGCATGTAGATGCCGCCCGCCGCCGCGCCCAGCAACAGCAGCAAGGTCCACCACAGCCACGGCGTGCCGACGGCGAACGGCAGCAGCGGCAGCAGCAGGCAGACGGCCACGCCGCAGCCCGCGTGGACTTTGGCGCGGCCGAAGCGGTCGGCCATCCAGCCCAGCGCGAATTGCAGGCCCGTGTCGCCCACCAGTACCACGGTGGCCGACAGCAGGGCCAGGTCCGTGCCGATGCCGTGCTCCATCGCGTACAGGGGCAGCAAGCTTAATGCCAGCGTGTCGAACAGGGCGAAGAAGGCGGCGCCCAGCACGATCATCGGCATGCGCGGCAGGATCAGGGTCCATTTCACGCCATGTTCCTCCGGTTCGCGTTCCGGGCCGCTGTTCGAGATCAGCATCAATCCCGGCACGGCCAGCAAAAACAGCAGGCCGCAGGCGGCGAAGCTCCAGCTGATCTTGTCGTTGAACAGGGCCACGAGGGCGGGGCCGATCAGCTGGAAGAAGGTAAAACTGGTGGTGTACATGGCCACCACGCGTCCCCGCGAATTGTCGGGCGCCAGGCGGTTCACCCACGCTTCGCCGATGGTAAACAGCACGCCCATGGCGCCGCCGAACAGGAAGCGCAACACGCTCCACGCCAGCAGGTGGTCGGTGAACTGCATGGCGATCGTCGCCAGCGATGCCACCCACACGGCGCCCAGCATGGTGGCGCGCGCGCCGAAGCGTCCTACCCAGCGCGAGACGAACGGCGAGGCTGCCAGGATGCCGAGGGCGCTGACGGCCGTGATCATGCCGATGATGTCCGTGCCCACGCCGCGCTGGTGCAGGGTCAGCGCGGTGAGCGGCATGGTGGCGCCCAGGCCCAGGCCCACCACGCCGATGCTCACCACGAGGGCGAAGAAGTCGCGCCACGGCATGTGCTTCATGGTTGCTCCCATAGAGTGGAACAGGTATTTGGAAAGGCTGGAAAACGGTGTGGATGCATGGGAAAGTAAGAAGACTTTGCCGGTGGCGCTGGTATTTGGCGCCGGACGGGCATATGATGATTTTAACAAAGACAATATTGCAAAGCCGTAGTGTAGGCGATGTGTGCCGCCGCTGGCCACGGCCATCGGTGTGGCCGCCACTGCCGGCTCTGCTGTACAGTGAAGCGAGCGGCAGCGCCGTCATGGGCTGTCATTGGATCGTCACGCCAGCGAGGTAGCACTCTATGCGCCGTCCCATCGTTCTCGTCCCCGCCTGCCAGCGCCAGCTTGGCAGCCACATCTGGCACATGGCGCAGGACAAATACCTGCACGCCGTGCTGCGCGGCGCCGGCTGCATGCCGCTGCTGCTGCCCGCCCTGGGTGCGGATGCGGACCTGGAAGCGGCGCTGCACATCGCCGACGGCGTCATGCTGACCGGTTCCGCCTCGAACGTCGACGCGCGCCTGTATGGCGAAGACATCCTGCATCCCGACCTGCCGCAAGATCCCGCGCGCGACGCCACCACCTTGCCCCTGATCCGCGCCGCGCTGGCGCGCCAGCTGCCACTGCTGGCCATCTGCCGCGGCTTCCAGGAAGTCAACGTGGCCCTTGGCGGCAGCCTGCACCAGGCCGTGCACGTCGTGCCGGGCATGCAGGACCACAGGGAGAATGTGCTCGATCCCCTGGCGCGCCAGTACATGCCCGCGCACCGCATCAAGCTGATGCCCGAAGGCCTGCTGTCACGCCTGCTGGGCGGCGAGAGCGAGATGATGGTCAATTCCTTGCATGGCCAGGGCGTCGCCCGGCTGGCCGATGGCTTGCTGGTGGAAGCACTGGCCGACGACGGCCTGGTGGAAGCGTATAGCGTGGCCAGTGCCGCCGGTTTTACGCTGGCCGTGCAATGGCACCCGGAATGGCAGGTGGAAGACAACCCGCAGTCGATGCGGCTATTCGGCGCCTTTGGCCAGGCGTGCCGCGATTTCCAGGAACAGCAGCACAGGAATAAAGAATGACAGGCGCGCCGCACCGGCACCATGCGGCGCTTAATCAGGAAAAGCGCAAGACCAACGAGAGGGAAACATGGCAATACGCGAAAATTTCACCTATACGGATATGGATTTGTGGCTCAATGAAAAGCGCGTCACGGAAATCGAATGCCTGGTGCCCGATTTGACGGGCGTGGCGCGGGGGAAGATCCTGCCGCGCGGGAAATTTACCCAGGAGCGCGGCATGCGCATCCCGGAAGCGGTACTGGGCATGACGGTGACGGGCAATTACCCGGTCGATGATGGCGGCTATGACCGTGCCATTTCCAGCACCGACCGCGACATGATCTTGAAGGCTGATCCCACCACCATCACGATGGTACCGTGGGCCACGGATCCCACCGCGCAAGTCATCCACGACTGCTATTTTGCCGACGGCATGCTGGTCGATTTCGCGCCGCGCTCCGTGCTGCGCCGCGTGCTGAAACTGTATGCGGACAAGGGCTGGAAACCCGTGGTGGCGCCGGAACTGGAGTTCTACCTGACGGCGAAAAACACGGACCCGGACTTGCCCTTGAAGCCGCCCATCGGGCGCAGCGGCCGTGCCGAGACGAGCCGCCAGGTGTACAGCATCGACGCTGTCAACGAGTTCGATCCCCTGTTCGAGGATATCTACGACTATTGCGAATTGATGAACCTTGACGTCGATACCCTGATCCACGAGATCGGCGCAGGGCAAATGGAAATCAACTTCCTGCACGGCGATCCGCTGGGCCTGGCCGACAAGGTGTTTTTCTTCAAGCGCACCTTGCGCGAAGCTGCCCTGAAACACGATATGTATGCCACCTTCATGGCCAAGCCCATGGCGGGCGAACCGGGTTCCGCCATGCACGTGCACCAGAGCGTTGTCGATGCGAAGACGGGCCTGAACATTTTCAGCAACGAGGACGGTTCGGCTGCGCCCATCTTCAAGCATTACATCGCGGGCCTGCAGCGCTACATGCCATCGGCCATGGCCATCGTCGCGCCCTACGTGAATTCCTACCGTCGCATCGTGCGCCACACGGCCGCGCCCATCAACATTCAGTGGGGCCTGGATAACCGTACGGTGGGCTTCCGCGTGCCCGAATCGGGCGTGCAGGACCGGCGCGTGGAAAACCGCATCATCGGCGCCGACGCCAATCCCTACCTGGCGCTGGCCGTGACTCTGGCCTGCGGATACCTCGGCATGACGGAGCAGCTGGAAGCGACGCCGATGATGGTGGGCAGCGCCTACGACATGAAGTTCGAACTGCCGCAAGGCTTGCCCGAGGCTCTCCAGTTGCTGCGCGCGGAAGACAAGCTGCGCACGGTACTGGGCGAGCGCTTCATCGACGTGTATGCGGCCATCAAGGACCTGGAGCACCAGGAATTCATGACGGTGATCAGCCCGTGGGAGCGCGAACATCTTCTGCTCCACGTTTAAGAAAGGATCGCAATGAGCACAACCAACCATCCGCTGGCGCCGAGCGCCGCTTTTGTATCCTCCGTGGCGCAGAAAAACGCGGTGCCGCAGGTGTACGACACGGCCGCCATCCAGCAGATGGACTCGGCCCATTACCTGCACCCGTTCACCGATTTCCAGGACCTCGCCAGCAAGGGGGCGCGCGTGATCGTGCGCGGCGACGGTGTCTACCTGTGGGATAGCCAGGGCAAGAAAATCGTCGATGGCATGTCGGGCCTGTGGTGCGTGAACGTGGGTTATGGCCGCACGTCGATTTCGCAAGCCGTGTACCGGCAGATGGAAACGCTGCCCTTCTATAACAGCTTCTTTGGCACGACCAACGTGCCGGCCGCGCAGCTGGCGGCCAAGCTGGCGCAAATATCACCGTCGCATTTCCAGCACGTGTTCTTCACCAGCTCCGGCTCCGAGGGCAATGACACGAATTTGCGCATGGTGCGCCGCTACTGGGACATTCTTGGCCACAAGGAGCGCCACACCATCATCAGCCGCCACAATGCGTATCACGGCAGCACGGTGGCTGGAGCGTCGCTGGGCGGCATGGATGGCATGCATGCGCAGGGCGGTTTGCCCATCCCTGGTATCGCGCATATCGGCCAGCCGAATTACCTGGAATCGGGTCACGGCTTGAGTCCCGAGGAATTCGGTATCAAGGCGGCCGGCTGGCTGGAAGACAAAATCCTGGAAATCGGCGCCGACAAGGTGGCCGCTTTCATCGGCGAACCGGTACAGGGCGCCGGCGGCGTCATCATCCCGCCATCGACCTACTGGCCCGAGATTCAGCGTATCTGCGACAAGTACGGCATTTTGCTCATCGCCGATGAAGTCATCTGCGGATTCGGCCGCCTGGGGCGCTGGTTCGGCTCCGAACTGTTCGGCATCAAGCCCGACCTGATCACCTTTGCCAAGGGCGTCACCTCGGGCTATGTGCCGCTGGGCGGCGTGCTGGTGGGCGACAGGGTGGCCAAGGTGCTGATCGAGCAGGGAGGCGAATTCACGCACGGCTTCACGTATTCCGGCCACCCCGTGGCCTGCGCTGCCGCGCTGGAAAACATCCGCATCATCGAGGAGGAGCAACTGGTGGCGAAGGTGGCCGAGGATACGGGGCCGTACCTGAAACAGTGCTTCGCCAGCCTGGGCGAACACCCGCTGGTTGGCTATGCGGACAGCTGCGGCCTCGTCGCGGGCCTGAACCTGGTGCGTAAAAAGGGCGCCACCGTGCACGACAACGAGCTGTTCGACGAGGGCCAGGGCGTGGGCATGATCTGCCGCGGCCACATGTTCGACAACGGCGTCATCATGCGCGCCGTGGGCGAGCGCATGATCGTCGCGCCGCCCCTGGTCATGACGCGCGCGCAGATCGACGAGATGGTGGGCTTGATACGGGTGTGCCTCGACAAGACCTATGCGGACGTGAAAGCAAAGGGCTAGGTGTAGGTTTTTGCCCCATTTTGCCGCCATCTGCGCATTTTTTGGACCAGAATCGCGGCAGTTCCGCTAAACTTCTATCCTGGCCGCTCTTTGTAGCGGCCAGTTTTTCATTTTGACACCCTCTTACCCAGAAGCTACCCACAATGACGATAGCAACACCAGCCGCGTCGGCCAGTGACGCCCCAGCGCCTTTTTTGCTGATTGATCAACTGGTCAAGGAATTCGATGGCGTGCGCGCCGTCAATGACATTTCCGTGACGATCAACAAGGGCGAGATCTTCGCCTTGCTGGGCAGTTCAGGTTGCGGCAAGTCGACCCTGCTGCGCATGCTGGCCGGTTTCGAGACGCCGACGTCGGGCCGCATCGCCCTGGCGGGCAGCAGCATCGTCGATGTGCCGCCGCACCAGCGCCCCATCAACATGATGTTCCAGTCGTATGCGCTGTTCCCCCATTTGTCCGTGTGGGACAACATCGCCTTCGGCCTGCGCCGCGATGGATTGCCGAAAGTGGAGGTGGCGGCGCGCGTCGAGCAGATGCTGGCGCTGGTGCAGTTGGGCCAATACGCGAAGCGCAAGCCGCACCAGCTGTCGGGCGGCCAGCAGCAGCGCGTGGCGCTGGCGCGCAGCCTGGCCAAGCGGCCGCAATTGCTGCTGCTCGACGAGCCGCTGGGCGCGCTGGATAAAAAACTGCGCGAACGCACGCAGATGGAACTGGTGAACATCATCGAGCAGGTGGGCGTCACCTGCGTGATGGTCACGCACGACCAGGACGAGGCCATGAGCATGGCCACGCGCATCGCCGTCATGAGCGAAGGACGCATCCTGCAGGTGGGTGCGCCAGGCGAAATCTATGAAACGCCGAACTGCCGTTTCGTGGCCGACTTCATCGGCAGCGTGAACCTGTTCGATGGCCGCATCACGGAAGACGAACCGGATCACGTGATCATCGACACGCCCGACGGCCGCCAGTATGTCGCGCATGGCATCACGGGCAACCTGGGCATGGATGTCTCGGTGGCCGTGCGCCCCGAAAAAATCGGCATCCAGATCGAGCCTCCCGCCCTGGAGGAGCGCGCGTCGCCAGCGGAACATGGTTACAACTGCGCCCAGGGCGTGATCGTCGCCATGGCGTATTTTGGCAATGAAACCAGTTACCACGTGCGCCTCGACAGCGGCAGTGTGGTGAAAGTCTCGCGCACCAACGCGGCCCGCCACGATGTCTCGCGCCTCGAGCGCGAGCAGCGCGTGTGGGTCTGGTGGGATGGCGCCGACATCGTCGTGCTGACCAGCTGAGGCCATCATGACGCCTATTTTGCAATTGCTGCGCAATCTCGTCACCCTGCGCTGGATAACGGGGAAAAATGCGGGCCGCAACGTCGTCATCGCCGTGCCGTCGCTGTTCCTGGCGGCCGCTTTTCTGGTGCCCTTCCTGATCGTGTTGCGCATCAGCCTGTCCGACATGGACACAGCGGGCAGCCCGTTCGGCGGCTTGCTGTCGTATGTCGACGGCATCGTCGTGCTGAAGGTGAAAATCGCCAACTACCTGTTCATCGCCGCCGATGAACTGTATCTGCTCACCTATCTCAGTTCCATCAAGTACGCGGCCATTACCACGGCCATCTGCCTGTTTATCGGCTACCCGTTCGCCTACTTCATGGCGCGCGCCAAACCGTCGATCCGCCCCGTGCTGATGATGCTGGTGATGTTGCCGTTCTGGACTTCGTTCCTGCTGCGCGTGTATGCGTGGAAGGGCATCCTGGCCAATCACGGCTTGCTCAACGACTTGCTGATCGCGCTGGGCGTGGTGAGCGAACCGCTGCACATGATGAACACCTCGTTTTCCCTGGTGGTCGGCATGGTGTACGCCTATTTGCCCTTCATGATTTTGCCCCTGTACGCCAATCTGGTGAAAATGGACATGCGCTACCTGGAAGCGGCGGCCGACCTGGGCGCCACGCCATTGCAGGCGTTCTGGCGCATCACGGTGCCGCTGTCGAAGTCGGGCATCATCGCCGGCGCCATGCTGGTGTTCATCCCGTCCGTGGGCGAATACGTGATCCCCGAGCTGCTGGGCGGCCCGGAAACCCTGATGATCGGCAGGGTGCTGTGGGATGAGTACTTCACCAATAACGACTGGGCCATGGCTTCGTCGGTAACGGTGCTGGTGATCCTGCTGATCCTCGTGCCGATGGCCATTTTTAACAAATACAAGACGGACCAGGACGCGGAGGAGCGCACATGAACGGACGTAATTTCCTGCAGCGCTGGTTCGGGCGCGGCTGGCTCTCGCTCGGCTATCTGTTCCTGTACCTGCCCATCATCGTGCTGATCGTCTTTTCGTTCAACAGCTCGCGCCAGGACATGGTGTGGAGCGGCTTCTCGCTGCGCTGGTACAGCGAGCTGATGAGCGACACGGAAATCATCTCGGGTTTCGGTTTGTCCTTGAAGATCGCCTTCATGTCGGCGACATCTTCCGTCATCCTCGGCACGTTCGCCGCCTTCGCCTTGACCAGCTATCAGCGCTTCCGTGGCCGCACCGTGTTTTCCGCCATGGTCAGCGCGCCGCTGGTGATGCCGGAAGTGATCATCGGCCTGTCCCTGCTGCTGATGCTGGTGTCCATGCAAAAGGTCTTCGGTTTCCCCGAGCGGGGCGTGCTGACCATCTGGCTGGGCCACACCCTGCTGGGCATGGCGTATGCTGCCGTGGTGGTGCAGTCGCGCCTGCAGGAAATGAGCAAGTCGCTGGCCGAAGCGGCGATGGACCTGGGCTGCCGCGCGCACCAGGTGTTCTTCCTCGTGACCCTGCCGAACATTACGCAAGCCCTGGCATCGGCCTGGCTGCTGACATTTACCCTGTCGCTCGATGACGTGGTGCTGTCAGCCTTTTTGTCCGGCCCCGGCTCGACGACGATGCCGCTGGTGATCTTCTCTCGCGCGCGCCTGGGGCTCGATCCGCGCGTCAACGCCATCGCTGCGCTGACCATCCTCGTCGTGACGCTCGCCGTGATCGCGTATGCCGTGATGCTGGCGCGCGCCGACCGACGCCGCCGCAAGCAACTGTCTGCGGCGTATTCGGCGGACTAGGAGTAAGCTGGCGTTTTCATCTTGCAGGAGACGACCATGACGGAAAACATCAGCTGGCATGCACGTGCCGCAGAGATCAAGATCGATGGCCGTGCCTTCATCAATGGCGAGCGGGTCGCGGCCAAGTCCGGCCAGACCTTCGGCAATCTGTCGCCCATCGATGGGCGTTTGCTGGGACAGGTGGCGCGCTGCGATGGCGCGGACGTGGATACGGCCGTGCAGGCCGCGCGTGCCGCTTTTGACGACCGCCGCTGGGCAGGGAAATCGCCCGCGCAGCGCAAGCGCGTGCTGATCAAGTTCGCCGACCTAGTGCAGAAATACGGTCCCGAACTGGCCCTGCTGGAAACCCTGGACATGGGTAAACCGATCAAATACAGCCAGAGCGTGGACGTGGGAGCTACGGCCAACTGCCTGCGTTGGTATGGCGAAGCGATCGACAAGGTCTACGATGAAATCGCCCCCACCCCTGCCAACAGCCTGGCCCTGATCACGCGCGAACCGGTGGGTGTCGTCGCCGCCATCGTGCCGTGGAATTACCCGATGATCATGGCCGCCTGGAAGATCGCGCCCGCCCTCGCCGCCGGCAACAGCGTGATATTGAAACCGTCCGAAAAATCGCCGCTGACGGCCCTGCGCCTGGCCGACATCGCGCTGGAAGCGGGCGTGCCTGTGGGAGTGTTCAACGTGCTGCCCGGCTACGGCCACGAGGCGGGCGCCGCGCTGGCACTGCACATGGATGTCGATTGCATCGGCTTTACGGGTTCCACGCGCACGGGCAAATTGATCGTGCAGATGGCGGGCCAGTCGAATCTGAAACGGGCGTGGACGGAACTGGGCGGCAAGTCCGCCAACATCGTTTGCGCCGATTGTCCTGACCTGGACAAGGCCGTGGCGGCCGCCGTCGGCTCCATCTTTTTCAACCAAGGCGAAAGCTGCAATGCGCCCTCGCGTTTGTTCGTGGAAGAATCGATCAAGGACGAATTCATGGCCAAGGCATTGGCTATGCTGCCCCGCTTTCAGCCGGGCGACCCGCTCGATGAAGCCACCGTCATGGGGGCGATTGTCGACGCCACGCAGATGAAGACCGTGATGGACTATATCGCTTCCGGCAAGCAGGAAGGCGCGCAGCTGCTGGGCGGCGGCGAGGCCGTGCGCCTTGATACGGGGGGCTACTATGTGCAGCCCACCGTCTTCGGCGTGGACGCCGGCATGACGATCGCGCGCGAAGAGATATTCGGGCCCGTCTTGTCCGTGCTGGGCTTTACGGATATTGCCGAGGCGGTGAAACAGGCCAACGCCACGCCGTACGGCTTGCAGGCGGCCGTGTGGACCTCCGACATCACCAAGGCCATCCAGACGGCGCGCGCCCTGCGCGCGGGCACCGTGCACGTCAACCAGTACGACGGCGACGATATCACCGTGCCGTTCGGCGGTTACAAGCAGTCGGGCAACGGGCGCGACAAATCATTGCACGCGCTGGACAAGTACACGGAGTTGAAGACGACGTGGATACAGGTGGGGTAAAGCGAAGCGCTGTCGGCCTGGCGCGCAGCGCGCAGGCCGACAGGCGGAATGACATCAGAAGCAGTGTTCCAGCGCCGGGAAGCTGCCATCCTTGACGGCTTTGACATAGCCGATGACGGCGTCGTCGATGCTGGCCGCGCCTTCCATGAAGTTGCGCACGAAGCGTGCCTTGCGGCCTGGGAAGACGCCCAGCATGTCGTGCATGACGAGGACCTGGCCCGAGCAATCGGGACCGGCGCCGATGCCGATCGTGGGGATCGTCAGCATCTCGGTCACTTCCTTGCCCAGTTGCGACGGCATCGCTTCCATCAGCACGATGGCGGCGCCCGCGTTTTGCAGCGTCAGCGCGTCGTTCTTCAGCTCCGTGGCGCTTTCCGTGCTCTTGCCCTGCACTTTATAGCCGCCCAGCTGGTGCACGAATTGCGGCGTCAGGCCGATGTGGGCGCAGATGGGGATGCCGCGCTCCGTGAGGAAACGGACGATCTCGGCCAGCCAGGCGCCGCCCTCGATCTTGATCATGTGCGCGCCAGCCTGCATCAGGATGACGGCGTTGGCATAGGCTGTCTCGGGCGTGCCATAGGCGCCGAACGGCAGGTCGGCGAGGATCATGGCGGACTTGCTGCCGCGCGCCACGGATGCCGTGTGGTAGGCCAGTTCGGCCACGGTGACGGGCAGGGTGGAGCTGTGGCCGTTGCAGACCATGCCGAGCGAATCGCCGATCAGCAGGATTTCCACGCCGCAGCGGTCCATCAGGGACGCGAAGCTGGCGTCATAGCAGGTCAGCATGGTGATCTTTTCGCCGGCGGCGCGCAGCGTGGCCAGCGTATGGATGGTCACGGCCTTGTTGACGACAGGCTTGGATGGCGCCGGCGCCGGTGTGGCGGCCTTGTCTTTGGCGGCCAGATCTGTTCCTTGCAAATAAGCGGACATAGGTATTCTCTAGAGTGAAAGGGGGTGATGCGATTGCGACGCCGCTAGTGTAGTACTTTATGCGGCGTGCTGCAGGAGCGGCATTGTAGAGGATGGGAGCGAGATGGGTCAGAGCCGGGGTCAGAGCTGGCTGATGGCCTGGTCGGCCACGCTTGCCAGGTAGTCCTGCGCCGGGCCGAGGCCGGGCACGACGATGGCTGGCGCCAGGGCCAGCAGCGGCACCAGCACGAAGGCGCGCTCGGTGATGCGCGGATGCGGCACCGTCAGGGTGGCGCTGGCGATCCGTGCATCGCCATACAGCAGCAAGTCCAGGTCCAGGGTGCGTGGAGCGTTACGGTAGGGCCGTTCGCGCCCGTGCGCCGCTTCGATGGCGTGCAGGGCTTGCAGCAGTTCCTCTGCCGGCACGGTGGTGCTGATGCGCGCCACGGCGTTGATGTAGTCGTCGCCGCTCGAATCGATGGGCGCCGTGCGGTAGCTGGCCGAGGCGTCCAGCAAGCTGGCGCCGGGCAGGCGCGCCAGGCGCGCCAGCGCATCCTGCACATTGGCGCGCGCGTCGCCCAGGTTGGCCCCGATGCCGATATAAGCGATAACTTCCGTTGCTGTCTGCATGGCTGCGTTTACTCGCCGCTGGTGCTGCCGGTGGTCGAGCCGCCCGTGCCCGTCTTGCTGCGCGTGCTGCGGCGTGGCGGACGTTTCTTCTTGACGGCGCCCGGCGCGGCATTGGCGCTGACGAGCAGCGCTTCGCGCGTTTCCTCGTCGCCTTCGTAGAAGGCCGTCCACCATTCGCCGATGTCCATGTCGATCTCGCCCGAGGCGCAGCGCAGCAGCAGGAAGTCGTAGCCGGCGCGGAAGCGCAGGTGTTCCAGCAGCTTGTACGGGGCCTTGCCGACCCTGCGCTCGAAGCGCGGCTGCATCGACCAGATGTCGCGCATGTCGGAACCGATCTTGCGCTGCAAGGCCAGTTTTTCCGTTTGCGAATCGAGCACGTCGTCGGCCGCCAGGTGCAGCGCGGGGATGGTCGACTCGCCGGCGGCGCGGTAGGCCGTCCATTTTTCCAGCACCTGGTGCCACAGCAGCGAGGCAAACAGGAAGCCCGGCGAGACGGTCTTGCCGGCGGCGATGCGGGCGTCTGTGGCGTCCAGCGCCAGGGTGACGAATTTCGCGCCCAGCGGCTGCTCCAGCACCACGTCGAGCAGCGGCAGCAGGCCGTGATGCAAGCCTTCCTTACGCAGTTGCTGCAGGCAGGCCAGCGCGTGGCCGCTCATCAGCAGTTTCAGCATCTCGTCGAACACGCGCGGCGCGGGCACATTGTTGATCAGCGGCGCCATGATGGGAATCGGCGCGGCCGTGTGCGGCTCGATGGTGAATTTCAGCTTGGCGGCGAAGCGCACCACGCGCAGCATGCGCACGGGGTCTTCGCGGTAGCGCTCTTCCGGCTTGCCGATCATGCGCAAGGTCTTGGCGCGGATGTCTTCCACGCCGCCGTGGTAATCGAGCACTTCCTGCGTGGCCGGGTTGTAGTACATGGCGTTGATGGTGAAGTCGCGGCGCAGCGCGTCTTCGTGCTGCAAACCGAAGGTATTGTCGCGCAGGACGCGGCCGTGTTCATCCTTGGGCGCGGAATCGGCGCCGGCGCCGCGGAAGGTCGTCACTTCCAGCAAATCCTGGCCGAACATCACGTGCACGATCTGGAAGCGCTTGCCGATGATGAAGGCGCGGCGGAACAATCGCTTGACCTGTTCCGGCGTGGCGTTGGTGGCGATGTCGAAGTCTTTCGGTTTGACGCCCAGCAGCAGGTCGCGCACGGCGCCGCCGACGACAAAGGCCTCAAAACCCGCTTCCTGCAAGCTGCTGGTGACGCGGATGGCATTCGACGACACCAGTTTCGGGTCGATTCCGTGTTGCGCAGGACCGAGCACGATGGGTGCCGTGGTGTCGCGCGCTGCCTCTTTTTTAACGCCGAGGATCTTGCGGATGAATTTTTTAATCATTGAATAAGTGGAGTGATGGCCAGCCGTGGAGGGATGCGTGTGCGCTCAAAGCGGTATTGGGATTGGTCGCGACAGGGTGTGTCACGACCGACAGCAAGGGAATGTCGTTGTGCGAATCGCTGTAAAAATAGCTGCGCTCGAACTGCCCCAGTTCCTTGCCCATTTTTTCCAGCCAGGCATGGGTGTGGGTCAGCTTGCCCGCGCCCAGGGTCGGCGTGCCCACCAGCTTGCCCGTGACATTGCCTTTGTCGTCATACTCGGGCATGGCGGCCAGCAGGTGTTCGACGCCCAGCGCATCGGCGATGGGTTTGGTGATGAAATGGTTGGTGGCCGTGACGATGGCCAGCAGGTCGCCCGCGTCCTGGTGCTGTTTCAGCAAGGCCACGACTTCGGGGCGGATGGCCGGCATGACCACTTCGGCCATGAATTGCTTGTGCAGCGCTTCCAGGCGTTCGCGCGGAAACTGCGCCAGGGTGCCGAGCGAAAATTCCAGGTATTCCACCGGATCGAGCGTACCGGCCTGGTATTGCGCGAAAAATTCGTCGTTGCGGCGGGTGAATTCGGCGGCGTCCACGGCACCGATGCGTACCAGGAATTCGCCCCACTCGTGATCCGAGTCGATGGGCAGCAGGGTGTGGTCGAGGTCAAACAGGGCCAGATTCATCATTCTTTCGCTTCCGCCTGCAGCAACTCGCGCAACAATGGCAAGGTGATCGGGCGTTGGGTTTCAAGGGAGTAGAGGTCGAGAGAGTCCAGCATCGTCGACAGCGAACGCATGTCGCGCCGGAAATGGGACAGCAGATAGGGTAACACGCCGGGCGACAAGGTCAAGCCGCGGGTGGTGGCCGCCTGGGTCAGGGCGGCGATTTTTTCATCGTCGGTCAAGCCGTGGATTTGATAGATCAGGCCCCAGCCCATGCGCGTGCGCAAGTCTTCGCGCACGGGCAGCACGGCCGGCGGCACGGCGCCGCTGCATACCATGAACGCCTTGTTGGCGCGGATTTCATTGAACAGGGCAAAGGCATCGATCTGCGCCAGCGGCGACAGCTTTTCGCAGTCGTCGAGCAGGTACAGGTCGACGTCGGGCGAATACACGAATTCGGACTCGATCGAGAATGGCGAAATGTAGCGCGCGCGCTCGGTGCTGGCCAGGGCCTTGAGCAGGTGGCTCTTGCCGGCGGCCAGTTCGCCCCACAGGTAGGCAAAATGTTCGCGCGAAGTGCGCGCGGCGAACTGGCGCATCAGCTGCGCCACTTCGGCATTCTGTCCCACCTCGAAGGTATCGAGGCTGTGCGCCTGGTCTGTGCCTAAATCGAGCACCAGTTGTTTCATGGCGTACGCCTTGTCCTGTTTTTCATTACTGCTTGTGCATCATTGGTATTGCCAGGTTGATATGATATCCGCTTTTATTATGCATTATAGAAGGTGCTGGACAGGTAGTGGCGTCTTAGATGCTTAAAAGCGACCATCAACACGGCAGAAGCGGGTAAAGCGAGCAGTACGCCGACGAAACCAAACAGTTGCCCGAAAGCCAATAAGGCGAAGATCACGGCCAGCGGGTTCAGGCCGATGCGCTCGCCCACCAGGCGCGGCGTGAGGAAAAAGCCTTCGATGACCTGGCCGCAGCCGTAGATGACGGCCACGGCGATCACGCCGCTCCAGTCGGCGAACTGCAGCAGGGCGGCGATCAGCGCCAGCATCAGCCCCAGGCCGAAGCCCAGGTAGGGGATGAACACCAGCAAGCCCGTGATGATGCCCACAGGCAATGCCACTTCGAAACCGGCGATGGCCAGCGCGGCCGAGTAATACGTGGCCAGCACCAGCATGACGAGCAGTTGGCCGCGCAGGTATTGCGCCAGCAGGGTGTCGACTTCCTGCGCCATGCCCACCGTGCGGCCCACCCAGCGGCGCGGCACGGCGCCGGCGATGCGCGCCAGCATGGGATGCCAGTCCAGCAACAAATAGAACAGTACGACGGGAATCAGCACCACGGTGGCCAGCCAGCCCAGCACGGCCGTGCCGCCGATACGGGCCGAGGCCAGTACTGTGCTCCAGATTTCATCGCCGCTGGTGGCCATCTGCTGGCTCAGCATGCGCTTGATGCCCGTACCATCCAGGCGCACGCGGATGCCCAGGTCGCGCAGTTTCGGCGCCAGGAACTCGTTGGCCTTGCTGAGAAACTGGGGAATCTGCGCCTGCAGCAAGGGAATTTCCTTCTGCAGCACGGGCACGACGATCAGCACCAGCGCCGTAATGGCGAGGAAAAACAACACTACGACGACCAGCACGGCCAGCGGACGGGGCAGGTAAAAGCGCTTGTAGTGCAGGCGTTGCAATCGGTCCACGCCGGGATTGAGCACGTAGGCGAGGATGGCGGCGGCCAGGAAGGGCGTCAGGATGGGGCCCAGGCTGACGAGCAGCAGCAGGAATGCCAGCCAGACCGCGATCCAAAATGCTGTTTGCTTCTGTTCGGCGGTGATGGCGAATGGCATGGAGTTTGTACTGTTGCGTTAAAAAAAGGCAGTTAATTACGAAATGGCGGGGCAGTTTGATAAAATAGCGACTTGATCGACCGAATTCACCCGCTGGCGCCCTGCCGCACGATGTTGAAAAACATGCTTGCGCGCGCGTGCCGGCGGGTATCCGCCTTCTATTTTACCGCCTCCGCTGCCACCACACCATGAACCAGACTTCTAATGTTTCCCTTTCCTACCGTGACGCTGGCGTCGATATCGACGCAGGCGACGCTTTAGTCGAAGCAATCAAGCCGTTTGCCAAGCGCACCCTGCGCGAAGGCGTGATGGGCGGCCTGGGCGGTTTTGGCGCCATGTTTGAAATCAGCAAGAAGTACAAGGAACCGGTGCTGGTCTCGGGCACCGACGGCGTGGGCACGAAATTGCGCCTGGCATTCGAACTGAACCGCCACGACACGGTCGGCATCGACCTGGTCGCCATGAGCGTCAACGACATCCTGGTGCAAGGCGCCGAACCGCTGTTCTTCCTCGATTACTTCGCTTGCGGCAAGCTGGACGTGGCCATCGCCACCGACGTCATCAAGGGCATCGCCCAGGGTTGCGAACAAGCGGGCTGCGCACTGATCGGCGGCGAAACGGCGGAAATGCCGAGCATGTACCCGGCTGGAGAATACGACCTGGCAGGTTTTGCCGTCGGCGCCGTGGAAAAATCGAAAATCATCGACGGCACCAAGATCGCCCCGGGCGACGTGGTGCTGGGTCTGGCTTCGTCGGGCGTGCACTCGAATGGTTACTCGCTGGTGCGCAAGATTATCGAAGTGGCAAAACCGGACCTGGAAGGCGACTTCCATGGCCGCAAGCTGGCCGACGTGCTGATGCAGCCGACGCGCATCTACGTCAAGCCATTGCTGGCGCTGATGGACGCCATGGAAGTCAAGGGCATGGTGCACATCACCGGTGGCGGCCTGGTGGAAAATATCCCGCGCGTGCTGCAGCCTGGCCTGGTGGCCGAGCTGGACTCGAAATCGTGGACCATGCCACCGCTGTTCACGTGGCTGCAACAGCACGGCGGCGTGGCTGACGCCGAAATGCACCGCGTCTTCAACTGCGGCATCGGCATGACCGTGATCGTCTCGCAGGAAAACGCGGACGCCGCCATCGCCCAGCTGCAAGCGGCCGGCGAAACCGTCTCGCGCATCGGCACCATCCGTGCCCGCGTGGGCGACGAGCATCAAACCATCGTTATCTGATCGCACCTGACCAAACCTACTGCGCGCCGCGCTTTGCGGCCTGCGATGCTCACCGTACTAGAGTACGGTTGCGCTTCTTAGCCACAAATCACTGGCGCTCGCTACGGTTTTGTCAGGCGCTGTGGCGTTCGTAAGAAAAAAGCAGGCCTCTTTGAGAGCCTGCTTTTTTTATGCCAGTTGCCAGCTTACCTTGCGTGCGCCGGCTTCATGTGCCCATCCGGCTGCGAGCCGCCCCTGCCGATCATGGCCACGCTGACGGCCGAGACGAGGGACGCGAACAGGATGTAGCCGACGATGTGCCACGGTTCGCCATTGCCCGTCTTCAGCAGGTAGGTGGCGATGATGGGCGTCAGGCCACTGGCGAAGATGCCGGAGAACTGGTAGACGAAGGAAATGCCCGTGTAGCGCACCTTGGCGTCGAACAGGTCGCAGAACAGGGCCGCTTCCGGGCCGTACACGGCCGAATACAGCACGCCCAGCGGGATGATCACGGAACACCACAGCAGCAGCGGATTGTCGGCGTGGTTGAGCATGATCCAGAAGGCGGGGATGGCCGACACGCCCGTGATCAGCGAACCCCAGAAAAACACCTTGGTGCGGCCGATGCGGTCCGACAAGCGGCCGAAGAACGGGATGCAAAAGCACATTACGACGGCGGACGCCATCACGCCCATCAGCGCTTCCGTGCGGGCGATCTTGATGGTATTGGTCAGATAGGTGATGGAAAACACGCCGAAGATATTGAAGAACACGCCATCGATATAGCGCGCGCCCATACCCTTCAAGACATTGCCCGGGTAGCGTTTCAGCAGGTCGAAAAACGGAATCTGCGTCTCCGCGTTCTTTTCCTTGACGGCCTGGAATTCCGGCGTTTCCATCACGTTCAGGCGTATCCACATGCCGATGAAGACGAGGGCGGCCGACAGGATGAAGGCCACGCGCCAGCCCCAGGACAGGAATTGCGCATCCGTCAGGCTGTACGACAGAACCGCCACCACGCCGGAGGCGAGGCACAGGCCGATGGCCAGGCCGATCTGCGGCAGGCTGGCGTAAAAGCCGCGCTCCTTCGGCGGCGCATATTCATACGCCATCAGCACGGCGCCGCCCCATTCGCCACCGAGGCCGATGCCCTGCAGCACGCGCAGGAACAGCAGCAGGCCGGGCGCCCAGTAGCCGATGTGGTCATACGTGGGCAGTACGCCGATCAGGAAGGTGGAGATTCCCATGATCATCAGGGTCATCACCAGCATGCTCTTGCGGCCGATCTTGTCGCCAAAGTGGCCGAAGATCACGCCGCCGATGGGGCGCGACAAAAAGCCCACGGCGAAGGTGCCGTAGGCCAGCATGGTCGAAACAAGCGGATCGCCGCCCGGGAAGTACAGCTTGCTGAACACGATGCCGGCGACGACGCCGTATAAAAAGAAGTCATACCACTCGATGGTGGCGCCGATCACGCTGGCCATCACGACTTTCCGTAGCTCTTTGGCTTTTTTCGGATTGTTCGGATTGTTATCCATAATATCTAGTCTCCAATCGATATCGATTATGTGTTTTTTGATGCTGGGTTGCTTGCCGAGTCATTGGGGGCGGGCCGGTCTGTCCGCCGTTGGCATCCTCCTTGCTGGGAATGGAGCGGGTGGGTCAGGCCGCCTGCGGCAGCCGCACGGCGTCCGCCAGGATCATGTCGGCCGCTTTTTCCGCGATCATGATGGTGGGAGCGTTCGTGTTGCCCGAGACGATTTCCGGCATGATCGACGCATCGACCACGCGCAATCCCTGCAAGCCGTGCACGCGCAGGCGGTCGTCGACGACGGCCATCGCGTCATGGCCCATCTTGCAGGTACCGCTGGGGTGGTAGATCGACTGGCTGAAGCGCCGCGCCGCATCCAGCAGTTCTTCATCCGTCTCGAATTGCGGGCCGGGCACGAACTCGGCAATGATGTGCGGCGCCAGCGACGGCGCGGCGGCGATTCTGCGCGCCACGCGCAGGGCGGCGATCGCCGTGCGCTGGTCGCGCGGGTCGGACAGGTAGTTCGGGTAGATGCCCGGATAGGCGAGCGGGTCGGCGGACTTGATCGACACGTGGCCACGGCTGTGCGGGCGCAGCTGGCACACGGACGACGTAAAGGCGGAAAACGGATGCGCGCCTTCGCCCGGCTTGTCGGCGCTCAGCGGCTGCATGTGGAACTGGATGTCGGGCCGCTCCACCTCGGGCGAGGATTTGGTAAATACCGTCACCTGGCTGGCCGCCAGGGTCAAGGGCCCGGAGCGCGAAAACACATATTGCATGCCCACCCACAGCTTGCCCCACAGGCTGTTGACTTCATCGTTCAGGGTTTTCAAGCGCGTCTTGAAGACGAGGCGGATTTGCAAATGGTCTTGCAGGTTCTGCCCCACGCCGGGCAAGTCGTGCACCAGCGGCACGCCGACTTCCTCGAGCAGGGCGCGCGGCCCTACGCCCGAGCATTGCAGGATTTGCGGCGAGCCGATGGCGCCCGCGCATAAAATCACTTCGCCGCTGGCGCGCGCCTGGCGCAGCTGGCCATCCTGCCGGAATTCGATGCCGACGGCGCGCTTGCCCTCGAACAGTACGCGCGTGATTTGCGCCCGCACTTCCACGCGCAGGTTGGCGCGCTTGCGGGCCGGCCGCAAGAAGGCTTTCGCCGTGCTCCAGCGCAAACCCTTGCTGGCCGTCTGCTGGAAGTAGCCCACGCCTTCCTGCGTGGCGCCGTTGTAATCGGCATTGAAGGGGATGCCGCTTTCCGTGGCGCCGGCAATAAAGTGTTCCGCGATGGGGCGGCGCAGGCGTAGGTCCGATACTTTCAAGGGACCGCCCACGCCGTGGTAATCGCTGGCGCCCCGTTCCTGGTCTTCCGATTTTTTAAAGTAGGGCAGTACCTCGGCAAAGCTCCAGCCAGCGTTGCCCAGTTCGGCCCAGCGGTCGTAGTCCTCTTTCTGGCCCCGCACATACAGCAGACCGTTGAGCGAGCTGGAACCGCCCAAGACCTTGCCGCGCGGCCATTGCAGCTGGCGCCCGGCGATGCCGGCGTCCGCTTCCGTGCGGTAGCACCAGTCCAGATTCGGGTCGTGCATGGTCTTGAAATAGCCGACCGGCACGTGGATCCAGGGATTGTTGTCCTTGCCGCCCGCTTCCAGCAGCAATACCTGATTGTTGCTGTCGTGCGACAGGCGGTTGGCCAGCACGCAGCCGGCGGAACCGGCGCCGACGATGATGTAATCATAGTGTGTTTGCAACATTGCTCTTGTCTCCTGCGTTGCGGTAACGCTTGCCTCGGCGGGCGGTTTTTGCGATACACTGGTCTTTATTGATTATTTTTGGAACTTCTTGTTCCATTTATAAAAGACGTGCAGCACCGGGACAAGCGGAAACAGCCGCATACGCGAGAGGTGAAACAGAACATGCATGATGCGTTTCAAAAACGGCCGGCCGAGGCCGAAGAAGGTAGCCAGCCGGCGTCCAGCACGGCGGCCAGCCATGGCGACGAGGCGCGGGGCTTGCGCGTGCTGCGCCTGATCGAGCACCTGGCCAGCGCCAGCCAGCCCTTGACCCTGTCGCAACTGGCCGCGCGCATGCAGGTGCCCAAGGCCAGCATGATGCGCCTGCTCGATACCCTGGAACAACATGGTTATGTGCTGCGCACGCCCGTGGGACGCGGCTACGTGCCCGGTGCCGCTTCCACCAACCTGGCGCTGGCCACCCTGCGCAACAATGCCCTGATCCGCGTGAGCCGCAGCATCCTGGGCAGCCTGGTGGCGGCCACGGGCGAGACGTGCAATCTGGCGATTCCCGAGGGCAATGCGATCGTCTACGTGGACCGCGTGGAAACGCAGGAACCGCTGCGCCTGCACCTGGTGCTGGGCACGCGCGCGCCCATGCATTGCACGGCGAGCGGAAAATTATTCCTGGCGCACATGAATTTGCTGGAGCGGCGCGAGTTGCTGGCCATGCTGACCCTGCAGGCGCGCACGCCGAAAAGCATCACGGACCCCGTGCTGCTCGAGCGCGAGATCGTGCGCATCGCCCGCCTGGGCATCGGCATCGACGACGAGGAATTCGTGCATGGCATGGTCGCCGTGGCCGTGCCCATCTGCGCGGCCGACGGGCGCATCGTGGCGGCCGTCGCCTGCCACGCGCCCGTGGCGCGCAAGTCCGTGGAGCAGCTGCTGCAGCACGTGCCGCAACTGAAGGACGCGGCCGTCAAGCTGCGGCCGCTGCTGCTGGCGGAAAACAGCTAGGGTTTCAAGACCTTGGCCACCTTCGCCGCGCGCAGGCGGAAGGCGTCCGGCATGCCCGAGCCCAGCAGCGGGCGCAGGTACAGCCGGAAAGCATCCGTCACGTCCGTGCCGCTGGCGCTGATGAATTCGTCTTCCATGGTGCGCGTCTTGCCTGCCACGTCCGTCAGGGGCAGCAACTCGTAATCGACGGAATAAAAACCCGTGCGCTTGATGGCGACGGAGCCGTCGCGCTCGCCCCACATGGCGAATTGCACGGCCTTTTCACCCACTTCGCGGGCTTCGCGTTGATCTACATCAGAGACGCAGCCGATGAAGGAGCGCTGCAGATAGCCGAAGGTATCGCCGCGCACGCGCTTGATGCCCAGTTTCGCCTTGATCTCGTCGCACAGCAGGTCGGCCAGCGCGCCCGTGCCGGACAACTGCACGTTGCCGTGCGCATCGCGCTCGACCGCATTGCCCGCCTGTGTGGCCAGCAGGCTGGCGATCGGCTCGCCTGATGCATCGTGGATGCCTTCCGACACGGCGATCACGCAGCGGCCATGTTTTTCATACATGGCCTTCACGTCGGCGAGGAATTGATCCAGCGCAAAGACACGCTCGGGCAGGTAGATCAGGTGCGGGCCATCGTCGGGGAACTTCTTGCCCAGCGCCGAGGCGGCCGTCAAAAAGCCCGCGTGGCGGCCCATCACCACGCCCACGTAGACGCCGGGCAAGGCCGCGTTGTCGAGGTTGGCGCCGGCGAACGCTTGCGCGACGAAGCGCGCGGCCGAGGGAAAACCGGGCGTATGGTCGCTGCCCACCAGATCGTTGTCGATGGTTTTCGGGATGTGGATGCAGCGCAGCGGATAGCCGGCCTTATGCGCTTCCTCGCTGACGATGCGCACCGTATCGGACGAGTCATTGCCGCCGATGTAAAAGAAATGCTCGATTTCATGCGCGCGCAGCACTTCGAAGATTTGCTGGCAGTAGGCGATGTCCGGCTTGTCGCGCGTGGAGCCGAGGGCCGAGGAGGGCGTGGCGGCCACCAGTTCCAGGTTGTGGCTGGTTTCCTGCGTCAGATCGACGAATTCTTCATTGACGATGCCGCGCACGCCATGCAGTGCGCCATACACGCGCGTGACGTGTTGAAAGCGCCGCGATTCGAGCACCACGCCCACCAGCGACTGGTTGATGACGGCGGTGGGGCCGCCCCCTTGGGCGACAAGAATTTTTCCAGACGGCATGGGATTTCCTCGTAAATGGAACGGCCCTCCAGCCTACTCCTTTTTTGCCGGGGGGCTGTCTTTTCCGATATTCCTGTCGCGGAATTTCTCCATTTCATCCCATGGTCGGGACGCGTTGTTATTCCGGCGCCCGGATATGCTCGACCAGCCCCGTGCTGCGGCGCCCAGGCGCCGGCGTCAGCCAACTGACCAGTACGGCGGCCGCCAGGCCGGCCGGCACGCCGAAGATGCCGGCGGAAATGGGCGCGATATGAAACCATTGACCGCTGGCATTACCGCCCAACATTGTGCTCGTGTGCAGCATGTAATACAGGCACACGCCAAAGCCCGCCAGCATGCCGGCCAGCGCGCCCTGGTGGTTGGCGCGTTTCCAGAACACGCCCAGCACCAGCGGCGGAAACAGGGTCGAGGCGGCCAGGGAAAAGGCCACGCCCACGAGCGACAAAATGTCCGCCGGCTTTTGCGAGGCCGCATAGGCGGCGATGAAGGCCACGGCCAGCAGCAGCAATTTCGAAATCGTCACGCGCTTTTGCGTCGAGGCGGTGGGATCGACCACCTTGTAATAAATGTCGTGCGACAGGGCGTTCGAAATGGCCAGCAGCAAGCCATCGGCCGTCGACAGGGCGGCAGCCAGGCCGCCGGCCGCCACCAGGCCGGAAATCACGTAGGGCAGGCCGGCGATCTCGGGCGTGGCCAGCACCAGCACGTCGGCATCGATGGAAATTTCCGCCAGTTGCACGATGCCGTCGCGGTTGACGTCGACGATGCTGATCAGGGGGCTGAGCTTGTCCACGTTGGCCCAGTAAGATACCCAGGTGGGCAGGTTCGTGTATTGCGTGCCCACCAGCGCCGAGTAAATATCGTACTTGACCAGCACGGCCAGTGCGGGAATCGTGAGGTAGATCAACAAGATGAAGAACAGGGTCCAGAAGACGGACACGCGCGTTTCGTGCACGGACGGCGTGGTGTAGGATCGCATCAGGATGTGGGGCAGGGCGGCCGTGCCCAGCATCATGCAGAACACGAGGGCTAGGAAATTGTTGCGCTTGATGTCGGATTGTTCCCGGTCGGCGGCGGGAAACGGCTGCGCGTGCGGAATGATCGGCTCGGCGCGTTTCTGGTTCTGCGCCTGCGCCGCCTGCCACAGCACGCGTGCCTCGTCCGGACTTTTCGGATAGGCGATCAGGTAACGCTCCGCGTTGCGGATGTCGAGCAGCGAAGCATTGCGCTGGCGCAAACTATCGAGCTGGCGCTGGGCCGTCAGATGGCCTTGTTCCCAGGAAGCAGGCAAGCCGTCGATGCGCGCCTGGTAGCTTTGCGCGCGCTGGCGGAAGATGGCGCGCACTTCGTTTTCTTTCGGGTCCGTTTCCAGCACGTGTTCGCGCGCGCTCAGTTGCGGCAGCACCTTGCCGTAGGCGATCTGCGGCACGGGATTGTCCGCATGCTTGACCGACAGCCACATGGCGGGAATCAGAAAGGCGACGAGGATGATGATGTACTGCGCCACCTGCGTCCAGGTGATGGCGCGCATGCCGCCCAGAAAGGAGCAGACGAGGATGCTGGCCAGGCCCAGGAAGATGCCGACGGAAAAATCCACGCCCGTGAAGCGCGAGGCGATCAGTCCGACGGCATAGATCTGCGCCACCACATACGTAAACGAGACGATGATGGTGGCGGCCACGGCCACCACGCGCACGCTGGCCCCCCGTTTGTCGGTGCCGCTGCCGTAGCGGGCGGCGAGGAAATCGGGAATCGTGTACTGGCTGAACTTGCGCAGGTAGGGCGCGATCAATAGCGCCACCAGGCAATAGCCGCCCGTCCAGCCCATGATGAAGGCCAGGCCGTCGAAGCCGTTCAGGTACAGGCCGCCGGCCAGGCTGATGAAGCTGGCCGCCGAAATCCAGTCGGCGGCCGTGGCCATGCCGTTGAACATGGCCGGCACCCGGCGTCCCGCCACATAGTATTCGGTGACGTTCGAGGTGCGGCTGATGACGCCGATGGTGGCGTACAGGGTGATGGTGACGAGCATGAACAGGTAGCCGATCCACGCGCGCGGCATGCCTTCCTGTTCCAGTACCGACAGGGCCAGCAGGAAGGCGGCGAAACCGGCGGTAAACAGCAGGTAGTAGCGGCACAGGCGCGCAAAGAAGCTGCGCTGGCCGCTCATGCTTGCTCCTCGGCATGAAAAGCCCGGTCGAGGCGCCGCATGCGCCAGGCATACAAGGCGATGATGGCCAGGTACACGAGCGAGGCGCCCTGGGCTGCCATATAAAAGGGCAGCGGCCAGCCGAACAGATTCAAATGCAACAGTTCACGTGCATAGAACACGGTCAGGAAGCCCGTCAGCAGCCAGACCAGCAGCAGGATGGCCGTCAGGCGCCGCGTCTTGCGCCAGTGCACATCGAGGCGCGCCTGCAGCTCGGGGCTGGGCGTGCGCGCCGGCCGCGCGGGGGGAGCGGGTGGGCTCGGCTTATCCATACGTGATGTCATCCTCTTCTGGCGCGTCCGGCAACAGCAGGGCGATGCTCAGGCGCAGCAGGGTGCCCGGCAGCTTCGGCGACTGCGCGCGCGGATTGTTAAAAATATCGACTTCGGCGCCATGCTGCTGGGCAATTTCGCGCACGATGGCCAGGCCCAGTCCGCTACCGTCAACATTACTGCCGAGAATGCGGTAAAAGCGTTCGAACACGTGTGCCCGCTCCGCCTGCGGTATGCCGGGGCCCGTATCTTCCACTTCCAGGATGGCCAGTTCCAGGGTGCTGCGCACGCGCACCGTGACGCTGCCGCCAGCCGGCGTGTAGCGCAGGGCATTGTCGATCAGATTGCTCAGCAGTTCGCGCAGCATCATGGCATTGCCGGAAATCATGATCGAATACGCGGGCTGTTCGAAGCCCAGGTCGATATGCTGGGCAAACGAGGCTTGCACCCAGTCTTGCACCACGCCGCGCGCCAGTTCGCTCAACTCGATCGGTTCGAACGCCGTGCCGGCCTGCGGCTGGTTTTCCGCGCGCGCCAGGGCCAGCAACTGGTTCACCAGGCGCGTGGCCGCTTCCGAACTTTTCGCCAGTTGCAGCAGCGAGCGGTGGATTTCGTCGTGGTCGGTCTGGCGCAGGGCCAGCTCGGATTGCATGCGCATGCCGGCCAGCGGCGTTTTCATCTGGTGCGCGGCATCGGCGATGAAACGTTTCTGCATGTCGATCGACAGTGACAGCCGCGCCAGCATCTCGTTGAGCGAACCGACCAGCGGCGTGATTTCCTCGGGCACCTGGCCCGATTCGATGGGCGACAAATCGTCGGGCGGGCGGGCGCGTATGCGCTCCTGCAATTGCGCCAGCGGCGACAGGCCGCGCGCCAGGGCAAACCAGACCAGAGCCAGGATCACGGGCAGGATGATGAACTGCGGCAAAATCACGCCCTTGATGATTTCATTGGCGAGCTGGGCGCGCTTTTCCAGGGTTTCCGCCACTTGCACCAGCGCGCGGCTGGGTTCATCGTCGTTGCCGGAAGGAATGTCGAGATAGCTGAACGCCACGCGCACGGGCGTGCCGTGGATGGTGTCGTTGCGAAACAGCACCATGCCGCTGCGGTATTTGTCGGGGTCTTGCGGCGGCGGCAGATCGCGGTCGCCGTTCAGGTATTCGCCGCGCGGGCCCACCACCAGGTAATACAGAGTGTCGACATCGTCGCCGCGCAGGAAGTCGCGGCCCTTGCCGTTTTTGTCCGGCACGTGGCGCAGCATCGCGCCATCGGCTTGCTTGACCTGCTGCGTCAGCACCGTCACGCTGTCTTCCAGCGCATGGTCGAACGGTTGATTGGCGATGCTCTTGGCCACCAGATAGGTGATGGCGATGCTCATCGGCCACAGCAGCAGCAAGGGCGCCAGCATCCAGTCGAGGATTTCGCCGAACAGCGAATGCTCGATGGTGTCATCCTGCTCCGTGGTGGGCGGCTCGAACCAGTCGTCGTCGTCCGCCTCGTCCGCTGGCGCCTCGCGCACCTTCACTTGCTGGCGGGGCCGCTGGCCGGGCTTGCCGATTCGCCCGCTTCGGCGTTCAGGCGCGCCGCTTCCGAGTATTTTTCCAAACAATAGCCGAGGCCGCGCACGGTGGCGATGCGCACGCCGCCCACTTCGATCTTCTTGCGCAAGCGGTGGACATACACTTCGATGGCGTTGTTCGATACTTCTTCGCCCCATTCGCACAGGTGGTCGACAAGTTGCTCTTTTGAAACGAGGCGGCCCGTGCGGCCCAGCAGGATTTCCAGCAAGCCCAGTTCGCGCGCCGACAGGTCCAGCATCTGGTCGTTGATGTAGGCGCTGCGCCCCACCTGGTCGTAGCTGAGGGGGCCGTGCTTGATGATGGTGGCGCCGCCGCCGGCGCCGCGGCGGGTCAGGGCGCGCACTCTTGCCTCCAGTTCCGACAAGGCGAACGGCTTGGCCATATAATCGTCGGCACCGAGGTCGAGGCCATTCACGCGTTGCTCGATGGAATCGGCGGCCGTCAGGATCAGCACGGGAAGCAGCGAGGCGCGCGCGCGCAGGCGGCGCAGCACTTCCAGCCCGGACATCTTGGGCAAGCCCAGGTCGAGGATCAGCAAGTCGAATTCCTGGGTGGACAGGGCCGTATCGGCCTCTTGCCCGGTCTTGACGTAATCGATCGCATAACCGGACTGGCGCAGCGAGCGGGTCAGGCCATCGGCCAGCACGCTGTCATCTTCGGCAAGTAAAATACGCATGGTGCACTTCCTATGCTTGCGACGGTAGAAGCTTGTATTGTGTTTCATTTTCCGCAAGGTGGCGAATTTTTGTGAAAAACAGGGTTGTATTGATCTGTTTCAAAACAAATCCACGTTCCGCTTGCATTGATCACTGTTTTTTTATACAGTACTGTCTGTGTAAAGAATTTAACCCACTGGCGCTATCGCAGGCCGACCGATTCACGTGAATCGTCGACTGTAGAACGGCTGAAAGAACATATGGACGATAAAAAAGCTGTAGTACCCGCATCGGAAAAAGCCAAGGCGCTCGCCGCCGCACTGGCGCAGATCGAGAAGCAGTTTGGCAAAGGTTCGGTCATGCGCATGGATGCCAGCGCACCGATCGAAGAAGTGCAAGTCGTGTCGACCGGTTCGCTCGGCCTCGATATCGCGCTGGGCGTGGGCGGCTTGCCGCGCGGCCGCGTGGTGGAGATCTACGGCCCGGAATCGTCGGGTAAAACCACCCTGACCCTGCAAACCATTGCTGAAATGCAAAAACTGGGCGGCACCTGCGCCTTTATCGATGCCGAGCACGCGCTCGACGTCGGTTACGCGCAAAAGCTGGGCGTGAACCTGCATGAATTGCTGATCTCGCAACCGGATACGGGCGAGCAGGCGCTGGAAATCTGCGACGCCCTCGTGCGTTCGGGCAGCGTCGACCTCGTCGTCATCGACTCCGTGGCCGCACTGACGCCACGCGCCGAGATCGAAGGCGACATGGGCGATTCCCTGCCGGGCTTGCAAGCCCGTTTGATGTCGCAAGCCCTGCGCAAGCTGACCGGCTCCATCAACCGCACGAATACCCTGGTCATCTTCATCAACCAGATCCGCATGAAGATCGGCGTGATGTTCGGCAGCCCGGAAACGACCACTGGCGGCAATGCACTGAAATTCTACGCCTCCGTGCGCCTGGATATCCGCCGTACCGGCTCGATCAAGTCCGGCGATGAAGTGATCGGCAACGAAACCAAGGTCAAGGTCGTCAAGAACAAGATCGCGCCGCCGTTCAAGGAAGCGCACTTCGACATCCTGTACGGCGCCGGCACCTCGCGCGAAGGCGAAATCCTGGACCTGGGCTCGGATGCCAAGATCGTGGAAAAATCCGGTTCGTGGTACAGCTACAACGGCGAACGCATCGGCCAGGGCAAGGACAACGCCCGCGCCTTCCTGCAAGAGCGTCCGGCGCTGGCCCGCGAGATCGAAAACAAGGTCCGCGCTTCGCTGGGCGTGCGCGAACTGCCGCCGCTGGCTGCTGAAAAGCCGGAAAAAGCGGATAAAGCTGCCGACAAGGCTGCCAAGGCTGCGGAAGCCAAGGCCGCCGAGTAAGCGACAGTGGCGGGGCCAGCCTGGCCCGCCGGCGGCAGCTTGCCGCACAAAAAAGTTCTACAATGATTGCCGCCCTGCGCCTGTGCGCCTGGCGGCAATTGTGTTTTCAGTCCGGTGTGGTAAAGATGGGATATGGGTATGGCAGCGGTACAACTAAGCCTGAAAGGCAGGGCGCTACGCTTTCTGTCGATGCGCGAACACAGCCGCATGGAATTGCGGCGCAAGCTGCAGCGCCATGCGCAGGAAGGCGACGATGTGGAAGCCTTGCTCGACAGCCTGGAGCAAGCCAACTGGCTGTCGCAGGAGCGTTTTTCCGAGTCGCTGATCCACCGCCGCTCGGCCCGTTTCGGCAATAGCCGCATCATGGCGGAATTGCAAAGCCATGGCATCGGGGGCGAGGCGCTGCAGGAACTCAAGGCGGGCCTGGCCGAAGGGGAAGTGGCGCGCGCCTGCGAAGTGTGGCGCCGCAAATTTGGTGCAGTGGCGCAGGATGCCGAGCAGCGCAACAAGCAGATGCGCTTCCTGATGCAGCGCGGCTTTTCGCAGCGCGCCGTGCAAGCGGCCTTGAAGGGGCGGGAGCCCGAGGACGACTAGGCGGCTGGCGCGCTTCTGCGTGCTTTCGTGCCGTGCCGGCGGCCCGCTCTGGCCGCGCTGTGTTCCATCTACAACAGTCCGCACGATGCCCTGCTTGCGTGCGCGGGCCAGTCGGCCTTGCTGTTTGTCCATGTTTTCTTTGCAGGATTCTGCTTCTGTCATCGCCCTGTCAAGCCAGCGGCGTATTGTTGCGCTGCACGTCGTGAGTGCTGCCTGTGCCGTGCGATCTCGGCGCGGTGGCGGCAACTGGATGCGGCTCGCGGCTCCAGGTGCGCATATCTATCATCACTGAATGTGATAACAGCGTAAATTTCCATGTGCTTTCTTTATACTTTGAAATGTTTTTATCGAGGCAATGAAAAATTATGTTGCGGCGCAACCAGCGCCCAGTGTGCTACACTTTTAGGGTTTTTGCGGCGCCGCAGGTGCGGTTGCTGTTCGTAGAAGCTGCGAACAGAGTGCTTTAGGCACATGGCTGCTTACTAAATTATGGCCGCGCAAGCGGCATCGGTCTTATGCCCCTGTCAACTCCCGTATCCCGGCGCGCCCTCCGGCACTCCCGCGTTATCGACGTCCAAGCGTATGTGCGCGACGACGGCCTGTGGGATATTGACGCCCGTATCACCGATATCAAAAGCTACGACGCGACCCTGGCCTCCGGCCCCCGTCCCGCCGGCTCCCCCCTGCATGACCTCCACTTACGCATTACCGTCGATCGCGAACTGACCATCGTCGAGGCCGAAGCCGCCTCCGATGCCGTGCCCTATCCCGGTTTTTGCGATACCATCGGCCCCGCTTACAGAGCGCTGATCGGTTTGAATTTATTGAAGAATTTCCGCCGCGACTTGAAACAGCGCCTGGCGGGAATCGCCGGCTGTACCCATTTGACCGAACTGGCGCAAGTCTTGCCGACTGCGACGGTTCAGGCATTTGCCGGCGATGTCTGGTCGACCCGTGACGGTGCGAATGCTGACTTGTCGCATGAAAAGCCGTTTCAACTCGACAAATGCCACGCCCTGCGCACCGATGGCGGGGCGGTTGCACAGTATTACCCGCGCTGGGTAGCCAAAGCGTGACCCCGGCGCTCTGTTTTTCCTGTTTTTTTTGCACCACTAACCGTATTTTTACACATCAGTATCAGAAGGGAAGCCAGCATGAAAATCCATGAGTATCAAGCCAAAGAAATCCTCCGGCAATTCGGAGTGACGGTACCACGCGGTATTCCGTGCATGTCCGTCGAAGAAGCCGTCAAGGCTGCGGAAACCCTGGGCGGCCCGGTGTGGGTTGTCAAGGCGCAGATCCACGCAGGTGGCCGCGGCAAGGGCGGCGGCGTGAAAGTGGCAAAATCGATGGAACAGGTCAAGGAATACGCTGACCAGATCATGGGCATGCAGCTGATCACGCATCAGACCAGCGCCGAAGGCCAGAAAGTCAACCGCCTGCTGGTGGAAGAAGGCGCCGACATCAAGCAAGAACTGTACGTTTCGCTGGTCACCGACCGCGTTACCCAGAAAATCGTCCTGATGGCGTCGTCCGAAGGCGGCATGGACATCGAAGAAGTGGCCGAGAGCCACCCAGAGAAGATCCACCACGTCACCATCGAGCCGAGCGTTGGCCTGACCGATGCCCAGGCAGACGACATCGCGACCAAAATCGGCGTGCCTGCCGGTTCCATCGTCGACGCCCGCGTCAACCTGCAAGGCCTGTACAAAGCATACTGGGAAACCGATTGCTCGCTGGCCGAAATCAATCCGCTGATCGTCACCGGCAGCGGCAAAGTCATCGCCCTGGACGCCAAGTTCAACTTTGACCCGAACGCCCTGTTCCGTCATCCGGAAATCATCGCCCTGCGCGACCTGGACGAAGAAGATCCAGCTGAAATCGAAGCGTCGAAATTCGACCTGGCCTACATCTCGCTCGACGGCAACATCGGTTGCCTGGTGAACGGCGCCGGCCTGGCCATGGCCACCATGGACACGATCAAACTGTTCGGCGGCGAGCCAGCCAACTTCCTGGACGTCGGCGGCGGCGCCACGGCAGAAAAAGTGACCGAAGCGTTCAAGATCATGCTGAAAAACCCAGGCCTGAAAGCCATCCTGGTGAACATTTTCGGTGGCATCATGCGTTGCGACGTGATCGCCGAAGGCGTTATCGCCGCGGTGAAAGCCGTTTCGCTGAACGTACCGCTGGTGGTGCGCATGAAGGGCACCAACGAAGATCTGGGCAAAAAGATGCTGGCCGATTCCGGTCTGCCTATCATCGCAGCCGACACCATGGAAGATGCAGCCAAGAGCGTCGTTGCCGCCGCTGCCGGTCAAGCTTAATTAAGGAATCAACATGTCCATTCTGATCAATAAAGATACCAAAGTTGTTACCCAAGGGATCACCGGCAAGACCGGCCAGTTCCACACCCGCGGTTGCCGCGACTACGCGAACGGCAAAGCTGCCTTCGTGGCAGGCGTGAACCCGAAGAAAGCCGGCGAAGATTTCGAAGGCATTCCTATTTTCGCTAACGTTACCGAAGCGAAAAAAGAAACCGGCGCCAACGTTTCCGTCATCTACGTGCCGCCAGCAGGCGCGGCAGCGGCGATCTGGGAAGCTGTCGAAGCTGAAATGGATCTGGCCATTTGCATCACCGAAGGCATTCCTGTCCGCGACATGATGGCTTTGAAAGACCGCATGGCCAAAGCCAACAGCAAAACCCTGCTGCTGGGCCCTAACTGCCCAGGCTTGATCACGCCAGACGAAATCAAGATCGGCATCATGCCAGGTCACATCCACAAGAAGGGCCGTATCGGCGTCGTTTCGCGTTCGGGTACCCTGACCTATGAAGCAGTGGGTCAGCTGACCGCACTGGGCTTGGGACAATCGTCGGCAGTCGGCATCGGCGGCGACCCGATCAACGGTCTGAAGCACATCGACATCATGAAGATGTTCAATGACGATCCAGATACCGACGCGGTCATCATGATCGGCGAAATCGGTGGTCCAGACGAAGCCAACGCGGCTTATTGGATCAAAGACAACATGAAAAAACCGGTCGTTGGCTTCATCGCCGGCGTAACGGCTCCTCCAGGCAAGCGCATGGGTCACGCCGGCGCGCTGATCTCGGGCGGTGCCGATACGGCACAAGCCAAGCTGGAAATCATGGAAGCTTGCGGCATCACCGTCACCAAAAACCCGTCGGAAATGGCGCGTCTGCTGAAAGCCATGCTGTAATTCCAGCCCGGTCACCGCAGTACAAAAAAGGAGCTTCGGCTCCTTTTTTTTTGTCCGCAAGACAGGCCGCATCCCGGCCCAGGACGACGGCGCTGGTCCGAACCGGCCAAAATGTGTCGCTTTTCTTTCCACGTGTGCCGCCGCTGCCCGGGCGCGCCGCTGGCATGGCGCTTGCACCATGCACGGCGTGAGCAATGCACAATGGGAGGATACGATGCGCGCGCAAAGCGGATTTACCCTGATAGAACTGATGATCGTGGTGGCCATCGCCGGCATCCTGGCGGCCGTGGCCATTCCCCAGTATGGCGACTACACGATGCGGGCCAAGGTCAGCAATGTACTGGCGGCCGCCGCGCCGCTGAAGACAGCCGTGGCCCTGTGCGTGCAGGAAAACGGCGGGCTGGCTACCGCCTGCAGCACGCCCACCCAGGCCGTGCCCAGCGCCATCCCCGTGTTCAGTGCCACGCGCGAAGTGGCCAGCGCCACAGTGGACAAGGGCGATATCGTGCTGACCCTGGCGGCCGACCTGGGCACGGGTATCGGTGGACAAACCGTGACGATGACCATGAAGCCGGGGACGAGCAGCCTGACCTGGTTCAATAGCACCACCGTCACGAATGCGGCAGCGAAGGAAGCGATTACCAAAAACAACATTCCCGACGTGACGCCGACCCTGTAAGCAAGGCTTGCTGGCAGGGTGTCAGACGATTTTTTGCCGGTCCGCGATCAGCGCTTCATAGGTGAGGTTTTGCAGCAGCGTGTAGTGGGTCGGTTCCAGGTCGATGAATTGCACGCCATACGTATAGATTTCCGTCACCTCGGCGGCGTGGCCATTCGATGGTTTGCCCACGCTGACGTTCTGGATGCGCGCGCGCGTGTTGACGCGCATCTGATGCTTGTTCGGCTGCACCAGCAGGGTAAAACTGAGGGCTACGCCGTCGTCGTCCGGCGTGAGCATGCTGGGCGCCTCGATCAGCGCGCCCGAAACGCTGAGGTTGACGATGAACACGGGCACGGCCGCCACGTCGCGGTAGCTGAGCTGCGCCGGGATGTCCACTTTGACGCGCATCGCCGTGCGCAGGCTGGTGCCCTGGATGGCGTCGGGAAAGCTCAGGTGGACATAATTGAGCGGACGGCCAAAGATGCGCAGCACGCTGCAGGAAAATGAACACACGGTGACGCCGGAAAACACGCGGATGGTCAGTTTGTCGCCTTCGTTGAGCATGATGGCGGCGCCGTTTTCCATGGGAATCTTGACGATCAGGTACTCGTCTTTCACATAGCCGATCAGGGTCGAGAAATGCTGGATGGGTTTGATGGTGCGGTGCGTGATGAACTGGATGCGTCCACCCACCTGCAGATTCATGGCCTCGAATTCGAAGTCCTGGAGCTTGGTTTCTGCGGTAGGCTTGTTGCTTGTCATGCGATGCTCATCTGGATATGGACGACTCGCAGTATGCATGATTTCTTGATGAAAAAGCATTTATATCAATGAAATTCATATTGGCATCGAAAAATGCCATGCACGCGTGGCGGTGCAGGACTCAGGCTTTACAATTGCATCAATATTGACGAATGTAAATCTTATGCCGCGAAGCTACTTCTGGACCATGTTGTTCTTGATCTTGCATCAAATCGACGCTGCCTACTGGAAAGAGTGGGAGATGTTTCATGTGCCGGGCGGTGTGCAGGGTTTTCTGGTGTTTAACCTGGCGGCGATTGCCCTGGTGCTGGCCGGTTACCGGCATGTGCTGCTGGCCACCCCGCAGGCGAGCCTGTATGCGGCAGTGTGCGCTGCGCTGGGTGTGGGAACGTGTTTGATCCACGCCGGCTTCGCGCTGGCAGGGCAGGAACAGTTCCACTTGCCCCTGTCCGTGGCCATCATCGTGCTGTGCCTGGCATGCGCCGTGTGGCTGCTGTGCGATTTGCGCCGCGTCAAGGTGACGCGGCCAGTGCCCGCCTGAAGCGGTGGCGTCTTACACCTCGGCGTGCCAGTCGCCCGACTTGCCGCCATGTTTTTCCAGCACGCGCACGTTCGTCATGACCATGCCCCGGTCGACGGCCTTGCACATGTCGTAAATGGTCAATAAACCGATCTGCACGCAAGTGAGCGCTTCCATTTCCACGCCCGTCTTGCCCGTCGTGTCGACCTGGGCGCGGCAGTGCACGCTGTTGGCCGCCTCGTCCACTTCAAAATCGACGGTGACGCGCGTGAGGGCCAGCGGGTGGCACAGGGGAATCAGGTCGCTGGTGCGCTTGGCGCCCATGATGGCGGCGATGCGGGCGATGCCCAGCACGTCGCCCTTCTTGGCGTTGCCGGAAATGATCAATGCCAGGGTGGCGGGCTGCATGCGGATGGTGCCGGCGGCCACGGCGCTGCGGCGCGTGTCTTCCTTGCTGCCCACGTCGACCATATGGGCCTGGCCCGTGGCGTCGAAATGGGTCAGTTCCCCGGCGGGGGCTTGCTTGTCTGCTGTTGTCATGGCGTCAAAATAGGTGAGGAGTGGGGGCGCGGCACGCCTGGCCACGACGTCATGCCACTGGCATGGCGCATGCTTGTTGCGTGGGAATGGGCGCCGCGAACAAGGTATGATAGCACCCGTGAATTCAAAAACTCTTCTTCCGATCGTCCTTGAAAACGCCGGCGCGGCATGGCTGCGCAGCTCCCGGTGCGCGTCGGTGCTGGCTGCATTGTGGCTGGCGGCGCCCTGTGCGCTGGCGCAAACCTATACCTCCGCGCCTGCGGCGCCGGTTGCCAGCGTGGCGGCCAAGCCGGCCGGCAGCTGGACGCCGCTGGCCGTGCCGCCGGCGCCGAATCTGCCGAACCTGGGCGATACGTCGCGCGAAGACCTGTCGCCGGCGATGGAGCGCAAGATTGGTGAGGAAATCATGCGCGGCATCCGCGGCGACCGCGACTATCTCGACGATGCGCCCTTGCTGGAATACCTGAACACCTTCGGCAACGCCCTCGTGGCGGCGCGCCCCAGCGTGCGGGGCGAAACGAATTACGACTATTTTTTCTTTGCCGTGCGCGATCCCCAGTTGAACGCGTTTGCCTTGCCGGGCGGCTTCATCGGCGTGCACTCGGCCCTGGTGCTGGCGGCGCAAACGGAGGCGGAACTGGCTTCCGTGCTGTCGCACGAGATCGGCCATGTGGCGCAGCGCCATATCGCGCGCATGCTGGGCCAGCAGCGCCAGGATGCCCTGATGCCGCTGGCCGCCATGTTGCTGGCGGCGCTCGCTTCGCGCGCGGGCGGCGACGTGGCCATGGGCGTGTTTGCCGCCGGCCAGGGTCTGGCCATCCAGCGTCAGCTCAATTTCGGCCGCGACGCCGAACGCGAGGCGGACCGCATCGGTTTTCAGATCATGGGCGAAGCCGGTTTCGATACCACCGGCATGGTGGCCTTTTTCGGCCGCATGCAGGCGGCCAGCCGTTCGTACAGCGACCTGATGCCCGCCTATCTGCAGACCCACCCGCTGACGACCGAACGCATCGCCGACATCCAGGCGCGCATCCGCGAGCAGCCGTACAAGCAGCGTGCCGACAGCCTGAGTTTCCACCTGGCCCGAGCCCGCGCCCGCGTGCTGCAGGATGAAAGCGTGCAAGGCTTGTTGAACGCCAAGGCCCTCTTCAAGACGCAGCTGGAACAGCAAAGCCGTTTCCAGGTGACGGCCGCCCATTACGGCCTGTCTTTCGTCGCCGTCAAGCAGGGCAAGCCTGCGGAAGCGCAAAAGGAACTCGATGCGGCCAATGCGGCCCTGCACCAGCCGGCCGGGCCGAATGTGCTGACGTCGGGCGGCACGCAGGGCCCCAATTCGCTGCTGGCGGCGATGGGGCTGGAAGTGCTGTTGATGCCGGCGCAAAAGAAGGAAGTGGCGCAGCAGGCCCTGAAGGCGGCGGACGCTACGCGCCAGCAGTTTCCCCTGTCGCGCGGCATTGCCCACCAGTATGCGGAAGCGCTGATGGCTGCCGGCAAGCTGGAGCAATCCACCCTGTATTTGCGCGAGCAGGTGCAGCTCTACAAGGAGGAGCCGGAACTGTACGATTTACTGGCGAAAGCCTATGCGGACCAGGGCAAGATGACCTTGCAGCACATGGCGCTGGCTGAATCCTACGTGCTGCAGGGCGCCACCATGGCCGCGCTGGACCAGCTGACGATTGCCCGCAAATCGACGGACGCGACTTTTTATGACCAGGCCGTGATCGATGCGCGCGAGCGCGAGTTGCAGGAAAAACGCCGCGAACAGATCAAGGACCAGAAGGGTTAGCGCTTACCCGGCTTGCGGCGCCTGCTGGAAGCCGAAGGTTTGCGCTACGCTGGCATAGGCCAGCGGCTGCACGGCAATCTCCTTGCCGGCATGCAATAGAGTCAGCTTGCCCCGCTGTTCTTCCAGCCACGTCAGCAAGGCGTCGTCGCTGGCTTGCCGGCCGTCGATGCGCAGCGCGGGCAGCACCTGGGCCATGTCGCGGTCATCCACCTGCGCGACGATGTCGCCGTGGCGCAAGAGCAGCGCGCCGTTATCGCACCAATACGCTTGCTCGATCTGTTCCAACGGCGCACCCGACTGCAAGACAAAACCGTGCTGCGGGTCACTGCGGGCGATGTAGGGCGTCGCTTCCAGGTTCACATACACGCGCTGCGGGCCATTCTGGAAAAACCAGCAACCGCGTTCGTCCTGGGCGTAATTGCGGTTGATAAAGCTCAACAGGGCGGCATGGGCGATCTTGTCGCCCGGCAGTTGTTGCTGTTGCGCCTGCTGGTCGCGCATGCGCCAGTGGCCGCGCGCGTCCAGGCCCAGCCAGCCGTAGCAGTGGGGCACGTTCGGCCATTTGGCCAGGGCCTGTTTGACGAGTTCATCCATGTGGTGCGTTTTCCGTGTGAGTGCGCGCATCGCCAGCGTGACAGGTTTGCGGCGCCGATGGCGCCGTGTTGCCGCCTTCAAAAAAGTGGATCAGGCGCTGCGGCAGCCAGCGTGTGCTTCCCGGCAATTTGCCTGCCGCAAAGCCGACGTGGCCGCCGTGGCGCGGATACTCGAGGGTGACCGTCGGCGCGGCGCTGCGCGGCAGGAAGCGTCCGGGCAGGAAAGGATCATTTTGCGCATTCAGTACCAGGGTCGGCACGGTGATGTCCGGCAAGACGTGCTTGGCGCTGGCGCGGTGCCAGTAATCGTCGGCATCACGGTAGCCGTGCAGGGGCGCCGTGACGACGTCGTCGAAGGCGTGCAGGTCGCGCGCGGCCAGCATGGCGTCGCGCGCAAACAGGCCGGGAAACTGTTCCAGCTTGGCCAGGCATTTCGGTTTCAAGGTGTTCAGGAACATGCGCGTGTAGAGCCGGTTGGCGCCGGAAGACAGGGCCTTGCCCCCTTGCGCCAGATCAAGTGGGGCGGACACGGCTGCTGCCGCATCGACGAAATCGGCCTGGTGCTGCGACTGGCCCAGCCAGCACAGCAGGGCGTTGCCGCCCAGCGAGACGCCGGCCGCGTAAAACTTGCCCGTGGCGCGCGGGCGCAATGTGCGCACGACCCAGTCCACTTCCTGCGCATCGCCCGAATGGTAGAAGCGCGGCGCCAGGTTGGCTTCGCCCGAGCAGCCGCGGAAATGCGGCACGGCGCCCGACCAGCCGCGCGCGGCCACTTCGGCCATCAGGGCGCGCGCGTAATGGCTGTTCGACGAGCCTTCCAGGCCGTGGAACAGCACCACGAAGGGCTGGCCTGGCTGACCGTCGACCAGGTCGACGTCGACGAAGTCGCCATCGGGCGCTTGCCAGCGTTCGCGGCGGAAGGCCACGGCCGGCTTGGCGAGGCACACGGCTGGATAAATCGTCTGCGCGTGGCCGCCAGGCAGCCAGAGCGGGGCAGTATAGGAAAGAGACAAAGACATCAGTGCAGGATCTGCGCCCCCGTGGCGTCGGCCGGCGCGCCGCCCGGCGCGATGGAGGCATGGTGCAGCACGATGCGCCAGCCGCGCGGCGTTTTCACGTACACATTCGTTGCCAGCAGATGCGCCGGACCGCCTTCTTCCTGGGTGACGCCTTCGATCACCGTGTGCACCGAACTCATCAGGTTGTGCGTTTCATGCAGCTGCGCCGGCACGATGTGCAGGCCGCCGCCCGCCAGGATGGTTTCCCACGAGGCGCGGATGGCGGCATGGCCGATCAGGCGCGCGCCGCCCGGATGGATGCAGACGATCTCTTCATCGTCGGCCCACAGCGCCATCAGCGCTTCGAGGTCGGCGCGGTGCAAGGCATCGTAGAACGCCGCTTCGACTTCCGCGGCGCTGCCATTGAGTTCTTTCAGACGTTTCATGACGACTCCGGGCTGGTCGGTATAACTTGATACAAATAAAAACGGCGCGCTGGGGGCGCGCCGCTGGGCAGTTTTTTTAATGGTGGCCGGCGCTGGCGCCTTCCTTCAGGGTGTAGGCCGTGCCGCAGTACGGGCACTTGGCGATACCGTCCTTGTTGAATTCCAGGAACACACGCGGATGCGACGACCACAGCGGCATGGCCGGGTTAGGGCAGTGGGCTGGCAGGTCTTTACTGTCGAGTTCGACCGCTGGCTGGGTGGTTTTTGTCATCTTGTCATGCTCCGTGAGGCTGTATGGAAGGAAGTCGGCTGCTGCCAAAACCACGATTTTAACGGATTCAGGCAGACAGCAAAAATCATGGCTAAAATGGCGGCTCGATCATCTTCGGCTGCGGCGCGGGTTTTTACGGAAATATGGCAGCTGCAGCGCCACACTGACTGGATTTGCCTTGCCGGTATCGCCGTTGTCACCCTTGTCGCCACGCACCATTGTTGTGCAGTTACCACAGTACGCCTGCCGGAGCGCCGCGTGAACGCCGTCCTGGCCGCCAAGGATGACGCCCTGCTGAAAGATGCCTGGCGCGCCGGCCTGAACCTGGGTGCGCCCACCCTGCTGGGCATCGCCGCCTGGGGCATGGTGGTGGGCGTGGCCATGGTGAAAAGCGGCTTGACGGTGGCGCAGGCGGGGGCCATGACCCTGTTTGTCTTTGCCGGCTCGGCCCAGCTCGCGTCCTTGCCGCTGCTGGCCGCGCAGGCGCCCGTGTGGGTGATCTTCGCCACGGCCCTCGTCGTCAATTTGCGTTTTGTCATCTTTTCCGTGCTGTTGGCGCCCCATTTTTCCCATCTGCCGTGGCGCCAGCGCTTTGGGCTCGGCTATGTGGCGGGCGACATCACGGTGGGCCTGTTCCTGCAGCGCTATCCGCACGAAACGCCGGACCCGGCCAAGCTGCCTTTCCTGAAAGGCTTGATCTACCCCAACTGGCTGGCCTGGCAAATCGGTTCCTTCATCGGTATCGTGCTGGGCGCCGTCGTGCCGGCCGAATGGGGCTTGGGTTTTGCCGGCACCCTGGCGATCCTGTGCGTGACGGTGCCGCTGATCCTCAGCCGCGCCGCCCTGTGCGGCGTGCTGGTGGCGGGTGCGGTGGCCGTGCTGGCCTACGGCCTGCCGTATAAGCTGGGCTTGCTGGTGGCCGTCGTGGTGGGCATGGTCAGCGCCATGGCCGTGGAAGAATTGACAGAAAAATGGACAAAACGCCATGTTTGACGGCATAGACTGGGGCAGGGCCGACGTGTGGATCGCCATCGCCGTGCTGGTGGTGGCGACGGCCGCCACGCGCAGCACCTTTTGGCTGATCGGCCATCACATCACCATTCCGCGCCGCGTGGGCGAGATGTTGCGCTATGCGCCGGCCTGCGCGCTGGCCGCCATCATCGCGCCCGACATGCTGATGGAGGGGCAGCAAGTGCACCTTGAGTTGTCGAATTTGAAACTCCTGTCCGGTATTGCCGCCACGCTCTTTTTTGTGATCCGCCGCAATATGCTGCAAACCATCGTGTTTGGCATGCTGGTTTTCACGGGCTTGCGACTGTTGCACGTTTTTCAGTAAAGCAGGACAAATCGGGGATTTGCTCTGGTCATTGCGGTAAAATAGCGCACTTCCTTCCACTCGTCATCTGGATCGCCATGTCAGCTGTTCTCAACTTCATCCGTCTGCAAGATTTGATCGCCCAAAATGCACTGCAAGGCAAGCGCGTGTTTATCCGCGCCGACCTGAATGTCCCGCAAGATGACAGTGGCAAGATCACCGAAGATACGCGCATCCGCGCCTCGGTGCCGGCCATCCGCGCCGCGCTGGACGCTGGCGCCGCCGTCATGGTGACGTCGCACCTGGGCCGTCCGACGGAAGGCGAGTTCAAGCCTGCCGACAGCCTGGCGCCCGTGGCGGCACGCCTGTCCGAGCTGCTGGGCCAGGAAGTTGCATTGAAACAAAACTGGGTCGATGGCGCTGGCCTGGAAAAC
Source organism: Janthinobacterium sp. SUN137 (assembly GCF_030587265.1). Classification (NCBI taxonomy): domain Bacteria; kingdom Pseudomonadati; phylum Pseudomonadota; class Betaproteobacteria; order Burkholderiales; family Oxalobacteraceae; genus Janthinobacterium; species Janthinobacterium sp. SUN137. The sequence continues at coordinate 1,509,905 of NZ_JAPWHZ010000001.1, read as the reverse complement.
CTGGCTGCCGGCCAGGTCGTCCTGCTGGAAAACGTGCGCGTCAACAAGGGCGAAAAGAAAAACAGCGATGAGCTGGCGCAAAAAATGGCCAAATTGTGCGATATCTACGTCAATGACGCGTTCGGCACGGCCCACCGCGCCGAAGCGTCCACGCACGGCATCGCCAAGTTCGCGCCCGTCGCCTGCGCCGGCCCGCTGCTGGCCGCCGAGCTCGATGCATTGGGCAAGGCGCTGCACGCGCCGGCCCGTCCGCTGCTGGCCATTGTTGCTGGTTCGAAAGTATCGAGCAAGCTGACCATCCTGAAAGCCCTGTCCGACAAGGTCGATAACCTGATCGTCGGCGGCGGCATCGCCAACACCTTCATGAAAGCTGTCGGCTTGAATGTCGGCAAGTCGCTGGTGGAAGCGGAACTCGTCGAGGAAGCGAAAGCCATCATCGACATCATGGCCAAGCGCGGCGCGCAAGTGCCGATTCCCGTCGATGTCGTGTGCGCCAAGGAATTCTCGCCCACGGCCGTTGCCACCGTCAAGGACGTGGCCGACGTGGCGGACGACGACATGATCCTCGATATCGGCCCGAAAACGGCGGCCTTGCTGGCGCAGCAAATCGGCGCCGCCGGCACCATCGTGTGGAACGGCCCCGTCGGCGTATTCGAATTCGACCAGTTCGGCAACGGCACCAAGACCCTGGCCCTGGCCATTGCCGATTCGAAAGCATTCTCGATCGCTGGCGGTGGCGACACCCTGGCGGCGATTGCCAAATACGACATTACCGATAAAATCAGCTATATCTCGACGGGCGGCGGCGCTTTCCTGGAGTTCCTGGAAGGCAAGACTTTACCCGCCGTTGAAATCCTGATGCAGCGCGCCGCTTAAGGCGCTACCGTCAGCAATTCAGTACCAAGCGCAGCCTGACCGCTGCGCTTTTACCTTGCCGGGCGGTTCAGCCGCCAGGTCTTGCTCACCTTCGCTCGCGCACAAGGACTCCTATGCCACGCGGTACAAAAATCGTAGCAACAATCGGCCCCGCTTCCACCGACTTCGATATCCTGGTGAAGATGATACGTGCGGGCGTCGACGTGGTGCGTTTGAATTTTTCCCACGGCAAGGCGCAAGACCATATCGACCGCGCGGCGCTGGTGCGCCTGGCGGCGGCCGAGTGCGGCCGCGAAGTGGCCATCATGGCCGACATGCAAGGGCCGAAGATTCGCGTCGGCAAGTTTGAAAATTCCCGCATCCAGCTCGAAGCGGGCGACAAGTTCATCCTCGACGCCAAGTGGGGCGAAAACGGCGAACTGGGCAACCAGGAGCGTGTCGGCCTCGACTACAAGGCCCTGCCGCGCGACTTGCACAAGGGCGACGTGCTGCTGCTGAACGACGGCCTCATCGTGCTGATCGTCGAGCGCATCCACGGCAGCGAAATCCACACCACCGTCAAGATTGGCGGCGAATTGTCGAATAACAAGGGTATCAATCGCCAGGGTGGCGGCCTGTCCGCGCCCGCGCTGACGGCCAAGGATATGGAAGATATCAAGACGGCCATGAGTTTCCAGGCCGACTATCTGGCTATTTCCTTCCCGAAATGTGCGACCGACATGGAAATGGCGCGCCAGCTGGCCAATATCGCCGGCGAAACGTACCACCACAAGCCGATGATGATCGCCAAGATCGAGCGCGCGGAAGCCATTCCTGCCCTGCAAGAGATTCTCGACGCGTCCGACGGCATCATGGTGGCGCGCGGCGACCTGGCGGTCGAGGTGGGCAATGCGGCCGTGCCGGCCTTGCAGAAACGCATGATCAAGATGGCGCGCGCGTCGAACAAGATTGCTATTACGGCAACACAGATGATGGAATCGATGATCGTCAACGCCGTGCCGACCCGCGCGGAAGTGTCCGACGTGGCCAATGCCGTGCTCGATGGCACGGACGCCGTCATGACGTCGGCCGAAACGGCCTCGGGCAAGTACCCGATCGAGACGGTGGAAATGATGGCCGCCATCTGCGTGGAAGCGGAACAGTCCGAATACAACAAGCTCGATGCCGATTTCCTCAACGTCACGTTTACCCGCATCGACCAGTCGATCGCCTATGGCGCGCTGTTCACGGCCCATCACCTGCGCGTCAAAGCCATCGTGGCGCTGACGGAATCCGGTTCCACCGCCTTGTGGATGAGCCGCCACAGTATCGACACGCCGATCTACGCGCTCACGCCCAGTGTCACCACTTTGCGCAAAGCCGCGCTGTACCGCAATGTTCGGGCGTATCATCTGATGCAGAACGCCCCCAGCGCACAAGTGCTGAAGCAGGCGGAAGAGCTGCTGGTGGCGCAGGGCATCGTCCGCAAGGGCGACATGATCGTCGTCACCTGGGGCGAGCCGATGGGGCAGGTGGGCGGCACGAATGCCTTGAAGATTGTGAAGGTAGGCGAATTCGAGTAAAAACTGCCCAGGGCGTTGTTGCATTGCCTAGTTGTACTAGTTGTACTGCCTTCGGCAACGCGCCTAGCCCTGAGCAGTTTGTTGGACGTTCTAATTTAGTTGAAAGAATTCAGGCGCCGCCGCGGTTATTGACCACCGCGAAGCGCCGCAACGGTTTCTATTGTTATCTGGAGTATTACCATGTCTCTCGTATCCATGCGTCAACTGCTGGACCATGCTGCCGAAAACGGTTATGGCATTCCTGCTTTCAACGTCAATAACCTGGAGCAAGTGCAAGCCATCATGGCTGCCGCCGATGCGCTGAACAGCCCGGTGATCATGCAAGCGTCCGCTGGCGCGCGCAAGTACGCCGGTGAAGCGTTCCTGCGCCACTTGATCGACGCCGCTGTCGAAGCGTATCCGCACATTCCTGTCGTCATGCACCAGGATCACGGCCAGTCGCCGGCCGTCTGCATGGCCGCCATCCGCTCGGGTTTTACTTCCGTGATGATGGACGGTTCGCTGGAAGCGGACGGCAAGTCGGTCGCTTCCTACGAATACAACGTGGAAGTGTCGCGTGAAGTGGTGAAATTCTCGCACGCCATCGGCGTGACGGTGGAAGCGGAACTGGGCGTGCTCGGTTCGCTGGAAACCATGAAGGGCGACAAGGAAGACGGCCACGGCGCCGACGGCACCATGACCCGCGAGCAACTGCTGACGGACGTGGCGCAAGCGGCCGATTTCGTGCAGCGCACCCAGTGCGACGCCCTGGCGATCGCCATCGGCACCTCGCACGGCGCGTACAAGTTTACCCGCAAGCCGACGGGCGACATCCTGGCCATCGACCGCATCAAGGAAATCCACGCGCGCATCCCGAACACCCACCTGGTGATGCACGGTTCGTCGTCGGTGCCGCAGGAATTGCTGGCCATCATCCGCGAATTCGGCGGCGACATGAAGGAAACCTACGGCGTGCCAGTCGAGGAAATCCAGGAAGGCATCCGTCACGGCGTGCGCAAGATCAACATCGACACCGACATCCGCCTGGCGATGACGGCTGCCGTGCGCAAGTATCTGTTCGAGAACCCGTCGAAATTCGACCCGCGCGACTTCCTGAAGCCAGCCCGTGCCGCCGCCGAGCAAATCGTGCGCGCGCGCATGCAGGCGTTCGGCTGCGAAGGCCAGGCGTCGAAAATCAAGGTCATCACGATGGAAAAAATGGCCGAGCGCTACAAGGCCGGCGAGCTGTCGCAAATTGTGAAGTAAAATTCTGTCTGGAACGGGCCGGAAGCAATGCTCCGTGCCCGATTTTCTCGACCGGCGGGCACCCCCTGCCCGCCGGTTTCGTTTCATCCAACTATTCCCCCGCTATGAACAGCCTCTATCAGACTTCCATCCACTCCCTGCCATTGCTGGGCCACGGCAAGGTCCGCGACAACTACGCCGTTGGCGACGACAAGATCTTGATCGTCACCACGGACCGCCTGTCGGCCTTCGATGTCGTCATGAACGAGCCTATCCCCGGCAAGGGCAAGGTCCTCAACCAGATGAGCGACTTCTGGTTCGAGAAACTGGGCCACATCGTGCCGAACCACCTGACCGGCGTGGCGCCGGAATCCGTGGTGGCGCCAGAGGAAGTGGAGCAAGTGCAAGGCCGCGCCGTGGTGGCCAAGCGTTTGAAACCGATCATGGTCGAGGCAGTCGTGCGCGGCTACATCATCGGTTCGGGCTGGAAAGATTACCAAGATACGGGCAGCATCTGCGGCATCGCCTTGCCAGCGGGCTTGCAACAGGCGGAAAAACTGCCGGAGCCGATCTTCACCCCGGCAGCCAAGGCCGAGCTGGGCGAGCATGACGAAAACATCAGCTTTGCTGAAATGGAAGAGCGCATCGGTGCCGAGCTGGCCGCCAAGATGCGCGACGTCGCCATTGCCCTGTACAAGACGGCTGCCGAATATGCGGCCACGCGCGGCATCATCATCGCCGACACCAAGTTCGAATTCGGCCTGGACGACAATGGCGTCATGCATCTGATGGATGAAGTGCTGACGGCCGACTCGTCGCGCTTCTGGCCTGCCGATTCCTACCAGCCAGGCATCTCGCCGCCGTCGTTCGACAAGCAATTCGTGCGCGACTACCTGGAAACGTTGACCTGGGGCAAGACCGCGCCGGCGCCGGCGCTGCCGGCCGACGTCATCGAAAAAACCCAGGCCAAGTACTTCGAAGCCATCGAACGCCTGACGGGCGAGAAGCTGAAGGCCTGAGATGAGCGAGCACAATAAGCCGCTGGTCGGCGTCATCATGGGGTCGTCCTCTGACTGGGACGTGATGCAGAATGCGGTTGCCATCCTGAAACAGTTTGGCGTGCCGTACGAAGCGCAAGTCATTTCCGCGCACCGCATGCCCGACGAGATGTATGCGTACGCGAAAAGCGCGCGCGCGCGCGGCTTGCGCGCCATCATCGCCGGCGCCGGCGGCGCAGCCCACCTGCCTGGCATGGTGGCGGCGATGACCATCGTGCCCGTACTGGGCGTGCCCGTGCCATCGAAATACTTGCGTGGCGAAGACTCCATGTTGTCGATCCTGCAAATGCCCAAGGGCGTGCCGGTCGCCACTTTCGCCATCGGCGAAGCGGGCGCGGCGAATGCGGCGCTGACGGCCGTGGCGATGCTGGCCGCCAACGACGATGTCCTGGCCGAAAAGCTGGAAGCTTTCCGTACCACGCAAACGGCCGCCGCCAAGGCCATGGTCTTGCCTGATTAATATGTTTGAAAAATAATGAATAGTAAATCGACTTCCCCATTGCTGCCTGCCGCCCATCCATCGGCATGGCTGGGCGTGATGGGCGGCGGCCAGCTCGGCCGCATGTTTGCCCAGGCCGCACAAGGCATGGGTTATCAGGTGGCCGTACTGGAACCATCCGACGCCTGCCCTGCGGGGCAGGTGGCGCAGCGCCTGATCCATGCCGCATATGATGATGTGGCCGGTCTCGACGCCCTGGCGGCGCAATGCCTGGCCGTCACCACGGAATTCGAGAACGTGCCGGCCGACAGCCTGTCGCGCCTGGCCGAACGCGTGTTTGTTGCCCCCAACGCCCACGGCGTGTCGGTGGCGCAAGACCGCATCGCGGAAAAGCGTTTCTTTGTCGACTGTGCCGCGAAATCGGGCGTAATGCCGGCGCCGCATAGGGTCATCGCCACGCAGGACGATATCGACGCCATCGGCGACGACTTGCTGCCCGGCATCTTGAAAACCGTGCGCATGGGCTATGACGGCAAGGGCCAGTTCCGCGTGCGCACGCGCGACGACGTGCGCGCCGCCTTTGCGGAAATGGGCGAGGTAACTTGCCTGTTGGAAAAAATGTTGCCGCTGGCGTATGAAGTGTCCGTGCTGACGGCGCGCGGCGTGGATGGCCAGTCGGTCGTGTATCCGATCGCCGAAAACGTGCACCGCGACGGCGTCCTGTTTACCACTACCGTGCCTGGCCCGAACGTGTCGGACGACTGCGCCGCCAGGGCGCAGCGGGCGGCGCAAGCCATGGTCGCTGAACTCGGCTATGTCGGCGTGCTGTGCATCGAATTTTTCGTGCTGGACGACGGCAGCCTGGTGGTCAATGAAATGGCGCCCCGTCCCCACAACAGCGGCCACTACACGATGGACGCCTGCGTCACCAGCCAGTTCGCGCAGCAGGTGCGGGCCATGGCGCGTCTGCCGCTGGGCGACGTGCGCCAGCATTCGCCGGCCGTGATGCTCAACATCCTGGGCGACGCCTGGTTTGCCGGCGACAGCGATGTTGCCTGCGAACCGGCGTGGGATCAGGTGCTGGCGCTGCCGGGCGCGTGCCTGCACCTGTATGGCAAGGACGACCCGCGCCGTGGCCGCAAGATGGGCCACCTGACCTTCATCGCTGCCACCTTGCAAGAGGCGCAGCAGCGCCTGCGCGACGCTTGCCTGATCCTGGGAATCGCGCCGTGAGCGTACTTGCACACGATCTGGCAGCGGCCGCTGCCGTGCTGGAAGGGGGCGGCCTCGTCGCTTTCCCGACGGAAACGGTGTATGGCCTGGGCGCCGATGCGGAAAACCCGGCCGCCGTGGCGCGCATCTACGAAGCCAAGGGCCGGCCCTCGGACCATCCCGTGATCGTGCACGTGGCGCCTGGCGCCGACTTGGCGCACTGGTCCGACGATATTCCGCCCGAAGCGCAGCAACTGGTGGCTGCCTTCTGGCCCGGTCCGCTGACCCTGATCGTCAAGCGCGCCGCGCATATTCCCGACGCCGTGTCCGGCGGCCAGGATACGGTGGGCTTGCGCTGCCCGTCGCACCCGGTGGCTATCGCATTGCTACGCACCTTCAAGGGCGGCAAGGGCGGCCTGGCGGCGCCGTCGGCGAACAAATTCGGCAATGTCAGCCCCACCACGGCGCAGCATGTGCGCGATGAATTCGCGGCGGAACTCGCCAGCGGCTTGCTGGGCCAGGTCCTCGACGGCGGACAGAGCGATGTCGGCATCGAATCGACCATCGTCGACCTGTCGCGCCTGGCCACGCACGGTCCCGTGCTGTTGCGTCCCGGCCATATCAGCAGCGAGCAGATCGCCGCCGTCATTGGCCGCGCACCGGCTGTGGCGGACGCGGCCGCGCCGCGCGCCTCGGGCACCCTGGAATCGCACTACGCACCGCACACGCCTGTTGCGATGCAGCACAGCGACGACGTGCGCGCCACCTTGAACCGTCTGCTCAATGACGGGCGCCGCGTGGCCCTGATCCACTACTCGGATCTGCCGCCGGCCAGCGCCAGCGTGCGCCTGACAGCGACCCCGGAAAATTACGCACATGCGCTGTATGCCTCGCTGCGCACGATGGACCAGGTCGGCGCCGAGCTGATACTCGTCGAAGCACCGCCCACCGGTCCCGCGTGGCTGGGCGTGAATGACCGTCTGCGGCGTGCCGCCTTCGGTTCAAGTGGTATCTTGCAGCAATTTCTGTCCGCATAATAAAAGCCCCGCAAGGGGCTTTTTCTTGATGCAGCGCAATAGAAATGCTTGCCACGAAACATCTTATATCCTCCATAATTCAGCGGATCGCCCGGTCGCGACGGGGCGCTGGCAGTGTTGTTATTTCGTTGATTTTTAAAACATATTTTCTATACAAGCCTGAGGAACGATGGCATATTAGTTGGGTAGCGAATAGCACGCCCGTTCGTTTAGAAACCAGAAAAAAGACCGAGGAGACAAAATGCATCAAACAAAATTCGCGCTGGCCGTGCTGGCTGCGGCTGTCCTGGCAGGTTGCGGCGGCGCCAGTGGCGGTGATCAAGCCTTGAAAGTCAAATACACGGCGCAGGTGTCGTTCGGCGACAGCCTGTCCGATGTCGGTTCGTATGCCGTCGCCGGCGTGGCGGCGAGCGGTGGCGGCAAATTCACCATCAATGGCGACAATACCAAGATCAATCCTGAACTGACGGGCAAGAACTGGACCGAGCACCTGGCCGCGCAATTCGGCTTGCCGGCGCCATGCGCCGCCGAAACGGGCCTGGAAGGCAGCATTCCCTCCCTGCAGGCTCCGCGCGTCAAGCATGCGGGCTGCTTCGGCTACGCCATGGGCGGTTCGCGCGTCACCAACCCGGTCGGCCCGAACAACAAGTTGGCGGGCGGTGCGCTGGGCGCCCTGACCGTACCCGTGGTGACGCAGATTGCGAACCACCTGGCCGTTTCCGGCGGCAAGTTCAGCGGCACGGAAGCCGTCTTCGTGATGGCGGGCGGTAACGACGTGCTGTATCTGCTGGGTGCATTGCAAACGGGGGCGACCGCCGCCGGCCAGGCTGCTGGCGCGACCGCTGGCGCCCAGGCTTTCGCCACCAACCTGGCGATGGCCCTGGCGGCCGGCGCCACCAATCCAAACACGGCAGTGGTTGCCATTGGCACCGCCATCAAGACGGCCAGTGCGGCGCCTGGCGCCACGTCGACAACCATCGTCGGTGCCGCCGTGCAAGCTGCCATGATTGCGGGCAATGCGAATGCCCAGACGCTGGCCCCGGCCCTGGCCGCCAAGGCACAAGCCGACGCGACGGTGACGGGCAACGCCGCCGGCGCCAAGGCCGGTGCCGATTACGCTGCGGCACAGGGGCCGTTGCTGGTTGCCGCCATGGGACAGGCCGGCAAGGAGCTGGTAGTGCTGGTCAAGGACCAGATCATCGCCAAGGGCGCCAACTATGTCATCGTCAACAACCTGCCGGACGTGGCAGGCACGCCATCGGGCTTGAGCAAGGATGCCAACACCAAGGCGCTGATCAATGCCATGGTCAACACCTTCAACGGCGAGCTGAGCGCGGGCTTGAACGGCAATGCGAAAGTCTTGCTGGTCGACGTGTTTGCCGTCAGCCATGACCAGGGCGTCAATCCTGGCCCGTATGGCTTGACCAATGTCAGCGAGACGGCGTGCGACCTGAGCACGGCGAAGAATTTCCTGGGCAGCTCGCTTGTGTGCAATGGCACGAACCTGAAAGCGGGCGACGTCAGCCACTACTCGTATGCCGACGAAGTGCATCCTACGCCGTTCAACAACCTGTTGCTGGCCCGTTATGTGGCCAAGGACATGGTCGTGCGGGGCTGGCTGTAAGGGATGGCCGTACCGGCTGTGCCTGAGAGGCGCGGCCGGTGCCGGCAGCGACAAGACTCGAAAGCGGAACACTCCGCACATACTGAATCAGGAGACAAGATGAAGAATCGTTTGAATACCGCCGTACGCGTGCTGGCCGCGGCTGCCGCGATGGCCATGGCGACGGGCGCTTCGGCGCAAAGCGCAGGCACCTGGATGGCCAAGGCTGGCCTCAACAAGATCACGCCGCACGTGGACAGTGGCGATATTTCCGCGCCGGCATTGCCGGGCACCAAGGCCGACGTCAAGTCGGATACCAAGCCTATCCTGACCTTTGCCTACATGATCACGGACAATGTTTCCGCTGAAATGATTTTGGGCGTGCCGTACAAGCATGACCTGATCGGCGACGGTTCCATCAAGGGCACGGGCAAGCTGGGGACGGCGGAAGCCTTGCCGCCGACAGCCTTCATCCAGTACCGTTTCTTCCAGCCCAATGCGATGATCCGCCCATACGTGGGCGCGGGCTTGACGTATGCCTATTTCCAGAAGGAAAAAGGTTCGGGCCAGATGACGGCCTTGCTGGATCCGGGTGGAAAACCAGTGACGTACCGTATGGACAACAAGCTGACAGGCAGCCTGGTGGTCGGCAGCACCCTGGCCTTCAACGAGCGCTGGTTTGCCGATGTGGCGGTGGTCAAGACCTACCTGAAAACCAAGGCGAAATTCTCCACGGGGCAGACGCAGGACATCAAGCTCGACCCGGTCGCCGTGAGTATCAGCATCGGGTATAACTTTACCCTGTAAAACAAAAAATCCGCCTCGGCGGATTTTTTTTTGTCCCGCTCAGGCTGGCGGTGTATTGAACTTACCATTGTGGAAGATCAAGGGCGGCTGCGCGGCAAACGCGCATTGTTCCACTTCGCCCACGAAAATGACGTGGTCGCCTTCCGGATAGCGGCTGCGGTTGTGGCATTCGAACCAGGCCGATGCGCCTTTCAGGATGGGCTGGCCCGTGCGCGACAGTTCGTACTCCACGTCGTCGAAGGGATTCGGCGTGCGGCGTGAAAAGCGCGTGGCCAGTTCCGCCTGGTCGGCGCCCAGCACATTGATGACGTAATGCGAGTTGCCGCTGAAAATGGGCATGCTGTTCGCCACGGAACCGAGGCTCCACAGCACCAGGGGCGGCGACAGCGAGACGGAATTGAAGGAACTGGCCGTCAAGCCACGGAAACTGCCGTCGGCCAGGCGCGTCGTAATGACCGTCACGCCGGTGGCAAACTGCGACAGTGCCTGGCGGAAATGTGTCGTATCGAATTCTTGCGCGGGCGCGCGGGGAGAGCGTGTGTTCATGGGTGACCTGTCTATTTGCTGACATTATGCCAAAAATCGGCCATGCCAGCGCAATCGTGGCCGGCATACCCGTATGTGCGGTGTCCCACGCGCCGTTTCAAGCGGCGCTGCAAGCCATGGCGCTTTGCGTTACAGTGGTGAAATGATAAGTCGCAGCAGCGTTGCGGGAGGACATCATGAATCAACAGACGGAAGTGGCGGTATTCGGCGGTGGCTGTTTCTGGTGCCTCGCCGCCGTGTATGGGGAAGTGCGCGGCGTGACGCGCGTCGAGTCCGGCTACACGGGCGGCAGCGTGCCCCATCCCACTTATGAACAGGTGTGCGCGGGCGGCACGGGCCACGCGGAAGTGGTGCGCCTGGAATTCGATCCTGCCATCATCGCTTACCACGACTTGCTGGAAATCTTTTTCACGCTGCACGACCCCACCACCTTGAATCGCCAGGGAAATGATGTCGGTACGCAATTTCGCTCCGTCATCTATTACCAGTCGGCCGCGCAGGAAAGCGTGGCGCGCAAGGTGCTCGCCGAAATGGCCGGCGTGTGGGATGCGCCCATCGTCACGCAGCTGGCGCCGGCCGCCACCTTTTACCCGGCCGAGGATTACCACCAGAATTATGTCGAGCAGCATCCCTTGCAGGGCTATTGCGCCCTCGTCGTCGCGCCCAAGGTGGAGAAATTCCGCGCCATGTACGCGGGCCGCCTGAAGTAAGACGGCTCGGCACGCCTGTCAGGGCGCGAGCACGGGCGCCGGCCTTGTTTCCTGCGTATTCTCTTGCGCATACATGTAGTTGCGCGACCAGGGCAGGGTGGACGAGCGCCGGCCCGCCTTCACGCAGACGATCTGGTACAGGCTGATCAAATCTTGCTCGAAGGCATAGGCGCAGCCGGCCAGGTAGACGTGCCAGATGCGGAAGCGCCGTTCGCCCGCCAGCGGACGGATCTGCTCGGCATGGGCTTCGAAATTCTCCGTCCACAGGGCGCAGGTGCGCGCATAGTGGCGGCGCAGGTTTTCCACGTCCAGCACTTCCAGTCCCCCCTGCTGCATGGTTTTCAGGACATTGCCGATGTGCGCCAGCTCGCCGTGCGGAAATACATATTTTTCGATGAACTCGCCGCCGCCATACGGCGTTTCGCCATTGTCCGGGTCGGTCGAGGTGATGCCGTGGTTCATCGCCATGCCATCGGGCGCGAGCAGCTTGTGGATGATGGAAAAGTAGTCGGGCAAGTGTTTCAGGCCCACGTGCTCGAACATGCCCACGCTGGTGATGCGGTCGAACTGGCCCGTGACGTCGCGGTAGTCTTGCAGGCGGATATCGATCAAATGGGCCAGGCCGGCCGCCGCCACGCGCTCGCGCGCCAGCGCGTACTGGTTTTCCGACAGGGTCACGCCCACGCAGCGGGCGCCATATTGCTGCGCGGCACGAATCACGAGCGCGCCCCAGCCGCAGCCGATGTCGAGCAGGGTCTGGCCCGGCTGCAGCTGGATTTTCTTCAGGATATGGTCGATCTTCTTGACCTGCGCCTGCGCCAGGGTTTCATCGCCGTGTTCGAAATACGCGCAGGAATACACGAGGGCGGGGTCGAGAAATTGTTCATAGAACGCGTTCGACACGTCGTAGTGGTAGCGGATGGCTTCGGCATCCTTGCTCTTGTCGTGCGTAAAGCTGCGCACGATGCGGGCCAGTTTGCCTTCCGGCTTCAAGGTCGTGCGCGCCAGGGCATTGCAGATGGAAATCATGTCCATCGCCGTGCCCTTGACCTCGATATTGCCTTCCACATAGGCCGAGCCCAGGTTGGCCAGCGACGGGTTCAGCAGGTAGCGGGCCGAGGCGACGGTCGGCAGGCGGATGGTGACTCTGGGCGCTTCGCTGGACAGGTCGACATGCTGGCCGTTCCACAATTCTATGCGTAGCGGCAAGGCGGTCTTGCTGCGGATGCTGGCGATCCAGGACTTGAGTTGGTTTTGTACAAACAAAATGGCCTCCAATGAAGCGGCCGCCATGGCAGCCGCAAATTGAGAAACAATGTCATTTAGTAACTTCTACCCTCATAGCCTACACCTATATTGACCAGTTTGCTTTGCGCCGCCTTGCTTATTCTGTTCAGGGTTGCAGGCGCTGCATGCTCCATTGCCCGTCAGCATCGCGGGTAAACACGATGCGGTCGTGGAAGCGCGAGCGGCGTCCCTGCCAGAACTCGATGCGTTCCGGCTGCAAACGGTAGCCGCCCCAGTGGGCGGGGCGCGGCGGCTGCGCATCGCCGACGGCGGCGGCCACGGCCTCGTAATGGCTTTCCAGCTCGGCACGGCTGGCGATCGGTGTACTTTGCTGTGAGGCAATCGCCGACAGCCGGCTTTGCAGGGGACGCACATTGAAATACTCGTCGCTCTCGGCCGCCGTGGTCTTCACCACTGTGCCCTCGATGCGCACTTGCCGCTCCAGTTCGCGCCAGAAGAACAGCAGGGCCGCGTGCGGGTTGTGCTCGAGCTGCTGGCCCTTGTCGCTGTTGTAATTCGTGTACCAGGTGAAACCCCGTTCGTCGAACTGCTTGATCAGCACGATGCGCGAGCTGGGCTTGCCGTCGGGACTCACGGTGGACAAATCCATGGCATTCGGCTCCATTACCTGCGCGTGGACAGCCTCGGCAAACCATTTCTGGAACTGGGCGATGGGATCGGCCAGCACGTCCGTCTCGCTCAGGCTCGATTGCACGTAATCGGTGCGCATGGCCGCCAGCACGGCGGTCGCGTCCGGCGCTGCGGGTGCGATGCCGCGGCGGCGCTGCATGGCCGTGCCCAGCTGCTCCATCTGTTGCGCGCTGAACAGGCGCTTGGCCATGGGCGCCAGCTGGCCTTCTTCCTTGGCCATGTGGGCCTGGTAAGCGGCAACATAGTCGCGCACCCCGTCGACGGATAGCTGCGTGCCCGTGCCAGCCGCGATGGCGTCCAGTTCCGGGCGCAGGGTCAGCCAGGCCTGATCCATGCGCTGGTGGTCGGCGAGGATTTCCGGCACCAGCGTGATCAGCAGGGCGGCATCGTCGCCGGTGGCGGTCGCCTGCAGCATGGGCATCAAGTCCTGCTCTTCATCGTCATGGTGCAGATGGGCCGCTTTATTGAAATATTGCAACACCGCCTTGGCCGCCTGCTGCGCGTCCGCCGTGTTGCCGTGCTGCGCCAGATGGCCCAGCAGGTTTTGCAGGGTCGTCAGCTGCTTGCGGATCTTGTCGTGGCAATGCTTGAGCACGGCGATGGGCTGGTCAAAGCCGGGAACGGAGTCGAACAGGGGAGAGGTCATGGCGAGTTCTCGTGGTGAGCGGTGTGGGGGCGCGGCGACAGTTGCTCTTGTCGCTGTGTCAATTCGGCTATTTTAGAATATCCGCCAGCGCAGTGTCCGTTAAAATGGCGCCATGCATACCTCCACCAATGAACTAATTTCCATGGACTTGACCGAGATCGATTTTGAGCGGCGTTTCGGCGGCATTGCCCGCCTGTACGGCGCGCCCGCGCTGGCGCGCTTCCGCGCCGCGCATGTGTGTGTGATCGGCGTGGGCGGCGTCGGTTCCTGGATCGTCGAAGCGCTGGCGCGCAGCGCCGTTGGCCGCCTGACCCTGATCGACCTGGATAATGTGGCCGAATCGAACATCAATCGCCAGATCCAGGCCATGAGCGACACCATCGGCAAGGCCAAGATCACGGCCCTGGCCGAACGCATCGAATTGATCAACCCGTTTTGCCAGGTCACGCAGATCGAGGATTTCATTACCCCCGATAATCTGGAGCAATTGCTGGGCGGGCGCGATTTCGACTACCTGGTGGACGCCATCGACAATGCCAAGGCGAAAGCGGCCGTGATTGCGTATTGCCGCGCGCGCAACATTCCCATGCTGACCATCGGCAGCGCGGGCGGGCAGACGGACCCGACACTGATCGCCGTGCGCGACTTGTCGAAGACGGAACAGGAACCGCTGCTCAAGCGCGTGCGCAAATTGTTGCGCACGGAATATGGTTTCCCCCGTGGCGTGAAAAACAAATTCAATGTCGACGCCGTGTTTTCCATGGAGCCGCTGAGCACGCCCGAGAGCGCGGAAGCGTGCGCCATCGATGGCACGCCCGCCGGCGTCACCGGCCTGAACTGTGCCGGCTTCGGTTCCAGCGTGGTGGTGACGGCCAGCTTCGGCATGGTGGCGGCCGCCCATGCGCTGAAAAGCTTGCGCCAGGACAAAGTTGCTGAAGTGCCAGCGTCAATGCCAGTGCCGGACGCCGCCTGAGTCACGCTGCTTAGATCAGCTTCCTGCTGGCCAGGATGCGGTAATCGCCGCTGCTTTTCAGCGATTCCACCAGCACCAGTTCGTCCGCCTGCCAGGCGATGGGCGGGAAGTCCTCGATGGCTGGTGGCGGCGCCTGGCGCGCCAGGGTCACGTGCGGCGTGAAGCGGTCGTGCTCGAAGCGCGGCGCCAGCCCTTGTTCCGCCAGGCGCTGCATGCAGGCCGCGCGCAAGTCGAGCAAGGCGGGCGAGGGCCGCGCCAGGGCGGCCCAGGCCAGCGCCAGCTGCGTAAAATGGCTGGCGTGATCGAACAGCAGGGGCATGGCATGCGCCGGCATGTGTTCCAGAATATCCAGCAGGGCGGGCAGCTCGCTGGCGGGGCGCTGGCCCAGGAACGCCAGGGTCAGGTGCAGCTTGTCCGCGCGCACGGGCTTGCCTTCCAGACGCGCCTGCCAAGCGGCCAGGGCCGCGCGCGTGGCCGCATCGGGCCACAGGGCGTAAAACAGGCGGGGGCAATGGGCATCGGGCGACAAGTTTTTCCTATCGTTGCGGCGGTTTGCTATTATTGGCGTTCCCTGCCGGTTCGCTGGCGCAGGGATCTCACCGAAACTCACTGAAAGAATACATCATGACGCGTAGCTCCGTTTTGTTTGCCCTGATCTGCTCCGTCGCCGCGTCGCTGGCGCAGGCACAGGCGCCAGCGCCTGTTCCCGCCTCCGCCGTCTCGCTGAGCCCCGGCCCTGTCGCCGATAAATTGATCTTGATCGACAACAAGGTCGGCACGGGCAAGGAAGCGTCCGCAGGCAACAACGTCACCGTGCACTACACGGGCTGGCTGTACCGTCCGCTGGCGAAAGATTCGCGCGGCAAGAAGTTCGACAGCTCCGTGGGCCGTGGCCCGTTTGACTTCCCGCTCGGCAAGGGCATGGTCATCAAGGGCTGGGACCAGGGCGTGGCCGGCATGAAAGTGGGCGGCAAGCGCACCCTGATCATTCCAGGCGAACTGGCCTACGGCCCGCGCGGCGCCGGCAATGGCGACATTCCGCCGAACTCGGCACTGATCTTCGATGTGGAATTGCTGGACGTGAAGTAATTGTTCAGTTTGGCGGCGGCGCATGCTCGCGCCGCCGCCATCGGCACGTAACAAAATGTTCAGGGCTAGGCGCATTGCCGAAGACAGTACGAAAGTACGGCAAGGCATTGCAACAACGCCATGAACTTTTTGTTCAGTGTCTTGAAACGCGGTAGACTGGGGTTTCTTGAAATAGCGGAGCTTCCTTCCATGAACATCGCCAACGACGTCACTGAACTGATCGGCAACACCCCCCTGGTGCGCATCAACCGCATCGCCGCCGGCAGTGTGGCCACCATCCTGGCCAAACTCGAATTCTACAATCCCGCGCACAGCGTCAAGGACCGCATCGGCCTGTCCATGATCGTTGCGGCCGAGGCCGCCGGCAAGATCCATGCCGACACCGTCATCGTCGAGCCCACCAGCGGCAACACGGGCATCGCGCTGGCCATGGTGTGCGCCGCGCGCGGCTACCGCTGCACCCTCGTCATGCCCGACACCATGAGCCGCGAACGGCGCATCCTGCTGCGCGCCTACGGCGCCGAGCTGGTGCTCACGCCCGGCAGCGAAGGCATGCTGGGCGCCATCCGCAAGGCCGAGGAACTGGTGGCGGCCGACCCCCGCTACCTGATGTTGCAGCAATTCAATAACCCCGCCAATCCCGCCATCCACCGCGCCACGACGGCCGAGGAAATCTGGCGCGATACGGATGGACAAGTGGACATCGTCGTCGCCGGCGTGGGCACGGGCGGCACGATCACGGGCGTCGGCGAAGTGCTGAAGGAACGCAAGCCTGGCCTGCAAATGATCGCCGTGGAACCGGAAGCGTCGCCGATGTTGTCGAAGGGGACCAAGGGACCGCACCCGATCCAGGGCATCGGCGCCGGCTTCGTGCCGCAGATTTTGAATACGGCCATCTACGACGAAATCATTTGCGTCAAGAACGACGACGCGTTCGCCACGGCGCGCCTGGCCGCCAGCGATGAAGGCTTGCTGGTCGGCATCTCGTCCGGCGCCGCCCTGTGGGCCGCCTTGCAAGTGGCGCGCCGTCCGGAAAACGCGGGCAAGACCATCGTCACCATCATCCCGTCGTTTGGCGAGCGCTACTTGAGCACGGCCTTGTACGCGGGACTGGGCGATTGATTCAATAGCAGCGGCAGGGCTATCCCTTCCGCCAGCGCCCGGTTGCCCGCGTCGCCCGGGTGCAGGTGGTCGCCCGAGTCGTAGGCGGGCAGCAGGCGCAGCGGGTGCGCGGGGTCGCGCGCCCAGGCGTCGAAGTCGAGCACGGCATCGAAACTGCCGCTGCTGCGTATCCACGCATTGAGTTGTTGCCGCAGCGTATCTTTATCAGGCTGATAATAGTCGCTCAGCGGCGTGCCGGGCAGGGCGCCTGCGAATGGCGTCAGGGTGGCGCCGACCACGCGTACGCCGCGGCTGCGGGCCTGGGCCACCAGCTGGGCGTAGCCGCTGCTCAGTTCCTCCAATGTCGGCCGTTGCTCCCGTGGCGCAAACGCCGTGCCGGGCCAGCTGATGTCATTGATCCCCAGCAAGACGACGACCGTGCGCACGCCCGGCTGCGCCAGCACGTCGCGCTCGAAGCGGGCCAGGGCATTGGTTCCCATGCCGTCGGACAATAGCCTCGCACCGGAAATACCCGCATTGATCACGGCCACGCCCTGCGGCGCCAGGCGTTCGGCCAGGAAATCGGGCCAGCGTGCATCCATCCCCAGGCTGGCGCTGGCGCCATCGGTGATCGAATCTCCCAGGATGGCCACGGCTTGCGCGGCTGGTGCCGCTTCCACCTGGATGGCGCTGAGTAAAAGGCGCGCCGTGGTGGTCTGCACGCCGGGAGAGTCATCGATGCGCGCGGCGTGCGTCTGGTCATGCGGGGCGATCCACGCCGTCTCGCGGCCATCCCAGTGAAACGTGGAAGTCGGGCTGGCTTGCGGCAGGTGGATGCTCACCGTCAGCCGGGCCAGGTCCGGCACGGGCAGGTCGACGGGGTCGCTGACGAGCGGCGCGCCCGGCGCCACGCTGGCCGAGGGTTGGCCGGAAAACGTGAGCGCGCGCAGGCTGCCCGCTTCGATGGCCGAACCGGAAGCGGCCAGGGCCACGGCGGCCGCGCCGATGCGCAGCGGCACCTTGCCATACGCATTCGACAGCACGATGCGCACGCGCGGACCGCCCACGCTGAGGCGCGCTACCTGGCGCACGGTGTGCCCGTGCAGCACGGCGGGCACGTTGCTGGGGAACAGGAAGTCGCTGCTCCACACGGCTTGCGGGCTGGCCGTCCAGCTGGCCAGCCAGGCGGTATCCGCATTGGCGGCCTGGGCAGGGTTTGTGCCGAGTGCCAGGCTCAGCAGGGCGGCGGGGAGGATGGACAATCGTTGCATGGCGGCTCGCTTCATCAAGGGGAATGTCCGCATGATGCAAGCAAAGCCATTTATGCACTAGACTATCTTGTTGAAGAACATTTATGAGTTGAATTCACAATGGCCAGACTGGAAGTGAATCGTTCCGGCGAGCTGGAAGTGTTTGTGCGCGTGGTCGAGCTGGGCGGCTTTTCCGCCGCCGCGCGCGTTTGCGGCATGACGCCATCGGCCGTCAGCAAGCTCGTCTCGCGGCTGGAAGAGCGCCTGGGCGCGCGCCTGCTGAACCGCTCCACGCGCCAGCTGCAGCTGACGGCCGAGGGCTGCGGCCTGTACGAACGGGGCATGCAGGTGCTGGCGGCCCTGGACGAAGCCGAGCGCTGCGCCGGCGTGCAGGATGTGCCGCGCGGCAAAATACGCGTGAATGCGAACGTGCCGTTCGGCCAGCATTTTTTGTTGCCGCTGGCGCCGCTGTTTCTCGAACGCTATCCGCAGGTGACGCTCGACATCGTGCTCACGGATGCCGTGGTCGATATCCTCGAGCAGCGCACGGACGTGGCCGTGCGGGCCGGTCCCCTGAAAAGTTCCAGCTTGCTGGCGCGCAAGCTGGGCCAGACGCGCATGGTCATCGTGGCGGCGCCATCCTACCTGGCGCGGCGCGGCATGCCGCTGCTGGCGGCCGACTTGGCGTCGCACAACCTGCTCGACGCCAATTACGCGCGCGCCCGCTCGGGCTGGCCGCTGCGCTTGCCCGACGGCGACGTCGTCGTGCCTGTTATTGGCAATGCGCAGGCCAGCGATGGCGAAGCCTTGCGGCAACTGGCGCTGGCGGGACTGGGATTGGCGCGCCTGGCCGCCTTCCAGGTGCGCGGCGATATCGCGGCGGGCCGTTTGCAGGCCGTGCTGGAAGCGTTCAATCCGGGCGACAGCGAGGACGTGCATGCCGTCTTCGTGGGGCAAGGCGGGCATGTGCCGCTGCGCGTGCGCGCTTTGCTCGATTTCCTGGCGGAGAACGTCGACCTGGACTGAGCGTGCCCAGGCGCATTAGGCTACAGGCGGACACGGCCGCGCAGTACAATATCGGACGGGCCGCAATGGTTCGGCCCGTATCGTGCCTTTGAATGGAAATATGTTCCTGGTAAAACCTGAACGCCGCCGCCTGCTGCAGGTGGGCGCAACCGTGGCTGTCATCGCGCTGGGCCTGGCCTCGCGCGCCTATCCCCAATTCCTTCCCGCTGCATTGGGCAAATATCCGGGCGACGCCCTGTGGGCCATGATGATCGTCTTTGCGCTGGGCGGCCTCGCCACGCGCATGCGCACGTGGCAACTGGCCTTGTGGTCTTTGCTGATCTGCTTTGTCGTGGAATTCGGCCAGTTGTACCAGGCGCCGTGGATCGTCGAGCTGCGCGCGCATCCGCTGGGACACCTGGCGCTGGGTTCCACCTTCGGCTGGGGTGATTTGATCGCCTACACGGCCGGCGTGGCCGTGGCGGCGATCATCGACAAGCTGGCGCTGTTCAAGCGCCGCTAGCCTTATTTCACGTTACCTTCAGCATCGCGCAGTTCCACGGGCGCCAGTTTGAGCTTGCTCAATTGCGGGGCGATCTTCGCCTTGTCGCCCACGCCGATGACGATCAGCTTTTCCGGCTGCAGGTATTTTTTCGCCACCTGCTGCACCTGCTTGTCCGTCACGCTGGCAAAGCGCTGCGGCAAGGTCGTGTAATAGTCGAGTCCCAGGCCGTAGATGTACGCGTTTGCCATGCTGGCGCTGATGCTGGCGTTCGTGTCGAACTGGCCCGGCAGCGACAGCACTTGCGAATTGCGCGCATTCGCCAATTCCTTGCTGCTCAAGGGCTTGGCGATCATGGCGCGGATCTCCTTGACGGTTTCCGATACGGCCGGGCCCGTCACATCGGTGCGCACGCTGGCGGCAATCGAGAACGGTCCAGGCTGATTGCGGTACTGGAATTGCGAGCGCACGCCATACGTGTAGCCCTTTTCTTCGCGCAAGTTGGTGTTCAGGCGGCTGGTAAACAAGCCGCCCAGCGCCGCGTTCATCACTTGCAGCGGCGCATAATCGGGCGTGGCGCGCGGCACGGCGATGGCGGACAGGCGCACGGCCGTTTGCGGCGCGCCCGGCTTGTCGACCAAGATCAGTTTTGCCTTCGTCGTCTGCGGCGTTGCGGCCACGGACTGCGCCACGGTGCCTGCCTTCCAGCTGCCGAACTTCGCTTCGGCCAGCGCCTTCAATTCCGCTTCGCCGATATCGCCCGAAACGATCAGCGCCGCATTGTTGGGCAGGTAATGCTGCTGCCAGAACGCTTGCAGGTCGGCGCGGCTGGCCGCCTTCAGCGCCGCTTCCGTGCCCAGCTGGATGTAGCCGTACGGATGTTGTGGGCCATACAGGGCCGCCGCTTCCACGCGGGCCGCCACGGCACCCGCGTTTTCGCGCTGCTGCGCCAGCTGCCCGATGCGGCTGGCGCGCTGGCGCTCCACCTCTTCTTGCGGGAATTGCGGGTGCAGCACCACGTCGGCCAGCACGTCGAGCGCTTGCGGGAACGTGGCTTTGAGCGATGTCAACTGGGCAAACGAGGCATCCGTGCCGGAACCGGTGCTCAGCAGGGCGCCCAGCTGCGCCACGTCGTCGGCGATCTGCGGCGCGCTGCGCGTGGCAGTGCCTTCCTGCAGCAATTGCGCCGTAAAGCTCGACAAGCCCGGCTGCGCCAGCGGATTGGCGCCCGAGCCGCTCTTGATCACCAGCTGGCTGGAAACGAGCGGCACGGCCGGATTGTAGTGGTGGATCACGGTCAGGCCGTTCGCCAAGGTGAACGACTTGCCTTGCGGTAGCACAATCTTCGGCGCGGGACCGGCCTTCGGCACGGCATTGCGCCATGGCTCGTCCGCATTGATGGCCGTGCCTGGCGCAGGCTTGACCTTGCCCGGCGCCGGCGTCGGCACTTCCGCGCCCAGGTCCGGCTTGCCCGGCACGCCGTAGACGACGACGCGCGACTGCTTCTTCAGGTAGGTATCCACGGCGCGCTGCACGCCGGCCGCCGTCACCTGGCGGTAGCGCTCGATATCCTTGGCCAGGTAGCCGGGGTCGCCCAGGTACTGGTTGTATTCGTTGAGCAAGTTGGCCACGCCGCGCCCGCCCATTTTTTCCACCTGGCTCAGCATGGTGGTCTCGATGCTGTTGCGCGCCCGTTCCAGTTCCTTCTCGGTGGGGCCCTTGGCGCGCAATTGCTCCAGCTCCACTTGCAGCGCTTGCTCGATTTCCTCGGGCTGGTGGCCGGGGCGCGCCGTCGCGTCGATGGTGAAGATGGACGTGAGGGCATTCGATCCCTGGCTGGCACCCACGTCCTGGGCGATCTGCTTGTCGTACACGAGCGATTTGTACAGGCGGCTGGACTTGCCGCCGGCCAGGATGTGCGCGGCCATCGACAGTTCCGCGTCATCCTTGGTGTAGGCGGACGGCGTCAGCCAGGCCATGAAGACGCGCGGCAATTCGACCCGGTCCTGCACCACGATGCGGCGTTCCTGCGTGATGGGCGGCGTCACGACAGCGGGTTTCGGCACGGCCGGGCCGCTCTTGAAGCTGCCGAAGTATTTGTTGACCAGTTCCTTGGTCTTCGCCTTGTCGATATCGCCGGCGATCACCAGGCTGGCGTTGTTGGGGCCATAGTATTTGGTGAAGAAATCCTTGATGTCGGCCAGTTTCGCGTTCTGGATGTCCGCGTGCGAACCGATGACGCTGGCGTAATACGGATGGGTCTTGGGAAACAGCTGGTGGTACAGGGCTTCCTGCACGATGCCGTACGGCGCATTTTCCACGCTCTGGCGGCGCTCGTTGCGCACCACGTCCTGCTGGTTCGTCAGCGCCGTCTGGTCGAGCACGTCCAGCAGGTAGCCCATGCGGTCGGAATGCGTCCACAGGGCCAGTTCCAGCTGGTTCGACGGCACCGTGTCGAAATAATTGGTGCGGTCGAAATCCGTGCTGCCGTTCGAATCCGTGGCGCCCGCGCCTTCCAGCAACTGGTCGGCCATGCCGCGCGGCACGTGCTTGGTGGCGGCAAACATCATGTGCTCGAACAAATGCGCAAAGCCCGTCAAGCCCGGCGCTTCATTGGCCGGCCCCACGTGGTACCAGATATTGACGGCCGTGACGGGCAATTTATGGTCTTCCACGAGAATCACGTCCAGGCCGTTCGGCAAGGTGTATTTTTCGTAGGCGATATGCGGCACGGCCGTCGCGCCCAGGGGCGCCGTCGTGGCGGCCTTGGCGGCATCGGCGGCGTGGGTCAGGCTCAGGGGAGCGCCGTACAGCGACAGCAGCAGGGCGGGGAGGGCCAGCAATTTGATCGGTTTCATGCATGCTTCCAGGGATAGGTGGAGGAGACGCTGCGGCTCGCTCGTGGCTGGCGCAGCGCGACGGTGCTACGGTCGGTGCTACAGTTTATACAACAGGGCCGCGCCGCCCAGCACCAGCAGCGCGCTGGCGATGGAGACGATGGCCGCGGCGCCCAGCAAGCGCCATTCGCGCGGCGTGAAGCTGGTCGGCGCTGGCGCTGGCGCGGGTACGGGTGCTGCCGGCACGGGCTGGGGCATGGCTGCTGCCGGCAAGGGCGGCAAGCCGCCCGCCGCGCGCGCCTGGGCCGCCAGCGCCTGCGTGGCGGCGTCCAGCAGGGTCAGCTGGCGCTCGACGGTTTCCGCCAGCACGGCTTCGTTCAGCGCCACCAGGGCGAATATCGGGTCATCGACGTCGATCTTGATGCCCGTCTTGTCGAATACGTGGCTGCGCAGTTTGTGCTGGTCCATCTACCACTGCACCTTGTCGAGCTGTTCGAAGATGTCGCGGTAGACGACCTTGATGCGCTGTTTTTCCATGATGTTGAACTTGTCGTTCTGCAACACTTCCTGCATCGTCAGGCGCGCCGTGTTCATTTTCTTGACGTCCGCGCCAAAGGTGTCGGGATTGCGCTGGCTCAAGGTGATGCTGCCTTTGACGCGCGCGCGGTTGTCGCTGTACGACTGCGATTCGACGAATTGCTTGCCGGACGCCGATTGCAGCAGGCCGAAGTGTTCGTTTTGCCACAGCACCAGCGGCACGGTCGTCGCTTGGGCCGTGGCGACAAAACCCGTGGCCGTGTCGTGCAGGGTGTCGCCGCCGCCGACGATGGTGTGGATGTACACCTTGCGGCCCGATTCTTGCAGCAGCGAAAAACAGTCGTTTTCCAGCAGGTAGCCCATCAGCGGCGAAAACGTGTTCGCGCCATTGTCGACCACGCAGTTGCCGTCTTCTTCGAGGATATCGATCATCAGCGCGTCGAAGCGTTTCGGGTCGATGTTGCGCGCATCCGTCATCACGGGCACATGCTTGACGTTCATCGCCTTGTAGCGCGAAAAGGTGGCGTTTTCCTGATCGGTGTCATAGCAGCGCAAAGGCGTGCTGTCCTTGCCGCCTATCCACTGGGCCAGCAGGGTCGAGACGAGGGTCTTACCGATGCCGCCCTTGCCCTGCAGGATGAAATGTACCGTGTTTTGCATTGCGACTACTCCAAGTTGTTGCGTCAGTGACAATCAAAGATCCGTGACAGCGGCGCAGGCGCCCGGCCAGGCCACGACTGGCATTTTTACCACAATCCTTTGCAAATATGCCATGCGGAACAGCGAATCTGGTTATGATGTTAATCAGGATACCATTGATACAGAGCAAGTTTTGTGTGAAAAATCCACCCCAGAGTGTGAACGAGGACGCAGTGCCGATCTCCAGTCTCGATAAAGCCGACATTGACCGTCTGAATCAGCAAGCCTTGTCTTGCCTGGTCGGCAACCGCCGCCAGGCGCGCCGGCTGGCGCAGATGGCGCTGGCGGCGGCGCAACGGCAACAGTATGCGCGCGGCGGCGCGTATGCGGAACTCAATCATTGCTGGCTGGCGTATTACGCGGGCGAGGCCGAACCGTCGTGCGAACGCCTGGACGCGTATTTCCAGCACAGCGGCGACCTGGAAGGGGGCATGGAAGTGGCCGCCCTGCAGGGCGCGTATGCGAGCCGGCGCGGCGATTTTGCCGATGCCGAGCAGCATTTCCTGCAGGCGCGCAGCCAGGCCGCGCAGATACCCGACTCGCTGCACAAGTTCATGCTGTACGCGCGCCTGGGCGTCGATGCCCTGAACCGCGGCGATACGCAGGACGGTCCGCGCAATTTCCTGCTGGCACTGGACATCGCCGAGCGTTTCGGCAGCCCCGCGCACCGGGTCAACAGCCTGTCGAACCTGGCGTCGTCGCAGCATGACCTGGGCAACGATGAAGACGCCATTCCCCTGCTGGTCGAGGCGCTCGACATCATCGGCGCGCAAAAGCTCAAATACCAGCAAACCATCGTTTCGGCCAACCTGGCCATGTGTTTATTAGCCACGGGCAAGCCGGCCGAGGCGCTGGCGCTGGTGGAACCGTTTTACGAGTGGCCGGAAGAAGACCTGGCCGTGCGCGCCTTTTTGTTTTGCATCGCCGCCCACGCCGCCATCCTGCTGCAACAGCCGGCCAGCGCCCTGCAATTGCTGTTGCGGGCGGAAGAATATGCGCGCCGCGGCCAGGACCTGGAAGAGCAGATGCATGCGTGGCTGGTGCGCGGCAAGCTGGATCTGCACGCGGGCCAGACGGCGCAGGCCCTGGCCTCGCTGACGCAGGCGCACAGCCTGCTGAGCTGGACGCGCAACCCGTTTCACCAGCAGCAGATTTTGCGCGGTTTGTCCGATATCAATGCCCAGCTGGGCGAATGGCAAGCCGCGTATGGTTTCCTGCAGCAATACCAGGCCGCGTACGAGGCCAGCAGCAAGTCGGCGCGCGCTTCGCGCAGCCTGATGCGTAACCTGGAAAAGGAAATGCACAGCCTGAAAGCGGAGCGCGACAAGGCGCTGGAGCTGCAGGCGGCGCGCGAGACGGAAAACGCCAAGCTCGAGCACCTGAACCGCGAACTGGCGCACCAGATCCTGCACGTCAACTCCCTGCAGGACAGCCTGAAGGAGCAGGCCATGCGCGACCACCTGACGGGCCTGTACAACCGCCGCCATTTTGAAACTTGCCTCAATGCCATTCTGCACGAAGCCGATGCGGATGCGCCCGTGGCCATCGCCATCATCGACCTGGATTTTTTCAAGCGCGTCAACGATACCTACGGGCATAACTTTGGCGATGAAGTGCTGATCCAGTTCGCGCGCCTGGTGGAAGGCCAGTTGCGCGGCAGCGACATGCTGTGCCGCTATGGCGGCGAGGAATTCTGCCTGCTGTTGCGCGAAGCCGACAGCCTCATCGCGGCGCACAAGATCGACGATATCGCCGCGCGCTACCGCCAGCTGTTGATCCAGCAAGCGCCGCACAGCTTGTCCGGCTGCACTTTTTCGGCCGGCATCGCCGAATATCCGCGCCACGGCGCCGGCCGCCACGAATTGCTGATGCGCGCCGACAGCGCCCTGTACGCGGCCAAACAGGCGGGCCGCGACCGCGCCTGCATCGCCGATGCTACTGGATAAAGCGCAGCAGTTCCCGCAGCGCGTGCGCCACGGCCTGCTCGCGCACGGCCTGGCGGTCGCCGGCGAAGACCCGGCGCTCTGTCTGCACGCGCCCGGCCATGGCCCAGCCGAAGCACACGGTGCCGACGGGCTTGCCCGGTACGCCGCCCGTGGGGCCGGCGATGCCCGTGGTCGAGACGGCCACCTGGGCTTCGCTGTGGGCCAGGGTGCCTTGCGCCATGGCGGCGGCCACTTCCTCGCTGACGGCGCCGTGTGCGGCGATCAGCGCGGCGGGCACGCCCAGCATGCCGGTCTTGGCCCCGTTGGAATAGGTGACGAATCCCCGTTCGAACCAGGCGCTCGAGCCCGAGATATCGGTGACGGCTTGCGCCACGCCGCCGCCCGTGCACGATTCGGCCGTGGCCAGCAGCAAGCCCTTCGCTTGCAAGGCCAGGCCGAGCGCGGTGGAGAGGGGGACGAGTTCGTTGCTCATGGATGACTCCTGCAGGCGGTGAAAATGGTGGCAAGACTGTAGCATGGCCAACGGTAAAAGAAACTTTCCCCGGTCACAGCGAAAATGCGTACACTCTTTTATACATTTGCTACCACTTCGGGCCGGCAGGCGCTCTGTCGCTGCGCCACCCTGGTGCGCATCGCTCGAACAGGCCAGCGGCATGGTGCCGCGCCTTCGTATGCATTATCTTTACTCGGTTGTCATGGCAATTCTGAACTGGACCTGGTGGCGTCATCCTGGCCCCCTGCGCCACCCCGCGCGCGGCGCCGGCCGCCGCGCTCACCGCTGGGGCTGGCTATTGCTGCTGTTGGGCGTGCTGTGCGCGGAGACGCGGGCACAGGTGCCGGGGGAGCTGGAGCGCCAGGTCAAGGCCGCGTATCTGTACAAGTTTGCCGGTTTTGTCGAATGGCCCGACGGCAGCTTTGCCCGGCCCGACGCGCCGCTGGTGATCGGCGTGGCGGGCGCCGATGCGCTGGCCGAGCAGCTCGAACAGAGCGTGGCCGGGCACAGCGTCAACGGCCGCGCCGTGCAGGTGAAAAAAGTGCGCCGCGGCGAAACGCTGGCCGGGCTGCACGTGCTGTACCTGGGCGCGCTGGAGAAGGCGGCGCTGCAGGAGATGCTGGCCGCCAGCCGTGGCCTGGCGTTGTTGACGGTGTCCGATTCGGATGAGGTCTACGCGATGGGCAGCATGATCAATTTTGTGATGGCCGAGGACAAGGTGCGCTTCGACGTGGCCCTAAAACCCGTGGCGCAGGCGCATATCCGCATCAGCGCGCGCATGCTGCTGGCCGCCTACCGCGTACAGACGGGAGGCGCCTAGATGATACGACTGCGCTCCATCCGCCACAAGCTGATGTCGGTGGTCTTGCTGACCACCCTGGTGGCCCTCGTCATTTCGCTGGGCACCATCGTCGTCTACGACTTGCGCGCCTACCACCGCAACCTGGTGGCCGATATCAGTACCCAGGCCGAGCTGCTGGGGCACATGAGCTCGGCTGCGCTGGCCTTCGACGACGAACGCCTGGCGCTGGAAAACCTCAACCTGATGCGCATCCGCCCGCGCGTGACGGCCGGCGCCCTATACAAGGCCGATGGCAGCCTGTTCGCCAGCTATCGCGCGAACCAGAATGTGGGCGAGCTGCCGGCGAAGGTGGGCAAGGAAGGCGAAAGCATCCAGGGCACCTCGGTGGAGCTGTTCAAGCCCATCGTCGACAATGGCGAACTGCTGGGCACCGTGTATTTGCGCGCCGACTACGAGCTGGCCGGCCGCACGGCCGATTACCTGGCCATCGCGCTGGGCGTGACGGTGCTGGCGCTGCTGGTGGCCTTGCTGCTGCTGCGCCGCCTCGATTTCGTCATCACGCAACCGATCCTCGATATCGCCGATGTGGCGCGCGAAGTGATCGAGACGGGCGACTATTCGCGCCGCGCGCGCAAGCTCAGCGTCGACGAAGTGGCGCAGCTGGTCGATTCCTTCAACAAGATGCTGGCCGAGATCGAGCTGCGTACGCAGGCGCTGGAGCGCTCGAACGGCGAGCTGGCGCGCGAAGGCGAGCAGCGCACCCAGGCGCAGCAGGAAGTCATGCGCCTGAACCAGGAGCTCGAAGTGCGCGTGCACGAACGCACGGTGCAGCTGGAAATGACGAATGGCGAACTGGCCATGGCGATGGAAGAGGCGCGCAGCGCCAACTATGCCAAATCGGCGTTTTTGTCGTCGATGAGCCATGAATTGCGCACGCCGCTCAACGCCATCCTGGGCTTCGCGCAAATCCTCAGTTCCGACCGCTTGCCGTCGACCCTGGAGCAAAAGAAGGAGTTCGCCGGCCATATCCTGAAATCGGGGCGCCACCTGTTGACCTTGATCAATGAAATCCTCGACCTGGCGAAGGTGGAATCGGGCACGGTCAGCCTGTCGCTCGAACCGGTGGGCCTGGATGCCATCTTGCAGGAATGCCGCGACATGATCGCGCCGCTGGCCAGCCAGCGCGGCATCGGCATGGCCTTCCCCGACGCCTGCCCCCTGAACGTGCTGGCCGACCGCACGCGCCTCAAGCAGATCTTGTTGAACCTGCTGTCGAATGCGCTCAAGTACAACCGCGAGCAGGGCGAGGTGAGCATCGCTTGCGCACCGCAGGCGGGCGGGCGGGTGCGCATCAGCGTGCGCGACACGGGCGTGGGCCTCGACGGCGAACAGGTGGCGCTGCTGTTCCAGCCCTTCAACCGGCTGGGACAGGAGGGCGGCACGGAAGAAGGCAGCGGCATCGGCCTGGTGGTCACCAAACGCCTGGTGGAACTGATGGATGGCAGCATCGGCGTGACGAGCGCGCCCGGCGAGGGCAGCACGTTCTGGATCGAGTTGCGCGTGGTCGATGCCTTGCCCGCGCCTGCCACCCTGGCCTTGCCGCGGCCGGACCTGGCCGGCGCGCTGCTCGAGCACAGCGCACCCGTGACCTTGCTGTACGTGGAAGACAATCCCGCCAACCTGACCCTGGTCGAGGAAATCGTGCGCTATTGCCCGCAATTGCAGCTGCTGACGGCCACGGATGGCCGCCTGGGCGTGGAAATGGCGCGCACGCACCTGCCGCAGCTGATCTTGATGGATATCAACCTGCCGCACGTGAACGGCACGGACGCGCTGAAACTGCTGCGCGCCGATCCCCGCACGGCGCACATTCCCGTCATCGCCCTGACTGCCAACGCCATGCCGGGCGACGTGGAGCGCAGCCTGGCGCTGGGCTTTTACCGCTATCTGACCAAGCCGATCAACCTCGATGAATTTACCGAGGCGATCAACAGCACTCTGGCTTACGTGGCGCAGCAGCGCCGGCAGAAGGGAACAGGCGCGCCATGATCAGCCAGGCCGATATCTACGCGGCGAAAATTCTCATCGTCGACGACCAGGAAGTCAATCTGCGCCTGCTCGAGCATTTGCTGCAGAGCGGCGGCTACACGGCCGTCACCAGCACCCTCGACGCGCGCGCCGTGGCCGGACTGCACCAGCGCCAGCAGTTCGACCTGATCATCCTCGACCTGGCGATGCCCGGCATGAGCGGCTACGAGGTGATGGATGCCTTGCGCCCGCTGGAACTGGAGGGCTATCTGCCCGTGCTGGTGATCGCCGCCGACCCGGACGCCAAGCTGGCGGCGCTGGAAGCGGGGGCGCGCGACTTCATCAGCAAGCCGTTCGACGCGCTCGAGGTGCTCACGCGCATCCGCAACATGCTCGAAGTGCGGCTGCTGCACCGCGCCGCGCGCCACTACAACACCTTGCTCGAACGCACGGTGGGCCAGCGCACGGCCGAACTGCAGCGCTTTCGCGGCGCCATGGACGCCACCACCGACGCCATCTTCCTCGTCGACGTGCTGGGCATGACCCTGGTCGACGTCAACGATGGCGCGTGCCGCCTGCTCGGCTATGCGCGCGCCGAACTGCTGGCGCTGGCGCCCGGCACCTTGCTGCCGTCGCCGCCGGCCCCGCCCCTGGCCGGGCTGCCGGGCGGCCCGGCGCACCTGGCCACGGAAGTGACGGAATGCGAACTGGTGCGGCGCGACCTGAGCCTGATACCCGTGGAACTGGGCTGGCACTGGTATGCGCAGGCGCCCGTGGCGGGCGGGCAGGGCGCGGGCGGCCTGCTGCTGATCGCCGTGGCGCGCGATATCAGCGAACGGCGCCAGGCGCAGGAGCGCCTGAAGCACCTGGCCCATTACGATGGCTTGACGGGGCTGCCGAACCGCAGCCTGTTTTACCAGACCCTGGCCCAGGCCGTCGAACTGGCGCAGGAAAAAAGCTGGCGCATCGTGGTGCTGTTCATCGCGCTGGACCGCTTCAAAAGCATCAACGACACCCTGGGCGCGGCGCTGGGCGACGAACTGCTGCGCCAGTTCAGCAACCGCCTGGTCGAATGCGTGCGCCTGCGCGACACGGTGGGCCGCCTGGGCAACGACGAATTCGCGCTGATTTTGACCATGAGCCGCAACCAGCAGGAAGCCGTGGCCGTGGCGAACCAGGTGCGCGAAGCCTTGCGCGCGCCATTCGACTTGCGCGGCCATGCGGCCACCCTGACGGCCAGCATCGGCATCGCCATGTATCCGGACGACGCCACCGACCCGGAAACCCTGATCAAATACGCGAATACGGCCATGGGCGGCGCCAAGCAGGCGGGCCGCGACGGCTACCGCTTTTTCACGGCCGGCATGAACGTGCAGGTGCTGGCGCGCCTGGACCTGGAACTGGCGCTGCGCCATGCGCTCGAACACGAGCAGTTCATCCTGTACTACCAGCCCAAGGTGGATTTGCGCACGGGCCGCATCAGCGGCGTGGAAGCGCTGCTGCGCTGGCGCCGTCCCGGCTACGGCCTGGTGGCGCCGGCCGAATTCGTGCCGGTGCTGGAAGACACGGGCCTGATCGTGCGCGTGGGCGCCTGGGTGATCCAGGCCGCCTGCCGCCAGATCGCCGAGTGGCGCGACAGCGAGGTGGGGCCCGTGCACGTGGCCGTGAACGTGTCGAGCCGCCAGTTTGCCGAAGGCGACCTGGAAGGCGAGGTGACGCGGGCGCTGGCGCTGCACGGCGTGGCGCCGGAATTGCTGGAGCTGGAATTGACGGAAACGGCGCTGATGTCGAACGCCGAGCGCACCATCGTCGTGCTGGGCAAACTGAAGAAAATCGGCGTGAAGGTGGCCATCGACGATTTCGGCACCGGATATTCTAGCCTGGCCTACCTGCAGCGCTTCCCCATCGACAAGCTGAAGATCGACATCGCCTTCGTGCGCAACATCACCAGCAACCCGAACGACGCGGCCATCGCGCTGGCCATCGTCAGCATGGCGCATAGCCTGAAACTGAGCGTGGTGGCCGAGGGCGTGGAATCGCGCCCGCAGCTGGAATACCTGCGGCGCAACCGCTGCGATGAAATCCAGGGCTTCTATTTCAGCCGCGCCCTGCCGGCGCTGGAACTGGGGCAGATGATCGTCGCCGGCGCCGGCCTGCCGCCCGGTCACGACCCGGCCGCGCAGCCGGCGCAAACCCTGCTCATCGTCGATGACGACGTCAACGTGCTGTCGTCGCTGCACCGCCTGTTCCGTCCCGAGGGGTATCACATCCTCACGGCCAGCACGCCGGCCGAAGGTTTCGAGATGCTGGCGCTGCACCGCGTGCACGTCATCGTCTGCGACCAGCGCATGCCCAGCATGAGCGGCACGGAATTTCTCAGCAAGGTCAAGGAGCTGTACCCGGAAACCATCCGCATCATCCTGTCCGGCTACACGGGCCTGGAAGCCGTGCTCGACTCGATCAACCGCGGCGCCATCTACCGTTTTTATACGAAGCCGTGGGACGACACCCAGCTGCGCGACAACATCCGCCTGGCCTTCCAGCACTACTGGATGGTGAACCAGCCGGGGCTGGCGCGGGTGGCGGTGCGGTAGAACTTAGTCGCTGAAGTGGTCGAAGGACGATAAGCGCAGGTCGAGCGGCTGCCCCGTTGCATCCACCAGCCGCAGGCCCGCCTGCGCCTCGATGCTGCCCACGCGCGTGACGGGCGTGCCGCAGCTTGCCGCCAGGGCGGCGATGGCGTCGCGCGACGATGTCGGCGCCGTGAAGCACAGTTCATAGTCGTCGCCGCCGGCGGCCGTGTAGCGGCGGCGCACGCTGGCCGCTTGCCGCGCCAGCACGGGGCCGGCGGGCAGGGCGTCGACGTCGAGGGTGGCGCCCACTTGCGACGCTTTCAATATGTGGCCCAGGTCTCCCGCCAGGCCGTCGGAAATGTCGATGGCCGCGTGCGCCAGGCCCGCTTCGGCCAGGGCGCAGCCCAGCGCCACGCGCGGCGTGGGCGTGTGCATGCGCGCGGCCGCAGTCAGCAGGTCGGCGGGCGCCAGCTCCTGTTCCATGCGGTAGCCGGCCAGCGCCAGGCGCGCGTCGCCGATCGTGCCGCTGACCCAGATATCGTCGCCCGCCACGGCCGCGCTGCGGCGCAGGGCCTGGCCCGGCGTCAGTTCGCCAAACACGGTGATGCAGATATTTAAGGGGCCCTTGGTGGTGTCGCCGCCGATGAGTTCGCAATCAAAGGCGTCGGCCAGCGCGAACAGACCGTCGGCAAAGCCGGCCAGCCAGGCGCGTTCCGCCTGCGGCAGGGCCAGGGCCAAAGTAAATGCGACGGGACGCGCGCCCATGGCGGCCAGGTCGGACAAATTCACGGCCAGGCTTTTGTGGCCCAGCATGCGGGCATCGGCGCCGGCAAAGAAGTGCCGGTCCTCGACCAGCATGTCCGAGGAGATGGCGATCTGTTTGCCCGCGCCGGGCGTGAGCAGCGCGCAATCGTCGCCGATGCCCAGGGTGGCGCGGCCGGGGCGCTGGCGCACGAAATATTGTTTGATCAGGTCGAATTCGGAAAGCGCGTCGTGTGGGGCCATGGCGTGGACTGTTCGTTGAATGATGGTGTGGCCCGGCTATTATAGGCTGGCCTACAATACCCGTCTTTGCCAGCCTTGTTCATTTTCTATGCCCTTCCACGATATCCACGCCCTGATGCAATCCTATCTTGACGACGGCTGGCTGCGCGAACCGCAGGCCGTCGGCCTGGACACGTTTACGGCGCCGGAACTGCTGGCGCGCGGCTTTGATGAACTGTGCGACGGCGGCCAGCTGTGCCTGTATGAGGACGAACGTTACTTCCGCCGTGCCGGCCGCGCCGTGCAGGCCTCGTTCAAGGTGTATCTGCAGCAGGGCCGCTTGCACGCGAACGGGCTGGAGCTCGGCTATCAAGTGCGCCTGGCCAGCGTGCTGCGTGCGGCGCGGCGCCCCCTGCCGCCGTTCCGGCTGCTGCTGGAAAGTGGCGCCCACAGCGGGGCGCTGCTGTTCGACAGCGGCCTGGTGCTGCAGTTCGCGACCAACCTGCATGGCGCGCCCCGCCATTATTTCCTGACCCTGGTCGAGGGGCAGTTGCCCGATCCCGGTGCGGGCGAACTCGACCTGCGCGCCGCCAGCGAGGGCCACGTCCAGGCCCTGTATGGACACTGCGCGCCGGAAGAATTGCAGCGCCAAGCCCGGCGCGGCCATGCGGCCCTGCGCGAGCTGGCGCGTCTGCTTTCCTAAACTTAGACTTTCTTCGCCTGCGCCATGCCGTGCAGCAGCTTGGCCAGCAACTGGTCGAGCTGGCGCTGCTCGTCCGAGTTCAAAGCTGAGAGCATCGCGCGCTCGTTGTCCACGTGCAACAGCACCAGCCTTTCAATCAATTCCAATCCCCTTTGCGTCAGGGCCACCAGCACGCCGCGCCGGTCCGTCGGATGCTTCCGGCGTTCGATCAGGCCGGCCGCTTCCAGGCGGTCGATGCGGTTGGTCATGCCGCCCGAGGACAGCATGGCCGCCTCGTACAGGGCCGTCGGCGTCAGCGCATATGGCGCGCCCGAGCGGCGCAGGGTGGCCAGCACGTCGAATTCGCCCGGCTGCAAGCCGTGTTCCGCAAACAGGGGGTTGAGCCAGTCGCGCGCCATCAGCTGGGCCACCGTGCCCAGCTGGCCCACCAGCTGCATGGCGTTCGTATCCATCTGCGGCAGTTCGCGCTGCCATTGTGCGGCGGCAAATTGCGCGCGCGTGTGTTCTTGCGGGGTATCAGTCATGGCGTCATCCATTTATCTCGACATGAAGATACATTTCTATCTTTATGTTAAGATACTTTTCATCGAGTTATTTTATATGACGCATTAAACCATGTGCCTCCCAGCGAGGCAAGGACTACTCTCCCATGCCATCCGAACGCCCCGTCTCTTTCTCGCTTCCCTCGTCCGCCCTGGTGGTGGCCGCCATCATCCTGCTGGGCCTGAACCTGCGGCCCATCCTGGCCGCCATCGGCCCCTTGCTGGACAGCATCCAGGCCGGCACGGGCCTCAGCAATGCCGACGCGGGCTTGCTCACCACCGTGCCCGTGTTCGCCATGGGCGTGTGCGCCTTGCTGGGCGCGCAGCTGCAGCGCCGCCTGGGCGTGGCGCGCGGCATCGGTATCGGCATCGCCATCATCGCCTGCGCCTGCGCGCTGCGCTGGCCCCTGCACGGCAGCGGCGGCCTGATCGCCACGGCGGCCCTGGGCGGCCTGGGCATCGCGCTGGTGCAGGCGCTGCTGCCCGCCTTCATCAAGCGCCATTTCCCTGCGCGGGCAGGGCAGCTGATGGGGTTTTATACGACGGGCATCATGGGCGGCGCGGCCATTGCAGCCGCGTCCGCCTCACCGCTGGCGCAGTCGCTGGGTTGGCAGGCGCTGCTGGCCCTGTGGGCGTTGCCCGCCGTGGCGGCCGCGCTGCTGTGGCGCCGCGCCTCGGCTTCGCGCGTGGACGTGGCCGGCGGCGCGGGCGCCAGCCTGCCCGTGGGCAGTGGCCGCGCCTGGCTGCTGATGGTGTTTTTCGGCATCGGCACGGGCGCCTACACGCTGGTGCTGGCCTGGCTGCCGCCGTTTTATACGGAACTGGGCTGGAGCGCGGCCGACAGCGGCCTGCTGCTGGGTGGCCTGACCCTGGTGGAAGTGCTGGCGGGACTGGTCATTTCCAGCGTCATCCACCGCTTTCCCGACCGCCGCATCCTGCTGCTGTCTGTCCTGCTGGCCGTGCTGGCCGGCCTGGCTTGCCTGATCGTGGCTCCCGCGCAACTGGCGCTGCCCGCCGTGATATTACTGGGCTGCGGCATCGGCGCCCTGTTTCCCCTGTC
This sequence comes from Janthinobacterium sp. SUN137, assembly GCF_030587265.1. Taxonomy (NCBI): domain Bacteria; kingdom Pseudomonadati; phylum Pseudomonadota; class Betaproteobacteria; order Burkholderiales; family Oxalobacteraceae; genus Janthinobacterium; species Janthinobacterium sp. SUN137. The sequence goes on along the minus strand of NZ_JAPWHZ010000001.1, from coordinate 1,475,123 downwards.
GCTGATCGTCAGCATGGACCATGTGACGGACCCGGCCGGCGCCGGCGCGCTGCTGGGCTTTGTGCAGGGCGGCGGCTACATCATCGCCAGCAGCATGCCCTTCATCGCCGGCCTGATCCGCCAGCATTCGTCCAGCCTGGCCCAGGCGTGGATGGTGATGGCCGCCGGCGTCGTGGTCTTGCTGCTGATCGCCGTGCGCTTCGCACCCGGTGCTAATCTGGCCCCGTCGCGTTAGCGTGCGCTTGCCGGGTGCCGGCAGCTGCTATATTTCGCCCATGAACATCGTCGACCATTATTTGGCAGGCTTGCGCCAGGCCATGCCGCCGGAACCGCTGGCGGAGCTGGCGCTGGCCAGCGGCGCCAGCGCGGCGCAACTGGCCAGCCTGCGCCAGGTGTATCCGCTGTGCCCGGACAGCCTGCTGCGCTTGCTGGGCCAGTACAACGGCACCTATTATCAGGAGTATCCCGGCGGCACGGTGCTGGTATACATGCTGGGCTCGGACGTGTTCGAGTATCCGTATTACCTGAGCTCCGTCGAGCAGATCCTCAAGGACGGGCAGGCGAACCAGCGCAGCATCGCCGACATCTACGGCCTTTACCTGGAAGACGATCCCGGCATCGTCGACGCCCGCATCGACGCCGGCATCCGGCAGGGCCAGCGCCTGTGTTTTTCGCATTGCATGAACAATGGCGGCTCGTCGCGGCTGTATATCGATTTCACGCCCACGGCGTCGGGCAAGGTGGGGCAGGTGGTGCGCTTCCTGCACGATCCCGACAGCTACCTGGTCATCGCCGACAGCTTCGACGCTTATCTGCAGATGCTGATCGATGACGGCTATGCCTTCCTGACCGATGAAAATTTTGAATAACCGGGCCGCGCCGCCGTCCCTGCTGCCCGCCAACCGCCGCATCGTGCTGTCCGGCGAGGATGCGTTGCGCATCCTGCGCGAGATCGAATTCCTGCTGCAGTCGCTGCAGCACATCGGCCGCCATTATTATCCCGACGGCGACGATGACGGCGCCGATGCCCTGCGCCGCGCGCAGTATTGCGCGGAGACGACGCGCTTCATCGACGCGCAGCAAGCGACGACGCGCCTGGCGCTGATGCGCCGCATTTTGTCCGCGCCGTTCGACGGCACCCTGGGCGTGGACGACATGGACGATATCGAGCGCGCCGTCGCCGCGCTGCCGCTGTGGCGCGCCGCCGATATTCCATCATAAAAACTAATTGAAATCTAAAATTTGATAGTTTTTCCTGTTCGGGACGTTTGTGCCGCCGCACGGCCTTACAATGCTAGGTTATGCGTTTTCGTGATATCAGACTGTGGCTAGCGGAAAATACCTAGCTAATTGAAAGAATCGGTCTGATAAAATCCGGAACACCCGATCGACCAAACAGGAAGGCAGCACAGCATGGATTCGTCATCTGATAAAAAAGAAGAATTGCGTCAACAATTGCGCTTGGCCGCACTCGAGTATCACGAGTGCCCGCGCCCCGGCAAAATCAGCGTGACGCCGACCAAACAACTGACCAACCAGCGCGACCTGGCGCTGGCCTACTCGCCAGGCGTGGCCGCTCCCTGCGAAGAAATCGTCATCGATCCGGCGAATGCCTATAAATATACGGCGCGCGGCAACCTGGTGGCCGTCATCACCAACGGCACGGCCGTGCTGGGACTGGGCAATATCGGCCCGCTGGCCGCCAAGCCGGTGATGGAAGGCAAGGGCGTGCTGTTCAAGAAGTTCGCCGGCATCGACGTCTTCGACATCGAAATCAACGAGATGGACCCGGACAAGCTGGTCGACATCATCGCTTCGCTGGAACCGACCTTCGGCGGCGTGAACCTGGAAGACATCAAGGCGCCCGAGTGCTTCTACATCGAGCGCCAGCTGCGCGACCGCATGAAGATTCCCGTCTTCCATGACGACCAGCACGGCACCGCCATCATCGTCGGCGCGGCCATCCTGAACGGCTTGAAAGCCGTCGGCAAGAAGATCGAGGATTGCAAGCTGGTCGTGTCGGGCGCTGGCGCCGCGGCGCTGGCCTGCCTGGACCTGATCGTCGACCTGGGCTTCCCGCTGAAAAACATCTACGTCACCGACCTGGCTGGCGTCGTCTACAAGGGCCGCACGGAACTGATGGACCCGGACAAGGAACGCTTCGCGCAAGACACGCCGCTGCGCACCCTGGCCGAGATCATCCCGGACGCCGACATCTTCCTCGGCGTGTCCGCCGGCGGCGTGCTGAAGCAAGACATGGTGCGCAAGATGGCGCCGAACCCGCTGATCCTGGCGCTGGCCAACCCGAATCCGGAAATCCTGCCGGAAGAAGTCAAGGCCGTGCGCAGCGACGCCATCATCGCCACGGGCCGTTCGGACTATCCGAACCAGGTCAACAACGTGCTGTGCTTCCCGTACATCTTCCGCGGCGCCCTCGATTGTGGCGCCACCACCATCACGCGCGAGATGGAAATCGCCGTCGTGCACGCGATCGCCGACCTGGCGCATGCCGAGCAGTCGGACATCGTGGCCACCACCTACGGCATCAGCAACCTGTCGTTCGGTCCTGAATACCTGATCCCGATGCCGTTCGATCCCCGTTTGCTGATCAAGATCGCACCGGCGGTCGCCAAGGCGGCCGAGGATTCGGGCGTCGCCACGCGTCCGATCAAGGACTTGCAAGCGTACGCAGACAGCCTGCAGCAATTCGTCTACCGCAGCGGCACCTTCATGAAGCCGCTGTTCCTGATGGCCAAGTCCACGCCGGCCGAACTCAAACGCATCGTCTACGCCGAAGGCGAAGAAGAGCGCGTGCTGCGCGCCGTGCAAGTGGTGGTCGATGAAAAACTGGCGCGTCCCATCCTGGTCGGCCGCCCACCGGTGCTCGAAGCGCGCATCCAGAAGTTCGGCCTGCGCCTCAAGCAAGGCGTCGACTTCGACGTGATCAACCCGGACTTCGACGAGCGCTATCGCGATTACTGGAATACGTACTACGCCATGACGAGCCGCAAAGGCGTCACCGAGGAATACGCTAAACTGGAAATGCGCCGCCGTCACACCCTGATCGGTTCGATGATGATCCACAAGGGCGACGCCGACGGCATGATCTGCGGCACCTTCGGCACCACCCAGCTGCACCTGAAATACATCGACCAGGTGCTGGGCAAGCGCGCCGGCAGCAATGTCTATGCCGCCATGAACGTGCTGATCATGCCGGAACGCCAGCTGGTGATGGTCGACACGCACGTCAATGAAAACCCGGACGCCGACCAGTTGGCCGAGATCACCATCATGGCCGCCGAAGAGATGACCCGTTTCGGCCTGTCGCCGCGCGCGGCCTTGCTGTCGCACTCGAACTTCGGTTCCAGCGACAGCGCCTCGGCGCAAAAGATGCGCGCCGCGCTGGCCATCATCAAGGAACGCGCGCCGGACCTGGAAATCGACGGCGAAATGCACGGCGATACGGCCCTCGACAGCAAGCTGCGCCAGAAAATCATGCCGAATTCGGCACTGAAGAACGACGCCAACCTGCTCGTCATGCCGAACATCGAATCGGCCAACATCGCCTACAACCTGGTGAAGACGGCGGCCGGCAACGGTATCGCCGTCGGTCCGATCCTGCTCGGTTGCGCCAAGCCAGTGCACATCCTGACGCCATCGGCCACCGTGCGCCGCATCGTCAACATGACGGCCCTGTGCGTCGTCGACGCCGTGGCGCAGCGCAAAGCCTAAGGGTTTAGCTGCCGCCTGAAAGCCGCGCCATCCGCAAGGAGGCGCGGCTTTTTTTACATGGGCGGCACGGGCAGGGCCGCGGCGGGCGGATGGCGGCGCAGGTAGTAATGGCGGTACAGCATGATCTCGCCCCATACCAGCAGCAGCGCCGCCAGCGCGAACAGGCCCAGCGTGATCTTGAGCGAATTGAAATAGGCGCCGGCTTGCCGTTTGATGGCGTCGATGAAAATCATCGGCACTGACTTGTCGAGTTTGCTGAAGTCGGCATGGCGGGCCACGTCGGTGGTCAGGCGCACGGCCAGGTCGGTGCCCAGCGCGGCCAGCTCGCCCGTTGCCTGGCCACGGAAGTTGGCGCCCTTGAGCGCTTCGCCGAGCAGGCCGACCCTGGCGATCAGCTGTTCCTGCAGCACCTGCGTCAGCAGCACGCTGCCGCGGCGCAGAATGAATTCATTGATCCAGCGCGCCTTGCTGCGTTCCCAGTAGCTGCCGGACGTGGGCTGGTAATACATGCCTTGCACGAACGGTTCGAGCAGGCTGCGCACGCTGATGGGCTGGCCCGGGGCGATCAGCTTGACCTGCTGTTCCAGGTAGACGCGCAGCGCCGGCATCTGCGCCTCGACCACGGGCTGCAAGTCGCGCTCGAGGGCCTGGTTGACCACGCGGTGCACGCTGTGCACGGCGCCAAACCCGGCACCGAGGAGCGGCAGCGCGAGCAGGATCAGTACATAGCTGAGCTTGGCGGCCACATGCCAGGCGCGGGGACGGCGCACCAGCAGGCATTTTCTGGCCAGCTGGTAGCAGATGCCGAGCGCCAGCACGAAGCCGGCCGCGCTGCACAGCAGCATCCACGGCAGGGCGGTCCACAGCAGTTCGCCGCCGAACGGCACCAGGCTATTGCCCCAATTGAGGAGTTGTTGGTTCATGTACATTGCTTTGATATGGATAAACAGGCAAGTATACCCATTGTGCAACGACATGGAGCGCGCTTGGTGTCAGTGCGCCATCAGCACCGGCAAGGTCATCTGGCGCAGCACGGTTTCCGTCACGCCGCCCAGCAGGATTTCGCGGAAGCGCGCGTGGCCGTAGCCGCCCATCACCAGCAAGTCCGCATGCACTTCGGCGGCCATGGCCAGCAGCGCCGCGCCGATGTCGCCCGTGGCGACGGCCGGGCGCACTTCCACGGGCACGCCATGGCGGCTCAGGTAGGCGGCGATGTCGGCGCCCGGATGGCGCGCCGGCTGCGCGTGGCCGACCGGCGGGTGCAGCAGGGCCAGCACCACCAGGCGCGCCGCGCGCAAGAGGGGCAAGGCGTGGCCGATGGCGCGCGTCGCTTCCATGCTGCCATCCCAGGCCACCACGACCGTGTTGTCCACTTGTGCGAACTGGCCGCTGCGCGGCACGATCAGCACGGGACGGGCCGCGTTCAGCATCACGTAGGGCACCAGGTCGCTCATGGCGCCGGGCAAGGCTTCGCTGTCGTCGTGCTGGCTCAGCACCGTCAGATCGCTGTAGCGGGCGCTGACGGCCATGCCGCCATCCTCGTCGTCTTCGATCAGGCGCCGCTCGAGCGAGGCGGCGCCGGCCTGGCGCGCCAGCGTCTCGAACTGGTCGAGCGCCTGTTCCGCCTGCCCATGCAAGGCTGAAATCTGCGCCGCCACGGCACCGCCGCGCATGCCGCGGTTGTTTTCCAGGGTAAAGCGCGACATGCCCGTCATGGCGGCGCCGATCAGGTGCGCCTGGTGCGCGTGCGCCAGCCGCGCCGCGATGGCGATGCGCTGCGGCGCATGGCGCGACAGGTCGGCGTGGACGAGGATGGATTTGTAAGCCATGTTGTCACTCGGTAGTCAGGATGGCAACAAGGCTAGAACGGCAACACGGGCAAGTCCAGCATTGCCGTGCTGGCCGGGGTTTTTCTTATGCTGGGCTTGATGTAAGTCAAAAAAAGAGAGGCCAGGGCCATCTGCAAGTGCGCAGCCAGGAAAGTGCAAGCTGTTTGATGTGCATCAAAATGCCTGCCCCGCCGCCAGCCATAATGGCATTGAACTCCTGGCCCCTCCAGTGGTCTGCATCGGCGCCGGCGCCATCTGTCCGGCACTTGCTTGTGTGACGCAACAACGCTGGCCGTGGCGGGAGTTCACTCTTCAAGCGGACGCGTGGTGTTCCGCTTTCTCTGCCCAGCGCAGCCGGATGGCGTCGATGGCGGGCAATTCCCCGACAAACAGGTCGACCAGCCGCGCATCGAAATGGCTGCCCTGTTGCGCCTGCAGATAGCCCACGGCGTCCGACACCGACCACGCGCGCTTGTACGGGCGCACCGAGGTCAGCGCGTCGAACACGTCGGCCACGGCGACGATGCGCCCCGCCAGCGGGATCGCTTCGCCTGCCAAGCCGTTCGGGTAACCGCTGCCATCCCATTTTTCATGGTGCGACACGGCGATGGCGCGCGCCAGCGCCAGCATGCCGCCTTCCGCATGTTCGCCGATGATGTCGCCGCCGATGCGCGCGTGCGTCTGCATGATGGTCCATTCGTCCGCGTCGAGCTTGCCCGGCTTTTGCAGGATGCGGTCGGGGATGCCGATCTTGCCCACGTCGTGCATGGGCGCCGCGTGCAGCAGGTCGTCCGCGGCGGCCTCGTCCATGCCGGCGGCCACGCCCAGCAGGCGCGCGTAATGGCTCATGCGGATCACGTGCAAGCCTGTTTCATTGTCCTTGTATTCGGCCGCCAGGCCCAGGCGCTGGACGATCTGCAGCCGCGTTTCCTTCAATTCATCGATGCGCACCAGCGACAGGTGCGTGCGCACGCGGGCGCGCACGATGGCGGGGCTGAGCGGCTTGGTGATGTAATCGACGGCACCCGCTTCAAAGCCGCTCAGTTCGTCGCGCATGTCGTTCAGTGCCGTGACGAAAATGACGGGGATGGCGGCCGTCAGCGGCGTGGCCTTCAACTGGCGGCAGGCGTCGTGGCCGCTCATGCCGGGCATCATCACGTCGAGCAGGATCAGGGCCGGGCGCTCCTGCTGCGCCAGTGCCAGCGCCCGCGCGCCATCCTTGGCGAACAGCAGCGCATAGTCGTTCTGCAAGATCTGGCGCAGCAATTGCAAATTGGCCGCCTCATCGTCGACGATGAGAATCACGGGCCTGGCTGGTGCATTCATGGGGACTCCGGGGCGTAGGTGTGCAGCAAGTCGTGCAGCAGCGACTGTGCTTTGGGGAAATCAAAGTCGTCGATGGCATGCAGCAGCGGCGCTAGCGCGTCCGCTTGCGCGCCCATGGCGTGCTGCAACTGTGCTTGCGCCGTGTCATCGAGTTCGCCGCGCCGCAAGGCGCTTAACAGGGCAGTGGCCGCTTGCCGGACGGCGGGCGCGTCGATGGCCGCCGCCGTAGCCGCCGGCAAGGCAGGCGGCGCCAGCCGGGCGATGGCGGCCGTTGCCGCCGGCCATTGCGTCAGCAGGGTGCCCAGGATTTCGTCGAGCTGCTGCGCCGTGGCGGTACCGGGACCGGGACCGGCGCAGCATTGCTCCAGCGCCGCCAGGCTGGCGGCCAGTTGCTCCAGTCCCAGGTTGGCGGCCACGCCGCGCAGTTGGTGGCTGTGCGACAAGAGCGCCGCGTGGTCGCGCGCTTCGATGGCGGCCAGCAGGGCGGGCGGCAGGCGCGGATGCTCGCGTCCGAAACGGGCCAGCGCCGCGCGGTAGGCGCTGTCGTTGCCGGCCCAGCGCTGCAGGGCGCCCGCATGGTGCAGCACCCGTCCGCCTGCGGGGGGCGGCGCGTGGCTATCGTCGGCCGGGTCCGCCGCCAGGCCCAGCACGCGCGCGATTTCCTGCGCCAGCGCCTGCCATTCGACGGGCTTGGTGGCAAAACCGTCCATGCCGGCTGCCCGCGCCGCCTTGCGGTGCGCCTCGAGCACGCTGGCCGTCATGGCGATCACGGGCACGCGCGGGCGTCCGTCGCGCAGGGCGGCGGCACGGATGGCTTGCGTGGCGGCCAGGCCATCCATGTGCGGCATTTGCAAGTCCAGCAGCAGCACGTCGAAGTCATCCTGCTGCGCCAGTTGCAAGGCTTGCGCGCCATCGCCGGCCGTGACCACCGTGTGGCCACGCTTGCCCAGCAGTAAGCTCAGCAGTTCCAGGTTTTGCGGCACGTCGTCGGCGGCCAGCACGCGCAGGGGCGGCAGGCGCACGCTGCGCCGTTCGCTGGCGGGCAGCGCCGCCTGGCGCGCTGGCAGCAAGGGCAGCATGACGTGGAACACGCTGCCGTGCGGCAAGGCGGCATCGGCCCAGATGCGCCCCTGCATCAGGGTCACCAGCTGCCGGCTGATGGTGGTGCCCAGGCCCGTGCCGCCGAAGCGCCGCGTGGTCGAGGCGTCCGCTTGCACGAACGGGTCAAAAATGGCGTCGCGACGTTCCGCGGGGATACCGATGCCGCTGTCCTGCACCAGCAGGTGCAGCTGGCCATCGTCGCGGCGCGCCGCCAGGCTGACGACGCCGCCGGGCGTGAACTTGATGGCGTTGTCGAGCAGGTTGCCCAGCACTTGCCGCATGCGCAATTCGTCGCCATGCAGCATGGCCGGCAGTTGCGGGTCGTACTGCACCTCCATGCGCAAGCCCTTGGCGCGCGCATGGATGCCATACGTGGACGCCAGTTCGTCGACCAGCGCCAGCAGGCTGTAGTCGCGCAATTCCAGCGCCACGGCGCCCTTGTCCAGCTTGGCAGTATCGAGCACTTCGTTGAGCAGGCGCAACAGCGAGCGGCCGGACTGGCGTACGGTATCGAGGTGGCGCCGCTGCTCGGGCGCCAGCGGCGAGTCGAGCAGCACATCGGTAAAACCGAGGATGGAATTCATCGGCGTGCGGATTTCATGGCTCATGTTGGCGACGAAGCTGGCCCGCGTGGCGGCCGCCAGCTCCGCTTTTTCCTTGGCCATGCGCAAGTCTTCCTCCATTTGCCGCCGTTCGCTGATGTCGAGGATGACGCCGTCGACCCAGCGCACGGCGCCTGCCGCGTCGTGCACGACGGTGCCCCGCTCCCACAGCCAGCGCGCCGTGCCGTCCGCATGCAGCAGCCGGTATTCGAGCAGGTAGGGCTCGCCGCTGGCGACGCTGCGGTTGAAGACGTCGATGACGTAGGCGCGCTCTTCGCTGGCGATCAGGCCCGTGATGGTGCGGCGGGGCGCCGCGCCGAGAAAGTCGGCGGGCGGATAGCCGGTGATCCCTTCCACGCCGTCGCTGATGAACAGCATGGGCTGGTTTTCCGCCGTGGTGCAGCGAAAGGCGATGCCGGGCAGATTGCCGATCAGCGAGCGCAACTGCTGCTCGCTTTCGCGCAGGGCGGCCAGCATGGCGCGCCGTTCGCTGATGTCAGTAATGAACAGCACATATAAATCCTGGTCGGCCAGGCGCGCGCTGGCCATCGAGCGCTGCACGGCGACCGGGACCCCATCTTTGCGCAGGTAGACGATTTCCTCGCTGGTGTGGACCGCCTCGCCTTCGCCCGTGCGCAGGTAGTGCAGCAGGCCCTGCTGTTCCGACTGGCGCACGTCGCTGACCAGCAGGCTGACGTGGCGGCCGATAATTTCCGCCGCCCGCCAGCCGAGGATGCGCTCGGCGGCGCCGTTGAAGTCGACGATGCCGCCATGCCGGTCGATGGTGATGACGCCGTCGACCGTGCTCGTCAATAGCGAGCGCGTCCAGTGTTCGCTCTGGTTCAGGTGGCGAAACAGTTCGCGGTAGCGCAAGATGCCCACGGCCGAGGCGACGAGGATCGTCAGGGCGATGGTCAGCAAGGTCACGCTGATCACCAGCATGGGCCGGTTGGCATCGGCATCATTGCCTGGGGGAATCGTCCCCACGAAGCGGGCGGCTTGCATGCCCATGTAATGCATCCCGGCAATCGCGCAACCCATGACGCCGGCGCTGATCAAGGTGCGCCGCGAGGCAGACACGCGGCCGCTCCAGCCGCGCAGGCCGAAGCGTATCCACAGGGCCACGGTGGCCAGCGCCACGGCAACGACGAGCGACAGCGCGAACAGCAGCGGGTCGTAGCGCAGCGACAGGCCCATGCGCATGGCGTGCATGCCCGTGTAATGCATGGCGCCGATGCCCAGGCCCACCAGCAAGCCGCTCCTGAGCAGCAGCGGCGCCGTGACGGCGCGCCGGCTGATGGTGGCCAGGGCCACGAACGAGGCCGCCACGCTGGGCACGATGGATAGCAAGGTCAGGCCCGGATCGTAGGCGACGCTGGTGCCCAGCTCGAAGGCCAGCATGCCGATGAAATGCATGGCCCACACGCCGCAGCCCAGCGCCAGGCTGCCGGCTAGCAGGCACAGCAAGTGCAAGCGGCGGCTGATGCTCGCCTGCGCGCGGCTGTACGCCGTCATCTGGAAGGCCATCCACGACGTGAAAATGGCGATCACGAGCGACAGCAGCACCAGGCCCGGCGCATGCTGGCCATGGTGCAGCTGGGCCGGATCGGCGGGAAGGTGGAACAGGTGCTGGACGCTGGCAGGTATCATCGTGGGCAGGCAAATAGAGCGTCGTGGCGCTGAAAACAGGATCGGGGCCGGCCATCGCTGCGGGTGGCCGATGCAAATGACCTTACCAGATTTCTGGAAACAAATATCTTATTTGTAATTATTTTCTCTGTCGTGCAAGCCGTGCGCAGGCGAAAAAGTGGCGCGTATGCCTCGCCGCACCAAGGGAATGGCGGTGCGGGCTAAGAAGTTTCCATCAGGAATTGTGTGGTTTTTTTGCAAAGTGCGACGTCTTGCCGGGCGTCATGCTACATTCGCGTCCTGCTTTTTTCTGAAAGGATGACGATGCCTTTAGGTAACAACTTCTTGCGGCATAATCAGCAAGCCTGGGATGCCCAGGCGACCCGGAACAGTCCCTGGTCCCAGCCCGTCGACAGCGCCACCATCGCGGCGGCGCGCGCCGGACAGTGGCTCATCCACCTGACGCCCGGCCCCTTGCCGGCCGGCTGGCTGGATGACGTGCGTGGCAAGCGCATCCTGTGCCTGGCCGGTGCCGGCGGGCAACAGGCGCCCGTGCTGGCGGCCGCCGGCGCGCATGTGACCGTCTTTGATCTGTCTGAGCAGCAACTGGCGCAAGACCGCATGGTGGCCGAGCGCGACGGCTTGCAGTTAATCACCGTGCAGGGCGACATGCGCGACCTGGCCTGCTTCGCCGACGCCAGCTTCGATGTCATCGTCCATCCCGTGTCGAACCAGTACGTGCCCGATATCGCCCCCGTGTGGCGCGAATGCGCGCGCGTGCTGGCGGACGCTGGCGTGCTGTTGAGCAGTTTCTTCAACCCGGCCGTGTTCATCGGCGACCGCGACCCGCAATGGGCAAAACAGGGCTTGATACGGCCCCGTTTCGTGCTGCCGTACTCGGATGTGGAGGATATGGATGCCGATGCGCTGGCGGCGCGCATGGAAAGGGGCGAGCCACTGATCTTTGGCCACGGTCTGGACAGCCAGATCGGCGGCCAGCTGGCGGCGGGCTTCGTGCTGGCGGGATACCACGAGGAAATGCATCCCCACCCGCGCTTTGAAATTGAAAAATACCTGCCCAGCTTTATCGCCACGCGCGCCGTCAGGCTGGCGCGCGCGGGATAGCGTTTAGTTGTAGGGCTGCAAGTCCAGCCAGACGGCATACGACAGGCGCTTGCCATTCCACAGTCCGCCGCCGCGGATGACGGCGTCGCACGAGGTCAGCTGGCCCACCAGATCCATGCGGCCCAGGTTGCGGCGCAGGCGCAGCGCGTCGTTGTGCGAGAGGTAGCCCACCAGCTGGTCATCGATGAAGACGGCGATGGCCTTGTCCTGGAACGGGTTGGCATCGTCGCAGACGAGCAGGGCCAGGCATTTCTCTTCCGCATTGCCGGGACCATGCTCGCCGGCCAGTTTGGCGATGGCGGGCTGGTACATCGATTCGTTTTCCACTTCCGATGCAAAGCGCCCCTCATCGGTCCAGTGATGCGCGGGTGCGCCCGCAGGAATCGCCGGCACATACTGGCGCACCGACATGAGCGGCTTGTGCAGCGGTTTGGCGGGCGTGCGGCCGCTGAAGACGTAGTACAGCAGGGCGATGACGATCACGATGGCAAGCAGGTAAAGCATGGTATCTCTCTGATTTCTGAAGGGGAAGCCGGTGGCGCGGGCGCATTGCGCGGCGTTGCCGCTACTATAGCAAGTTCGCCGCCCGGTTCCGGGTAAATCTGGCCATCAGGCGGCGGCGCCGGCGCAGTGCGCGCGGGTCGTTCAGCACGATGGGCGAGGCGCCCGTCAGCCCCGAATAATACTGGCCGTGCTGGCGCAGCACGATGGCATAGTCGCGCAGCGCGTGGCCCTGCGCCAGCATGCGCGCGTCGCAATCGACTTCGATGGCAAAGCGCAGCCGGTGCAGCTGCCACCACAGGGGCACATTCCACGGCATGAGAATAATCAAGGCGTACGCCAGGGCCAGCAGCTGCGGGTCGCGCGCGGCCAGCCGGCATTGGGCGTGCGCCAGCAGCAGCGCCTGTTGCTGGGACGAAATCAGTCGCAGCCAGACGGGCATCACGATGCGCGGCCGCAGCAGTCCCGCCACGCAGGGACCGATGCCGCCACTCAAGTATACGGGCGTGCCCAGCAACGATGTTTTCTGCCAGCGGCGCTGGTGCGACAGCAGCCAGACGCTGCGCAGCGCCAGCAGCAGCAGCATGCCGCTCGATAGCATGAACCAGCCCAGTTTCAGCTGCGCCTGTTCCGCCGGCATGGCCGCCAGCACGCCGGGCAGCCATGCCAGGGGCACGATGGCGGACGCGGCGATGGCCGCCAGCCACAGCCAGCGCGTCGCGCGCCCGCGCCTTTGCTGCGCGCGCTCGGCGCGCCAGGCGGCGGCGCTCAACAGCAGCGCCAGCGTCATGGTGCACAGCAACCAGGCCGGCATCGGGCGCCTAGCGCTTCAGCGCCATGCCGACGGAGGCGGGCGCCGTGTGCTTGAAACCGAACTGCGCATACAGGTCTTGCGCCTGGCCATCGGCGATCAGGCTGACATACGCGCTTTCCGGCACGTCGCGATCGATGAACTGGCGGATTTCGCGCATGATCAGCTTGCCCAATCCCTTGCCCTGGTGGGCCGGCAGCACGGCGATATCGACGACCTGGAAGAAACAGCCGCCATCGCCGATGATGCGGCCCATGCCCACCACCTCGTCGCCATGCAGCACTTGCACAGCAAACAGGGAATTCGGCAAGCCCCGGGCCGCGGCATCCGTGGTTTTCGCGCTCAGGCCGGCGGCGACGCGCAGGTGCTGGTAGGTGGCGATGGACGGGATGGCCAGGCGGGTGGTGTAGGGCGATGCTGCGGTCAAGGCGGTCTCCTGTAGAAATAGTTTGGAGCGGCAATTATAGGCGGCGATGGATTTTCGTGACGGCAGGCTTTATTCATCGCGCCCTATGTCGTCCGTGCCGCTTTTGCGCTATGGTGGCGCCATCCCCATATTTGTTGAAAGCACGCCATGTCCGCAGGATTTACCGCCACCGAGTTGTCCGTCATCAATGAAGACGACGCCCTGATCACCACCCTGGCCGCGCCAGTCGGCAAAGGCGAGCCCGTCTACCTGATGCTGCAGCGCGCCGACCAGTATGACGAGCAGGACGTGGCCATGGGCATGGACGAGCCCTACATCGAATATGGCGGCCAGGAATTTGCCTGGTACGGCCACATGCACGCCGTGATCCTGCATCCGAACCGCCTGTCCGTGCAGATGGATGCCGAGGCCGCCATGCAGATGGACGACGACGGCCAGATCGACGTGCGTTTCAATTTGACGCCCGAGCGCTACGCCCAGCTGCAGCAGGCGCTGCGGACCACGTTCGAGGGCTGCGACTACTATCGCGAAGAACGTTGATCTGCGTGGACGGCACCGGCCATGATGTCGGGTATGCTGGATAGAGGATATGGACTGGGGAGTGGACGATGACGGTGCTGATACTCGGTTTGCTGCTGTTCCTGGGCTTGCACTCGGTGCGCATCGTCGCCGACGGCTGGCGCAGCGCCCAGCTGGCGCGCCTTGGCGAAAAGCGCTGGAAGGGCCTGTATTCGCTCGTGGCGTTCGTGGGGCTGGGCCTGATCATCTGGGGCTACGCCCTGGCGCGCCAGCAGCCGCAAGTGCTGTGGACGCCGCCCATGGGTTTGCGCCACGCCAGCGGCCTGCTGATGCTGTTCTCGCTGATTTTATTGGCGGCGGCCAATGTGCCGCGCAACCATATCAAGACCCTGGTGCACCACCCCATGCTGCTGGGCACGCAATTCTGGGCGGTGGCGCATCTGCTGGCCAACGGCAATGTGGCTGACGTGCTGCTGTTCGGCGGCTTTCTCGTCTGGTCGTCAGTCGATCTGTATGCCGCCGTGCAACGCGACCGCGCGGCCGGCGTGGCGTACGAGGGCGGCACCATGGCAGGCACTCTGATCGCCGTCGGCGCGGGCTGCGCGCTGTGGCTGCTGCTGGCGTTCTGGCTGCACGGCGTGCTGTTTGGCGTGCGGCCGTTTGGATAGGCGGAGGGAGCAAGCGCAATTCCGTGCGTTTCAGCATTATCGATACGGGGTGGGCGGCGGTGAAGGCAGGCCTGGAGGGCAGGCTGCGGTGTTAGGGGATTTTTGGCCGGATGGAAGAGCGGCCGCTGGCGTCCAGCATATCGTGTAACAGCTGGTCGCCCAGGCGGTTTGAGAAGTGCGTTTCATCCCAAAACATGGGCATGGAAGGAGGGGTATTGTCAGATTGGTCACTTTCATCGTTACGCAGCTCATAGTCAAGCAAAGGCACATGGAATTGCGATGCGAGCAAGGTGACCTCCCTTTTCCACTGCGCGGCTTGAGGCACGAGTCCGGCCTGGCGGATACGTGTTTGCCATTTTTCGCTAACAGGCAAAATCAGCAAAATAACTTCTATCTGCCTGGTTTGCGCGAGATGGAAGATGGCCGTCAAATCCCTGATATCGGCGGCATTGTTTGCATGATTTTGACAAGCGCTTGCAATCGTCTTGAAGAGCTGCTTAAAGCGCGACTCATGTGCTTGCGCTCCCCCTGCACGTGTAGCCCCTTTGGCAGGATCGTCATAGTAACGTCCTTGTTTGTCAAAATAGCTGTCGAAGGAGCGCGGAGGGAACAGATTTATTTTCAGCGTTCTTAGGCTGTATATGACGGCATTTTCGGGCGACAGATAATGAAATGGCGGGTCGAGCTCATTTTTTGTCACCGCATTTTCATCTTTCGTTTCGCAGGCATTGGATGTGAGGTAATTGACTTCCAAATACAGCCTTCGAATGCGTGCCTCTTGGCTAAGGATGAAAAACAGATCCCTGGCTGTTGATAGCGGCAGGGCATCGATGCCAGCCACTTGAACGTTGCCGCCGTATAAGCTGGAGGCGAGCGTTTCGTTGAAACCACGCCGTACCCGGGAAGAACCAAGAATCAACACGTCAGGCGGGTTCAGCGTGCTGCGCAATACAGCCGCGCTTGTCTGGCTGCTGTTAGGAATCTCCAGTCTGATGGTATTGATCTTATGGCTCGACTGGTGCCGCCAGATGGCATAGGGATCGACGATAAAAACGAGTCCGGCAATAAGGAGCGCGAATCCGAGCGCAATGAAAAAAACGCAGGCGAAAAAGCGCGCGATGGGGATGTCTTGATTAAAACCCTGCATATTTGAACTCTTTGACAGCGGACAAATTGATGAGCGCCAGGCACAGCGCGACGGCGACTGCTACCGCCCACGCCAGGCTGGGTTTCCAGGCCAACGAGCTGGTCGTGGATTTTTTCAGTTGCACGCTCCAGGCGGGGAGTTCTTTCGCCATCAGGTCGATCAGGGAGGGGGCAGACCAGTTAAATGCCACGGCGGCGAGGATGGCGGTGATGCCGAAAAAACCTCCAGGCCAGGCGCTTGCCTGTCCGGCACCCAGCAAGCCGAGAATGACGTGCCGTGCCTCCTGCCAGTCGGGCGTGGCCCACAGGCTGACGGAAAAGCCGATGGCCGCCAGCGTGAAGGTCCTGCCAGCCCAGTGCTGCAGCTTGCCGCCCTTGCGCGACACCAGATTCCAGCGCCGCAAGGCGTGGTTGCCCGTGACGAGCAGTCCTTGGTAAACGCCAAAGATCAGCAGTGGAATGGTGGCGCCATGCCAGATGGCGACAGCCATCATCACCACGAACAGGGCTGCGTAATGCCGCCATACCTGGCGTTTCCTGGTCAGGGGCCGATACAGGTAGTCGCGCATGAAGGCACCCAGGGTCACATGCCAGCGCGTCCAGAATTCGACCGGGCTGGACGACTTGAACGGGGCATGGAAATTGACGGGCAGGTGGATGCCGAACATGCGGCTGATGCCCATGGCCATTTCCGAATAGCCGCAAAAATCATAGTATGTTTCAAACAGGAAACCCAGGCAGGCGATCCAGGTCTCGATGAGGCCGATGGGGTCGCCTTGCCCTGCGCGCAGGAAAACATCGCCCTGGGCGTGGTGAAAAATGGGTGCGACGCAGGATTTCTTGAACAGGCCCATGGCAAACAGGGTGAGGCCGACGGCATAGTCGCGCGGCGCCGGATGCAAGGCCGACGACGTGCCCGGCACGCCCAGGAATTGCGGCAGCATGTCCTTGTGCGACAGCAGGGGGCCGGCAGGCAAGTGGGGAAACCAGGCCACGAAGAGCGCGTATTCGAGCGGATTGGTGCCGCGGGCCTGCCCCCGCGCCGTATCGACCAGGAAGGCGATTTGCGTAAATGTAAAATACGAGATGCCCAGTGGCAAAGCGGGAATCGCCGTGCCGGGCACGGTGAAGAATGTCGCATATTTATAAAACGCGAGAAAACATAAATTGCCCGCAATGGCCAGCGCCAGGTAGCGGGTTTTCCCGCGGCTCCTGCCGATGACGCCCGCAAGCAGCCAGTTGGCGCCCATCGACGCACAAAACAGCAGCAGGTTGTGCGCATCGTTGAGGTAATAAAAGGCCAGCGAGATCAGCAGCGGCAGCAGCAGCTTGAAATGGCTTGTCGACAGCAATTGGCGATAGCCATACGCGGACAGGGGCAGGAAGGCGAAGGCAAACCAGTACGAGGTAAAACTCATCGTATTACAGGGGGGCCTTGGCCGAGTTGTTGGCGTTCAAAAACAGCTTGGCCCAGATTTCCCGCACTTCCAGCCATTTGGCGAGCTCTTCCGGTTTTCTGACGGCTTCACGGATACGTGACAGATAGGTCGATTGTCCCATCGCATATGCGCGGCAGTTGCTGCAATCGATATTCGAACTGCAGCACTTGCCCTTGCCCGGTTGATGATCGACATGCACATGCACTTGCTTGGTGACGCGGAAACCGCAGTTCCTGGCGATCTTGGTGACGGGATCGATGTCATAGAGCTTGTCGCCCGTGACCCAGTCGTCATAGTGCAGGGAGTATTGCACCGTTTCCGGATAGGCCAGCATGGCGCGCACAATTTCCGCGCGTGCATGGGCAAAATCGGCTTGCGTCAGGGCCAGGCTTTGCGTGGCACTGCTGATGCGGAAATACGCCTTGTCGTTATCGGCCTTGTTTTCCAGCTTGTCCAGATAGCGGGTGGTGGGGCTGAAATAGCTGAAGGTGAGCGGCAAGCCGTGACTGTTGGCAAGCTCTGCCATGATCATGATCTGATTGATATTCAGGGAGGTAATGGTAAACACGCAAACGGCACGCGGGTCGTCGCGGTAATTGTTCATCGCCTTGGTCAGCACGTCGCCGGCGCGCAATGAACTGCCGATTTCATCGACCCCCCAGGAAGAGATATGGATGCGATAAAAGATATCGTCGGGCAAGCGTATCGTGCCATTGGTAAACACAATGCCATGCGGGATGTATTTTTGGGCCGCACGCAGCCGGTCGGGCACCAGGCTCGGTTCCGCGCCCGCCATGTAGGCCAGCGTGACGCCACGCGCCGCATCGGCGGCAAACAGGGCATCCCATTCGGCAAGCGAACGGCTGTCTTCGTGTCCTTCGTTTTCCTCGCCTTCGAAAAACAGGCAGCCCTCGCAACGCAAATTGCATTTTGACGCCACATCATAGTTGGCCGCCTTGAGGGTTCCCAGCCGCGCATTGAGTTCACGAAAATAGGCGAAGTCATTGTGCTTCGTGGCGGACGCAAGTTCAGAGAGGGAGTTCATAGGCACCGGAAGGTAGGATCGAAAAATTTATGGACATTGAGCATCCCGTACGGCGAGGCATGACGGCAGCTTGCATGCCCAGACGTGAGCCGTAAAGTGGGCGAGGGCCTGAGGCTTTAGTATGCCGCTTGCTCCGGCAAAATGAAATATTGGCTATAAATTAATTTACTTTTGAGCCACATCTTTTTATTGCAATGCAAGATTTTCTTGACAGTATGAAATACTCCATTTTTACCGTTTGCAGGGCCTGCGCGGCCGGTGCTGCGGCGCGTGACTAGCAAGTTGGGTGCACAGGGTGCGCATTTGACACGGAGGGGGCGGTGAAAGTGTGGAAAATCAGGCGAAAAAAAACCACCCGATCCTGAGAATGAGTGGTTGTTTTCTGGTACTGCAATGTCTGGTGGTGCCGGGAGCCGGAATCGAACCGGCACGCTGTTTCCAGCGCGGGATTTTGAGTCCCGTGCGTCTACCTATTCCGCCATCCCGGCAACGCGAGACGCATTATCACTGATTTATCGCGATACGGCAAGTTTTTCGCTTGGCAAACGGTTTAGCCCATTAATCGGGCGCTGCCCTTGCATGAAAAACGCCGTCCCGGGCGCGAACCGGGGACGGCGTGGTCAGGCTGCGGCGATGCTGGAATCAGTTATGCACGGAGTTCAGCTGGCGCGCGATGATGTCGTGGTTGAGCCAGACGACGGGCGCTTGCGGCTCCGACATGGCGTGGAACATCAGCGGGCCCGTGCCTTCCAGGACCAGCGAGCTCAGGTGGTCGGTGATCAGTTCCTTGCGGTCCTTGTGCAGCTTGGTGATGTCGTCCGAGGTACCGATCATGACCTCGGCCAGCTCTGGCGTGTTGTCCATCGGCCAGGCGGCGAAGTTGCGGAACTGCACGCTGGTGGCGTCGCCGTTGTAGGCGGCGATACGGTCGAGCAAGTCTTGCAGCGAAACGCCGTCTTCCAGCAAGCCCTGGCAGATTTTCCATTGCTCTTCGGCCCAGGCTGCGCCGCCTTCTTTTTTCAACGCGTCGAGCAGGGGGAACAGCGACAGTTCCACGCCGACGAAAATGTCGGACGAATTCGTGCGGATTTCCGGACAGTTGAAGACGGTCGCCTTGATGCCTTTTTCCCACGCGGCCTTGGCCACGTTTTCCAGGCGCATCTTGGCCAGGCCTTGCGTGTAGTTGCTGTACGTTTGCCACTGGTACTTGCCGTCGATCAAGATCTCCGTGCCGTGGTAGCCGTAGGCGCTGTAGCGCACCTGGCCGCCCGTCTGCTCGATGCGGGCGCGGATGGCGGCGCTGCCGTCGATCAGGTGTTGCAGCGTGTTGGCCGTGACTTCGTCGAAGTTCATCAGGATCAGCTTGCCCAGGTCGCTGTCGAGCAGGGCGCGCGAGGACATGAAGCGCTCGCCGCGGCCTTTGTAGATGCGGTTGGCAATCGCCAGGAAGACCTTGACCTTCGGAATGCCGCCAGCCATGGTGTGGGCGAAATACACATTGCTGCCGTCAGGAATCAGACTGTCCAGTTCGGCCATGGCTTTCGCCACGGAAGCGCTGAAGCGGGCGATGCCGGCTTCGCGGCAGCGTTCGATCTGCGCCCAGTCCAGCTTGTCTTCTTGCCAGCTTTTCAGGGTCATGTCGGCCAGCAGGGCCGTCGGGGTCGGTTCGCCGGCTGGCGCGTCCAGGTCGAAACCGGCCATCAGCGGCACATTGATGATGCGGCCTCCCAGGTTGGCTTCGGCTTCGGCCAGCTCTTCCGCGTTCAGCGGGCGCAGCGCCATGTTTTCATCGCGGCGGCCGACCGTCATGCCGACGATATTCATGCCCGCCTTGCGCGCTTCGTCCAGCAAGCCATTTACATAGCCGCGGCCGAACAGCTCGCCGAACAGCACAAAGGTGTCGCCCTTGCGGAAGATATTTTTTTGCGGGATGTCTCTTAAGGACGTGATCTCGGTCATGGTATCAATTCATTCAAAAATTAGCGGGGCAGACGGCTAAACGCGCCGCCCGCTGGTTCAACATAGTGTGAAATTATGCGCCATTTCAGCCTGGAAAATCCTGTTGCGAACGATTCTCGTCTGGAATGGCATCTTCTTCTTCGTGCAGCTCTTATTCTTTCGCCATGGCGTATTTTACGCTGCCGCGGCGCACAGCGCCTGTTGGGCTGGGGCAGATAAGCCCGGCAGGCGCCGATATTACCTCAGCTTTGTCATGCTGGTCAGTAAAATTGATCTAAAACAAATCCTGCTGCCCGGACACGAGGCGCGAAAAATCATCGCCCAGGAAGGGCAATATCGCGTCGGCCACCGGCTGCAGCTGGCGCGTCAGGTAATGGTGGTAGTCGATGGGCGAGCGCTGCGTTTCCAGCGGTTCCGGCCCCGCCACCGTGATGACATAGCTGATCCAGCCGCCGTTCTGGTACTGCAGCGGCCGGCCCTGCGCCAGGTTGTAGGCGTCGGCCGTGCGCGCCGCGCGCACGTGGGGCGGCACGTTGCGCTGGTAATCGTCGAGCGGGCGGCGCAGGCGCTTGCGGTAGACCAATAAAGCATCGAATTCGCCGCGCACGGTGCGCGCCACGTAGTCGCGCACATAGTCCTGGTAGGCGTCGCGCTGGAAGATGCGCAAGTACAAGGCTTGCTGGAATTGCTGCGCCAGCGGCGTCCAGTCGCTGCGCACCGTTTCCAGGCCCTTGTAGACCATCTGCTCGCTGCCGTCGGGCTTACCCACCAGGCCCGCGTAGCGCTTCTTGCTGCCTTCTTCCGAGCCGCGGATGGTGGGCATCAGGAAACGCCGGTAATGCGTCTCGAATTCCAGTTCCAGCGCATTTTCCAGACCGAATTCCTCGCGCAGATGCTGGTCCCACCAGGCGTTCACATGCGTCACCAGGGCGCGGCCGATCTTGCCCGCCTCTTCATCCGTATGTGCCGTTTTCAGCCACACGAAGGTGGAATCCGTGTCGCCGTAGATCACCTGATAACCCTGTTCCGTGATCAATTCTCGCGTGCGGTGCATGATGTCGTGGCCGCGCAGGGTGATCGACGAAGCGAGGCGCGGGTCGAAAAAGCGGCAGCCGCTGGAGCCCAGCACGCCGTAAAACGCGTTCATGATGATTTTCAAGGCTTGCGACAGCGGCGCGTTGCGCTCGCGCTTGGCTATCTCGCGGCCCTGCCACACCTGTTTCACGATGGCCGGCAGGCAATGTTTGACCCTTGAAAACTGCGCGCCCCGGTAGCCGGGCACGGTGTCGGCCTCGTCGCCGCTGGTGCCCACCACCAGGCCGACGGGATCGATGAGGAAAGTGCGGATGATGGACGGGTACAGGCTTTTGTAGTCGAGCACGAGCACGGAATCGTACAGGCCTGACTGCGAATCCATGACGAAGCCGCCGGGGCTGTTTTCGCCGGAAATATCGCCCAGGTTGGGCGCCACGTAACCCTGCCGGTGCATCAGCGGCAAGTACAAATGTTCGAAGGCGGCCACGGAGCCGCCGCTGCGGTCGGCCGCCAGGCCCGTCACGCTGGCCCGTTCCAGCAAGAAGGTCAGCAGCTCGGTCTTGGCGAAGATGCGCGTGACCAGCTCGCAATCCTTGAGGTTGTAGCGGGCCAGCGCCGGCTTGTCTTCGCGGAAACGCCGGTCGATCTCGGCCATGCGCTGGTAGGGATTGTCGATGGACTTGCCTTCGCCCAACAAGGTCTGCGCCACGTTTTCCAGGCTGAATGAGGAAAAATTCCACGTCGCCGATTTTAACGCTTCGATGCCGTCGATGATCAGCCGGCCCGCGGCGGCCGCAAAATAGTGTTCCTGCTTGCCGCCATGTTCGCGCCATTCCATCACGGCGCCGCCCCGTCCCAACCTCAACGGGACTTGATAACGCTCAGCATGTTGCTTGAGCACGCGCAAGTCGAACTGCACCAGGTTCCAGCCGATGATGGCGTCCGGATCGTGGCGCTCCATCCACGTGTTCAGGCGGTCGAGGATCTGTGCGCGCGAGTCGCAGTATTCGAGGTCGAAGTCGCGTTCCCCGTCGACGCCGTTTGGCGGGCCCAGCATGTAGACCTGGCGCTGGCCGCAGCCTTCTAGGGCCAGCGAATACAGCTCGCCATGCGCCGTCGTCTCGATATCGAGCGACACCAGTTTTAATGCGGGACGGTAGCCGGCTGCCGGTTTCAGCTGCACTTCCTGCAGTGTTTCTCCGCTGAATGTCACCGGCGCCGTAATAAAACGCTCCATCAGATAGCGCTCGGGCGGGCGGATGTCCGCTTCATACACGTCGATGCCGTGCGCGCGCAGCTGCTTTTCCAGCTTCAGCAAATGCCGGTATTGCTTGCAGTACAGTCCCAGCACGGGGCGATGGTGGAAATCGCACAGCGACAGGGGACGCAGTTCCGCGTGGCGCTCGCCGCGCAGCAGCTGTTGCGCCTGTTCCTGTTGCTCCATGGGAAGGAAGGCGACGGCCGTCTGCACGGGTAGGCGCACGTGGCGGGGCCCGGCATCCGTTGCCAGCCAGAAATCGACCTCCGTGCCGGCGGGCGTGTCGCGCCAGTGGCGGGTCAGGATGAAGCCCTGTTCGGGCGGGTGCTGCGTGTTGCCTGTCATGGTGCCGTGAATGTCGGGTGTGCTGGCCTGCACATTACAGCAAGCCGGTGCAGGGCGGGGGCGGTTGCGGCTATAATTTTTGTAGTCGATGACCATAAGAAGAGCGCGTCGCGCCATTACCCTGGAGACAGCATGCAAGCAATGAGTTATGTACACGGCGCCCACGAGACGCCGTTGATCGGCGAAACGATAGGCGCTTACCTCGATGGCATCGCCGCCCGCTACGGCCAGCACGACGCCCTGATCGTGGCGCACCAGAACGTGCGCTGGACGTATCTGGAATTCCAGCAGCGCGTGCACCGCCTGGCCGCCGGCTTGCTGAAGCTGGGCTTGCAGCCGGGCGACCGGGTCGGCATCTGGTCGCAAAACTGCGCCGAATGGGTGCTGACGCAGTTTGCCACGGCGAAAGCTGGCTTGATCATGGTCAACATCAACCCCGCCTACCGGCGTTCGGAACTCGAATACGTGCTCGACAAGGTGCAATGCAGCGCGCTGATCCTGTCACCCAGCTTCAAGTCCAGCGATTACCTGGCCATCGTGCAAGACGTGGTGCCGGAAATCGCCCGTTCGCGCGCGGGCGCCCTGCAGTCGCCGCGCTTGCCGCAATTGCGCCACGTCATCCGCCTGGGCGCGGCCGCCACTCCCGGCATGCACAACTTCGACGCCTTGATGGACGGCATTACCGACGCCGACCTGGCGCACCTGGAAGAAGTGAGCGCGACCTTGCAGTTTGACGACGCCGTCAACATTCAGTTCACGTCCGGCACCACGGGCGCGCCGAAGGGCGCCACCTTGACGCACCACAATATCCTGAACAACGGTTTCTTCATCGGCGAAGCCATGCGCCTGACGCAACAGGACCGCTTGTGCATTCCCGTGCCCCTGTACCACTGCTTCGGCATGGTGCTGGGCAACCTGGCCTGCGTCACGCATGGCGCGGCCATGGTGTTTCCCGGCGAAGGCTTCGACCCGAAAGCCGTGCTGGACACCGTGCAGGCCGAGCGCTGCACGGGGCTGCACGGCGTGCCGACCATGTTCATCGCCATCCTCGACCATCCTGATTTCAAGCAATACGACCTGTCGAATTTGCGCACCGGCATCATGGCCGGTTCGCCCTGCCCGATGGAAGTCATGACGCGGGTCATCGAATTGATGCACATGGCGGAAATCACGATTGCGTATGGCATGACGGAAACGTCGCCCGTCAGTTTCCAGACGGCGATCGAAGACCCGCGCGAAATGCGCGTGTCGTCGATCGGCAGGGTCCATCCGCACCTGGAAGTGAAAATCGTCGATGCGGAAGGGCGCATCGTGCCGCGCGGCGAAAAGGGCGAATTGCTCACGCGCGGCTATTCCGTGATGCAGGGTTACTGGGGCGATCCAGAAAAAACCAGCGAGGCCATCGATGCGGCGCGCTGGATGCACACGGGCGACCTGGCCGTGATCGACGCCAACGGCTTTTGCAGCATCGTCGGCCGCTCGAAGGACATGGTCATCCGTGGCGGCGAAAACATCTATCCGCGCGAGGTCGAGGAATTCCTGTACCGCCACCCCAGCGTGCTCGACGTGCAATGCGTGGGCGTGCCGGATGCCAAGTATGGTGAAGAGTTATGCGCCTGCATCATCTTGCGTCCGGGCACGCAGGCCACCAGCGACGACATCCGCGCCTTTTGCGATGGGCAGATCGCCTATTACAAGATTCCCCGCTACGTGCGTTTCGTCGAGGAATTCCCCATGACGGTGACGGGCAAGATCCAGAAATACCTGTTGCGCAAGCAGGTGGCGACGGATCTGGGGCTGAGCGGGGACTAAATCTTTTTGCCCGCGCATAAAAAAACACCGGGACGCTCGCGCGGCCCGGTGTTTTTTATGGATTCAGCGTAAAGCTCAGGCCATCGCGGCTTGCGGTGTGCGCGCTGGCGTGCGGCGGCGCACGAAGGCCAGCAAGCCCAGGCCGGCCAGCAGCATGGCGTAGGTGCCTGGTTCCGGCACGGCCGAGACGCTCACCGTGTTGAAGCCGGCGCCGTTCATCGAGACGTGGCCATAATTGATCGAGCTGACCGAATTGGCGACCAGGGTGCCGTTCATGCTGCCCGAACCGGAAAAGGCGCTGTTCGGCGCCAGGATGCTGCCGTTGATGCCAACGTTGTTCAGGCTGGTGGTGGTGGCATTGGCGAAGTTCAGCAGCGTACGGTCGGCAAAGCTGCCGAAATTGTCGAAGCCGCCGCTCATGGTGATGTTGGTGGCGGTGCCGTTGATGATGATGCTGGCCGTGCTTTTCAGCGACGAGACGTCCAGGCTCAGGTTATGCAGGTCGTTTGCATTGATCGTGAAGACGTTGACGTCGGCGTTGATGTCGCCTACCAGCTTGAAGCCGCCGTATTGCGAAATCACGGTGCCGTTCGATTGCAGCTTGGCCACATCGCCCGACAGGGTCGTCAGTTGCTGTTGGGCAGCTGCGAAGTCCAGGGTGGAAGCATTGCCCTTGCTGAAGGTGCCCGTTGGGTACCACGATGGCGCCGTCACGGTGCCGTTGGCATTGCTCACGCCATACACGCCCGTACCGTTGATGCTGCCGCCGCCGATGTTCAGGTTGTTACCTGCGACCAGCGTGTTGGCGGCGCTGCCCGGCTTCTTGTTGGTGCCGACGCTGTAGCCTTCCAGATAGATATTGCCGCCGGCGGCCAGGCTGCCGCTGACGCTGGTAAAGCCGCTGGCGTTGCTGCTGCCGATGTTGCCGAAGATGAAGGCCGAGTAGCCGTTGGCGACGCCGAGGTCAATCACGGTGGCCTGGGCCGAGGCGCTGAAGGAGAAGGCGAACAGGGCGGCGCTGATGAGCGGCAAGGTACGTGTGGCAAATTTTTTCATGGACAGCCTTATGGTGAATTGGGGGACGAATAGGGCGGGAAAGCAAGACACCGCCATCGCGCAAGCCATCATTATAATATAAAAAGCAATTCTAGTTCAATTTAGGTAATTAACTATATTTAAAGGCAACACTTTTGCTGTCGGCAGTGTTTGGCTTGCGGACATAAAAAAACCGGGCCAGGCCCGGTTTTTTTGCTGCTTACCTGACGCGCTGGTACAGGCGGAAGCGTTCCACGTCATCCGTGGGGCGGCGCCCTTCCCACAGCTTGATCCAGTCCGCGCCGTGGTGCTCGGGCAATTGTTCCTTGCTGTCGGGAACCTTGATGCTGTCTTGCAACAGGAACACATCGCATTCCTGCTGCCCCACGCTGGCAAACGGCAAGTGGCCGAAGTAGGCGAACGAGGCGCGCTGGGCCGCGCCGACGTTGCTGTTGATGCACTTGCTGCCCGGCGGCAGGTGGACGGAAATCTGGTGTGCCACGCTGGCGTAGCTCTTGCTGTAGTTTAGCGGCGGCAGGAACAGGGTCATGATCAGCACCCAGATCAGGATCAGGCCGCCGGACGACAGCACCACGGCGCGCCACAGCACGGCCGGCTGGCGCGAGATGCGCCAGTGCACCAGCGCCACCCAGCCCGCGCTGACGCAGGCGGCCACGAAAAAGGCCAGCAAGTCCAGCTCGGGCTTGAAGCCTGGCATCAGTTTCAGGGCGTTGTGCGCCAGTTTTGGCGGCCAGCCCGTCAGGATGGCGAACCAGAACAGCCACAGCGCGAGGGCGCAGATGGTCAGCACCATTACGGAGAACCAGTCGATGGCGTTGATGGCGCCGCGCTTCATGGTCAGCAAGCCAAACGCGGCCATGACGGCCAGCGGCGGCAGCAGGGGCAGCAACTGGCTCGGGTCGGGATCGGGGTGGCACAGGCCCAATATTGCTAGCATTGCAACAAAAGTCAGCGGCACGACGATGTGCAGCACGTGGTGCTGGCGGCGCCAGGCGTACACGGCCCAGGCGGCGAAAGGCCATGCGGGCCAGAAGAACCAGATGCCGACACGCAAGAAATACTGCACGCTTTTCAGGCTTGGAGCGCTGAACTGGCGGCAATTCCACTCCATCCAGGCGTGCAGCGGCGAATGGCCGTACGGCAGCAGCCATTCGCCCGGCAACAGCCAGACGAGGGTCAGCGCGATGCCGATCAGGATGGCCAGCGCCAGGTGGCGTATGCTGCGCAGCAACGGCAGGCGCAGGAAGATAGTGCACAGCAGCAAGGCGATGCTCAGCGCCGCCGGTGTGATCCAGCCGCGCGCCAGGGCCAGGCCGCCCATCGCCAGGCCCAGCAGGGCTGCATTGCGCACGGACGGGCCTTCCATGTAGCGCACGGCGCGGTACAGCAAATAGGCCATCAGGGACACGTACAGCGCTTCGGCCGTGATGTCGTGGCTGTGCTGCAGCAGGCCCAGGCAACCCAGGTAGATGAGCACGGCGGCATCGGCCAGGGTGCGGCCGAAGTCGTCCGGCTCGGGCTGGCCGCCGAAGGCCAGGCGCAGCGGCTGGGCATCGCTGCGGCGGCCCAGGTTGAAGGCGGTGTACCAGACGGACAGGGTGCTGACGACAAAGATGCCGATGGTCGACATGCGCGCGCCAAAGACGTCGCCGTCGACCCAGCCGAACAGCTTGATGAAAATGGCACCCAGCCAGAAGGCCAGCGGACCTTCATCGGGCAGCGACAGGCCGGCCACGTTGGGCCACAGCCAGTCGTTTAGGCCGCCATGCGCCATGGTCCACATGATGCCGAAACTGGCGGCATCATCGTTCTTCCACGGTTCGCGGCCAATCAGGCCAGGCAGGATGTACAGCAGGCCAAGCGCAAACAAGGCCCATCGTGGCAGCGCGAGTGTGGCGGCGGCGGGAAGGCGGACTGGCTTCATCGATAATCGGTATCAGAATAGTGGCAAGACGCGACGAATGGCGTCGGGTATGCGCGAGTATAAAGTAAAGCGGCCAAAGACAAAAAAGGCAGCCGTAGCTGCCTTTTCTCTGGTAGCCGAAGCTGCCCTTTTTTGCCGCAAAGCGGCAAAAATTAGCCTGCTGCGACTGCGGTTTTCGAACCAACCGAACCGAACTTCTGACGGAACTTCTCGACGCGACCGGCGGTATCGACGATTTTGTGCTTGCCCGTGAAGAATGGGTGCGATTCAGCCGAAACCTCGATCTTCACCAGTGGGTATTCTTTACCGTCGTGGGTGATTTTTTCGCGGGTTTGGATGGTCGAGCGGGTAACGAATTTGAAATCGCACGACAGATCGTGGAAAACAACTTCGCGGTATTCTGGATGGGTATCGACTTTCATGGTCTTCTCTCTAGTTTGGTAGCCAAACAGCACTTCGTCGGTCGTCCTGCTTCTTGACCCGATTGCCGATCACTTGCCAGGGTTTAAAATAATGCAACCGTCGATTATATAGCGCTTTCCGGCGGACGGCAATAAAAAAGCCGCTCAGGGAGCGGCTTGGGCCGGTAGTGCACGGAAATGTGCCACCGAGGGGAGGGAAACCGTAGCGAGCAGGCCCGATATACGGCCGAGTAGCGCAGCTGTACGAAGGTACAGCGAGCAACACAGGCCGTAGAGCGGGACGCGCAGTAGGTTTACCCCCCTCGGCGCATCATGTCGAAGAATTCGGCGTTATTTTTCGTCGCCTTCATCTTGTCCAGAATGAACTCCATCGCCTCGATCTCGTCCATCGAGTACAGCAACTTGCGCAAAATCCAGATTTTTTGCAATTCGTTCGGCTTGATCAGCAATTCTTCGCGGCGGGTACCCGATTTGTTCAGGTTAATTGCCGGATAGACACGTTTTTCAGCCAAACGGCGTTCCAGATGCACTTCCATGTTGCCGGTACCCTTGAATTCTTCAAAGATCACGTCATCCATGCGCGAACCCGTTTCGATCAGCGCCGTGGCGATGATGGTCAGCGAGCCGCCTTCTTCGATATTGCGCGCGGCGCCGAAGAAGCGTTTTGGACGTTGCAGCGCATTCGCGTCGACACCACCGGTCAGGACCTTGCCCGAGGCAGGGATCACGGTGTTGTAGGCGCGTGCCAGGCGGGTGATCGAGTCCAGCAGGATCACGACGTCTTTTTTCATTTCGACCAGGCGCTTGGCTTTTTCCAGCACCATCTCGGCCACTTGCACGTGGCGCGTGGCCGGCTCGTCGAAGGTCGAGGCGACGACTTCGCCGCGTACCGAACGTTGCATTTCGGTAACTTCTTCCGGACGTTCGTCGATCAGCAGCACGATCAGGGTGATGTCCGGGTGATTTGCCGTGATCGCATGGGCGATGTGCTGCAGGATCACGGATTTACCGGATTTCGGCGACGCCACCAGCAAGCCGCGCTGGCCTTTGCCGATCGGGGCGATCAGGTCGATGATGCGGCCGGTGATGTTTTCCTGGCCATTCATTTCACGTTCCAGGCGCAGCGGCTCGTTCGGGTGCAGCGGCGTCAGGTTTTCAAACAGGATGCGGTGTTTCGACATCTCCGGCGATTCGCCGTTGACCTTGTCGACTTTGACCAATGCGAAATAGCGTTCGCCATCTTTCGGGGTCCGTACCTCGCCTTCGATCGAATCGCCGGTGTGCAGATTGAAGCGGCGGATTTGCGAAGGGGAGATGTAAATGTCGTCGGTGGACGCCATGTAGCTGGCGTCGGGCGAGCGCAGGAAGCCGAAGCCGTCAGGCAGCACTTCCAGGGCGCCGTCGCCAAAAATCTGTTCGCCGGACTTGGCGCGTTTTTTCAGGATAGCGAACATCAGCTCCTGTTTGCGCAAGCGGGCTGCGTTGTCAATGTCAAGACCGATCGCCATCTCAAGCAGGGCGGATACGTGTAGGGCCTTTAGTTCGGATAAATGCATATGTGTTGAGTGTCCCGAGACGGGATGTAAAGGTAGGGGAGGGGACTGCGTGGCGTTGATTAATTATTGGGGAAGGCTGTGCACGAATGAGGGCAAAGCCGCTTCCCGGTCGTTCCAGTCAGGCGGCGCTGCGGGCGCAGCGCTGCCCATCATACATTAAATGTTGCTGTCGACGAAAGCGGTCAACTGGCCCTTGGCCATGGCGCCCACTTTTTGAGCAGCTGCAACACCATCCTTGAATAGGATCAGGGTCGGGATGCCGCGGATGCCGAACTTGGCAGGTACTGCCTGGTTGGCGTCCACGTCCATCTTGGCGATCTGGATGCGGCCGGCGTATTCCTTGGCTACTTCTTCCAGGATCGGGGCGATGGCCTTGCAGGGACCGCACCATTCTGCCCAGAAGTCGACCAGGACTGGCAAATCGGATTTCAGGACGTCTGCTTCAAAAGATGCATCGCTAATGTGTTTGATATTTTCGCTCATATTTTCCTCAAATGAGGGTGGGATCAATAATGCCTGGAATTAACCATACGCTGGTTCGCCATCCATGCTTCCTGGAATGCAGTTAGAAGATGGGGACAATGGGCACGACTTCAATGTCTTGGAAGGTGCGACCAGAGGTATGCAGGCGGGGATGGCTGAAATAATAACCCATTTTTTCAAAGCGTGGCGATTATTGCAGAAAAACTTGAGGCATATCGTCCCCATGCGTGCCGGCAGGGCGGCAAAGCCGCATGCCTGCTGGCCTGCAGCGCCGTGTCCGCCCTCCCGGCCGGCCTGCGCGCTCAGGCTTGCACGCTGGCCAGACGCGCCGAGTGCTGCAGTTGCAAGTTCACCATCAGCTGCAATTCCGCGCTTTCCATCGGCTTGCGGAAAGTGCCCAGGATATGCAGGCCGTTGGCCATGGCCAGGCGCTCGGCCGCCAGGCGCACGGCCGAATGCAGGCCCGACAGCAGGACCACGCCGCCGCGGAAGCCGTTTTCCGCCGCCATGCGCAAAAATTCGATGCCGTCGATGTCGGGCATCGACAGGTCACAGATCAGCAGGTCGGGCTGGTGCTGCTTCAGGGTGGCCAGCGCCTGTTCGCTGTGCGACTCGCAGCGGATATCGAACTGGCCCATTTGCTCGAGCATGTCGCTGAGCACATCGAGCATGAAAACGTCGTCGTCCAGCAGCAGCACGCGCAATGGCGCCAGGCCTGCTTCGTTGTGTTCCCGGCTTGCTTGGTTTGATACAGTGTTCATCGTCATGTCTTTCTGTTGATATGCATCGTTGTCGATGCCGATACCTTGCCGCAATCCAATTTGGCGGTAGCTAATCGTCATTGGCAAAGCTGGTGTTATTCATGATTTGTTCGGTAATCTGTTCCAGCAGGGGCCACAGGCGCGTGACGATGCGCCGTGCCCGCTCCGCCTCGTCGGCCGGTTCGCCCGGCGCCAGGGTTTCCAGGTTGTGGCACAGCTCGGCCAGCCCCAGGGCGCCCACGGTGCGCGCCGACGACTTGATGCGGTGACCCAGTTCGCGCACCTGGTGCACGTCGCCGCGCGCCAGGGCCGCATCGATGTCGCCGAAGCCATCCTGCGTGGTCTGCAGGAACTTGAAGGCGAACTTGCGCACCTTTTCCGGGTTGTAGCCCAGCAACTTGGCCAGGATGGACAGGTCGATCACTTGCGGGTCGCCCGCCAAGGTGGTCTTGAAGGCGGGCGCGGCGCGGCTGCGCGCCGGCGGCGGCGGTGTTTCGTGCGCCGGCAGCCAGCTGGCGATGGTCTGGTACATCATGGCTGGCTGGATGGGCTTGGAAATGAAATCGTCCATGCCCGCCTCCAGGCAGCGTACGCGGTCTTCGCTGGTGGCCGTGGCCGTCATGGCCAGCACGCGCAGGTGCGCCAGCTGCGGGTCGGCGCGGATGTGGCGCGTTGCCTGCAAGCCATCCATCAGCGGCATCTGCACGTCCATCAGCACGCAGTCGAACTGCGTCTGGCGCAGCAGGTCGAGCGCTTCCTCGCCATTGTTGGCCAGGCAGACGGAGGCGCCCGCTTCCTCCAGCAATTCCAGCGCCACTTGCTGGTTGAACGTATTGTCTTCCACCAGCAGGATGCGTGCATGCTTGAGCGTGCGCATCACCAAGGCCGCGTCGGCGCTGGCGCGCATGGCGGCCGCCGTCTGCACCATGCTGTCGAGCATGGCGGGCGCGGCCTGGTCGGAAATGCCCAGGTTGGCCGTGAACCAGAAGGTGCTGCCGGCGCCGGGACGGCTGTCGACGCCCACGTCGCCGCCCATCAGCTGCGCCAGCTGCTTGCAGATGGCCAGGCCCAGGCCCGTGCCGCCATATTCGCGCGTGGTGGAGGTGTCGGCTTGCTGGAAGGACTGGAAGAGTTTACTCATTTCATCCTGCGACAGGCCGATGCCGTGGTCGCACACTTCAAAGCGCACGAGGCAGTGTTTCGCGTCCGCCACCACCCTGCGCACTTTCACGGTAATGCTGCCCTGTTCGCTGAACTTGATGGCGTTATTGGCGTAGTTGATCAGCACTTGCCCCAGGCGCAGCGGGTCGCCCACGAGCACGGCCGGCAATTGCGGGTCGATCTCGAACAGCAGTTCCAGGTTCTTGCCGGCGGCGCGCGGCGCCACCACCGTCATCAGGGTTTGCACGACGTGGTCGAAACTGAAGTTGACATGCTCGATTTCCAGCTTGCCCGCCTCGATTTTCGAGATGTCGAGGATATCGTCGATGATGCCCAGCAAGTGCTCGCCCGCAAAGCGGATTTTTTCCAGGTAGTCGCGCTGGCGCGGTTCCAGGTCCGTTTTGAGGGCCAGGTAGGCCATGCCGATCACGCCATTCATCGGCGTGCGGATTTCATGGCTCATGTTGGCCAGGAATTGTCCCTTCGCCAGGCTCGCTTCTTCGGCCACTTGCTTGGCTTGATCGAGCTGTTCCGTGCGCTGCGCTACGCGCTCTTCCAGATGTTCATTGAGCTCGCGCAAGGCGCTCTCGCTGCGCTTGTGATACGTGATGTCCGTCAGGCTGGCCACCACCATGCCCACCTTGCCGTATTCATCGCGGATCGCCTCGGTATTCACGGACAGCCACGACAGGCTGCCGTCGGGTTGCTGCACGCCCATCAGCACGTCGCGCATGGCTTCGCCCGTCGACAGGGTGATGTGCACGGGATGGCTGCGCTGGTCGAAGGCGGAGCCGTCTTCGCGGATGGCTTGCCACAGGCTGTTGCCGGCCGGACTGGCCGCCAGCATGCGTTCGGCGGCGGCATTGCTTTCCAATATGTGGCCGTGGCTGTCCTGCACCACCAGGCCATTCGTCACGGCGCCGAACACGGACGCCATGCGCTGGCTCGAGTTCGACAGGGCGATCGATGCCTGGCGCCGCTCGGTGATGTCGGTGATCATCGCCAGCGTGCCACCCGGCTCGCCGTTGTCCGACTGGATGCTGGTGCTCGACAGCAAGCCCCACAGGCTGGACTGGTCCTTGCGGAAGAAGCGGAAATCGACCTGGTCCGGCTGGCTGGCCTGACTGCCGTGGCTGGCCAGGCGGCGCTGCATCAGCAACTGGCTGTCGCGGTCCATGAAATCGAGCAGGGGACGGCCCAGCATTTCCTGCACCGTGTAGCCCAGCATGTGCGCCATCTTCGGGTTGACGAACGTGGTCTTGCCGTTCGCATCCGTCATCCAGATGCCTTCGGCGGCCGTCTGCACGATCAGGCGATAGCGTTCCGAACTGGCGTGCAGCGCTTCTTCGGCGCGTTGCCGTTGCGTCATGTCGCGCAGCGAGACGATGGAAAACACCTGGCCGGCCATGCGCAGCGGCGACAGGCTGACCTTGGCGGGGAAGTGCGTGCCGTCGCGGCGGCGCGCCATCATCACCCGGCCCGGCAGGCTGTGCCGCCCTTGCGGGTCGCCTGCGGAGTGGCTGGCCGTGCTTTCCGGCACCAATTGCTCCAGCGACATACCCGTCAATTCGGCCAGCGGATAGCCGAAGCAGCGCGCGCCGATCTGGTTGGCGTAATGCACCTTGCCTTCGACGTCGGCCACCAGCATGGCTTCGGGTGCCGCTTCCAGCATCGAGCGCATGCGCGATTGCTCATCCTGCTTGCGCTCGCTGATATCGCAGACGATGCCGCTGGCCTGCGTGGCGCCGCCGTTCGAGGCGCGCGACAGGACGGCGCCGCGCGCCAGCAGCCAGCGCCAGTGGCCGTCGCTGTGGCGCAAACGGAATTCGCAATTGAAGGTGCCGGGCGCCTGGCCATCCAGGTGCTGGCGGAAGGCAAGGCTCAGGCGCGCGCGGTCGTCCCGGTGGACTTCGGCCAGCCAGTCGGCCAGCGCATGCTCGAGTTTGGCATTCTTGTCGCCCAGGACATCCTGGTACTGGGGCGCGAACTGCAGCCGGTCGGACTGGGGCCGCCAGGTCCAGCCGGCCATGGTGGCGCCGCGCAAGGCTTGTACGGCATCCTGTTCGGCCTGGGCTTGCGCCGGTTGGGGCTGGCGGTGCAACTGTTGGCGCAGGCGCCAGGCTTGCCAGCAAGCCAGTCCCGCCAGGGCGGTGGCGCTGGCAGCCGCATAGGGCCACAGCAATGCCGGCGCCATGACGGCTGCCGCCGCCTGCACCGGCAGCGAAAGTGTCATGCCTGCCGCCAGCATCGTACGAGCGAGCCGGCGCAGCGCAGGGCGCCGTGGGCGTGGTGCGCCGAAACTCGTGTGGCTGCAATACGACAAATGCATCCCTTTCTGGGGCGTGATTGGACTAGGCTGGCAGTACATGAGGCGCGCTCAAATAAACGCCTGCGGCGCTTTCTGGCGGCAACTATAGCATCGAATATTTACTCGGAGTATTTAAGTTCAGAAACGGCCAAAACAGGGTTTTTTTTGCCCCGAAATGGCCGTTTTTTTCGCGATTTGGTGAGAATTCGTGAGAAAGTTGGCGCGAATTCGTGCTACTGAATCGAGGCGATAGCCTCAGCTAAAGCTGCCGGCGAATTGATAGCGGTGTCCCGGATGCCACATGGTGGCGATCGAGGCGATCTTGCCGCCCGAACGCGTCTGGCGGCGCAGCACCAGGCACGGCTGTTTGGTGTCGATGGCCAGCATTTCGGCGATGTCGCGCGGCGCCGACAGCGCTTCGATGCTGTAGGTGGCCCCTTGCAGGGGCGCGGCGGCCATCAGGTATTCGTTTGGCGTGATGCTGGAAAAATCCTGCGTCATGTAGTCGGGCGCGCACTCGGGATTGACCCAGCGGTCTTCCACCTGGATCGGCACGCCGTTTTCAAAATGCACGATCAGCGAATGAAACAGCGGGTGTTCCGGCGGCAGGCCGAATTGCTTGGCCAGCAAGTCGGACGCCCTGGTGCGTTCCAGCAATTGCAAGCTGCTGCGGTGGATATGTCCGCGCGCCCGCACTTCATCGGCGATACTCTTGATTTCCAACAAGGTCGCCTGATATTTTTGCTGTGCCACATAGGTGCCGGAACCCTGACGCCGCGTCAGCACCTGCTCGCTGGTCAGTTCGCGCACGGCGCGGTTGACCGTCATGCGCGAGACGCCGAATTGTTTGACCAAGGCTTGTTCGGAGGGAATCACGTCGCCTTCCTTCCAGCGTCCGGCGGCGATGCCGGCCAGCAGAAAATCCTTGATGCGCTGGAAAATGGGCGTATTTTCTTGTGTATTGTGGTCGTCCAATGCGGTTTCTCCGGGGCACGGGCAGGGCGCGCCGCCGGCTGGAGGCGCGATGGCCGATTTTAGCACCGAGCGCGATGCCTGCCGCCAGCCTTTTTTTTGAATTCAAAAGCAAGCGCCGGAGTGTGGCGCGCCCTGGCGCTGGCTATGCTGGAGACTGACTATTGACTTGCACGGAGTTCGCCATGGAACACGCTTACCTGACTGACGATGAACGCTGGGATGCCCTGCAGCGGCGCGCGCCCGACGCCGACGGCGTCTTTTACTATTCGGTGCGCACGACGGGTGTGTATTGCCGGCCATCTTGCGCGGCGCGCCCCGCCTTGCGCTGCAACGTGGCTTTCCACGCCAGTTGCGAGCAGGCGGAGGCAGCCGGTTTTCGTCCCTGCCTGCGCTGCAAGCCCAACCTGCCGCCGCTGGCCCAGCGCCAGGCGGCCATCGTGGCCGATATCTGCCGTTTGATCGACGCCAGCGACGAGCTGCCCGACCTGGACAGCCTGGCACAGGCCGCCGGCCTGAGCCGCTTTCACTTTCATCGCGTCTTCAAGGCGCACACGGGCATCACGCCGAAAGCGTATGCGGCGGCGCGGCGCGGCGAGCGCCTGAAGGCCGGCTTGCAGGGGGCGGGCAACGTCACCGAGACCTTGTACGCGGCCGGTTTCAATTCCAGCGGCCGCCTGTATGCCGCCACGCCGGGCTTGCTGGGTATGACGCCGGGCGCGTTTCGCGCCGGCGGCAGCGGCGCCGTGATCCGCTTTGCCATCGGCGCCTGCTCGCTGGGCGCCATCCTCGTGGCCAGCACGGCCAAGGGCATTTGCGCGATTTTGATCGATGACGACCCGGAAGTGCTGCTGCGCGACTTGCAGGACCGCTTTCCGCAAGCCGAGCTGCGCGGCGCGGAAGCCGACTATGAACAGACGGTGGCGCAAGTCGTCGGCCTGGTCGAGGCGCCGGGCCTGGGCCTGGACTTGCCGCTCGACGTGCGCGGCACGGTGTTCCAGCAGCGCGTGTGGCAAGCCTTGCGCGAGATTCCTGCCGGCAGCACGGTCAGCTATGCCGAGCTGGCGCGGCGCATCGGCTCCCCGCAAGGCGCGCGTGCCGTGGCGGGCGCCTGCGCCGCCAATGCGCTGGCCGTCGCCATTCCCTGCCACCGCGTGGTGCGCAACGATGGCGCGCTGTCCGGCTACCGCTGGGGCGTGGAGCGCAAACAGGCGCTGCTCGAGCGTGAGGGCGAACGGTGAGGGCGCCGGACTGGCGCCAGATCGAGGATGATCTGAATCAATACGGCTGCGCCGTCGTGCCTGGCTTGCTGAATCCCGCGCAATGCGCTGCGCTGGCGGCGCAGTACGACGATGCGTCGCGCTTTCGCAGCAGGGTGGTGATGCAGCGCCATGGTTTTGGGCAAGGCGAGTACCAGTATTGGGCGCATCCGCTGCCCGACGCCGTGGCGGCCTTGCGCACGGAGCTGTATCCGCCGCTGGCAGCCATCGCCAACCGCTGGCACGCCAGCATGGGCCTCGATAGCCGCTTTCCCGTGGCGCACGCCGATTTCCTCGCGCGCTGCCATGCGGCGGGGCAAACCCGGCCCACACCGTTGCTGCTGCGCTACCGGGAAGGCGATTACAACTGCCTGCACCAGGACTTGTATGGCGAGCACGTGTTTCCGCTGCAACTGGCCGTATTGTTGTCGCGTCCGCAAGACGATTTCACGGGCGGCGAGTTCGTGCTGACGGAGCAGCGCCCGCGCATGCAGTCGCGCGCCGAAGTGGTGCCGCTGGCGCAGGGCGACGCCGTGCTCTTTCCCGTCGCGCAGCGTCCCGTGAATGGCACGCGCGGCAGTTACCGCGTGAACATGCGCCATGGCGTGTCGCGCCTGCGTTCTGGCTTGCGCCACACCCTGGGCATCATTTTCCACGATGCGAGCTGAACGGTAGCTGCGGCGCTTGAGTTTCCAGGATTACATGGCATGATGGCTGCTTCTTGTCACTCTTTCATTTCTGCCATGTCCGCGCTGCTCCGCCTGTTGTGCCTGTTGACCATTTTCCTGCTGCCCGCAGCCCATGCGGACGATGGCGTGCCCGCGCTCGTTGCGGAGGCCGCGTCCGTCGTGGCGCCGTCGCAGGCCGGGGCGGCCAGGACGGCGCCGCTGATGTTTGCCAACCGCAAGGTGTTCGTCTTCCGCGCCGCGCTGGCCGGCTATCCGCCCGATGAGCGGGCCACGGGCGCGCAGCGCCGCCTGGAAGGCGTGCTGGCCAAGAATGGCCCCTTGCAGACGAGCACGCGCATGATTCCCGAAGGCACGCAAGTGCTGCTCGACGGCGTGCAACTGTTCGTCGTCGTACCTGGCGACGTCAACCAGCTGGCCGGCGACACGACGGAAAGCGTGGCGAAAACGGCGGCCGGCGAGTTGAGCAAGGCCGTGCTCGATTACCGCGAACAGGGCAGCTGGCGTTACCTGGCCATCGCCGCCGCCGTGTGCGCGGCCGCCACCCTCGTGTTCTGGCTCGTGTGGATGGGCCTGACGCGTCTGTACCATTGGGCCAAGCGCCGCAGCGGCATCCTGCTGGCCTCGCGCCTGCGCGACGTGCGCCTGAAGAATGTGCGCGTGCTTGACGCCGAACATTACATCGCCTTCGCGTATCAACTGCTGAGCGCCGTGCTGTGGGGCTTGCGCCTGATGGCCACGTATCTGTGGGCCGCCTTCGTGCTGGGCCGCCTGCCCTACACGCGCTCGTGGGGCGAAAGCCTGAGCGGCTATCTGTTCGACGTGGCCGCCGACGTCTTCCACGCCATCATCGGCGCCTTGCCGGGGCTGGTGCTGGTGTGCGTGATCTTCGCCATCGCACGCCTGATCGCCGCCACGGCCGCCTCGTTGTTCAAGCGCGTGGAAAGCGGCGAATTGCAAATCGGCTGGCTGGACAAGGACACGGCCCTGCCGACGCGCCGCATCGCCAGCGTGGTGATCTGGCTGTTCGCGCTGGCCATGGCCTACCCGTACCTGCCCGGCTCGCACACGGCCGCTTTCCAGGGCCTGTCCGTGCTGGTGGGCCTGATGGTGTCGATCGGCGCGTCGAGCATCGTGGGGCAGGGCGCCAGCGGCCTGATCCTGATGTACACGCGCGCCCTGCGCAAGGGCGAATATGTGCGCGTGGGCGACAGCGAAGGCACGGTGGTCGACGTGGGCATGTTCGAGACGCGGCTGCGCACGGGCCTGGGCGAAGAGGTCGCCTTGCCGAACGCGTGGGTGATGTCGCAAACGACAAAGAACTATTCGCGCGCCCAGCCCGGCGGCGGCTTCGTGCTCGACTCCACCGTCACCATCGGCTACGCCACGCCATGGCGGCAAGTGCACGCCATGCTGGAACTGGCCGCGTCGCGCACGACGGAGCTGTCCACCACGCCGAAACCGTATGTGATGCAACTGGCCTTGCAAGATTACTACGTGCAATACCGCCTCGTCGCCTACGCCAGCGCCGAAGTCCCCCGCCAGCGCGCCGAAGTGCTGAACCGATTGCACCAGAACATCATCGACGTCTTCAACGAATTCGACGTGCAGATCACCTCGCCGCACTACATCGATGACCCGAAAGAGTCGCACGTGGTGCCGCCGGAGCAGTGGTTCAGGGCGCCGGCGCAACGGGGGGAGGAATCGAGTGAGGTGGTTCCGCCCACCCCTTGAGTGTTTTGGCCAATTCCTTGATGCTGCATGCCTTATCGTAATTGTTCTTCGAGGGCACAGGTATTCTTGCCGTTTGTCAGTTGAACGACGTGAAATCCCCCGGAAGGCGCTATGAGCAGGCAAAAATCTGCCGAGTAGCGCGAAGTCGGATCAGATGCGGATGGTGGCCTTCCCATGAAGGATACGCCATGCACCTTTCCCGCAACCAGTGGCGCTGCATCGCTGCTCTCGGCCCCCTCGGGAGCCTTGCCGTAGCGCACGCATCCCCTGTTTGGCAGACGATAGGTGGGATCGCCAAACGAGGCATTGGGGAACATGACCGTCCATACATTTTTCCAGCCATTCGGCCCAGGTGTGCTGATCGTCAGCATCTTCAGGCTGACAGGGCCCCTTGATCTTTCCTCTTCATTGGCAATCTGGAAGCAGGGAAGGCCCGCTTCCGTGATGACGGCGGCGGGACCCATGCGCGACCACGCCGAGGCATCGATAGCCGTCAGGGTGGCAAGCAGGAATAGCAGCGTGTGACGACATGGCATGGCGACCCTCGCACTATCTGATGAGCGAATGTTCTGGACAGATTTCATCTATCCAGGCTTGGCTATCGCTGTCGATACGGAGAATTTTTCGCTCCCCGGAGATGCCGCTGATTAAGCAAAATTTGCCCACGTAACCGCGAGTAGGGTCCGATGGATCGGCTGGCCCACCGTTCAGGAATACGTCATACATGCGCCCCGTTTTCAGCGGCGGGGCTTTGGGTGGTTTGACCTCTGCTGTTGCTGGTGCAACTCCATACAGAAGGCAGGACTTGGCATGCACAGGAATAGTCGCTGCGCCCGGTAAATGAAAAGACCATACTTCTACTGCAGGCTTGACGGATACGTCTGTCAGTACGATCGCACTAATCAGAGGAAGCCCGTTGCGCGCTTCTTCTTTTTGCGAAATGGTGAAACAGGGAGTGCCATTTTTTAGCTGTACTTCCGCGTATGCCATGCGGGAAGTGGCCGAGGCGCTCATGCAGGTCAGCAAGGTGAGCACCAATAGTGGCTTGTGATAAATGGACACTATTGCCCTTTTTGTGCCAGCTTGTTTGCTGGGCAGATTTCGTCTATCCAGGCCCGCATATTGCGCGTGATGGGAATAACCTGTTGGCCGCTGTTCGCTGTCGTGATGAGACAGAATTTCCCTTTGTAGCCGTAGGTCGAGTCTGATGGGGCATCCGGTCTTCCATTCAAAAAGACGCTGTACATCCTGTCTGTTTTCAGCATCGTCGCGGCAGTCGATTCGGCTCCCGTCGGTACTTGGCCATACAAATGGCAGGTTTTGGCATGCATGGGGAGGGGCGTCGCTCCAGGGAGAATGAAGGACCAGACCTCTACAGGCGGTTTTATGGATAGATCGTAAACCATGAGTGCGCCAAGCATCGGCGTTCCATTGCGGTGTTCCTCTCTTTTTGAGATGGTGAAGCATGGTATACCTTTGAATGCGCTAATTTCGGCTTCGGCCATGCGCGACCACGCCGCGGCATCCATGCTCGTCAAGGTCGCCAGCAGATAAAGAATAAGGTGACGATGATTCATGGCATGCCTTCTATGGGACAGGATTTTTGGCTGGGCACGTATCATCCATCCAGGCCTGTGTATCGCTTTGGATGACGACAAGACGTGGCTTGGCAGAGACCTGCTGGACTAGGCAGAATTTCGCCACGTATCCATAGGTTGGATCGGTAGCATCCATAGACCTGCCATTCAGAAATACTTCGTACACCCTGCCCGTCTTCAGTTCAGGCGCAGGGGAAGCCTCGGCGCCGGACGGGATATCCCCATAAAGAATGCAATTTGCTGATGACAACGGGATTTTCTTGCCACCTGTCATGAGAAAACCCCATATTTCCGTCGTTGGCTTGACCGTCACGTCCGACACGCTCAAGGCGCCGAGGAAGGGCTGGCCGTTGCGCCTATCTTCCTTTCTGGAAATGCTAAAGCAGGGTACGTCATTGATCGAGGTGACTTCGGCATCGGCCATGCGTGATCGCGCGTCGCTGTTCATGCTCGAGAATGCGAGCAGTATGAATAGTGTTTTATGAGACAAGGGCATGATGCTAAGGCGGCGTTGGGCAGACTTCATCGATCCAGGCCTGCATGTCGCTGTTGATGGGAATGACTTGCTGACCGCCAGCAGCCGTAGTTCTCACGCAGAATTTTCCTTGATAGCCATACGTTGGATCGGACGGATCTTTGGGGCTGCCATTTAGGAATACGCTATAGAAATGCCCGGGTATCAGTTTTTCTGCGCGTATGCCCGTCGCACCGGTAGGCACGTTTCCATAGCGGATGCATGTGCTGGCACGGATGGATAAGGGCATTTCTGGCGGCAGGGAGAACCCCCATACTTCCTTTACCGGTTGCACGGACATGTCTGAAACCATGAGTGCGCCAAGAAATGGCAGGCCATTGCGTGCCTCTTCTTTTTTTGTAATGGAGAAGCAGGGCATGCCCTGCGCCGACTGGATAACTGCTTCTGCCATGCGGGAATATGCCCATGTGTCAGGGAATATCGAATATAGGCTCATGGTCAATATCGTTACCAGGCAAGTTTTTCGGGCTCTTGCGGTCGTTAAAAAAATCATTGAGTACCTTTTTAAACAGTTCTCCGGAGTTTTTATAGCGTTGCTGGCGCATGGCACGAGTGGAAGTTAAAAATCTCAGCACAAAGTAGTCCGCCAATAAATCACCTTGCGCTTCCATGTCATGGCTGGATAATTTCTGATTGGGGAGCAAGGTATATTTGTAGTCCAGCCCCAAGCGAATGGCTCCCCGCAGTTTTACTTGATATCCGAGTTGGTACTGCCAAACATGAACCATTTCGTGCATAAACCAGTGTTTCAGACTATCTTTTTCTTTGGAAAAGTCCTCCTTGTAGTCCAATACATGAAAATACATCTCCCCATCCGGCGTCATGGCCACATCCTTCGGCTGCAAGCCAAACCATAGATACGGTTCGCCATGCACCTTGACCTTGCCGTAGTCGATCGCATCCTGGAACAGCATCCACGCCATGTCGATCTCGCCCCTGGTCAGCGGGCGAACCTTGTCCTTCACTTTGACCTGTTTGATGGACGAACCGACGTCCTTGTCGGTCGTCTTGATGCCATCGAACTGGACGACCTTGACGGCAGGCGCTGCCGGTTTTGGCGCGGCGGCGCAGCATGGTGATTTATCCGGGTGCGGCAGGAATTCGGCCTGGGTGATTTGTTCCTCCCGCTTGCTGGCGATACGCCCCGTGCGCCCCTTCGCATCCGTCGTCCCCGTCCACGTTTCGCCATTGCTCAAGGTGAGCCGGTAGTCGGCGTGCGCCAGCGGCACGTCGGCTTGCGAGACGAATTCCAGCTGCTCGTCATAGCCGCAGCACCAGCATTCGTCGGGCTGGCCGGCCAGGCGGTGCAGTTCGCAGCCGCTTGTCGCGTTGCGCAGGGCGGCGCCCAGCACGGGCTGGCCGTCGGCGCTGAAGGTGACGATCATGCTGTCGAAGCGCGCGCCCAGGCTGCTCTTCTGGTGCGCCACGAGCTTGAAGAACACGTCGCACGCGGTGGTGCTGATGACATGGTGCCTGGCCATGGGGTATTCCACCTGAAAACCTCAGCGTAGACCCGTGGAGCCTTGCAAGTATTGACTGGGCGCAAGGCCTGCGCGCTTGCGTTAAGATGCCGGGCGTTTCAATGAGAAGAAAGAGTCCCCATGTCCAGCCCATCCAACATCGAATCCTTCCGCACCGCCCGCAGCCTGGCCGCCGCCCTGACCGACGATCCGTTCTACCGCACCGTCACGGTGGCGTGCGGCGACGACGAGGCGGCGCGGCTGTCCATGCTGGACGCCTACTTCGCGCTGGCGCTGGCCGAGGGGTGGCAGGCGGGGCGCGTCGACCTGGCGGATGATGCGGGCAATGGCGCTGCCATCTGGACGACGGATACGCCGGCGGCCCTGCGCCAGGCTGCGTATGTGCAGCGCGAAGCCGCCTTGCGCGCGCTGCTGGGGGAGCGGGGCTTTGCGCATTTCACGGCTATCGTCGCGAACATGGAGCATGCGCTGGCGCCGCACGGGTTGCAGGATGCCTGGTATCTGTCGATTGCCGGCATCGCCCCGGCCGCGCAGGGGCAGGGGCTGGGCGCGTCCGTGCTGGCGCCGGGCTTGGCGGCCGTCGATGCGGCCGGCGCCGCGTGCTTCCTGGAGACTTACAACGAGCGCAGCCTGCCGTTCTATGCCCGTCTTGGCTTCGTGGCGGCGGGCCGCTACGCGGAAGCCGTCACGGGCTGCGATTACTGGCTGTTGGTACGAGCGCCCCGCGCTGCCTGATTGACCATTTTGCCAATTTCTATACACTCGTCTTTTTGCTAACGACTAAAAGATCTGGAGATGGAAATGCCGACCTTGCCACTGCGCCGCACCCTGCTCACGCTCGCCTGCCTGGGGGCCATCGGCCACGCACATGCCGATACCGTCATCGACAATGCCAACGGCTACACCCTCAATGCTGCCGGCAAGGTGCTGCGTTTCACGGCGCTGGCCTTTGACGACGGGGGCAAGCTGCTCGCCGTCGGCAGCGCCGCGCAGGTGAAACGCAAGGCGGCCAAGGGCGCCATCCATGTCGACGTGCAGGGAAAAACCGTGCTGCCAGGCCTGATCGACGCGCACGGCCACGTCTTCGGCCTGGGGACGATCGCCAGCGGCGTGATGCTGTACGGTTCCGCCTCGCTGCCGGCCGCCGTGCAGGCCGTGGGCGACTTCGCCAAAGCGCATCCCGAGCGCAGCTGGGTGATCGGCAATGGCTGGAACCAGGAAATCTGGAAGCTGGGACGCTTTCCCACGGCAGCGGAACTCGATGCGGCCGAAAGCGCGCGGCCCGTGTGGCTGCGCCGGGTCGATGGCCACGCGGGCTGGGCCAACAGCCGGGCGCTGGCGCTGGCCGGCATCACGCGCGCCACACAAGACCCGGCGGGCGGCAAGCTCGAACGCGACGCGGACGGCAATGCCACCGGCGTGCTGGTCGACAGCGCCATGGACTTGATGGACGCCGTGCTGCCCAAGCCGGGCGACGTGGAAAACCGCGCCGCCCTCGATGGCGCGCTGGCGCAGCTGTCGCAAGTGGGTCTGACCAGCGTGCACGATGCGGGCATCGGCCAGATGCAGGACCGGCTGTTCCGCGACTATGCGGACCACGGCAAGCTGACGGTGCGCGTGTACGGCATGATCGCCGACACCACGGAAGACTTCGACGCGCTGTCGAAAAACGGCCCCTTGAATAGCTATGCGCGCGACATGTACGCCTTGCGCGCCGTCAAACTGGTGTCCGACGGCGCCCTGGGCAGCCGCGGTGCGGCCCTGCTGGCACCGTACAGCGACGATCCCACTACCCGTGGCCTGCTGTTCTACCCGGACGGCGCCATGCGCGCGAAGATGGAAAAAGCCATGCGCGCCGGCTACCAGGTCAATGTGCACGCCATCGGTGACGCGGGCAACCATCAAATCCTCGATGGCTACCAGGCCTTGACCGCGCAATACCGCAGCGTGGGCCTGCGCCACCGCATGGAACATGCGCAGGTGGTGCAGTTGTCCGACATCCCCCGTTTCAAGGCGCTGGGCATCGTCCCCTCGATGCAGCCGACGCACGCCACGTCCGACCAGAACATGGCGGAGCAGCGCGTAGGCCATGAGCGCATCAAGGGCGCGTATGCGTGGCGCACCTTCCTTGCGCAAGGTTCGCGCATCGCCTGCGGTTCCGACTT
The DNA here is from genome assembly GCF_030587265.1 of Janthinobacterium sp. SUN137. Lineage (NCBI taxonomy): Bacteria > Pseudomonadati > Pseudomonadota > Betaproteobacteria > Burkholderiales > Oxalobacteraceae > Janthinobacterium > Janthinobacterium sp. SUN137. The sequence goes on along the minus strand of NZ_JAPWHZ010000001.1, from coordinate 1,430,713 downwards.
CCCCATCGAGTCGCCGAACCCGTTCGAAGGCATCCACGCGGCCGTCACGCGGCAAAACAGCGAGGGCTTCCCGGCCGGCGGCTGGTATCCGCAGCAAGCCATGACGGTGACGCAGGCGCTGCGCTGCTTCACCCTCGACGCGGCTTGGGCGGCGCACCAGGAAAAGGCCATCGGCACCCTGGAAGCGGGCAAATGGGCGGACTTCATCGTCGTCGACCAGGACCTGTTCAGCGTGGAACCAAAGGCCATCGGCAAGACGCAGGTGCTGCAGACGTGGGTGGCGGGCAAGCGCGTGTTCGAGAAAAAATAAGGATTTGACGCCTGCAAAAACCTGTTGACTTGGTTGTATAGACAACCTATGCTGGGAGTACCAGAGCGGGCCAGGTATCGGGCCAGATACGTCCGCTCGCACCCTACGAGGAGACAGCATGAACAGCACAATGGACACCGATCCACGCTTTGATGCCAGCCGTACCATCCGCGCCCCGCGCGGCACGGTCATGGCTTGCAAGAGTTGGCAGGCCGAGGCGGCCTACCGCATGTTGCAAAACAATCTGGACCCGGAAGTGGCGGAAAATCCGCAGCACCTGGTCGTCTATGGCGGCATCGGCCGCGCCGCCCGCAACTGGGCCTGTTTCGACCAGATCCTCGCCTCGCTGCGCGAGCTGGAAGGCGACCAGACTCTCCTGATCCAGTCCGGCAAGCCGGTGGGCGTGTTCCAGACCCACGCGGATGCGCCGCGCGTACTGATCGCCAATTCCAACCTGGTGCCGAAATGGGCCAACTGGGAACATTTCAACGAACTCGATCGCCAGGGCCTGTTCATGTACGGCCAGATGACGGCCGGCAGCTGGATTTACATCGGCACGCAGGGCATCGTGCAGGGCACGTATGAAACCTTCGCCGAAGCGGGCCGCCAGCATTTCGGCGGCGATTGGGGCGGACGCTGGATTCTGACAGCGGGCCTGGGGGGCATGGGCGGCGCGCAGCCGCTGGCCGCCACCATGGCGGGCGCCGTCTCGCTCAATATCGAGTGCCAGCAAAGCAGCATCGATTTCCGTTTGCGCACGCGCTACCTGGACAAGCAGGCGGCCAGCCTGGACGAAGCCCTGGAACTGGTCAAATACCACACGCAGCGCAAGGAAGCCATTTCCATCGGCCTCCTGGGTAACGCGGCCGAAGTGCTGCCGGAGCTGGTGCGCCGCGCCAAGGCGGGCGGCCTGGTGCCGGACCTGGTGACGGACCAGACGTCCGCGCATGACCTGGTCAACGGCTATCTGCCGCGCGGCTGGAGCGTGTCGGACTGGAAGGCGGCGCAACAAGACCCGCAGCGCCATGCGCGCCTGACGGTGGCCGCCGCCGATTCCTGCGCCGCCCACGTGCAAGCCATGCTCGATTTTCACGCCATGGGCGTGCACACCGTCGATTACGGCAACAACATCCGCCAGGTGGCGTTCGACCAGGGCGTGCAGAACGCCTTCGACTTCCCCGGCTTCGTGCCCGCCTACATCCGCCCGCAGTTCTGCGAGGGGCGCGGCCCGTTCCGCTGGGTGGCCTTGTCGGGCGACCCGGAAGACATCTATAAAACGGATGCAAAGATCAAGGAGCTGTTCCCGCACCACGCGCAGGTGCACCACTGGCTGGACATGGCGCGCGAGCGCATCGCCTTCCAGGGACTGCCGGCGCGCATCTGCTGGCTGGGACTGGGCGAGCGCCACATCGCCGGCCTGGCCTTCAACGAGATGGTGCGCACGGGCGAGCTGAAGGCGCCCATCGTCATCGGCCGTGACCACCTCGATACGGGGTCCGTCGCCAGCCCGAACCGCGAAACGGAAAGCATGAAGGACGGCACGGACGCCGTTTCCGACTGGCCGCTGCTCAACGCCATGCTCAATACGGCCGGCGGCGCCACCTGGGTCTCGCTGCACCATGGCGGCGGCGTGGGAATGGGGTATTCTCAGCATGCGGGCATGGTCATCGTGGCCGATGGCAGCGAAGCGGCGGCGAAACGCCTGGCGCGCGTACTGGTCAACGACAGCGGCTCGGGCGTGATGCGCCATGCCGATGCCGGCTACGAAACAGCGGCCGCCTGCGCCAAGCGCAACGGCCTGATTCTTCCCATGATTCCTTGAGACCTCGATTCGAATGACTATGACACAGCATGCCAAAAGTTGGACCCTGAAACCAGGCGCGATGACCCTGGCCGACCTGCGCGCCGTCTGGGCCGCGCCGGCAAAATTGACCCTCGCCGCCGAGGCCTATCCCGTCATCGAGGCGTCGGCCGCCGCCGTGCAAGCCATCGTCGCCAAGGGCGACGCGGCGTACGGCATCAACACGGGCTTCGGCCTGCTCGCCAAGACGCGCATCCCCGATGAAAAGCTGGAGCAATTGCAGCGCAACCTGATCCTGTCGCACTCCGTCGGCACGGGGGAACTGCTGTCGGACGCCGTCGTGCGCCTGATCATGCTGATGAAGATCGGCAGCCTGGCGCGCGGCTTTTCCGGCGTGCGCCCGCTGATCGTCGATACCCTGATCGCCCTGTACAACGCGGGCATCATGCCGGCCATTCCCGCCAAGGGTTCCGTCGGCGCCTCGGGCGACCTGGCGCCGCTGTCGCACATGACCTTGGCCATGCTGGGCGTGGGCGACGTGCGCGTCAACGGCGAATTGATGGCGGCCCCCGAGGCGCTGGCGCAGGCGGGCATCGCGCCCGTGGTGCTGGCGGCGAAAGAGGGCCTGGCCCTGATCAACGGCACGCAAGTGTCGAACGCGCTGGCGCTGCATGGCCTGTTCATGGCCGAGCGCCTGCTGGAAGCGGCCATGGTCACGGGCGCGCTGTCGCTCGACGCGGCCAAGGGCAGCGACTCGCCGTTCGACGCGCGCGTGCATGCCGTGCGCGGACAGCCGGGGCAGATTTTGGCGGCGCAGATGTACCGCCAGCTGGTGGCGCACAGCGCGATTCGCGCTTCGCACCTGGAAGGCGACGAGCGCGTGCAGGATCCGTACAGCCTGCGCTGCCAGCCGCAAGTCATGGGCGCCTGCCTCGATTTGATCGGCAACGTCGGCCGCACGCTGCTGATCGAAGCCAATGCCGTCACTGACAACCCGCTGATCTTCCAGGATGGCCCCAACGGGCAGGCGGAAATCGTCTCGGGCGGCAATTTCCATGCGGAGCCGGTGGCCTTTGCGGCCGACACCTTGGCGCTGGCGATTTCCGAAATCGGCGCGCTGGCCGAGCGCCGCATCGCGCTGCTGATCGACGCCACCTTGTCCGGCCTGCCGCCTTTCCTCGTGCGCGACCCGGGTGTCAATTCCGGCTTCATGATCGCCCACGTGACGGCTGCCGCGCTGGCGTCGGAAAACAAGTCGCTCGCGCATCCGGCCAGCGTCGACAGCCTGCCGACGTCCGCCAACCAGGAAGACCACGTGAGCATGGCCACGTTCGCCGGGCGCCGCCTGGACGACATGGCGCACAACACGGCCGTCATCGTCGGCATCGAGCTGCTGGCCGCCGCGCAGGGCATCGATTTCCACCGTCCGCTGAAAACCTCGCCGCACCTCGAACATGTGCATCACCAGTTGCGCCAGAAAGTGCCGTTCTTCGACGCCGACCGCTTCTTCGCGCCCGACATCGAAGCGGCCAAGCAGATGGTGCTGCAGGGTGAGTTGAGCAGCACGTGCAAGAATTTGTTCGCCCCGCTGTACGCTTGAGCTGGAGCAAGGAGACAAGCATGGATTTCCGCTTTAATGAAGGCAGCATCCCGCTGCTCGTGTCGATGCCCCACGTGGGCACCGACATACCGGACGATATCGCCGCGCGCATGACGCCGCAGGCCCTGGTCAGGGCCGACACGGATTGGCATCTGCGCGAGCTGTATGGCTTTTTGCAGGAGATGGATGCGTCCGTGCTGTCGGCGCGCTGGTCGCGTTACACCATCGACTTGAACCGCCCGCAGGAAGACACGAATCTGTATCCGGGGCAGGATACGACGGGCTTGCTGCCCAACGATACTTTTCATCGCGAGCCGCTGTACCTGGCCGGCCGCGAACCGGATGCGCAGGACGTGCGGCAGCGGCTGCAGCGCTACTGGGCGCCGTATCATGCGCAGCTGCGCGCGGAACTGGACCGGCTGCTGCGCGTGCATGGCGCCGTGGTGCTGTGGGATGCTCATTCGATCGCCTCGCGCGTGCCGCGCTTCTTTGACGGCAAGCTGCCCGACCTGAACTTCGGCACGGCCGATGGCGCCAGCTGCGATGCGGGCCTGACGTCCGCCGTGGTCGATATCGCGCGCGCGCAGGAGGCATTTACCGTGGCCTTGAATGGCCGCTTCAAGGGCGGCCATATCACGCGCCACTACGGCCAGCCGGAAGGTCGCGTGCATGCGATCCAGCTGGAGATGTGCCAGTGCCTGTACATGGATGAAACGGAACCGTTTGGCTACCGGCCCGACCTGGCGGCGCAAGTGCAGCCGCTGCTGCGCCAGATGATGGAAGCGGCCGTGGCATGGGTGGCGCGTTGAGTGCGTCCTTGTTTGCGCGCCATGCGCTGCTGCCGCAAGGCTGGCGCCGCGACGTGCTGCTGGAGTGGGACGCGGGCGGCGATTTGACGGCGGTGGCGGAAAACGCCGCGCCGCCCGCCGGCGTCGAAGTGGCCGAATATGTCTTGCCCGGCATGGTCAACCTGCATTCGCATGCTTTCCAGCGGGCGCTGGGCGGCATGACGGAGATTGCGGGTGACGGGCCGGACAGCTTCTGGACCTGGCGCGACCTGATGTACCGCTTCGCGCGCCACATCACGCCGGAACAGATGGAAAGCATCGCCGCGCAGCTGTTTGCGGAATGCCTGCGCCATGGCTACACGGCCGTGTGCGAATTCCACTACCTGCAGCGCGATGCGGCCGGCGCGCTGTATGCGCGTCCCGCCGAAACGGCGCAACGGGTGCTGGCGGCGGCGCGCCTCAGCGGCATCGGCCTGACCATGCTGCCCGTGCTGTACAGCCATGCGGGTTTTGGCGAGCAACCCCTGAAGCCGGAGCAGGCGCGCTTCCGCACCGGTGCGGACGATGTCTTGCGCGTCGTCGAGGCGCTGGCGCCGCAGCGCGGCGGGCAGGTGGAGGTGGGATTTGCGCCCCATTCGCTGCGCGCGGCCGGCGTGGCGCAGATCAAACAGGTGGCGCAGGCGCTGCCCGCGGGTCGCCCCATCCACATCCACATCGCCGAGCAGCAGGGCGAGGTGCGTCAGTGCCTGGACTACAGCGGCCGGCGCCCGGTGCAGTATCTGCACGAGCAGGTCGACGTCGACGCGCGCTGGTGCCTTGTGCATGCCACGCATGTGCAGCCAGACGAGGTGGCGCTGATGGCGGCCAGTGGCGCCGTGGCGGGCCTGTGCCCGACGACGGAAGCGAACCTGGGCGACGGCCTTTTCCCGCTGGCCGAATTCATCGCTGCCGGCGGGCGCTTTGGCGTCGGCAGCGACAGCCATGTATCGCAATCGCCCGTCGAGGAATTGCGCTGGCTCGAATATGGCCAGCGCCTGCAGCGGCAGCAGCGCAATGTCGCCGCCACGCCGGAGGAGCGCCATGTGGGCGACTACCTGTGGCAGGCGGCCCTGCAAGGGGGCGCGCAGGCGGCCGGGCGCAAGCTCGGTGCGCTGGCGCCCGGCTGCCGCGCCGACTTGCTGGTGCTCGACGAAGCGCATGTGAACCTGTGCGGCGTGGCCATCGAAAATGTGCTGGGCAGCGTACTTTTCTGCGGCAATGACAACCTGGTGCGCGACGTGCTGTGCGGCGGCCAATGGCAGGTGCGCGACGGGCGCCACGTGGCGCAGGACGCCATCGCTGCCGCCTACAAGCGCACGCTGGCGCAACTGAGGGCGCTCTGATGGCGACCTTCATCCCGCAGGAATGCCTGCGCGCCGCGCCGTGGAAAAACGGCGGCGGCAGCACGATGGAAATCGCCATTGCTCCGCCCGGCGCCAGCCTGATGGAATTCGACTGGCGTATCAGCCTGGCGACGATCACGGCCAGCGGGCCGTTTTCCAGTTTTCCCGGCATCGACCGCAGCCTGATGCTGGTCGATGGCGACAGCGTGCAGCTGACGCTCGATGGCGCGCGCAAGGTGACCTTGAGCGCGGCGCAACCGATGCTGTGGTTTCCCGGCGAGGCGGCCGTGGAGGCGCAAGTCAGGGGAACGACGACGGATTTCAACGTGATGACGCGGCGCGACCGCTGCCGCCACCAGCTGGAAAAAATCACGGCCCCGTGCCGGCTGGTGCGGCGCAGCGCGGCGACCTTGCTGTTTGTCGCCGGCGAAGGCCACGTGCTGGCGCGCGGTGGCGAGCAGCAGTTCGCGCTGGCCCGCCATGACGCGCTGCTGCTGGACGCCGACGATGCGCAGGAATGGCGGCTCGACGCCTTGCAGCGTTCGCCCGTGCTGTGCGTCGACCTGTTTACCTAGGGAGAGAAAGCGATGCAAGACTGGGACCTGGTCATCCATAACGTCCACCTGGCCACCATGGAGCACGGTTATGGCGAGCTGCTCGATGCGGCCATCGCCGTCAAGGATGGCCGCATCGCCTGGTTCGGCCCCGGCGACGAATTGCCGGCCAGCGGCGCGGTGCTGCAGGATGGCCAGGGTTGCTGGCTCACGCCCGGCCTGATCGACTGCCACACGCACATCGTCCACGCGGGCAACCGCAGCGACGAATTCGAGGCGCGCCTGAATGGCGCCAGCTATGAAGACATCAGCCGGGCCGGCGGCGGCATCATGTCCACCGTGCGCGCCACGCGTGCGGCCAGCGACGACGAATTGCTGCGGCAAAGCCTGCCCCGCGTGCTGGCGCTGCTGGCCGAGGGCGTGACCACCTTGGAGATCAAGTCCGGCTATGGCCTCGACGCGGCCAGCGAAGCGAAGATGCTGCGCGTGGCGCGCAGGATAGGGCAAACACTGCCCGTATCCGTGCGCACCACCTTCCTTGGCGCGCACGCGCTGCCGCCCGAGTATGCAGGTCAGGCCGATGCGTATATCGAGCTGCTGTGCGCGCAGATGCTGCCCCAGCTGGCCGGCGACGGCCTGGTGGACGCCGTCGACGCCTTTTGCGAGCGCATCGGCTTTACGCCGGCGCAAACGGAATTCCTGTTCGAGGCGGCGACGGCGCTGGGGCTACCTGTGAAACTCCATGCCGAGCAGCTGTCGGACCTGGGCGGCGCGGCGCTGGTGGCGCGCTATGGCGGCCTGTCGGCCGACCACCTGGAATTTTTGTCGGCAGAGGGCGTCGCCGCCATGGCGCAGCATGGCACGGTGGCCGTTCTGCTGCCGGGCGCGTATTACTTTTTGCGCGAGACGCAGCCGCCGCCCGTGGCGGCCTTGCGCGCGGCCGGCGTGCCCATGGCCGTGTCCACCGATTGCAACCCGGGCACGTCGCCCATGACGTCCCTGCTGCTGGCGATGAACATGGCCTGCACCCTGTGGCGGCTCACGCCGCAGGAAGCGCTGGCCGGCTGCACGATCCATGCGGCGCGCGCGCTGGGGCTGCAGCAGGAAACGGGCAGCCTGGCGGTAGGCAAGCGCGCCGATTTCGCCCTGTGGCGCATCGCGCGCCCGGCCGACCTGGCGTATGCGCTGGGCCTGAACCCGTGCGCGGGCGTGGTGCATGGCGGTGTCTGGCGCGCGCCGGTGGTAAGCTTGCCGGATTGATCATCCGTCCCGGAGCGCCGCGTGCGTCTTGCTTACTTGCTGTTGTTACTTGTCTTCGCCGCCGCGCCCATATCCTCCCTTGCCATGGACGGCGGCACCCTGAAGGTGGGTTCGAAGCGCTTTACGGAATCGTATATTCTCGGCGAAATCGTCAAACAGAGCGCTGCGCCGCACGTCAGGGCGGAACACCGCCAGGGCCTGGGCAACACGGCCATCGTGCTGGCCGCGCTGCAGGCGGGCAGCATCGACGTGTATGCCGAATACATGGGCACCATCGCCAGCGAAATCCTCAAGCACGACAAGGCCATTGATCTGGCGCAGATGCGGCGCGAGCTGGCCACGCTGGGCCTGGGCGTGGCCGTGCCGCTGGGCTTTAACAATACGTATGCGCTGGCCATGCGCGGCGATGAAACGGGCATCGCCAGCCTGGCGCAGCTGGCACAGCATCCCGCCCTGAAATTCGGTCTGTCGCATGAATTCATCGGCCGGGTCGATGGCTGGCCGGGCCTGGCCGCGCGCTATGGCTTGCCGCAGCGCCCGCGCGGGCTCGATCACGGCATCGCTTACGAGGCGCTGGCGCAGCGCCAGGTGGATGTGATCGACATTTATTCGACGGACGCGAAGATACGCCAGTACGGCTTGCGCGTGCTGTCCGACACGCAGCAGTATTTTCCCCGCTACGACGCCATGCTCTTGTACCGGCTCGACGTGCCGCAGCGTTTTCCCGCCGCCTGGCTCGCGCTGCAAGGCTTGCAGGGGCGCATCAGCGAGAGCGACATGATCGCCATGAATGCGGCCGTGGAAATCGATGGCAAGACTTTTTCCGGCGTGGCGCTCCAGTGGCTGGCCTCAGGCGCGCAGGCGAAAAAACCGGCCGCCGCGCGCAGCAAGCTGCTCGATAAAATCATCGGCGACGATCTGTGGACCCTGACGCGCCAGCACCTGACCCTGGTGCTGCTGTCGGTGGCGCTGGCGTGCCTGATCGGCATTCCGCTGGGCGTGCTGGCGGCGTTGTCGGCGCCGCTGCGGCAAACGGTGCTGGCCTTCGTCGGCGTGCTGCAGACGGTGCCGTCGCTGGCCTTGCTGGCGATATTGATCCCGCTGCTGGGCATGATCGGCACCGTGCCGGCGCTGGTCGCGCTATTCGTGTACGCCTTGCTGCCCATCGTGCGCAACACGTGCACGGGCATCTTGCAGGTGCCGCAAGGTTTGCGCATGGCGGCGCTGGCGCTGGGCTTGAGCAAGCGCGACCGCTTGCTGCACGTGGACTTGCCGCTGGCCTTGCCGGTGATGCTGGCGGGCATCAAAACGGCGGCCGTGATGAGCGTGGGCACGGCCACCATCGCCGCCTTCATCGGCGCGGGCGGTTACGGCGAACGCATCACCATCGGCCTGGCGCTGAATGACAACGACATGCTGCTGGCCGGCGCGATCCCCGCAGCCGTGCTGGCCCTGCTGACGCAAGGCTTGTTCGAGCTGGTGGAGCGCTGGGCCGTGGCCGGCCGGCAGCACTGACGGCATCACGGTTACAGCGAGTGCAGTTTGGAGCGCACCGAGACGACGGCCTGGTGCAGGATGCGTTCAGCCTGGAAGTCGTTCTCGCGCTGTTCGGCGATGGCTTGCAAGTCGCGCGTGTAGCGCTCCAGGCGGGAGCGCAGGTAGGCGCGGTAGATTTTCATGACGAGCGGTTTGGCAGAGACATTCATGATGTGGCTCCCAGGTGCGTAACGATGCGTTCATTTTGTGTGAGCGGAATGCCGCCACTTTGCGCCATATCAAATGCCATGACCCCGTCAAATTGGCGCGTTTGAGATTGCGCAATGCTCCCCAGACCGAAGATGCCACACTGAATCTTCCCTGCTCGCCCGGTCATCATCAGGCGCCGCGGGCTCTGATTCCCTCAAGCATACTCAAGGAGCGTCGCATGGTCATTTTCGCCGTGGTTGCTGGCTGCATCGCCTGTTTCACAGTGTACCAAATCTATAAGAATGCGCAGGGTGGCAGTGGGCTTACACAACAACATATCGGTTTGCACGGCACATTGATTGAACCACGGAAATAAACAGTGTCATCCGAGCGACACTCGGTGACACTTGGTTAGCGAATTTAAGTCAAATGTAAGGCCCGGTAAGCAAATGTAAAGGTCTGCGCGGTGGCAAGCGGCAGCGTTTATATTGATAACCGTTGATTGCATTCTCCCCCTCCCACTTGACAATGGGTTCACCCCGCGGTGCCGCTAGCCCGCGGGGATTTTTTTGGAACTTGCATTTGCAGTTCCCGCGATGCAGTGCCAATCACAGTGGTTGTGGCGTACCGGCCGACAATTGCGTCAAGGCATCGCCAGCGACCCGGCAGATGCGCCAGTCCGGCATCACGTCCGCGCCCATGCCCTTGTAGAAGTTGATCGCGTTTTCATTCCAGTCCAGCACCGACCATTCGAAGCGGCCGCAATCGCGTGCGACGGCCAGTTGCGCCAGCGCCACGAGCATTTGCTTGCCATAACCCTTGCCGCGCACCGATTGCTTCACATACAGGTCTTCCAGGTACAAGCCCTTGCGGCACAGGAAGGTGGAAAAGTTGTGGAAGAACAGGGCGAACGTCACCACCTCGCCATCTTCCTCGCCCACCAGCGCTTCGCACGCGGGATGGGCGCCGAACAGGCTGTCGTGCAGCATGGATTCCCTGGCGATCATCATGTGTTCGAGTTTTTCAAACATGGCCAGTTCATGGATCATGCCAAAGATGGCGGCTACGTCGGATGCGGTCGCGGGACGGATGGCGAGGGAGGTAGAGGTGCTCATGTTGCCTTTGTGGATGGAGTGGTGGAAATAGAGGAAACGGCAGCCGTCTTGCGCGCGCCCGAGGTCAGGGCCCAGGCCACGCTGGACAGGCACAGCACCATGCCCACCCATTCGATGGCGGCGGGCCGGTAGTGTTCGAACTGCACCGACAGCAGCACGGAAATGACGGGGGTGACGACGCCGATATACACGGTCTTTTGCGTGCCGATGCGGGCGATTAACGTGAAATACGCGCTGAAGGCGATGACCGAGCCGAAGATGGCCAGGTACAGCAATCCCATCCAATAACTGGGGCGCGCGGGCAATTGCCAGGACTGGCCTGTGGCGACGGCCCAGGCGGCCACCATCAAGGTGCCCCACAGCATGGTCCAGGCCATGGTCAGCATCACGTTGCCGGAATGCTCGCGCACTTTCATGACGAGGGCGTTGCCCACCGTGCTGGACACGGTGGCCACTAGGGCCAGCATGAAACCGAGCAGGAAATGGCCATTGCCGCCGCCCAGGATATCTTGCAGTGCCGCACCGATGGATTGGTAAAACAGCAGCACGATGCCGCAGATGGCGACGAAGGCCGCGCAGCAGGTGCTCCAGGTGATGGGCGTGCCGAAGGCGATGCGGTTGAGCAATGGCGTCCAGAACACCATCAGCGCAAACAGCACGCTGACGAGGGCCGAGACGAGATATTGCTCGGAACTATACGTGCACACATAGCTGAGGGCGAATGATGCCAGGCCCTGCAGCAGCATCCATTTCTGCGCGCGCCAGGGCAGGCGCAAGCGGTCGCCGCGCAAGGCGCACCAGGCAAACAGGGTGGCGGACGCGAGGCCGAAGCGGTAGACCACGGAAACGGCGGGGGCGACATCGCCCAGCTGCAAGGTGATGGCCCAGAAGGTGGAGCCCCAGATCAGGCAGGCAATGATGAACAGGAGAGGAGAGGACATCGCGCAAGTATACGGGCATCGCGCGGGGATGGCGAGTCTTGGCCGGGCTTGCTCAAAGAGTGGTCAGGAGACAACGAGGCATTGAGCCAGCGCAGTGCTTCTGGAAAATGTTGAATTTATGAAAATATTTACTTTATTATCAAGTAAACATTTTCTGAATTGCATCTTTGAAGGGGACCGCCATGCCAGCCTCACTGCAGATCAAAGTATGGAGCGTGCTTGTATATGTCGTGGTGGCAACCTTGGTTGCAATCTGGCTGCATGAGGGCATGTCGCCCTCGGCCTTGCTGATGGCAGCCGGCGCATTCGGCTAAAGCGCATGCGCCGGCAAGCAGATCAGTGGGTGACGCGGGTCTTGCGGCCATCGGACAGCAGGCGCACGCGTTCGCCCGGACGGAACAGTTCGTCCGCGTCTTGCACGATGGCGCGCATGTCGCCATTGTCCAGGCGTACGGTGATTTCCAGGCCGGGTTTGTTGGAAGCGTTCGCTTCGATGCTTTTGCCCGCCATGCCGCCGGCGACGGCGCCCAGGATGCTGGCAGCGATGGCGCCCTTGCCGCCACCGACTGTCGAGCCGGCCACGCCGCCCAGCGCCGCGCCAGCCAGTACGCCCGTGCCCGTTTCACCCTTGTCGATGGTGACCTGGCGCACAGATTCAACCGTGCCCATGCGAACCGATTGTTCATTCTGCGCCTGGCGCGCGTTGTACACATTCGCCGAGTTCGGTTGTACGGCGCAGCCGGCCAGGGTGGCCAGCAATGCCACTGCAATAATTGGTGCTTTCATGTGGGACTCCCTTGGACAAAAGTTAGTTGCCGATTACATTGACCGACAGATGATGACTTATCATAAGGACACTTGCCTCAGATAACTAGTTGCGAATAGTAAAAATCTGTTACGGCCCCGCATGACCGCTTGCTGCTCAATACGCCAGCCGCAGGCGCCGGTACAAAAATCCCAGCACGAACAGCGGTCCCACCAGCAAGAAGCGCAAGTCGTCCAGGAACGACGGTTTCTTGCCTTCGATCTGGTGGCCGATGAACTGGCCTATCCAGGCCAGCACGAACAGCGCCAGCGACACGGGCAGGACAGTCAGCGCCGGCATCAGCAGCAGCAGGCCCAGCATGGCGGCCAGCATGGCCAGCATGCCTGCCGCAAACGGACGCGACAGCTTGTAGTAATAGTATAAAGCGAGAATACTGCCGAGCAGCGCCACGCTGGGATGCACGCTCCACAGCAGCCCCAGCAGGCTGAAGACGATCAGCGGCACGCACACGATGTGCACCCATTCATTGACGTGGTTGCGGTGGCTTTCGCCATACTGGGCCAGCAGGGTGTCGATGGTGCGCATGGGCGGTCTCTTGTGTAGGGATGGTTGTCCGGGAATTCTACACCGTCGCGTGGCCGGGTAAAATGGCCCTTCATTTCCCCTTCCGGACCGCTCATTTGAATAGCCCAGCCTTCTTGCCAGACCCTGCCGCCGACCCGCGCAAGCGCTGTTTCGATCCCGTCGTCGACGCCGATACGCGCTTGTTGATACTGGGCAGCTTGCCCGGCGAAAAATCGCTGGCGCACAGCCAGTATTATGCGCATCCGCAAAACAAGTTCTGGCTGCTGCTGGGAGAGGTGCTGGGCGTGGACTTGACGAGCCAGCCCTATGAAGCGCGCTTGAGCACCTTGCTGGCGCACGGCGTGGGCCTGTGGGATGTGGTGGCGCAGGCGCAGCGCACGGGCAGCCTGGACAGCAACATCCGCGCCCGCGACGACAACGACCTGGTGGCCCTGGCCGCCAGTCTGCCGCAATTGCACACGATCGCCTTCAACGGCGGCACGGCCGCTAAGCTGGGCATCAAGGTGCTGGGCGAGCACGCGCAGCGCTACCGCATCGTCAGCTTGCCGTCGAGCAGCCCCGCTTACACACTCGCGTATGGCGCCAAGTTGCTGCAATGGAAAACATTGCAGCCGTTGTAATGCGGGGACTCAGTTGATCAGTTTGCCGGCTTTAGGCCGGCGCGTACGGCTGCGCTTCCAGCGGCTGTCCCTTGGCGTCGAATTTCAGCGCCACTGACAAGCGGGTGACGCCGATGGTGGCCAGCGCGTCGCAGATGTCGTCGACTTCGTCCTGCAAGTCGGCGGCCAGGTCCAGCGGCTTGTCGGCGCTGTGCAGCAACTGGCCGTCTGCCGTGCTGACGTTGACGCGCAGCAGCATTTCGCCGTGCTCATCGGCCGGGCCGACGACCACCGAGACGTCGCCCGCGTCCACGTTGTTTTCTGCCAACGCATGGTTGATGCCGGACATCATCTGCAGCATCGCATACTCGCTCATGCCTTGTTCCTTGCCACCGTGGAACAGATCCTGGTAGAGGAAGCTTACTTCCAGGGTGTTGCCGGCCGGCGCCAGGCAGCGTTTCACCAGATCGCCCACTTCCGTCGTCCACTGCTGGTAGCGGGCCATGCGCGCATCGAACCAGGCGTCGAGCGCCGCTTCATCCTTCGGTTCCGCATAGAACGGGTCGTCCACGCGCTTGAGGGCAAAGCCCAGCAGGAAGCGCAGTTCGACGGCCGTGTCCTGCGGACCGAAGGCCGTCTCGCTCCAGCCGACGATGCTGCTTTCCAGGCCCGGCGTGGCGACGATTTTCTTGTCCGTCATCGACGAGTACGCATCGCGCACCATTTCGTGCAGGTGGCTGTAGGTGATGCGGTCGATTTCATCGAGGTCGTAGGCGTGGCTCATCAGGACTACCTTGGCCTTGGCGCTTTCCAGTTCTGCCTGTTGGAAGCTTTTCACCAGCGCTTCGAACGCGTCCTGGTCCTGGAAGCTGTCCGCTTCCTTCAGGCCGCCCGTGCTTTGCACCAGCAGGGGCACGACGAAGGCGTTGATTTCCATGGCCGGGGCATTTTCGCGGCGGATCACGGAAATGGACGCCGCTTCCTCGATATGGCTGCGCAGGTACTGGTAGGCGCCCACGTCCTCGTATTTCGCCCGCTCGATGGCGTCGTACAGGATTTCATCCTTCTTTTGATTCAAGGCCTTGCGGATCAGGCGGCCGAACTCGACGGCTTGCTCGGCCAGCACCGTGCCCTGCGATTCGCTGTCTTCCTGCTCCGCCAGGTTCAGGGCCATCGTGCACAGCATGCGCGTGACGGATTCATCCTTGTCTTCAGGCGTGTTGGCGGATTTACGGGGGACAGGGCGCTTATTTTTGGGCATGGCGATCAACAGGTTAAGAAAGACGGGTCAGGCAAACGGAAACAGGCGCCAGGGCTTGTGCCAGGCGCCGGGACGGATCATACAGGCGGACGCGGCCGCCTGATACCTCAATGGTCGGTATCGAACATCTCGTGCAATTCGTCGAGCAGGTCGGCGGCTTCTTCCTGCGACAGGCCAAGATGCTGGCAAGCAAGTTCGCCGCCCTTGTCCCACTCCAGCGAGGTACTGTTGCCATGGTAGCGCTGAATGCCCTTTTCGGCCAGCAGCGACAGGGCGACGAGCGAGCGGATGGCGTCGTCCGTGGACGGGTCGGCCAGCACCGTGTAGTCGTGGTGGTGCAAGATCGCCCACGAGACGTCGGAAGACAGGCCCCAGTTGCGCGCCAGCAAGCAGCCGATGGCCGCGTGGTTGGTCTGGTGGCGTGCGTCTTCCAGTGCTGTAAAACAATTGTGCGCATCGTTGGCGGCCGCCGCGTACGTGTTGACGTAGTCGGGAAAGCGGTTCATCAGCAGGGGCACGCCGATGTCGCAGAACAGGCCGAAGGTGTGGGCGATGTCGGGCGGGGCGATGCGCAGCTTGCGTGAGGTAAATACCAGGGCGCGCGCGCGCTTGGCCGACACATCCCAGAAATTGGTCAGTTCCACGCCTTCCGCTTCCAGCGCCTGGCGCGCCAGCAAGCCCGTCATCATGGCGCTGCACTGGTTGATGCCGAGAAAGTTGATACCTTGCTCGACGGACTTGGCCTTGCGCGCGGCGCCATAGAACGGCGAATTGGCCAATTTCAGCAGGGCGCCCGACATGCCGACGTCGTCGGCGATGATGCGCGCGATGCGGCGCGGCGACGGGTCCTGTTCCGCCAGTTCGCGCTGCAGGTCGACCAGCAGGCTGGGACGCGGCGGGATACGGATGGAACGCATCAAGGCGTCAACCGGATCTTCCTGCTCTATCTGCTTTTGCGCTGCCGCTCTCATCATCACGCTTTCATCATCATTTTTGTGCCCGGTGCTTATTCTGTCGCGCGCTGCCGCTGCCCGCTTCATGAGCGTCTGGCGCAGTGCCCGACGATTATCGCTGTTTATGCATAGCAATAGTTCATATCTGCAATATATTCTGGAAAAAATCCCCGTTTTGGCCCGGTCCAGCCGTGATTTTCATCATTTTACGACCTTGCCCATCCCGGTATCCATGATGAAAAAACCAAGTTTTATTTGTTTTCAAGGCGAGGCAAAGCGTGCGGCCGGATGCGCGGCAGTACAATTGCCTGATGAAAAAAATCCTTGCGGGTATCGATTTCGCGGACGATTCCAGCAGCGTGGCGCGCCAGCTGATCGGCGTGACCGTGCTGGTCGACGGCGTGGGCGGGCGCATCGTGGAAACGGAAGCGTATGACCGGCTGGACCCTGCCTCGCACACGTATGGGGGCATGACGCCGCGCAATGCGGCCATGTTCGGCCCGCCCGGGCACGCCTATGTCTACCGCTCGTACGGCATCCACTGGTGCCTGAACTTTGTGTGCCGCGAAGCGGGGCATGGCGCGGGCGTGCTGATCCGCGCGATCGAACCTGTGGAGGGACTCGATACGATGCGCGAACGGCGCGGCGTCGAGGGGGAGCGGCTGCTGTGCTCGGGACCGGGCAAGGTGTGCCAGGCGCTGGGCGTGAGCCACCTGCACAACCGGCTGGCACTGGACGCGCCGCCGTTCCTGTTGCTGGCCCGCGAAGGCGATGTCACGGTGCAAACGGGGCCGCGCATCGGCATTTCCAGGGCGATGGACACGCCGTGGCGCTTCGTGCTGGCCGGCTCGCCCTATCTGAGTAAACCGCTGCGCGCGCCCGCCGTCTAGCTGCGCCGGCGCCGCGATGCATCGTTGGCGCCATGCCGGCCGGGCATGCCGCGCAGCGGGCTGTGCAATGCGCGCCGGTCCTTGCCTTCTCCGTTGGCGGGGCTGGCCGGATGCTGGAATGCTTCGTCTTCGGTGTGGCCAGCCGGTGAGGCGGGGCGCTCATCCAGGGTGAACACGGCCACGGCCGCCGACAATTTGACGGCCTGGTCCTGCAAACTGGCCGCCGCCGCTGCCGCCTGTTCCACCAGGGCTGCATTTTGCTGGGTGACGTCATCCATTTGCGTGACGGCCTGGTTCACTTCCGTGATGCCCGACGCCTGCTCCGCGCTGGCCTGTTTCACGCGCTGGATGATCTCATTGACTTGCTGCACCGAGGCCACGATGGCGCCCATGCTGTCGCCCGCCTGCTGCACGGCCACGCTGCCGCCATCGATAGTGGTGACGGACGTGGCGATCAGGGTCTTGATTTCCTTGGCGGCTTGCGCCGAGCGCTGCGCCAGGGTGCGCACTTCCGACGCCACCACGGCAAAGCCGCGGCCCTGTTCTCCCGCGCGCGCCGCTTCCACCGCCGCATTCAGCGCGAGGATATTGGTCTGGAAGGAAATCCCGTCGATCACGCCGATAATATCCACGATCTGGCGCGAATTGGCGCGTATTGTCGCCATCGTCGTCACGGCTTGCTGCATCGACACGCCCCCTTGCACGGCCAGGGTGGATGCCTGCCCCGCCAGCTCGCAGGCCAGTTGGGCGTTGTCGGCGTTGTCATTGACGGCTTGCGTCAGCGCTTCCATGGCGCTCGACGTTTCTTCCAGCGAGCTGGCTTGCATTTCCGTGCGCGCCGACAGATCCAGGTTGCCGGTGGCGATTTCGTGCGAGGCCGTGTCGATCGATTGCACGGCGCCCATGATGGTGCGCAAGGTCTGATTCAGGTGGGCGATGGTCTGGTCCAGCACGCGCGAGGTGGCGGCGATTTCGTCATTGCCCTGCTTGGGCGCGCCGGCCATCAGCTTGCCCGCCGCCAAGTCTTGCACGGCGTCGGCAATGCCGCGGATTTCCACCAGCATGGCGCGCCGCACCAGCATGGTCACCACGATGGAGACGAGGATGGAGAGCAGGACGGTCAGCAGCAAGCTCCAGCACAGGGTGCGAAACTCGGCGCTGGCCGTCGCATGGGCCTGGCTGCTGAGCGTCGTTTCCAGCGCGGACAGTTGCGCCAACTGCGTATTGAACTGGCCGAACTGCGTTTCCGCCTTGAGCATGGAATTGGTGGCGATCGACTGGTCCATCTGCGCCATTTCCATCGTTTCCAGCACAGCCTTGCGATAGCCGGCCAGTGCTGTGATGGCCGCATCGACCAGGGTGAGTTCGGCGCCCGTGGCCGTGGCGCGCAGCGAGGCCAGCTGGGTGCCGATGGCCGCGTGGCGCGCCTTGATCTGTTGCTCCAGTGTATCGAGGCGGGCCTTGGCGAAGCTGCCATTCGTCCACGACAGCAACTGGTACATATTGCCGTGCACATGCTTGGCGTCCCCCAGTACGTCGGCGGCTGCCTTCAGGTGCGTGATGCGCACCCGCACCATGTTTTCCAGCGAGGCATTTTGCCGCACCATGCCATACCAGGCGCCGGTCGAGCTGAGTATCAGCAACAGCAAGACCAGGGTGGGTGCCAGCAATAATTTTGGCCCTATGCGTAATTGATTGAGCATGCTCGACTCCTGGCGATGGCCGTTCAAACCGCAGGCGGCGCGCGGTGTGCATGCGCGCCGCCCTTGCCCTATTTTTTGTAGATCCCCGCTTCCAGCACCACATCGTTGACGCGCAGGATGTAGGTGGTCTTCGGTTCGATCTTGCCGGTGGTGGGATTCTTGTATTGATAATCGACCCAGCCCTTGCCCTGTTTTTGCGCCAACTCAATGATTTCACGGCGATATTTCTTGCCATTCGCATCGGGCACATCCGTCAAATCCTTGCCCACGATGGAAGGATTGATGGGGTGGGCCAGCACGATGCCCGTCTTGATGTCGCGCATGTCCACATACAGCGAGCCCTGCACGAAGTCCGGGTCTTTCGCTGTGATTTTTTTCATCATTTCTTCCTTGCCATGCGCCTTCATGAAGGCGGCACCCCGTTCGGCCATGGCGATGGCGTCTTTTTCCGTTGGTTCGACCGCGGCGCTGACGTTGCCACCGGCAAATGCCAGGCACAGCAGGCTACCCGTGAATAAGCGTTTCATGAAAGCTCCTTGTGATATCGAGGGATATGTTGCCAAGTCGTAATTTACGTCGCCGACGCTTCCCGCAAATTGCGATGGCACAAACTAAGGTGTTGCTTGTCGGTAGCTTGCAACGTATCGACGGCTTGTTGATATGTAACAATTTGGTTCCGAGCGGCAAGAACTATGATGACTTTCACAGCATGCCAAGCTGGCAAGGCATGGCAGAGGAAGAGGCTGGAATTGGCCGGGATAGGGCTGGTTTCAAGGAAGTTATCGCTGTTTACTGGCAAGGAGCCGATCGTGTCCGCACCCATTACCGAGCCGTTTTCACCCAAGTTCAAGCCGTATACGCGGCACACCATACAACAGGCGCGGCAGTGGGAATGGCTGCCGGAAGAGCAGCGCGAAGCCGTGCAAGTGGTGTCGCACGTCTTGCCGTTTCGCACCAATGCCTATGTGCTCGACCAGTTGATCGACTGGAACAACATCCCCGACGACCCCATCTATCGCCTCGTCTTTCCCCACCGCGACATGCTGGCGCCCGAACAGTACGCGCACCTGCGCGAGCTGGTGCTGGTGCAGAGGGACAAGGCCGCTATCGATGCCTATGTGCATGGCTTGCGCCTGGGCATGAATCCCCATCCGGCCGGGCAGATGACGCACAACGTGCCCCGGGTCAACGATGCGCCCGTGCGCGGCTTGCAGCATAAATATGCGCAAACGGTGCTGTTTTTCCCCAGCGCAGGACAGACGTGCCACGCGTATTGCACCTTCTGTTTCCGCTGGCCCCAGTTCGTCGGCATGGACGACATGAAGTTCGATGCGCATGAGTCGCATGAGCTGGTCGCCTACCTGAAACTGCATCCGGAAGTGACGGACGTGCTGATCACGGGCGGCGACCCGATGATCATGAATACGCGGCAACTGGCTGCCTACCTGGAGCCGCTGCTGGCGCCGGGCCTGGAACATATCCAGAACATCCGCATCGGCACCAAGGCGGTGGCGTATTGGCCGCAGCGCTTCGTCTCGGACCGCGATGCGGACGACTTGATGCGCCTGTTCGAGCGTATCGTCAAGGCGGGCAAGAACTTGGCCGTGATGGGCCATTACAGCCATGCCGTCGAGTTGCGCCAGGACATCGCCCAGCAAGCGGTGAAGCGCATCATTTCCACGGGCGCCACCTTGCGCATGCAGGGGCCGCTGATCCGCCACATCAACGAAGACCCCGCTAGCTGGGCCGAGCTGTGGCAGGCGGGCACGCGCCTGGGGGCGATTCCGTATTACATGTTTGTCGAACGGGACACGGGCCCGCGTAGCTATTTCGAGTTGCCCCTGGCGAAGGCGCACGAGATTTTCCAGGCCGCCTACCAGATGGTGTCCGGTCTGTCGCGCACGGTGCGCGGGCCTTCCATGAGCGCGTTTCCCGGCAAGATCGTCATCGATGGCATCGTCACCATCCATGGCGAAAAACTATTTGCCCTGCAATTTTTGCAGGCGCGCAACCCGGACTGGGTGCGCCGGCCGTTTTATGCTAAGTTCGATGCGGAAGCGACGTGGTTGGACGATTTGAAGCCGGCCTTTGGCCAGGACAAGTTTTTCTTTGAAACGGATGACCCGGTGCCGCAGGTGCCGCATAAAATCATCCGCCTGGCACAGGCCGCCTGAGCATGCACGGCCACGGCGCGCCTGCCCGCTCCGGCGCGGCCGTGTTTTGCCTGGTGTTCCTGCCGTTCGCACTCGGGCACTACTTGTCGTGCCTGTTGCGCGGCGTGAATGCCGTGCTGACGGCCGAATTACTGGGCGCCATCGCCCTGACGCCAGCCCAGCTGGGCCTGCTGACCAGCGCCTTTTTTCTCGCTTTTGCGCTGGTGCAATTGCCGGTCGGCATGGCGCTGGACCGCTACGGCCCCCGCACGGTGCAACTGTGGCTGCTGGCGCTGGCGGCCCTGGGCGTGTGGCTGTTCAGCCGGGGCCACAGCTTTGCCGGACTGATGTGGGCGCGCGCCTTGATGGGGGCGGGCCTGGGCGGCTGTTTCATGGCCGCCGTGAAAGCGGTCTCGTGCGCCATCGCGCCAGCTCGCCTGCCTTCCGTGCATGGCTATCTGATCGCCGTGGGCGGCCTGGGGGCGGCCACGGCCACCATGCCCGTCAAGCTGGCCCTGCACTACACGGATTGGCGCGGCGTGTTCCTGGGCCTGGCGCTGGCGGCGCTGGCCATCGGCTTGCTGATCCGCCTGCTGTCGCCGGCCCAGCCTGCACCCGCCGCGGCGAGGAACAAGGTCAGCGTCTGGAGCGTGTATGGCGACAGGGCCTTTCGCCGCACCATCGCGCTGATCCTGCTGCCGCACACGGTGTTCTTTGGCGTGCAGGGCTTGTGGGTGGGGCGCTGGCTGGCCGACGTGGGCGGCTTGTCCGACGACAATGTCGCGTATTTGTTGTATCTGGGCATGGCGGCCGTCATCTTCGGCGCCATCGGCATGGGCATGCTGACGGAATGCGCGGCGCGGCGCGGTATTGCACCCATGCAAGTGGCGGGCGTGGGCATCGTCCTGTTTGTCGCCGTGCAAGTGGCGATGGCGTGCAATGTGGTGCCCAGCCTGCCTTTGCTGTCCGTGCTATTTACCCTGCTGGGCACGGTGACGGGCCTCGAGTATGCGATCGTTGCGCAAAGCATGCCGGCCAGTTTGACGGGCAGGGCGGCCACCTGTTTGAATTTGCTCATTTTCACGGGCGCCTTCCTGGTGCAGGCGGGCTTTGGCCTGATCCTCGGCTGCTGGCCCCTGAACAGCCAGCAGCAGTATCCGCCGCAGGCGTACCAGGCGGCGTTTGGCGTGCTGGCGGCCTTGCAATTGCCAGGACTTGCGATGTTTTTCATTCACCGCTGCAGGCGTGCCGGGCCATCCGGTAAAATGGCAGCCTGCACAGCGGCAATGATCAACTCCAAGGAAGACTATGAAACTCGTTCGTTATGGACGTCCAGGCAAGGAAAAACCGGGCCTGATCGATGAAGAAGGCAAACTGCGCGACCTGTCCGGCGTGATCGCCGATATTGATGGCGCACAACTGTCCGACAAGGCCCTGCGCAAGCTGGCCAAGCTCGACGAAAAGACCTTGCCTTTGGTGCGCGGCAATCCACGCTTCGGCGTGCCGCTGGCGAAAGTCGGCAAGTTCATCGGCATCGGCCTCAATTACGCGGATCACGCGGCCGAGGCCGGCATGGCTATCCCGGCCGAACCCATCGTCTTCATGAAGGCCATTACTTGCCTGAATGGCCCGGACGACAATGTCGTGCTGCCAAAAGGTTCGAAAAAGACGGATTGGGAAGTGGAGCTGGGCGTGATCATCGGCACGCGCGCGCAATACGTGAGCGAAGAGGACGCCCTGAAATACGTGGCCGGCTATTGCGTCGTCAACGACATTTCCGAGCGCTCGTTCCAGCTGGAGCGGGGCGGCCAGTGGGACAAGGGCAAGGGCTGCGACACCTTCGGCCCCGTCGGCCCATGGCTGGTGACGCGCGATGAAGTCATCGACGAGCAGGATCTGGACCTGTACCTGGAAGTCAACGGCAAGCGCATGCAGACCGGCAATACGCAAACCATGATCTTCACGGTGGCACAGATCGTCAGCTACCTGTCGCAATTCATGACCCTGGAACCGGGCGACGTCATCGCCACGGGCACGCCGCCGGGCGTGGGCCAGGGCCGCAAGCCGCAGCGTTTCCTCAAAAAAGGCGACAGCATGCGCCTGGGTATCGCCGGCCTCGGTGAACAGCAGCAGGATGTGGTTGCCTGGACTGCCTGATGGCCGGTAGCGATATCGACCGTTTGCCGCCGTTGCCGCTGGATCAGCTCGATGTCCAGCAGCGCGCGGCCGCGCAAGCCATCATCGACGGTCCGCGCGGGGCCCTGTACGGCCCCTTCGTGCCGCTGATCCGCAGCCCCGAGCTGATGGAAACGGCGCAGCGCATGGGCGAATACTTGCGCTACCGCAGCGCCATCGGCACGCGGCTGTCGGAATTGGCGATCCTGGTGACGGCGCGCCAATGGGACCAGCAAGTCGAGTGGGCCATCCACGCGCCGCTGGCCGTGCAGAACGGCATTGCGCAAGCGGCCGTGGATGCCATCGCTGCGCGGCGCGTACCGCTTGCCCTGAAGGAAGATGAGCAAGCCGTGCACGACTTTTGCATCGAGCTGCAGCAGAACAAGCGCGTCAGCGATGCCACGTATGCGCGGGCGCTGGCGCTGTTCGGCGAGCACGGCGTGGTCGACTTGATGGGCATCAATGGCTACTACACTTTCCTGGCCATGGTGATGAATGGCGCGCAGACGGCGGTGCCGGCCTTGGGTGTGCCGCCCATGCCCGCCTGATGACAGGTGTTTTTCGGGCAAAGATGGACAAAGTGTAATGAAGTTGAAATTATTCAATATATAATTTTACTTCCCTGCCATTGCCAACAAGCTCAATGAAAACTCGTCCGTGCTTCACCCTGATGGGCCGCGCCTTCCTGGCGCTGGCCCTTTCTTTTTGCCCCCTGATGACGGTGCGCGCGCTTGCCGCCGAGACCGCTGCAACCGCCAGCCCCGGCGCTTCCGCCCTGGAGAATTCAGTCGTCAAGGTGTTTTCCACCCTGCGCGGGCCGGATCCCTATAAACCGTGGAGCAAGGCTGCGCCGCAAGAGGTGACGGGTTC
Source organism: Janthinobacterium sp. SUN137 (assembly GCF_030587265.1). Lineage (NCBI taxonomy): Bacteria > Pseudomonadati > Pseudomonadota > Betaproteobacteria > Burkholderiales > Oxalobacteraceae > Janthinobacterium > Janthinobacterium sp. SUN137. The sequence goes on along the minus strand of NZ_JAPWHZ010000001.1, from coordinate 1,407,321 downwards.
CGGCGTCGTCATCGAAGGCCGCCGCATCCTCACCAATGCGCATGTGGTCGGCTATGCCAGCCAGGTGCAGATCCAGGCGAATGGCGCCGGCGACAAGATACCGGCGACCGTGCTGGCCATCTCGCGCGGCATGGACCTGGCCTTGCTGAAAATTGACGATGACAGTTTTTTTGCCAGCCATAAAGCGGTGCCGCGCGCCAATGTCTTGCCGGACGTGCGCGATGCCGTGCTGGCGTATGGCTATCCGACGGGCGGCACCTCGCTGTCGATCACCAAGGGCATCGTTTCGCGCATCGAATTCGTGCGCTACAACTTCCCCGTGTCCGGCCTGCGCATCCAGATCGATGCGGCCATCAATCCGGGCAATAGCGGCGGCCCCGTGATTGCCGGCGACAAGATGATCGGCCTGGCCTTTGCCGGCATGCTCAATGCGCAAAACATCGGCTACATCATCCCCAACGAGGAAATCGAACTGTTTCTGCGCGACCAGGACAGTGGCGCGCCCAAGGGCAAGCCGGCCATGCGTGACGTGACGCAAACGCTGGAAAATCCCGCGCTGCGCACGTATCTGAAGCTGGCCAAGGGTGTCGAAGGCGCCGTCGTGATGACGCCGGCCAGCAAGGATGCCGCCTATCCGCTCAAGGAGTGGGATGTCATCACGCATATCGGCGATTTTCCCATTGACAACCAGGGCATGGTCAAGCTGAATGCCAACAGCCGCGTGCGCTTCCAGTACCGGGTACAGCAGCTGGCGAAAGACGGCCAGTTGCCGTTGACGGTGGTGCGCCAGGGCGCGCCCCTGAAAATCAAGGTGCCCGTCTCGGCGGCGCACCCGATGCTCATCAGCGGCTTGCAGGGCAATTACCCATCCTATTTCATCTTCGGTCCGATGGTGTTTTCGCGCGCCAGCACGGAATTCATGGCGGCGCCGAATGGCAACCCGGCGATGTTGGGCGGCATGGCGTTTGCCGGCAATCCGCTGGCCACGCGGCGCGGCGATGCGCCCGACAGCGAACGCGAGGAACTGGTGGTGATCGCCGCGCCGTTCTTCCCGCACAAGCTGATGAATGGCTACAGTACCCGTTTCTTCTCGGTCGTCGATTCCGTCAATGGCGTGCGCGTGCGCAGCCTGGCGCACCTGGTGGCCTTGCTGCGCGACCAGACGGATGAATTGCTGACGTTCCGCTTCCAGCAGCGCGATGCGGAAATGGTCGTCGTGCCCCGCAAGGACATGCTGGCAGCGACGGAATCGGTGCTGACGGACAATGGCATCCGCTCGGAAGCGTCGCCCGACATGCTGAAAATCTGGAATGAAAAAACGCCGGTAAACTGATCATTCCCGGCGTTCCGCAAGACAACAGGCGTGGCGCAGACCGCGCCTGTTTTACTTTAAGCCAATACTTTCTTCAGCCACGCGCCGATGGCGTCGATTTCTTCCTGGCACAGCGAGTGCTGCATCATGTACTCGTGCCATTCCACCTTGTAACCCATGCCGGTGAGCAAGTCGCGCGACTGTTGCGCGCGGTTGATCTGCACCACGGGGTCGGCCGTGCCGTGCGCCATGAAGATCGGCGTCTGCAGGCTGGCCGGCGTGCGTTCCAGAGCCGTCTTGTCGGCCAGCGGCAGATAGCCGGACAGGCACATCAGGCCGGCCAGCGGTTCCGCATGGCGCAAGCCCGTTTGCAGGGTCATGGCGCAGCCTTGCGAGAAGCCGGCCAGGATGATGCGGCTGGCGGGAATGCCGCGCGCCTTTTCGCGCGCGATCAGCGCTTCGATCTGCAGCTGCGAGGCGCGCAAGCCGCCCTCATCTTCGCGGCGTACGAGGTCGCTCACGAGGATGTCGTACCAGGCGCGCATCACATAGCCGTTGTTGATGGTGACGGGCATGGTGCCGGCGCTGGGGAAGATGAAGCGGATGGCGGGGCAGCCGCGCAGGTCGAGTTCTTTCACCAGGGGAACGAAGTCGTTGCCGTCGGCGCCCAGGCCATGCATCCAGATGATGGATACGGTGGGGTTCGGTGCGCTGTCGAGTTCGATGGTTTCCAGCAAAGTGCTCATGTATTTTCCTCTGGTAGTGATTGCGCCGGACGCAGCGCCGATTTGGGACGGAAGGCCTTGCAGATGGCCGGGTCGGTTTCCATGTAAGGGCCTCCGATGAGATCGATGCAATAGGGCACGGCGGCAAAGATGCCGTTCACCAATTGATTTCCATCAACATCCTTCAAGCCTTCCAGGGTTTCCTTGATGGCTTTCGGCTGGCCCGGCAAGTTCATGATCAGGGCGGCGCGCTCGGGCGTCTCGCGGATCACGGCCACCTGGCGCGACAAAATGGCCGTCGGCACGAATTGCAGGCTGATCTGGCGCATCTGTTCGCCGAAACCTGGCATTTCCTTGGTCCCGACGGACAAGGTGGCGTCCGGCGTCACATCGCGCCGCGCCGGACCCGTGCCGCCCGTCGTCAGGATCAGATGGCAGTGACTGAGGTCGACCATGTCGATCAGGGTGTTTTCAATTTGCGAGCGCTCGTCCGGGATCAGGCGTTTTTCCAGGCGGAAAGGCGTGCGGATGGCGGCGGACAGCCAGCTTTCCAGGGCGGGGATGCCCAGGTCTTCATACACGCCGCCGCTGGCGCGGTCCGAGATCGACACGAGGCCGATAATCAATTCGTCTTCGAGAGTGGTGGACATCGGTCACCTATAAAAGTCTGGAGTGTCTTAAAAACAATAAAACCGGGATTATCCCGGTTTTTTGTCCATCCTTGCGTTTGGGACGGTCAATTACTCGTCGTCTTCCGCTTCTGCGTCATCTTCGTCGGCATCTTTCTTGCCGCCATTTTGCTTCTTGGCGATCTCTTTCAAGATCTGGAAGATTTCACGGTAGGCCTTCGGCGGCTTGTTCTCGGCTTGCTCCTTGCGGGCATTGCGGATCAGGGTGCGCAGGTGCTGCACGTCCAGTTCCGGATTTTCCGACAGCAAGACGGTCAGGGCCTTGTCGTCCGTCAAGAGTTTGTCGCGGCGGCGTTCCATCGCGTGCATATTGGCCGTGTCGGCTTTCGACAAGCCTTTCCAGCTATCGATGGTGCGTTGGATGGCGGCAACTTCGTCTTCATCCAGGGTGCGCATCTTCTTGCCCACGTATTGCAGCTGGCGGCGGCGGCCTTCGTGATCCTTGATTTGCTGGCATTCGAGAATGGCGTCGCGCACGTCTTCCGGCATCGGGACGCGCTTGACGCGGTCGCGTGCCTCATTGACGAGTTCTTCGCCCAGCTTTTGCAGGACGGTCATCTGGCGCTTGAGTTCCGACTTCGAAGGACGTTCATATTCCTGTTCGAATTCGGTGGATTGGAAGCCGCAAGCTCCCCGGTTTGGATTTGGCATGATAAGGCGGGATTGGCCGCGTAGGCCGCACCTGTAAACTGTAAACGACTGCTATGATAACCTTTTTAGCGGCTTTCCGAAGAAAACAGCGCATGAACGACTCCGTATTTACCCATAGTCAAGAGCAATTGCAGCAACTAGCCCGTGATGTGTTGTCTTTTGCGCGGGAAGCGGGCGGCACCGACGCAGCCGTCGAAGTCAGCGAAGGCGGCGGCTTGTCCGTTTCTGTACGAAAAGGCAAGATCGAGACGATCGAGCAAAACAAGGACAAGGGCATGGGCGTGACCGTGTTTGTCGGCAAGAAGCGCGGCAATGCCAGCACCTCCGACTTCTCGCCGTCCGCCCTGCGCGCCACGGTGGACGCCGCCTACAACATCGCCCGCTTCACGGCCGAGGACGATTGCGCGGGCCTGGCCGACACGGATATGCTGGAAATGTCCCCCCGCGACTTGCAATTGTTCTATCGCTGGCTCATTTCCACCGAGGAAGCCGTCGCCCTGGTCCAGCGGGCTGAAGCGGCCGCGTTTGCCGTCGACCCGCGCATCACGAACAGCGAGGGAGCCAGCGTGCACGTGCAGCAATCGCACTTTGTTTCCGCCAATTCGCGCGGCTTCATCGGCGGCTACCCGTTTTCACGCCACACCCTGTCCGTGGCGCCCATCGCCGGCAAGGGCGCGAAGATGCAGCGCGACGACTGGTATTCGTCCGTGCGCGACGCCTCCAAAATGTCGAGCCCGGAAGCCATCGGTCGCTATGCCGCCGAGCGCGCCCTGTCGCGCCTGAACGCGCGCAAACTGGGCACGCGCACTTGTCCCGTGCTGTTCGAGGCACCGCTGGCGGCCGGTTTGCTGGGTACCTATGTGCAAGCGACCTCGGGCGGCGCCCTGTACCGCAAATCCACTTTCCTGAACGATTCCCTGGGCACGCAAGTGCTGCCGTCGCACGTGCAGATCTTCGAAGACCCGCACGTGATCGGCGGCGTCGGTTCGGCGCCGTTCGACGAAGAGGGCGTGAAAACCGTCAGCCGCGACGTCGTCAAGGATGGCGTGGTGCAAGGCTATTTCCTGTCGACCTACACGGCCCGCAAGCTGGGCATGCAGACGACGGGCAACGCGGGCGGTTCGCATAATCTGTATCTGACGTCGAACCTGACGGCCGCCAGCGACGATTTTAGTGCCATGCTGAAAAAGCTGGGCACGGGCTTGCTGGTGACGGAACTGATGGGACAAGGAACCAATTACGTGACGGGCGACTATTCGCGCGGCGCATCCGGTTTCTGGGTGGAAAATGGCGTGATCCAGTATCCGGTGGAAGAAATCACCATCGCCGGCAACATGAAGGACATGCTGCGCAACATCGTGGCCGTGGGCGCCGACGAACTGCGCCGCGGCACCAAACAGACGGGGTCCATTCTCATCGAGAGCATGGTGGTGGCGGGCGGCTGAGCGCCTGAATGGCAAGCGCGACAACGCCGGGCGGGCGTGCCACGCTTTACTGCTGGACTTGATAGCCATCCGTCAGGGTGGCCAGGAACTTCACCATATCCTCGATCTCGCCCGCCGTCAGCGCCGGCGCCATGCCGCGCTTGCGGTCGAACGGCGCTTCCTTGACGTTCACGTTGGCGCGGTATCTGGCAGGTATGTCATTGAATTTCTGCACTTTTCCTCGCTTGTCGCGCGGATACCATTCTTGCGGATGCGTATCGCGCCGCACATAAAAACGCAGGGCATCCGTCAGGTTGTCGAACACGCCGTTATGAAAAAACACCTGGCGTGTGGCCACATTGCGCAGGCTGGGCACCTTGAAGGCGCCGCATAGTTCGCCTTTCGCCGCCAGGTCCATACGGTCGGGACCGCACAAGCCCAGGTCGAAATAGGCCGGGTCGGCCGTGGCGGGAATGCGCATATTGCGCGGCACGCCCAGATTGTCGAAACTGAAGTCCGTAAACAGGGGCGGCGCGCCATGTTCGCCCCGCACGCTGGGGTGGCAAGCGGCGCAATTGCCCTTGCGTTCATCGTTGAACAGGGCCAAGCCCCGCAATTCGGCCAGCTCCAGGGGAACCTTGTTGGCCAGGTACAGGTCATATTTGGAATCGTAGCGGTGAAAATCCGGCTCTTCCTGCTGGAATTGCTGCAAAGCATACGTGATGCGGCTGAATGCCTGTTGTGGTTGCGCAAAGATGGCGTCGCCAAAGACGCGCCGGAATGCGTCCGCATAGTTGCCGTTGCGCAACCGTTCCACCACCACATCCGTGCTGGCATTGGCCATTTCGTGCGCTGCCAGGAACGGCCGTTCCGCCTGTTCTGCCAGGCTGGCGGCGCGGCCGTCGCGGTTGATGCCGCCGTTGGGGGCGCCTTCCTCATCAAAGCGGAAGGGCGGCGTGTGTTCCAGGTAGCGCAGCGATGGCGTGGCGCGGTAGCCGTGCGCCTGGCCATCGGCGCCGCCCAGTTGCACGGCCAGCTTGTTGCCGGGCGCGTAGGCGTGGGCTGGGTCATGGCAACTGGCGCACGACTGCCTGCCCGAGGCGGACAGGCTGGCATCGTGGAAGATGCGCCGCCCCAGCTGCGCGGCAGGGCTGAGTTCGGCCGCTGTGCCTGGCATGCCGTGCAAGCCAAGAAACAAGAATGTGCACACGTGTGCAAGTCGGGTCGGTGAAAATCGCGCCTCAGCGCATGGCTGGTCTTTGATGGTCATATGCGGGATGGTTGTCGGCAAGGGGGAGACAGGCAATGCTGCGCCCAGTATAGGCAGCAATGGCTGGCGTGGCAACGATTAGCGATGCTGCGCTGCGCAAGACGGGGAGCGGAAAACAGCCGGCGGCAGAGTAACCGCCGGCCAAGCCCGTCACGTCATGCGTGGCGGGCCAGTTTCATGCGCGGCTCAGGCGCGCAAGGTGGACAGGATAGGCTGCAGCACGGCCGCGCCCAGGGCGGCGCTGCGGGCGCCGCTCCAGCCCGTTTGCGGGTCGGGATCGTTGGCATTGTCCTTGAACGGCAATTCCAGGGTCAGCGACAGGCAGCCGAAGGCGTGGGTGATGTGGGGCGAACCCATGGTCAGTACTTCCGGCGTGAACGGGCCGTCTTCGTAGCCGTGCTCATCCTGGAAGTCAGGGCTGGCCACCTTGAAGTCGGCGATGAAGCGGTCTTGTTCGGCCTTCTGTGCTGGCGTGAAATTTTCCAGCGCATCGCTGCCGGCCACGAAGACGTAAGGCAAACCTTCGTCGCCATGCACGTCGAGGAACAGGTCGCAGCCGATTTCATGCATTTTCTGTTTTACCAGGAACACTTCCGGGCTGCGCTCCATCGTCGGCGTCATCCATTCGCGGTTCAGGTTGGCGCCGGCTGCGTTGGTGCGCAGGTTGCCATGCACGGAACCGTCCGGGTTCATGTTCGGCACCACGTAGAAGACGGCGTCTTGCAGGCACTGGCGGGCAAATGGATTGGCCTGGTCCAGCAAGGCTTCGAGCATGCCTTCGACAAACCATTCGGCCATCGTTTCACCTGGATGCTGGCGCGCGATGACCCAGACTTTCTTTTCGGCATCGGCGTCGCCGACCACCAGCAGATTCATGTCGCGGCCTTCCACGGTGCTACCCAGGTCGATCAAGCGCACCAGCGGCGACGCTTGCGCGCTGTCGATCAGGGCCAGGTGGCGGTCCCATGGGTACGGCTCGAAGTAGGCGTAGTACACGCTTTCCTCTTCCGGCGTGTGTTCGATGGTCATCACCGTGCCGTCAAAGCTGGTCGGTACGCGGAACCAGGTTTCGCGGTCGTAGCTGGCCACGGCCTGGTAATCTTTCCAGCCGTCCGGGTAGGCCGACTTGCCTGCGTTCATGAAGCGGATCGTGCACGCCTCGCCTTGCGCGCCTTGCAGGCGGAAGTAAAACCACTGCGTGATGTCGGCGTGGGAATCCTTGCGGATGTTCAGCTCGATGGATTGGGCATCGTCGGCGCGCAGCACCTCGATCGCGCCGGCGTCGAATTGCTGGCTGATTTTAATGGTCATGTGTGTTCCTGATAAAAACGTATGGGTTTTGCATCGTGTGCAATGGCGCGATGATACCTGTTTTGCGGTGGACTTTGTGCTGGCGCAAACGATGACGGACGCGCTTTGCTAACGTGATAGCTCCGACACGGGGAGGCCATCATGGATGACAACGGCAAACACATACGCGAACTGGAAAAGAAAATCAGCGCCCTCAGCGACGCCCTGGCGCACCTGGGCAAGGGCACGACCTTGCAGGAATTGCTGCGCATCATACGTTTCCCCGGCTATACGACGCCGGCCGAATTCACCTTCAACGTCGCCATCCTCGACACCATGCTGGTACAGGCCAATGCGCTGGAAAAGCTGGGACAGGATTTATTGGCAGGGGCGAAACAGGTGGTAGCAAAACAGTGAGCGCAGGCTCGGACGTATTCCTGAGCGCCTGAAAAATGGCCAGGGCCTGGCGCAGGGCCGCAGGCGGTACGAACGGACGCCCAGACCCTGCAACATCGTCATGGACGTTTTATCAGGTGTTCAGGCCGCCAAAACGTTCGTAGAACCACGGCTCCACATCGGGCGCCTGCGCATCTTCGCGCCGCAAGGTGGCCAGGATATGTTCCTCGGCCGCCGCGTACGTGATGCGGTACAGGTCGCGGGCCAGCGCATACGCCTGCGTGCCGGGCCACGGTTCGGGCAGCAGCTCGACGGGCAGTTGCGGGTCGTGCAGTTGCACGCGGCGGTAGGCGTGCGTCAGCAGCGAGCGGATGACGAACGCTTGCTCCGCATCGAACACGGGTGCTTCTTGCAGCAAGGTCAGCAGTGGTTGGAAACTGGCGATGAATTTTTGGTAGCCGGCTATGACTTCCGATAAATCCCAGCAGTCGCCCACCATGTCGCGCAGGGGACGCGTGCTGACGCCCGGCAATTCCGTGGTGTGGCAGACATACAGCTTGCCCTGCACTTCATTGCGCACGAGGATATCTTCCAGCGCCTCCGTATTGCTGGCCGGGTGGCCAAAGATGCCAGGCGAGATCAAGCCATAGCCAGCCCACAATAATTCCTTGCGCAGCGCCCCCCGCTCGGTGGCGCCGATGCTGCCGGCCGGCCCGATCACCAGGGTCCAGCTGCCATCCCAGTGCACGACCAGCGGTGCATAGATGCGGCGATAGGCGCGCTCGAAGCGGGCCAGCGCCTCCGGACGTATCGTATAGGCGCTGCGGCGGCCGTCGCGCTGCGAGCTGAGCCAGCCTTCCTGCGCCAGGCGGAACACGCTGGTGCGCAATAAACGGTCATTCACGCCAAACGGCGCCAGCAGTTCGATCAGGCTGCCCAGCCAGATGGCGCCGCCGCGCGGCACGATGGCGTCGCCAAAGATGGTCATCACCAGGGACTTCGAGCGCGGTGGGTCGCTTTCCAGGAAATCGGCTATCCATGCCGTGCAGCGGGTGTTCTTCATGTGGTTCCGGTCTGGCCGTGTTGCGGTCGGTTCAATAAAAGCAGCAGTTTACTTGGCTGCGCGGGTAGCGCGGCAATAATTTGCCGGAAGCGCTGGTGGCGCTTCGCAGTGTTTTCTCATAAGCAATATCATACGCACAAAAAAGCTGCACAAGATACGATTTTTTAAAATGATTCATATCAAGTGTATGCAAATCGTTTTTTGTATCGTATTATCTGTTCATCGCACCGCGTTGCTGCGCAAAATCAAAGACATGGGAGACAGATCATGTACGCACAAATGGTTGAAACCGGCCTCAAGAACGTCCGTTCCCTCGACGACATGGGTCAAGAAGAGCGCGCTTTCCAGGCGCGCATCGACGAAGGCATCAAGATCGAGGCCAAGGACTGGATGCCGGACGCTTACCGCAAGACCCTGATCCGCCAGATTTCGCAGCACGCGCACTCGGAAATCGTCGGCCAATTGCCTGAAGGTAATTGGGTCACGCGTGCGCCCACCCTGAAACGTAAATCGATCCTGCTGGCGAAGATCCAGGACGAAGCCGGCCACGGCCTGTACCTGTATAGCGCCGCGGAAACCTTGGGCGTGTCGCGCGACGACTTGCTGGCCGCCTTGCATTCGGGCAAAGCCAAGTATTCCAGCATCTTTAACTATCCGACCCTGTCGTGGGCCGACATGGGCGCCATCGGCTGGCTGGTCGACGGCTCCGCCATCATCAACCAGATTCCCCTGTGCCGCTGCTCGTACGGCCCGTATGCGCGCGCCATGATCCGCGTCTGCAAGGAAGAATCGTTCCATGCGCGCCAGGGCTACGACATCATGATGTCGCTGTGCAAGGGCACGCCCGCGCAGAAAGCCATGGCGCAGGATGCGCTGAACCGCTGGTGGTGGCCGTCGCTGATGATGTTCGGTCCATCGGACGCCGCTTCCGTCAACAGCGCCCAGTCGGCGCAATGGCGCATCAAGCTGTTCTCGAACGACGAATTGCGCCAGCGCATGGTCGACCAGACCGTGCCGCAAATCGAATACCTGGGCCTGACCGTGCCCGATCCCGACCTGAAGTTCAATGCGGAAACGGGCCATTATGAATTCGGCGAGATCGACTGGTCCGAGTTCAACAATGTCTTGAAGGGCAATGGCCCGTGCAACCGCGAACGCCTGCAAACGCGCGTGAAAGCGTATGAAGACGGCGAATGGTTCCGCGATGCCTTGGTCGCCTACGCCGACAAGCAAGCCGCTAGCAAAGCGGCAGCCTGAAAACATCTATAAAAGGGGATAGCAACATGAGCAAAGAATGGCCTTTGTGGGAAGTTTTCATCCGCAGCCAGCACGGCCTGGCGCACAAGCATGTGGGCAGCCTGCACGCTTCCGACGCCACCATGGCGGTCAACCATGCGCGCGACGTCTACACGCGCCGCAATGAAGGCGTGAGCATCTGGGTGGTGCGCGCGGCCGATATCGTCGCCAGCAGCCCCGGCGACAAGGGCGCCCTGTTCGAGCCATCGAACAGCAAGGTGTACCGCCATCCCACCTTCTTCCCGATGCCGGAAGAAGTCAAGAATCTGTGATGGGAGCGCCTGCAATGGATGACAAGGTCAATTACCTTCTGCGCCTGGGCGACAACGCCCTGATCCTCAGTCAGCAGCTGTCGCAGCTGTGCGGCAAGGGTCCCGCGCTGGAAGAGGACATGGCGCTGACCAACGTGGCGCTGGACCTGCTGGGCCAGACGCGTTTGTGGTTCAGCTATGCGGCCGAGCTGGAAAACGCGGGCCGCGACGAGGACGACATCGCCTTCCTGCGCGATGCCCACGATTTCAAGAATTGTCTGCTGGTCGAGCAGCCGAACGGCAATTACGCCGACACGATGATGCGCCAGTTCTTCTTCGACAGCTGGCACTACTTCCAGCTGCTGGAACTGACGAAATCGACGGATGCGCGCATCGTCGAGGTGGCGCAAAAGTCGATCAAGGAAGTGACCTATCACCTGCGCCGCAGCGGCGATCTCGTCGTGCGCCTCGGCGACGGCACGGCGGACAGCCACGCGAAAACGCAGGCCGCCGCCGACAAGCTGTGGATGTACACGGGCGAGATGTTCAAGTATGACGCCGTCGACCAGGCCATGGTGGCCGCCGGCATCGCGCCGCCATCCGACATCCTGCGTCAGGCGTTTCTGGAACACGTGGCCGAGATCTTCGCCGAAGCCACCTTGAGCATGCCGGCGCCCGACGCCTGGATGCAAAAAGGCGGCAAGCAGGGCACGCACACGGAGCACCTGGGTTTTATCCTGGCCGAGATGCAGTTCCTGCAGCGCGCCTATCCCGGGGCGGAGTGGTAATGAACACTGCCGCGGCAGCGCTGGACGCCGCCCAGGTCTGGGCCTGGCTGGGCGACGTGCCGGACCCGGAAATCCCCGTCATTTCGGTGGTGGACCTGGGCATCGTGCGCGCCGTCGAAGTCACCGGCGGCGACGCCTGTACCGTGACGATCACGCCCACGTATTCGGGCTGCCCTGCCATGCAGGTGATCGCCGACGCCGTCACGGATGCCTTGCGCAGCCATGGCGTGGACAAGGTGACGCTGGTGAACCAGCTGGCGCCCGCCTGGACGACGGACTGGATGAGCGAGACGGGCAAGGCCAAGCTGAAAGGCTATGGCATCGCTCCGCCGCAGCAGCAGGTGATCGACATCAGCGGTTTACGTGGTGGCGTCAAGCGCCAGGCGACGCCGAAACTGGACGTGATTTGCCCGAATTGCGGTTCCACGCATACGCAGCTGACCAGCCAGTTCGGCTCCACGCCGTGCAAGGCCCTGTACAAATGCCTGGATTGCCGCGAACCGTTTGACTACTTCAAGTGCCACTAAAAAAATCAGGCACACGTTCCGAAGAAACTGGAGATGAAGCATGAGTAAATTTTATCCGCTGTGCGTGGCCAACGTGCGCAATGAAACGCGCGACACCATCGCCGTCACGTTCGACGTGCCGGCCGAATTGCAGCAGCAGTTCCGCTTCCAGCAGGGCCAGCACCTGACCCTGCGCGCCCATATCAATGCGGAAGACGTGCGTCGCTCGTATTCCATCTGTTCGGCGGTGCAGGATGGCACCCTGCGCGTGGCCATCAAGCGCACGCCGGGCGGCGCTTTCTCTACCTGGGCGAACGACACCCTGAAAGCCGGCGCCACCATCGAGGTGATGCCACCGATGGGCCACTTCAACGTGCCGCTCGACTGCGTCAACCGCAAGCATTACCTGGCGTTCGCGGCCGGCAGCGGCATCACGCCCATCCTCTCCATCATCAAGACGACACTGCTGACGGAGCCCCTGAGCCGTTTCACCCTGTTCTACGGTAACCGCGCTTCGTCGTCCGTCATCTTCAAGGAAGAATTGACGGACTTGAAGGATGTGTACCTGGAGCGTTTGAACCTGGTCTACGTGATGAGCCGCGAACAGCAGGACATCGAACTGTTCAACGGCCGCATCACGCAGGAAAAATGCGAGCAGTTCCTGCAGTACTGGATCAAGATCGAAGACTACGACAACGCCTTCATCTGCGGCCCGGAAGACATGATGCTGGGCGTCTCCGCTGCCTTGCAGGCAGCCGGTATGCCCAAGCAGAATATCAAGATCGAGCTGTTCGCCGCCAGCATTCCGAAAAACGCCCACAAGCCGCGCGCCCAGCTGGCGACGGACGCCGTGCAGGAAACGGAAGTGACCGTCATCCTGGATGGTAACCACACCACCTTCACGATGGACAAGGACAAGGAATCCATCCTCGACGCGGGCCTGCGGCAGGGCATCGACATGCGCTATTCGTGCAAGGGCGGCGTGTGCTCGACCTGCCGCTGCAAGATCCTCGACGGCAAGGTTGAAATGGACGTCAACTATGCGCTGGAAGATTACGAAGTGGCGCGCGGCTTTGTCCTCAGTTGCCAGAGTTTTCCGGTTACTGACAAAGTCGTGGTGGACTTTGACCAAGCCGAATAACCCAACTGCCACTGCCGGGGTCAGACCCGACGGGTCTGACCCCAGATTTCCGCTGTGGGTTGATAACTAAAATAGCGAGACACCATGACCTACCAAAACATCCTCTTCACCATCGAGCAGGGCATCGCCACGCTCACCCTGAACCGTCCCGACAAACTGAATAGTTTTACGCAAGCCATGCACGAGGAAGTGCGCGACGCTATTGCCAAAGTCAATGCGGACAGCGCCGTGCGCGTCTTCGTGCTGACGGGTGCGGGCCGCGGCTTTTGCGCGGGCCAGGATTTGTCCGACCGCGCCGTGGAACCGGGTTCGAAGGGCGTGGACCTGGGCGAGTCGGTGGAAAAGAACTATGCGCCGCTGGTGCTGGCCTTGAAAGCCTTGCCGATGCCCGTGATCTGCGCCGTCAACGGCGTAGCCGCCGGCGCGGGCGCCAACCTGGCGCTGGCTTGCGACATTGTCATTGCCGGCAAGTCGGCCAGTTTCGTGGAAGTATTCTGCAAGCTGGGCCTGATCCCGGATACGGGCGGCACCTTCTTCCTGCCACGCCTGATCGGTTCCGCGCGCGCCATGGGCCTGGCCATGCTCGGCGAGAAGCTGACGGCAGAAAAAGCGGAAGACTGGGGTTTGATCTGGAAATGCGTCGAGGATGCCCAGCTGGCCGACGAAACGCGCAAGCTGGCCGTGCACTTTTCCACAGCCCCCACCAAGGGCCTGGCCTATACCAAGCAGGCGCTGGCCGCCAGCGGTGCGAATACTCTGCCGCAGCAGCTTGCGCTGGAAGCGCGCATGATGAGCGATCTCGGTAACAGCGACGATTACCGCGAAGGCGTGGCCGCCTTCATGGAAAAGCGCGCACCGCAATTCAAGGGACATTGATATGGCAGCTCTGGACAACAACAGTATCGTCGCCGTCATCGGCAGCGGCGCCATGGGCGCCGGCATCGCGCAGGTGGCGGCCGCCGCCGGTTACCGGGTCAAGCTGTATGACACGCGCTTTGACGCCGTCAGCAAGGCGCTGGCCGACATTGGCAAGATGTATGCGAAGATGGCTGAAAAGGGCCGTATGACGCCCGACGAAGCCGCGGCCGCCACGGCGCGCCTGCAGGCGGCCGGCAGCCTGGCTGATGTGGCAGATGCTGCCCTGGTAGTGGAGGCCATCGTGGAAAACCTCGACGTCAAGCGCGGCCTGTTCGCCGAACTCGAAGTGCTGGTTGGTGACGACTGCATCCTGGCGACGAACACCTCGTCGATTTCCGTTACGGCCATCGCGGCCAAGCTGCGCCGTCCGGAACGCCTGGTCGGCATGCACTTCTTTAATCCTGTGCCCCTGATGGCGCTGGTCGAAGTGATCAGCGGGCTGGCCACCAGCGAGAAAGTGGCCGCCACCGTGTATGACACGTCGATTGCCTGGGGCAAGAACCCAGTGCATGCAAAATCGACTCCCGGCTTCATCGTCAACCGTGTCGCCCGTCCCTTCTATGCGGAAGGCTGGCGCCTGCTGAACGAACAGGCGGGCGACGCCGCCACCATCGATGCCGTGCTGCGCGAAGCGGGCGGTTTCCGCATGGGCCCATTCGAGCTGATGGACCTGATCGGCCATGACGTCAATTTCTCCGTCACGCAATCCGTGTTCGGCGCCTATTTCAACGACCCGCGCTTCACGCCGTCCGTGCTGCAGCAGGAAATGGTCAATGCCGGTTTCCTCGGCCGCAAATCGGGCCGGGGTTTTTACCTGTACGGCGAAGGGGCCGCTGCCCCCGTGGCGCAGGCGGAAGGCGCGCAAGCGAAGCCGGAATTCGTTGCCCTGTCGGCCGCCATCGGCGGCGATGGCCGTGGCCACAGCGGCATCATCCGCAGTCTGGTGCAGCGCCTGGAGCAGGCCGGCATCACCGTCAGCCGCCGCGTGACGCAGGAAGGCCAGTCGCATGACGAGGCGCCCGCCCTGCATTGCCATGGCGCCGCGATTTATCTGACCGATGGCCGCAGTGCCACCCAGCGCGCGCACGACAACCAGCATCCGGACACGGTGCTGTTTGACCTGGCGCTCGATTACGCCAATGCCAAGCGCATCGCCGTGGCCCGCGCCGACCAGTGCAGCGATGCGGCCTACGCGGCCGTCGTTGGCCTCTTCCAGGCGGCCGGTTTCATCGTCACGCGCCTGGACGACGTGCCTGGCCTGGCCGTCATGCGCACGGTGGCCATGCTGGCCAACGAGGCGGCCGACGCCGTCAACCAGGGCGTGTGCACGGTGGCTGCCGTCGATATCGCCATGCAGAAGGGCGTCAACTATCCGTGCGGACCGCTGGCCTGGGCCGATGCCGTCGGCGTCCAGCACATCGTGACCGTGCTGCACCACCTGGCGCAGGGCTATGGCGAGGACCGTTACCGCGTCTCGCCGCTGCTGCGCCGCAAACTCGCCAATGGAGCACAGTTTCATGCATAAGGAAGACCATATCCACGCCGCCCAGGCTTTGGCCGAAGCGGCCGCCGCCTCCATGCTGTCGCGCGATAACGCCACCGCCGCCATGGGCATGGCCCTGGCCGACGTGGGCCCCGGCCATGCGCGCATGACGATGACGGTGCGCGCAGACATGCTCAATGGCCACCAGACTTGCCATGGCGGTTTTATCTTTGCCCTGGCCGACAGCGCTTTCGCGTTTGCCTGCAACAGCTACAACCTGAACACCGTGGGCGCCGGCTGCACCATCGATTACCTGGCACCGGGCCGCGAAGGCGACATGCTGACGGCGCACGCCGTCGAACAGGCGCTGGCCGGCAAGAGTGGCGTCTATGACGTCAAGGTGAGCAACCAGGACGGGCGTGCCATCGCGCTCTTCCGTGGCAAGTCGATTCGCGTGGCGGGTGAAGTCATCAGCAATTGAAGTTACAAGAGCAGGCTTGAACTGCCGGAACGAATTACATAGTTATAGAACCGAATCAGGAGACAGAGATGGTCCAACGTACACCTTCCCCGAATGACCTCGAGCCGATCGAGCGCGCCAGCAAGGATGAACTGCAGGCGCTACAGCTCGAACGCATGAAATGGACGCTCAAGCACGCGTATGACAACGTGCCCCATTACCGCGCCGCTTTTGACGAAGCGGGCGTGCATCCGGACGACCTGAAATCCCTGTCCGACCTGGCCAAATTCCCGTTCACCGATAAAAAGGTCTTGCGCGACAATTACCCGTTTGGCCTGTTCGCCGTGCCGCGCGAGCAAGTGGTGCGCATCCATGCATCCAGCGGCACCACGGGCAAGGCCACGGTGGTCGGCTACACGCAGAACGATATCGATACCTGGGCCAACGTGGTGGCGCGCTCGATCCGCGCCGGCGGCGGCCGCGCGGGCGACATGGTGCATATCTCCTACGGCTACGGCCTGTTCACGGGCGGCCTCGGCGCGCATTATGGCGCCGAGCGCCTGGGTTGCACGGTCATTCCGATGTCCGGCGGGCAGACGGAAAAGCAGGTGCAGCTGATCCAGGATTTCAAGCCATCGATCATCATGGTCACGCCATCGTATATGCTCAACATCATCGAGGAATTCACGCGCCAGGGTCTGGACCCGGCCGAGTCCTCGCTGAAGGTGGGCATCTTCGGCGCCGAGCCATGGACGGACGCCATGCGCTCGGAAATCGAGGCGCGTGCCGGCATCGACGCCGTCGATATCTACGGCCTGTCCGAAGTGATGGGCCCGGGCGTGGCGTCCGAATGCATCGAGAGCAAGGACGGTCCCGTCATATGGGAAGACCATTTTTACCCGGAGATCATCGATCCGGAAACGGGCGAAGTGCTGCCGGACGGCGAAGAGGGCGAGCTGGTGTTTACCTCGCTGTCGAAGGAAGCGCTGCCCATCATCCGCTACCGCACACGCGACCTGACCCGCTTGCTGCCGCCGACGTCGCGTTCCATGCGCCGCATCGGCAAGATCACGGGCCGCTCGGACGACATGCTGATCATCCGCGGCGTGAACGTCTTCCCTACGCAGATCGAAGAGCTGATCCTGAAAATGCCGAAGCTGGCGCCGCAATACCAGCTGGTGGTCACGCGCGACGGCCACCTCGACAAGCTGGAAGTGGTGGCTGAATTGCGCATCGACCTGACGTCCACGATCTCGGCCAGCGAAACGGACGCGCTGGCGCGCGAGCTGGAACACCGTATCAAGACGCACGTGGGTGTGAGCACGCGCGTGCGCCTGGTGGCCGCGGCCGGCATCGAACGCACCTTGACGGGCAAGGCCCGCCGCGTGGTCGACCAGCGCCCGAAGATCTTCTCCTGATAGCACGAACAAGGAACCAAACATGAATGACGCTTTTATCTGTGACGCCGTACGCACTCCCTTTGGCCGCTATGGCGGTGCGCTGTCCAGCGTGCGCGCCGACGATCTGGGCGCGCTGCCGATTGCCGCGCTGATCGCCCGCAACCCCTCCGTCGACTGGTCCGCCATCGACGATGTATTTTACGGCTGCGCCAACCAGGCGGGCGAGGACAACCGCAACGTGGGCCGCATGGCTGCGCTGCTGGCCGGCTTGCCGGCGGCAGTACCGGCCAATACCATCAACCGCCTGTGCGGTTCCAGCCTGGATGCCGTCGGCATGGCTGCCCGTTCCATCAAGGCAGGCGAGGCGGAGCTGATCATCGCCGGTGGCGTGGAAAGCATGACGCGCGCGCCTTTCGTGATGGGCAAGGCTGACAGCGCGTTCTCGCGCGCAGCGAAAATCGAGGACACGACCCTGGGCTGGCGTTTTGTGAACGGCAAGATGAAGGCGCAGTACGGCATCGACACCATGCCAGAAACGGCGGAAAACGTGGCCGTGGAATTTGGCATCAGCCGTGCCGACCAGGATGCGCTAGCCCTGCGCAGCCAGCAGCGCTGGGCCGCCGCCCACGCGGCCGGCGTCTTCGAGCGCGAAATCGTGCCCGTCGCCGTGCCGCAAAAGAAGGGTGATCCGAAGATGGTCACGAGCGATGAACACCCGCGTCCGGACACTTCGCTGGAAATGCTGGCGAAACTCAAGGGCGTCGTGAAAGCGGACGGCACGGTCACGGCCGGCAATGCCTCGGGTTTGAACGATGGCGCCTGCGCCATCTTGCTGGCGTCCGCCACCGCCGTCGACAAATATAAGCTGATGCCGCGCGCAAAGGTGCTGGGCATGGCCACGGCCGGCCTGGCGCCGCGCATCATGGGCTTTGGCCCTTCGCCCGCTTCGCGCAAGGTGCTGGCGCAGACGGGATTGACCATCGAGCAGATGGATGTCATCGAACTCAATGAAGCGTTTGCCGCGCAGGCGCTGGCCGTCACGCGCGACCTGGGCCTGGCGGACGATGCGGCTCACGTGAACCCGAATGGCGGCGCGATCGCCATCGGTCACCCGCTGGGTGCCTCGGGCGCGCGCCTGGTGATGGCCGCGCTAAACCAGCTGGAACGCACGGGCGGGCGCTATGCGCTGTGCACCATGTGCATCGGCGTGGGGCAGGGTATTGCTGTCGTAATTGAGCGCGTATAAAAAATAAAACAAAAAAGGCGCAGGCTTGCAAAAAAGCGCCAACCATACATAGACCGTAGTGCCAACCTGGTGGAGACCACAATGATTGCCAATATCTTCAAGAAAACCCTGATCGCCGGCGTGCTGGCCATGTCCGCCGCGGGCACGTATGCGGCCGATAACATCAAGATCGGCTCCGTGCTGTCCGTCACGGGCCCGGCCGCCTTCCTGGGCGACCCGGAACTGAAAACCCTGCAGCTGTACATCGAGAAGATCAACGCGGCCGGCGGCGTGCTGGGACGCAAGCTGGAACTGGTGCACTACGATGACGGCAGCGACGCGGCCAAGGCCAACGGTTTTACCAAGCGCCTGATAGAGTCGGACAAGGTCGATGTGTTGATCGGCGGCACCACCACGGGCGCGACGATGGCGATGGCGCCGCTGGTGGATCGCGCCAGCATGCCGTTCATTTCACTGGCCGGTGCCGTTGTCATCATCGATCCGGTCAAGAAATGGGTGTTCAAGACGCCGCATACGGACCGCATGGCGGCCGAGAAGGTGTTCGAGGACATGAAGAAGCGCGGCATCAGCAAAGTTGGCCTGCTGTCGGAAACGAGCGGCTTTGGCGCCTCGGGCCGCAAGGAATCGCAAATCGTCGCGTCCAAATACGGCATCACTCTGGTGGCCGATGAAACTTACGGTCCGAAAGACACGGACATCACGGCGCAGCTCACGCGCATCAAGAACACCGCCGGCGTGCAAGCCGTGTTCGTGTTCGGCCTGGGCCAGGGCCCGGCCGTCGTGACCAAGAACTATGGCCAGCTGGGCATGGCCGCGCTGCCACTGTACCAGTCGCATGGCGTGGCGTCGGACGAATACCTGAAATTGTCGGGCAAGGCCGCCGAAGGCGTGCGCCTGCCGACGCCGGCGCTGCTGATCGGCGCCATGCTGCCCGACAGCGACGCGCAGAAGGCCGTCGTCGTCGGCTACGACAAGACGTATAAGGACCGCTACAAGATCGACCCGTCGACCTTCGGCGGCTATGCGCTCGACGCCCTGAACCTGTCGGTCGACGCCATCAAGCGCGCCGGCGGCACGGACCGCGAAAAAGTGCGGGCGGCGCTGGAATCGACCAAGGGTTTTGTCGGCACCACCGGCGTGTTTAACATGTCGGCCAAGGACCACATGGGCCTGGATCTGTCGGCTTTCCGCATGGTCGAAGTGAAGAACGGCGAATGGCAATTGTCTAAATAAGTTCGAGAAGGTAAGCCAGAAGTACCCGCGCGGGCCGCCCTCGAAGGCGGTTCGCGCGTAGCCGAACATAATGGAGACACCATGGAAGTCGCTCAATTTCTACAATTTCTGTATTCCGGGATGACGGTCGGTTCCGCCTACGCGCTGGCGGCGCTGGGCTTCACCATCATCTACAACACCAGCGGCGTGATCAATTTCGCCCAGGGCGAATTCATCATGCTGGGCGGGATGCTGGCTGCCGTGATGTCGGCCGCCGGCGTGCCGCTGCCGCTGGCCATCATCCTGGCCGTCGTCGCCACCGGTATCGTTGGCCTGTTGATGGAAAAAACCGTGATCGAACCGGCGCAAAATGCACAGGTCATCACGCTCCTGATCATCACCATCGGCGCCTCCCTCGTGCTGCGCGGCCTGGTGCAAATCTGGCTGGGCAAGGATACGCATTCGCTGCCGGCGTTTTCCGGCGATGCGCCGATCGAATTCCTGGGCGCCAGCCTGCTGCCGCAAAGCCTGTGGGTGCTGGGCGTGACGGTCGTCATCGTGCTGGTGCTGGGCTGGTTCTTTGGTCGCACCCTGATGGGCAAGGCCATGCTGGCCACCTCGCACAACAAGCTGGCGGCACAACTGGTGGGCATCAACACGCGCAAGGTGCTGCTGTTCTCGTTCGGCCTGTCGGCCCTGCTGGGCGCGGCAGGCGGCATCCTCGTTGCACCGATCACCTACACCTCGTATGACGCGGGCATCATGCTGGGCCTGAAAGGCTTTGTTGCCGCCGTCCTCGGTGGCCTGGGCGGCGGCGCGGGCGCGATCGCTGGTGGCCTGATCCTGGGCATCGCCGAAGCCATGACGGCCGGTTACATTTCGTCGGCCTACAAGGACGCGGTGCCCTTCGTGCTGATTTTATTGATCCTGTTCTTCCTGCCGCAAGGCTTGTTTGGCGCTAAAAATTCGGAGCGTGTATGAAGAGTTTCTTTACCCGCTCGCGCCACGGCGGCTTGTTGTTGCTGGCCCTGGTGCTGGCCATCCTGCCCCTGTTCCTGACTAACGCGTTCTACTATGACGTGGCGATCCGCATCGCCCTGAACGCCATCGTCGTCATCGGCCTGAATCTGCTGATGGGTTACACGGGCCAGATCAGCCTCGGTCATGCCGGTTTCTATGGCCTGGGCGCGTATGCGTCTGCCGTGCTGACCACGCACTACAACTGGCCGCCGCTGGCTGCCCTGGCGGCGGGCGCCGTCGCCACGGGCTTGCTGGCGCTGCTGCTGGCGCGTCCTGTGTTGAAACTCAAGGGTCATACCCTGGCCATGGCGACCCTGGGCCTGGGCATCATCATTTCCATCGTCATCAACAACGAGACGCAGTGGACGGGGGGCCCGGACGGCATCGGCGTGTCCGCCTTCAGTGTTGCCGGCCTGGAAATCGCCGGCGAGAAATCGTGGTACCTGGTGTGTGCCGTACTCCTGTTGCTGGTCACATGGCTGGCCCTGAACCTGATCGATTCGCCCGTCGGCCGCGCGCTGCAGGCCATCCACGGCTCGGAAGTGGCGGCCCGCGTGGTCGGTGTCGACACGACCCGCTTCAAGGTGCGCGTGTTCGTGCTGTCGGCGGTGATTGCCAGCATCGCGGGCAGCATCAGTGCCCACTACATCGGTTTCATCACCCCCAACCTGGCCGGTTTCTTCCACTCGATCGAACTGGTGACGATGGTGGTGGTGGGCGGCATGGCGTCGATCTTCGGCTCCATCATCGGTGCGGCCCTGCTGACGATCCTGCCGCAACTGCTGTCCAGTTTTGAAGGCTGGGAAACGGTGGTGTTTGGCGTGATCCTGATGGCGACCATGATCTTCATGCCCAAGGGCCTGGTGCCCAGCCTGGCCAGCCGTTCACGCAAGCGGGCTGCCACGCCCAAGGCGCCCGTCAAATCCGCGCAGGAGGTGTGACATGCTGACGATTAACAATCTGAGCAAGAGCTTTGGCGGCGTGCACGCGGTGCAGGATGTCAGCTTCACGGTCAAGGAAGGTAATATCCATTCCGTGATCGGCCCGAACGGCGCCGGCAAGACGACCCTGTTCAACCTGATCACGGGCGTGTACACGCCCACCAAAGGCGAGATCCTGCTCAATGGCGAAAACGTGGCTGCCATGTCGCCCGATGCGCTGGCGCGGCGCGGCATGAGCCGCACCTTCCAGAACCTGCAGGTGTGCATGAACATGACGGCCATCGACAATGTGATGGTGGGCGCGCACCTGCGCCTGAACCAGAACCTGTTCGCTTCTATGCTGCGCTTGCCGTCCGTGCGCCGCGCCGATGCGGCTTGCCGCGACGAGGCGGCCAGTTTGATGGAGTTCGTCGGCGTGGGCCGGCATATCGATGACGAGGCGGGGCAGATGTCGTACGGCGCCTTGAAGCGCCTGGAGATCGCCCGCGCGCTGGCGGCCAAGCCGAAAGTGCTGTTGCTCGATGAACCGGCCGCGGGCCTGAACCACACGGAAACGGGCGAAATCGAAGCCCTGATCCGCAAGGTGGCGCAATCGGGGGTGACGGTGGTGCTGGTCGAGCATGACATGAAACTGGTAATGAATCTGTCGGACCATATCCTGGTGCTCGACTATGGCAAGAAGCTGGCCGAAGGGACCGCCGCCGAAGTGCGCGCGAATCCCGACGTGGTGGCGGCATATCTGGGAGTGGCGGCATGATGCAAAATGAAATTCAGGCTCCACTGGTACTCGATATCAAAGGGCTGACCAGCCATTACGGCCGCATCCAGGCCCTGCACGGCATCGACCTGCAGGTGCGCCAGGGCCAATTGGTGGCGCTGGTGGGCGCCAATGGCGCCGGCAAGACGACCCTGCTGCGCGCCATCTCCGGCGTGCAGCCGATCAGCGCCGGCAGCATCGCCTTCGCGGGCCAGGACGTGAGCCGCATGAGCGCGGACAAGCGCGTGCGCAGCGGTATTTGCCAGGTGCCGGAAGGGCGGCAAGTGTTCGGCCCCATGACGGTGGAAGACAATCTGCGCCTGGGCGCCTTTACCCGCCCTGCGCAGGACGTGGCGGGCGACATGGAGCGCATGTATGGCCTGTTCCCGATCCTGAAGGAAAAGCGTCTGCTGTTGGCCGGAACGCTCTCCGGCGGACAGCAGCAGATGCTGGCCATGGCGCGCGCGCTGATGGGCCGCCCGCAACTACTGCTGCTCGACGAACCGAGCATGGGCCTGGCGCCGCTCCTGATCGCGGAAATCTTCCGCATCGTGGCCGAATTGCGCGACCAGGGCATCACCATCTTCCTCGTCGAGCAGAACGCGCATGCGGCCCTGTCGATCGCCGACGTGGGCTATGTGATCGAGACGGGCGCCATCACGCTGTCCGGTCCCGGCTCTGAATTGCTGCATAACGAGCAGGTACAAAGCGCCTATCTGGGCATGTAAGGAGTCTGTATGGTCAAAGTCTACGAAATCAACGGCGTCACCCCCGTCGTCCACCCCAGCGCCTACGTGCATCCGTCGGCAGTGCTGATCGGCGACGTGATCGTCGGCCCGCGCTGCTACATCGGTCCGCTGGCCTCGATCCGCGGCGACTTCGGCCGCCTGATCCTGGAAGAAGGCGCGAACCTGCAGGACACCTGCGTCATGCACGGTTTTCCCGGCTGCGACACGGTGGTCGAAGTCGACGGCCATATCGGCCATGGCGCCGTGTTGCATGGCTGCCGCATCGGCCGCAACGCGCTCGTCGGCATGAACGCCGTGGTGATGGATAACGCCATTATCGGCGAGGAATCCATCGTCGCGGCCATGAGTTTTGTGAAGGCGGGCATGATTGTCGCGCCGCGCAGCATGGTGGTGGGCACGCCGGCCAAGATCATCCGCGCGCTGACCGACGATGAAATCAAATGGAAAAGCTCGGGCACGGGCCAGTATCACGAACTGGCCGTGCGCTCGATGCACACGATGCGCGAAGTGGAAGCCCTGACGGAAGTCGAAGCGAACCGCCAGCGCCTCAATTTCGAATCGGCCTTGCCGCTGCATTTGCACAAGAACGCCGCAGCGCAGTAAAAACCAACATAGGAGTAAACCACATGGCTCAAATATCTACCCTGCAAAGCCTGATCGCCGGCCGCTGGCTGGGCGAAAGCGCCGCCGTGCCCCTGCACAGCGCCTTGAACAACCGCGTCATCTATCACACGCATGCGGAAAAGATCGACTTCGACGAAGCTGTCACGTATGCGCGCAAGACGGGTGTACCCGGTCTGATGGCGCTGGACTTCCAGCAGCGCGCCGCACGCCTGAAGGCACTGGCGCTGTACCTGGTCGAGCGCAAGGAAGAGCTGTACGCGATCTCGCACCTGTCGGGCGCCACCCGCGCCGACAGCTGGGTCGATATCGAAGGCGGTACAGGCACCCTGTTCGCCTACGCCAGCATGGGCAGCAACGAGCTGCCGTCGTCGAACGTGCTGCACGAAGGCCCGGCTATCGCGCTGGGCAAGAAGGGCGGTTTCGCCGGCACGCACATCCTGGTGCCGCGCGGCGGCCTGGCCGTGCACATCAACGCCTTCAACTTCCCCATCTGGGGCTTGCTGGAAAAATTCGCCCCGAGCTTCCTGGCGGCCATGCCCTGCATCGCCAAGCCGGCCACGGCGACGAGCTACCTGACGCAGGCCGTCGTGCGCATGATGCACGAATCGGGCTTGCTGCCGGCTGGCAGCCTGCAATTGGTGATCGGTTCCACGGGCGACTTGCTGGACCGCCTGAATGGCCAGGATTTCGTCACCTTCACGGGATCGGCCGCCACGGCCGCCAAGCTGCGCACGAATCCGAACCTGATCGCCCAGTCCGTGCCGTTCAACGGCGAAGCCGATTCGCTCAACTGCGCCATCCTGGCGCCGGACGTCACGCCGGACGATGTGGAATTCGACCTCTTCGTCAAGGAAGTCGTGCGCGAGATGACGGGCAAGTCGGGCCAGAAGTGCACGGCCATCCGCCGTATCATCGTGCCCGAGCACCTGATGGACGCCGTCGGCACGCGCTTGCGCGAGCGCCTGGCCAAGGTGGTGGTGGGCGACCCGTCCATCGACGGTGTGCGCATGGGCGCGCTGGCATCGAAAGAGCAGCAGAACGATGTGGCCGAGCGTGTCGCCACCCTGTCGCAGGGTAACGAGGTGGTGTTCGGCGCGGCCGACGGTTTCAATCCGCTGGGCGATGGCGCTCAAGATGGCAGCTTCTTCTCGCCGACTCTGCTGCTGTGCCGCGACGCCTTCGGCAACGACGCCGTGCATGACGTGGAAGCGTTCGGCCCCGTCAGCACCATGATGGGCTACAAGGAGATCGACGAGGCGCTGGCCCTGGCCGCGCGCGGCAAGGGCAGCCTGGTGAGCACCCTGGTGACGCGCGATCCGAAGATCGCCGCGCGCGTGGTGCCGCAAGTGGCGGCCACGCATGGCCGCGTGCACGTGCTCGAGCGCGTGGCCTCCGTCGACTCGACGGGCCATGGTTCGCCCCTGCCGCAATTGAAGCACGGCGGCCCTGGCCGCGCGGGCGGCGGCGAAGAGCTGGGCGGCGTGCGCGCCGTGCGCCACTACCTGCAACGGGCGGCCGTGCAAGGCTCGCCGACCATGCTGGCGGCCATCACGGGCGAGTACGTGCGCGGCGCGGACGTCAACGAAAGCCCGATCCACCCGTTCCGCAAGCACTTCGAGGACTTGAAGACGGGCGACTCGCTGCTCACGCATCGCCGCACCGTCAGCGAAGCGGACATCGTCGCCTTTGGCGGCATCTCGGGCGACTTCTTCTACATGCATTTCGACGAAATCGCGGCCAAGGAGTCGCAGTTCGGCAAGCGCATCGCCCACGGCTACTTCGTGCTGTCGGCGGCCGCCGGCCTGTTCGTCTCGCCCGGCGTGGGCCCCGTGCTGGCCAATTATGGTCTGGACAACCTGCGCTTCGTCGCGCCCGTCGCCATCGGCGACACCATCCGCGCCCGCCTGACGTGCAAGCGCAAGGTCGACCGCAACCGCAAGGACGTGTTTGGCGTAGGACAGGGCGTGGTGGCGTGGGACGTACAGGTGACGAACCAGAATGAAGAACTGGTGGCCAGCTACGACATCCTGACCCTGGTGTCGAAGCGCGAATAAGACAGCTTGCCGTGCGGGTGCCCTGCCCGGATGGCGCACCTGCACGGTTGCTGCAGGTGCGTTATCAGAAAAGTTGTTGAAAGAGAGGAAATTTAAATTTCCTGTTAGGAAAGTGAGTATTGGATAGTATTGTTGTATTCTTACTAGCTATGATGGCATTCCGTTATCAGCACGTCACTCTTAACTGAATGCCCATGTCCCTCCGCCATATGCTGAACAGTGTTTGCCTGTCCCTTGCGTTATGTTCTTGCGCGGTACAGCAAACGCCGGCAGTAATCTCCCTCGTTCCTGCAGGTGACAGCGTTGAACGTACGCTGGCCTCTGCGCTCGAAATTCAGCTGAACACGGGTTACCACCGTACCTTGAAGGCCGGGAGCCACTGGAGACAGATTGGCAGCGTGCCGCAAGGCGCAGTCTACAAGCCTTACCTGGATGTGTTTACGATCGAGGGGGCGCATATCCATGAAGCGTACCTGGTTGTTGAAAGTGCCATGCTGGTCGGATTTTATCTTCCTGCCGAACGCAGTTATGTCAGCCTGAATCAGCGGAAGTCCATTCTTTTCAACTAAACAGGAAACCATGAAACTCGTGAAACTTGCCCTGATTGGTGCCGTTGTCGCCTTGACCGGTTGTGCCGCCAGCGGTCCCAAGTTCTCTGCCATGCAGGCATCGACGCCAACGCTGAATGCAGACCAGGGCCGTATTTATTTCTACCGTACTAGCAGCATGTTTGGTGCGGCGCTCCAGCCGGCGGTAATGATGGATGGCTCGGAAGTGGGGAAATCCCAGCCAGGCGGATATTTTTACGTGGATGCTGCCACCGGCAGCCATGAAGCCAGCACCTCGACCGAGGCGACCAATAAGGTCAGCTTTGTCCTGGAAAAGGGCGAGGTCAAGTATGTGCGTACGTCGCCGGCGATCGGCCTGCTGGTTGGCCGCGTCGTGCCGGAACTGGTGAACGCGGACGAGGCGACGAAGGAGTTGCCGGAACTGAGCTACACGGGCAAAGCCCAATAAGAATCACCGGGCTTGCCAGCCCCGGCGCCGCCCGCACTGTTTTGCGTGGCGGCGTTTTTTTATGTCGGAGCCAGGAAAATCAGCGATATCGGTCCATCAGTTTCTATTCCGATGAATTATCCATAAGTGTATGAAAAGTATAGTGAAAGTGTGGTTTTGCACGGCGTGCTATTTAGATAAACCCCTCTAGAACGCGTGCTTTTTCCTTGAAAACGGGCGAATTCGCTCATTGCCTCCAGAAAACTTTCCAACGTAAAACCTTTTCTCTGTAGCATGGTTTTACTCACTGGTCACGCCGCCATGCACGCCCAAGGCGATGGCGGCGCGAAAAAAACGGACCCGGCCTTTCACGGCCGGTGAGCCATCGACCTCGAGTCCACTCCACGATTAATGTTCACCGCTACGGGTATTTAATTACTATGAATAAACACGTCCTGATTTTCCTGCTGGCCATGCCCCTGGCCATCAGCCATGCCTATGCCGAAGAGGCCACCGGCCCCGCCGTCAAGATCAGCGGTTACGGCAGTGCCGCCCTGACCATGGCCGATACCGACAACGCGCAGTTTGCGCGCCCGAACCAGGCTGCCGGCGCCGGCCGCACTGCGCGCACGGGGGTCGATTCCAACCTGGGCCTGCAGGCCAATGTCACCGTCAATCCGTGGCTGTCGGCCACCGTGCAGGGCCTGGCGCGCAAGGATGGCGAGGATGATTTCGGCGCCGAACTGGCGTGGGCCTTTGCCAAGGCCAAGGTGTCGGACAGCTTCAGTGTGCGCGTCGGCCGCATGGGTCTGCCCGTCTTCATGATTTCCGATTACCGCAACGTGGGCTATGCCAACACCATGCTGCGCCCGCCGGGCGAAATGTATTCGCAGGTTCCCCTCAACAGCATCGATGGCGTCGACGGTACCTACCAGTTCAGCGCGGGCGATACCAGCATCACCACGCAGCTGGCGCTGGGCCGCACCAAGGCCACCCTTGCCACGGGTCCCGATTCGACCGTGCAGGTGGAAGGCAAGTCCATCGTCGCCCTCAACGTGGTGGCCGAACATGGCCCCTTCGCCATGCGCTTCGGTCGTGCCGAAACCAAGTTGACGATCAACGATTCACCGAGCCTGAACACCTTGATGGGCAGCTTGCGCGCGGCCGGCAGCGGCTACCGGATCGCCCAGCTGGGTGCCCTGGCCGATGCGCTGGAAGTCAAGGACAAGAAGGCGTCGTTCACGTCCGTGGGCCTGGGCCTGGACTGGAACAATGTCCTGGTGCAGTCCGAATATGCGAAGCGCAAGACGGACAGCTATGTCAGCGACAGCACTTCGTGGTACGTGATGGGCGGCTATCGCATGGGCGCCTTCCTGCCGTATTACAGCCACGCCAGCCTGAAGGCCGATGGCCGCGTGAACAACACCGTGCCTGCTGCCTGCCCAGCCGGCTATCCGGCCGCCTGCACGCCGACCCTGCGCGCCCTGTCGGCCGGCGTCGACACTCTGGCCTATATGCGCAACCAGCTGGAGCAGTCGACGGACAGCATCGGCGTGCGCTGGGACTTCCACCGCTCGGCGGCCCTGAAGGTGCAGATCGACCGCATCAAGCCGAAGAATGGCCCGGGCCTGTTCGTGCAAGCCAAACCTGGCTTCCATGGTCCCGTCACGGTGGCTGCCGCCGCTATCGATTTCGTTTTCTGAGGAGCGCCGCATGAAACCATTTATTGCAAATGTGGCTGCCTTGCTGGCGCTGTCGACCGCTATTCCCGCCATGGCCGAAGTGGTCGTGGTGGTCAATCCGAAGAGCGCCGCCGGCGCCATGACGAATGAACAGGTGGCGCAGTTTTTCCTCGGTAAATCGACGGCCATGACGCCGATCGACCAGCCGGAAAGTGCCCCCGTGCGCGCCGAGTTCTACAAAAAGGTGACGGACAAGGAGCCGTCGCAGGCGAAGGCCCTGTGGTCCAAGCTGGTCTTCACGGGCAAGGCGACCTTGCCGAAGGAAGTGGCCAATAGCGCGGACGTGAAGAAGGCCGTTGCGGCCGATCCGAAAGCCATCGGCTATATCGAAAAGAGTGCCGTCGACGGCACCGTCAAAGTGGTGCTGACGGCGCCATAAAGCCGGCTCGGGCTGCACGCCATGCGGCGGCCCGACAATCGATCAACATCAGGAGACAGCCATGAGCATCAAACGCAAGATATGGGCGCTGCCTGTCGTCTCGGCCGTGATTTTCGGACTGGGACTGGCCGTCAGCGCCTATCTGTCCACGGCCACGCTCAATTCCATCCACGCCACCGAAAGTGCCGACTATCCCGTGCTCGACATGGCCAAGTCGCTGACCCTGGACGTGGCCGCCGTCGGCGACGCCCTGCGCGATGCCGTCAGCGAAGGCGACAAGGAGCGTATCGGGCAAGTCGGCGGCCAGGCCGTCAAGCTGCGCGCCAAGCTGGAGGCCTTTGCGGCGATCCCCGGCCAGCGCGAACAGGGCCAGCGCCTGGCCAGGGAATTCGATGCCTACTATGCGCCAGCGCTGAGCGCTGCGCGCATCATGCTGGAAATGGAGGAGGGCGACCCGCAAGCGACGGTGGCGCGCATGCAGGGCGCGCTGGCGGTGCTCAACACGGACCTGGCAAAAACCAACGAACAGGCGCAAATACAGTTCAAGCAGGGCATCGAACGCAGCGCGGCCAATGTGCGCAATGCGCTCAATACCAGTATCGCCGTGGCGCTGGCCGTCATCGTCTGCCTGGTGGCCGTGTCGCGTTTCGTCGTGCGCGCCATCTGGCAGCAGCTGGGCGGTGAACCCGAATACGCGCGCCAGATCGCGCGCGCCGTGGCCGATGGCGACCTCTCGATGAACATCGTGACCGAGGCGGGCGACCAGAGCAGCTTGCTGGCGGCGCTGAAGGACATGCGCGCCAAGCTCGGCGGCATGGTCTCGGACATCAAGGCGTCGGCTGAAACCATCCAGGTGGCCAGTGCCGAGATTGCCCAGGGCAATGCGGACCTGGCCGCGCGCACGGAATCGCAGGCGGGCAGCCTGGATCAGACGGCGCGCAGCATGGATAGCCTGACCGCCACCGTGCGCGACAACGCCGCCAACGCGGGCCAGGCGCATGAACTGGTGGTGTCGGCATCGTCGGTTGCCGTGAAGGGCGGGCAGGTGGTCAGCCAGGTGGTCACCACCATGGGCGAGATCAATGATTCATCCAGGCGTATCGTCGATATCATTGGCGTCATCGACGGCATCGCCTTCCAGACGAATATCCTGGCCCTGAATGCGGCCGTGGAAGCAGCGCGCGCGGGCGAACAGGGACGGGGCTTTGCCGTGGTGGCGTCCGAAGTGCGCAACCTGGCGCAGCGCAGCGCGGCAGCGGCACGCGAAATCAAGCAATTGATCGGCGATTCGGTGGCCAAGGTCAACGAGGGTTCGAAGCTGGTCGACGAGGCGGGATTGACCATGGGGCAGATCGTCGATTCCGTGAAAAAGGTGGCCGACATCATGGCCGAGATCAGCGCCGCAAGCCAGGCGCAAAGCACCGGCATCGGCGATATCGGCGTGGCCATCGGCAGCATGGATCAAATGACGCAGCAAAATTCCGCGCTGGTGGAAGAAGCATCGGCGGCGGCCGAATCGCTGCAGGAACAGGCCGTGCAACTGGGCACGGCGCTGGCTGTGTTCAAGCTGGCGCAGGGAAGCGCGCCGGCGATGACCACCGTGGCAGCGGCACGGCGGCTGGCGTTGACGAAGGCGGCTTAAACCTTCAGCCCGAACGGATCGTCGATGCTGTGCGCTGGTTCGGTGAACCAGCGCGGGCCGTTTTCCGTCATGTAAAAATGGTCTTCGTGGCGGATGCCGAATTCGCCGGGGATACAGATCATCGGCTCGTTCGAGAAGCACATGCCCACGTCCAGCGGCGTCGTGTCATTGCCCACCAGGTAAGGCCACTCGTGGATATCGAGGCCGATGCCGTGGCCGGTGCGGTGCGGCAGGCCGGGCAGCTTGTAGCCGGGGCCGAAGCCGTCCGCTTCCAGCGAGACGCGCGCGGCGCGGTCCACGTCGCCGCAGGGTACGCCCAGCTGTGCGGCGGCGAATGCGGCTGCCTGCGCGGCCTTTTCGCTGTTCCACACGCTGCGCTGGCGTTCGCTGACGGTGCCAAACACATAGGTGCGCGTGATGTCGGAGATGTAGTTCATCACCTGGCAGCCCGTGTCGATCAGCACCGTGTCGCCCGCTTTCAGGGTCTGCACGTAGTTCACGCCATGCGGATAGGCGGTCGCTTCGCCGAACAGCACGATGCAGAAATACGAGCGGGGCGCGCCCACCTTGCGGTGCGCGCGCTGGATGAATTCTTCCACTTCCACCGTCGTGATGCCTTCATACAGCATGCTGGCTGTGGCTACGTGCACGGCCAGGGTCATGTCCATCACGCGCTGCATCAGGGCGATTTCGGCCGGCGACTTGCGGCTGCGGCAGTATGCCGTCACGGCGCGCGCATTTTCCAGCGCGTAGCCGGGGGCCAGCGGTTTGATGCCGTCGTAGATGAAGAAGGCGGCGCTTTCGCAGATGCCCACGCGCGGTGGCGCGGCCGCATCCTGGGCTATGTCCATGCGCGCCAGCGCGTCGACGAACAGCTGGTACGGGCTTTCATGCTCTTCCCAGCAATTGACCTTGCCCTCGATGACCATGAAGCCCGTCAGGGTGCTTTCTTCGAAGGCGGGGGCGATGTACTCGAGCTCTCCGCTGGCCGGCAGGATGGCGCCCACCATGCGTTCGCTGGCATACCATTTGGTGCCCGTGAAATAGGTGAGGTTGGCGCCCGCGTTCAGGTAGATCGCGGCGATGCCCTGCTTGCGCATGAACGCCTGCGCCTTGGCGATGCGTTGTGCGTGTTCGTCCTTGCCGATGGCGACCATGCCGGATGTCATGTCCGACAGCGATGCCAATGCCTGTTCGATGGAAGTGCCACCTATGCTCATGCCTGCTCCTTTGCTCGATGCTGAATATGGAATGCGGGCATGATATCAGTTCGCGCCTTTCGGCTTGAGCCCGGGCGCGCCGCCGGCGGCATCGGGCGGGGCCAGCACCAGGTCGTGCGGATACGTGAAGTGCCAGTCCGCGTAGCGTTGCTTGCGGCGCAGGCTGGCGTCTTCGTCGAGAAAGTTGTCCTGCTTGATGGGCAGTTGCGGCGACAGCGAATGGATGCCGACGATGCGGCCCTCCTGTCGCAGCAGGCCCCATTCCGCCTTGCCCGTGACGGGGTCCGCATACAGGCGGCGCAAATGCCGCCGGGCGTTGGCGAAGCGCGGGTCGCGCAGCAGTTCCTGCAAGGTCAATGGATAGCGGGGCCGCCCGTCGCCCGGCGTGCTGTCGTAGTAGCGCCCCAGCGCGTTGCGGAATTCATGGCCGATGAACAGCAGCTCGCGTTCCTTGTCGCGCCGCGCGGCCGTGGCATGCAATTCGCTGGCCAGCACCAAACCCACGCCCATGAAGGCTACCAGCATCAGGGTCCAGATATACGCGAAACCCCGTGCGCGGCGCTGGAAACTAGAGCTGCTCAAAGGGGATGCCCTCGCGCGTCTTGCCTTTGGCGCCGCTGCACACGTCCGCCACGCCGCCGATTTCGCCATTCGGCGAAGGGATCAGTTGCCAGGTGGCGGCGGACTCCGTGACGGGGTCCAACGGTACGCTGCGGAAGTAATGGTGGGTCACCAGGTCGGCCAGTGCGGCCGGATACTCGCCCTTGTCGGCATAGTATTTATCCAGGCCGCTCCGGAGCACCTGCAGGTTTTCCTTCAGGGCGACCTCCTTCGATTTTTCCACCGAGCCGAAATAGCGGGGAATGGCGATCGTCAGCAGCAGCGAGATGATCGCCAGTACCACCAGCAGTTCGACCAGCGTAAAACCGCGGCGCGGATGTGAGCAGGGCATCGAAATCACCATTCCTTGAGCGGCACGCCGTTCAGGCCCACCTTGGTCGAGCGCGAGGCGACGTCGAACACGTCTTCGCCTTCGCTGGGATTGTCGGGCGGCGAGGCGTAGGCGCGCTTGCTCCAGCTGTCGGCCGCGCTGCCAGCTTCCCTGGGCAGGAACGGGTCGCGCGGCAGGCGGCGCAAAAAATAGATGTTCTGCTTCGAGGGACTGCGTTGGTCGGGCACGCCCTCGACCAGTTCCTCGAGTTTTTTCGGATAGCCGGAAGCGCCCAGCGACAGCTTGATGCGGCCATTGTCGGAAGCGCGCTTGTAGGTATCGATCGCTTCGCGTATCTCGATCAGGGCGCTGCGCAACTCCTGTTCCTTCGCCCTTTGCTGCGCCACTTGCGCCATCGGCACGGCGACCGTGGCCAGGGTCGCCATGATCGCCAGGGTGATCATCAGCTCGATGAAGGTAAAGCCCCGCTGTTTCACTGGCCACCTCACTGGCCACCCTTGACAGTGGCCTTGTCGCCTGCCGCTGGCGCCTCGTCGCCGCCCGTCATGGGCGAGCCGCTGCGTGGGGCGGCCTGCTCGGGCGCGGCGACGGCTTCGGGGCTGCCACCCACGCTGGCACGGCCGCCCACGGATGCCTCGGTGCCGGAGTTGAATTCGGCCGTCATCAGGTCCGGGCGGCGTATGCTGCGCAGCAGGCGCGGCGTGATCGACAGCACGATCTCGCTGCGCATGGCGTCGTCCTTTTGGCTGCCGAACAGGCGGTTCAGCACGGGCAGTTCGCCCACGCCCGGCACCTTGTTGGCCGTGCCCCGGTCCTCGTCGCTGATCAGGCCCGCCAGTACCTGCGTTTCGCCATCTTTCAGGCGCAGCACCGTCGAGGCGCTGCGCGTGCCGATCTGGTAAGCCTGCGTGCCCGTCTTGCTGATGACTTCCTTGACGACATTCGACACTTCCAGGTTGATCTTGATGGCCACTTCGTCGTCCAGGTAGACGTTCGGTTCGACGTCGAGCTTCAGGCCCACATCGATGTAGTTGACGCTGTCGGAACTGACGCCGTTATTCGTCGTGACGGTAATGACGGGCACGCGGTCGCCGATGAGGATCTTGGCCTTTTCCTTGTTGCGCACGCGGATGCGCGGATTGGCCAGGATATTGCTGTCGCTGTCCGTCTTGTTGGCGTTCAGGGTGACGCCGCCGATGCCCAGGTTGATGTTGTCGCCATTGATGCGGTGCAGGTCGGCCACCTTCAGGCCGCCCAATCCCGTGCCGACGCCGGCCAGCGTGAGGCTGGCCTGGTCCGGCCAGCGCACGCCCAGCTCCATCAGGCGCGTCCGCTTCACTTCCAGCACTTCGACCTCCAGCATCACTTCCGGGTCGGCCAGGTCCTGCACGTTGATGATGCGCTCGGCCATGCGTACCATTTCCGGCGTATCGCGCAGCATGATGATGCCCAGGCGCTCGTCGGTGACGACGTCCTTGGCCTTGAGCAGGGTCTTGATGGAAAACGCCACCGTCTTGACGTCCGCATTGGCGAGAAAGAAGGTGCGTACCACGAGCTGCTGGTAATCCTTCACCTTTTGCGGCGTGTTCGGGTAAATCGTGATCGACTTGTCGCTGGTGACGCTTTGTTCCAGCTGGTTCGCGCCCAGCAGCATGGCGATCGCCTCTTCGATGCTGGTGTCGCGCACGGAGATGGTGGCGCGCAGGGCCGGGTCGACTTCCTTGTCGAAGACGAAGTTCAGGCCCGACACCTTGCTGATGAAGTCAAACACGGAGCGTAGCGGCGCATCGCGAAATTCCAGCGTCACGGGTTTGCGGTAGGCGGCCGCCAGCTTGCCGCCGGATGGCAGGTTTTTTGACTGCGCCTCGCCGATGCGGCTTTTCAGGGCCAGCGCCTCGCGCTGTGTGGGGCGCTCCTGCAGCACCTGGCGCAAGGCTTCCTGCGCCTGCGCGATATTCGCTTCGCCACCGCGCTGGTAACTGGCCTGCGCTTCCTGCACCAGCTTGCGGTGCCGCTCATCCTGCGCCACGCCGGCAAGGCCCCGCTGCGCCACGTCGTTGCTGGCATCCAGCACCAGCGCCTGCTGGTACAGCGCTTGCGCTTCGGGTAGCTTGCCTTGCTGGCGCAGCGCTTCGGCGCGGCCATTCAGGCTGTTCAGCGCGCGCATCCTGCCGTTGGTGACGGCGATGCGGTACTTGGCGTTGGTCGGCTCGGCTTGCGCCGCTTGTTCCAGCAGGGCCAGGCCCTGTTCCGTGCGACCGGCGCCCAGCATGGCCTGGCCGTCGTTGTAGGCCTGGTTGCCGGCGCAGGCGGCCAGCAGGGACAGCATCGGGAGCAGGGTGATGATAGTACGAGACATACGTGCGGCGCGTCGTTTCAATTGAGGTCCCCTACGGCGAGTGTCTGTTTCAGGTTGAGCGGCAGATAGGTAAATTGCAGGGCGCCCTGCACCACGCCGTCGAAGCGGTAACGCTCCTCGAGCGTGTCGCCGGGGCGCGCCACCACGTTGCGTTCGCCCGCTTGCAGGAAGTAGGCAGCCTTGCCTTCGTCGACGAAACGGCCTAGGAATTGAAAGGGCAGTGGCGGCGGCGCGTTCGCATCGGCGCGGGCGGCAGGCAGCGCAGCCTGGGCGGCCTGCTGGTCGAGCATAATTTTTTTTGGCGTATCGGGCTGCCAGCTTTGCTTGGCAAACAGGGTGGCCACCTCGTCATCGTCGAGTGCGCGCCGCGGATGGATCGCCAGCGGGCGGCCAGGCGCCGGCGCGGCTGTATCGGGAAGCACGGTTGCTGGCGCCACCCGTTCTACCTGGCGCGTGGTGGCCGTGGCCGGTCCCACGATACTGCCTTCATCCTCGGGCGCGAAGAGGGCTGCCAGCAAGGTCGCCACGGCGGCGCTTCCTAGTACGACTTTCTTCATCGGCGTACCTCCGCCTTTTTCACCAGCAGGATGAACTGGATGCGCGCGTCGATCTCGCCCGCCTCGATCTGCTCTCGCTTGAACAGCACGGAGTCGAGCGTCAGGGTGGGCAGCGCCTGCAAGGCGTCGACGATGAACGTTTGCAGCTGCGCGTATTCGGCTTTCACGGGCAGGGTGATCTGGTAGCGCAAAAAGGCCGTATTGCCATCTTCCTGCGGCTTGTAGTCGGCCTTGGCCAGGGTGACGCCGCTCTTTTGCGCCACTTCCAGCAAGGTTTTCAGCTGCTCGGGAATGCTGTCGTGCGCGGGCAGGTAGGCGTGAAAGGCGGTCAGGCTGTCGGCATCGGCATCGAGCGAGATGGCCGCCGGCGGCAGCGCCGACTGTCTGGCCGCAGCGGCCAGTTGCGCCGCCAGTTGCTGCTGGCGCGCGGCCAGCGCATCGCCCTGCTGCATGGCGAAAGCGGCCAGCGCGAGGCAGGCCGCGCCGATGGCGCTGGGCCAGCCTAGGGTACGCCACAGCCGTTGCGCTTCCCACCGCAGGCGCGGGGGCAGGCGCAGTTGCAGGCGTGGACGCGCCACGGGCGTGCTGGCTTTCAGCACGGATTTTATTGCCGCCATTGCGCCTCCAACTGAAAACGGTACGGGTGTTCGGGAGCGTTCGCATTCATCTCGTGTTTGAGCAGGTACACGGAACTGAACATGGGCTGCTGGTTCAGGAAGGCCAGGTAGTTGAGCATGTCCTGTGGCGTTTCCGCTTCGGCGGCGATTTTCAGGACACTGGCGCCATCCTGTCCCTGCTGCGCGTTCAGGTTTAGTCCCAGAAGGGCCACGCGCACGTCGCGCGGCGCCTGCACCGTTTTCACCAGGCGCGTGACGGGCAGGTTGAGCTGGCGCACGGCGGCGGCCACCTGTTTCAGTTCGCTGTCGCGTTCGCGTTGCTGGGTCGCCGAGAGGGGGGCGCGCACGGGACGCGGGGGCTGCAGCTGTGCCAGTTGCGCCTCCAGGCGCCGCGTTTCCTGCGCCTGCACCAGCCAGTACACGGCGGCCGGCAACAGCAGCAGGGAGCCCGCCAGGCACAGGGCCAGGCGCCAGCCGCTGAACGTCTGCACTGCGCCGGGCGCCGGCAATTCCAGGCGGCTCAGGCCCATGCGGCCTCCCGCATCAGGTGCGCGGCGCTGGCCACGGCAACGGGCTGGAAGCGCGCCGGCAGCGCATCCTGCAGTTCGCCGCTCAGGTCGAGCAGCACCACGTGCTCGATGGTGTCGAGCTGCGGCGCGCGCAAGTTCCAGCGCCGCCACGCCCGATCCAGTTCGTCGCCCCAGGCGGCGCCGCAAGACTGGCTATGCAGGGCTGTGATGCGCCCGCTGCTCGTCGTTGCCAGCAGCAGCCGGCCCGCTTCCACGAGGGCGAAGGCGGCAGGCTTGTTGCCGGCCATGCTGCGCCAGGCCGGCCCTACGATGGGTTCGATGGACAGGCAGCGCCGGCCATGCGCGGCGGCTGCATCCTGCACCCCTTGCAGCAGGGCCGCATCGACGCCGCAGGCCAGGCGCGGCTTGCCGTACGGTGCATCGTCGGCAGCCAGGCGCCAGGCGCGCGCACCATCGCCGTAGACGGCTGCGAACTGGCTGTGCAGGAAGCGCTGTGCGCTGGCCGCGTCGAGCAGGGCGCCGCTCCACGGCACCATCAGCATGGCGCACCAGCGGCTGGCCAGGCTGACGGCCAGCGGCAGTTTTTTTTCATTGTGCTGTTCGAGCCAGCCGTGCAAGCTTGCCAGCGCCACTTCCCAGCTGGCGTCGGGGTTCAGGATGGGCACGTGAAAAGCGCTGTCCGTTACGGGACGGCCGGCGCGGCGCAGCACGCCGTCCAATCCGTGCGGCGCCACGTGCAGGCACAGGGTGGCGCGGGTAAGGCGTTCAATAAGTGACACGATTGAGCTCCGCTAAAGTGGTTTCGCCGCGCCGCACCAGGTCCAGGCCCGCTTCGCGCGCCAGGCGAAAACCGTTGCGCGCCGCCTCTTCCTTCATCTGGCTCAGGGGCGCGCGCGTGCAGATCATTTCGCGCATCGTATCGCTGAGCATCAGGACCTCGGCGACGGCCTTGCGCCCCTTGTAGCCGGTGCCGCGGCAGTGGCCGCAGCCCTTGCCGGCCATGAATTGCCAGTCCTGCACCTGGTGCAGGGCCAGGCCGCTGTCGCGCAGCTGCTGCGCATCGGCCAGCACCTCGGCGCTGGCGTCGACGGCGCAATGGGCGCAATTGAGGCGCAGCAGGCGCTGCGCCACGATGCCGTTCAGGGCCGCCGCAAAGCTGTAGGCGTCGACGCCCATGTGCAGGAAGCGGCCGACCACATCAAAGACGTTATTCGCATGCACGGTGGTAAACACCAGGTGGCCCGTCAGCGCCGCCTGCACGGCGATCTGCGCCGTCTCGTCGTCGCGGATTTCGCCGATCATGATCTTGTCGGGATCATGGCGCAGGATGGAGCGCAGGCCGCGCGCGAACGTCAGCCCCTTTTTTTCGTTGACGGGAATCTGCAGCACGCGCGGCAAGCGGTATTCGACGGGGTCCTCGATGGTGACGATCTTGTCGCGCCCCGTATTGACTTCCGTGATGGCCGCGTACAAGGTGGTGGTCTTGCCGGAACCCGTGGGGCCCGTCACCAGCAGCATGCCGTGCGGCTTGGCGGCCAGGCGCCGTATCTGTTCGATGGCGTCCTCGTTCAGGCCCAGGCTTTCCAGGCGCAGCGCCTGCGCCGCTTCCGTCAGTGCGCGCCGGTCCAGCAGGCGCAGCACGGCGTCCTCGCCAAAGATATTGGGCATGATGGAAACGCGAAAATCGATCTCCGCCCCTTTCACGCGCACCTTGAAGCGGCCATCCTGCGGGATGCGGCGCTCGGCGATGTCGAGGTCGGCCATCACCTTGATGCGCGAGATGATCTGTTCCGCCATCGCCAGTCCCTGCACCTGGCCCGCCTGCACCAGCACGCCGTCGACGCGGTATTTGATGACCAGGCTGGCCACGTCGCATTCGAGGTGGATGTCGCTGGCCTGGAATTTCAGGGCGTCGTAGATGGTGGAGTTCACCAGTTTCACCACCGGGCTGCTGTCTTCGCTGATGCGAATGAGCGAGATGTCCTCGATGCTCTGGTCGAGACCCGGCACGTCGTCGCCGTGCTGCATTTCCTGCATCGCCTGCTGCACGCTTTCCTGCTGCTGCAGGTAGGCGGCCAGGTCGTCCGGATGCGCCAGCGCCACCGTGAAGGGCGTGGACAGGGCGAAGTCGGCCCACTGCAGCAAGTCTTCGGCAAACGGGTTGCCGATGACGAGTACGGGCGGCGCGCCGGGGGCGTCTGGCTGCAGCAGCACGCAGTCGCGCTGCGCGCAATCCGTGTAGGGCAGCAGGGCAAAGGCGGGCAGGGCGGCTTGCAGCTCTGCCATCGTCCAGGCCGGATAGCGAAACAGGGCGGCCAGCTGGCGCAGGAAGACTTCGGGCGGCAGGGCCGCCGTTTCCTGCAGCACGGCCATCTGCGGGCGGCCCTGTTCCAGTGCGCTGGCGTGGGCGCGGCGCAGCATGGCCGCATCGAGCACGGCCCGTTCTTCGTCGCGTGCGTTCATGGCATGACCTTCACGATAACGTTCACGATAAGCTCCCGGCCAGTTCAAAGATCGGCATGTACATCAGCACCACCACGCCGCCGATGACGACGCCGATGACGGTCATCAAGAGCGGCTCGAGCAGGCGCGAGGCCCAGTCCACCCAGCGGGCGAATTCCTCGTCGTGGAATTTGGCTGAGCGTTCCAGCATGTCGCCTAGGCGGCCCGTGTTCTCTCCCACTTTCAGCAGCGATTGCGCCACCGGCGTGGCCATGCCGGCGTGTTCCAGCGCGGTGGAAAATGGCATGCCTTCCTGCACCGCGCGGCGCGCCTGCGCCAGTTGCTCCTGCTGCGCCGGCAGCAGCATGGGCGCCACCATGGCCAACGCCTTGTGCAGCGGGATGCCGGCGTGCAGCAGCAGGCTCAGAGCGCGATAGAAGCGGGCCAGGCGGAACTCCGCCGCCTTCCCGGCCAGCACGGGCAGGCGCAAGAGGCGCAAGACGAGGGCTTGGCGCGTACCGGCATTGGCGATGCCGAAGACCACGGCGCCAACGGCGGCGGCGAGCGCGCAGGCACACAGCAGCGGATGCGCGGCCAGGGTCTGGCCAAAACCCAGCAGCATTTGCGACATCCACGGGATTTCGCGGCCCGAGCTTTCGTAGACGACGCTGAACTTCGGCACCACGTAGCCGAGCAGGAACAGGGTCACCAGACCGCCGACGACGAGCAGCATGCACGGGTAGATGGCGGCGGAAATGAGTTTTTTACGGATGGCGTCGAACTGCAGCTGGTAGCCGACGAAGCGCGCCAGCGCCTCGGGCAGGTTGCCCGAGCGTTCGGCCGCATGCACGGTGGCGATGTAAATGTCGGGGAAGATGTCGGGGAAACCGGCCAGGGTGTCGGAAAAGCTTTGCCCCTGCTGCAGGGTGAGCACGATGGCGGCCAGGGTGGCCTTTGCGCTTGGCCGCGTTTCCTTGTTGTGCAGGGTGGCCATGGCCTCGCCCAGGTTCAGGCCCGCTTCGAGCAGGGCCAGCAGCTCCTGGCTGAATTGCAGCAGGGGCAAGCCCTGCTTGCCCAGGCGCGGCGCGACGCCAGCCTCTTGCGCCGCGCCATCGTCGACGGCCAGCACGCGCCAGCCGCCGCGCACGGCCGCGCGGATCGCCTCGGCCTCGCTGGCGGCGTCGATGGCCAGCGCCTGGCTGCCCGCCGGGCCCTGCACCTGGAGGTGGAACTGCATGGCCGCGTCAGGCGAGCATGGTGGCAGGCGTAAAAATGGACAGGCTGGAATGGGGGAAAGCGCGTGCAGACAAGGTCGAAGTAGGCATCGGTCAGGAACAATCCAAAAAAAGTTCAATTCGTCGCGGGTACCGGCAGCAGGCAAGATGCAATCACTGCCTCAGGGTAGACTGTAATTGCCAGAAAATCAATCGTGCTGTGCGGGCAAGCCTTGTATCGATGGCTTGCCCGCAGGTTCAGCCGCTTACTGGGTAACCAGGCTGACCTTGTCGATCACGAACGAGGTTTGCAGCGAAGCGTCCTCGGTCGCGGCAAACGAGATCTGCACGGTCTGGCCCTTGTAGGCGATCAGGTCAAACGTGCGGATCTGGTAGCCGGCTGCCTTGTTCACGTTTGAATACGTGGCCAGGGTGCCCAGCACCGTGCCGGCGCTGTTCTTCACGGTGACGACCAGCTTGTCGTACACGGTATTGCCCGTTTCCGCCGTGTCGATGTGCAGCGCAAAGGTCAGGCTGGCGGACGTGGCGGCGGCCGGAATGGCTACGCTTTGCGTCAGCGATTCGCTGGCCGTGGCGCCATTGCCGCCCAGCCAGGCGTACTGCGTGCCTTCGTATGCGGTTTGGCCCGTGAAGGTGCCGATGGCGCCCGTGGTGCCGCTCCAGCCCGTGGCGCCGGACTCGAAGCCGCCGTTCGTCACGCGTTCGGTGGCGCTGCTCGTGCCCACCGTCAGCGTGGCGTTGTTCGACGTGGCCGTCACGGCGGGCGAGGACGAATCCGTCACCGTGGCCTTGAACACGGCGCCGCTGTCGGCCGCCACGGTCGTGAAGCTGTAGGCAGGCGACGTGGCGCCGCTGATCACGGCTCCGTTGCGGTACCACTTGTAGGTGTACGGCGCCGTGCCGCCGCCCGCGCCCACGGCGAACGAGGCGGTGGCGCCCGGTGCGACGGTGATGCTGGCCGGCTGGCTGGTGATGGTCACCGCGCCGCCCGTGGTCGATTCATCGACGTCGGCGCCCACGTTGATGGCCGCATACGCGCGCTTGACGGCGATAGCCTCGGCGCTGCCCACGCCATACAGTTCCTCGGCTGCCTGCAGCACCTTGTTGCGCGCATCGGCATAGTTGGTCGACGAGGTGAACTTGGTGGTGGCGGCCTTGAACCAGATGCGGTAAGCCTTGTCGCTGCCGATACCGGTCATGGCCAGCGGGCTCTTGTTCAGGTAGGAGCTGTAGTAGTCGCTGCTGGACGTGGAGTTCGAACCTTGCGACAGGAAGTAGAACATGCGGTTGTTCGGGCCGCTGCTGTAGTGGACGTCGAGGTTCTTGATGGTGCTGCTCCACGCATTCGGGCTGCTGCCATCCTTGCTTGGCTTGTACAGCCAACGCAGCGGCTGGCCATTCTTGGCGATTTCCTTGCCCGTCATCCAATCGTTGCCCGTGTTGGGGATGCTGGTGCCCGTGCCGCCGGCGCGCGCATAGGCTTCCACCATTTCGCCGGCGATGTCCGAGC
Source organism: Janthinobacterium sp. SUN137 (assembly GCF_030587265.1). Taxonomy (NCBI): domain Bacteria; kingdom Pseudomonadati; phylum Pseudomonadota; class Betaproteobacteria; order Burkholderiales; family Oxalobacteraceae; genus Janthinobacterium; species Janthinobacterium sp. SUN137. The sequence goes on along the minus strand of NZ_JAPWHZ010000001.1, from coordinate 1,365,474 downwards.
TCGATTCGTTCAAGCCGCCCGACTCTTGCGAGTAGATCAGGCCCGAGGTGGCGTCCGTGATGCCGTGGCCCATTTCGTGGCCGATAACGTCGATGGAACCGAGGTTGTTGAACGAGCTGCCGCCATCGCCGATGTACATGCACTTGCAACTGCTGTCGTAGTAGGCGTTGTCGTAGGCCGTGTTGACGTGGGCGGCGATGTGGGTGGCCGTGTTGTTGCCGTCCAGGCTGGACCAGCCCAGCACATTCTTGTGCGTGTCGTAGGTGTTCATCAGGCCCCACATCGCGTTCACGGCCGCCGTCTGGCCGTTGGCGTTGGTGGTGCTGCCGCCGTTGATGTATTGCTGGCCGTCGCCCCAGGTATTGCTGGTGCTGCTGTACACGCTGCCCGAGGTGGTGCCGTGGTTGGCATTCGTGATGGCCATGCCGCCGAAGCTGCCGCCCGTGCCGCGGCTGGGGTCTTTCATGGTGTAGGTGCTGCCCGTGAGCGTGGTGTTGAGCGGTACCTGGCCGTTGTACTGGCTGTTGCCGATGCCGGCCACGGTTTTCAGGGCTTTCCACTGGCGCAGGATGCGGCCATCCTTGGCGCTGACGACGGTGTCGTAGTAGACGGGCTTGTTACCGCTGATCATGCGCGTCTGCACCAGGTAGGCCAGCTCGTAGTGGTCGACCACGTCCTGCACGTCGAGGGCGTTCAGCGCGGCTTCCGACTTGTTCTCGGCGCCGGCCACGCGCACCGTTTTCATCACGGGGTAGATCAGCAGTTGCGCATGCGGCGGCACGTGGTCGACGGCCGGCACGCCGATGCTTTTCACGGCAGCGGCGATGGCGGCGGCGGCGCTGACGGCCGGCGTGGTGTCGATGTCGGTGGTGGCGCTGCGGGTGACGGAATTGACGCCGCCGCTACCGAGGCCGGAAGCGCGGTCCGACACGGATTCGCTGACGATGTCGCCGGCGTTGTTGCTGACCACGACCGTCTCGGAACCGAAGACGGGCAAGCCCTTGTAGGTGTGCTGTACGCGGCTCACACGCGTGCCGCTGACGCCCGGATGCTGGGCGCCGACGGCAAAGCCATGCTCGGTATTCAGGCCGCGGCTGCGTGCCTGCGCGGCCAGCTTGTTGACCAGGCTGGCGTTCTCTTGTGGAGAGGCCAGGCTGACCGGGGCGGCCATCAGGGTCTGTGGCAGCGGCGAGGCGGCATCTGCCGTGGTGGCCATCAGCGGCAGGGCGGCGATGGATGCGGCAACTATCGTCAAACGTAAATTCATTTCTGCTCCATGGTATCGGTTAAGGAAATGGTGAATGAGCTGGCCGCGATGCCTGATGGCCACCCCGGCGTGCCTGGCGGCGGGCGGATAGCCTGCCGTTTTGTGGTGGCATGACGCCGGGTAGGGGGACACTAAACTTGTCGAGATCGCCATGTCAAAAAATTCAAGAAATGGGTCACTACGCGAATTTTTGTTAAGAATTGAACATTTATCAGCGCTGTATCGTTGGAAAGTTTGATCTACCACAAGCTGCAACTTTTGTTTTGGACTACTTCCCCTAATGGGGCGCTCTGTTGGAAAAACACTGTTGCATTTTTTAAATGTTGCGATCTACACTAGCTCTTCATGTGGTCCCCAGCGGATCACGCGAAGACAAAAAAAGCGCACGCGGCAATGACCGCGTCCAGATACAGCGCATCGGGAAAAAATCGGGAGTTTCACATGACGTCAGTTCTGTTTTCTGCTGTTGGTTTCAGCCATTTCCCCTCTGGAGCGGCATTCATGCTGCATCCGCCTTCCTAGCCGCCGCTAACCGGCCCTTCCCCCGTGAGGGGGGCTTTTCAGCGAGTCCGACCGCGCCGCCCGGTGCGGCCGCTGGCGCAGTGCATCCTTTTTTCAGGAAGGGTTGCCGGCTCCTGGTGCGTGCACCGGAATCACCGGCCCGACGAACTATGCTTTCGATAGCGACCAAAGTGGAACAGATCGTGATGGAATCGGCCTTTCTCAGCGAGGGACTGGGCCGGGGCTTGCTCAACCTGTCGGAACTGGCGCGCCAGCTACAGCCGCAATTGCAGAGCGACTTATGGAAACCGGTGGGCCAGGCCGCCGTGGTGATGGCGCTGCGCCGCCTGGCCGAACGGATGCCGCAGCAGAAAAGCGGCGAAATCGTGCTGGCACACCGCGCGGGCGAACTGTCCACGCGCAGCGAACTGATGATTTTTACCTACCGTTACTCCGACCAGACGTATGCCTGCCAGCGCCAGTTGCTGGCGCTGGCCGCGCCCCAGCGGGGCACGTTCATTACCGTCACGCGCGGCGTCAACGAGGTGATGGTGATCTGCAGCCGCAGCCTGCATGCGCTGGTGGAAGAGGTTTTCGGCGAAGAGCAGGAGCTGGCGCGCCTCGAACGCGTGACGGCCGTGACCTTGCACCTGGCGCCCGAAACCTGCTATACGCCGGGCGTGTATCACGCCATCCTCAAGCGCCTGGCGTGGGAGCGCATCAACCTGATCAACATCATCTGCACCTACACGGAGCTGACCTTGCTGCTGGAGGCATCGCAGACGGGGGCCGCTTTTGCCGTGCTGTCGAAAATCGTCGCCCAATGAAAAACGCCCCGCTGCAGCGATGCAGCGGAGCGCTGGCGGGACGCAGCCCGTTTATTTTTCCAGCTGCGTACGCACGCGGGCGATCGCGGCGCGTACCTGGCGGGGAGCGGTGCCGCCCACGTGGTCGCGCGCGGCGACAGAGCCTTCCAGGGTCAGCACGGCAAACACGTCTTCATCCGTCAGCGGGGAAAACGCGCGCAGCTGCTCCAAAGACAGGTCGGCCAGGTCGCAGCCGGCGTCGACGCAGGCGCGCACGGCCAGGGCCACCGCTTCATGCGCGTCGCGGAATGGCAAGCCTTTCTTGACCAGGTAGTCGGCCAGGTCGGTCGCCGTGGCATAACCTTGCAGGGCTGCCGCGCGCATCGCTTCCGGTTTCACCGTGATGCCGCCGGCCATGTCGGCGAAGATGCGCAGGGTGTCGATGACGGTGTCGACGGTGTCGAACAGCGGTTCCTTGTCTTCCTGGTTGTCCTTGTTGTAGGCCAGCGGCTGGCCTTTCATCAGGGTCAGCAGGCCAGTCAGGTGGCCATACACGCGACCCGTCTTGCCACGCGCCAGTTCCGGCACGTCCGGGTTTTTCTTTTGCGGCATGATCGACGAGCCGGTGCAGAAGCGGTCGGCGATGTCGATGAAGCCGATGCGTGGGCTCATCCAGATCACCAGTTCTTCGGCCATGCGCGACACGTGCATCATCAGCACGGCGGAGGCGGCGCAAAATTCAATGGCGAAATCGCGGTCCGACACGGCGTCGAGCGAGTTGTGGCAGACGTCGTCAAAGCCCAGCGTCTTGGCCACGCGCAGGCGGTCGATGGGGAAGGTGGTGCCGGCCAGGGCGGCGGCGCCCAGCGGCAGGCGGTTGACGCGCTTGCGGCAGTCGGCCATGCGCTCGGCGTCGCGGCCGAACATCTCGACATATGCCAGCATGTGGTGGCCGAAGGTGATCGGCTGGGCCACCTGCATGTGGGTAAAACCCGGCATGATGGTGTCGGCATGCTGTTCGGCCAGGTCCGTCAGCGCGCTGCGGAACGTCGCTAGCAGGGCGGTGATGTCGTCGATGGCGGAGCGCACGTACAGGCGAATGTCGGTCGCCACCTGGTCGTTGCGCGAACGGCCCGTGTGCAAGCGCTTGCCCGCATCGCCTACCAGTTCGGTCAGGCGTTTTTCAATATTCAGGTGGACATCTTCCAGGTCCAGCAGCCATTCGAACTGGCCGGCGGCAATTTCCTGCGAGATTTGCGCCATGCCGCGCTGGATTTCCGCGTAGTCGGCCGGGCTGATGATGGCTTGCGCATGCAGCATTTCCGCATGGGCCAGCGAACCTTCGATGTCGAACAGCGCCAGGCGCTTGTCAAAAAATACAGAAGCTGTGTAGCGCTTGACGAGGTCCGAGACCGGTTCGGAAAACCGGGCCGACCAGGCTTCGCCCTTTTTGGAGAATTGATCAGTCATGAAAGAAGTCCTTTAGTGTAGGGCGATTATAAACAAGGTTGGCCGGCGGTAGGGCTTTTAGGGGCTTGCAGGGCGCTGAAATGGCCAGGAATGGGGCTGGCAAGCCTCAAATGCCACGGCGCGGGCACGTTGTGCGTTCTATCCGGGCTTTTTGTATTCTGTCCCGCGAATCGTGCGTTTGGTCGCAATCCGATGGCGGTTCAGTGGGGATCGGCCTACAGTTCAATCATCGCAGCACACAACCAGCCACCCAAAGGACATCATCATGAACATCGCTAAAAACATGGAAGCCATCTTCGTTGCCATCATCGCCATCGCCGCCGCCACCAGCCTGGCCACCGCCGCCGTGCCGAAGTTCCGCGCCGCGCCAGCATCCATGGTCACCAGCGCCGAGCAAGTCACCATGCACACCGTGTACGTCAGCGCCAAGCGCCTGAGCGCTGAAGAAAAAGCCGCACTGTAAGCGGGGCAATGCAATGCAGGCAGCACCCATCACCGGCAATCAGGACGGGCGGCGCCCCCGGTTCTTTCTTGCCCAGGTGACAGCAGCGCGCAAATCGCCGATGATCGGTTTTTTCCACGACAGGCGGACAGCGTGATGTCACATTTGAAGATCAGCAGCGACAAGGCGGAACTCGACGTTCCAGCCATTCACCATTTTCTCAGCACGCAATCGGCATGGGCCAGCGGCATCCCACTGGCCACCGTACAGCGCGCGATCGACCATTCGCTCTGCTTCGGCGGCACGCTGGACGGCCGTCAAGTGGCGTTCGCCCGCGTGGTCAGCGACTATGCCACGTTTGCCTATCTGGTCGACGTGTATGTACTGGAAGAGTACCGCGGCCGCGGCTACAGCAAGCGCCTGATGGAGGCCGTGATGGCACATCCCGACTTGCAGGGCTTGCGCCGTTTCATGCTGGCCACCAGCACGGCGCATGGCTTGTATGCGCGCCACGGCTTTACGGCGCCGCTCCGGCCGGAGACGCTGATGGAGCGGTATTTTCCGGATATGTACCGGCGTTGAACGGCTGGCGCGGTTTGCGCGTGGCTCCGGTCCTGCCCTGCCATTTCCATTGTATTGATTCCCCTACCGGACGCTGACTCCATGACCTCTTTCTTTCTCTGGCCTCTGCTTGCCGTATCGTTCTCGGCGACTGCTGCGCCCATGCCGGAGGAATTCAGCCCGGCGCCTTGCGAGACGGGCATTTTTCGCCAGGATCAGACGGGCTTTGTCGCCCTCACCAAGGGGGGCAAAGGCTACGGCTACACCTTCAGCGACGGGACCGTTGGCAGCACGCAGGATGCCGGCGCACTGATCGCGTGCGGAAAGGACGCCGTGCTTGTCAATGGCAAGGAGCGCTGGCCGAAAGTGGCTTTGGTCGCAACAGATACGCGCTTTGCATCGAACGGCGTCATGTTCGCGGGCCGCTTGATGGAAGCGCCGGGCGCCGGCAAGGACACGCCACTGGTCGTGTATGCACATGGTTCCGAAAGCAGCGGCTGGATCGACCGCGCGCGCGACCCTTATCAGATGGTGGGACGGGGCGTGTCCGTTTTCGTGTATGACAAGCGCGGTACCGGGCTGTCCGAAGGCGAATATACGCAGAATTTTCCACGCCTGGCCGATGATCTGGTGGCCGCGTCGCGCGAAGCCAGGCGGCTGGCACAAGGCCGCTACGGCCGCTTTGGCCTGATAGGGGTAAGCCAGGGCAGCTGGATCGCTCCACTGGCGCAGGTGCGCGCCAAGGCGGACTTTCTCGGCATTGGCTATGGCCTGGCGGTCGATATCACGGAGCAGGATGCGGCGCAGGTTGCCAGGGAACTGCAGGACAAGGGCTATGGCGGCGACGTCGTCGCCAAGGCCAGGATGGGGACGGATATCACGGCAAGAATCGTCAAATCCGGCTACCAGGATGGACTGGACGACCTGTCGGCATTCCAGTGGCAGTTTGGCAAGGAGCCGTGGTTTTCCCTCATCAAGGGCGGCTACACGGGCGTGTTGCTGGGCATGCCGGCCGAGGAATTGCGCAAGCACGGTATACCGCAGTTCGACAAGCTCGGTGTCGACTGGTCGCAAGATCCCGTGCAGGAATTGCGCCAGGTCGCGGTGCCGCAGTTATGGGCCCTGGCAGAGGACGACCGCCAGGCGCCGCCGGCTGTCAGCGTGGAGCACCTGGCGGCGTTGCGCAGCCAGGGCCAGGCCATCTCCATCTACCTCTTCCCGCAGGCCGATCACGGCATGCGCAGCTACGTTCAGGCGCCCGATGGAACGCGCAAGCCCACCGTCATCACGCCCGGGTTTTACGACCTGATGGCCGACTGGGCGAAGGGCGGCGCCGACGGCGCGTATGGACAGGCGTATCGCAAATAAAGCCACGGCGACGCTGCCTCGCCGTGCTTACTGCCAGTGCATCAGACAGGGGGGAATCAGAAGCAGCAGCGCCAGCACCAGGTAAATCAGCTGCAGCGGGATCATCCACTTGGCCCACGTAATCCAGGGCACGCGCGCCAGCGCCAGCACGCCGACGGTGATGCCGGACGTGGGGATCATCGGCGTGGTGAATTCGCCGAACTGGAAAGCCAGGATGGCAGTCTGGCGCGTCACGCCCACCAGGTCGGCCAGCGGCGCCATGATGGGCATGGTCAGCGCGGCCTGGCCGCTGCCGGAATGGATGAAGAAGTTGATCACCGACTGCATGAAGAACATCTTTTGCGCGGCGAAGACGGGACTCGACGAGGCTACCAAGGGCGTGAGCGCATGCAACATGGTGTCGATGATCTGCGCGTCGCGCGCCAGGATCATGGTGCCGCGCGCGAGCGCGATGACCAGCGCCACGCTGACCATGTCGCGCGCACCTTGCACGAAGGACGCCACCAGGCTGTCCATGTCGAGCCGGCCCACCAGGCCGACGACGATGGCCATCACCAGAAACAGGGCGGCGATTTCATCAATGAACCAATCGTACTTGACGACGCCGACGACCATCGTCAGCAAGGTCGCCATGAAAATCCACAGCACGGTGCGGTGCGTGCGCGTCATGCCGGCAAAGCTGTCGAGGTCCATCGAGTGCTCGCCGCGCTTTTCGATGTCGAGGAAGTACGTGGGGCTTTTTTCCGGATGGCGCTTGATGCGCGCCGCGTACCACATCAGAAACACGATGCTGACCGCCGTGGCGATGGCCCACACGATCAGGCGATAGCCGATACCGGAAAAGATCGGCACGCCCGCGATGCCTTGCGCGATGCCGACATTGAACGGGTTCAGGAAGGCGGCGGAAAATCCCACCTGCGAGCCGATGAACGGAATCGATACGCCCGTGATGGTGTCATAGCCCAGGGCCAGCGCCAGCGGCACGAAGATCAGGATGAAGGGGATGGCTTCCTCGTTCATGCCGAAGGTGGCGCCGCCGAGCGAGAACATGGTGAAGAAGACGGGGATGATGGCGGCGCGCACGAAGCGCGAACTGGTGTGCGCCTTGGCGATGGCCTTGATCAGGGAATCGAAGGCTTCCGTTTTTTGCAGCACGGCGAAGGCGCCGCCGACGATCAGCACGAAGCCGATGATCAGACTGGCGTCGACGAAGCCCTTGATGGGCGCCATCATCAGGGCGGCGAGTCCCTGCGGCTTGTTGTCGACATAGTGAAACGTACCGGGGATGATCAGCTGCTTGCCGTTGACCAGCTGCGTATCGAATTTCCCGCCTGGCACCAGCCACGTGGCCAGGGCGATCATGGCCAGGATGCCGCACAGCAGGACGAAGGTATTGGGGAGCTTGAATTTTCTCATGGCGTCATTGGCTCAGCAGGCTGCCGCCGCGGAAAGCGACAGCGCCGGCGACCTTGCCGACGTTCATGCCGCGCAGGACGTGGCGGTGGGCGCTGCGCGCGAAGAAGACGCCGGCGACTGTGCAGCGCAAGGTCGTCGTTTCGCCGCTGACGGGGTCAATCAGGTCGGCCACCGCATCGCCGGCGGCCAGTACGTCACCCATTTCGCGCAGGTAGACCAGCACGCCGTGATGCGGCGCGAGGATCGGCTCTACCCCGGCCAGCGGCGTCGGTGTGCATTGCGGCGCGGGCAGGTCGTCGCCGGCACCGGGGATGTCCAGCACGCCCTCGATGGCGAGAAAATGCAGCAGGGCGGTGGCGTCGCGTTCGGCCAGGGCGTAGCTTACTTCCACTTCGCCGCGCAACTCGACGGTGGTCGACAGGCAGGCGGCAGGAATCGGATAGCGGCCCTGGAAGTGCGCGTCGAGATCCCACCACAGGCGGCTGCAGGCTTCGTCGAACGGTTCTTCTCCGGCCGCCAGTTCCAGCAGCACGGCGCGCGCGCCCAGCAGCGCGGACAGGGGCGCGATCTGCGCCGCCAGCGGCGTGCCGGTATAAATGTGCAGGGCCGCCTCGTTGTCGCAATGCAGGTCGAGCACGATGTCGGCGTCGATGGCCATGCCCAACAGGGTTTTCTTCAGTGTTTCCGCATCCGTGCCCGGCTGCCAGGCGGCGACGGCGGTGCGCGCATGTTCGCGTATCAGCGCCACGTTGGCTTGCACGTCCTGTCCCAGCAGGCCATCGAGCGTGGTTTTCAGTTCATCGGCCACGTGGCGGTAGGCGCGGTTGAAGTTGATGCCGGTGGTCAGGTCGAAGCGCCCGAACGGCGCGCCATGGATGGCTTGCGCCAGGCCGATCGGGTTGGCGGCCGGTACCAGGATGATTTCGCCGTGGATCTTGCCCGCCGCTTCCAGCGCCAGCAGCTCGCGGCGTAAAAATTGCGATACCAGCATGCCCGGCACTTCATCCGCATGCAGCGCCGCCTGGATGTATACCTTCTTGCCGCTGCGGCTAGCGGCGGCCGCACTGCCAAAATGTAAGCTGCTCAATTGGCACGCTACGCTGGCGTGCGCGGTGGAGATGGGATGCTGTTGTACTTGCATGGTGAATTCGCCCCAAAACGGGGCGCGGTTGATGGATTCCGGTCGATTATGTAGCAATATTTTCACGAAGTAAATCAATGAAAATCCTTTTACAAATATTTGTTGAGTTTTCTTTTTGATATGAGTACAGTAAGTTCCAGCGACCCGATTTCGCCTTCCGTCAGTGATCCGCAGTGTCCAAGAATACAGGCCGCCAGTGATATGAAAGCATCCGCCAGTCCTGCACGCAGCAGTCCCCATACGCCACGGGTTGGCACGTTGTCGGCGCCCGATGCCGCCTTCGCGCAGTCTCCGCTGGGGCAGGCGCTGATGCACGTGCTGGGCAGCGGTTCGGCTTCGCAGCGGCAGATCGCCGATTACCTGCTGCGCAACCAGATGCGGGTGACGGCGCTGGGCATCGAGGAACTGGCCGACAGCTGCGAGGTATCGACGGCCACCATCAGCCGCTTCGCGCGCGATATCGGCCAGAAGAATTATTCGGCCATGCGTGGCGCCATGGCCGAAACCTTGCAATCGCTGTTGCAGCCAGTCGACAAACTGCGCCGCACGATAGAGCGGCGCGCGCGCGCCACGTCGCCCGTCACGGAAAGCCTGGAATATGCGGCCGCGAACATCGCCGCCACATCCGATGCCCTGTCGCCGCCCGCCGTGCAGGCCGTGGTGCGCCGCCTGACGCGCGCCAAGGTCGTGTATGTGATGGGTTTTGGCCTGTCGGCCAACTTGGCCGGCATGCTGGTGCAGCATCTGCAGCCGTTTTGCCCGCATGTGGTGGAAGTGGTGGGTATCGGCGGCTCGGAAGTGGCGGCCGGGCACCTGGTCAACCTGACGGCGCAGGACGTGCTGGTGGTGATTTCGTTTCCCCGCTATACGCTCGATTGCATCGGCCTGGCCAGCTTCGCGCGCGACCGCGGCGCCTGCATCGTGGCGCTCACCGATTCGCCTGCCTCGCCGCTGGCCGAGCTGGCCGATCATGCGCTATTTGCGCAAAGCACGCATCCCGTCCTGCCCAGCAGCGCCAGCACGGCGCTGGCCATGATCGAGGCGCTGGCCGTGGCGCTGATGGTGTCGAACAAGGATAACGTCGACAAGGCCGCACGCCTGAGCGAAGTGATCGCCGCCTACCTGTATGGCGGCGAGCATGGGGTGCAGGCTCCCAGGAAAACAGCAGCACAGCAGCGCAAGGCAGTCCATAAAAAGCAGTCATTATAAAAATCAGGGTCAATACCATTGGGGAGAGTTGGAATGCATAGGGAAAAACAACAGGGCGGGCCTGCACTGCCACGTGAAGCGGCACTGGCGCATGCCGTGCGCCTGGCGCTGGGCGCCTTGAGCGTGACGGCGGCGCTGGGCATGCTGGGCAATGGCGCGCTGGCGCAGGAACAGGACGGAGACGCGGCGCCGAAAAAAATGCAGCGCGTGGAAATCACGGGGTCGGCCATCAAGCGGCTGGAATCGGAAACGGCGCTGCCGGTGCAGATCATCACGCGCGCCGAGATCGACAAGGCGGGCGTGACGACGGCGGCCGAGCTGATGGCGCGCGTGTCGGCCAACGTGGGCGGCCTGACCGATGGCGCCAGCATCAATATCGGCGGCGACCAGCGCGGCTTCAACAGTGCCAATCTGCGCGGCGTGGGCACGTCATCCACGCTGGTGCTGCTCAATGGCCGGCGCATGGCCAACTTTGCCTCGCCCGGCGACGATGCGGGCGTGGACCTGAATAATATTCCTGCCGCCGCGCTGCAGCGCGTGGAAGTGCTGCTCGACGGCGCCTCGGCCCTGTACGGCACGGACGCCATCGGCGGCGTCATCAATTTCATTACGCGCAAGGATTACCAGGGCGTGGAGCTGAATGCCTACGGCAGCGGCACGCAGGAAGGCGGCGCCGGCAAGCGCACGGCCAGCATCACGGCCGGTACGGGCGACCTGGCCACGGATGGATACAATATCTTCGCCGTGTTCGACGCGCAGCAGACGGACCGCCTCAGCACCTCGCAGCGCAAGTTCATTCCGAACCTGAACGTGCCCGAGCGCCTTGGCCATTTGCTGTCGAGTTTTACCAGCCCGGCGAATATCCGCCTGTCGGGCGCCCAGCGCGATCACCTGCAGGAGATCGGTTTCCTGTTGAACGGCAAGCCGATCACCAACCGGCAAATCAACCTGTCCATCCCGGACTGCAATCCACCCGCCAATTTGTACCTGCCCAACGGCACTGGCGGCGTCGATGGCTGTACCTACGATTACATGCGCGATACGGAGTTGTATCCGAAGTCGGAGAAGCAGAATTTTCTTTCGCGGGGCGTGTTGAAGCTGAACCCGGAGCATCAGGTATATGCGGAGGTGGCATTGAGCCGTTCGCGTACCAATTATGTCGCGTCGTCGACACGGGTGATCGGTTACCTGGATTACAGCAAGGTGCCGCAATTGGCCAATACCGGTTTTGATACCATATTGGATGACGATGGCAAGCAGGTGGAGCGCGAACTGGAAGTGCGCATGCGATTGAAGGAGGCGGGCAACCGCACCAGTGAGTTGACCAGTGAAAGCCAGCGCTTCGTGGTGGGGGCGACCGGTACAGTGGCGGGATGGGATTATGACGTGGGTTTGAATCATAGCGTCAATACCGTCAGGGACCGTGATACCAAAGGCTATCTGCTGAAGGACAAGCTGCGCGCAGGTATCGCCGATGGCAGCATCAATCCCTTCGGGCCTTCCAGTGCCGAGGGCCTGGCACTGATTGAGAGCATCCAGGTCAACGATGAAGTGCGCCACGCGCGCGGCGTCATGGATACGCTTGATTTCAAGGCGTCACGCGCTCTGATGGCCATGGGTGGCGGCGACATGGCCCTTGCCGTTGGCGGAGAGGTGCGCCGCGAACGTACGCAGTTCCGTCTTTCCAAATTACTGATGAGTAATAATATCAATGACGATTCGGCGCCGGAAGGCGGCAAGGACACCAGCGACAGCCGCACTGTGCAAGCCATTTACAGCGAACTGCTGCTGCCGTTCACCAAGCAGTGGCAGGCGCAGTTATCTGGCCGTTACGACCATTACCAGCAGGTAGGCGGCGCCCTCAGTCCGAAGATCGGTCTGACTTACATGCCCAGCAAGCAGGTGCTGATGCGGGCATCCACCGGCAAGGGTTTCCGCGCTCCATCGATGTCGGACTTGCACCGACCCACCGTCTACAGCAGTACGGCGACCCTGCCCGATCCCGTGTTATGCGCCACTGTGGAGAATAACTACGCCGATTGCGCGCAAAACTGGGATACGCGCCGCTACAGCAACGACAAGCTGAAGCCGGAGCGCAGCCGCCAGTTCACGGCCGGTGTGGTGCTCGAGCCGAGCCAGCACTGGACCTTCAGCTTCGATTACTGGAACATCAAGCGCACGGACCTGATCAGCGAAATTGGCGACGACATCATCCTCGGCAACCTGGCCAAGTACGGCGACCTCGTACATCGCAACGAGGACAATGAAATCGACTACATCGAGCTGCGCAAGGAAAACCGTGGCGCGCAAAAGGCTACGGGCATCGATATTACGGCCGACCTGCATGGCGTAAAGACGGCCTGGGGACGTTTCGGCGCCCACCTGAGCGGCACCTACGTGCTCGATTCGAAAATCCAGACGAGCCCCGGCGATGCCTTTATCAGCAACCTGAATAAATTCGTCACGGACGGCGTGGTGCAGCGCTGGCGCCATACGATTACCCTCGACTGGGACCATGGCCCGTATTCGGCCAGCCTGTCGAACACCTATTCGAGCAGCTACAATGACCAGAACTCGGCCATCAACACGGATGACGGCAGCGTCGTCAAGCCGAATAGGGTCAAGGCCTACACGCTGTGGGACATGTCGGGCGCGTATGCCGTCAGCAAGCAGTTCAAGCTGCGCGCAGGCATACAGAATCTGTTTAATACCAGCCCGCCATACTCGAACCAGGCCTACTTTTTCCTGTCCGGCTATGACCCGACCTATACGGATCCGCGCGGCCGGCGCTTTTATGCCAGCGCCAATTACAGTTTTAAGTAAAAAATTGGAGATACCGCAACAACGCTGTCACATGCAGCAAGTAGTATCGTAGTGCGATGGCGTTGGATTGCAAGCAGCAGTTTTGGTAGCAAGGGCGCGTGCCTGTATCAACAAATATGCGCCACTTTCCTTGTATTCGAAAGGCACCATGAAATCATCTTCAAGCCTGTATCAACAATTGTGCGCCGCGCTGCTGTTCGCGCTGGCATTGTGCAGTGTCCAAGCCGTGGCGGCGCCCGGCGGCAGCGCCATCGGCAGTGCGCCGCAGGGGACGCTCGTCATCATCGGCGGCGGCCTGCGCGCCGACAATGCCGAAGTCTGGCAGCGCATCGTCAAGTTGTCGGGCGGGCCAGGCGCGCGCATCGCCGTGCTGGCCTCGGCCGCGATGAACCCGGAAAAATCGGGCGAAAGCATCATCAAAAAGCTGAACCAATATGGCGCCGATGCCTTTTTCGTGCCGCTGGCCGTCAAGCTGCCGAACAGGGATTACCGCAAGGCCGCCGAAGACCCGGCCATCGTCACGCAGATCAAGTCGGCCAGCGGCATCTATTTTGCCGGCGGCGACCAGGGGCGCATCACGCAAGCCTTGCTGCGGCCGGACGGCAGCCGCACGGCCGCGCTGGAAGCCATCTGGTCGGTCTATCGCAATGGCGGCGTGATCGCCGGTTCCAGCGCCGGTGCCGCCATCATGAGCACCACCATGTTCTACGACGCCAAACCCGTGCTCGACATGCTCAAGATGGGCGTGACGGATGGCCGCGAGATCGCGCCGGGCCTGGGCTTCATCGGCAGCGATGTTTTTGTGGACCAGCATCTGCTGGTGCGCGGGCGCTTTGCGCGCATGATTCCCGTGATGCTGAAAAAAGGCTATCACCTCGGGCTGGGCATCGATGAAAACAGCGCCATGGTGGTCGACGCCATGCGCGACGTGGAAGTCATCGGCTACAGCGGCGCCCTGCTGATCGACCTGTCGGGCGCCATCAGCGACCGTGGCGTGAAAAATTTCAATATCAGCAATGCGGCCATCAGCTACCTGGACCGAGGCGACAAATTCAACCTTGTCACGCGCGTGTTTACGCCCTCGCCGGACAAGGCCGACAACAAGCTCGATCCGAACCAGCCCGACATGCGCGAACCCGTGTTCACCAACGATATCCTCGGCAATAACGCCGTGCTGGACCTGATGGGTAATTTGATCGATAACGCGCAGCAGGAAGCCATCGGCATCGCCTTCGGCAACCCGCGCGACCCATATCCCGACCTGGGCTTCGAGTTCCGCTTCAGTAAAACGGTCAACAGCGTCGGCTACAGCTCGACCGAGGCGGAAGCGTATTCGGTACTGAAACTGCGCCTCGACATCCGCCCCATCCAGCTGCGCCAGCCCCTGTATCGCTACAAGTAAGCGGTGCGCCGCCAGCGCGGCCACGCGGCGATCGTCAAGGCCCTGAGCAGCCACTCGACGGGGCCATACGCGTGGCCGCGCAGCCACCAGCGGCTCAATGGCAGCTGCAGGCCGAAGATGATAGCTGCTAGCGCCAGCGCGCCCAGCGGCGACACGCTGCCCATCAGCCGCGCGCCATACGCGAGGAACAGCACGGCGCAGATGGCCGACTGCAGCAGGTAGTTCGACAGGGCCATGCGGCCCGTGTCCGCCAGCAGCGCAAACAGCGTGCCGTCGCGCAGGCGCTCGAACAGGGCCAGCGCCAGCGCCAGGTAGGCGCCCGCCAGCAGCGGTGCGCTCGCCAGGCCCACGGCCAGTCCCGCCACCTGCCATGCCTGGCTATCGCCATACACGGAGGTCCACGCGTAGAAGGCGGCGCCGGGCAATCCCGCCAGCGCTCCGGCCCACAGCAGGCGGCGGCGCAGCGGCAGGTAATCGCTTGCGTGCAGCAGCATCTCGCGCTTGCCGGCGGCCAGGCCGCACAGGAACATGGCCAGCGCGCACGGTGCCTGCACCAGCAGCAGGACGATCCAGATTTCACCCAGTTCGCGCAGGTGCTGATGGACGACGGCGACTGGCGTGGCGTGGTAGGCGGCCAGCGCGCTTGCCGCCTTTTGCGCCATCGCCACGGTGTTGTCCGCGGCGTCGCCCGCCGGCTGCAGGCTTTGCAGCCAGGCCATGCCTGCCCAGAATGCCACGCAGACGGCGACGAGTATCAACGCCAGGGACAGTGCCTGGCGCTCGCCGCAGCGGTGCAGCGCCAGCAGCACGATGCCCAGCAGAGCGTAGGTCGTGAGTATGTCGCCATGAAACAGGAAGACGGCATGCAGGGCGCCGATCAGCCACAGGCCCGCTTGTCGGCGCAGCATGCGCGGCACGAACGGCGCGTCGGCGCGCGCGGCCGCCTGCATCTGCAAGGTGAAGCTGTAGCCGAACAGGAAGGAAAACAGCAGGTAGAACTTGGTTTCGAACAGCAGGGCGACGATAAAGTGCGTGGCGCGGTCCACGCCGCCGTGAAAGGCGGGATCGGTCAATCCCAGGCCGAACCAGGGTGTGGCGAAGGCGCCGATATTGACGACCAAAATGCCGAACAGGGCGCAGCCGCGCAGGGCGTCGACGTCGGCGATACGCGTTGGCCGGGTTTGCATGGCGCCGCTCATGCCAGGGCAGGGCGTAGGAAGCGCGCCAGCAGCAGGTGCAGGCTGGCGCGCTGCGCCAGCGGTGCATAATCGGGATCGACGGCGACCCGGTTGAAGATGCCATCGATCAGCGCGGCGATCCAGCTGGCCGTTTGCGCGGCGTCCAGCGCGGCGTCGACCTGGCCCCCTGATGCCGCCTCTTCCAGCAAGGCTTGCAAGCCGCCGCGCAGGCTGGCGTCGTTGTGCGCCACCCTGGCCGCGATATCCGCGTCGCGCATCGCCTCGGCGGATATTTCCAGCGCCAGCCCCGCAAAGTCGTCATCGGCCGCCAGCGCCAGCACCAGGTCCATGAAGTCGAGCAGGGCGCCGTAGGCATCGGCGCTGCCTTGCACGCCGGCGAAATAGGCGGCCGTCTCGCTGCCTTCCTCGTCGACGATGGCGGCGATGATGGCTTGCTTGGTGGGGAAGTAGTGAAACAGGTTGCCGGGACTCATGCCCGCTTGCGCGCAGATGACGGCGGTGCTGGTCTGGTGAAAGCCCTTGCGCGCAAAGCAGTGGCGCGCGGCGGCAAGAATGGCGTCGCGGCGGGCCGCGTGTTTGCCGGGATCGATGGTGCGCATGGCTCTTTCCTTTAATTAATCGACTAGTCAGTCTAATATAAATCGATTCTATCGCATGCTCAAGCAAATCGCGTGAAATGGGCGCTTTGCACGCTCGCATCCTGTCGCTACAATGTGCCGCAGCGGTTTTTCCCGCGCCTGCCGGCAGGCCCGCCGATTGTTTGGAAAACCGTTCCCTTCACCTGTTTTTCTACCGTTTTAGGAATGACATGCAGCAGACTCCGATCCGATCCTTCCTCTGCGCGCTGGCGCTGGCCGCCGGCATCGTCCCTGCCGCGCAGGCGGATAATGCGCCGCCGCCGGCTACCATGCGCCTCGATTACCAGCACAGCGGCAATGCGCTGGGTGAGCACTATGCGGTCGAGCGCGTGCTGGTCGAGCCCCTGCCATGGCCGGGCAACCCGGCGCGTCCCATCGACGACAGCAACCGCGGCAACAACCTGCTGGAAGTGGTCGACATCAAGTCGGGCACGGTGCTGTACTCGCGCGGTTTTTCCACCATCTTCGGCGAATGGGCCAGCACCGATGAAGCGAAGACCACCACGCGCGCCTTCCAGGAATCCGTGCGCTTTCCGCAGCCCGAACACCCCGTGCGCGTGCGCATCCTCAAGCGCGACGAGCGCGGCCTGTTTTCCGTTGTATGGAGCACCGATGTCGACCCTGCCGCGCAGGACGTGATCCGCAAGCAGCCGCCGGCGCCCGTCAAGCCGATCCCGATCCGCATCAGCGGGCCATCGCCCGACAAGGTCGACCTGCTGATCATGGGCGACGGCTATACGGCCGCCGAAATGGGCAAGTTCGAAGCGACGGCGCGCAAGCTGGCTGAGCATCTTTTCACCGTCTCGCCATTTCGCGAGCGGGCCAAGGATTTCAACGTGTGGGCCATGGCCGCGCCGACCCAGGAGTCGGGCGTGTCGCGTCCCTCGACGGGCGTGCATCACGCGTCGCCGCTGGGCACGCGCTACGATATCTTCGGCAGCGAGCGCTATGTGCTGACGACGGATAACCGCGCGCTGCGCGACCTGGCGCAGTATGCGCCGTATGAATTCATCGAAATCCTCGTCAACAACGATACCTATGGCGGCGGCGGCATCTTCGGCCAGTTCAGCACGGCGGCAGCGAATAACGATTGGGCCAACTACCTGTTCGTGCATGAATTCGGCCACCATTTCGCCGGCCTGGCCGACGAGTACTACACCTCGCCCGTGGCCTATCAGTCGAATGGCGAGCGCCAGGAACCGTGGGAGCCGAACGCCACGGCGCTGCGCGATCCGGCCAGGCTGAAATGGAAGAATCACGTCAAGGCCGGCACGCCGCTGCCGACGCCATGGCCGAAGGAAGCATACGACAGCCATGCGCGCGAATACCAGAAGCAGCGCGCGGCCCTGCGCGCGGCCAACCGCCCGGAAAGCGAGATGAGCGACTTGTTCAAGGCCGACCTGGCGTACACCCAGCAGCTGTTCTCGAAGGCGCCGCAGCGCCATGCGGTGGGCGCCTTCGAAGGCGCGAACTACGAGTCGTCCGGCTACTACCGGCCCGAGATGCAGTGCATCATGTTCGACCGCAGCGAGACGTTCTGCTCCGTGTGCCAGGATGGCATCAGCACCATCATCGACCTGTATTCGCGTCCCGCCGCGGCGCCGGGCAAATAATGCCGCTCCTGCCGCATCCGTAATACATGGGGGTCATGTTGCATCGCAATAGCATGGCCCCTATTCTGCCTCTCCTCACCGTCTGCCTTCCGCCCCTGCCCGGCGCTGCTTGTTTTCCAGGCAATACCAATTGTCGCTCACCTGCGCGCTTTTCTTCTCGCTAGCCCAGTGATATTATCAAATAAATACGTCCGCACGCTTGCCTGAAAAATATTTCATTTAGATAATATTGAGGTAAAATTTGATTTACATCAATGTTGCATTGCCGCAATCGCACTTATAGTTGACCTAGCTCAAAGCGTCATGGAATGCGGATCGGACTCATCACGAATCACGCGTCTAAATGCTGTAGAGTAATTTCGCCCCGTACCAGTTCCCCGAAAATGCACTGGTGCGTGCCTCGAATTTCAGTGACGGAAGCCGATTCATGAAGATGCAGACCCCCGCGCCTGACGCGTGCAGTACCTTACACCCCCACACTCCCATTGCCTTGCCGTATGCGCGTGCCGGCGGCGTGACGCTGGCCACTTGCGCCGCCGCCATGCACGCCGGCGCGGTGCGATGCGTGCATGCGGCCACGCCGTGGCCCGCCCTGCGTCCAGTCCAGGCATGACGGCCGACTTGCGGCCCTTGCCTTTGCAGGGCAAGCGGGGCCTGGTGGTGGGTATCGCCAACACGCAAAGCATCGCCTGGGGCTGCGCCAGCGCACTGCGCGCGGCCGGCGCCGAACTGGCCGTGACCTGGCTCAATGACAAGGCCCGTCCATACGTGGAACCGCTGGCGCAGCAGGTGCAGGCGGCCATCATGGCGCCGCTCGACGTGGCCGTGCCGGGCCAGCTCGAAGCGCTGTTCGCGCAGATCGAACGGCAATGGGGGCGGCTCGATTTCGTCGTCCATTCCATTGCCTATGCGCCGAAGCAGGACTTGCATGGCCGCGTGACGGACAGTTCTGCTGATGGCTTTGCGCAGGCGATGGATATCTCCTGCCACTCCTTCATGCGCATGGCGAAACTGGCCGAACCGCTGATGCCGGACGGCGGCAGCCTGATGACCATGAGTTATTTGGGCGCGGAGGAAGTCGTCGCCGACTATGGCCTGATGGGGCCCGTGAAGGCGGCGCTGGAAGCGTCGGTGCGCTACCTGGCCGCCGAACTGGGCCCGCAAGGCATCCGCGTCAACGCCATTTCGCCGGGGCCGCTGGAAACGCGGGCCGCTTCCGGCATCGCCCATTTCGACCGCCTGATGGCCGACGCCATCGAACGCTCGCCCATGCGGCGCCTGGCCACCATCGAGGACGTGGGCGCGCTGTGCGCCTTCCTCGCCGGCGACGGCGCGCGCGCCATCACGGGCGGCGCCCTGTATGTCGATGGCGGCTACAACATTCTGAATTGACTGGAAGAAGATGACCATGGCTGTTCCTACTTTGCCCAACCGCGCCAGGATGGCCGCGCTGGCCACCGCGCTGGCCCTGGCCGGCTGCGCCTCGATGGCGCCGCCGTATGCGCCACCGCCGCTGCCCGTGGCGGCGCAGTATCCGGAAACCGATTCCGCCGGCGCGCACGCGCCCGACGTCGCCTGGCAAGCCTATTTTGCCGATCCGCGCCTGCAGGCGCTGATTGCTCAGGCGCTGGCCAGCAACCGCGACATCCGCATCGCCGCGCTGCGCGTGGAAGAAGCGCGCGCCGCGTATGGCATCCAGCGCGCCGAACAATTTCCCACCATTGCGCTGGGTGCTTCGGGCAGCCGCGCGCGCGTGCCCGGTGACCTGAGCGTGACGGGCCGTCCCATGACGAGCGCGCAGTACCAGACAGGCTTGAACGTGAGCGCCTGGGAACTCGATTTCTGGGGCCGGGTGCGCAGCCTGAAGGACAGCGCCCTGCAAACCCTGCTGGCCAGCGACGAGGCGCGCCGCGCCGTCGGCGTGGCCCTAGTGGCGCAGGTAGCCAATGGCTACCTGGGCTTGCGCGAACTTGACGAACGGGTGGAACTGGCGCGCGCCACCGTCGACAGCCGCGCCGAATCACTGCGCATCTTCACGCGCCGCTTTGAAGTCGGGTCGATTTCCAAGCTGGACCTGACGCAGGTGGAAACCTTGCTCAGCCAGGCCTTGTCGCTGTCGGCGCAGCTGGAACAGGCGCGTGCCGTGCAGGCGCACGCGCTGGCACAGCTGGTGGGCGGCCCCGTCGACCTGACGCCGGTGGCTGGTGAGGTGCGCCGCTTCGACGACGCCAGCGTGCTACAGCCGCTGCATGCGGGCATGCCCTCGGCTTTGCTCACGCAGCGTCCCGACCTAGTGGCGGCCGAACACCAGCTGCGCGCTGCGCAAGCCAATATCGGCGCCGCGCGCGCCGCCTTCTTCCCGACGATTTCCTTGACGGCAGCCTACGGCACGGCCAGCGCGGAATTGAGCGGCTTGTTCGATTCGGGCAGCGGCGCGTGGAATTTCGCGCCGCGCCTGGTGCTGCCGATCTTTGACGCGGGCCGCCTGCGCGCGAATATGGAACTGGCCGAAGTGCGCCGCGACGTGGCCGTGGCCAATTACGAAAAAAGCGTGCAGGGCGCCTTCCGCGAAGTGGCCGACGCGCTGTCGAACCGGCGCTGGCTGGCGCTGCAGGTCGATATCGGCAAGACGACTTTGGCCGCGCAGAGCGAACGGGCGCGCCTGGCCAAGCTGCGCTACGACAATGGCGCCGCGCCCTACCTGGAAGTGCTCGACGCGCAGCGCGACTTGCTGACGGTCGAGCAGCAGCTGGTGCAGACGCGCCGCGCGCTGCTGTCCAGTCAGGTCAGCCTGTATGCGGCGCTGGGCGGTGGCGCGCCAGCCACTTCTGCCTCCGCTTCCACCCACTAATTTGATCACCCCCATACCATGACTCCACAACTGAAGAAAAAACTCATTCCCGCGGCGCTGGTCGTGGCCGTTCTCGTACTGGGCTATGTGGCCTGGCAAAAAATGCGTCCCACGGGCCCAGGCGAAGGTTTCGTCAGCGGCAATGGCCGCATCGAAGCGACGGAAATCGACGTCGCCACCAAGCTGGCGGGCCGGGTCAAGGAGATCCTCGTGCGCGAGGGCGACTTCGTCAAGTCGGGCCAGCCGCTGGCCACCATGCAGGTCGATTCCCTGACGGCCCAGCGCGACGAGGCGCGCGCGCGCCAGCAGCAGGCGTCCGACGCGGTGGTGGGCGCGCAGGCGCAGGTGGCAGTGCGCGAGAGCGACAAGGCGGCCGCGCTGGCCATGGTGGCGCAGCGCGAAAGCGAACTCGATGCGGCCAAGCGCCGCCTGGCCCGTTCCGAAACCCTGTCGAAGGAGGGCGCTTCCTCGGTGCAGGAACTCGATGACGACCGCGCCCGCGTGCGCAGCGTGGCTGCCGCCCGGAATGCGGCCAAGGCGCAAGTGACGGCGGCGCAGGCGGCCATCGACGCGGCAAGGGCGCAGGTGGTGGGTTCGCGTTCCGCCGTCGTCGCCGCCGAGGCGACGACGGCGCGCATCGATTCCGACCTGGCCGATGGCCAGCTGACGGCGCCGCGCGACGGCCGCGTGCAATACCTGGTGGCGCAGCAGGGCGAAGTACTGGCGGGCGGCGGCAAGGTGCTTAACCTGGTCGACCTGTCGGACGTCTACATGACCTTCTTCCTGCCCGAGACTGCGGCCGGCAAGGTGGCGCTGGGCGGCGAGGTGCGCATCATCCTCGACGCGGCGCCCAATTACGTGATTCCGGCGACGATCTCGTTCGTCGCGGCCAGCGCGCAGTTCACGCCGAAGACGGTGGAAACGGCCAGCGAGCGCCAGAAGCTGATGTTCCGCGTGAAGGCGCAGATCAGCCGCGAGCTGCTGCAAAAGCATCTGGCGCTGGTGAAAGTGGGCTTGCCTGGCGTGGCCTGGGTGCGTCTCGATGCGAAGCAGGCATGGCCCGCTGAACTGACTGCCAAGGTTCCGCAGTGAGCATGGACGTGAACTCCTTTGTCGTCCGCATCAAGGGCGTCAGCCAGCATTACGGCAAGACGGTGGCGCTCGACGCCATCGACCTGGACGTGCCGGCCGGCCGCATGGTGGGCTTGATCGGACCCGATGGCGTGGGCAAATCGAGCCTGCTGTCGCTGGTGGCCGGCGCGCGCGCCGTGCAGCAGGGCAGCGTGATGGCGCTGGGCGGCGACATGCGCGATGCGCGCCACCGCGACGACGTCTGTCCCCGTATCGCCTACATGCCGCAAGGTCTGGGCAAGAATCTGTATCCGACCCTGTCGGTCGAGGAAAATCTGCAGTTTTTCGCGCGCCTGTTCGGCCATGACGCTGCGGAACGCCGGCGCCGCATCGACCAGCTGACCCGCAGCACGGGTTTGCAGCCCTTCCTGGCGCGCCCGGCGGGCAAGCTGTCGGGCGGCATGAAGCAGAAGCTAGGCCTGTGCTGCGCGTTGATCCATGATCCCGACCTGCTCATTCTCGATGAACCGACCACCGGCGTCGATCCGCTGGCGCGGGCCCAGTTCTGGGACCTGATCGCCGGCATCCGCGAGCAGCGCCCGCAAATGAGCGTGATGGTGGCCACCGCCTACATGGACGAGGCGCAGCGCTTCGATTGGCTCGTGGCCATGGACGACGGCAAGGTGCTCGATACGGGCACGCCGGCCGAACTGTTGGCGCGCACGGACAGCGGCAACCTGGAAGCGGCCTTCATCAAGCTGCTGCCCGACGCCAAGCGCGCCGGCCACCAGCCCGTGGTAATCACGCCGCTGGATGCGGCCAGCGCGCAGGACGTGGCCATCGAGGCCAAAGATCTGACCATGCGCTTCGGCGATTTCACGGCCGTCGACCATGTGAATTTCCGCATCGGCCGCGGCGAGATTTTCGGCTTTCTGGGATCGAACGGTTGCGGCAAGTCGACCACCATGAAGATGCTCACGGGCCTCTTGCCGGCGACGGAAGGCAAGGCCTGGCTGTTCGGCAAGGAGGTCGATTCCAACGATATCGACACGCGCCGCAGGGTCGGCTACATGTCGCAGGCCTTCTCTCTGTACAGCGAACTGACGGTGCGCCAGAACCTGGTGCTGCACGCGCGCCTGTTCCACGTCCCGGAAGCTGAAATCGCTGCACGCATCGACGAGATGGCGCAGCGTTTCGACTTGCGCGCAGTGATGGACGACTTGCCCGACAGTCTGCCGCTGGGCATACGCCAGCGGCTGTCGCTGGCCGTGGCCATGGTGCACAAGCCGGAAATGCTGATCCTCGACGAGCCGACGTCCGGCGTCGACCCCATCGCGCGCGACAATTTCTGGCGTCTGATGATAGAGCTGGCGCGGCGCGACCGCGTCACCATTTTCATTTCCACCCACTTCATGAACGAGGCCGAGCGCTGCGACCGCATCTCGCTGATGCATGCGGGGAAAGTGCTGGTCAGCGATGCGCCGGCCGAACTGGTGCGCAAGAAGGGCGCGCCATCGCTGGAAGCGGCCTTCATCGCCTACCTGGAAGAGGCGGGCGGCGGCACGGCGCCGGCGGCGCAGGAAAGCGAGGCGCCCGCGCAGGAAGCGGCAGTGCAGGCACCCACGCCGCAGCACCGGCGCAGCCGTTTCAGCCTGGGCCGCATGCTCAGCTACATGTGGCGCGAGACGCTGGAACTGCGCCGCGACCCCGTACGCCTGACCTTGGCGCTGGGCGGTTCTGTGCTGCTGCTGTTCGTCATCGGCTTCGGCATCAGCCTGGACGTCGAAGACCTCAGTTATGCGGTACTTGACCACGACCAGACGACTTTGAGCCAGAATTACACGAACAACCTGGCCGGCTCGCGCTACTTCATCGAACGCCCGCCCTTGCGCGACTATGCCGATATCGACAAGCGCATGCGCAGCGGAGAACTGTCGCTGGCCATAGAAATTCCGCCCGGCTTTGCGCGCGACGTGCAGCGCGGCGCGCCAGCCCAGGTAGGCGCGTGGATCGACGGCGCCATGCCGATGCGCGCCGAGACCGTGCAGGGCTACGTGCAGGGCATGCATCAGCTGTGGCTGGCCGACCAGGCCTTGCACCGCTATGGCATCACGATGAACAACCCCGTCGCCATCCAGACGCGCTACCGCTACAACCCGGACGTGAAAAGCTTGCCGGCCATGGTGCCGGCCGTGATTCCGCTGCTGCTGCTGATGCTGCCGGCCATGCTGGCGGCGCTGTCCGTGGTGCGCGAGAAGGAACTGGGTTCCATCATCAATCTGTACGTGACGCCCGTCACGCGTCTGGAATTCTTGCTAGGCAAGCAGGTGCCGTACGTGGCGCTGGCCATGCTCAATTTCATCCTCATGGCGCTGTTGGCAGTCACGGCCTTCGGCGTGCCGATCAAGGGCAGCCTGCCGACCCTGATCGGCGCCACCTTCATCTTCAATATCTGCGCCACCGGCATCGGCCTGTTCGCTTCGACCTTTACGCGCAGCCAGATCGCGGCCCTGTTCGTGACCATGATCGGCACCATGATCCCGGCCATCCAGTTTTCCGGCCTGCTCAATCCCGTCTCGTCGATGGAAGGCGTGGGCAAGGCCATCGGCCTGATGTACCCAGCCACGCACATGCTCAATATCAGCCGGGGTGTGTTCAACAAGGCGCTGGGCTTTGGCGACCTGCACGCCTCGTTCTGGCCATTGATCATCGCCATTCCCGTGATCCTCGGCGTGACGGTGGCGCTGCTGAAGAAACAGGAGAGCTGATATGCGGCATCTTGAAAATATCTACCGCCTGGGCGTGAAGGAAATCTGGAGCCTGATCCGCGACCCCATGATGCTGATCCTGATTCTCTACACGTTCACTTTGGCCATCTACGTGGCCGCCACGGCCAAGCCGGAAACGCTGCACATGGCCTCGATCGCCATCGTCGACGAGGATGGCTCGCCCCTGTCCGGGCGCATCGCCTCGGCCTTCTTTCCGCCCCAGTTCACGCCGCCGGCCATGATCAACCAGAGCCAGGTCGATGCGGGCCTGGACGCGGGCCAGTACACCTTCGTGCTGACGATACCGCCCAAGCTGCAGGCCGACGTGCTGGGCGGGCGCCAGGCGGAATTGCAGCTGAACGTGGATGCGACGCGCATGAGCCAGGCCTTCAGCGGCAGCGGCTATATCCAGCAGATTGTCGCCGGCGAAGTGGCCGAATTCGCCAAACGCTATCGGGGCGCGACGGTCTCGCCGGTGGAACTGGTGATGCGCGCGCGCTTCAATCCGTCGTTGAGCCAGGCGTGGTTTGGCTCGCTGATGGAAATCATCAACCAGGTGACGATGCTGTCGATCATCCTCACGGGCGCGGCCCTGATCCGCGAACGCGAACACGGCACCATCGAGCATCTGCTGGTGATGCCCGTGACGCCGGCCGAAATCATGCTGGGCAAGGTCTGGTCGATGGGCCTGGTGGTGCTGCTGGCCGCCGCCCTGTCGCTGAACCTGGTGGTGCGCGGCATGCTGCATGTGCCCATCGAAGGCTCGATCGCGCTGTTCCTGTGCGGCGCGGCGCTGCACCTGTTTGCCACCACGTCGATGGGTATTTTCCTCGCCACCGTGGCGCGCAGCATGCCGCAGTTCGGCATGCTGCTGATCCTCGTGCTGCTGCCGCTGCAGATGCTGTCGGGCGGAAGCACGCCGCGCGAAAGCATGCCCCAGTTGGTGCAAAACATCATGCTGATCGCCCCGACCACGCATTTCGTCGAATTGAGCCAGGCGATTTTGTACCGGGGCGCCGGCATCGACGTAGTCTGGAAGCCGTTCCTGGCCCTGCTGGCCATCGGCACGGCCCTGTTTACCTTCGCGCTGGCGCGCTTTCGCAAGACCATCAGCCAGATGGCGTAGCCCCCGCGCCGGAATGGTCCGGCGTTTTTTGCATGAAAAGGATAGCCATGAAGATCGAAGCTGCACCATTTTTCTCCACCGGCGGCTTGCCGTCGCTGGGCGTGCTGGGCGACTATGCGCGCGATTCGTGGCAGCGCATCGTACTGTACGCGGACGTGATGCGCCGGCGCGGCAACCAGTACCTGGAGCACATGGCCGAGGAAGTGCCGAACGTGCTGGACTTCCCCGCCGAACTGGTGATGTCCGGCCTGGAGCTGGCGCGCCCCGTCAACTACGGCCTGGCGCGCATATTGACGCCCGATGCGCCGGAACCCGATCCGTCGAAGCGGCCCTTCGTCGTCGTCGACCCGCGCGCGGGACACGGTCCCGGCATCGGCGGCTTCAAGGCGGAAAGCGAAATCGGTGTGGCCCTGCGCGCCGGCCACCCGTGCTACTTCATTGGCTTCCTGCCCGATCCCGTGCCGGGACAGACGGTGGAAGACGTGATGCACGCCGAGGCGGCCTTCCTGGAAAAAGTCATCGCCCTGCATCCGCTCAGCGAGGGCAAGCCCGTCGTTATCGGCAATTGCCAGGCGGGCTGGCAAATCCTCATGACGGCGGCCATGCGCCCGGAACTGTTCGGCCCCATTATCGTGGCCGGCGCGCCCGTGTCGTACTGGGCCGGCTGGCATGGCCGCAATCCGATGCGCTACGCGGGCGGCCTGATGGGCGGCAGCTGGGCCACGGCCCTGGCGGGCGACCTGGGCAACGGCCGCTTCGACGGCGCCAGCCTGGTGCAGAATTTCGAGAAGCTCAACCCGGCCAACACCCTGTGGAGCAAGCAGTACAACCTGTATGCAAACATCGACACGGAAGCGCCCCGTTACCTGGAATTTGAAAAATACTGGGGCGGCCACGTCTTCCTGAACGACGTCGAGATGCAGTACATCGTCGACAATCTGTTCATCGGCAACCGCCTGGCTACGGCGGAGTTGATCACGTCCGATGGCGTGCGCCTGGACTTGCGCAATATCCGTTCGCCCATCGTCGTCTTTTGCTCGAACGGCGACAACATCACGCCACCGCCGCAGGCGCTGGGCTGGATCACGGACCTGTACCGCGATGACAAGGATGTGCTGCTGCACGACCAGACCATCGTGTATGCCGTGCATGACAGCATCGGCCACCTGGGCATCTTCGTCTCGGCCAAGGTGGGGCACAAGGAACACCAGAAATTCGCCAGCAATATCGACCTGATCAACCTGCTGCCGGCCGGTATCTACGAAGCGAGGATCGTCGACAAGACGCCCGACACGCCGAACGCGGACCTGGCCAGCGGCGACTATGTGCTGCAGGTCGAGCACCGCGGCATCGAGGATGTGCGCGCCATCGTGCAGCCAAGCGTGGAAAACGACCGCAAGTTCGCCGCCGCTGCGCGCGTGTCCGAAGTGAACCTGGCCTTGTACCGCACGTTTGCGCAGCCGTGGGTCCGCGCCATGGTCACGCCGCAGTCGGCGCGCTTCCTGCAGCTCGCGCATCCGCTGCGCGTGTCTTACGAACGCTGGACGGACCATAATCCGCTGGCCAGGCTGGTGGCCAAGGAGGCGGAAAAAGTACGCGCCCATCGCCAGCCGGTGGCGCCCGACAACCCGCTGTTGGCCATGCAGGAAGCCATCTCCGGCGCCATCACGGCCGGCTTGAACGGCTGGCGCGACTGGCGCGACACGGTGCAGGAAACCACCTTCGACCTGGTGTACGGCTCGCCCCTGGTGCAGGCGCTGACTGGACAAGCCATCGGCGACACGACGCCGCCGCGTCCCCATCCCGGCATCTCGCCCGAGCATTGCGAATACGTGCGCTGCGAAACGCGCAAGATGGACGAGGACATGCAGCGGGGCGGCCTGGTGGAAGCGGCCGTGCGCGCGCTGTTTTACATCTACCGCTTCCGCATGATCGCCGACGAGCGCAGGGTCAACCTGGCCCTGAAATTGATCAAGCCGCAGTACCGGCAGGATGTCAACATGGAGGAATTCCGCGGCATCGTGCGCCAGCAGGCGCGCTTGATGCTGCATGATTTCGATGCCGCCATCGCCGCCTTGCCGGTCCTGCTGTCGCGCGCCAGCCCGGACGACATCGGCGCGCTGTCCGAATGGCTGCAGCAAGTGCTGCAAGTGCCCGAAGCGCCGACGCCGGACGAGGAAGCGAGCCTGCAGCAGATGCAAGACGTCTTCGAGCGCGCGATCAAGGCGCAAGCGAAGGCGTTGCCGTCGGACGCGCGCTCATCCCCTGCCGGGCCAAAAGCCAAGCCGGCCAAACACATTACCCCTGTATAGAAGACCACGATGACTACTACCCAAGACGATGACTTGAATATCGTACGTAACCGCACCTTCGACCAGATCGCCATCGGCGACAGCGCCAGCATCACGCGCACCCTGAGCATGGACGATATCGCCCTGTTCGCGGTGATGTCGGGCGATGACAACCCGCAGCACCTCGATGCCGAATTTGCCGCTGCCAGCCGCTACCAGGGCGTGATCGCCCACGGCATGTGGGGTGCTGCCCTCATTTCCGCCGTGCTGGGCACGCGCCTGCCCGGCGCCGGCACCGTCTACACGGGCCAGACCCTGCGCTTCCTGCAGCCCGTGCGCGTGGGCGATACGCTGGCCATCAGCGTCACCGTCACGGCCCTCGATCCGCGCAGCCGCCACGTGACCCTGGCGTGCCGCTGCGTCAACCAGCATGGCGCCGTGGTGCTCGACGGCGAGGCGCAGGTGATCGCGCCCGCCGAGCAGATCGAACGGCAGCGCGCCACCCTGCCCGAGGTACGCCTGCATAACGGCGACGGCACGCGGCGCCTGCTGGAACACGCGCGCACCCTGGGTCCGATCAGGGTGGCCGTGATCCACCCTTGCGATGAACTGAGCCTGTCCGGCGCGCTCGACGCGCATGCGGCCGGCCTGATCACGCCCGTGCTGGTGGCGCCGCGCGCGCGCCTGGAGGCGGTGGCGCTGGAGGCGGGCCTGAGCCTGGCCGGCATCGCCATCGAGGACGTCGAGCATAGCCATGCGGCCGCCGCGCGCGGTGCCGAACTGGCGGGCAAGGGCGAAGTCGAGGCGCTGATGAAGGGCAGCCTGCACACGGATGAACTGATGTCGGCCGTGCTGGCCGCCAGCGCGGGCCTGCGCACCAAGCGCCGCATCAGCCACTGCTTCCTGATGCAGACACCCGCGTATCCGCGTCCTTTCATCATCACGGACGCGGCCATCAATATCGCGCCCAACCTGGCCATGAAGGCCGACATCGTGCGCAACGCCATCGACCTGGCGCACGTGATCGGCGTGGCAAGGCCGCGCGTGGCCATCCTGGCCGCCGTGGAAACGGTGAACGCGGACATGCCCGCCACGCTCGATGCCGCCGCCCTGTGCAAGATGGCTGACCGTGGGCAGATCACGGGGGCGATCCTTGACGGCCCGCTGGCTTTTGACAACGCGGTCTCGATCGCCGCCGCCACCGTCAAGGGCATCGTCTCCGAGGTGGCGGGCCGCGCCGATATCTTGCTGGTGCCCGACCTGGAAAGCGGCAACATGCTGGCCAAGCAGCTCGAATACATGGGCGACGCGGACAGCGCCGGCATCGTGCTGGGCGCGAAAATTCCCGTCATCCTGACCAGCCGCGCCGACTCGCGCGCCAGCCGCATCGCCTCGTGCGCCATCGCCGTGATGTTGGCCAACCATTACCGGAGCACGCCGCCATGAACGCAGCAGTCCAACATGCCGATGGCACCCTGATCCTGGTGCTCAATTGCGGCTCGTCGAGCATCAAGTTCGCCCTGTTCGAGCAAGCGGGCGGCGTGCTGCCGCAGCAGGCGCAATGGAGCGGCAAGGTCGAAGGCATCGGCCGCGAAAACGCCACTTACCGCGCTGGCGGACTGCCGGCAGTCGCCTTGCAGCTGGACCCGGAGCAGCCCCATCACGCGGCCCTCGAATATATCCGCGCGCAAGTGGTGGCGCAGCTGGACGGGCGTTCCTTGCGCGCCGTGGCGCACCGCGTGGTGCATGGCGGCAGCAAGTATTTCGCCCCCGTGCGCATCGACTTCACCGTGCTGGCGGACCTGAAAAGCTTTGTGCCGCTCGCGCCCCTGCACCAGCCGTTCGCGCTGGAGGCGATCGAGGTGCTGCTCGAATCGCGTCCCGACATCGCCCAGGTGGCGTGCTTCGACACGGCCTTCCACCACACGGTGCCGCAGGTCGAGCAAATGCTGGCCCTGCCGTACGATGCGTGGGAGCGGGGTTTGCGCCGCTACGGCTTCCACGGCCTGTCGTATGAATACCAGTCGCTGGTGCTGGAGCAGCGCTTCGGCGCTGCCGCGCGCGGCAAGGTCATCGTGGCCCACCTGGGCAGCGGCGCCAGCCTGTGCGCCATGGAGAATTTGCACAGCGTGGCCACCACCATGGGCTTTTCCGCGCTCGATGGCCTGATGATGGGCACGCGCTGCGGTTCGCTCGATCCGGGTGCCGTCATCTACCTGATGGAAATCGAAAAACTGTCGCTGGAAAAGGTGGCGCACGTGCTGTACCACGAATCGGGCTTGCTGGGCGTGTCGGGCGTGTCGGCCGATCCGCCGGTCTTGCTGGCGCAGCAGGACCGCCAGGATGCAACCGGCGAGCGCATCCGAGCCGCGCTGGCTTTATATATCCGCCGCATCGTGCGCGAGATCGGCGCCCTGACGGCCGTGCTGGGCGGGCTGGACATGCTGGTGTTTACGGCCGGTATCGGCGAGCACAGCGCCGAGCTGCGCCAGCGCATTTGCGCCGAGCTGGGTTTTATTGGCCCCGTGCTCGATGCGGAGGCGAACGCGCGCAATGCCAGCCGTATTTCCAGCGATGCCAGCCGCATCGTGGTGGGCGTGGAGCCGGCCAATGAGGAGTGGGTGGCGGCGCGCCACGCGGCATTGGCCGTGTGCGCATGAGGTCCTGAACGCCGGCAGCGTGCTCAATGGGAAATTTGCCGAAATGCACATATTTCCCGTTGAGTGCGCTAACGCACTGTGTGGTTTGCCCGTTATCTTTACTATGAAGTCATGCCATTGCGCTACATCAAGAAACAGCGCGATGCCTGGCAAATTTTGAACATTTTGCCCGCCTTTAGTAAGAATAAAATTAAACCATATTGAAAGGTCTCATCATGAACAAATTACTCGCCACCCTGATCGCTACCCTGTTTGCTACCGCCGCCATCGCGCAAACGTCGCCGGTTACCCCAGCCGTTGCCAGCGCCCAGGCGTCTGCGCAGCATGACATCAACAAGGCTGCCAACAAGGAATCCAAAGTCGATGCCAAGGCTGACGCGAATGTCGCCAAGGCAGAAATGAAGGCCGACGAAAAGAAAGCCGACGCCCAGCACAAGGCGAACAAAACCAAGGCCAAGGCCCACGATAAAGTGGCCGATGCCGATCCGGAAGACAAGATGAAGGCGCAAGCCAAGGCTGACAAGGCTGCCGCCAAGGCCGATGCGAAAGCGGGCAAAACCGCCGTGAAAGCTGATGCCAAGGTCGCCAAGGAAAAAGTGGAAGCGAACGCCGACAAAGCCATCGCCGCCACCAAGACGGAAGAAGTGAAGGCCAAGGCCGACGCTGAAGTCAAGGCCGCCGCCGCCAAGTAATCCACCGTTTGCGGGCCGCGGCCCGCAAGCCCCAAAGACAGCTTCGGCTGTCTTTTTTTCGTCCAGCACTTTTCCCTGGCGTCGCTTGTCAGTCTTGATCTGGCGCAAATGCTCCTCTTTTCGCCGTGCCATAGTGATCTGGCAAACAGACGAAGGGAGACATCATGAGCACCGCTAAAACGAAAAAAACACCGGCCACCGGTTCGGCTGAAGGCATGTCCGCCATGTCTTCCATGCAGGCGATGCCGGTCGAGGGCGACATGCAGGCCGATGCTGATGCGACGGGCGGCGACGCTATGCCGGGGCCGCGCCTGGGCGTGTCGTATGCCGACCAGACGGCGCTCGCCCAGGGCGTGGCCGCCGTGGATGCCGGCGCCATGCCGGGCGGCGGCATGCAGCAGGCGCCGCAAGGCATGGCGGGCACCAGCTGCATGCAGATTGGTGGCGGCGGCATGGGCGGCGATGGTGGCGGTGGCAACGGTGGCGACGGGGGGCAGGGTGGCGGTACGCCGCAGACGCGCACCTGCGCCACGATGGACGTGCATCGCCGCCTGCTGACCGAAGATCCATCCTATGCGAACGTGCGCGCCGATATAGAAAACCTGGCCGGACTCTACGAGGGCGACAGCAGCATTGCCGGACGTTCCGGTGTGACGCAGATACCGGTGGTGGTGCACGTGGTGTGGAATACGGCCGCGCAGAATATTTCGGATGCGCAGATCGCCAGCCAGATCGATGTCCTCAATCGCGACTTTCGGCGCGTCAACCCGGATGTGAACAGCACGCCGGCGCCATTTTTGCCCCTGACGGCCGATGCGCGCGTCGAGTTTGCGCTGGCCACGACCGATCCGCATGGCGCGGCGACCAGCGGCATCGAGCGGCGCCAGACGACGGTCGCCTCGTTTGGCGCGGACGATGCCGTCAAGTCGCAGGCGACGGGCGGCATGGATGCCTGGCCGGCCGACAGCTACCTGAATATCTGGGTGTGCCAGCTCGGTGGCGGCTTGCTGGGCTACGCGCAGTTCCCCGGCGGCCCGGCCGCCACCGACGGCGTGGTGATCCTGCAATCGGCGTTTGGCACGAGCGGCACGGCGGCACCGCCGTTCCACCTGGGACGCACGGCCACGCATGAAATCGGCCACTGGCTGAACCTGAACCATATCTGGGGCGACGACGGCACCGGGTGCTCGGGCACGGACAACGTGGCCGATACGCCGAACCAGGGCGGGCCGAACACGGGCCAGCCTTCGTTCCCCCACGTTTCCTGCAGCAATGGTCCGAATGGCGACATGTTCATGAACTATATGGATTACGTCGACGATCCCGCCATGTTCATGTTCACGGCGGGCCAGGTGGCGCGCATGCAGGCCTGTCTCGATGGTCCGCGCGCCAGTATCGGCACAGGAGGCACGGGGGCAGGCGCCACGCCGCGCCAGAGTTCTTCTCCCGTCGTGGCCTGGGGGGCGAACCGCCTCGACGTCTTCGTGCTGGGTACGGACCGCGCGCTGTACCACAAGGCCTGGAATGGCTCGGCCTGGGCGCCGTCCGTCACAGGCTATGAAGGGCAGGGAGGCATCTGTACCAGTGCGCCGCAGGTGGTGTCGTGGGCGTCGAACCGGCTCGACGTGTTCGTCACGGGCACCGACAGCGGCTTGTTCCACAAATGGTGGAACGGCACGGCGTGGGGACCGTCCCTGACCGGCTATGAAGCCATGGGCGGCTTGTGCGTGGGCGACCCGCGCGCCGTGGCCTGGGGCCCGAACCGTCTCGACGTGTTTGTCGTCGGCACGGACCGCGGCCTGTATCACAAGTGGTGGAATGGCGCCGCCTGGGGGCCGTCGCTGACGGGTTACGAAGCCATGGGCGGCATCTGTCTGGGGCAGCCGGAAGCCGTGGCGTGGGGGGCGAACCGCCTTGATGTCTTCGTCATCGGCACGGACCGGGCCCTGTACCACAAGTGGTGGAACGGCACGGCCTGGGGACCGTCGCTGACGGGCTATGAACGCCTGGGCGGCATCTGCACCTCTTCGCCGAAGGCGGTGGCGTGGGGACCGAACCGCCTCGACGTGTTTGTCACGGGTACCGATGGCGCGCTGTACCACAAGTGGTGGGATGGCGCGAAATGGGGGCCTTCCAACGATGGTTTTGAACGACTGGGCGGCATTTGCGTGGGCGAAGTGGAAGCCGTGTCGTGGGCGCCCAACCGGCTCGACCTGTTCGTCATCGGCACGGACAGCGCGCTGTACCACAAGGCATGGAACGGCAGCGCCTGGAGTCCGTCGCTGACGGGATTTGAAAACCTAGGCGGCATCTGCACCTCGCGTCCGCGCGCCACGGCCTGGGCGCCGAACCGCCTCGACGTATTTGTCACGGGCACGAATGGCGCCCTGTTCCACAAGGCGTGGAACGGGGCGGCCTGGTCGCCCTCCGTGAGCGGCTATGAAAGTCTGGGCGGCGTGGTATCGTGTTTCTGACGTCAATGTGTTAAACGGGAGGCGGCATGCACGGCATGACGATGGCTTTGCCCAGCGGTAGCTGGACGCATTCCTTCGAGGAGGATGCAGACGGTGTCGAGGTGTACCGGCCCACGACCACGTTCGCCTTTCCGCCCAGCCGCAAGGGGCGCAAGGTGCTCGAGTTTGGGGCGCCCGCCGGCGCCATGGCGCAAGGCGAGATGACGGTGACGTCCATGGCGCCCGGCCCCGATGACCGGCCCCGCGCCAGCCCCGTTGCCCGGCTGCACCCCCTGGGCATGGGACGCTATGCGCTCAGTGACGCCGCCGGGACGCAGGAGGTGATCGACATCGTCGAAGCGACGCCCGACGTGCTGCGCCTGTCGCGGCGTTAAGGCGTGCCGCGCAGCTTACAGGCGAGCGCCGTGCGGTTGCCCACGCCCAGCTTCTGGTAAATCGCATGCAACTGGTTGCGCACGGTGGCCGGCGACTTGCCCAGTTCCCTGGCGATGCTTTTATAGGGCAAGCCTTCGGCCGCCATGGCCGCCACCAGCCGTTCGGCCGGGGTCAGGCGCTGCATGGAATCCTGCCTGAAACGTTGTTTGTCATCCTTGTTCTCCTGTCCGTGTGCGGCATGTCGGGGGCATGCCTGCAGGGATAACGGGAACGCGGGACGTATCTGTAAAATTATTTGTACAACTATTTTCCCTGCGGCCGCTACGGGGCGATGGGCGAAAAAAAGACAGGCGAACCTGTCTTTTCGTATGGCTTGATGGCGATCAGCCGATGGCTGCCATGGATACCGGTTTCAGCTTGGCCGCCAGCGCCTTGCCCTTCTTCGCGCGCTTGCCGAAGTGTTCGGCCAGGGCCGTGGCGCCCAGCGACGCATCCTGCGGTTTCGATGCCCGGCCGATGCCCGAGACCACCACGCCGCGCTGGGTGATCGGCTGCACGGCCAGCAGCTTGTCCTTGGCATCGAGGTCGATCAGCTTGACGCCGGTGCCGCCCTTGGACAGGGTTTTCATTTCATCGAGGCCGAACACCAGCAGGCGCGCGCCTTCCGTCAGGCAGGCCAGGGCGCTGGCCGCCTCGGGAATGACTTTCGGCGCCAGAGGCACGTCGCCGTCGTCCAGGGTGATGAAGGCCTTGCCACCTTTCAGGCGGCTCGTCATGTCACCCGCCTTGGCGATGAAGCCGTAGCCGGCGCTCGACGCCAGCAGCAAGTTGGTGGCGCCATTGCCCGCAAAGTAATGGAGGATGCGCACGGCGTTGCCGGGCGTGCCGCCGCTCAGGTCACACAAGGTCGTGATCGGCACGCCGTCGCCGCGTGCGTTGGGTAGCGCCGATACGGGAACCGAGTAAATCTTGCCGTTGTTGCCAAAGCCCAGCAGGGTGTCGACCGTGCGGCATTCGAAGGCGCCATGCAGGCTGTCGCCCGCCTTGAACGTGAACTGCGCCGCATCGTGGCCGATGCCGGTGCGCGCGCGCACCCAGCCTTTTTCCGAGATGATGACGGTGACGGGTTCATCGACCACCTTCTGTTCGGCCACGGCTTTCTGCGCTTCTTCGATCAGGGTGCGGCGCGCATCGCCGAACTGCTTGGCGTCCGCTTCGATCTCGCGGATGACGGCGCGCTTCATCGAGCCCGGGTTGTCGAGCAGGTCTTGCAGCGACTTTTCTTCCTTGCGCAGCTCGGCCAGTTCCTGCTGGATCTTGATCGTTTCCAGGCGCGCCAGTTGGCGCAAGCGGATTTCCAGGATGTCGTCGGCCTGGCGTTCGGACAGCTTGAACGCCTCGATCAGGGCCGCCTTCGGTTCATCCGAATTGCGGATGATCTGGATCACCTTGTCGATATTGAGCAGGATCGCTTCGCGTCCTTCCAGGATATGGATGCGGTCCTTGACCTTGCCCAGTTTGTAGCCGGTGCGGCGCGTAACGGTCTCGAAGCGGAAGTCGATCCACTCGCGCAGGATGTCGCCCAGCCCTTTCTGGCGCGGACGGCCATCGCCGCCGATCATCACCAGGTTGATCGAGGTCGACGATTCCAGCGACGTATGCGCCAGCAGCATCAGCATGAACTCCGTCTGGTCCTGGTTCTTCGATTTCGGCTCGAACACGAGGCGCACGGGCGCGGCGCGGCCCGATTCGTCGCGGATGGTGTCGAGCGAATTGAGGATCAGCGCCTTCAGGGCCACCTGGTCCGGCGACAGCGCCTTCTTGCCCAGCTTGATCTTCGGATTCGTCAGTTCCTCGATTTCTTCCAGCACCTTTTGCGACGAGGTGCCCGGCGGCAGCTCCGTCACGACGGCTTGCCACTGGCCGCGCGCCAGTTCTTCGATCTTCCAGCGCGCGCGCACCTTCATGCTGCCACGACCGCTCGCGTACATGTCCTGGATTTGCGAGGGCGGCGTGATGATCTGGCCGCCGCCGGGGAAGTCCGGGCCAGGAATGATGGCCATCAGCTCGGCGTGCGTCATCTTCGGATCGCGGATCATGGCGACAGCTGCCTTCGCCACTTCCGCCAGGTTGTGCGACGGGATTTCCGTCGCCAAGCCCACGGCGATGCCGGAGGCGCCGTTGAGCAGCACCATCGGTAGGCGCGCCGGCAGCAGCTTCGGTTCTTCCGTCGAGCCGTCGTAGTTGGGCTGGAAGTCCACCGTGCCCATGCCGATTTCATCCATCAGCAGCTTGGCGATCGGCGTCAGGCGCGCTTCCGTGTAACGCATGGCCGCGGCGCCGTCGCCATCGCGCGAGCCGAAGTTGCCCTGGCCATCGATCAGCGGGTAGCGCAGCGAGAAATCCTGCGCCATGCGCACCAGCGCGTCGTACACGGACTGGTCGCCGTGCGGATGCAATTTACCCAGCACGTCGCCGACCACGGCCGCCGATTTGCGCGGCTTCGCGGTGGAGTTCAAGCCCAGCTCATTCATCGCATACAGGATGCGGCGCTGCACGGGCTTCTGTCCGTCGCACACGTCGGGCAGGGCGCGGCCCTTGACGACGGAGATGGCGTAATCGAGATAGGCGCGCTCGGCGAAGGTGGACAGGGTCAGCGCTTCGCCGTCGAATACCGGTTCATCCGGCTCGATCGGCTCGGGCTGGGCATCGTCAAATAAATTGGTTTGTGTGGACATGGCGCTTGTTTCGGTGTTAAGTGGTTGCGGTTGAATTCGTGGAGCTGATTATGACAGCCCGGATTTGGAAAAGGACTTGCCGTACGTCAGATACATGTAGCGCAAGGTCAAATAGAGCACGGCCAGGGCCAGTTCGACGCCGTTATGCATCATCGGCATGGCGCGGATGGCCGGGGCTTGGCTGGCCAGCACGAAAGTGGCGATGGACGGCACCAGCACCACCGGCCAGATCGTCTTCCATTTGAAATCGCTGGGGGAAAACAGCAAGCCGGCACACGACCAGACATACAGCGCGGCGCCGACGAAGGCGGCCGGCAGCAGTTGCAAATACAGTTGCAGCAGCAAGCCCGCGCAGCCGATCAGCCATGCCGCGCGCAGGCGGGGCAAGAGCGCCTCTGGCCAGCCGCAATCGCCATACAGACCGGTGGCGCTGCGCAGGGCCAGCGCCGCCAGGCAAAACATCAATGGCATGGCATCGCCGATGGCCAGCGCCGACTGGCCCCTGCCGCTCATGAACATGGCGGCGAACAGCGACAGGCCCAGGCACAGGAGCAGCAGCATGCCGTGCAGCAACTGGCGGTTCATCGCATACGCGAGCAGGGCCGACGCGCACAGGCCGGCCGCCGTGACGAGGCGCATGGTCTCGCTGCGTTCGGGCAAGAACAGCATTAGCGCCAGCAGCAGATAGGGCACGATCCAGCCCAGCTGCCGCAAGCCTGGCCGCGCCCACAGCACGGGCAGGCGTTCCTGCAGCCCTTCCTGCAGCGCTTCCAGGCGCGTGAACAGCGGCGCCGGCCAGCGCAAGGCATGAACGGCCAGCAGGGCAAAGGCCAGCACCTGGAAACCCAGCAGGCTGGCATAGGCAGCCGTGTCGCCGAGCTTGAAGCCGGCCGCATCGAGCACACCCGCGAGCATGAAGTACAGCACGAAACCCAGGCCGCCCGAGGCCAGCGCCGTCTGTTTGAAGTAGCGTTTGGCATGGACGGCGTGTTCCCACTGCTCGAACAGGTCTGTATCGAGCTTGCAGGCCTGCATCTCTCCGTGCTGCCAGCGTATCGCGTGCAGCAGTTCGCGCAGCTGCAGCGTGAATTTTTGGTCGAATAGCTGGCGCGCGTAGGCGCTTGGCGGCTGCTGCGACATGATGCAGTCCAGGCCGGGGTAGCTGTCGCGGTTGTCGCTGAAATGGGCGAACGAGCGGTCTGCCCGGTAACGCTGCACGGCGCCGCGCACCAGGTCCGCATGGCTGCGCGCCAGGTAGGAAAAGTCGCGGTCCCAGCCCAGCTGCTCGAACAGGGCCTGGCGCAGCGCCAGGTCATAGCCGGCGCTGGCGCAATAGCGCAGCGCGCACAGGTCGAATTCCTCGCGCACGTCGAGGTTCAGCATGGCGTCGTCCTGCAGCATGCGGACCAGCACGTCGCCGGCATCCGCATGCCGCGTCAGCTCCAGGCAGCCTTGCCACAGATTAGCCGCTTCCTGCGCCGGGTCGATGGCGACCACGCCCCATTGTTCCGGGGGAGGGGGCTGTTCCTGGGCGATGATGCCCCACAGTTCCGCAGGCGCTTCCTGCACCGCCTCGTCGATGACGCCCCACAGGTCTGCCGGTTCCATGGGCGGCGCTTCTGGCGTTTCCGCTGCTGCCGCTTGCGGTTCCTGAAATTCCTCCGCAAACAGGTGCGCATGGCGCAGCGCGTATTCATACGCTTCGCGCAGTTCCTGGAAGGCGGCCGGATCGTCTTCGGGACGCGTCACTTTCAGGCGCTTCGCGTACGCGCGCTTGAGGGCGCGCTCGTCGCCCGTCGGCTCCGTGTCCAGGATATCCCACAGGCTGCGCTGCCCGTTGTGCATGCCGCCGTCCATTTACAGGAAGCTCTCGCTCTCGACCTGGCGCAACACCTCGTCGAGCGCCTGGCGCGCCTTGCGGATGGTGCTCGGGTCTTGCGTTTCCAGCGCCGCCTGGAAATTGGCCGTGTGCGCCGCCAGGTACTGGCGCACGTCGCCCAGCGACTGTTCGTACAATCGGTCGGCGCGCGTGACCAGGGTGCGGTTTTCCAGCTGCTCGCGCGGGTGGATCTTCAGGTCGGCCAGTTCCGCAAAGCGCTGCTCGATTTGTTCCGGCGTCATCACGCCCGCGTTGTCGCTGATGACCATCTTGTGCTTTTCCTGCGTGGCCAGCACCGTCACTTCCGCTTCCAGCACGCCGCTGATGTCGTAGGTGAAGCGCACGTCGATGCCGATCTCGCCCGCCTTTTTCGCGGGAATCGGGAAGCTGATCTTGCCGAGGAAGACGTTGTCGGCCACCAGGCGCGACTCGCCCTGGAAGATCGCCACGTTGATTTCCTTCTGGTTGTCGTAGATGGTGGTGATGTTTTCCGTGCGCGAGACGGGCACCACGGAATTGCGCTCGATGATGGGCAGGTAATGCCCGCCTTCATACTGGTTCGCGCCGACCTGGCGCGAAATCGAAATGCCCAGCGAATACGGCGCCACGTCCGTCATGACCACTTCATCGAGTGCGGCGTCGCGCATCTTCAGGCCCGCCTGCACGGCGGCGCCCAGCGCCACGGCTTCGTCCGGGTCCAGGTGGATGGCGGGGAAGCGGCCGAACATGCGCGAGACGAGTTTGCGCACCAGCGGCATGCGCGTGGCGCCGCCGGCCAGCACCACTTCGTCGAGTTCCGCGGCGCGGATGGTAGCGTCGCGCAGCGCCCGCTCCACGGGCAGGCGCAAGCGCGCCAGCAGCGGTTCGCACAACTGCGCCAGTTTCTCTTCGCCGATCTCCCAGCTGTATTCCTTGTCCTGGTAGCGCGTGGCCATGCGCACGGACGGCTGGTCCGACAGCAAACGCTTGACGCGCTCGGCTTCATCGCGCAGCAGCTGTTGCTGGCGCGGATCGAACAGGCGGCTGCCGGCTGCGTCGCGCAAGCCGCTGCCTTCCAGGAAGGCGTCGACCAGCACGGTGACGAAGTCTTCGCCGCCCAGAAAATTGTCGCCGGCCGAGGCGCGCACTTCCATCACGCCTTCGAATAGCTCCAGGATCGACACGTCAAACGTGCCGCCGCCCAGGTCGAAGACGAGGAATTTGCTTTCCTGTTCCTTGTCGCGGATGCCGTAGGCCAGCGCGGCGGCCGTCGGCTCGTTGAGCAGGCGTTCCACGCGCAGGCCCGCCAGTTGTCCCGCGATGCGCGTGGCCTTGCGCTGCGCATCGCTGAAATACGCGGGAACCGTAATGATGGCTTCCTCGACCTCGTGCCCCAAAAAGGCTTCGGCATCTTCCTTCAGCGCGCGCAGCACCATCGACGATAGTTCTTCCGGACGGAATTGCTGCGTGCCGAGGGTGATCTTCTTTTCGCTGCCCATGTAGCGCTTGAAGACGGCCGCCGTCAGCTGCGGGTGCGTCTGCAGGCGCTCGCGCGCGGCGCGGCCCACCAGCACGGTGCCGTCGTCATCGATGCTCACGCACGACGGCGTCAGGTGTTCACTGAGCGCATTCGGGATGATGGAAGCCTTGCCGTCGCGCCAGATGGCGACC
Organism: Janthinobacterium sp. SUN137; assembly: GCF_030587265.1. Classification (NCBI taxonomy): domain Bacteria; kingdom Pseudomonadati; phylum Pseudomonadota; class Betaproteobacteria; order Burkholderiales; family Oxalobacteraceae; genus Janthinobacterium; species Janthinobacterium sp. SUN137. Next base: position 1,325,043 of record NZ_JAPWHZ010000001.1, on the reverse strand, counting down.
AGGCTGTTGGTGGTACCCAGGTCGATGCCGATGATCATCAGATATCCGCCTCCGCTTCATTGCCATGTTCTTCGATCCAGGCGCGGCGTCCTGCCGCTTCGCCCTTGCCCATCAACATATTGAAGCGGGAGGCCGAGGCCATGTGGTCGACTTCACCGAGCGTGACGGGCAGCAGACGGCGCGTGTCCGGGTTCATCGTCGTTTCCCACAGCTGCTCGGCGTTCATCTCGCCCAGGCCCTTGAAGCGCGAGATCGACCAGGCGCCCTGTTTCACGCCTTCCTTGCGCAGCTTGTCCTCGATGGCGAGCAGTTCGCCGTCGTCGAGCGCATAGATCTTCTGCATCGGCTTCTTGCCGCGCGCGGGCGCATCCACGCGATACAACGGCGGGCGGGCGATGCAGATGTGACCCTTGTTGATCAGGGCCGGGAAGTGCTTGAAGAAAAGCGTCAGCAGCAGTACCTGGATGTGCGAGCCGTCCACGTCTGCATCGGACAGGATGCAGATCTTGCCGTAGCGCAGGCCGGACAGGTCGGGCGAGTCGCCCACGCTGTGCGGATCGACGCCGATGGCCACGGCGATGTCGTGGATCTCGTTATTGGCGAACAGGCGGTCGCGGTCCGTTTCCCACGAATTCAAGACCTTGCCGCGCAGGGGCAGAATCGCCTGGAATTCCTTGTCGCGGCCCATCTTGGCCGAGCCGCCCGCCGAGTCGCCCTCGACGAGGAACAGTTCATTGCGCGTGATGTCCGACGATTCGCAGTCGGTCAGCTTGCCCGGCAAGACGGCGACGCCCGAGGATTTTTTCTTTTCCACTTTCTGCAGCGAGCGCTGGCGCGACTGCGCCTGCTTGATCACCAATTCGGCCAGCTTCTTGCCGTAGTCGACGTGCTGGTTCAGCCACAGTTCCAGCGGCGGCTTGGTGAAGGTCGACACGAGGCGCACGGCGTCGCGCGAGTTCAGGCGTTCCTTGATCTGGCCCTGGAATTGCGGGTCCAGCACCTTCGCCGACAGCACGAAGGAGGCGCGCGCGAATACGTCTTCCGGCAGCAATTTGACGCCTTTCGGCAGCAGCGAGTGCATTTCGACGAAGTTTTTCACGGCGCCGAACAGGCCGTCGCGCAAGCCCGATTCGTGCGTGCCGCCATTCGAGGTGGGAATCAGGTTGACATACGATTCGCGCACGATGGCGCCTTCTTCCGTCCACGCCACCACCCAGGCCGCGCCTTCGCCCTCGGCAAAGCCTTCCGAGTCCGGGCCCGCATACTGCGCGCCTTCGAACAGGGGAATCAGGGTTTCGCCATTCGATACCTGCGCCAGCGTTTCGGTCAGGTAGCCGCGCAAGCCTTCCGCGTACTGCCAGGTTTGCGTATCGCCCGTTTTCGCGTTGGTGAGGGTGACGGTCACGCCCGGCAGCAGCACGGCTTTCGAGCGCAGCAGGCGTTGCAGCTCGGTTTGCGAAATGTTCGGCGAATCAAAGTATTTGGCATCGGGCCAGGCGGTGACGCGTGTACCCGACTTCTTGCCGTCGCGCGGGGCGGGGCGGGAGCTCAGAGGCTCGATCACGTCGCCGTTGGCAAACACCATATGGTGCAAGCCGTTGCCGTCGCTTTCCTTGCGCCAGACGGTGATTTCCAGGCGCGTCGACAGCGCATTGGTGACGGACACGCCGACGCCATGCAGGCCGCCCGAGAATGCATAGGCGCCGCCCGAACCCTTGTCGAACTTGCCGCCCGCGTGCAGCCGCGTAAACACGATTTCCACCGTCGGCACGCCTTCTTCCGGGTGCAGGCCGACGGGAATGCCGCGGCCATTGTCTTCGACGGTGATGCTGCCATCCGTGTTTTGCGTCACGGCGATATGCGTGCAATGACCGCCCAGCGCCTCGTCGGAGGCATTGTCGATCACTTCCTGAATGATGTGCAGCGGATTTTCAGTGCGGGTGTACATCCCCGGGCGCTGCTTGACGGGTTCCAGTCCTTTCAGGACACGGATGGATGATTCGCTGTAGTCGGATGCTGGTTTTTTAGTGGCCATACGTGTTCAAGCTAAGTAAAGACAGTGGTTGGAACGCCAGGCCAGGGCACTGCAGGGCGCAGTGACAGCGGCGGCGATAACTGTATGAATATACAGTATATCCCGTCCAGCGTCACTGAGGGAGGGCAGTGCGGCAGGCTTGGCGTCCTTGTGCGGACGCTCGCGCATTCTATCTTGTCCCGCGAGCAATAGCGCTACTCCAGGGCAACAACAGTGCGCCGCGCGCGTGGTTTGGCGCCCATTGTGAAGGATTTTATGTGGTAAAGCGCCCGTTTTTACATCTTGTTTACAGCTGCCTCCCCAGTCTTTACGAATTTTTTAGACCCTTTTGGCTAATCTGCTCACTATCAAAACAAACCTGAATGAGGGTGGGAATGGATCTCGTGTATCTCGGCTTGATTGCCGTGTTTTTCGTCCTGGCGGCCGGCTTTGCCGTCGCCTGCGACAAATTAGGGAGCGTCAAATGAACGCGTTTTATGTGCTGGGCGCCGTCGTCTCTGCTGGCCTGCTCGTGTACCTGCTGGTGGCGCTGCTGAAGGCGGAGGAACTGTGATGACGACGCAATCGATACTGTTATTGGTGGCTTTCCTGGCCGTGCTGCTGGCCGCCGGCTATCCGCTGGGCCTGTACATGGCCAGGGTGGCCGGCGATGGCCCCGTGCGCGGCCTGGGCTGGCTGCAAAAGTTGGAAAATCTGCTGTACCGCTGGTCCGGCCTGCCCGCCGACAAGGCCATGGGCTGGAAAAGCTATGCCATCGCCCTGATCGTCTTCAATACCGTGGGCGCCGTCTTCGTCTACGGCCTGCAGCGCCTGCAGGGCTTCTTGCCCTTGAATCCCCAGGGTCTCGGCGCCGTCAGCCCCGATTCCTCGTTCAATACCACCGTCAGTTTCGTCGCCAATACCAATTGGCAGGGCTACGGCGGCGAACAGACCATGAGCTACCTGACGCAGATGCTGGGCATGGCATGCCAGAACTTCTTTTCGGCGGCCACCGGCATCGCCGTGATCTTCGCGCTGGTGCGCGGCTTCGCCTCGCGCTCGGGCAAATCGATCGGCAATTTCTGGGTCGACCTGGTGCGCTCGACCCTGTACATCCTGCTGCCGCTGTCCCTGGCCCTGTCCGTCGTTTTCATGGGCGAAGGCATGATCCAGAATTTTTCCGCGTACAAGGAAGTAACCCTGCTCGACCACGTGGCGTATGAAACGCCGAAAGTGACGGCCGATGGCCAGCCCGTGCTGGATGCGGCCGGCAAGCCCGTGATGGAAGCGCAAGTGGCGACCACGCAGACGATCGCCATGGGCCCTGTGGCGTCGCAGGAGTCGATCAAGCTGCTGGGCACGAACGGCGGCGGCTTCTTCAATGCCAATTCCTCGCACCCGTACGAAAATCCGACCGTGCTGTCGAACTTCCTGCAGATGCTGGCCATCTTCATCATTCCCGCCGGCCTGTGCTTCACGTTCGGCCGCATGGTGGGCGACCAGCGCCAGGGCTGGGCCGTGCTGGCCGCGATGACCCTGATCTTTGTCGTCATGACGGCCGGCGTGATGAGCGCCGAGCAGCAAGCCAATCCCGCCTTGCAAGGACTGGGTGTGGACCAGCAGGCCAGCAGCCTGCAATCGGGCGGCAATATGGAAGGCAAGGAAACGCGTTTCGGCATCAGCTCCTCGACCCTGTTCGCGGCAGTGACGACGGCCGCATCGTGCGGCGCCGTCAACTCCATGCACGATTCTTACATGCCCCTGGGCGGCATGGTGCCGCTGCTGCTGATGCAGTTCGGCGAAGTGATCTTCGGCGGCGTGGGCACGGGCCTGTACGGCATGCTGATGTTCGCCATCCTGGCCGTCTTCATCGCTGGCCTGATGATAGGCCGCACGCCCGAATATCTGGGCAAGAAAATCCAGGCCTATGAAATGAAGATGGTGTCGCTGGCCATCCTGATTACGCCAGCCCTCGTATTGACGGGCACGGCGATCGCCGTGATGGTCGAACCGGGCACGGTGGGCGTGGCCAATCCTGGCGCGCATGGTTTTTCCGAAATCCTCTACGCCTTCACGTCGGCGGCCAACAACAACGGCAGCGCGTTTGCCGGCCTGTCCGCCAACACGCCGTTCTACAACGTGATGCTGGCAATCGCCATGTGGTTCGGCCGCTTTGGCGTGATCGTGCCCGTGCTGGCGGTGGCCGGTTCGCTGGCGGCCAAGCAGCGCCTGTCGGCCAATGCCGGCACCATGCCCACGCACGGCCCCATGTTCATCGGCTTGCTGATCGGCGTTGTCGTGCTGGTCGGCGTATTGAATTACGTTCCCGCGCTGGCCCTGGGCCCGATCGTCGAACACCTGCAACTTTTCATCAAATAAGAGGCTACCATGTCACGCACAAGCCTGACTTTGTTCGATTCCGCACTGATCGGCCCCGCCGTCGTCGATGCGTTCAAAAAACTCGACCCCCGCACGCAGTGGCGCAGCCCCGTGATGTTCGTCGTCTACGTGGGCAGCATCATCACGACCCTGCTGGCCATCCAGGCCCTGAACGGCCAGGGTGAAGCGCCATTCGGCTTCATCGTCGCCGTCGCCGTGTGGCTGTGGTTTACCGTGCTGTTCGCGAACTTCGCCGAAGCGCTGGCCGAAGGCCGCAGCAAGGCGCAGGCGGCGTCCCTGCGCGCCCTCAAGCAAACGGTGATGGCAAAGAAAATGCAGACGCCGAAATACGGCACTTCCTGGCTGCCCACGCCGGCCACCGACCTGCGTAAGGGCATGACGGTGCTGGTCGAGGCGGGCGACGTCATTCCCGCAGACGGCGAAGTGACGGCCGGCGTGGCCTCTGTCGACGAAAGCGCCATCACGGGTGAATCGGCGCCCGTCATCCGCGAATCGGGCGGCGATTTTTCCGCCGTGACGGGCGGCACCCGCGTGCTGTCGGACTGGCTGCTGGTGCGCGTTTCCGTCAATCCGGGCGAAGCCTTCATCGACCGCATGATCGCCATGGTCGAAGGCGCCAAGCGCCAGAAAACGCCGAATGAGATCGCCCTGACGATTTTGCTCGTCGCCCTGTCGATCGTCTTCCTGATCGTCACCGTGACCTTGCTGCCGTATTCGCTGTTTTCCGTGGCGGCGGCCGGCAGTGGCACGCCGGTGACCATCACCGTGCTGATCGCGTTGCTGGTGTGCCTGATCCCGACCACCATCGGCGGTCTGTTGTCCGCCATCGGCGTGGCCGGCATGAGCCGCATGATGCAGGCCAATGTGATCGCCACGTCGGGCCGCGCCGTGGAAGCGGCCGGCGACGTGGACGTGCTGCTGCTGGATAAAACGGGCACCATCACCCTGGGCAATCGCCAGGCGTCGAGTTTTGTACCAGCACCCGGCGTAACGGAGCAGCAGTTGGCCGATGCGGCGCAACTGGCCTCCCTGGCCGATGAAACGCCGGAAGGGCGCAGCATCGTCGTGCTGGCCAAGCAGAAGTTCAATATCCGCGAACGCGAGATGGCCAGCCTGCACGCCACCTTCGTGCCGTTCACGGCGCAGACGCGCATGAGTGGCGTGGACATTCCCGGCGAACAGCAGGTGCGCCAGCTGCGCAAGGGCGCGGCCGATTCCATGAAAAAATATGTGGAAGCGCTGGGCCAGCCGTATCCGGCGGAGGTGGGGCGCGCCGTCGACGACATCGCGCGCCGCGGCAGCACGCCGCTGGTGGTGGTCGACGATGGCCGCGTCATGGGCGCCGTGGAGCTGAAGGATATCGTCAAGGGCGGCATCAAGGAGCGTTTCGCGGAATTGCGCCGCATGGGCATCAAGACCGTCATGATCACGGGTGACAACAAGCTGACGGCCGCGGCGATTGCCGCCGAAGCGGGCGTGGACGATTTCCTCGCCGAGGCGACGCCGGAAGACAAGCTGAAACTCATCCGCAGCTACCAGTCCGAAGGCCGTCTCGTCGCGATGACGGGCGACGGCACCAACGACGCACCCGCACTGGCGCAGGCCGACGTGGCCGTGGCCATGAATTCCGGCACGCAGGCTGCGAAGGAGGCGGGCAATATGGTCGACCTGGACTCGAACCCGACCAAGCTGCTGGAAATCGTTGAAATCGGCAAGCAGATGCTGATGACGCGCGGTTCGCTGACGACGTTCTCGATTTCGAACGACATCGCCAAGTACTTCGCCATCATCCCGGCCGCCTTCGTGGGCACCTATCCGCAATTGAAGGCGCTGGACATCATGCACCTGGCCAGCCCTGCGTCGGCCATCATGTCGGCCGTGATCTTCAATGCCTTGATCATCGTCGTGCTGATTCCATTGGCGCTGAAAGGCGTGCAGTACCGCGCCATCGGTGCGGCCAGCCTGTTGCGCCGCAACCTGCTGATCTACGGCCTGGGCGGCATCGTCCTGCCCTTCATCGGCATCAAGCTGATCGACATGCTGCTGTCCGCCCTCAATTTAGTCTAAAGGAACCATCATGAGCACTATCGTACGTCCCGCCCTGGTCCTGTTTGCCGCGCTGACCGTGATCTGCGGCGTCGTCTATCCGTTTGCCACGGCCGGTATCGGGCAGCTCGCTTTCAACGATGAAGTCAACGGCAGCATCGTCGAGCGAGGTGGCAAGCCTGTCGGCTCGATGCTGATCGGCCAGTCCTTCACCTCGCCCAAGTATTTCTGGGGCCGTCCATCGGCCACCGCGCCGATGGCGAACAACGGCGCCGGCTCGGGCGGCTCGAACCAGGGGCCGAGCAACCCGGCCCTGGTGGACGCCGTCAAGGCGCGCATCGCTGCCCTGCAGGCAGCCGATCCGGGCAACCGCAACCCGATCCCCGTCGACCTGGTGACGGCGTCGAGCAGCGGCCTGGACCCGGAAATCAGCCTGGCGGGTGCCTTGTACCAGGCGCCGCGCGTGGCCCGCGTGCGCGCGCTGCCGCTGGCGCAGGTGGAAAACGCCATCGCCAAGGTGCAGAAAACCGCGTATATCGGCTTTTTCGGTGAACCGCGGGTCAATGTGCTGGAACTGAATCTGGCGCTTGATGCGGCCGCGAAGTAAGATGATGCAGGGGCAGAGCCGCCGGTTTTGCCCCTGGTTTTGACATTAAAAGATGCCCATGCTCCCCAACGACAGCCAACGCCCCGACCCTGATGCCCTGCTGGCGCAAGTGCAGGCGCAGGAAAAGAAAGCCGCGCGCGGCCGGCTGCGCATTTATTTTGGCGCCTCGGCCGGCGTCGGCAAGACCTATGCGATGCTGGCCGCCGCCCGCAAATTGCTGGCCGATGGCCAGGATTTGCTGGTGGGCGTGGTGGAGACGCATGGGCGCCAGGATACGGCGGCCCAGCTTGACGGCTTGCCCGTCCTGCCCCTGAAGGCCATCGAATACCGGGGCAAGACCCTGTACGAGTTCGACCTGGACGAAGCGCTGCGCCGTGCGCCGGTGCTGATGCTGATGGATGAACTGGCCCATTCGAACGTGGCCGGTTCGCGCCATCCGAAGCGTTGGCAGGATGTCGAGGAATTGCTGGCGGCCGGCATCGACGTGCTGTCGACCGTCAACGTGCAGCACCTGGAAAGCCTGAACGACGTGGTGGGCGGGATCACGGGCGTGCGCGTGGCCGAAACCTTGCCCGACACGGTGTTCGACCGCGCCGACGAAGTGGTGCTGGTCGATATCCCCGCCGATGAACTGCTGCACCGCCTGAAACAGGGCAAGGTGTATCAGCCGCAGCAGGCCGAGCGGGCGTCCCAGCATTTTTTCCGCAAGGGTAATCTGATCGCCCTGCGCGAACTGGCCTTGCGCCGCACGGCGGACCGGGTGCAGGACGACGTGCAGGCTTACCGCGTCGAAAAATCCATCAATCCCGTGTGGAAGACGGGGGCCGCGCTGCTGGCCTGCGTGGGGCCGCACGCGGGGGGAGAACACGTGATCCGCAGCACGGCGCGCCTGGCCAGCCAGCTGAATGCGGAATGGCACGCGCTGTACGTGGAAACGCCCCGTTTGCAGCGCCTGCCGGCGAGCCAGCGCGAACGCATCCTGAAAACCCTGAAACTGGCGCAGGACCTGGGCGCGCGCACGGCCGTCAATCCGTCCGCCGACATCGCCGGCGCCGTGGTCGAGTATGCGCGCAGTGCGAATATCTCGAAAGTCATCGTGGGACGTAGCCGTACCGGTGCGCTGGCGCGCCTGTGGCATGCGTCGCCGGCCGCGCGCATGGCCAGCCTGGCGCCCGATATCGACCTGGTCGAAGTGGGCTTGCCGCCCGCCGATGCGGCGCCCCGTCGCGCTGCTGGCGACGATGCCGAGGCGCCGCGCCGGTCGTCTCGCCATTGGCGCTACATCCTGGCCGCTGGCGCCAGCCTGGCCACGGCCCTCGCCTCGGTCCCCCTGCAACCCTATCTGGACCTGGCTAATATCGCCATGCTGTCCTTGCTGACGGTGGTGCTGGTGGCCGTGCGCCTGGGGCGCGGGCCGGCGGCGCTGGCCAGCCTGGTGGGCGTGGCTTGCTTCGATTTCGTCTTCGTGCCGCCGCGTTTTTCGTTTGCCGTGGGCGATTTCCAGTATGTGATCACCTTTGGCGTGATGCTGGCCGTCGGACTGATCACGGGGCACCTGACGGCAGGCCTGCGTTTCCAGGCGCGCGTGGCCTCGCACCGCGAAGCGCGCGCCCGCGCCCTGTACGAATTCTCACGCGAGCTGTCCGGCGTGCTGCAGACGGAACAGATTTTCGACATCACGAAAAGCGCCATCGAACGGGCTTTCCGCGCGCGCGCCACCTTGCTTTTACCTGATGACGATGGCAGCTTGCAAGCCCCGAACGGCGGCGAGCCGCTCGATATCGGCATCGCGCAGTGGGCCTTCGACCATGCGCAGGCGGCGGGGACGGGCACGGATACCTTGCCGGCGTCGCCCATTTTCTACCTGCCGCTGATCGCACCGATGCGCACACGGGGCGTGCTGGCACTGCTGCCGCTCGAGGGCGCACACCGCGGGCGCTGGCTGCTGGTGCCGGAACAGCGCCAGCACCTTGATACCTTTGCCGCGCTGGCGGCCATCGCGCTCGAACGCGTGCATTACATCGACGTGGCCCAGGGCGCGCTGCTGCAGATGGAGTCCGAGCGCTTGCGCAATTCGCTGCTGGCGGCCCTGTCGCACGACTTGCGCACGCCCTTGACGTCGCTGGTGGGCCTGGCCGAATCGCTGGCCCTATCGCGGCCAGCCTTGTCGCCTGCGCAGCTGGACATGGCGCGCTCGCTGCAATCCGAAACCGTGCGCATGAGCGCCCTGGTGGCGAACTTGCTGGACATGGCGCGCATCGAAAGCGGGCAAGTGCGCCTGAACCTGCAATGGCAGGCGCTGGAAGAAGTGGTGGGCAGCGCGCTGCGCGCCAGCGGCCCCCAATTGCAGCAACATGCCGTGCAGACGCAGCTGGCGCCGGACTTGCTGCTGGTGCGCTACGACGCGGTGCTGATCGAGCGCGTGCTGTGCAACCTGCTGGAAAACGCGGCCAAGTACACGCCGCCCGGCAGCACCATCACGGTCGCGGCCGGGGTGCACGGCCAGTTCCTGCAGGTGATGGTGGCTGATGATGGCCTGGGCTTGCCGCCCGGCCGCGAGGAAGCCATCTTTGAAAAATTTACCCGCGGCGAGCGCGAATCGAACAAGCCGGGTGTCGGGCTGGGGCTGGCCATTTGCCGCGCCATCGTCGAAGCCCACGGCGGCACCATCCACGCGCAGCCGCACGCTCCGGGACAGGGCGCCGCCATTGTGTTCAGCCTGCCGCTGGGCACGCCTCCGGCGCCGCCGGAGATCGAGCTCGATGACGCCAACGACCATGAAACAGGAAAACCAACATGAACGAACCTTCCGCCACCGCCCTGCTGGTCGAGGATGAACCGCAAATCCGCCGCTTCGTGCGCGCAGCGCTGGAGGACGAGGGCTGGCAGATTTTCGAATCCGCCACCATGCAGCGGGGCTTGATCGATGCCGGCACGCGCCGGCCCGACCTGATCGTGCTGGACCTGGGCCTGCCCGACGGTGACGGCATCGATTTCATCGCCGACATCCGCAAATGGTCGGCCGTGCCCATCATCGTGCTGTCGGCGCGGGTCGACGAGCAGGACAAGATCCGCGCGCTCGATGCGGGCGCCGACGACTATCTCACCAAGCCCTTCGGCGTGGGCGAACTGCTGGCCCGTGTGCGCGCCACCCTGCGCCGCCAGCGCCAGCCCGCCGCCAGCGACGATGGCGTGGTGCAGTTTGGCGACGTGCGCGTCGATTTGAAGGACCGTCTGGTGACACGCAACAAGCAGCTGGTGCACATGACGCCGACGGAATTCCGCCTGCTGTCGGTGCTGGTGAAGAATGCCGGCAGGGTGGTCACCAATCCGCAGCTGCTGCGCGAAGTGTGGGGGCCGTCGAACAGCGAAAACGGCCACTATCTGCGCATCTACATGGGCCATCTGCGCCAGAAGCTGGAAGCCGATCCGGCCCAGCCGCAGTACCTGCTGACGGAAACGGCCGTCGGCTACCGGCTGCTGCTGCCGCTCTAACACCTGTTATTTCCCTGTTTGAAAACAGGCGCCGCGCGCGTCAGGGGGACGCTTTACCCATTTTTTTGCAGCGGCGGGCCAGCTGCGCCATGTTGGCAAAGGCCCATACCACCCATGAAGAAGAAAAAACCATGAATAAAATGCTACTGGCACTTGCCCTAGCCACCCCCTTCACCGCCTTGACGGGCAGCCTGGCCCACGCGGATGAGGTCAAGCCCGACAATGAAGTCAGTTTCAATGTGGCCGGCGTGTCCGATTACCGCTATCGCGGCATCTCGCAGACGCGTTTGAAACCGGCGCTGCAGGGCGGCGTCGATTACGTCAACAACCCGACGGGCCTGTATGCGGGCGCCTGGGCCTCGACCATCAAGTGGACCAAGGACGCGGGCGGCAGCGGCGACGTGGAAGTGGACCTGTATGCGGGCAAGCGCGGCCAGTTGACCGGTGATATCGGCTATGACGTGGGCGTGCTCGCCTACGTGTATGCGGACAACGGCTTGAAGAATATCGGCCTGGCCAACGCGGACACGCAGGAAGTCTACGGCCAGCTGTCGTATGGTCCCGCCTACGTCAAATATTCGCACGCCGTCTCCAACCTGTTCGGCATCGTCAACAGCAAGAACAGCGGCTACCTGGACATCGGCGCGACCATCGACCTGACGAACGGCTGGACCGGCAACCTGCATGCGGGCCACCAGAAGGTCAGGAACAACGACGCGTCGAGCTATACGGACTGGAAAGTGGGCGTCACGCGCGACTTCGGCTTTGTTTCGGGCGCGCTGGCCGTGATCGGCACGAACGCGGGCAAGTCGGCCTATGCCTCGCCCGTGAATGGCAAATTCATGGGCAAGACGGCGCTGCAGCTGACGGTCAGCAAGACGTTTTAATGGACTGAGTTGACTGAAAGGAGAGGCGGCGCATGCGCCGCCTTTTTTGCGTACTTACGCTGGCAGGTTGAAAACGGCGCAGTACAGCTGCCCCAGTCCCACCACGCGGGCGGAGGGAATCTGCGCGGCCAGGGCATGGGCGGGAGCCGCTTGCGTGTCCGTTGCCAGCAAGACGCGCAAGCCTGGATTGACGCTGCGCGCGTGTGCGATGCGGCGCGCCAGGCCCGCCTGCGCGGCGGCGTCGACGACGCCGTCGAGCGGCACCACCAGCACGCGCGCGGCGATCAGGGCCGAACGGCTGCCCATGGAGTCGCGGCCTTCGCTGTCGATGACGATGTCGTGGTAGCAGTGCACCAGGTGCTCGAGCTCCGGCTGCAAGCCCTTGGCGCTGATGGCGCGCGCCATCAGGTGCGGCCGGGTCAGACTGCCGTGCATGGCGCCGTCGTGCAGGTTCCTGGCTTGCGCCATGGCGCCCTGGCGCGGATCGGCATCGAGCAGCAATACCTTGCGTCCGGCCAGCGCGCGCGAGGCGGCCAGCCGTCCGGCCAGGATGGATTTCTCCATGCCCCCGCGTTCATCCGTGATGGCGATGATCATCTTGGCGCACGGCTGGCATGATATTGGCGGGGGAAACCAGCTGCAGCAGACAGCCTTCGCGCGGCGCATCCCTGTCGCAGGCGGTCCATGCGGGCAGTTCCATCAGGGGTTCGAGCGCCGCGGCCAGGGCGGCCTGGCCGGCGGCGGACATGGGCGTCATCGGCAGGCGCAATGCGTCGCGCACCTTGCCTTGCATGGTCAGCGCCGCTTTGACGGGAGCGGGATTGGGTTCGGCAAACAGCAGGCGGATGACGGGCAGCATGGTCTTGAACAGGGCACCGGCGGCGCCGTGGCGGCCCTGCTTGACCAGATGATATAGCTGCGCATACAGATCGGGACGGACCTGGGCGGCGGCCGACATGGCGCCGTGGCCGCCCATGGACAGGCTGGCCAGCAGCAGCGCATCGTCGCCGCACAGGACGTCCAGGCGCGTGTCGAGCAGCAGTTCGCCCAGCTGCTGCAGCTTGCCGCCCGCTTCCTTGATGGCGACGAAGTGCGAGTCGCGCGCCAGCAGCGCGGCGGTCTGCGGTTCGATGTTGACGCCCGTGCGCGCCGGCACGTTGTACAGCACGATGGATTGGTCGGTGGCGGCGGCGATGGCCTGGAAGTGGCGCACGATGCCGTCCTGGGAAGGGCGCACATAGGCGGGAGCGGAGACCAGCAGGCCGGCCAGCGGATGGTCGTTGTAGCGCTGCACCGTGCCGACGACGGTGCGCGTATCGCTGCCGCCGATGCCCATCACGACGGGGAAACGGGGGCCGACGGCTTCGAGCACGCTGTCGAGCAGCATGGTCTGTTCCGCGGCGCTCAGCATGGCCGCTTCGCCCGTGGTGCCGCACACCACCAGGCCATCGATGCCGCTGGCGGCCAGTTCGCACGCCAGTTGCTGGGCGGCGTCGAAGTCGATGTCGCCATCGACATCAAGGAATGGCGTGACCATCGGCACCCAGATACCCTGGAAGTGCGCGGTGATGCGCATGGATGACATCGCGTGTTCGCAGGCATACTGGTTCATAGCGATTTCCCCTGGCTGATGCGGCCAAATTCTGCCGCCGGCAGCAGGCGCATGACGGCATCCATGGTCAGGCGCAGGGCCGGTTCCGTCACGCACAGCCAGACTTTCATGCGCTCGGCGTGGTCGACTGCCTCGACGCGCATGAATGACAGCATGCCGCCGCAGGTTCGCACGACCAGCTGGCGCAGCTCGGCCAGACAGGCTTTGTCGACCGTGATATGCATGAGAAAGGTGGGCAGGCGGGGATGGCGGTGGGGCAGGGCTTGATGCGCTTGATGCGTTTGCAGGCGTGAATGGGGTTCCATGGTGGCTTTGCAGCGGTGGTTGAGGTACGTTCAAGATTAGCAGCGGGGGCGTAAAGATTCTCTAAAAAGCGGGGCCGCCAGCGTAAACGGACTGTATGCATCGGACGTGGACGTGTTGCGTGGATGCCCCGCGCGTGGGCTTTTGTTACAAAATTGAATCGTGCTTTCCGGGGCAGGGGTTTATATTGAAAACGTCTCCGCTTTCAGTCAGCCCCGCCATGTCAGACGAAAAAGATCCCCAGCTTCCCCCTTCCACCGATCCCGCGGCGCCAGCGCCAGCTTCGGCGCGGCCCGACCGGGTAGGCAGGGCGCCCGATGATGAGCACCGCGCGCGCGATGCCGCACCCCGCTATCTGAAGGACAACGACACGCCGCTGGCGCTGGCATGGCGGGTGATCTCGTCGCGCTACCGCTCCATGCGCGACAAGGCCAGCCGCGATTTCATGCGGCGTACTTTGCGCATCGGTATCTCGGCGCGCATTTTTCACCCCGAACCGGGCGCCACTGGCCTGCGCAGCAAGAACCTGCAATACCTGGAAGAGTCGATCGCCCAGTGGGTCATGTCGCGCGACGTGCTGGTGTTCATGATCCCGACCGTCAATACCAGCGGCCAGCTCCACCCGAGCAACATCACCTTGCGCCACTATGCGCGCCACCTGGACGGCCTGGTGCTGCAGGGCGGCGCCGACGTTTCGCCGCAGACGTATTCGGAGGCGGCCACGCGGCCCGAATGGAGCGGCGACCGCGCGCGCGACCTGTACGAACTGGAACTGCTGCACGAATTCGTCGATGCGGGCAAGCCCGTGCTGGGCATCTGCCGCGGCTGCCAACTGATCAATGTGGGCTTTGGCGGCACCCTGTACCAGGACATCGCCTCGGATGTGGAAGGCGCCACCTCGCACGTCAACGACCTGTATGACCGCCACCGCCACAGCATCGTCTTCCCGAAAGGCTCGTCGCTGGCGGGGTTGTTCCCGAAGACGGGCGAGGCACTCGTCAATTCCATCCACCATCAGTCGGTCAAGGACCTGGGGCGCGACATCACGGTGGAAGCGTATTCGCAAGGGGACAATATCGTCGAAGCCATCCGCTACCAGCGGGCGCGCTTCGTCATGGGCCTGCAGTGGCACCCGGAATTCCATTCGGCGGGCGGCGTCGAACTGCTCGATTGCACACCCATCCTCGATAACTTTTTGCGCGCGGCGCGGGAGACGCGGTTTTGAGTACGCACCTGATGCGCCGGCGCATTGTGCTGGCCGGCCTGCTGGCGCTGCCCCTGGCTGGCTTGCGCGCGGCGCCGCGTCCGCATGAAGGCGCGCTGCCGTTTGCGCTGACGTCCGCCGCGCGCGCCCGCACGCTCAAGGCGCGGGTGGTGCCGGCCATTGCGGAACAGGTGGTCAAGGCGGCGCGCAAGGATGCGGCGCGCCCCGTGCACCTGATGGCCGAAGTGCGCACGGGCGGCTTGCTGAAGGGCGAGGGCGGACGCGAGACCAGCCAGCAGGCGCAGGAAGACTGGCGCCAGGCGCGCCTGCAGGCGCTGGCCTGGAGACTATCGGGCGAGATGGCGCATTTCGAGGCGGCGCGCCAGCTGCTGCTGGCCTGGAGCGGCGCCTACCAGCCGTCGTTCAGTCCCGTCGACGAGACGGAGCTGGCCAGCCTCCTGATGGGCTTTGACCTGGTGCAGGAACGCTTGAACGGCGTCGAGCGCGAACAGGTGCAGGCGTTTTGCCGCACCCTGGCGCACGGATATCTGAGTGACCCCATCAAGGTGGGCGGCCCGTCCACGGCGCGCAACAACTGGCATAGCCACCGCATCAAGATCGGCACGGCCGCCGCGTATGTCACGGGCGACGCCTTGCTGATCGCGCGGGCGAAGGAACGCTTGCTGGCGCACGTGCCGCGCAATATCGGCGTCGGCGGCGTACCCTTCGACTTCGAGCAGCGCGATGCCCTGCATTACACCACCTACAGCCTGGAGCCGTTGCTGACGACCGCCCTGATGGCGCAGGCGCATGGCGATGACTGGTATGGCGCGCCGGAAGCGCGGCGCCTGGCCGAGGCGCTGGCCTGGCTGGCGCCGTACGCGCAGGGGAGAAAGACGCACGAGGAGTTCGCCAAGAGCGCCGTGCCCTTCGACCGCAAGCGCGTGGCGGCCGGCGAAAAAGGCTTTACGGGGAATTGGGAGCCGAAGGGCGCCGCCAATGTGTATCTGCTGGCGGCGCGCTTCGATCCCGCTTACCTGCCGCTGGCGCTGGAATTGCACCCGCCAGCCTGGGCGCTGGCGCTGTATGGGAGCTGATTAAAACTTCGTGCGCACGGTGAACATCACATTGCGCGGTTCGCCGTAAAAGCCCGTCTGGAACAGGCCGAGGCCCGTGAAGTATTTCTTGTCCAGCAGGTTGTTCACATTGACGCTGGCCGTGACGTTCCTGCTGATTTCGTAGCGCGCCATCAGGTTGAGCAGCGCGTAGCCGCCCTGCTTGATGCGTGAATTGTCCTCGATGGCGGGGTTCCAGATATTGCCGTCGTAGCTGCTTTGCCAGTTGATGCCGCCACCGACGGTCAGCTTGTCCAGGCTGGCCGGCAGGCGCCACGTGCCTTGCACGCGCACCAGGTGGGCAGGCTGCGTCGTTTTCAACATGGTAGAAAAGACATCCTTGCCATCCGCATCGCGCACGTGGGTGTAGGTGTAGCCGGCGCTCAGCCTCACATCCTTGGCCACTTCGCCCGTCACTTCCATTTCCACGCCACGACTGGTGACGCCGTCGATGGCTTTATACATTATCTCACCGTTGACTTCGCCCACAGGGCTGGCCACGTTGCTTTGACGGATCTGGAACAGGGACGCGCTGGCATTGACCTTGCCATCGAGGTACTCTGCCTTCACACCCGCTTCCACACCCTTGCCGCGCACGGGCGACAGGAAGTTGCGGTTGATGTCGCGGCTGCTTTGCGGCGCGAAGATGCTCGTGTAGCTGCCGAACACGGAATACGTCTTGTCGAGGTCATACACGACGCCCGCATACGGCGTGATGACCTTGTTTTCCTCGATGCGCGAGGTGATGCGCGCGGTGCCGGCGTCGAAGAAAGTGCGGTCCTGCTCCTGCTTGTAATCGCTGACGCGTGCGCCGAGAATCACCGACAGCGCGTCAAGCGGATGCAGGCGCACGGCGCCATACAGGCCGCTCTGGCGCGTGCTATCGTTGTCGTTGCCCAGGCGCTTGAACGCCAGTTCCGCGTACTGGCCGCGCCAGTCGAAATAACTGCCTTCGACGGGCGGGTAGACCGAATCATAGACGGGACCATCCTGCTTCGCCGTCGAACTGGAATAACCGATCATCGCTTCATGCTGGCGGCCAAACGCGGTAAACGGGCCGCTGGCGTCGACGTTGACGGTGGTCTGGCGGCGGTCGCCCTTGTATTTGCCCATGAAGAAAAACGCGCCTGCGCCCGTGGCGGGGTCGGGATTGCCGCCGCTGGCCGAACCGAGCACGCTGTCATGCTTGCTGCGCAACTGATTGGCGCTCAATTTCACTTTCCACGCGTTGGCGAAGCTGTGTTCCAGCGACGTAAATAGGGTGGTGTTCTGCATGTCGCGGCGGCTCCAGTCCGTGGCCGGGTTCCACGAGGTGGGGAAATCCGTGCGGGTGCCGTCGGACAGCAGGACGGGGAAACCGGTCCAGGTCGACCCGCGCGGCTTGTAATCCTGGTGCGTGAAGCCGGTCGTGAGCAGGGTGACGGGTGTCAGGTCCGCCTCGATGATGCCGTAGGCGACGGATTTCTGCTGCGTGTAGCGATCCAGGTAGGAGTGCTTGTCCTGGTAGGCGCCCACCAGGCGGCCGCGCACCGTGCGGCTGGCATTGAGCGGGCCGGAGACATCGGCTTCACCGCGGTAGTTGTCCCACGATCCCGCGCCCAGGGTCGCCGAACCCTCAAAGCTGGCGGTGGGGCGCTTGCGCACCATGTTGACGGTGGCCGACGGGTCGCCCGAGCCGCTCATCAGGCCCGTCGCGCCTTTCAGCACCTCGATGCGGTCATAGATGGCCATGTCGCTGTTCGTCGTGCCCCAGTCGTAGACGCCGTCATAGATGGCCGACACGCCGTCGTACTGGAAATTGGTGACGGCAAAGCCGCGCGCCTGGAAGCTCCAGCGGTCGCTGTCGTAATTTTGCACGCTCACGCCATTGACGTTTTTCATGACGTCGGAAACGGCATTGCTGTTCTGGTCATCCATCTGCTGGCGCGTGACGATGGTCAGCGACTGCGGCGTTTCGCGCTGGCTCAAGGCCAGGCCCGTGGCGCCGCTGGCGGGGCCGCCCATGTAGCTGCCGGTGCCGCCCGTCACGGCGCTGCGCTCGGCCGCCGCCACCACGGTGACGCCGCCCATGACGGCCACGCCGCGGCTATCCGCAGTGGAAGCGTTCGCGCTGGTGGCGATCTTTTGCAGCAGGTAGCCGCCGTTCGATTGCGGCACGGCTTGCAGGCCGCTGCCAGCCAGCAGCACGCGGAAACCATCGTGCACGCCATAGCTGCCTTGCAGGCCGGCGCTGCGCAAGCCTTGCGTGGCGTCGCTGGAGAACGACAATAAAATGGCGCTGTCGCTGCCGAAGCGCGTCAGCGCATCGCCCAGCGCGCCGGCGGGGATACTGTAGACGCGCACTTGCTGGCTTTGTGCCTGGGCCAGCGCCGGCAGGGTGAGAGCCATGCCGATCTGCGACAGGGCGCAGGCCAGGACGGTGCGGGTAAGGAGGGAACGCGAAGCGTGGTACATGGAATAAAACCTTTCGTGGATGCGCAAGATGGAGACTACCTATCTTCCAAGTCACGCGAGCACGCCGAAACAGCTCACTTTGCAGAAAATTTAATTCAGCGGGCCACCAGTTCGATCCTGACGACTTGCTGACCCCAGAAGCGCGTAACGGTATTGCGCCGCAATTGCAGGCTGGCGCTGACGGCGTCGAGGATGGCGCCGACATTGGCCAGCGGGAAGGAACCGGAGACGCGCAGGTCGGCGATGCCGGGCGCGCAGGCCAGCGGATGCTCGCTGTAGCGCGCCAGCTCGGCGAGGAAATCGGCCAGGCGCATGTCGCGCGCCACCAGCATGCCGTCGAGCCAGGCGCCGCCATATGGCGCCAGCGCCTGGCGATGATGGCTGTTGCTGTCGAAATGGGCACCTTCGCCGGGATGCAGCACCAGACGCTGGGCGCCATCGCTGGCCAGCACGGCGACGGCCCCTTCGAGCACGCCGGCGCTGGCATAGTCATCGTGCAGGCGCACGGTGAAGCGCGTGCCCAGTGCCTGCAGGCTGCCATGCGGCGTGGCGACGAAGAAGGGGCGCCGCGCTGCATCTATGCCGGTGGCGATGAAGATTTCGCCGGCCAGCAGTTCGATGCTGCGCCGCTCGCCGTCGTAAGCGATGTTCACGGCGCTGCCGGTGTTGAGCGTGAGTTGGGTGCCGTCATCGAGGGTCGCCATGCGGCGCTGGTTGACTGCCGTGCGGTAATCGGCCATCCAGCCGCGCCATGGGCTGCGGCGCTCAAACGCATACAGCGAGGCGCCGCAGGCCAGCAGCAGGGCCAGGGTCTTGACGGCATGGCGGCGCGGCGCATTCGCTTGCACGCAGGCGCGCAGTAGGGAAGCGTGCATGGCGGGCGGCAGGTGTTCATGCTGCGTTTGCAACTGCTGCCACGCCTGCGTGGCGCTGCCGGCGCGCTGCAGGTGGCGTTTCACCGTGGCCAGCGAGATGCCGAGCTGGCGCGCGATGTCTTCCTGCGGCAGCTCGTCGAGCTGGCGCAGTAAAAAAGCCCGTTTCACGGGAGGCAGCAAGCCGTCGAGCATGCGGTCCAGTTCAAACACGGTTGCCAGCAGCAGTGCCCGCTCCTCTGGCGATGGCGCATGCCGGGGCGGCAGTTGCGCCAGTACGTCGAGGTAAGCCTGTTCGAGTTTCTGACGGCGGTAATGGTTGAACAGCACGCGCTGCGCGACGATGGCGAGAAAGGCGCGCGGCTCGCGCGCGGCGATGGCGTCTTCGCGGTCGAGCAGGCGCATGAATGTGTCGTGCGCCACATCGGCCGCGCAGGCGGTGCTGCCCAACTTCTTGCGCAGCCAGCCTTGCAGCCAGCCGTGGTGGTCGGCATACAGTGTCGCGATGTCCTGGCGTTGTAGCGGCTCTGCCAGCGGCATCGCATTCCCCTTGCATGGCCGGCCCGGGTGGGCTGGTGTTTTTAAACAATAATAAGAATCATTCTCACTTATTGTAACAAGCGGTGGTGGCGGATGTAAACGATGGGGAGATGGGGTGTGGTTTTTTTGGGTTTGACGTTGTTGAATGCTGGGGGCTGACCCGGCAGGTCAGACCCCATGGACGCGACGTTGGCTGGACCGGACAGCGTCAATAGTTCATCGGTTCACCGCGAAAACATCTGATCGCCGAATCGACCATGCCCTCGGCACTGCCCTGCAAGCTGTGCTGCTTGCGCAGGTATTGCGCGTCGCTCCATTGCTTGGCCACGTCCGACAGGTGTTTCAGGGCTGGCGTGCCGCCCAGCGCCTCGGCGTGCGGTTCCATCTTGCGCAGGGTGGTCATGATGTCTTCGCGCAGTGACATCGTTTCGTAGGTTTTCGGATGCGTGATGGCGCCATCGAGGCCGAAGCGGCAAGCCTGGAAGCGGTTGTAGTTATATACGAGATAATCGTCTTCCACCGGCGGGGTTTCGCGGCGTTCGAGCAGGTAACGGCACAGCGCTTGCAGGTAGGCGGCCAGCGCGGCGGCCCGTTCCACCGTCAGCGGCGTGTCGCACACGCGCAGTTCGATGGTGCCGAATTCCGGCTTGGGACGGATATCCCAGTAAAAATCCTTCATGCTCTTGATGATGCCCGTGTTCTCCATCTTGGCGAAATACTCGTTGGAGAACTGGTCCCAGCTCAGCGTAAACGGCGCGCGCCCGCTCATGGGAAACGCGAACACGGAATTGAGGCGGGCCGAATCGAACAGGGTGTCGCGTCCCTGCACGTAGGGCGAGGACGCCGACAGGGCGATGAAGTGGGGGATGTAGCGGTTCAGCGAATGCAGCAGGAACATGGCGTCGTCGCCCGAGGCGCAGCCGATGTGCACGTGCTGGCCGAAGATGGTGAATTGCTTGGCCAGGTAGCCGTAAAGTTCCGAAATCTCCTGGAAGCGGGGCTTGGAAAAGATCTTTTGCGACGACCATTGCTGGAACGGGTGCGTGCCGCCGCCCGCGATGCCGATATTGAGCTTGTCGCCGGCCGTGATCAAGGTGTCGCGGATTTCCTGCAGCTGCTCCAGCAGGGGGCCGTGATGCGTGTGCACGCTCGAGTTGATCTCGATCATGCTCTCGGTGATTTCCGGCGTGACGTTGCCGGGGAACGGTTTTTTGTTCAGCAGATGCAGCAGGTCGGGGCTGGCGGCCGTCAAGTCATAGTCCGACAGGTTCACCAGTTGCAGTTCGAGTTCGACGCCGAAGGTCAGCGCGGCCGATTGGCCAAAGGGTTCCAGCGGCATTTAGCGCTCCTTGATTTCGTGGGTTTCTTTGGCCAGCATCAGCACGCGCTGCACCAGCACGGGGCCGACCAGTTCCAGTCCCAGGGTGATGGCGGCCAGGGCGTTCAATTCGTCGCCGAAGTTCACGCCGTGCTGGCGCGCGTGCTCCAGCAGCAGGATGATGAAGACGGAGACGGGCGTCAGCGCCACGCCCGTCAGCACGCCCTTGCGCCAGGAAATGCCGCTCACATGCGAGAACGCGGCCACGCCGACGACCTTCGTCAGCAATCGCCCGCCGACGACGGCCAGGGCCAGGCCCGCGCCGGCAGCCACGCTGGCCCATTCCAGGGTCGAGGCGGCATACACGAACAGCAGCACCGTCAGCAGCTCGCCCAGCGCGCCGAAATTGCGCTGCGCCTGGCTGAAGGCGACACGGCGGTGGCGCGCCACCAGGCCGAAGGTGAGGGTGGCCAGCAGCGGCGACAGGCTGGTGGTGTAGGTGAGGGCGACGAGCAGCATCACCGACAGCGCGAAGGCCACGGTGGCATCCTGCGCCATATTGCCCAGGCGGCGCAGCATGGCCGGCACGACGATGCCGAAGACGGTACCGGCGGCCACCGAGGCGGCCAGCACGGCGGCGCTGCTGCTGCTCGCTTCGATCAGGTCGGTGGAACTCTGGAACATCCAGAAGCCGACGATGATGTTGAACGTGAAGACGGCCAGCACGCAATTGAGAGCGGTGAGGTGGACGATGCGTTCCGTGACCTGGCCCGAACTGCGCTCCTCGTTGATGACGCGCATGATGGTGGCCGGCGAGGTGGACATGGCCAGGGACGCCAGCAGCAGCGCCGTCATCGAGGTGGAACCGAATTCGATGCCGATGAAGTAGACGACGGCAAAGGTCAGCAAGGATTCGACCAGGCCCGTGACGGCGATCCACGGATTGTTCTTCAGCCAGCGCAGGTTGATGCGGTAGCCGACTTCGAACAGGATCAGGCCGAAGGCCACGTCGGCCAGCACCAGCATGGGGCCGGCGTCCGTCTGCGGCAGGATGCCCACCTGGGTTTGGGCGAGGACGAAACCGATCACGCCGTAAAAACTGATGCGCGGCAGGCCAGTCCAGCGGTGGCCGAATTCGCCCACCACCCAGGCCAGGGTGATGGCGAACGGCCAGGACAGGTCGGCGGCGATCGAGATCAGACTTTGCATGCTCATTCCTTTGAAAATGGCGCTGGCACCGGCCGGCAGCACGGGGGCTGGCGCGGCAATGTCATGGTGCAGCGATGGTGCATGGTTTGCGCAGAGCGATGCGCCGATTCTACCGGAGCAGAAGGCGCGCACGATGTGCGCAATCGAACAGTGTCGCGGCCATGGCGGCCGCGCACAGGATGCAGCAGGTTGGGCAGGGCTGGTATCAGCGTATGGTACCCGCCCGCAGCGGAGAGGCTCCGCACGGTAGTGCCGTGTCGCAGTGTACGGCATGGCGGCCCCCTGCCGCCATGGACTTTTTGTTGCGTGCTTTTATTTACTGAGCAGACGCATGCCCCGTTCCAGCCCGTCGATCGACAGGGGGAACATGCGGTTGTTCATCAACTGCCGCATCACGCCGATCGACTGGCGGTACTGCCACAATCCCTCCGATTCGGGGTTGAGCCAGATGAATTTCGGGAACGCCTGGGTAAAGCGCGCCAGCCACGTCGATCCCGCTTCCTCGTTGTTGTATTCGACGCTGCCGCCCGGCTGCAGGATTTCATAGGGGCTCATGGTGGCGTCGCCGACGAAAATCAGCTTGGTGTCGGGCGGGTACTTGCGCAGCACATCCCATGTGGGAAAACGCTCGGCGTTACGGCGCCGGTTGTTCTTCCACAGGTAGTCGTAGACGCAGTTATGGAAGTAAAAGAACTCCATGTTCTTGAATTCCGTCTTCGCCGCCGAAAACAGTTCCTCGGTGCGCTCGATATGGTCGTCCATGCTGCCACCCACGTCGAGCAACATCAGCACCTTGATGCGGTTCTTGCGCTCTGGCCGCATTTTGATATCCAGATAGCCGGCGTTATTGGCTGTGGCGGCGATGGTGGCGTCGAGCGCCAATTCATCTTCCGCGCCTTGGCGCGCGAACTTGCGCAGGCGGCGCAAGGCCACCTTGATGTTGCGCGTGCCCAGTTCGCGCTCGCCGTCGTAATCCTTGTAGCTGCGCGCTTCCCACACTTTCACTGCCGTGCGGTTGCCGCCCTTGCCGCCGATGCGGATGCCTTCCGGGTTCGTGCCGCCATTGCCGAACGGCGACGTGCCGCCCGTGCCGATCCACTTGCTGCCGCCCTCGTGGCGCTCCTTCTGCTCCTTCAGCAGCTCGTTCAGGCGGTCCATCAGCTTGTCGTAGCCGAATTTTTCCAGCTGCGCCTTCTGCTCCTCGGACAGCTCGCGCTGCATGCGCTTGAGCAGCCAGTCGAGGGGAATGGCCGCATTCGTGTCGAAGGCAGCGTTGACGCCCTTGAAGTACTGGGCAAACGCGCGGTCGAACTTGTCGAAATGGGCTTCATCCTTGACCAGGGTCAGGCGCGCCAGATAGTAAAAATCGTCCATCGAGGCGTCGATGACGTTCTTTTGCAGCGCCTCAAGAAGGGTCAGGAATTCCTTGATCGAGACGGGAATCTTCGCATCCTTGAGGGTGAAGAAGAAATCGATCAGCATGGCGCTTCCTCTGTCCCGGCGTCGCCTGCGCGGGGCAGTGCGGCGATGGGGCGCTGCGCCAGCTTGTAGCGCAGATGGGCGGCGATTTCCGGCCACTCGCCACGCGTGATGCTGTACATGACCGTGTCGCGCACGGTGCCGTCGCGGCGCAGCGCATGGTGGCGCAGCACGCCATCCTTTTTCGCGCCCAGGCGTTCGATGGCCGCCTGCGAGGCATGGTTGAAATTGTCGGTGCGCAGGCCCACCAGCGCACAGCCGAGCGTGTCGAAGGCGTGCGCCAGCAGCAGCAATTTGCAGGTGGTGTTGACGTGGCTGCGCTGGCAGCGCTTCGCATACCAGGTGTAGCCGATTTCCAGGCGTCCGATGGCTGGCACCACGTCGTGGTAGCTGGTGGTACCGAGCACCTCGCCGCTGGCCACGTCGATGACGGCAAAGGCGAAGCGCGAAGGGCGCATCTCGATACCCTTGAAAATGTACTGGTCCACCTGGTCCGGCTCGGGCACGGAGGTGACGCGCAGGTTCCACAGTTCGCCATCCATGGCCGCCGCGCGCAAGCCGGGCGCGTGGTGCGGCGCCAGCGCTTCGAGGCGGATGCCGTGCAGTTCCAGGGGGACGAAGACCTTGTCCGGGCTGATGTCGTTCACCGGCGCTCCTTAGCGGTTGGTGCGCGACATGAACATCAGGCGCTCGAACAGGTGCACGTCCTGCTCGTTTTTCAGCAGCGCGCCGTGCAGCGGCGGCACGACGGCCTTGTTGTCCTTGCTGCGCAGCGCGTCAAAGGGGATGTCCTCGGCCAGCAGGAGCTTGAGCCAGTCGAGGAATTCCGACGTCGACGGCTTTTTCTTCAGGCCCGGTACGTCGCGCACTTCATAGAAGGTTTGCAGCGCCTGCGCCAGCAATTCCTGTTTCAGGTGCGGGTAGTGGACGGCGACGATCTGCTCCATCGTGTCCTTGTCCGGGAATTTGATGTAATGGAAGAAGCAGCGGCGCAGGAAGGCGTCCGGCAATTCCTTTTCGTTGTTCGAGGTGATGATGACGAGCGGGCGATGGCGCGCCGTGACCATTTCGCGCGTTTCGTAGACATAGAATTCCATGCGGTCCAGTTCGCGCAGCAAGTCGTTCGGGAATTCGATGTCGGCTTTGTCGATTTCATCGATCAAGAGCACCACCGGTTCGGGCGCCGTGAACGCCTGCCACAGCACGCCCTTGACGATGTAGTTCTGGATGTCGCGCACGCGCTCGTCGCCCAGCTGCGAGTCGCGCAGGCGCGAGACGGCGTCGTATTCATACAGGCCCTGCTGCGCCTTGGTGGTCGATTTGATATGCCATTGCATCAGCGGCATGTTCAGCGCGGCGGCCACTTCCTCGGCCAGCATGGTCTTGCCCGTGCCCGGTTCGCCCTTGATCAGCAGCGGGCGTTGCAGGGTCAGCGCCGCATTCACGGCCAGTTTCAGGTCGGCGGTGGCGACATAGCTGTCGGAACCTTCGAAGCGTTGGCCTTGCTGGGTGTGCTGTGCTTGCATGAGCGGTCTGCCAAAGTAGGGAAATGGTGAGTATAAACAGAACTGTGGCGCACCGCCACGCGGACGGCCTGTGCCTGCCTGCCTACAATGCGGGTTTTATAGGTGGACTTGCAAGAATATCTTGGCTAGAATCGGCAAGCAGCAGATTAATTGTCAACCTTAATTGTCAACACATAAAATCAATAAAAACCAGCTCTGGCGTTTCTCCGATTACCTTTGTTCACATTGCCACTATGAAAAAAATATTTGCACTTCTCGTGCTTGCCGGCATAGCAAATGCCGTCACAGCGGCTGACATTGTAGGAAACGCCAAGGCAGCGACTGCCAAGGTGGAAATGTGTATCGGCTGCCATGGCATCCCCGGTTACAAGGCAACCTTCCCCGAAGTGTTCCAGGTGCCGATGATCGGCGGCCAGCCGGCAAAATATATCGAGAATGCGCTGCAAGCCTACAAGAAGGGCGATCGCAAGCACCCGAGCATGAAGGGCATCGCCAGCAGCCTGTCGGACCAGGATATCGCCGATGTCGCCGCGTATTATGCGCAACAAGCCAAGCCGAACTGAGGACCAGCCAGATGATGAAAACACTACTCGCCGCCCTCGTTTGCGCCACCGTCTCGTTGTCCGCCAGCGCCGCCGGCAATATCAACACGGGCAAGGCCCTGGCCGAAAAATACAGCTGCGCCACCTGCCATGGCAAGGATTACGGTTCGCCCATCGACCCGTCCTATCCGAAATTGGCGGGTCAGCACAAGGATTACCTGGAACACGCCTTGACGGCGTATAAGCGGGGCGACAAGGCCAATGGCCGAAACAACGCCATCATGACGGGCCAGGTGAAACCGCTGAGCAACCAGGACATCAAGGACCTGGCCGCCTACCTGCACAGCCTGCCGACCACCCTGGTCATTCACCGCTGAGCGGTATCGCAGGGGTTATTAGTTGTTCTGACATCTGACAAAACCGTAGCGAGCGGAAGGGAGAGGCGGCCGAGACGCGGAACTGTGCTGAAGCACAGTGAGCATCGCAGGTTGCCTATACCGACGCGCAGTAGGTTTGGTTAGGTGTTCTTCAGCCCCACCCGGCGCGCCAGCTTGTGCAGATTGCTGGCGTCCAGCCCCAGTTGGCGCGCGGCAGCGGCCCAGTTATCCTGATGTAGCACCAGCGCTTGCCGGATGGCCTGGCGCTGGCTCGCTTCCACGATCTGATGCATGGACAGCAGCGGCGCTGCTGGCGCTCCGCACGCGGCCGGCGCAGGCAGCGACGCGTTCGCACCGGCTGGCGCCTCCAGCGCATCGAGGTCGAGCATATCCGTTTCCAGGGTCACGATGTCCTTGCGGTCCGCGCCGCGGATCACGGCTTTCAGCGCGGCCCGGCTGATCACATGTTCCAGTTCGCGCACATTGCCCGGCCAGCGGTAGTGGCACAGGGCGTTTTCTGCCGCGGCGGACAGGCGCAGGCTGCGCAAGCCCAGGCGCGCGCGGTTGAGCTCAAGAAAACCACCGGCCAGCAGCAGCACGTCATTGCCCCGCTCGCGCAGCGGCGGAATCGGCACGGGATACACGGACAGGCGGTGATACAGGTCGGCGCGGAAGGTGCCGTCGCGCACATGCTCGCGCAGGCTGCGGTTGGTGGCGGCGATCACGCGCACGTTGACCCGGCGCGGCCGGTCCGCGCCCAGGCGCTGGATTTCGCCATTTTGCAAGGTGCGCAGCAGCTTGGCCTGTATCGACAGCGGCAATTCCCCCACTTCATCGAGAAACAGGGTGCCCCCTTCGGCTGCCTCGAAACGCCCGGGCCGGTCGCTGACGGCGCCGGAAAACGCGCCGCGTACATGGCCGAACAATTCGCTCTCGGCCAGGGACTCGGGCAAGGCCGCGCAATTGACATGGATCAAGGGCTTGCCTGCGCGGCGCGACAGCCGGTGCAGGCGGTGCGCGCACAGTTCCTTGCCGACGCCCGTCTCTCCCAGCAGCAGCACGGGCAGTTCGGAATCGGCGACCACTTGCAATTCGTGCAGCAAGTGCGTGATGGCGCTGCTTTGGCCGACGAAATCGTGTTCCTCGCGCGGCGCTTGCGCATCGGCCAGTATGGCGCCGCCCGACAGGCGCAGGGCGCGGATTTCCGTTTCCAGGCGGGTCACGCGCACGGCCGCCTCGATGGCGCAAGCCAGTTCACCGAGGTCGCGCTGCGCCTGTCCATTGAAGGTGCCTACCTGCAGGGCGTCGAGCGTGATCACACCCCAGCGTTCGCCTTCCAGGTCCAGTGCCATGCCCATGCAGTCGTGCACGGGCAGCGGCTCGCCGGCCCGCTCGGCGATCAAGCCATCGTAGGGATCGGGCAGGGAGCTGTCGTGATGGAAGCACAGCACGCCGCGCCGTTGCAGGATGGCGGCCAGACGCGGATGGTCGGCGACGGCGAAGCGACGCCCCAGCGCGTCGCTGGCCAGGCCGGCCATCGCCACGGGGCGCAAGTGCTCGCCATCGAGCTTGAGCAAGGCCACGGCTTCGCAGCCGAAGTGCGCGCGCAGGCTGCCGACCAGGCGCTGCAGTCGCACTGCCACGGGCAGGTCGGCGACCAGGTCGGTGAGCAGCAGCAGGTGGATGGCGGTGACGGTCATAAGTACCATGCAGGGTACAACGAACCACGGCAAACAAGGGTCATTACGACCCTGTGTTTTTCAAATCGTTGATTTAAAACAAGTTTTTCCTGGCACACGGTTTGCCTAGGTATGAGTGCCAAACCGGCATACAAGACCAAGGAAAGCTTGATGAAAACGACTCCCTCCCTCCGCGCCATTGCCGCCGCCGTCTGTGTCCTGGCCATGCCCCTGTCCGTGCAGGCCCAGGCGGGCCTGCCTGCCAGCGCTGCCGCCACTGCCGCCAAACCTGCCGCCGCCGCGGTCAAGCGCTATGAACTGCAAACCAATATCGTCGACGGCAAGATGGTATTCATCGACGCCAAGGGCCAGGTCAACCCCGTGCTGGCGGCCAAGGTGGGGGAAACGGTCGAACTCGTGCTGAAAAGCGGCGAAGGCGCCGAACACGACCTGCTGATCCCCGAGCTGAACGTGGCTTCAAGCAAATTCAGCGCCAATAGCGGCAGCACCACCGTGCGCTTCAAGGTCACGCGCGCCGGTACGTTCACCTATTACTGCTCGATTCCCGGCCACCGCCAGATCGGCATGGAAGGCAAGCTGGTCGTGAGCGGCACTTCTCTGGCCGAAGCGGGAGCACCGAAGGCTGCCGGCGCCGGCAGCGCTGCCAGCGAATCGAGCCAGGCCGCCGCGCTGGCCCTGTACACGCCCGCGCCATCGCCGATGCGCGGTCCCGATCCATCGGCTGTCAGCGTGGCGGCCAATCCTGCCTCCGTGCCGGCCGCCATCGGCGCGCGCGCGCCGCAAACCCTGAAATACCGCATGGAAACGGTGGAACTGCCGGGCAAGCTCGATGACGGCACCAGTTTTACGTATTGGACTTTCAACCGGCAAGTACCCGGTCCGATGCTGCGCGCGAAGGTGGGCGATACGGTCGAACTGACCCTGTTCAACGCCAGGGACAGCAAGATGATCCATTCGATCGATCTGCATGCCGTGACGGGCGGCCATGGCGGCGGACAGCACACGCAGGTGGCGCCGGGGCAGGAAAAAACGGTGACCTTCAAGGCGCTCAATCCGGGCCTGTTCGTCTACCACTGCGCCACACCCCTGGTGCCGCAGCATATCGCCGCCGGCATGTACGGCATGATCCTGGTCGAACCGGAAGGCGGCCTGTCGAAGGTGGACCGCGAGTATTACGTGATGCAGGGCGAGATGTACACGGGCCGTCCGCATGGCGCGCCCGTGCACCAGGAACCGAACCTGGAAAAAATGGCCAATGAGCTACCCGACTACTACGTCTTCAATGGCGAAGTGGGCGCCTTGAGCAAGACGCACAAATTGCAGGCGAAAGTCGGTGAGACGGTGCGCATCTATTTCGGCGTCGGCGGCCCGAACAAGATTTCATCGTTCCACATCATCGGCGAGATCTTCGACAAGGTGTACAGCGAAGGCTCGATCAGCAGCCCGAAACACGACGTGCAAACCACCCTGGTGGCACCGGGCGGCGCGACCATCGTCGAACTCAAGGTACAGCACCCCGGCAGCTACCTGCTGGTCGACCATGCGCTGTCGCGCGCCGGCAAGGGCGCCGTGGGCGTGCTGGAAGTGACGGGCGAACCCGTACCCGGCGTCTACCACGCAGGCGCGGTGCAATAAATCTACCTATTCATCCTCAAGGAACTGTTATGGAAATGATCGAGCTATCCCTGGGCCAGCTGGCCCGCCGCATCCCTGGCGCCACGCGCCTGTTCGATGCGCACCGCCTGGATTTTTGCTGCGGCGGCAACAAGACCCTGCGCGCAGCAGCCGAAGCGGCCGGCGTGGATGCGGCACCCATCGTCGAGGAATTGCGGCTGCTGGCAGGGCGCGCAGATACCAGCGGCGAGCGTGACTGGCAGGAAGCCTCGGCCACCGAGCTGGTGGAGCACCTGCTGGCGCGCTACCACGCCGTGCACCGCGAGCAGCTGCCCGAGCTGATACGCCTGGCACGCAAGGTCGAGCAGGTGCATGGCGACCGCGCCGACTGTCCGCACGGGCTGGCGGAACACCTGTCGGCCATGGCGCAGGAGCTGGAAAGCCATATGCGCAAGGAAGAAGACGTGCTGTTCCCGATGATCGTGCGCGGCCAGGGCCCGCGTGCCGGCGCGCCCATCAACGTCATGCGCATGGAACATGACGACCATGGCGTGGCCTTGCGCGCCATGGAGGCAATGACGAACGATATCACCGCCCCTGGCGGCGCCTGTACCACCTGGCGCGCGCTGTACACGGGCTTGCGCACCTTCCGTGCAGACCTGATGGCGCACATCCATACTGAAAACAATATCCTGTTCGAGCGCTTTGCGCCGGCCGCGGTGCACTGACAAAGGAATGACCCATGGGTCCGTACAAAAAACTCTGGTTCACCCTGATCGGTGTGCTGATCGTGACGTTTTCGCTGCTCGGCTACTACGGCACGGAAGTCTACCGGCAGGCGCCGCCTATCCCCGCGCAAGTGCTGGCGCAGGATGGCCGGCAACTGTTCGACCGCGAGGGCATCCTCGACGGCCAGACGGCCTGGCAATCCGTCGGCGGCATGCAGCTCGGTTCGATCTGGGGCCACGGCGCCTACCAGGCGCCCGACTGGACGGCCGACTGGCTGCACCGCGAATTGACGGCCTGGCTGGAACTGGCCGCGCAAGAGCAGCATGGCAAGGCGTACGGGGCGCTCGATGGCCCTGCGCAGGCGGCGCTGCGCGAAGCGCTCAGGCTGGAATACCGCGGCAACCGGGTCGATGAGGCGCAGGTGCTGCGCCTGTCGCCGCGCCGCGTGCAAGCCATCACCAGCACGGCGCACTATTACGACCAGCTGTTCTCCGACGCGCCTGCGCTGCACGCCAGCCGCGAGCATTTCGCCATGAAGGAAAACACCTTGCCCAGCGCCGAGCGGCGCGCACAGATGACGCAGTTCTTCTTCTGGACGGCATGGGCCGCCGCCACCGAGCGTCCTGGCCAGAAAGTGACCTATACGAACAACTGGCCGCATGAACCGCTGATCGGCAACCAGCCCAGCGGCGAAAACCTCGTCTGGTCGGTCGCCAGCGTGGTGGTGCTGCTGGCCGGCGTGGGCTTCCTCGTCTGGGGCTGGGCCTTCCTGCGCGACCACGACGAAGCGCTGCCGGCGGCCGGTCCGCGTGATCCGCTCACCACGTTCGCGCTGACGCCTTCGCAGCGGGGACTGGGAAAATACCTGTTCCTGGTGGTGGCCCTGTTCATCTTCCAGGTCTTCATCGGCGGCTTTACGGCGCATTACACGGTGGAAGGGCAGCAGTTCTACGGCATCGACGTGTCGCGCTGGTTCCCGTATGCGCTCACGCGCACCTGGCATATCCAGGCCGCGCTGTTCTGGATCGCCACGGGCTTCCTGGCCGCCGGCCTGTTCCTCGCGCCCCTGATTAATGGCGGCAAGGACCCCAGGTGGCAGCGCCTGGGCGTCGACGTGCTGTTCTGGGCCCTGGTGCTGGTGGTCGTCGGTTCGTTTATCGGCAATTACCTGGCCATCGCGCAAGTGATGCCGCCCGAGTGGAATTTCTGGCTCGGCCACCAGGGGTATGAATATGTGGACCTGGGGCGCTTGTGGCAGATCGGCAAATTCGTCGGAATCCTGCTGTGGCTGGTGCTGATGTTGCGCGGCGTCATACCGGCCCTGTGCCAGAAGGGCGGCGACAAGAACTTGCTGGCGCTCTTGACCGCATCCGTGGGCGCCATCGGCCTGTTCTATGGCGCCGGCCTGTTCTACGGCGAACGCACGCATTTATCGGTGATGGAATACTGGCGCTGGTGGGTGGTGCACCTGTGGGTGGAAGGCTTCTTTGAAGTGTTCGCCACCACGGCGCTGGCCTTCATCTTCTCGACCCTAGGCCTGGTGTCGGTGCGCATGGCCACGACGGCCAGCCTGGCGTCGGCCTCGCTGTTCATGCTGGGCGGGATTCCCGGCACTTTCCACCACCTGTACTTTGCCGGCACCACCACACCCGTGATGGCCATCGGCGCGAGTTTCAGCGCGCTGGAAGTGGTGCCGCTGATCGTGCTGGGACATGAAGCGTGGGAAAACTGGCGCCTGAAGGAACGCGCGCCATGGATGGAAAACCTGCGTTGGCCCATGATGTGCTTTGTCGCCGTCGCCTTCTGGAACATGCTGGGTGCGGGCGTGCTGGGCTTCATGATCAATCCGCCCGTCGCGCTGTACTACATCCAGGGCTTGAACACGACCCCCGTGCATGCGCATGCGGCGCTGTTCGGCGTGTACGGCTTCCTGGCACTGGGCTTTACCTTGCTGGTGCTGCGCTATCTGCGGCCCGACTACCGTTTCAGCCCTGCGTTGATGAAGACGGCGTTCTGGGGCTTGAACGCGGGCCTGGTGCTGATGATCTTTACCAGCCTGCTGCCGATTGGCATCATCCAGTTCCACGCCAGCGTGACGGAAGGCCTGTGGTATGCGCGCAGCGAAGCGTTCATGCAGCAGCCGCTGTTGCAGAACCTGCGCTGGATACGCACCTTTGGCGACGTGGTCTTCATCGTCGGCGCCATCGCCATGGCGTTGCAGGTGGTGCTGGGATTGCGGGACAAAGGGCCGGCACAGGTCTTGCCTCAGCGCATGAAGGAGGCAGTAAAACCGATGTGAGGTAGTACTGGTACAACACCTGGCAAAACCGTAGCGAGCGGCAGCGATTTGTGGCTAAGAAGCGCAACCGTACTCTAGTACGGTGAGCATCGCAGGCCGCAAAGCGCGACGCGCAGCAGGTTTTGACAGGTGTTCCTACCGGCGGCGGACGCAGTCGATATAGGCGTCCGTGTCCGGCGGCAAGCCCGAGCGCTGCGACGCCCAGATCATCTGGCCCAGGCATTCCATCACTTCGTGCTGGGCGGCATGGGCCGAATCGAGGCGCTGGGTGAGCTGCTGGACGGCCGGGCGGATGCCGCGCGGCTGGTCCACCTGCACCTGTTCCGTGATCGATAGATGCATGGACAGGTGCAGGAAAGGATTGGCTTGTCCCCCTTCGACGGAATAGTCGCGCGCCAGCGCCGCTTCGACGTCGGAGAGCTCGTTTTCATACTCGGGGTGTTCGAGGATCCAGTCGAGCGCAATGGCTTCCATCGGCGTGAGGATTTCATGGGCGCGGTGCTTGCGCAATGTTTCGCAAAAGAAACGGCGCACATCGTCGGAAGAGGGGTTGAACATGGCTGAAGGACTATGGCTAAAGGGCAGCCGGCATTGTACCGCGTACATAAATAAAGGGCATCGAGGATGCCCTTTTTGCCGTCTGGCGGCCGCTTGCATGACCCGATAGTCACCGTCATTTAATACCCTGCAGTAAGTATTATCCACTACCGCCACGGCCCGGCGGCGCCAAATAACGGTGATAAAATCGCCGTTCTTGATATTTGCACTGGACATGACGGCGATTTCATTGCCGGTTTTTCAGCCGACAACGAGGTCCGCGCTGTCCATTGCCCGCACCTTTGCCACCAGATCATGCTCTTGGGATATCCCTGAGCGCGGCAGCATGCCTATCACCATCGACATTGACCTGTCCGGCCGCCCTGGCGTTCCGGCTGGCCGGCTGTTTTTCATTCAATACGGCGATGGTGCCGCCACGGTGGCGCGCAAGAATCATCCTTCAGTATTCATAAACGGAGTTACGTATGCGTAAATCGCTATTACTTTTGATGTCGTGCCTGATCCTGGCGGCATGTGACAAGACCCCTCCGGCCTCGTCCGAAAAACCGGTCGACGTGCTGCTGATCGGCGCCGGCACCATGAGCGCCACCCTGGGCAGCATGCTCAAGGAACTCGATCCCTCGCTGACGATGGAAATGGTTGAGCGCCTCGATTCCGTGGCCGCCGAAAGCTCGGATGCGATGAACAACGCAGGCACGGGCCACTCGGCGTTTGCCGAACTGAACTACACGCCGGAAGCGGCCGATGGCAGCATCGAGACCAAGAAAGCCGTTGCCATCAACGAGCAATTCGAAATTTCCAAGCAATTCTGGGCTTATCAGGTTGCCAACAGGCACCTGGGCGCGCCGCAAACCTTCATCAATAACGTGCCGCACATGGCGTTTGTGTGGGGTGACGACAATATTGCCTTTTTGAAGAAGCGCTACGCCGCGCTGCAAAAGGAAAACCTGTTCAAGGGCATGCTGTTCTCGGAAGACCAGGCGCAGATCGAGCAATGGGCGCCGCTGGTGATGCAAGGCCGCGACAAGGGCCAGAAAGTGGCCGCGACGCGCATGGAAATCGGTACCGACGTCAATTTCGGCAACCTCACGCGCGGCCTGGTCAAGTACCTGACGGACAGCCATGGCATGGTCCTGCACCTGCGCCACCAGGTGGAAAACATCCAGCGCGGCGCCGACGGCGTATGGAACGTGACGGTGAAAGACTTGAACGCCGGCAAGGAAAAGACCATGCGCGCCAAGTTCGTCTTCATCGGCGCCGGCGGCGGTTCGCTGCCGCTGCTGGAAAAATCGGGCATTCCGGAAGCCAAGGGCTACGGCGGCGTGCCGGTGGGCGGCCAATGGCTGGTCACCACCAATCCGGAACTGGTGGCGGCGCATGCGGCCAAGGTCTACGGCAAGGCGTCCGTCGGTTCGCCGCCGATGTCCGTGCCGCACCTGGACACGCGCATCATCGACGGCAAGAAAGCCCTGCTGTTTGGCCCGTTTGCCACCTTCTCGACCAAGTTCCTGAAAAACGGTTCGTGGATCGACTTGCCTGCCTCGATCGGCACTGGCAATGTGAAACCCATGCTGCAAGCCGGTTACGACAATATTCCGCTGACGAAATACCTGGTCGAACAGGTCATGAACACGCCTGAAGACCGCCTGAAGACTTTGCGCGAGTACCTGCCGAACGCCAAGATGGAAGACTGGACCTTGCAAAACGCGGGCCAGCGCGTGCAAATCGTCAAGGATGACCCCGTAAAAGGTGGCTTGCTGCAGTTCGGCACGGAAGTCGTCGGCGCCGCCGATGGCAGCATCGTCGCCCTGCTGGGTGCATCGCCAGGCGCCTCGACCGCGCCGCCGATCATGATCAAGGTGCTGCAAACGGCATTCAAGAGCCGCCTGGCAACGCCGGAATGGCAAGCCAAGATGGTGGAAATGGTGCCGTCGTACGGTCAAAAGCTGAACAATGACCCAGCCCTGGCCAACAAGATCCGCCACTACAGCAGCAATATCCTGGGCTTGAAGGCGATCACGCTCGACGTGCCAGCCGCTGCGCCAGCGCCGGCAGCAAACTAAGTCAGCCTTGCCGGCAGGGGAGTTTCCTGCCGGAATGAAAAAAGGGGCAGCCTGTTCAGGCTGCCCCTTTTGCGTGGGAGAGTGCGTTCATTGCGGTGGACTACCCCTTGCCCGGCAAGATCAGCTCCGGCGTACACCCTTCGGCGGCAATGCCGTCGCAAGGCTTGGCCAGTGAAGCCCCATCCTGTGCCCGTGGCGCATGGGGCTGGCGCAGGTAGCGCGACGTGTGGCGGTGCGCTTGCTGTGCGTTGCCATGCACGGGCCAGGTCAGGAAGCGGGACAGCTCCTGCAAGGCGCGCTGGTAGACATCGCGTTTAAATTCAATGACGACATCGAGCGGGACCCAGTATTCATGCCAGCGCCAGGCGTCGAACTCCGGATGGTCGGTCAGGCGCAGATTGACGTCGTTATCGCGCGCGCACATTCTCAGCAGAAACCAAATCTGCTTCTGGCCACGGTAATGGCCGCGAATCTCGCGCTTGATGAAGTGGTCTGGCACTTCATAGCGCAGCCAGTCGCGGGTGCGGCCGACAATTTTGACGTGTTCCTGTCTGAGTCCGATTTCCTCTTCAAGTTCGCGAAACATGGCTTGTTCCGGTGTTTCGCCATATTTGATACCGCCTTGCGGAAACTGCCATGAGTGCTCGCGCACCCGCTTGCCCCACCACACCTCGTTCTGGGCGTTTAGCAGGATGATGCCGACGTTGGGCCGAAACCCTTCACGGTCGAGCATAATGCACCTCAAACTTTCTGCGACAGTGCATCCTTTTTTACATAATTACCCACAACTTCGCAAGCCGGTGACCTTTTCGGGGTGCGAAAAGCGCCGGAATCGCACCAATTGAGCGCATTTGTGTAAAGTATGGACGCATCAGCCAGCTAATCCTTTAAAATTAGGTTGATTATAACCCTCTCTTTTTAAAAAGAATTCACCGTTATGCGCGCCTCCCGTTTTTTTATTTCCACACTTAAAGATGCACCTTCTGACGCGGAAATCGTCAGCCACCAATTGATGATGCGTGCAGGCATGATCAAACGCCTCGGTTCCGGCATCTATACCTACATGCCGATGGGCTTGCGCGTGATCCGCAAGGTGGAAGCCATCATCCGTGACGAGATGAACAAAGCCGCCGGTATCGAACTGCTGATGCCGCTCGTGCAGCCGGCCGAACTGTGGCAAGAGACGGGCCGCTGGACCAAGATGGGCGACGAACTGATGCGCGTGAAAGACCGCCACGGCCGCGAATACGCGATCCAGCCTACATCGGAAGAAGTCATCACGGACGTCGTGCGCACGGAAATCAAGTCCTACCGCCAGCTGCCGTTGAACTTTTATCACATCCAGACGAAGTTCCGCGACGAGCGCCGCCCACGCTTCGGCCTGATGCGCGGCCGCGAATTCACCATGAAGGACGCCTACTCGTTTGACCGCGACCTGACCGGCATGCAAGCGTCGTACAAGGTCATGTTTGACGCCTACACGCGTATCTTCACGCGCTTTGGCCTGCAATTCCGCGCCGTGGCAGCCGATAACGGCGCCATCGGCGGTTCCGGTTCGCATGAATTCCACGTCATCGCCCACACGGGTGAAGACGCGCTCGTGTACTGCCCGACCTCCAATTACGCGGCCAACATGGAAGCGGCCGAAGCGCTGCCGCCAGCGGGCGAGCGCCCGGCAGCAAGCCAGGCGCTGACGAAAACGGCCACGCCGGATAC
Organism: Janthinobacterium sp. SUN137; assembly: GCF_030587265.1. Classification (NCBI taxonomy): domain Bacteria; kingdom Pseudomonadati; phylum Pseudomonadota; class Betaproteobacteria; order Burkholderiales; family Oxalobacteraceae; genus Janthinobacterium; species Janthinobacterium sp. SUN137. The sequence continues at coordinate 1,288,364 of NZ_JAPWHZ010000001.1, read as the reverse complement.
CGTCAAGTGCGAAACCGTGGCTGCCTTGCTGGGCATAGCCCTGTCGCAGACCGTGAAAACCATCGCCCTGACGGTGGAAACCGTTGGCAAGGATGAAAAAGTTACGAAACAGCATTTTATGCTGCTGCTGCGCGGTGACCATGAATTGAACGACATCAAGGTGGGCAAGGTTGCCGGCCTGGCCGGTCACCGTTTCTCGACGGAAGCGGAAATCCTGGAAGTCTACGGCACGATTCCTGGCTACCTGGGCCCGATCGGCACGCAAGCGCCCGTCACCGTGGTGGCGGACCGCACGGTCGCCCATATGAGCGACTTCGTTTGCGGCGCGAATGACGCCGGCTTCCACTACACGGGCGCGAACTGGGGCCGCGACGTGGCCGAGCCTGCCATCGTGGCCGATTTGCGCAATGTCGTCGCCGGCGACGCTTCGCCGGACGGCCAGGGCACGCTCGCCATCGAGCGCGGCATCGAAGTGGGCCACGTGTTCCAGCTGGGGACGGCGTACTCGGAAAGCATGAAAGCCACCTTCCTCGATGAAAACGGCAAGCCTGCGCCGCTGCAGATGGGGTGCTACGGCATCGGCGTGACGCGCATCCTGGGCGCCGCCATCGAGCAGAACTTCGACGACAAGGGCATCATCTGGCCGGCGTCGATCGCGCCATTCGAGGTCGTGCTGTGCCCGATGGGCATGGACCGCAGCGAACTGGTCAAGGAAGAGACGGAGAAGCTGTACGCGGCCCTGCAAGGCGCTGGCGTCGATGTCATCGTCGACGACCGCGGCTTGCGCCCTGGCGCCATGTTTGCTGACTGGGAACTGATTGGCGTGCCGCACCGCATCGTCATCGGCGAGCGCGGCCTGAAAGAAGGCAAGCTGGAATACCAGGGCCGCCGCGACGCGGAAGCCACCGGCGTGGCGCCGGACGAGATCGTTGCCTTTATCCAGGGCAAAATGGCGCAGTGAAGCGCTTATCCGTAAGCAAGACGGCCGGCGCGCTCGCGCTGGCCGCCTGCCTGGCCTGCGTCTCTCCGGCGCAGGCCGGCAACCAGAAGGAGGAGGCGCTGGCCGACTCCGTCCGCCTGGCGCTGTCGCACGCGATCCGCGACGAACGCCCGCCGCAACCCAAATTTGCCACTCCCGCCGACTTGCAGCGCTACCAGCAATGGCTGGCGCAGATGTCGTCGCGCCTGCAGCGCAAGCTGCCAGATGCGCAGCTGCGCACGGAATTCCTGGAAACGGTCTGGTATGAAGCGCGCCGCGCGGGCCTGGAACCGGCCCTGGTGCTGGGCCTGATCCAGGTGGAGTCGGCTTACCGCAAATATGCCGTCTCGCTGGCCGGCGCGCGCGGCTACATGCAGGTGATGCCGTTCTGGACAGGTGTCATCGGCGACAGCGACCGCAGCAAGCTGTTCCACATGCAGACGAATCTGCGCTATGGCTGCGCGATCCTGCGCATGTACCTGGATATGGAAAAGGGTGATTTATACCTGGCGCTGGGGCGCTACAACGGCAGCCGGGGGCGGGCCGAGTACCCGAATGCCGTGCGGGCGGCATGGCGGCAGTGGGAATTCAAGCCGGCCAGTTGAACCGCAGGCAAAAAAATGCCCCGCTCGCAGTGATGCGGCGGGGCACTCGCTCGGCTGTTGAAGCCGGCGCGTATCTGATTTATTTCAAATGATCGGAGATCAGTTTCGTCATTTCAAACATGGAGACTTGGGCTTTGCCGCCGAAAACTGCTTTCAGCTTGTCGTCCGCATTGATCATGCGGCGGTTTGCCGGATCTTGCAGATCGAGTTTTTTGATGTAATCCCATACCTTTTTGGTCACTTCCGTGCGCGGCAGCGGTGCTGCGCCAACAACGGCGGCCAGATCTTTCGATGGCGTCATTGCTTTCATGAATGCTGCGTTTGGCTTGCGTGGTGTTGCCGGTGCTGCCGCTTTCTTCGCCGCTGCTGGTTTAGCTGCTGCCTTGGCTGCGGGTGCTGCTTTCTTGGCGGCTGCAGGCTTGGCTGCTGCTGCTTTGGCTGGCGCTGCTACTGGGGTTTTTTTGGCTGTTGCCATCTTCGAGCCTCCTTAACAAACACATGGGAAATTGCGCAATTAATCGCACGGCTAATATTGGTGTGGATTTACCTTGTATGCAAGTGTTTTTCACGTTTTCACGAGGAAAAAGCAGGGAAATGGCAATGCTGTCGCCCGGGCGCACCGCTTGGGAGCGCAGAACGGCGTTTTTGCCCGTAAATGGCATGGTTGCTGGCTGTGCGGGGAGGGGGACTGCGGGGGAGGGAAGTAATGATGCCGGACACATGAAAATGCAATCCGGCATTATTTAGAACGCTGTTTTTAGCCTGTCGAGTTTGCACACGCGGCTTAATGAAGGCCTTCAAAATCACAGCGAGCGGATGGTATTTGTGGCCGAGAAGCGCAACCGTACTGAAGTACGGTGAGCATCGCCGGCCGCAAGGACCACCGCGCAGCGGATTTTGAAGCCTTACCTCATCCCAGGCATCATGCCCTTCATGGAGCGCATCATCTTCATCATGCCGCCACCCGACAATTTCTTCATCATCGTCTGCATTTGCTCGAATTGCGTCAGCATGCGGTTCACTTCCTGCACCTGCACGCCGGCGCCGGCGGCGATGCGGCGCTTGCGCGTGGCCTTGATCAGTTCAGGCTTGGCGCGTTCCTGCGGCGTCATGGAGTCGATGATGCCGCACATGCGGCGTACCTGTTTGTCGGCTTGATCCATGTTCTTGCCGCCTGCCGCCTGCTGGAACTGGGCCGGCAGCTTGTCCATCAGGTTGGCCATGCCGCCCATTTTCTTCATTTGACCCAGTTGCGCCTTGAAGTCGTTCATGTCGAACTTGCCGCCGACCTTGATTTTTTGCGCCAGGTCGGCCGCCGCCTTGCTGTCGACGCCCTTGCGCGCCTCTTCCACCAAGGCGAGGATGTCGCCCATGCCGAGGATGCGGTTGGCCATGCGGGTCGGATCGAACGCTTCCAGGCCGTCGAGTTTTTCCGAGACGCCGGCAAACTTGATCGGTTTGCCCGTGATATGGCGCACCGACAGGGCCGCACCGCCGCGCGCGTCACCGTCGAGCTTGGTCAGCACGATACCGGTCAGCGGCAGCGCATCGTTGAAGGCTTTTGCCGTGTTGATGGCGTCCTGGCCCAGCATGGCGTCGACGACAAACAGGGTTTCGATCGGTTTTACGGCGCCGTGGACGGCGGCGATTTCGCGCATCATCTCTTCGTCGATACCGAGGCGACCCGCCGTATCGATGATCAGCACGTCGTGGTAATGCTTTTTCGCCCAGTCCAGAGCGGCCAGGGCGATATCGACCGGCTTGTCCGTGCTGGTGGACGGGAAGAAGTCGGCACCCACCTGGGCGGTGACCGATTGCAGCTGGGCGATCGCGGCGGGACGGTACACGTCGGCCGAGACGGTCAGCACTTTCTTCTTCTTTTCTTCCTTCAGGTACTTCGCCAGCTTGCCGACGGTGGTGGTTTTACCCACACCCTGCAAACCGGCCATCAGGATGATGGCGGGCGGCTGCTGGGCAAAACTGATCTGCGACGCTTCCGGTCCCAGGTCGGCGCCCATCAGGGCGGCCAGCTCGCGCTGCACCACGCCAACCAGGGCCTGGCCTGGCGTGAGCGAGGAAATGACATCCTCGCCCATGGCTTTTTCTTTGACTTTGGCGATGAATTCGCGCACGGCGGGCAGGGCGACGTCGGCTTCGAGCAGCGCCAGGCGCACTTCGCGCAGCATGTCGGCGGTGTTCGCTTCGGTCAGGCGCGCCTCGCCGCGCATGGTCTTGACGACTTTGGCAAGCCGTTGGGTGAGATTATCTAGCATGATGAACCTGCAATGAAAAGCTTGGGAGTGGGCGGCGCAAGCCGGACGATGGCCGTCATTTTACCTTATCGCGGGTGGCTGGCGGTCCTGCGCTGCATCGCCTGGCGGTTGGCCTGCTTTTGAATTAGTTGGTATTTCTGGCAATGCCGCGATTGCATGAAAGGCATTGCGCGGTTAAAATGAGAATAATTCTTATTTACATTCTCGGGCGCCGCACGCCTGAGCGGAAAGGGATGCCATGTCGGCTGCCGATTTTGCACAGCAACAAGACCTGCACGCGCTCTACAGCAGCCATCACGGCTGGCTGCAGGGCTGGCTGCGGCATAAGCTGGGCAATGCGGGCGACGCGGCGGATCTGGCGCAAGACACCTTCATCAGCGTGTTGACGGCCGATTCCGCGCCGCAGATCCGCGAAGCGCGGCCTTTTTTGGCCACCATCGCGCGCCGCCTGGTGGCGCACCGCTACCGCCGGCAAGTGCTGGAAGACGCCTATCTGGAGGCGCTGGCCTGCCTGCCGCCCGACGTGGCGCCCGCGCCCGAGGAGCGGCTGCTGGCGCTGGAAGCCTTGCAGGAAATCGACCAGGCCCTCGACGGCTTGCCTGCGCCCGTGCGCACGGCGTTCTTGCTGGCGCAGCTGGAAGGCCTCAGCTATGCCGAGATCGCCGCGCGCCTGAACGTGTCGGCCAGCTCGGTCAAGCAATATCTGACGCGGGCCAACCGCCAGGTGTTTTTCTCCCTGCCAGCATGAGCACGGTGGCAGAACCCGCAGCCGCGGCAGCCATCCGCGCAGAGGTGCAGCAGCAGGCGGCCGAGTGGCTGACGGTGCTGATGTCGGAGCAGGCCAGCAAAGCGGAACACGCCGCCTGGCAGCGCTGGCGCGGGGCCGACCCGGAACACGAACGGGCCTGGCAGCATATCGAAGCGGTGTCGCAGCGTTTCAACGGCTTGCACCGCGGCGCGGCCGCGCAGGCGCTGGCCGGTACGCAGCAACAAGCCGTCAATGGCAAGCGGCGCCAGTTGCTGGCGTGGCTGGGCGTGGCGGCAGGCGGCGGCATGCTGGCCGCGCAGACGGGCGCCTGGGATGGCGTGCGCGCCCTGCGTGCCGACTACCGCACGGCCACGGGCGAGCGGCGCGTGGTGGCGCTGGCCGACGGCAGCGTGCTCAGCCTGAATACGGGATCGGCCGTGAACGTGCGTTTCGACGCCAGCCGCCGCCTGATCGAGTTGCTGGCCGGCGAGATCCTCGTCACCAGCGGTCACGGCGCCGGCAGCGACGCGCCTTTGGTGGTAGCCACGCGCGAAGGCCGGGTGCGGGCGCTGGGCACGCGCTTTGCCGTGCGCCAGCAGGATGGCTACAGCACCGTGGACGTATTTGAAAGCGCCGTTGAAATCCGTCCCCGCGACGATATCGGTGCGCCCTTGTTGCTGGCGGCCGGGCGCGGCACGGCATTTTCCCGCCATGCGCCGGATGCGCCGCACGCCATCGATGTACATGCGCACGCCTGGTCGCACGGGCAGCTGATCGTCGACGACGTGACCCTGGGCGATTTTCTGGCCGACCTGGCCCGCTACCGCCCCGGCGTGATTCATTGCGCGCCGGAAGTCGCCCAGCTGCGCCTGTCGGGTGTGTTCCCGCTGGCCGACACCCAGCGCATCCTGAACATGCTGCCCAACTCGCTGCCCGTGCAGGTGCGCAGCCGCACGCGGTATTGGGTCAGCGTCGAACCGGCGCCGTAGTCCCCGCAAAATATATTTGCAGCCGGACTGCCCGTTTTTCGTTTTCGCGGCACCTACAGAGTAGGCGCCTGTTTTTTACCGTCCCATGACGCCACCATCAGGAACTTTCATGTCGCACGCTTTGCCTTTTGTCAGTTTGCCATCGTCTCACTCCGCGCTGCGCCCGCTGGCTCAAGCGGCCGCGGCCCTGTGCCTGGCCGCCAGCCTGCCGGCGCTGGCGCAGCAGGCCGTGCCTGCTATTCCTACCTCGCCCGCCACCGAGCAAACCATGCTCGGCGTATCCGTCACGGCAGGGCGCGATGCGACGACGGAAGGCAGCGGCTCCTATACGACGGGCGTGAGCAATACGGCAACCAAGCTGAACCTGTCGCTGCGCGAGACGCCGCAGTCCGTCAGCGTGCTGACGCGCCAGCAGATCGATGACCTGGGCATCACGACACTGGACGACGCCGTGCAGTCGATCACGGGGTTGGTCATGCAGAAGGGCAACTTTACGGGCGATTCGGGCAGTTTCAGCGCACGTGGTTTTCCAATCGACAACATCCTGTTCGATGGCTTGCCCACCAGCCTGGGCGCGAACGGCACTTTCAATGGCGACAATGACGACCTGGCCATCTATGACCGCATCGAAGTGGTACGCGGCGCCACGGGCTTGATGACGGGCAGCGGCACGCCCAGCGCGGCCATCAACATGGTGCGCAAGCGCCCGACGGCCACGCCGCAAGCGTCGTTCTCGGCCAGCATCGGCAGTTGGAGCAACTACCGCCTGGAAGCGGATGCGGCCAACGCGCTCAACGAAGCGAAGACCCTGCGCGGGCGCATCGTCGCGACGGTGCAGGACAAGAAGGATTTTGTCGACGTGCTGCATGGCCGCAACCACCAGCTGTACGGCATCATTGAAGCCGACCTGCGCCCCGACACCACGGTGACCCTGGGCGCGCATTACCGCAAGACCGATAACGACGGCGTCACGACAGGCGTGGTGACGGCAGCCGACGGCCGCTTTTTGAATTTGCCCCGCTCGACTTACCTGGGCGCCGACTTCGACGACTGGCGCCAGACAGACAAGACTATCTTCGCCGAACTGGAACACCGCTTCGGCAACGGCTGGAAGGCCAAGCTGGCGGCCACGCGCAAGACGCCCGAGATCGACACGACGTTTTCCGGCATCAACCGCCGTGACGACACCCTGCGCTTCAATTCGCAAAGCTACCGCGCCGAACTGGCCAACACCAGCTATGACGCGTATGCCAGCGGCAGCTACAGCCTGTTCGGCCGCGAACATGAGCTGACGGTCGGCGCCAGCCACCGCCGCTCGTCGAAAAACAGCTATGGCGGCTGGGCGTCGTACAGCAGGCAAGAGAGCGCGCCGGTGATCGATCCTTTCAACTGGGATGCGGGCAGCGTGGCGCGCCCCGTCATCAATTACGCGCAGTGGGGCACGGCCAGCATCACCGAGCAAAGCGGCGTGTATGCGGGCACGCGCATGCGCCTGGCCGATCCGCTGTCGCTGGTGCTGGGCGGGCGCGTGAGCTGGTACAAGGACGACGCTGGCTACTCGGTGGCGCGCGAATTCACGCCCTACGCCGGCGTCGTGTATGACCTCGACAAGCAGCACTCCGTGTACGCCAGCTGGACCGAGATCTTCCAGCCGCAAGCGTCCACGGACGCCAATGCACAACCCTTGAAGCCGGTCAGCGGCACCAACTATGAAGCGGGCGTGAAGGGTGAATACTTCGGCGGCGCCCTCAATGCCAGCGCGGCCGTGTTCCAGATCCGCCAGCAAAACCGCGGCGTGGACGACCTGGCAGGCCCGAATCCTTGCCCCGGCAGCACCTGGGGCTATTGCCAGCGTGCGTCGGGCGAAGTGCGCAGCGAAGGCGTGGAGCTGGACGTGGCGGGTGCGCTGACACCCGACTGGCAGCTGTCGGCCGGTTTTACTTATGTCAAGGCGCAATTTACGCGCGACAGCGATCCGGCCAATATCGGCAAGGATTTCAACAGCCGCTATCCGCGCCAGCAGCTCAAGCTGGCCACCAGCTACCGCCTCTCCGGCGCGGCGCAGGGCTGGCGCGTCGGCGCCTCGGTGTACGGGCAGGGCGCGACGGAATCGGCGGACGGCGAGGCCCGCCTGCGCCAGGGCCGCTACGCGATTCTCGGCTTGAACGCGGCCTGGCAGATCGACAGCCGCGCCGAGCTGCGCCTGAACGTCAACAATGCGCTCGACAAGCACTATTACCAGAGCATTTATTCCGATGTCTTCGGCAACCTGGTGGGTGCGCCGCGCAACCTGATGCTGACCTTGAACTACAAGCTGTAAATAATCACTTTTGAACGACCTATCTTGATGAAGGATGCATGGCTTATGGATGTGCAGTTGAATCTGGCCCACGCCAGCAATGGCGTGAACCCGCGTATGGCACGGGGAGCGCCGCGATGATGAAATCGGCCCACATGATGTTGTTCTCGCGCGTGCTCGCCGCCATCTTTGGCGGCTATGCGCTCACGTCCGGCGTGGCCGTGCTGCTGTCGGCCGTGCTGCCGCTGTCGCGCGCCGAAGCCGTGCTGACGGCGACCCTGAGCGCCTTCGTCGTCTACACTTGCGCCGTGATCTGGGTCTTTGCCGTGCAAGACCTGCGCCGCGCCTGGCTCGGCATGCTGCTGCCGGCCATCGTCTGCGGCGGCATCGGCATGCTGCTGTCGCGAGGTGCCGCATGAACGCCGTCAAGGCAGGCAAAGTGGTGAAAACGCCGCAGCAGGGCGGCTTGCGCCAGGCCATGGCATGGCTGCACACGTGGAGCGGCCTGTGGATTTCCTGGCTGCTGTTCGCCATCTTCCTGACCGGTTCCCTGGCCGTCTTCGACGATCCGATCGGCCACTGGATGACGCCCGAGCACGCTTTGGCCGAGGCGGCGCACGCGAACGATCCGCCGCTGCCGAAGGTCACGGACCGCGCGCACCGCCTGGAGCTGGCGCTCGACTTCATGGGGAAGGAACACCCGAAGGCGGACATGTGGGAAATCTGGCCCGTGCAGCGCCCCGGCCAGGGCCTGTCCGCCTACTGGTTCCAGCCCAGCGGCGGCTATGGCTCGGCGGACCTCGATCCGTTGACGGGCGCCGTCATCGAGCCTGCGCGCGAGGCAACGGAACGGGAAACCATCGGCGGCCACCATTTCGTCGATTTCCACTATGAACTGCACGCGGGCCGCATCGGCGTGTGGATCGTCGCCATCACCACCATGATCATGCTGGTGGCGCTGGTGAGCGGCGTCATCACGCACAAGCGCATCTTCAAGGATTTCTTCACCTTCCGCCCGGCCAAGGGCCAGCGCTCGTGGCTCGACGCACACAACGCGGTGGCCGTGCTGACGTTGCCGTTCCAGTTCATGATCGCCTACACGGGCCTGGCATTTTTCAGCGATGACTATGTGCCGGCCCCCGTGGTGGCGCAATACGGCATGGACAATCCCAAGAAAGCCTTCCTGGCCGACTGGAACGATGCGGGCAAGCCCGTGAAAACAGGCCAGCCGCTGGCCATTCCCGCGCTGGAATCGTTCGCGCTGCGCGCCGAACAGGCCATCGGCCAGGAAATCCGCGCCGTGGTGCTGGACAATCCGAACGATGCCTCCATGCGCGTGTGCATGTACGGCTGGAATGAGGACACGGAACTGCTCACGCGCCTCAGCGCCAATTCGGGCCGGGCCTGTTATGCGCTGGCCACGGGCGAACAGGTCGCCGTGCGCCTGCCGGGCAAGTCGGATACGGGCGGCGCGGGCCTGACGCGCTCCGTCATGTCGAACCTGCACATGGTCGGCTTCGGCGGCACGCCCATGCGCTGGCTGTACTTCTTCTGCGGCCTGGCCGGCACGGCCATGATGGGCACGGGTGCCATCCTGTTCATGGTCAAGCGCCGCCAGAAGTCCGGCGGCGAGTTCGGCGCCTACACGCAGCGCGTGTACCGCGTCATCGCATGCCTGAACGTGGCGGCCATCGCCGGCCTGGCGATCGCCTGCGTAGGCTTCCTGTGGGCCAATCGTTTGATCCCCGTCGGCCTCGAGCAGCGCGCCGGCTGGGAAGTGCGCGCCTTCTTTGGCGTCTGGTTCCTGATGCTGGTACACGCCTGCCTGCGCGCGGAAAAACGCGCGTGGATCGAGCAATTGGGCTTGCTGGCGGCCCTGTGCCTGCTGCTGCCCGTATTGAATGTCCTGAGCACGGGCGACAACCTGGCGGCGCAGATTGCGCGCGGCGACTGGGAAAGCGCCGGCGTGGAACTGGGCAGCATGGCGTTCGGCCTGCTGGCCGCCTGGGGCGCGTGGAAAGTCCACAAGCGCAAGGAAAAACCGGTGAAAAAGGCTGTCGCCAGGGAAAGCGCTGTGCCCTCGGCCAGCCTGCAAGTCAATACGGAGGGACAGTCATGATCAATACCATCCTGTGCGCGCTGGGCCTGTCGTATGCGGGCATGGCCAGCCTGTCCCTGGCGATGGACCGCCACCATGGCCAGGTCTGGGGCCGGGACGCGGCGCCGAACGTGCGGCGCGCGCTGCAACTGGCCGGCGCTCTGTTGCTGGCGCTGGCCATCTGGCCTTGCGTGGCCGGCTGGAGCGCCACCGTCGGCGTGGTCGCCTGGCTCGGATTCATCGGGGTGGGCGCGCTGCTGGTGGCCCTGCTGCTGCCGTATGCCCCCCGCTTGCTGTTTCGTAGTTCCCTGCTGGCAGCCGTCGCCGCGCTGGCAGGTCTTGTGACGTTCCTGCGGTGATGTTCACCGCCATTTTCAAGGATAGACCGATGTACTTTTCACGCCTGGCGACACCGTTTGACGTTTGTAATTTCGTTTTGACTGCATCCAAGGCGGCAGCCTGATGGCGGCCCGCCTGCCTTCCCGCCGTGCCCGTATCCTGGGCGGCGTGGTCTTGCTGGCGCTGTTCGGCGCCGGCGCATTGTGGGCCACGCGCGGCCCGGCAACCGTGTTCGACACGGCCCCCGTCAAGCGCGGCAATATCGAGGCCAGCGTCACGGCCATCGGCACCCTGCAGCCGCAAACCTATGTCGACGTGGGCGCGCAGGTGTCGGGCCAGATCACGCGCCTGCACGTGCAGCCGGGCAGCGCCGTGGAAAAAGGCCAGTTGCTGGCCGAGATCGATCCCAGCGTGCAGCAAGCCACGGTCGATGCGGGCCGCGCCGCCCTGGCGGGCTTGCGCGCGCAGCTGGCCGACCAGCAGGCGCAGCACCGCCTGGCGGGCCAGCAGCACGTGCGGCAGAAACAGATGGCCAAGTTCGATTCCACGCCGCTGGCCGACCTGGAAACGGCCGAAGCCACGCTGGCCTCGGCCGGCGCCAAGATCGACCACCTGAAGGCGCAGATCGACCAGACCCAGGCCAGCCTGAAGGCGGACGAGGCGCGCCTCGGCTATACGCGCATCTATGCGCCCATGGCGGGCAAGGTGGTGGGCCTGGACGCGAAGGAAGGACAAACCCTGAACGCCACCTACCAGACGCCGAACATCCTGCGCATCGCCGACCTGTCGGCCATGACCGTGTGGACGGAAGTGTCGGAAGCGGACGTGCGCCGCGTGCGTCCGGACATGCCCGTGTATTTCACCACCCTGGGCGGCGACCAGCGGCGCTGGAGCGGCAAGGTGCGGCAAGTGCTGCCGGCCCCGCCCGTACCCGGTGGTTCCGCCGCCGGCACGGCCCTGGCGCCGTCGACCAGCAAGGTGATCTTGTATACAGTGCTGTTCGACGTGGATAACGCGGACGGCGAGCTGATGCCGCAGATGACGGCGCAAGTGGTGTTTGTCACGGCCGCGGCGAACAATGTGCTGGCCGTGCCCTTGCCGGCCCTGAAACCATCGAAGGAAGAGGGAGCCAAGCCGGGGCAGTTTACGGCCCGCGTGATGGATGCGGACGGCAAGGTCGATACGCGCACCGTCACCGTGGGCGTGCGCAACCGCCTCAGCGCGGAAGTGCTGCAAGGCTTGCGCGAAGGCGAATTGCTGGTCACGGGCGAGCAGCCGGCCGGCAGCGGCAGCAGCAGGTTCCAGCTGTGAGCGCCATGAGCGAGGCCAGGTCGCTGGGGCAGCCAGGGGAACCTGGCCAGCCGGTTCCCCTGATTGAACTGCAGGGCATCCGCAAGCGCTACGGTGGCCATGACGGCGCGCCGGCCGTGGAAGTGCTGCGCGGCCTGACCTTGTCGATCGGTGCCGGCGAATTCGTCGCCATCGTCGGCGCGTCCGGTTCCGGCAAATCGACCCTGATGCATTTGCTGGGATGCCTGGACCGGCCCAGCGACGGCACCTACCGCTTCGCCGGCCAGGACGTGGCCAGCCTGAATCCCGATGAACTGGCGTGGCTGCGGCGCGAAGCGTTCGGCTTCGTCTTCCAGGGCTATCACTTGATCGCCACCGAATCGGCGCGCGAAAACGTGGAAGTGCCGGCCCTGTACGCGGGCATGCCGGCAGCCGCCCGCCACGCCCGCTCGGAAGCGCTGCTCAAGCGCCTGGGCCTCGGCGAGCGGCTCGATCACCGGCCAAACCAGTTGTCGGGCGGGCAACAGCAGCGCGTGTCGATCGCCCGCGCCCTGATGAATGGCGGGCGCATCATCCTCGCCGATGAACCGACGGGGGCGTTAGATAGCAGCAGCGGCGCCGAAGTCATGGCCCTGCTGGGCGAACTGGCCGACGCGGGCCACACCATCATCCTGATTACGCATGACCGCAATGTGGCGGCCCAGGCGCGCCGCGTGATCGAGATCAGCGATGGCGAAATCGTCGAAGACTCGGGCGCCATCGCCATCCCTGCCACGTCGACGGCCCTGCCGCCGCTGGACATGTCGCGCGCCGCCCACGACACGGGCGCTTCGCTGGGCACGGAATTGCTCGACGCGGCGCGCGCCGCCTGGCGCGTGCTGTGGATCAACCGCTTCCGCACGGGCCTGACCCTGCTGGGCATCGTCATCGGCGTCGCTTCCGTGATCGTCATGCTGGCCATCGGCCTGGGCACGCGCCAGCAGGTGATGGCGCAGCTGGGCGCGTTCGGCTCGAATCTGCTGTACATGGCGTCGCGCGGCGAAAGCTCGCGCATCCCCGGGCGCAGCATCACCCTGGCCGACCTCGATGCGCTCAAGGACGTGCCGGGCATCACCCACGTGCTGCCGAATGTCACGGGCAACAAGGTGATCCGCCATGGCAACCTCGATGTGCAGACCTATGTGCGCGGCACGGGGCCGGCCCTGCCGCAGATCCAGACCTGGCCGGTCGCCAAGGGCGGCTTCTTTACCGAGGAGGACGAGCGCGAGATGGCCACCGTGGCCGTGCTGGGGGCGCATCTGGCGGAAAAGCTGATGCCCGACGTGGCCAACCCCGTGGGGCAGAGCATCCTGATCGGCAATGTGCCGTTCCAGGTGATCGGCGTGATGAGCGCGAAGGGCGCGCTGACGGGCGAAAAGGATGAAGACGACGTGCTGCTGCTGCCGTTTTCCACGGCCGGCATCCGCGTCTTCGGCCAGCGCGAGCCGACGTACACTGTCATGGCGGTGGCTGACGTCAAGCGCGTGACGGAGGTGGAGGCGGCGGTCGACGCCACCATGTTCGAGCGCCACCGCATCCGCGACTACGGCATCAGCAACGCGGCCGCGTCGATCGCCGCGGAAGCGAAGACGCAGGACAACATGACCGTGATGCTCAGCCTGATCGCCGCAGTCTCCCTGGTGGTGGGCGGCATCGGCGTCATGAACGTGATGCTGATGACGGTGCGCGAGCGCACGCGCGAAATCGGCATCCGCATGGCGACGGGCGCGCGCCGGCGCGACATCCTGCGCCAGTTCCTCACCGAAGCCGTGCTGGTGTCGGTGGTGGGCGGCGTGGCCGGCATCGTGGTCGGCGTGACGGTGGCCGGCTTGCTGCTGGTATGGGACGTGCCGGTGATCTTTTCGCTGAGCGCCGTCGGCGGCGCCTTTGCCTGCGCCGTGGTGACGGGGCTGGTGTTTGGCTTCATGCCGGCGCGCAAGGCGTCGGGGCTCGATCCGGTGGTGGCGCTGGCGGGGCAGTAGTGACAATGCCGGCAGCGTGGCTGCCGGCAAAAAAAATGTTGCCCTGGCTCCAACACACGGTACTATCTCCTCATAATAAAAGCGCCGTGTTTTATGCCCTTGCGGGCACACACCAACCACCACAGGAGAACCCGATGCAGAAAAAATCAACTTTGAAGACCGGTATTGCCGCCGCCCTCATGCTGGCCTTCGGCATGGGCGCTGTCCAAGCACAGGCGCAGGAAGTCGTGCGCCTGGGCAATTTGAAGTTCGCCCATTACGGCGCCGTGTCGTACATCAAGGAAATCGCGCCCAAGTGCGGCATCAAGGTCGAAGAGCATGTCTTCGCCAAGGGCCTCGACGTGATGCAGGCGATTATCGCGGGCGAGTTGGACGTGGGGGCGACGGCCTCCGAAGCGGCCATTTCCGGCCGTGCCGGCGGCGCACCCATCTATGTGGTGGCAGGCTTTGCCAAGGGCGGCGCGCGCCTGGTGGCGGGCGCTGGGCAAAAGATCGCCAGCGTCAAGGAACTCAAGGGCAAGCGCGTGGGCGTGACGCGCGGCGGCATCCAGGAAGTGCTGCTGTTGGCCGAGCTGGCGCAGGCGGGCCTGACGTATTCCGAAACCAAGGGCAAGGATGTGCAACTGGTGTTCCTGGCTTACGCCGACTTGAACCAGGCGCTGATGGGCAAGAATATCGACGCCATGATGCAGTCGGAGCCGCAATCGTCGCAGGCGATCAACAAGGGTTTCGGCACCGAAGTCATCAAACCGTACGACACGCCGATCGGCGAACCCGTGCGCACCATGGTGATGACGGAAAAGTTTTACAAGGAACGCCGTCCCGTGGCGGAAAAATTCATGCGCTGCTTCGTCGAAGCCACCAAGACCTTTATCGACAACAAGGCGACGGCGGAAAAGTATGTGCGCGAAGTGGTGTTCCGCGGCCAGATCACGAAGGATGACTTCGACGATGCGATCAGCAATTCGCCGTATTCGTATGACATCTCGCCCGAACACATCCAGATCACGACGGACGTGATGGTGAAAACGGGCGTGGGCCGCATGACGAAGCCGCCCGTGGCCAGGGACTGGGTCAAGACGGACTTGCTGGAGCAGGCGAAAAAGAGCCTGAATGTGAAGTAAATCAGGAAACCATGAAAAAAACCTCCGCGCCAGTGCTGGTGCGGAGCTTGTGGCGGGTTGCCTTTAGCGGGCGTTAAAACCCATCCAGCCTTTCTCCGTCTGGCGGAAGCTCAGCGTGTAGATGCGGGTCAGCTCATCGCCTTTCTTGAGCTGGCGGCTGATGATGGCGCCGTAATTGTCTTGCACGATCTGGTCCGACCACTGCATCAGGTTCTCGAAACGTTCTGCCGTCATCGCCGCCTGGCGCGCCAGCAGCGGCGCGGGGATCGCCTTCTTTTCCTGCTGCTGCGCCCAGAATTCGCGGAAAACCTTGTTTTCACCGCCCATGCCGCGCGCCATCAGGCCCAGGCCCATGGTCATGCCCACGGAGCCATCCGTCTTCGCCTCTGTTTCGAGCCTGTCGACCACGTCGGCCAGCAATTCCAGGTAGCCCACCTTGGCGCGCAGCACGGCCGAGCCCTTGATTTCGTACTGTTCGTTCTCTTTCCAGCCATTCAGCTTTTCCAGCGTCGCGATGTCGAAGTACTGTTTGTACAGGTCATAGCTTTGGATGGACGTGCGGAAGTATTCCTCGTACGTGGATTGGGAAGGTGCATCTTTCATGCAGCCGCCTAATATAGTACAGGCGGCCAGCAAGAGACAGGTCCAGGACAATTTTAGAAAAGACATGGCGAGGGGCGGTGGCGTCAGGGTGGATAAATATTGCTTTGTGGACATAATTATAGGACTGGCTAATCAGGATGGCAACATACCCGCAGCGCGGCGACAGTGTGCCGCAGGAAAGATTGCCGAAATCTTGAGGGTGCGTCACCCCGTCATGCCTCAGGCGCGATATCATGACAGGCTTGCGGCATTGGATGGCGGCGTCGTGCCTGTCACCCGGGCTGTCGCCTGAATCGCGCTTGTCGGCTATGGTGTAAACTTAAACTATGCAGATCTATTTCTTTTTCATCGCCGCCCTGTTGTATGCGGTGTGTGCGGTGCTTCCCTCGTCCCGTGCCCGGCTCATTGCCGGCCTGACCGGCGTCGCCTGGCTGGCGCACGCCGCCACCCTGTGGTTCGACCTGATGGCGCCGGGCACCTTGCGCTTCGGTTTTTCCGCCATGCTGTCGGCCGCGCTGTGGGTCTCGGTGGGCGCCTACTGGATAGAGAACCGCAATTTCAGTCTGGACGGCTTGCGCCGCATGGTCATGCCCAGCGCCGTCATCGCCATCGGCCTGGCCTGGGCCTTTCCCGGCAGCCAGGTCAGCATGGAAGGCAAGTCGGCCGTCTTCGGCTGGCATATTGCCGTCGCCGTGCTCGCCTACAGCACCCTGACGATTGCCGCCTTTCACGCCGTGCTGATGGCGCTGCAGGAATCGCGTTTGCACACGCGCAGCGAAAGCCGCGGCTTCATCGGCAGCGCGCTGGACCAGTTGCCAGCCCTGCTGACGATGGAAAAGTTGCTGTTCCGCATGATTGGCCTGGGGTTTATTTTGCTCAGCCTGACCGTGCTGTCGGGCATCGTGTTTTCCGAGCAATTATTTGGCAAGGCGCTCAACTGGGATCACAAATCCGTGTTTACCATGCTGTCGTGGCTGCTGTTTGCCTCGCTGCTGGCAGGCCGCCGCTTCCGCGGCTGGCGCGGCAAGACGGCCCTGAGTTTTACGCTGGCCGGTTTCGCCACCTTGCTGCTGGCCTATGTCGGCAGCCGTTTTGTACTGGAAGTGGTTTTACACCGAGGATTCGCATGACACGTGTTTTATTCTGGCTGGCGTTGGTGTTCCTGGTGCTGTTCGCTATCCGCAGCAAGATCCGTGGCATGCAGCAGCGGGCTCGTGCGCAACAGCAACAGCGGCCGAATCCGTTTACGCCGCCGGTGCGGCCGCAGGAATTGCCGGATGCCGAGCTGATGCTCTGCTGCGCCCATTGCGGCGTGTACTACCCGGCCTCGGAAAACGTGCAGGCCAAGGGCCACGACTACTGCAGCCACGCGCACGCCACGCTGTAAGGGGCGGTCCGCAGGCGCGCGTGCGTTGCTCATCCGTATCGTAACGTCCTCCGGCATCCGTCCGGCGTAGCATCTGCAGCAGGCGGTTCTTCGCCGCCATTGCAGAAAGGCGCGCTCACCATGTCCCGTCCCAGCCCTCGCTCCAGCCCGCCGACCGCCGACGGCATGCCGCCGGCGCCGCAACTGAGCGGCAACTCGCTGCCCATGCAGGCGCTGCGCGCGCAGATCGGCCGCATCGCCCGCTGCGGCGCGCCGGTGGCCATCCGCGGCGAATCGGGCACGGGCAAGGAACTGGCGGCGCGCGCCATCCATGCGCAGGGCGCGCGCGCCAGCTTCCCGTTTATCGCCGTCAACTGCGGCGCCATTCCCGAAGCGCTGATGGAAGCGGAATTCTTCGGCTGCCGCCCGGGTGCCTATACGGGCGCGCTGCACGAGCGCCAGGGCTTGTTCCAGGCGGCCCATGGCGGCAGCTTGCTGCTCGACGAAGTCGACGATCTGCCGCTGGCCATGCAGGTGAAACTGTTGCGCGTGCTGCAAGAGCACCGCGTGCGCAAGCTGGGCGGCAGTACTGACGAAGCCGTCGACGTGCGCATCCTGTGCGCCAGCCAGCATGGCCTGACGCGCGGCGTGGCGGCCGGGACGTTTCGCCAGGACCTGTTTTACCGCCTGAATGTGATCGAGCTGGCGCTGCCGCCGCTGCGCGAACGGCGCGGCGATCTGCAGGTATTATGTGAGGTGATCCTCGCACGCCTGTCGCCGCACCGGTCCGTGAGCCTGGCGCCGCCGGTGCTGGCGGCCCTGGCCGCATATGCGTTTCCCGGCAATGTGCGCGAACTGGAAAACGTACTGGAACGGGCGCTGGCCTTTGCCGATGGCGGCGTGATCGCGCTTGACGGGCTGGCCTTGCCCTCCGCGGCGGGCAACGTGCCCTTGCGGGCGGCGCCGGCCATGCCGGCTGTGTCGGAGCGGCAACAGTGTCTGCCCGGCATGGCGGCGTATGGCGTGGCCAAGGTCTTGCCGCTGGACGTGTATTTGCGCCAAGCCGAGCGCGACATGATCATGCTGGCGCTGGTGCAGGCGCGCTACCACCGCGCACGGGCGGCGCGCCAGCTGGGCCTGAGCGTGCGCCAGTTGCGTTACCGCATGCAGAAATTGACGATACAGGAAGCCCTACTTGATGAGCGCATGGACGATAGATGAAGATGGCTGGTGCGACGGCGCGCTGCGCTATGACTCGCCGTACTGGGATGCGCGCCCGGACGGTGCGCAAGTCGATTTGCTGGTGATCCATAACATCAGTTTGCCGGGTGGCCGCTTTGGCGGGCCGCATGTGTCGGACTTGTTTACGGGCCGGGTAGATTATAATGCCGATCCTTCTTTCGCCGACCTGCGTGGCTTGCAGGTGTCGGCGCACTTTTTTGTGCGGCGCGATGGTGCGTTGTTGCAATATGTTTCTGCTGATCAACGTGCCTGGCATGCGGGCGCGTCCGCCTTCGAAGGGCGCCCGCAGTGCAATGGCTATTCCATCGGTATCGAAATGGAAGGCGCGGACGATGTGCCGTTCCAGCGGCGGCAATATCATGTGCTGGCGGCGCTGACGGCGGCGCTGGTGGCGCGCTACGGGCTGTCCCAGGTGCGCGGCCACGAGCATATCGCGCCGGGCAGGAAGACGGATCCGGGGCCGTTTTTTGACTGGCATTTTTATCAAGAATGCTGGCTGGAAACCCTTAACGGACAAGCTGCGTTAGCGCTTACTTCGCGGGGATTGGGCTTCCCAGCCATGCCCTGAAAAGTCAACCGAAATCGTATATGAAAATACAAAAAATTACGCCGACGGATGCCGGAAAACTATTGCATCGCCCTTCGATGGGTACTACAATTAGTGCAGAAGTTGGATGTAAAGACTATATGTAGTGCCATCACAGACGTTTTCAGAATTATTATCAAAGCTACCCGGATTGCTGATAAAGCACTGGAACTGGCGGTTTATCACCCTTGATCGTGTTTTGCGCCAGCCGGGCAGTGCGGTGTGGCGAGATGGATACTGAGCTGTTTTATGCACTATTAATTTACTATTTAGCAACAAATACCTGAAGAAACCCTGACCATCGGGCGTTCTATTCAACAACACACGCGGCAGCAAAACTGCAGGCTGACTTTAGCTGACAACGGGAGCTTCAATGCAATCACCACAAGATATTTCCATCCATCCAACGCCAGTATCGCCAGCGCCAAGCGCGGCCAACAGCGTGGCGAGCACGGGCGCGGCATTGGGCGACTATCGCATCATCCGCCGCAACGGCGCGGTGGTGGCATTTGAGCCTTCGAAGATCGCCATCGCCATGACCAAGGCGTTTTTGGCCGTTAACGGCGGCCAGGGCGCAGCCTCGGCACGCATCCGTGAACTGGTGGAACAATTGACCGACGGCGTGGTCGCTGCGCTGGTGCGCCGCCACCCGGGCGGCGGCACCTTCCATATCGAAGACGTGCAAGACCAGGTGGAACTGTCGCTGATGCGTTCGGGCGAGCACGACGTGGCCCGTGCCTACGTGCTGTACCGCGCCAAACACATGGAAGAGCGCCGCCTGCAGAAGGAAGCGCAAGGCGCGTCCGCGCAAGTTTCCGCACCGCAATTGAACGTGACCGACAACGGCGTGCGCCGCCTGCTGGACATGCAGGAAGTCCGTGACCTGATCAACGCCGCCTGCGCCGGTCTGGAAAAGCACGTCGATGCCGACGCCATCCTGGCCGAAACCGTGAAAAACCTGTACGACGGCGTGCCTGTTGAAGAGCTGCACAAGTCGGCCATCCTGGCAGCGCGCGCGCTGATGGAAAAAGACCCGGCCTACAGCCAGGTCACGGCCCGCATCCTGCTGCACACGGTGCGCAAGGAAGTGTTCGGCAAGGAAGTGCCGCAAGCGGCCGCTGCTGCCGAATACCTGACGTATTTCCCGCAATATATCGCCAAGGGCATCGCCGCCGAGCTACTGAACCCGGTACTCGCCAGCTTCGACCTGGAACGCCTGGCCAAAGCCATCGTGGCCGACCGCGACTTGCAATTCGGCTACATCGGCCTGCAAACCCTGTATGACCGCTACTTCCTGCACATCCAGGACGTGCGCATCGAAATGCCGCAGGCGTTCTACATGCGCGTGGCCATGGGCCTGGCGCTGAACGAGGCGGACCGCGAAGCGCGCGCCATCGAGTTCTACAGCCTGCTGTCCTCGTTCGACTTCATGAGCTCGACCCCGACCCTGTTTAACTCGGGCACCCTGCGCTCGCAGCTGTCGTCGTGCTACCTGAGCACCGTCTCGGATGACCTGGAAGGCATCTACGACGCCATCAAGGACAACGCGCTGCTGGCCAAGTTCGCCGGCGGCCTGGGTAACGACTGGACGCCAGTGCGCGCCCTGGGCGCCCACATCAAGGGCACCAACGGCAAGTCGCAAGGCGTGGTGCCGTTCCTGAAAGTGGTGAATGACACGGCCGTGGCAGTCAACCAGGGCGGCAAGCGCAAGGGCGCCGTCTGCGCCTACCTGGAAACCTGGCACATGGATATCGAGGAATTCCTCGACCTGCGCAAGAACACGGGCGACGACCGCCGCCGCACGCACGACATGAACACGGCAAACTGGATTCCCGACATGTTCATGAAGCGCGTCATGGAAAAAGGCGAATGGACCCTGTTCTCGCCGTCGGACACGCCAGATTTGCACGACAAGGTCGGCAAGGCTTTTGAACAGGCTTACGTGGGCTATGAAGCCAAGGCCGCCGCTGGCGAAATCCGCGTCTTCAAGAAGATCGCCGCGCTGGACCTGTGGCGCAAGATGCTGTCGATGCTGTTTGAAACGGGCCACCCATGGATCACGTTCAAGGACCCTTGCAACATCCGCAGCCCGCAGTCGCACGTTGGCGTCGTCCACAGCTCGAACCTGTGCACGGAAATCACCCTGAACACCAGCAGCGATGAAATCGCCGTCTGCAACCTTGGTTCCGTGAACATGCCGGCGCACATGAAGGAAGGCAAGCTCGATCACGTCAAGCTGGCCAAGACCGTGCGCACCGCCATGCGCATGCTCGACAACGTCATCGACATCAATTACTACGCCGTCGACAAGGCGCGCAATTCGAACATGCGCCACCGTCCGGTCGGCATGGGCGTGATGGGCTTCCAGGACTGCCTGCACATGATGCGTATCCCGTTCGCCTCGGACGCCGCCGTGTCGTTTGCTGACACCTCGATGGAAGCCGTCTGCTACTACGCCTACCTGGCGTCGACGGAACTGGCCGAAGAGCGCGGCCGCTATGAATCGTATGCCGGCTCGCTGTGGGACCGTGGCATCCTGCCGCAAGACTCGGTCAAGCTGCTGGCTGAAGAGCGCGGCGGCTACCTGGAAGTCGATTCCTCGTCGGCCATGGACTGGACACCGGTGCGCGAACGCATTGCCAAGTTCGGCATGCGCAACTCGAACTGCGTGGCGATCGCCCCGACGGCGACGATTTCGAACATCATCGGCGTCTCGGCCTGTATCGAGCCGACGTTCCAGAACCTGTACGTGAAATCGAACCTGTCGGGCGAATTCACCGAGATCAACGGCTACCTGGTGCGTGACCTGAAGGCGCGCGACCTGTGGGATGAAGTCATGATCTCCGACCTGAAGTACTTCGACGGCTCGCTGGTGAAGATCGACCGCATCCCGCAAGACCTGCGCGATATCTACGCCACCGCCTTTGAAGTGTCGCCAAGCTGGCTGGTGGAAGCGGCTTCGCGTCGCCAGAAGTGGATCGACCAGGCCCAGTCGCTGAACATCTACATGGCTGGCGCATCGGGCAAGAAACTGGACGAGACCTACAAGCTGGCATGGCTGCGTGGCCTGAAAACCACCTACTACCTGCGTACCATCGCCGCTACCCACATGGAGAAATCGACCTCCAAGACGGGCGCCCTGAACGCCGTGGCAGTCGATGGCGGCATGTCGGCCAGCGCGCAGAGCGCCCAAGCGGCGGTCGTGGCGGCGGCAGCAGTGGCCGTGGCGCCGGTAGTGGCAGCGGCAGCGGACGACGCCGATGGCGAAGCTTGCTACCTGCGTCCGGGTGACGATGGCTTTGAGGAATGCGAAGCCTGCCAGTAAGATTTTAGTTGTCAGCCCGGCACGGTCGGGCTGATTCAATGTTGTCAATGTCCGCATTGTCCGATACAACGGGCCTGTTGCGGATCGCCGGCTCGCCGGCATGGAAAGGAAGAAGAATATGTCGTTGTCATGGGATGATGAAACCACGTCGGCAGCTGCGCCGCGTCCGGCGCAGCAAGCGCCACTGGGTAATACCGAATTGAACCTGCCGGCCGGTGCCGAGCCGTCCGAAGCGAACGCCGAGCAAGTCGCGCGCCGCGTGAATGCCGACGACAAGCGCATCATCAACGGCAAGACGGACGTCAACCAGCTGGTGCCGTTCAAGTACAAGTGGGCGTGGGACAAATACCTGGCCGGCTGCGCCAACCACTGGATGCCGCAGGAAGTGAACATGCAGCGCGATATCGAGCTGTGGAAAAACCCGAACGGCCTGACGGACGACGAGCGCCGCCTGGTCAAGCGCAACCTGGGCTTCTTCGTGACGGCCGACTCGCTGGCCGCCAACAACATCGTGCTGGGTACCTACCGCCACATCACGGCGCCGGAATGCCGCCAGTACCTGCTGCGCCAGGCGTTCGAGGAAGCGATCCACACGCACGCCTACCAGTACATCGTCGAATCCCTGGGCCTGGACGAAGGCGAGATCTTCAACGCCTACAACGAAGTCAAGTCGATCCGCGACAAGGATGAATTCCTGATTCCGTTCATCAACACCCTGACCGACCCGGCGTTTGTCACCGGCACGGTGGAAAACGACCAGAAGCTGCTCAAATCCCTGATCGTCTTTGCCTGCTTGATGGAAGGCCTGTTCTTCTACGTCGGCTTCACGCAGATCCTGGCGCTGGGCCGCCAGAACAAGATGATGGGCGCGGCCGAGCAGTACCAGTACATCCTGCGCGACGAATCGATGCACTGCAACTTCGGCATCGACTTGATCAACACGATCAAGATGGAAAACCCGCAACTGTGGACGGCCGCCTTCCGCGAAGAGATCAAGGACCTGTTCATGAAGGCCGTCGAACTGGAATACGCGTACGCGGAAGACACCATGCCGCGCGGCGTGCTGGGTCTGAACGCGCCGATGTTCAAGGGCTACCTGCGCTTCATCGCCAACCGCCGCGCGCAGCAGATCGGCATCGAGCCGCTGTTCGCCCAGGAAGAAAATCCGTTCCCGTGGATGAGCGAAATGATCGACATGAAGAAGGAACGTAACTTCTTCGAAACGCGCGTGACCGAGTACCAAACCGGTGGTGCGCTGAACTGGGAGTAACCCTTTTTCAGTCAACGCCCAAAAGCGCCGTCATCGAGACGGCGCTTTTTTTTCGCCTGCATGGCGGCGGAAAAATGCGTGCCTCATCGCGTCATGCGATGAGGTTTGCACTAGGATTTTCGGCTGCCGCGAATGGCCGCATCGCGGGCCCCAAAAATCATTTCCGGAGACGCTGGCGGCGGCATTTGCCGCGCGATTGTGCGATAGCACGCGTAACGTGCAAAAAAGCGGGCGAAAACGTGTCGTGCCGGTTGCGCATTGACAAGGTTTTCGTGTACTTTATGAGATTGCAAATGCGAGCGTTAGAATGCGGGGTTTTTTAACCAGCGCGGTAGCGAAAAAACCTCGCAAAACAGGGATACAGATTTACACGGATATGCACAAAACCACACCGTTTTCGTCTGCCGCCGTGCCCGAATTTTTTCAGGCATGGCGGTTTTTTATTTGACGGATGGGTGTTGTGGCGAGCGCGATGCGAGGAGCGAAAAAACGCACGGCATCGAAAACGAATGACCGAATTCAGACTTTGCCACCAGCTGCGAGATAAAGCAGGGTGGCACCGACGATGGCTGAAGTGCTGCAAACGTGAGGAGTTGCAGCAGTTCAGCTGGTGCCGAATTCATTAGCGCAAACGACCGTTTGTGCCGATGAATAATTCGCCTGGCCTATCCCTGTGGTGGGTCGGACGGGTTTAAATCTTGTAGCTTAAATTTCTCATCTCAGATGAAGGAGAGACAAATGGCAACAGCCGCTAAGAAATCAGAAGTAAAGAAACCAGCCGCCAAGGCTGCTCCTGCCGCGAAGAAGCCGGCAGCCGCAGCGAAGACGGTTGCCGCTAAACCAGCTGCCAAAGCCGCAGCAAAACCAGCCGCCAAACCAGTCGCCAAAGCCGCAGCCAAGCCTGCAGCAAAAGTGGCTGCCAAGCCAGTAGCGAAAGCCGCAGCGAAACCAGCGGCCAAGGCAGCAGCAAAACCGGCCGCCAAGCCGGCAGCGAAAGCCGCAGCGAAACCTGCAGCCAAGGCAGCAGCCAAGCCAGTCGCGAAAAAAGCCGCAGCCAAACCGGCCGCCAAGCCAGCAGCAAAAGCCGCAGCAAAACCAGCGGCCAAGGCAGCAGCCAAGCCAGCGGTGAAAAAAGCTGCAGCGAAACCTGTAGCCAAGGCAGCAGCCAAGCCAGCAGCGAAAAAAGTCGTCGCCAAGGCAGCAGCCAAGCCGGCCGCCAAAGCCGCAGCGAAACCTGCAGCAAAAGCAGCAGCCAAGCCAGCGGCAAAAGCAGCAGCGAAGCCAGCAGCAAAAGCAGCAGCCAAGCCAGCAGCCAAGCCAGCAGTGAAAAAAGCGGCAGCGAAACCTGCAGCCAAGGCAGCAGCGAAACCGGCCGCCAAGGCGGCAGCCAAGCCAGCAGCGAAAAAAGTCGTCGCCAAGGCAGCAGCAAAGCCGGCCGCCAAAGCCGCAGCCAAGCCAGCGGCCAAAGCAGCAGCCAAGCCAGCAGCCAAGGCAGTAGCGAAGCCAGCAGCAAAAGCTGCAGCCAAGCCAGCGGCCAAGGTAGCAGCGAAGCCAGCAGCGAAAGCGGCAGCCAAGCCAGCGGCCAAGGTGGCAGCGAAGCCAGCAGCCAAGGTAGCAGCCAAGCCAGCAGCGAAAGTCGCAGCCAAGCCGGCAGCCAAAGCAGCAGCGAAACCTGCCGCCAAGGTCGCAGCAAAACCTGCAGCCAAGCCAGCAGCCAAGGTAGCAGCGAAGCCAGCAGCAAAAGCTGCAGCCAAGCCAGTCGCCAAGCCGGCAGCGAAAGCCGCAGCGAAACCTGCCGCCAAGCCAGCTGCAGCGCCAGTCGTGGCAGCCGCACCAGCCGCAGCGCCGGCAGCAGCTCCAGCGGCACCAGCCGCCGTGGCAGCCAAGCCAGCAGCCAAGAAGGCCGCGCCTAAAAAGGCCGCACCGAAGAAGGCAGCTCCTGTCGCCAAGCCATCGGCGCCTATCGCACCTGTAGCAAAAACCGTGTTGGCACCGGCTGCAGCCTGGCCATTCCCAACCAGCACCCGCCCATCGTAATTTCTGCGATACGGGTGCCTGGATGAGGCAACACGCCGCTGTGTGACTCAATCACACAGCGGTTTTTTTTTGGAGAATTAGTCGTGCTGATCGTTATCCTTACATTGATCGTTGATACCATCGCCACCTTGCTGGGCGGCGTGTTGCTGCTGCGCTTCTGGATGCAGGCGGTGCGCGTGCGGCCGCCCTCGTCGGTGGCGCAATTCACGTTTCAATTGTCCGACTGGCTGGTGCGCCCCCTGCGCCGCGTGGTGCCGGGCGTGGGCGGGTATGACTGGGCCAGCCTGATCGGCGCCTTCCTGATCGTGCTGCTGGCCAGCTCGGTGCTGTTTATTGCCGGCTATCCCGTCGAGGTGGTACTGCTCAAGTCGCTGCAACGCTTCCTGCAATGGATACTCTACGGTTTCATGGCCTTGCTGATCATTGAGGCCATCTTCAGCTGGGTCAACCCGCATGCGCCGCTGGCGCCGTTCGTACGGGCCCTGAACGAGCCGCTGCTGCGTCCGATCCGCAAGGTCGTGCCGCTGGTCGGCAGCCTGGACCTGTCTTTGCTGGTGGCGTTGATCTTGCTGCAGATTGCGCAAGTGCTGGTGGGAATGATTATTGTATTGAGGTAAAACGAGGAGGTCGGCCTGGCGCTAGCGCACAAGCCGACCGGACTACATATTAATAGCGGTAACCGAACGCCGCTTCGAACTGGTCGGCGATGCTTTCCGGCGTAAATACGTGGTTTTGCGCGCCCTGGGTGGCGATCTTGATGGCGCCCAGCAGGCTGGCCAGGCGGCCGCTGGTTTCCCAGCCCAGGTCGTTGGTGATGCCGAACAGCAAGCCAGCACGGTAGGCGTCACCGCAACCGGTCGGATCCAGCACTTCCTTGGCGGCCACGACAGGAATGTCGATGCGCTTGCCGTCCGTATAGATTTCCGATCCTTTTTCGCCACGCGTGACGATCAGCGCCTCCAGGCGGCTGGCGATGTCCGGCAGGGTCAGGCCCGTGCGTTCCATCAACATTTCCATTTCATAGTCGTTGGCCGACACATACGTGGCTTTGTTGATGAAGTCGATCAACTGTTCGCCATTGAAGCGTGGCAACTGCTGGCCCGGGTCGAACATGAAGGGAATGCCCAGCTCGGCCAGGTCTGCGGCGTGCTTGAGCATGCCCTGGTCGCCATCCGGCGAAATGATGGCCACCTTGGCCGGCCCCGCATTGGCGATCGGGTTTTCATGCGCAAACGACATGGCGCCCGGGTGGAAGGCGTTGATCTGGTTATTGTCCGCGTCGGCCGTGACGAAGCACTGAGCGTTGTAGCTGTCGGCCTTGATCAGGATGTTGGCGGTGGAAATGCCCAGCTTTTGCAGACGCTCCAGGTAGGCGGCGCTATCTTGCCCCATGACGCCGACGATGCGCGGGTCGCCGCCCAGCATTTTCAGGCTGTAGGCGATGTTGCCCGAGCAGCCGCCGAACTCCGTGCGCATGGTTGGCACGAGGAAGGAGACGTTTACCTTGTGCAACTGGTCGGCCAGCAGGGATTCGCCGAAGCGGCCGGGGAATTGCATGATGGTGTCGGTGGCAAGCGAGCCGCAGATCAGCGATGTTTTGGTCATGATAGTGTCTGTTAAGGGTAAAAGATGGCGATATGGTAGCCAGACGCCGTGAGCTGGTCTAATGCAAAGTACAGTTTGATGGCTTGTTCCGAACGCGGCGCAAACCCCGTGCTCACGTCGATCGTGGCCGGCAGGTAGTCGCGCGGCGCGATTACGCGGCGCAAGACCGGTTTGTCGTTGGCGTCGTTGAGGATCAGTTCGATGCTGGGCCAGGCTTGCACGCTGCGGCCCTGGTTGCGCAGCAGCGAGACGTAGGAAAAGGTTTGGTCCTTCAAAGTTTGCAACTCGCCTTGCTCGATGGACAGCGCCTCGATCTGCGCCGGCAAGTCGACTTGGCAGCCACTGAGCTTGCACAGGGCTACCAGGGTCGGTTTCCACTGGGGAAATTGCGCCGCCAGCGGATTGCGGAAAGTGGTCATCACTTGCAGTAATAATAATAGCAGCAGTACCACCGAGCCGAGGGCCATGGCCACGCGCAAGGCCTTGCCGCTCTGTTCGCGGCGCCGGCCCAAGGTCACAAAGGCCGGCTCGTCGTCGGCCGGCGGCTGGACGGGCTCTTCCTGCTCTTCGGCGGCATCCGGCGCAATGGGGGGGACGGGCAGCGGGTCGGCCTGCGTGGGTTCCCGGCGCGCGGGGCTGGTTGCGGCAGGCGCCGCCGGCAGGGGCTTGTCCAGGTTGACTTTTTCGGCGGCAGGCAATGTCGGGGCCACTGGGGCTGCCGCCGCTTCCAGGTTCGGTTCGCGGCGGCTATCGCGCAAATACGTGGCGAAGGCGGGGGCGTCATCGACCTGGCGGCGCTTGAACGGCGCCATTGGCTGGGGCAACGGTGGTTCGGGCAGTTCTGCCGGTGTTTCTACTGGTGTTGCTTCAGGTATCTCGAGCGGTGCGGCGGCCGGCACGTGGTTCAGCGCCTCGTCGGGCAGGGCCACGTCGAGGTCCAGCTCGATGTGCTCGCCATCGTCTGCATCGTCCTTGAGCTGCGCCGTTTCCGGCAAGATGCCGAACGGGTCGAACGAGGTATCGAAGTCGAGGGAATAAATGGGTTCGTCGTCCGTGGCGGATGGCAGGCTGTTGTCGACCGGGTAACTGGTCGACAGGGGGGCGGCAGTGCCGGGGCCGGATGTTAAAAACGGCGATGCCGCAGCTGGATCGACCAGCGCGGCATTGCCGTCAAAGACTTCCCTGCACGTGCCACAGCGCACGATGCCCCCACGTAACTTCAACTGGTCAGCAGCGACCCGAAATATCGTGTTGCAATGGGGGCATTTGGTGGCGAGGGCCATTGCTGTGCTTATGCACCTTCCGCGCGGGGCGCAGGTGCTTGCGTGCTGCCCAGGCGG
This sequence comes from Janthinobacterium sp. SUN137, assembly GCF_030587265.1. Classification (NCBI taxonomy): domain Bacteria; kingdom Pseudomonadati; phylum Pseudomonadota; class Betaproteobacteria; order Burkholderiales; family Oxalobacteraceae; genus Janthinobacterium; species Janthinobacterium sp. SUN137. The sequence continues at coordinate 1,260,225 of NZ_JAPWHZ010000001.1, read as the reverse complement.
CCATGCAGGGCGACCCAGCCGTCTTGCTCGGCCCATACACCCAGCTGGATGAACGGTGCGTAGGCAGCGGCCACTTCTTCCGCCTGACGTGCCAGCACGCCGGACAGGATCAGGGCGCCACCGTCGGCAACGCGGCCCGACAGCATCGGTGCCATCAGTTTCAATGGGCTCGACAGGATGTTGGCGACGACGATGTCAAACTTGGCCGTGGCGTGTGCCGAGGTGGCAAACGTGTCTGGCAAGAAATATTCGATCTCGCACTGGTTGCGTTCGGCATTGTCGCGCGCCGATTCGATCGCTTGCGGGTCGATATCGACGCCGGCCACCGTTTGCGCGCCGAGTTTCTTGGCCACCATGGCCAGGATGCCGGAACCGCAACCGTAGTCGAGCACGGTCTTGCCGGGAGCAGGGTTTGCTTCCAGCCATTCCATGCACAGGCGCGTGGTCGGGTGGCTGCCCGTGCCGAAAGCCAGGCCCGGGTCCAGTTCCAGGATCAGGCCGTCAGGATCCGGTGCCTCGTGCCAGCTGGGCACGACCCAGATATTCTTGCCGATGTGAATCGGTGCGAATTGCGACTGGGTCAGGCGCACCCAGTCCTGCTCTTCCACGGGGCGCATGGTAAAGACAGGTACGTCCGTCATGCCGACCGCCTGGGCGGCGGCGGCCACGATGGCGGCCTGGTCGGCGTCGACGTCCGTCAGCGCCACCACGCGGCTGCGTTCCCACGCCGCTTCCTTCGGTTCCATGCCTGGCTCGCCAAACAAGGGCTGCTCGGCATCCGTGCCTTCATCGGCGTCTTCCACCGAGACCGACAGGGCGCCCGCTTCCATCAACGCGTCGGACATGGCCTCGGCGTTGTCACGGGCGATTTCAATGACGATTTCCGTCCAGCTCATGCGCCCGCCTTGATTTCGGATTTCTTGGCGATGCTGGGGCTGCCGCTATTCAGGTTCTTGCCCAGGTCCGGCATGTCGGCCAGTTTCTGTTCCAGATAGTGAATGTTGGTGCCGCCTTCGATGAAGCGCGCGTCGATCATCAGTTCGCGGTGCAGGGCGATATTCGTGTTGATGCCTTCGACCACCATTTCGGACAGGGCGATCTGCATGCGGCGGATCGCTTGCTCGCGCGTGGCGCCGTAAGCGATCACTTTGCCGATCATCGAGTCGTAGTGCGGCGGTACGTAGTAGCCGGCGTAGGCGTGCGAGTCGACGCGGATGCCGGGGCCGCCCGGTGCATGCCACGAGACGATCTTGCCTGGCGATGGCGTGAACTTGAAGGGATCTTCCGCGTTGATACGGCACTCGATGGCGTGGCCCGACAGCAGGACGTCGCGCTGGCGGAAACGCAGTTTTTCGCCGGCGGCGATGCGGATCTGCTCTTGCACGATGTCGATGCCGGTGATCATCTCGGTGACCGGATGCTCCACTTGCACACGGGTATTCATTTCAATGAAGTAGAACTCGCCGTTTTCGTACAGGAATTCAAACGTGCCGGCGCCGCGGTAGCCGATCTTGCGGCAAGCTTCGGCGCAACGGTCGCCAATTTTCTCGATCAGCTTGCGCGGGATGCCCGGCGCTGGTGCCTCTTCGATCACCTTCTGGTGGCGGCGCTGCATGGAGCAGTCGCGCTCGCCCAGCCAGACTGCGTTCTTGTGTTCGTCGGCGAGGATCTGGATTTCCACGTGGCGCGGATTTTCCAGGTACTTCTCCATATACACTTCAGGATTGCCGAAGGCCGTGCCGGCTTCCGTCTTGGTCATCGCCACGGCGTTGATCAGGGCCGCTTCCGTGTGCACCACGCGCATGCCGCGTCCGCCACCGCCGCCGGCAGCCTTGATGATGACCGGATAGCCGATCTTGCGGGCAATTTGCACGATCGCTTTCGGATCGTCCGGCAACGCGCCTTCCGAGCCGGGGACGCACGGTACGCCAGCCTTGATCATGGTTTGTTTGGCCGACACTTTGTCGCCCATCAAACGGATCGATTCGGAGCGGGGGCCGATGAAGACGAAGCCCGATTTCTCGACGCGTTCGGCAAAGTCGGCATTTTCCGACAGGAAGCCATAGCCTGGGTGAATCGCTTGCGCATCCGTCACTTCAGCGGCGCTGATGATGGCGGGCATGTTCAGATAGCTCAGGGACGACTGGGCCGGGCCGATACAAACGGATTCGTCGGCCAGCTTGACGTATTTCGCGTCCTTGTCGGCTTCGGAGTGGACTACAACCGTTTTAATGCCCATTTCGCGGCAGGCGCGCTGAATACGGAGGGCAATTTCACCACGGTTGGCAATCAGGATTTTTTCAAACATGGTAGGTTCGCGTATGTCTGTGAGAGCCGGCGAGCCGGCGAAACAACAAGTGTGAGGGGCTAAAACTGCAAACGGCCGTTGCCGGCCGTGTGGACTGGGTTTTAGCCGATCACAAACAAGGGTTGACCGAATTCGACCGGTTGGCCGTTTTCGACCAGGATCTGGGTCACGACACCGGCTTTATCGGAGTCGATTTCATTCAGGAGCTTCATCGCTTCGATGATGCACAGGGTATCACCTTCCTTGACGGTCGAGCCCACTTCAACATAGGCGGCGCTGCCAGGAGCGGAAGAGCGGTAGAAGGTACCGACCATCGGCGACTTGACCACATAGCCCGTTGGCTCGGCGGCGACCACGACGGCGGCTGCCGCAGCGGGAGCGGCGGCTGGCGCGGCTGGCTGGTATTGGGCTGGCATGCCTTGCGGCTGCATCATGACCATCTGGTTTTGCGGCATGGCCGACGATTTGACGATGCGAACCTTGCTTTCGCCTTCGGTAACTTCCAGCTCTGCGATATCCGATTCGGCGACCAGGTCGATCAAGGTCTTGAGTTTTCGTAGATCCATGTAAAACCCCTAGGAATGTAGTTTGTTTTATGAGTGATGCGGTGATGTCCAAGAACCTATCGCCGCGCTAAATGCGTGCAGATCGCGTAGATTAACGTTTTTTAAGCGCAAAGTCGATGGCAAACCGATATCCATCGATACCCAGGCCGCAGATCGTCCCCTGCGCGATCGCGCTGAGAAATGAGTGATGTCGAAACGTTTCGCGTTGATAAATATTCGAGATATGGACTTCCACGAACGGGATGGCGACCCCGGCCAGCGCATCGCGCAAGGCAACGCTGGTATGGGTCAGGCCGCCCGGATTGATGACGATGGCATCGATCCCTTCCGCTCGCGCGGCATGGATGCGGTCGATCAGCGCGCCTTCATGGTTGCTTTGAAAGCAAACCAGGTCGGCACCGGCCGCCATGGCTTGCGCCATTGCTGCCTGCTCGATATCGGCCAAGGTGCTGGCGCCGTAGACCTCAGGCTCGCGCGTTCCCAGCAAATTCAGGTTGGGACCGTTGAGCAGAAGGAGGTTTTTTGCCATGTATGGAAGACCGTTTTAGCGAAAGTTCCGCATTTTGCCGCCAAAGATACGCATTGGCAAGAGAAAAAAGCACGCTCCGAATTTACAATTTATCCAGATCGGCGCGCAACTGATCAAATTTCAAGCGGCCCAGATAGGTCTTTTTGACTTCGCCATCGGCGCCGATCAGCACCGTAAAGGGCAAACCGCCCGTGGCATTGCCAAAATGACGCGACAGGTCGGTGCCGCTCATGCCGGACACATACACGGGATAGGCGATCTTGACCTTGCTGGCAAAAGTGGCAATATTACTGGCCGAATCGATACCGATGCCGATCACCTGCAGGTTTTTCGCCGAATAATGGCCTTGCACTTCGGATAACTCTGGCATTTCTTCCACGCAAGGCGGGCACCACGGCGCCCAGAAATTCACCAGCAGGTTTTTTCCTTTCCATTGCGATAACGCCTGCGTGACGCCCGCCGCGTCCGGCAGGGACAGCGCATACAGTTCGTTGACGGGACCCGTCGCGCCTGGCGCGATGGCGGTCGTCTGCGGTCCCGCTTCTTTCCCCGCTTCTTTCGCTTTTTCCTTGCTCAAACCGACGTAAGCACCCATGCCGCCGAACATCAGCGCCACGATGGCGCAGGCGATCCAATTCTTTTTTGTCATAACTTTATCTATATCAATGTTAGTCGGCAGCCGGTACGCCGTCGGCGAGGCTGGCGGCCAGCAGGCTGCGCAACCCGGCGATGTCGGTGCGCAGCACTTTTCCATCCGCCTTGGCTTTCAGCGCGCCGCGCATATCGTCGAGCTCATACATGGCCGCGTGCACGCCTTCGTTTTTCCACAAGAAACTGGCTGTCTCGACCGCATCATAACGCGCTCCCTTGAAATGCGGGCTTTCCGACATGTCGAGCACGACATTTTTATTCAGCAAGAAGATGTGGATGTCCTTGGCGCTCTCGGCAAACAGCTGCAAGTAGATCTCGTCGTGGGGGCCGGCCGTGCCATTGAGCACGGGGCCGCTGAGCAGGGGATGAAATTGTTGCAACGCTTCCATCACCTGCAGCGCAATCGTGCGCAGCTGGAACAATCGCGCCGGCTGGCTGTCGGCCAGGAACAGGGCATTGTATTGCCGCACCTGTTCTTCGATCATGTCGTTGTCCGGCAAGATATTGGGGCGGTTCGGCGCGTCGCCCAGGACTTGCCGCGCCGCCTTGCGCTTGGCGCTGCCATAGTCGGCGCCATCCTGCGCCACGAGGCGCGCGGCAGCGGCGGCGATTTCCAGGCGCAACTGCGCGCTATCGTCAAATGCATCGTTCGTCATGAACGAGATGATACTCCGAAGCGGAAAAAGTCATGGCGTCAGGTAAAATCCTGCACTTGCTGTTTTTTATCTCACCGTCTTACTTACTTAAGCGTGCACCTTTCGCACTGATCACATGCATATTCATATTCTCGGCATTTGCGGTACCTTCATGGGCGGCCTGGCTGTCCTGGCCAAGGAAGCCGGCCATAAAGTCACTGGTTGCGATGCCAACGTGTATCCGCCGATGAGCACCCAGCTGGAATCGCAGGGAATCGAACTGATCCAGGGCTTTGATCCGGAACAAACCAAGCTGAACCCGGATTTGTATGTGATTGGCAATGTGGTCTCGCGCGGCAACCCGCTGGTGGAAGAAATCCTCAACCGCAGCCTGCCGTATGTGTCCGGCCCCCAGTGGATCGGCGAACACATCTTGCGCAACAAGTGGGTGCTGGCCGTGGCCGGCACGCATGGCAAGACGACAACGTCGGCCATGCTGGCCTGGATACTCGAAGACGCGGGCTACGCGCCGGGCTTCCTGATCGGCGGCGTGCCGATGAACTTTGGCATTTCCGCCCGCCTCAGCGGCAAGATCGACGGCAAAAGCGCCGATTCGGACTTCTTCGTCATCGAAGCCGATGAATACGACACGGCCTTCTTCGACAAGCGCAGCAAGTTCGTGCATTACCACGCGAAGACGGCCATCATGAATAACCTGGAATATGATCACGCCGACATCTTCCCCGATCTGCACGCGATCGAGACACAATTCCACCATCTGGTACGCACCGTGCCCGGCATCGGCCGCCTCGTGTTCAACGGCGACGAAGCGTCGCTGCAGCGCGTGCTGGCGCGCGGTTGCTGGAGCGAAAAAGAAAGTTTCGGCCAAGATGCCAACTGGCAACTGCAAGAGCAGGCCGATGGCAGCTTCGACGTGTACTTCAATGGCCAGCAGGAAGGCCATGTAGCGTGGGCGCTCACGGGCAAGCACAACCGCAGCAATGCGCTGGCGGCCATCGCCGCCGCGCGCCACGTGGGTGTGCCGATTGCCCAGGCGTGCGTCTCGCTGGCCACGTTCGAGAGCGTCAAGCGCCGCATGGAAGTGCGCGGCGAGGTCAACAACATTACCGTGTACGACGATTTCGCGCATCACCCGACGGCCATTGCCACCACCGTGGGCGGGCTGCGCCAAAAAATGAACCAAACCATCGGTAACATCGGCCGCATCCTGGCCGTGCTGGAGCCGCGTTCGAACACCATGAAGCTGGGCGCCATGAAAGATGCGCTGCCCGGCAGCCTGAAGGATGCCGACCTGGTCTTCGGTTTCGGCAGCCATGCCGCGCTGGGCTGGAGCCTGGGCGACGCGCTGGCGCCGCTGGGCCAGATTGCCAGCGCCTATGAAGACATCGATGCGCTGGTAGCGGCCGTGGCAGCTGCCGCCCGTCCCGGCGACCAGATCGTCGTCATGAGCAACGGCGGCTTTGGCGGCGTGCACCAGAAGTTGCTGGAGGCGCTGGGCCGATGATTCTGTACCTGCATGGATTTCGCTCGTCGCCCCTGTCGATGAAGTCGCGCCTGCTGGCCGCGCAGATGCAGGCGCTGGGCCGCGAAGCAGAATGGCTGTGCCCGCAATTGCCGGCCTCGCCCAAGCTGGCCATCGAGCTGGCCTTGTCGCTGGTCAAGGATGTGGCGCCGGCCGACCTGACGATTATCGGCTCCTCGCTGGGCGGCTATTACGCCACCTGGCTGGCCGAACAGCTCGGTTGCCGCGCCGTGCTGCTCAATCCGGCGATTGTTCCCCTTATTGACCTGGAACAACATGTGGGCGTGACGACCGAATTCCATTCGGACAAGCCATTCGAGTTCAAGCGCGAATACATCGATGAGCTACGCACGTTTGCCGTAGAGAAAATTACGCAGCCGCAACGCTATTTCCTGATTGCCGCCACGGGCGATGAAGTGCTCGACTACCGCGACATGGTGGCGCATTATCAGGGGGCGCAGCAGTGCGTCATCGATGGCAGCGACCATGGCATTAGCGAATTTGCCGCATACCTGGCGCCCGTCCTGGCCTTTTGCGGCATCGACGCGGACTCTGCCCGGTGAGGCCGGGTTCGCTGCGCCAGGCGCAATGGCATGCGCACGTGAATGCCGTCCATGCGCCGCCGGCCTTGCGCCACTGGCTGACGGGCGGCGGCTCGCTGACGGCCAAGCTGAAAGCGCATAGCAGCGCGTTCCGCGTGCAATGTTTGCATCAGGAAACATCGCGCTGTTTGACCGACGAGGCCGCCATCATCGGTCTGCACCGTGCGGGCCGGGTGTGGGAACGCGAAGTGCTGTTGCGTTGTGATAACAAACCGGCCGTGTTTGGCCATACCGTCGTGCCCATGCAGGCGACGGCCACGGACTGGCCCTTGTTTTCCGCGCTGGGCGAGCGTTCGCTGGGCACGACCCTGTTTGGCGACCGCATGGTACGGCGCGGTGAACTGGAATTTGCCCGCTTGCGCGCCGGACACCCGCTGGTGCAGCGGGCGCAGGCGGCGCTGGCAGGGGAAGGGCAGCGCGTCGATGACAAGTCGCTGTTTTTTGCCCGCCGCTGCTTGTACCAGCGTCACCAGGGATTGCTGCTGGTAACCGAAGTATTTTTGCCGGCGGTGCTGGAGTTGACGTCCGTCACTCGCACCGTTGCAACCGACACATTAATAAACAAAGCATAACAATGAATCTATTTTTTGAAGAATCCGGCGATTTCAAGGTCGGCACGGTCCTGTCGCAAGCGGGTGAAGCGTACCAGGTCGAAATGGCCAGCGGCAAGCGCACCAAGGTCAAGGTCAAGGACGTGCTGCTGCAGTATGAAAAGCCGTCTCCGGCCGAGCTGCTGGAGCAAGCCAAGACTGTTGCTGCCGAGATCGACCTTGATTTCCTGTGGGAAGTGGCGGGCGAAGACGAGTTCGGCTTTGCCGAGCTGGGCGCCGAGTATTTCGGTCACGCACCATTGCCGCCGGAAGCTGCCGGCCTGATCCTGGCCCTGCATTCGGCGCCCGTGTATTTCTACAAGAAGGGCCGTGGCCGCTACAAGGCGGCGCCGGAGACGTCCTTGAAGGCGGCCCTGGCCGGCATCGAAAAGAAAAAGCAGCAGGCGCTGGTGCAGGCAAGCTATGTGGAAGAGCTGAAACAGAACCGTTTGCCTGCCTCGATGCAGCCGATGGTGCTGCAACTGCTGTTCAAGCCGGACAAGAACACGATTGAATACAAGGCGCTGGAAGCGGCGTGCACGGAATTGCACACGACGCCGCCGCGCTTGATGCTGGCCGTCGGTGGCATTGCTTCGCCGAAAGACTTGCACCTGTCGAAATTCCTCTTCGAGAATTTCCCGAAAGGCGCCGGCTTCCCGAGCGTGCCCGTGCCATCCGTGACGGCCAAGCTGCCGCTGGCCGACGTGGCCGCCTTCTCGATCGACGACGTGACCACCACCGAGATCGACGATGCCTTCTCCGTGCAACCGTTGCCGGATGGCACGGTCAAGGTCGGTATCCACATCGCCGCGCCGGGCCTGGGCATCCGCCCGGAAGACGTGATCGACAAGATGGCGCGCCAGCGCATGTCGACCGTCTACATGCCGGGCGACAAGATCACCATGCTGCCGGATGAAATCGTGAATGCGTTCACCCTGGCCGAAGGCACGACGTGCCCGGCGCTGTCGCTGTACGCCACGCTGGACCCGAAAGCGGACTGGGCAGTTGTCAGCACGCACACGCGCGCGGAACTGGTGCCGATCGCCAGCAATTTGCGCCATAACCAGCTGGACGACCTGGTCAACGAGGAAACCCTGGCCAGCGGTGAAGGCGAGTATCCGCACAAGGCCGATTTTGCCGTGTTGTGGCAATGGGCGCAGCAGCTGGAACAGGGCCGCATGAAAAAGCGCGAAGCGTTTGGCTTGAAGCCGGAACAGAATAACCGCGTCGATTTCAATTTCTATGTGGAAAATGACATTGTCACCGTGGCGCGCCGCAAGCGTGGCGCGCCGCTGGACAAGATCGTCGCCGAATTGATGATTTTTGCCAACAGTACCTGGGGCAAGATGCTGCACGACCATGGCGTGCCGGGCATCTACCGCAGCCAGGGCGGCGGCAGTGGCAATAGCTGGGCGGCAAAGATGCAGGTGCGCATGGTCACCCATGCGGCGCCGCACCAGGGCCTGGGCGTGGATCAGTACGCATGGAGCACCTCGCCCTTGCGCCGCTACACGGACCTGGTGAATCAGTGGCAAATCATCGCTTGCGCCGAGCATGGCGTGACGGCGCCGCTGGTGGCGCCGTTCAAGCCGCGCGACGCGAATTTGTTCGCCATCGTCTCCGCCTTCGACGCCGCATATGCCGCGTATGGCGATTTCCAGTCGAACATGGAACGCTACTGGTGCCTGCGCTGGCTGCACCAGGAAAACGCGCGCCAGGTCGATGCCGTCGTCTTGAAAGATGAAATCCTGCGCCTGGTCGACATTCCGCTGGTCATCAAGCTGCCGGGCATGCCATCGGTGGCGCGCGGGGCCCAGGTGAAACTGGACTTGCTGCGCTGGGATGAAGTCGACCTGAGCATCGAAGCGCGCCTGCTGGAAATCGCCGCCGTGCCGGACGCGGCGGCCGACGACGCCGAGCTCGACTACGAGGAAGATGCGGGCGACGAAGGCGCCGACGAGGGCGATGTGGCGCCGGAAGCATCGCCGGAAGCGGCCAACCAGGTCAGCGATGCCGAGGCGGAAGTGGCGGAACTGGCCAGCGAAGACGTGGTCAGCGAACCCGGGGTCAAGTAAGGCGTCCGTCAGGCCATCAGGCGGTGCTGAAAACTGTTGCCGGCACCGCCCTTTGACGTAGAATTCAGCCATCTTGTATCTTGTGCTTGTTGCGAACTGGGTTGCGCGTGAAGTCTTTCCGAGAGAATCGTTTCCTGATGATAGCCGTGGCGGTGTCGCTGCTGGCGCACGGCGCCTTGCTGGCGATGCATTTTGTCGCCCCGCCGCCGCAGCGGGCCGTGGCTACCGATCCCGGCCTGGAAGTGATCCTGGTCAATGCCAAGCATGCGAACAAGCCGCTGAAGGCCGAGGCGCTGGCGCAAGCCAACCTCGACGGTGGTGGACAGGCCGACAAGGGGCGCGCCAAGTCGCCCTTGCCCGACATGCGCAAGGTGGAAGAGGGCGACAGCGTCAAGGCCAGCGCCCGGCGCATTGCCGAACTGGAACAAAAACAGCAGGAATTGCTGACGCAGGCGGCCAAGCCGACGCCTTACAGCGCCGCGCCCGTCACGGAAAAGGACAAGCCCAATCCCCTGGCCAGCGGCTCGGACTTGATGGAAAGCAGCAAGGCCATCGCGCGCATGGCGGCCGAAATCAGCCAGACCGTGGAAGACCAGAATAAACGTCCGCGCAAGACTTTTATTACGCCCAGCACGCAGGAAGTCGGCTATGCCATGTATTACAAGACCCTGCAAAAGCGCATCGAGGAAATCGGCACCCTGAATTTCCCGCAAAAGAATGGCCGCAAGATGTATGGCGAACTGGTCGTCTATATCCCCATCTTCCAGGACGGCACGATTTACCAGAAGGAAGGCGGCGCCCGCGTGGAAAAAAGCTCGGGCAACCCGGCGCTGGATGCGGCGGCCCTGGCCATCGTGCGCCGCGCGGCGCCGTATGGCCGTTTTCCACCGAATATGTTGTCGAGTGACAAGGATGACCTGTGGGTCGTCATCACCCGCTTCAAATTTACGCGCGAAGAAAAAATGGAAGCTAACCTGACTGGCGGCAGCAATTGAACAAGAATGAAATGAATCCAGATCAATATTGCGTCTTCGGCAACCCTATCGCCCACAGCAAGTCCCCCTTGATCCACGCCGCGTTTGCCTTGCAGACAGGGCAAGCCATGGTCTACGATCGCCGGCTGGCGCCGCTCGACGGTTTTGCGCTGGCGGCCCGTACGTTTGCCGCCGAGGGCGGCAAGGGCGCGAACGTGACGGTGCCCTTTAAACTGGACGCGTGCGCGCTGGCCACCGAGTTGACGCCGCGTGCGCAAGCGGCCGGCGCCGTCAATACCCTGCGTTTCGATAATGAAACCATTCTTGGCGACAATACCGATGGCGCGGGCCTGGTGGCGGACATTGTGCGCAACGCGGGCATGAGCGTCGCGGGCAAGCGCATCCTGCTGCTGGGCGCCGGCGGCGCGGCGCGCGGCGTCGTGCGGCCCTTGCTGGAGCAGGGGCCGCAGGAAATGTTCATTGCCAACCGCAGCGTGGCCACGGCCGAGGCGCTGGTGGCGCAGTTTGCCGATGCGCTGGCGCACCCCGGGCAGCTGCGCGCCGGCGGTTTCGCGCAGCCCGATGGCCAGTTCGATATCGTCATCAATGCCACCTCGGCCAGCCTGGCGGGCGACTTGCCGCCCGTACCGCCGGGTATTTTCGGCCGCCATACCCTGGCGCTGGACATGATGTACGGCGCCCAGCCCACCGTCTTCATGGGCTTTGCCGCCCAGCATGGCGCGCAGGTGCGCGACGGCCTGGGCATGCTGGTGGAGCAGGCGGCCGAAGCGTTTTACGTGTGGCGCGGCGTGCGGCCGCAGACGCAGGATTTGCTGGCGCAATTGCGCAGTGCCCTGTGAGCGCCGGCAAGAAGGGCGCGCGCAAGGGCGGCAGCGGCAGCCGCTACGGCTGGATCAAGTGGCTGTTCATCCTGCCCGTGCTGGCCTTTATCGTCGTGCAACTGTATTTCTTCCTGCAAATCTGGTGGTGGGTCGACCATAACCCGTCCAGCACGGCTTTCATGCGCGAACAGTTGTCTGTCTTGCAGGACAAGAATCCCAACGCCACCATCCAGCAGACGTGGGTGCCGTACAACCGCATCTCGAACAATTTGAAACGGGCCATCATCGCCTCGGAAGACGCGAATTTTTCCGAGCACGAAGGCGTAGACTGGGAAGCCTTGCAAAAGGCATATGAAAAAAACAGCAAGAAGCAAAAGGTCGTGGCAGGCGGCTCCACCATCACGCAGCAACTGGCGAAGAATCTGTTCCTGTCCGGTTCGCGCAGCTATGTGCGCAAGGGCCAGGAATTGATCATCACGTATATGCTGGAAAGCCTGATGGAGAAGCAGCGCATTTTCGAGATCTATTTGAATGTGGTGGAGTTTGGCACGGGCATCTTTGGCGCCGAAGCGGCCGGACGCCACTATTACCGGGTCAGCGCGGCGGGCCTGAGCGCCGGACAGGCGGCAAAACTGGCCGTGATGCTGCCGAATCCCCGCTATTATGACCGTCACCGCGATACGGGCTACCTGAACCGGCGTACCAGTGTCATCCTGCGCCGCATGGGGGCGGCGGAATTGCCTTGAGGATAGTGGAATTTCTTTGCATAAAATCAAGGCTGCCTGATTGGCATTATTGCGGCGCAGCATCTTAATCGGCCCGGTTGGTGCAACGCCGCACTTTTTCCGTGAAAAAGCGGTGCCGGGGGTGGTCGTGAAAAGGCCTTTGCGGGTACACTTGCGCTGTTTTCATTTTTGGCGCCAGCGCCAGCACATCACGATAACCCAACATCCGGCTGAGAGCGCGCATGATCAATGTCTTTGTATTACAGAATGGCCGGCTCAACCAGGTGCCGATCGACAGCCGCGCAGACCTCGAAAATGCCGAACCGGTGTGGGTCGACCTGACCGACCCCACCGATGATGAACGGGCCTGGGTCAAGGCCATCTACAACGTCACCTTGCCGGGCGAAGACGAGGTCAAGGATATTGAAGCGTCGGCCCGCTATTACGAAGCGGAAAACGGCGACTTGCATCTGCGCACGGACTTCCTGCGCGAAGAAGATGACGGTCCCTCGCGCGTCATCACGGTAGCCTTCATTCTTGCCCGCAAGATCCTGTTTTCCATGCATACGGACGACTTGCCCGTGTTCCGCCTGGTGCGCATGCGCGCCCGTTCGCGGCCAGGCTCGATTGCCGACTACATGGACGTGCTGCTCGACCTGTACGCCACCGATGCCGAATATTCGGCCGACGTGCTCGAAGGCATCTACCAGAACCTGGAAGAAGTCAGCACGCGCGTGCTGCAAAAGGAATTTACGGATGCGCACGCGGCCGAAGCGCTGAATGCTATTGCCCACGAGGAAGATTTGAATGGCCGCATCCGCCGCAACATGATGGATACGCGTCGCGCCGTGAGTTTCCTGATGCGCGGCCGCTTGCTCAATTCCGAGCAGTTCGAGGAAGCGCGGCAGATTTTGCGCGACATCGAATCGCTCGACGGTCACACGTCTTTCCTTTTTGATAAGATCAACTTCCTGATGGATGCCACCGTCGGTTTCATCAACATCAACCAGAACAAGATCATCAAGATCTTCTCGGTGGCCAGCGTGGCCTTCCTGCCGCCTACCCTGATCGCCAGCGTGTACGGCATGAACTTCAAGCTGATGCCGGAACTGGAATGGTCGTTCGGCTATCCGTGGGCCTGGGGCCTGATGGTTACCAGCGCCATCGCCCCCTTCCTGTACTTCCGCCACCGCGGCTGGCTGAAATAAGCCCTTGTCGCCGGGACGCGTCCGCGCCCCGGCGCTACCACGGGATCTTGTCCGGATTTCAATGCGAGCGCAGCAATTTCAAAAATCAGCGATAATCACTGGTATTGCGTGGTATTGAATTGGTATTTGCGCGTAGCCGCTTGCCTGACGCCCGATTCTTTCCCCGTTGGCTGCCTTTGGCAGAAAAGTATCGTCATTCAGACGTTTTCTGCGTGGTAGCGTCCGCCTGTTCCACCTATGATCGTTGCGATGCCAGCCTTGGCCGGCTGGCCGCCGCATTTCCCGTCACTGTTGCCTTCTGGAGAGTCCATGCCTGATACCGCCACCATCCCAACGCGCTTTACCCACCTGATCAGCGACTGCGACGGCGTGCTGGTCGACAGCGAGGCCGTGGCCCTGCAAGCGCTGCTGGAATTGCTGGGGCCGCGCCTGCCCAACCTGCCCGAGGGCGTCACCCTGCAGGGCTTGATCGAGCCGCGCCTGGGCCAGCGCCTGGTGCCGCTGATGCAGGACATCTACAAGGAGCTGGGCTTGCCGCAATTGCCGGCCGACGAGATCATGGCCATCGGCAACGCCGTCGATGTGGCCTGCGATGCGCAGCTGCGCGCCGTGCCCGGCGTGGCGCAGGCGCTGGCCGCCATTCCCCTGCCCAAGGCCGTGGCCTCGAACAGCGTCAGCGCGCGCGTGCTGTCGTCGCTCGAGCGGACTAGCATGGCGCCGCTGTTCGACAAGCGCGTCTTCACGCCGGACCTGGTGGGTCACGCCAAGCCGCATCCGGGCCTGTACCTGGCAGCGGCGGCTGCTTTCGGCGTGCCGCCGGGCCAGTGCCTGGTGCTGGAAGACAGCGTCACGGGCGTGACGGCCGCCGTGGCGGCGGGCATGACGGTATTGGGATTCATCGGCGGCGGGCATATCGCCGCCGGCCAGGAAGCGCGCCTGAAGGCGGCTGGCGCGCATGTCGTGTTCAGCGACATGGCCAGCCTGCCGGCGCTGGTGGCCGCGGTGATGGACACCGCGGTGGTGTAACTTTACGCGAGCTTGGCAAACACCTTGCGTGCGGCAGCGATGGTGGCGTCGATGACGGCATCGTCGTGCTGCGCCGAGACGAAGCCTGCCTCGAAGGCGGCTGGCGCGAAGTACACGCCTTCGTCCAGCATGGCGTGGAAGAAGGCGTTGAACTTGCTGCGGTCGCCCGCCATCATTTCCGCGTAGCTGGTCGGTGGGGTGGCGCTGAAATAAATGCCGAACATGCCGCCGATATAGTCGGCGCAGAAGACCACGCCCGCTTCCTTGGCGGCGGCCGTCAGGCCTTCGGCCAGGCGCTTGGCCGTGGCGCCCAGCTGCTCGTAGAAGCCAGGCTGCTGGATCAGTTTCAAGGTGGCCATGCCGGCCGCCACGGCGACGGGGTTGCCGGACAAGGTACCGGCCTGGTAGACGGCGCCCAGCGGCGCCATATGGTGCATCAGCGCCGCGCTGCCGCCGAAGGCCGCTACCGGCATGCCGCCGCCGATCACCTTGCCCAGCGCCGTGAGGTCCGGCTTGATGCCGTACAGCGCCTGCGCGCCGCCCAGGGCCACGCGCAGGCCGCACATGACTTCATCGAAAATGAGCAGGGCGCCGTGCTGCGTGCACAGTTCGCGCATCGCCTGCAGGAATGCCGGGGTGGCTTTCACCAGGTTCATGTTGCCGGCCACGGGTTCGACGATGACGCAGGCGATTTCCGCGCCGAAGCTGTCGAAGGCGTCCTTCAACTGTTCCACGTTGTTATAGTCGAGCACCAGCGTGTGTTTCACGAAATCTTCCGGCACGCCGGCCGACGTCGGGTTGCCGAAGGTGAGCAGGCCGCTGCCCGCCTTTACCAGCAGCGAATCGGCGTGGCCGTGGTAGCAGCCTTCGAACTTGACGATCTTGTCGCGTCCCGTGGCGCCGCGCGCCAGGCGCAGGGCGCTCATGGTCGCTTCCGTGCCCGACGACACCAGGCGTACCTGCTCGATCGACGGCACCAGGCGCGTGATTTCCTCGGCCATCAGCACTTCGCCTTCGGTCGGCGCACCGAATGACAAGCCCAGTGCTGCCGCATCCTGCACCGCCTTGACTACCTCGGGGTGGGCGTGGCCGACGATGGCCGGGCCCCAGGAGCCGATGTAGTCGATATAGCGCTTGCCATCCGCGTCCCAGAAGTACGGGCCTTCGGCGCGCGTGATGAAGCGCGGCGTGCCGCCCACGGAGCGGAAGGCGCGCACGGGCGAATTGACGCCGCCTGGCGTGGTTTTTTGTGCGCGGGCAAACAGGATGTCGTTCTGTGAAGTCGTCGTCATGATAATCGTGCCTTGAAAGTGGATCGTTGTCTGTGTCGTCTGGTCAGTGTCTATTGGCCGCCGCGCGGGCGCTGCTGCCGGAACAGCCGGTTCGGCACCAGCTTGCCCATGCCGTGGCGCTGCGCGTGGGCCAGTGCGCCGGTAGTGAATTCCTGCGCCGCCACGACCACCTGCGGCACATCGTCTTCGTTTTCCGCCAGGGCCAGCAGGGCGGTGGCCGCGGCCGACAGGGTGCTGCCGGCGCCGTTGAAGATGCCGGGCAGGTGCTGCCATTCGTCGTGGCGCACCACGCCGTCCTCGCCGAACAGGGTATTGGCGCGCAGCTTGCCTTCGGCCGTGCCGGATTTGCTGGCGTCGGCCGGCATGCCGGTGACGAGCACGTATTCGCAGCCCAGGGCCACCAGATAGTCGACGTCGTTTTGCAGGGTGTCGTCCGGATCGGCGTCGCGCCAGGTCTCGGCCAGGCGTTCCAGCTCCACCGGCGAGAGCACCAGCAGGGTCGTTTGCGGGATCAAGAGCTGGCGCACGGCCGTGAGGATGTCTTCGTCGTCCATGCCCTGTTCCGGCAGCGCCGAAATGAAGGGGTCGAGGATCAGCGGTACGTTCGGATAGTCGGAGACGATTTCGGCGATGGCCGTGACGTTTTCCACGCTGCCCAGCGCGCCGATCTTGATGGCGGCCACGGACATGTCTTCCAGCAGCACGCGCGCCTGGTCGGAAACCCAGTCAGGATCGACCGCCTGCACGTCTTCCACGCGCGCCGTATCGCTGATCAGCAGGCCCGTGGTGACGGACAGTCCATGGCAGCCGAAGGCTGAAAACGTGGCCAGGTCGGCCTGGATACCGATCGCGCCGACCGGATCGGACACGCCGAAGCTTAATATGAGGGGAGAAGTTTGGTTTTGCACGGCGGGTAGATTAAGATACCTAATTCAGCATTTTACTTGATTGAAGGGTGGCAGAACGTGAGTAGCAACGAAACAACGCAGCAATTCCAAACGTGGATGTGTCTTATTTGCGGCTGGGTTTATGATGAAGCGGCCGGCCTGCCCGACGAAGACATCGCTCCGGGCACGCGTTGGGCCGATGTTCCGATGAACTGGACCTGTCCTGAATGCGGTGCGCGCAAGGATGATTTCGAGATGGTGGCGCTGTAATTGATCGCAGTCCATGGGATGCCGCTGCCGCAAGCAGGTATCGCGGCAGCCTGTGCTATGGTATGAAAGATTGTCGAATAATCACATGACGCGTCCCTTTCTGCCCGAGGCGCCGGCTGATGCCGCATGCACCGGCATCACGATACTCGTCATCGACGACAGCGCGACGATACGCAGCGCGGCCGCGAAGATCCTGGGCGAGGCCGGTTATCGCGTGGTGGTGGCGGAAAACGGCTTCGAGGCCCTGGCAAAAATTGCCGACTGCCGGCCGGCGCTGATCGTGTGCGACATTGTGATGCCGCGCCTGGACGGCTACCGCACCTGCGCGCTGATCAAGGCCAGCGCGGCGCATCACGCCACGCCGGTGCTGATGCTGTCGTCGAAGGAGGGCCTGTTCGACCGCGCGCGCGGCGCCATGGCAGGCGCCAGCGCCTGCCTGGCCAAGCCGCTGGCGCGCGAGGCGCTGCTGGAGGCCGTGCGGCTGCACCTGGCCGGGCATTTTGAGTAAGTGGTTTTATTGATTGACAACGCAGCAAGGAAGCAGATGGCCATACACACAATTCTGATCGTCGACGACTCGCCGACAGAACGCTATTACCTGAGCGAGATCCTGGTGCGTGCCGGCTACGCCGTCCTCACGGCGCAGGACGGCGCCGACGCGCTGGCGCAACTCAAGCAGGCCAGGCCCGACCTGATCCTGATGGACGTGGTGATGCCCGGTGCGAATGGCTTCCAGATCACGCGCGCCATCGCGCGCGATCCCGAACTGCAGGACGTGCCGGTGATTATCTGCTCCAGCAAGAGCCAGGAAACGGACCGCATCTGGGGCTTGCGCCAGGGCGCGCGCGATTACCTGGTCAAGCCGGTGGTCGAAGCCGAGTTGCTGGCCAAGATCGCCGCGATTTCCTGAGCATGCAGACGATGCCAGGTCACGGCGTATCCACCGCGGCTTACCCGTCCGCCGCCATGCCATCTTTCGAGACGGGTGCGCGGCAGGGGCGCTTGCGCCAGTATCAGCTGCAATTGATCGAGCGGATACAGGCCGCGCGCAGCGGCGCACTGGCGGCGCGCAAGGAACTGGGCGTGATGCTCGGTGGCCGGCCGTGCCTGCTCGACCTGACGCAGCTCGGCGAAATCGTCATTGCCGCCGGTGTGCAGATCCAGGGCGTGCCGCTGGCGCAGGACTGGTACCTGGGCCTGGCGGCCATGCGCGGGCGTCTGACGGGGGTCGTCGACCTGGCCCGCTACATGGGCGAACCGGCTTGCGCGCCCGGCAATCACTGCCGCATCATCACCTTTTCTCCCCGCCTGGGCCTCAATTGCGCATTGCTGGTCGAACGCGTGCTGGGCTTGCGCCAGTTGCGCGCGATGCAGCCCGTGCAGGATGCGGCGCAGGGCGTGTTCCCATCGTGGGCGGCGCAGGCGCTGCGCGACAGCGAAGGACAGCAGTGGCTGCGCCTGGACCTGGCGCAGCTGGCGCAGTCGGCACGCTTCCTCGATGCCGGCTTTGACGGCCTCCCTGACCACAAGGATATTTGCTGATGGGTGCCCATTCCCCGATCCTGGCGGCCGGCTTGCCCGAAGCGCAGCACGCTCCGGAAGCGCCGACATCGACGGCCGACCTGCCGCTGCGCCTGCGCGACGCGCTGGGACGGCGCAAGTCGCTGGCCAGCGCGCCTGCCGGGGACTGGAAGCTGCCGCTGATCGGCCATTTTCCGCTGCAAAAACAATTGAGCATCCTGTCGACGGTGATGGCCCTGAGCCTGGCCGCCAGCCTGCTGTTCGTCGGGCTGAACACGCGCAGCGGCAATATTGCCTCGGCGCAGACGCAGCTGGCCAGCGATGCGCTGATGCATTCGCAGCGCATCGGCAAGGCTGCGCCGAACGCTGTGCAAGGCAATCCGGAAGCCTTCCGCCAGCTCGAGGAAAGCCGCAATGAACTGAATCAGGATTTCCGCCTGATGCTGCGCGGCGGTACGTATCACGGGCGCGATATCGGCGAGTCGCGTTCCGCCCTGTTGGCTGCGGTGGCCGACGCGCGCAAGAAGTGGGCCAGCAGCGACCGCGCGGCCAGCACCATCTTGCGCCTGAAACTGGAACTGGGCGAATTCGACAAGACCTTGCAGCAATTGAATGCGCTGTCGCCGGCGCTGCTGGCGCAGACCGAGGAAATTGCCGCGCTCAAGGTGCAGCGTGGCGGCAATGCGCGCGACCTGGCCGTCATCGGCCGCCTGATGATGCTGAGCCAGCGCATGAGCCGCAGCGCCAGCGAGTTCCTGTCGTCGGGCAGCATCAGCTCGGAAACGGCGTTCTCGCTGGGACGCGACACGACGTATTTCCGCACCGCCGTCGAAGGCTTGCTCAATGGCAGCGTGTCGCTGCAATTGGCGCCCACGCGCGACGCCGAACTGCGCGACCGGCTGGTGGCGCTGAAAGCCAGCTTCGACACTTACCAGAAGCTGGTTTCGTCGATACTCGATCGGCTCGATAAATTCAGCTCGGCGAAAAGCGCCGAACAGCTGATCTTCAACGAGAACGAAGACCTGCGCCAGCGTTTGACCCTGCTGCAGCAGATGTACCACGTGAACCAGGAAACCCTGGGCGTCGCCTTCTGGATGATGGTCGGCGGCGTGTTGCTGACCCTGATCGCGGCGGCCGGCATCGGCCGCGTGCTGCTGCAGGACTCCGTCAACCGCACGCGCGACGCCGAGCGGCGGCGCCAGGAAGCGGAAATCCAGCGCCTGCTGTCGCAGGAAAAGGAAGAGCAGGCCAAGGCCAAGAATGAGCAGAACCAGGCGGCCATCCTGCGCCTGATGAACGAATTGCAGAAGGTCGCCGATGGCGACCTGACGGTGCAGGCGACCGTCTCGGAAGACATCACGGGCGCCATCGCCGATTCCGTCAATTACACGGTCGAGGAATTGCGCGGCCTGGTGGGGCGGGTGACGGCAACGGCGGAACAGGTCAACCGCGCCTCGACGCAGGCGCAAAGCATCTCCAGCAAGCTGTTGATCGCGTCGCAGCAGCAGTCGCGCGAAATCCAGGGCGTCAGCGCCACCGTGGTCAAGATGGCCAATGCGATTACCGACGTGTCGAAATCGGCCAGTGTCTCGGCCGATGTGGCGCGCCAGTCGGTGGCGGCCGCGCAGCAGGGTTCGACGGCGGTGGAAAACGCCATCAAGGGCATGCATGAAATCCGCGAGCAGATCCAGGATACGTCCAAGCGCATCAAGCGCCTGGGCGAATCGTCGCAGGAAATCGGCGAAATCACCGAGCTCATTTCCGACATCACCGAGCAGACCAACGTACTGGCGCTGAACGCCGCCATCCAGGCGGCCTCGGCCGGCGAGGCGGGGCGCGGCTTTTCCGTCGTCGCCGAGGAAGTGCAGCGCCTGGCCGAACGCTCGGCCGCCGCCGCCAAGCAGATCGGCGCGCTGGTGCGCACCATCCAGGCCGATACCCAGGATGCGACGCGGGCGATGGAAACGTCCACGCAGGGCGTAGTCGAGGGCGCGCGCCTGTCCGACGCTGCCGGCGCGGCCTTGAACGATATCAGCCAGGTGTCGAAACACCTGGCTGAACTGATCCAGGGCATCTCGTTCGCCACCGGCACGCAGGCCGGTTCGGCCAGCGGCGTGGCCTTGAATATCCAGCATATCCTGAGCGTGACGGAGCAGACCCAGGATGGCACGCAGCAAACGGCGCAATCGATCCATAAACTGTCGATGCTGGCGCAGGAACTGAAAAATTCGGTGTCGCGCTTCCGCGTCGCCGCCTGAACGCCGCGCCAGTCCAGGCGATTTCCTTACCGAGGCATGCATGAGCACACCTGATAGTCCACTGCAGTCCAAGCCGTTCGACAGCGAACCTTTGTCGTGGGTGATGGTGGAAATCCGCGAAGCGCTGGGCCGCTCGAAAACAGCCCTGTTCGAGGCGGGTGGCCGCGAGCGCGAGGAACGCGCCACGGCCCTGCAGCATGCGCGCTCGCATCTGCACCAGGCACATGGCGCACTGGTGATGGTCGACGTGGCCGGCGCCAGCCTGCTGACGGACGGCGCGGAGCAAGCGCTTTCGCGCTTTCGCGACGGCAGCCTCGAATACACCCTGGACCATGCGCAAGTCGTCGCCGAACTGTATCAGGCCCTGACCGAATACCTGGAAGACCTGGTGGCTGGCACGCCGCCGCAGCCGACGCGCTTGTTCCCCTACTACCGTGACCTGCAAACCATGCTGGGCGCCGAGCGCATCCACCCGGCCGACCTGTTCTTTCCGCCAGCGTCGGTGCTGGAAGGGCATGCGATCGCGCTGGCGGACGCGCCCCCGGTAGCCGATTATCCGGCCTGGCGCGGGCGCTTTGAAAAGTCCCTGCTGCCCTTCCTGAAGGCGCAGGATGACGCGGTGCGGCTCCAGCATGCAAGCGACTTGCACGCCACCCTGACCCTGGTGGCCGATGCGCAGCAGGAAGCGCCGGCGCGCACCTTCTGGTTCGCCATGCAGGCGTTTGCCGGGCTGGCGGCCAGCGGCGAGGGCATGGGTACGCTCAACGTCAAACAGTTGTTCGGCCTGATCAATCTGCAGTTGCGCCGCCTGGCGCAGGGCACGGCCAGCCTGCCCGAAGCGATGCTGCGCGACGCCCTGTTCTTCATTGCCGCCGCCACCGAGTCGACGCCGGAGGCGCGCCAGCTGCGTGCCGCCTTCGCCCTGGACGGGCAGGTGCCCGCCGACGTGGAAACGCGGCGCTACGGCCAGGTCGACCAGGAGGTCCTGCAAGGCGCCCGCACGGCACTGGCGCAGGCGCGTGCCAGCTGGAGCCGCCTGGCGCAAGCCGACCTCGATCCTGCCCTGGGCACGGATTTTGACGCCTCGCTGCAACAGGTGGCCGCGCATGCGGAGTCCCTGAAGCAGCCGGCCCTGGCCAGCCTGTTGCGCGAATGCGCGGCCGTGGCGCGGCAAGCCGTGGCCAGCGGACGCAGTGCGGCCCTGGAAAATGAAATCGGCATGACGCTGCTGTTTGCCGACACGGGCCTAGAGCAGGTGCGCCGCCTGCCCGACGATTTCGCCGGCAATGCGGAAACCATCGCCGCGCGCCTGCAGGCGCTGCTGGCTGGCGAAGCGCCGCCGCCCGTCACAGCGGGCGAGCTGTCGCGCCAAATCGAACAGGGGCAGACGGTGGCCGCGCTGGCCGAGGAAATGAAGACGGGCCTGCGCCAGGTGGAAAAGGTGCTCAATGCGTACTACGCGGATGCAGCGGGGGCGAAGGCGGGGGCACTCGATGGCGTCGCGCCCTTGCTGGAGCAGTTGCAGCAGCAGTTGGCCGGGCTGGAACAGGAAGAGGCGCGCGCCGCCGTGCTGCAGGTCGATGCGGCCGTGCGGCAGCTGGCCGATGGCGACGCCAATGCGGACGCCAAGGCGGAGGCGCTCGACGAGATCGCACAAAATATCAGCGCGCTGGGATTTTTTGTCGATATGTTGGGCCGTAACGCGCAGGCGGCCAGCGGGCGTTTCCATTTCGACGCGGCCGCCGGCGCCTTCCGCGCCCTGCCATTTGAAAAAGTCGCCGCCGCCGGCGCCGTGCCCGTACCCTTGCTCGACCAGGCCCTGGCGCCCGCCGCGCCTGCCAGCATGGATGCCGCGCCGGCAGTGACCGATGTCGATGCGGAGATGCTCGACATCTTCATCGCCGAAGCGCGCGAAGTGCTGGCCTTTATCGACACCACCCTGGCCCTGCCGCGCGAGCAAGCCGCCAGCGGCGACCACCTGGCCATGCTGCGCCGCTCGTTCCACACCCTGAAGGGCAGCAGCCGCATGATCGGCCTGGCGCAGTTTGCCGAAGCGGCCGGCGCCATCGAGCGCGTCATGAATACCTGGCTGGCCGAAGCGCGACCCGTCAGCGACGATCTGTTTACCCTGCTGAATTACGGCTGGTACCAGCTCAGCGAATGGGTGGCGGAACTGGAAGGCGGGGCAGGGCGAGAGCGCGAGGCCGGCATGCTGCTGGCGGCAGCCGAGCGCGTGCGCGAAGGAGGTCCGTTCGAATTGCGCAAGCCGCGCCCGGCCGCGCCCGTGGCCGGCAACGGCAATGTGATCGGCCTTCCCTTGGCCACTGCGCCCGCGCTCCACGAGGCGCCGGACGATCACCTCAAGCACGTGGGCGAACTGCGCATCAGCCTTCCCTTGTACAACATCTACCTGGCCGAGACGGATGAATTGCTGCGCGTGCTCACGCGCGACTTCGGCGAATGGCGTCATGAGCAGCGCGCCGTCAGCGCGGAAGCGCTGCAAGCCGTGCATACCCTGGCGGGGACGTCGGGCACGGTCGGCTTCCAGTCCCTGCGCGACCTGGCGCACGCGCTCGAGACGGTGATCGAAACGGTGGTGCCGCCGCTGGCCGGCCTGCGCGCCGAACAGCACGACGTGCTGGAGCAGGCCACGCAGCGCATCGGGCAAATGCTGCAGGCGTTTGCGCTGGGCGATCTGGCGCCAACGCAGCCGGACATGATCGAAGCGCTCAACACCCTGTGGCGCGCCCTGACGGCGGCGCCTGGCGAGAGCAAGGAAGAGCGGCTCGACGCCATGTTTGCGGCCGCTTACGCCAGCATCGTCGGCGCACCGGCGCACCCTGCGGAAGCGCTGCCCGACGCGCTGGCCGAGGTTCCTGTGCCGCAGCTCGAGACCCTGTTCGAGGCGACGTATGCGAGCATCGTCGCCGACGCGCTGCAGCCGGCTGCTGCCGAAGTACCTCTGCCAGCGCCGGTGCAGGACAGCGGCGCCAGCGATGACCTGTTCGACGCCGGTTTCGAACATGCGCCGCCATTGGAGCACGCGGCGCCGGAAGCGCCGGCGCCTGCCATCATGCCAGCCGATGCGGCCGCGCTGCTGGCGGCCAGCGCTGGCATCAGCGATGAACTTGACCTCGATTTATTGTCCGTCTTCCTGGAAGAGGGCGCCGACCTGCTGCCGCAGATCGGCGAGGCGCTGCGCAGCTGGCAGCAGCAGGCGCACGACAGCGGCCAGGCACAGATGCTGTTGCGCACCCTGCATACGGTCAAGGGCAGCGCACGCATGGCCGGCGCCATGCGCCTGGGCCAGCATGCGCATGAAATCGAGACGCATATCGAAAACATGCTGCATGCGGGCACGGCCACGCCGCAGGCTTTCGAGGAATTGCTGGCCCATTACGACCATGCGTTGCACCTGTTCGAGCAGTTGCAGCAGCCCTTGCTGCCCTTGCCGGGCATGGAAGACACGCCGATCGCCGAACCGAAGGCGGCCCTGGTGCGCGTGCGCGCCGATATTCTCGACCGCCTGGTGAACCAGGCAGGCGAAGTGTCGATCACGCGCTCGAAGATGGAAAATGAAGTTGGTGTGCTGTGCGCCTCGCTGTCCGAGTTTTCCGATAATCTGGCGCGCTTGCGGCGCCAGCTGCGCGAAGTGGAAATGCAGGCCGAATCGCAGATTGCCTCGCGCATGGCCGTCGGCAGCGAGCGCGATTTCGACCCGCTCGAATTCGACCGCTTTACGCGCTTGCAGGAACTCACGCGCATGATGGCCGAAAGCGTCAACGACGTGGCCTCCTTCCATGAAAACCTCAGCCACAGCGTCGACGCGGTGACGGACGACCTGGTGCTGCAGGCGCGGCTGACGCGCGAGCTGCAGCGCGACCTGATGCAGATCCGTATGGTACCGTTTGCCAGCATCGCCGAACGCCTGTTCCGCGTGGCGCGGCAAAGCGCCAAGGAAGTCGACAAGCGCGTCAATCTCGACATCCGCGGCGGCGGCGTGGAAATCGACCGCAGCGTGCTCGAACGCATGGCTGCTCCGTTCGAACACCTGCTGCGTAACGCCATCGTGCACGGCGTCGAGCCGCGCGACGCGCGCCTGGTTGCGGGCAAGAGCGAAACGGGCGAGCTGCTGGTGCAGGTCAGTCAGCAGGGCAACGAAGTGGCGATCGCCTTTTCCGACGATGGCGCGGGGCTGGATATGGAACGCATCCGCGCCAAGGCGCACGGCGCCGGCCTGCTGACGACGGACGCGCCATTGACCGACGCGCAGGCGGCCGAGCTGATTTTCACACCGGGTTTTTCCACCGCCGACAGCCTGACGGAATTGGCCGGACGCGGTTTTGGCATGGACATCGTGCGCTCCGAAGCGCTGGCGCTGGGCGGGCGCGTGGAAACGCTGACGCAGGCGGGCCTGGGCATGCGCTTCACCATCCACCTGCCGCTGACCCTGGCCGTCACCCAGGTGGTGCTGCTGGCGGCGAACGGCAAGACGTATGCCTTGCCATCGGTGCTGGTGGAGCAGGTGCTGCACCTGAAAGGCGAGCAGCTGGAGCAGGTGCGGGCGGCCGGGTGCATCGAATCGCACGGGCAGTCGCTGGCGCTGCACCACCTGTCGGCCATGCTGGGCGAGACGCCGGCGGCGCAGGCCACGCAGCGCTATGCGCCCGTGCTGTTGCTGAGGAATGGCAATGACAGGCTGGCCTTGCAGGTCGATGACGTGCTGGGTAACCGCGAAGTCGTGGTCAAGCACGTGGGTCCGCAACTGGCGCGCATGCCGGGCATTGCCGGTGCCACGGTGCTGGGCACGGGCGACATCGTGCTGATCCTGAACCCCGTGGCGCTGGCGCAGCACCTCGAGCACCATCCGGAACTGCTGTCGCAATATGCGCTGGCCAGCCGCGAGCAGCATGCCGTTTCCAGCGCGCTGGCCGCGCCTGTTGTGCGCGTGATGGTGGTCGACGATTCGCTGACGGTGCGCCGCGTGATGCAGCGCCTGTTCGAGCGCGAAGGCTACCAGGTGCTGCTGGCCAAGGATGGCGTCGATGCGCTGGAGCAGTTGCATGCGCTGGAGCCGGCTGCCATGCCGGCCCTGCTGCTGGTCGACGTGGAGATGCCGCGCATGGATGGTTTTGATTTGACGCGTAATGTGCGCAGCGACGACAAGACGCGCGCCATCCCCGTCATCATGATCACTTCGCGCAGCGCCGACAAGCACCGCGCACATGCGTTCGAGCTGGGCGTGAATGCGTATTTCGGCAAGCCGTTCCAGGAAGAGGAATTGCTGGCGGAAGTGGGGCGCTTGTTGACCGAATCTTGACCTACGCCACCACCTTCACCACGGCATAACGCTCCAGGGTCTCCTTGCGCGCCTCGTCGTGCTGCACCAGCGGTTCCGGATAGTCGCGCCCCAGCACGATGTTTTTTTGCTCGAGCAGCATGCGCGGCACCAGCCAGGGTGCGTGGATTTCCTTGTCGCCCAGCGCCTTCAGCTGCGGCAGATAGCGGCGGATGAAGCGCCCGCTGGCATCGAATTTTTCCGATTGCGTGATCGGATTGAAGATGCGGAAGTAGGGCTGGGCGTCGCAGCCGGACGACGAAGCCCATTGCCAGCCGCCGTTGTTCGACGCCAGGTCGAAGTCATTGAGGTGCAGCGCGAAATACGCTTCGCCGCGGCGCCAGTCGATACCCAGGTCCTTGATCAGGAAGCAGGCCGTGACCATGCGCAGGCGGTTGTGCATATAGCCCGTCTGGTTCAGCTGCGCCATCGCCGCGTCCACCAGTGGATAGCCGGTGCGCCCCTCGCACCAGGCGGCAAAGGCGGCATCGGCTTCGGGACCCGTTTCCCAGGCGATGGCGTCGTAGGCCGGCTTGAAGGCGCCGCCTTCCACGTGCGGGTTCTGGTACAAAATCATGGCGTAGAAATCGCGCCAGATCAGTTCGGCCAGCCACACGGGCGCACCATCGCCGCCACCGCCCCTGTCCATCAGGTCGACGATGGTGCGCACCAGGTAGCGCAGCGACACGGTGCCGAAGCGCAGATGCATGGACAGGTAGGACGGCCCCTTCAAGGCGGGAAAATCTCGCGCCACGTCGTAGCGGGCCACGCGCGGCAGGAAGTCCTCGAACAGCGTGCTGGCACCCGACATGCCGGTGGGAATGGCCAGCTCGGCCAGGTTGCTCGGTTCGAAACCCAGCTCGCCCAAGGTGGGCAGGGGCACCGGCGCGCCGGCGCGCGGCGGCGCCAGGCTGGCCGCATGCGGCTCGATAGCGAATGGCGCCAGGCAGCCGGGTTCCGCGCGCATTTTCTTCAGCCAGGCATTCTTGTACGGCGTGTAGACGGTATACGGCTTGGCCGAGAGCGTCAGCACTTCATCCTTTTCAAAGATCACCTGGTCCTTGAAACTGAACCACAGGCGCGCATCGCGCGTGAGCGCGGCGGCCACCGTGGCGTCGCGCGCGATGGCTTGCGGTTCGTAGTCGTGGTTGGCAAAGACGGCGTCGGCGTTCAATTCGGCGGCCAGGCGCGGGATGGCCTCGGCCGCGTCCGCGTGCAGCACGATCAGGTCGCCGCCCAGCTGGCGCAGCTCGCCAGCGAGTTCGGCCACGCTGGCATGGATGAAGTCGACCCGCCGGTCGTGGCGCGGCAGGGCCGCCAGGATGGCGGTGTCGTACACGAAGACGCAATGCACGGCCTGGCTCTGGCACAGGGCGTGATGCAGTGCAGCATGATCAAACGCGCGCAGATCGCGCCGGAACCACACCAGGGAAGTCTTGATTGTCATTATTTCGCGTGTTCAGGGTCAAAGATAGGCCATTTTTTGCCGCCAACGGGGCTTTATCGCCGCTCGGGTCGCGCCTTTGGCGTCGCTGCGGCGGCAATTCAGTGTAAACTACCGGGTATGTTCGTGGTGCTTTATGTGCGACAGCGATTTTGCAATCAATTTTACAATTGGCATTGAAATGCGCTTGCAGGGAAAGCGACGTTTCCTATCAAGCAAGTCACTCAGCGTGCAGGATGTCGCCGCATGGCACAGCGAATTGATAACTAATTTATAACATAGCAAGAATAGCGCCTGGCAACACGGTTCCCGCCGCCCAGCATTCGCGGCAGGATGTGCCAGGCGTACGATAGCGGGGTAAGCGAGACTTGCCAGCAAGCCCACAGAGAGAGCATCGCGTATGAAAAAGAGTAAAATCGACCAGACTCTACCAGGACATCGTCTGATGCAGGGTGTGGGAGAGCCGGCCGCGACCGGTTCCTCCACCCTGAATCTGGCCAACCATTTCCTGATTGCGATGCCGGCCATGCAAGATCCGATCTTCGGCGGCACGGTCGTGTACGTGTGTGAACATAACGAAAACGGCGTGCTGGGCGTCGTCATCAACAAGCCCACCGACATGACCATGGAAGTGCTGTTCGACCGCATCGACCTGAAACTGGCGGCCGGCAGCGACACGCCCATCATCAACGAACCGATCATGTTTGGCGGCCCGGTGCAGGACGACCGCGGCTTCGTGCTGCATACGCCGGGCGCGCGCTATTCCTCGTCGCTGACGGTGACCGATGAAGTGGCGTTTACCACCTCGATCGACGTGCTCGAAGCCGTCGCCAAGGGCGATGGCCCCGAGCGCATGCTGGTCTCGATCGGCTACTCGGGCTGGAGCCCGGGCCAGCTGGAAGACGAGATCGGCCGCAACGGCTGGCTGACGGTGGGCGCCTCGGCCGACATCCTGTTCGATTTCCCCATCGAGCAGCGCTACGTGGCGGCCATCAAGTTGCTCGGTATCGATCCGCTCATGCTCGCCAGCGAGGCTGGCCACGCATGAGCGGTGACGCCATCGACACCATCCTCGCCTTCGATTTCGGCTTGAAACGCATCGGCGTGGCCATCGGCAATACCATGATTTGCCAGGCCAAGCCGCTCAGCGTGATCACGGCCACGGCGAATGAGCCGAAGTTTGCCGCCATCGATAGCCTGATCAAGGAGTGGGGCGCGAGCCGCATCGTAGTGGGCTTGCCCAGCCATCCAGATGGCACGGAACACGAAATGAGCGCGCGCTGCCGCCGTTTCGCCAACCAGGTGCATGGCCGCTTCAACCTGCCGGTGGAACTGGTCGACGAGCGTTATTCATCGGCCGTCATCGCCGCCAAGCGCGGTGAAGTCATCGATGACCGCGCCGCCGCCATCATCCTGCAACAGTATTTCGACGCGAATTATTAATCTGACCTTTGACCCATTCCTGAATGATCAAGAACCCTATGCCGCATCCTACGAATCCTTCCCAACTCGACGCCGAGGCCCTGTACGCGGTCTTGCTGCAACAGGTGCAGAGCGGCCTGGCGGGCATCCCCAACGTGGCCATCGTCGGCATCCATTCGGGCGGCGCCTGGCTGGCTGAACGCCTGGCGCGCGACCTGAACCTGCTCGACCGCCTGGGCGTGCTCGATGTCTCGTTCTACCGCGACGACTTCGCCCAGAAGGGTCTGCATGCCGACGTCAAGCCGACGCAAATCAGCTTTGACGTGGCCGGCGCCACCATCCTGCTGGTCGACGACGTGCTGTACACGGGCCGCACCACGCGCGCGGCCATCAACGAATTGTTCGACTATGGCCGCCCGGCGAAGATCATGCTGGCCGCCCTGGTCGACCGCGGTGAACGCCAGCTGCCGGTGGCCGCCGATTTCGTGGCCGCCTTCACTGCCGTGCCGCCGGGCCAGGCCCTGGTCCTGAAGCAAGCCAACGATGGAAAATTCACGCTCACCATAGATACCCACCATGCTTAATCCGCAACTGAATAAACACGGCGAACTGCAACATTTGCTGACGATTGAAGGCTTGCCGAAGTCTATCGTCAACCACATCCTCGATACCGCTTCCTCGTTCGTCGGCATCTCCGACCGCGATGTGAAAAAGGTGCCGCTGATGCGCGGCAAGAGCGTTTTCAACCTGTTCTTTGAAAACTCCACACGCACCCGCACCACCTTCGAGATCGCGTCAAAAAGGCTGTCGGCCGACGTCATCAACCTGAACATCCAGGCGTCGTCGGCCAGCAAGGGCGAGTCCCTGCTCGACACCATCGACAACCTGTCGGCCATGCATGCTGACATGTTCGTCGTGCGCCATGCGCAGTCGGGCGCACCCTACCTGATCGCCAAGCACCTGATCGACACGAAGCAGCCGCACGTCCACGTGGTCAACGCGGGCGATGGACGCCACGCGCACCCGACCCAGGGTTTGCTCGACATGTACACGATCCGCCACTACAAGAAGGATTTCACCAACCTGACGGTGGCCATCGTGGGCGACATTCTGCACAGCCGCGTGGCCCGTTCCGACATCCACGCGCTGACCACCCTGGGCGTGCCGGAAGTGCGCGCCATCGGCCCGCATACCCTACTGCCGGGCGGCCTGGAACAGATGGGCGTGCGCACCTTCACCAACATGGATGAAGGCCTCAAAGGCGTCGACGTGATCATCATGCTGCGCCTGCAGAATGAACGCATGAGCGGCGCGCTGCTGCCGTCGGCGCAGGAATATTTCAAGAGCTATGGCTTGACGCCCGAGCGCCTGGCGCTGGCAAAACCGGACGCCATCGTCATGCATCCGGGCCCGATGAACCGCGGCGTGGAGATCGATTCGGCCGTGGCCGACGGTCCGCAGGCGGTGATTCTGCCGCAGGTGACGTTCGGTATCGCCGTGCGCATGGCGGTGATGAGTATTTTGGCTGGTAATCAGGGCTGATAGCCCAAGGACGAGTAAGCGAGCATGACGACACTACATATCAAGAATGGCCACCTGATCGACCCTGCCAACGGCATCGATGGCTTGCAAGACCTGTTTATCGCCGACGGCAAGGTGCTGGCCGTGGGCAGCGCCCCGGCCGGTTTCAAGGCTGATACTACCTTTGACGCGGCCGGCCTGGTGGTCTCCCCCGGCCTGGTCGACCTGTCCGCGCGCCTGCGCGAGCCGGGCTACGAATACAAGGCAACGCTGGAATCGGAATTGCAGGCAGCTCTCCAGGGCGGCGTCACGAGCCTGGTCTGCCCGCCCGACACCGATCCCGTGCTCGACGAGCCGGGCCTGGTGGAAATGCTGAAATACCGCGCCAAGACGCAGAACAAGGCGCACGTGCATCCGTTGGGCGCACTGACCATGGGATTGAAGGGCAAGTCGCTGACGGAAATGGCCGAATTGACGGAAGCGGGCTGCATCGGCTTCGCGCAGGCGGAAGAGCCGATCGAAGACACCACTGTGCTGCTGCGCGCCATGCAGTACGCGAACACCTTCGGCTACACGGTCTGGCTGCGCCCGCAAGACCCGCACATCGGCCGCGGCGGCATCGCCCATAGCGGTCCGCTGGCATCGCGCCTGGGCCTGTCCGGCGTGCCCGTGATGTCCGAAACCATCGCGCTGCACACGATCTTTGAGCTGATGCGCGCCAGCCGCGCGCGCGTGCACCTGTGCCGCATTTCGTCGGCGGCGGGCCTGGAACTGATCCGCGCCGCCAAGGCCGAAGGCTTGCCTGTCACCTGCGACGTGGGCGTGCACCATGTGCACCTGACGGACGTCGATATCGGTTTCTTCGACCCGAACGCGAGGGTCACGCCGCCGTTCCGCAGTCAGCGCGACCGCGATGCGATCCGCGCCGGCCTGCTCGACGGTACGGTCGACGCCATGTGCTCGGACCACACGCCCGTCGACGACGATGAAAAATTGCTGCCGTTCGGCGAAGCGTCGCCCGGCGCCACGGGCCTGGAACTGCTGCTGTCGCTGGCCCTGAAATGGGCCGACGACTATGCGCTGGCGCAGCCGCAGGCGGGCGCCCGTCCGCTGGCGCGCGCCGTAGCCAAGGTCACGTCCGACGCGGCCCGTGTCGCCGGCATCCCGGCCGGCAGTCTGGCCGTGGGCGAAGCGGCCGACATCTGCGTCTTCGACCCCGCCGCGCGCTGGACCGTGTCGTCGGCGTCGCTGGCCAGCCAGGGCAAGCACACGCCTTTCCTCGGCTATGAGCTGAGCGGCATCGTCAAGGCGACCATCGTCGCCGGACAGGTGGCGTTTCAGCGTTAAAAAATCAGATCCGTGGACCGGGGCACGCTGCCCCGGCATCCCTTGTCTGCTCCCGGATTTCGGTTCTGGTTTATTTGTTGGTGTGATTTGAAACTTCTGCTTACCTACCGCCTCGCGCGCATCGCCATTCACCTGAGCTGCGGCATGGCCAAGAGCGCCGTGCTCTTTCCCTGGCTGGACCTGGAGGGCCGCAACCGGCGCATCCGCCGCTGGTCGACGCAGCTGCTCGACATCTGCGGCGTGCACGTGGCGCAGCCGGCAGACAGCGTGCCGGCGCTCGACCATGCGATGGTGGTGGCGAACCACGTGTCGTGGCTCGATATCTTCGTCATCAATGCCGTGCACCCCTGCCGTTTCGTCGCCAAGGCGGAAATCCGGGCCTGGCCCATCCTGGGCTGGCTGGCGGGGCGCGCCGGCACCATCTTCATTTCGCGCGGCAGCAAGCGCGATTTGCGCCTGATCTTCCAGGGCCTGGTGGATAAATTGACGGCGGGCGAGCGCATCGCGTTCTTCCCCGAAGGCACCACCGCCGCGCAGGGACAGATACTGCCGTTTCACGCCAACCTGTTCGAGGCGGCCATCGACGCGCAAGTGCCGGTGCAGCCGTTCGCGCTCGTGTATGTGGATGACAAGGGAGCACTGCACCACGCCGTCGACTTCATCGGCGAAATGAGTTTTGTGCAAAGCATGGTGGCAATCCTGAGCGGCCCGCCCATCACGGCGCGCCTGACCTGTCTGGCGCCAGTGGCGACGCTCGATGCGCACCGGCGCGAACTGGCGACGGCAACGCAGGCGGCGGTGGCCGCCGCGCTGCCGCTGGAAAAAACCGCCTAGTTTTTGACGTGCAGCCAGCGCGCATGCGCTGCGCGGGCCAGGTAGTCGAGGATAAATCCAAGTATGCCGATCAGCACAATGGCGGCCATCAGCTCCGAATACGCGAGCCGGTCGCGCGTATCGAGGATGAAGTAGCCGAGACCGGCCGACACGCCCAGCATTTCCGCCGGCACCAGCACGATCCAGATGATGCCGATGGCCAGGCGCACGCCCGTCAGGATGTCGGCCGTAATGCCCGGCAAAATCACCTTGAAGACGATTTCGCTGCGCGTGGCCGACAGGCTGCGCGCCAGCAGCAGCCAGTTCGGATCGAGCCGCGCCACGCCGGCCGCCGTATTGAGCAAAATCGGCCAGACTGCCGCAAACGCCAGCAGGAAGTACACGGGCGCGTCGCCGACGCCCAGCACCATCACGGCGATCGGCATCCACGACAGTGGCGAAATCATGCGCAGCAGCTGGAACAGCGGCATGGCCGCGCCGGAAAAACTATTCGACATGGCCACCAGCACGCCCAGCGGCACGCCGATGACGATCGCCAGTCCCAGGCCCACGGCCACCCTTTGCAGGCTCAATACCACATGCAGCCAGATATCCGAGCCGCCCAGCATCTCCTTGAACGCCAGCGCCGTGGGCAAGGGCGCGAAGGCGGTGGCGATGGGCGTGGATTTCTCCAGCGCTGTCACGCCCATGGACCACAGCAGCAAGGCACAGGCCAGCCCCACGAGGGGCAGGCCGAACTTCGTGAACAACTTGCTTGCCATCGTCAGACCGCCACGGTTTCGCTGCGCAGCAGGTTGGCCGGCAAGCCGAAGGCGGCCGGGCCGCCGACTGCCGCGATGGCCTTGCGCACGAAGCGGTCATCGACCAGGTCGCGCGCGGCGAACTTCGGATCGAGGTTGGCCAGGAAGCGCGTATCGCCTTCCACCTTGGTACGGCCGATGGCGCGCACCAGTTCTTCCGTGTACGAGGCAAACGGATATGGCTGGAAGTCGATGCGGCGCTGCTGCCAGTTCTTGTGCACGATCAGGCCCTGCTTTTCATAGCCGGCGTAATCGGTGGTGGCCAGCACCTTGGTCAGCACCTGCAGCGGATGCGGCGTGTAGCGGTGTTCGCCCACGTTCGACAGCAGCTTGGCCGTGTCGACCTGGTTCGAACGCGTCCACAGCTGCGCCTTGACGATGGCGTTGGTGACCTTCTGCGCCCATTCCGGACGCGTGTTGATGTCGCGCTCGGACAGGAAGGTGACGCAGCACGCATGGTTTTTCCACACGTCGCCCGAGAAGCGCAGTATCTTGCCGATGCCGGCGTTTTCCGCCGCCGCATTGAACGGTTCGGCCACGATGTAACCGGCAATCGACTTGCTGGCCAGTGCCGAGACCATTTCGGCCGGCGCCAGCACGATCAGGTTGACTTCATTCGGCTTGATGGCCGCATTGCGCGCCCGCGTGACCGGGGTCAGGCCGTTCGAGGACAGGATCTGTTGCAGCAGGATGTTGTGGATCGAGTACCAGAACGGGATGGCGACCGTGCGGCCGCCCAGGTCGGAGACCTTGTTGATCTCGTTGGCCACCGTCAGCGCGGAACCGTTGACGTGGTTCCAGGCGACGACTTTCGCGGGGAACTTGGCGCCGTAGCGCACCCACAGGGTGGCTGGCGAAAGCAGGTGGATGACGTTGACCTGGCCGGCGACGAAGGCTTCGATGATCTGCGCCCAGCTGCGGAACAAACGCGGCGTCTCCGCCTGCAGGCCTTCCGCTTCAAACAGCTTGCGGGCGTGGGCGACGAGCAGCGGGGTGGCGTCGGTAATCGGCAGGTAGCCGATTTTCACGGGCTGGTCGTCGCCTTTCGGGCCTTGCTGGGCCATGGCGTCACCGGCGAACAGCAGGGGAGAGGCCACGCTGGCCGTGGCCAGGGCCGACATGCGCAGGAAGTCGCGCCGCGTCAGGCCGCAGTCGCAATCGGACGAGGCGCAGATATGCAGGGGTTTGTTTTGATCTTCGAATGTCATGGGAAGGTTCCGGTCGATTAATTGGGAGCGAAGGCGGGCGTTTGATCCTGCTTTTGCAGCGCCTGCAGGGCCTCGAGGATGTCCATCTTGAGGGCGATGACGTCGGCGCTGTGGCCGATGCGGGGCTGGGCGATGGCGACGGGCCATTCGCGCACGATGTTGCCCGGCTTGCCGCCCATCAGCAAAA
This sequence comes from Janthinobacterium sp. SUN137, assembly GCF_030587265.1. Classification (NCBI taxonomy): domain Bacteria; kingdom Pseudomonadati; phylum Pseudomonadota; class Betaproteobacteria; order Burkholderiales; family Oxalobacteraceae; genus Janthinobacterium; species Janthinobacterium sp. SUN137. The sequence continues at coordinate 1,225,622 of NZ_JAPWHZ010000001.1, read as the reverse complement.
TGCGGTCCGCCACGAGGATGGCTTCGTCGATATCGTGCGTGACGAGCAGCACGGCCGTGTGCCAGCGGTGCACCACGTCGACCAGCAGCGATTGCATCTCGGCGCGCGTGATGGCGTCGAGTGCGGAAAACGGCTCATCGGCGAACAGCAGTTCCGGTTCGCGCGCCAGCGCACGGGCCAACGCCACGCGCTGCGCCATGCCGCCCGAGAGGGCGGATGGATACAGCTTTTCGCGTCCCTTCAAGCCCACCGCCTCAATGGCTTGCGCCACGCGTGCCTGGTGCGCCTCGCGCGTGAGCTGCGGCTGGTGCTTGAAGTCCAGGCCGAAGCCTGCGTTGCCCGTGACGTTCAGCCAGGGTAGCAGGCTGGCTTGCTGGAACACGAGGGCGCTGCGCGGGTCCGGTTCGCGCATGGGCGCGTCGAGGAATTGAATCTCGCCCGTGGACGGCGGCTGCAGGCCGGCCAGCACGCGCAGCAGGCTCGATTTGCCGCAGCCGCTGCCGCCCAGCAGGCAGACGATTTCACGCTTGCGCACGCCCAGCGAGACGTGCTGGAACACGGGCGCGCTGCGCGCATAGGCGTAGCTCAGGTCCTGCGCCTGCAGCGCCCAGTCTTGCGTCGCTGCCGTCATGCCGGGGCTCCCGCCGCCTTGGCCGCCTGCTGGCTGTCGAACAGCTGCAAGGCTGCCTGCAATTGCGTCAGGCTGGGAGTGACGATGGGGATGAACGACGATTCGCGCCAGCGGCGGGCAAAGCCCTGCTGCTCGGCGTTCAGGTAGGCGCGCCCGCCCATGGCCTGCAGTTCCAGCATCAGCGCCTGCTGCAGTACGTCGGCCAGCTGTATGCGCAGGCGGAACATGGCCGGCGCCTGCGTCTTGAAGCGGCCATCGTGCACGCCGGCCAGCAAGGTCGCGACGGCGGCCTCCAGGGTCGCTTGCAGCGCTTCGATGCGCGGCGTAAGCTGGTTGCGCGAGCCGGCGGAAATTTGCGCCGCTTTGGCCAGGCTGGCGCGCGCCAGGCCGATCGACAGGCCGCACTGCATGCCGAGGAACGATGGGCGCACCTGCGGCAGCCAGGCCGGCGCGTTGTCGCTGATGATGTCCGCGGCGCGAATGTGCACCTGCGTCAGCTTGACGGAAGCGGTATTGCTGCCGCGTAAGGCGATCAGGTCCAGGTCGTCGCTGCGCTGCACGCCTGCCGTGCTGCTGTCGAAGGCAACGATGACGGGTGGCGCGCCGTCGTTCGGCGCCACGGCGGCTGCCGCGACAAAGCCCGCCTTGCGCAAGTTTGTCACCCAGGCCAGGCCGCCGTCGACCAGCAAGCCGTCATCATGGCGCGCGCCCGTGATTTGCAGCTGCTCGATGCCGGACAAGAATTTCATGGCGTTCGACAAACCGCTGGCGCCCGCCTGCGTGCCTGCCAGCAGGCCAGGCAAGCGGCGCTCGGCCAGGGCGCGGTTCCCGCTTTGCAGCAGGAATTCGATGAAGCAGCGCTGGCCCCAGAAAACAAAGGCCGCCGTCACCGATTGTTCGGCCACGTTGGCGATGGCGTCGATGGCGTCGCGTACGTCGCCGCCCGCGCCGCCGTGTTCCTGCGGCACGCCGATGGCCAGCAACTGGTCGCCAGCGAGGGCCGGCAAAATGGTTTCAGCCAGGTCCGACGATTGGTCCAACTGGTCGGCATGCGTGTGCAGCCAGTGATTGAGGTGGCCCATGTCAGACGGCGCCAGGCAGGTAGGGCGTCAATTGCGGATTGACGGGCGTGCCGGCCAGGCTGTTGGAGAAATTGCACAGGGTGGCCAGGCTGATGCCCAGCACCACTTCCAGCGCCTGCTGTTCGTTGTAGCCGGCCGCCAGGAAGGTTTGGTATTCGGCGTCGCTGACGGCGCCGCGCGTGGCAATGACGGCCGTGGCGAAGGCGGCGACGGCGTCGAGCTTTGTATCGCCCGTCGGCTGGCCATGCTGCAGCGCGCGCACCGTGTCCGGTGTCTGGCCCGCTTTTTTCAGCGAGATTGCGCTATGGCCGGCGATGCAGAAATCGCAGCCGTGGATGCGCGCGGCCGTGATTTGCACCACTTCGCGTTCCATTAACGTCAGGCTGGCGCGCGCATTGATGCCGGAGACGGTCAGATAGGTTTCCAGGGCCAGCGGGGCATTGGCCAGCACGCCGATCAGGTTGGGCAGGAAGCCATTGTTGGCGATGGCCTTTTCCACGAAGGGGCGGCTATCGGCCGGGGCGGTATCGAGAGTGTGCAGCGTCAGACGGGACATGGGGTACCTTGCTAAGTTGGTAAGTCACTCATGCATTATATCGGCCATGCCGTGCAGGTAACAGACGTCAGCGTCGTCCTTTTGTGCTCGTTCGTCTGCGATTGTGCGATCCTTGATTTCAGCTGGCCAGTTGGCGCTGGCGCTGGTCGCGCCGGTAGGCGCCTGGCTGTTCGCCCGTGACCCGCTTGAACGCGCGCGTAAAGGCGGCGTGCGAGCGGTAGCCCACCAGTTCGGCCGCGCGTTCGACGGAGACGCCATCGTGCAGGCGCCGCGCGGCGATCTTCATGCGCAGCAGGAGCAGGAACTGGGCCGGCGAGTGGCCGCTGGCGCTGGCGAAATGCTTGCAGAAGCTGGCGCGCGACATGCACGCGGCCTTGGCCATGTTCTCGATCGACCAGTCATCGGCGGGGGCGTCGAGCATGCGTTCGAGCAGCGGTGAAAATGCGGGCTGGTGCAGCAGCGACAGCAGGCCGGCCGCCACCTGCTCGCCCTGCGCCACATGGCGTATCAGGTAAAAGAACAGCAGTTCGACCAGGCGCGCGATGAGCGGCGACGGTTGTTCCGGGTCGCCGCCGGCTTCCGCCAGGATCAGGTCGAACAGCGCGGCAGCGGCGCTGAAGGCGGGCGCGTCGCCGCGTATCAGCAGGTACGGCGGGAAGGAGTCGACGATCAGCGCGGAGAGGGCGCCGCGAAATTGAAAGAAGCCGCAGGCCAGCGCCGTCGCCGGCTGGTCCGTGGACGACTGCAGCGGCAGCATGGCTTGCGCGCTGACCGCCTGCAGCGGGTCGCTGTGTGGGCTGAGGAAGTGCGGCAAGTCGCGCAGCAGGAAGACGCCGTCGCGCGGGCCGAGCGCAATCGGCGCCGCCCCGTCGAGGTGCAGATAGCAGTGGCCATCGAGCACCAAGTGAAAGCTGCCCAGTTCCCGGCCCGCCGTGGAGGCGCGCCAGCGGCCGCAGTACTGGCCTACATGCAGGACGGCGGTGTCGAGCTCCAGGCTGCCGAGCAGCCAGCGCGCCAGTCTGTCGGTATCAGGATGCATGGGATCGCAAAGGCAAAAGTTGCATCATACGGGCTGCGCGCGGCAAGGCCAACGACCGATTTCGACTAAGCATATGCGCGCCATGCTTGCCATTTAGCGCTTGCCGCTGTGCTGCTGGAAGGCGGGGCAGGCGACTTGCAGCAGCGAGCGGTCTTCCAGGCACACGGCCGACAGTTTGCCACCCCAGACGCAGCCGCTATCGAGTCCGATCAGGTGCTCCCGCAGCTGCAGTCCCAGCGCCGACCAGTGGCCGAAGACGATGGTGTCGCCGGCGCTGCGCCGTCCCGGCACGTCGAACCACGGCAGCAGGCCGGAGCCCGGCGGTGGGCTGCCGCTCTCCTTCATCTTGAAGTCCATCACGCCTTCCGGCGTGCAAAAGCGTAGCCGCGTCATGGCGTTGACGATGCAGCGCAGCCGGTCGGCGCCCTGCAGGTCGTCGCGCCAGGCGGCCGGCTCGTTGCCGTACATGGTGCGCAGGAAGGCCACCCAGCCGTCGCTGCGCAGCATCGCGGACACTTCCCCGCTCAGGGACAGGGCCTGGGCCGCGCTCCATTGCGGCAGCAAGCCCGCATGCACGAGCACGTGGCCGTCGTGCTCCAGTGCCAACGGCCGCTGGCGCAGCCAGTTGATCAACTCGTCGCGGTCGGGTGCGTCGAGGATCTCGGCCAGCGTATCGGACGCATGCTCGGGGCGGATGCCGTTGGCCACGGCCAGCAGGTGCAAGTCATGGTTGCCCAGGACGCTGTCGGCCAGGCCCTGCTGCGCTAGCGCGTGCACGTGGCGCAGCGTGGCCAGCGAGGCCGGGCCGCGGTTGATCAGGTCGCCCGCGAACAGCAGGCGGTACGGGCCATTCGCCGCCGCCTGGATCCGTTCGATCAGTTCGATGGTTTGTGCATGGCAGCCTTGCAGATCGCCGATAAAGTAAGTTTTCATATGTGCCAGGGTGAAGTGAACTACGCGCCTGCATTATAAGCATGCCTGCCCTTTGGTGTTGGGTGCATTCCTGGTCGGTACCCGATTGCGCGCACGGCTGGCGGGAAGAGAAGCGGATACCGATTATGCTGTCGGAAATTTAATGGGGGGCATTTCCCGCTGGCATATATCGATAATCATCCGCCAGCGCGTTTATCGGAATGGATAGCCGCGCCACGCTGGTCTTGCAAGCGGGCTGCGCAGGAAGTCGGAATGCCACTCATCCATGTTTATTTATTTTCTGCGCGTACTTTCGGCATATTTTTCATTGAATCTTAATGTGGAGCAGATAAATAAGCCGATAGCCGTGATTCAATAGGCGATGGATTATGCAATGCTGCGCAGATGTTTATGCAATGTAGTATATTTCACGCTTATTTTATTATTTAAATTAATATAAAGGATGTACGGGATGGATCTGTCTACGATGACGATGCTGGAATTGCGCAAGCTGGAAGATAATATCAAGCAGGAATTGAACAGCCGCGAACGTGAAGATTTGAACAAGGCGCGCGAACAGATCATGGCCATCGCGCAGCAGGCGGGCATTCCGCTGAAACAACTGATACTCGACGGCTTGCACCCGCGCACGGGCAAAGTCGCGGTGCGTTACCGCCATCCTGACAATGCGACCGAACAATGGACAGGCCGTGGCCGCCAGCCTCTGTGGGTCAGGCAATGGGTGGAATCGGGCAAGTCGATCGATCTGCTGCGCGTATAATTCGGTATACTCTTGGCGCAGTAGCAAGCTGTCAGTCCCGCGCTGCACCTCGCCAGGCACCCTATTTGACCCTCTTTATACCGCCCACACCATGCTTCCATTGTCCAGAACGATCTTCAAGGCCTACGATATTCGCGGCATCATCGCTAAAACCCTCGATGCCAGCGTGGCCCACAAGATCGGTCAGGCATTTGGCCAGGCCGCTCTGGCCAAGGGCGAGCAGCGGGTCGTGATCGGCCGCGATGGCCGCCTGTCGGGGCCGGAATTGACGGCGGCGCTGGCGCAGGGCTTGCAAGCTGCAGGCGTCGACGTGATCGACCTGGGCGTGGTGGCCACGCCGATGGTCTACTTCGGCACGAATGTGCTCGACACGCGTTCCGGCATCATGGTCACGGGCAGCCACAATCCGCCCGACTACAACGGCTTCAAGATGGTGCTGGCCGGTGAAGCCATTCACGGCGAAGCGATCCAGGCCCTGTACCACAGCATCGTCGCGCACGACGGCAGCGCCAGCAGCACGCCAGGCAACTATGCCACGCACGATATCCGCGCCGCCTACCTGGAGCGCATCCTGGGTGACGTCAAGCTGGCGCGCCCGATCAAGATCGCCGTCGATTGCGGCAATGGCGTGGCCGGCGCATTCGCGGGCGACCTGTTCCGCGGCATGGGCTGCGAAGTCATCGAACTGTTCTGCGAAGTCGATGGCAATTTCCCGAACCACCACCCGGACCCGGCGCATCCGGAAAACCTGCAAGACCTGATCCGCTGCCTGGCCGAGACGGATGCCGAAATCGGCATCGCCTTCGACGGCGACGGCGACCGCCTGGGCGTGGTCACCAAGGATGGCCAGATCATCTACCCTGACCGCCAGATGATGCTGTTCGCCGCCGACGTGCTGACCCGCCATCCGGGCGCGCAGATTCTGTATGACGTCAAATGCACGCGCCACCTGGCGCCTTACATCACCAAGCATGGCGGCGTGCCGCTGATGTACAAGACGGGCCACTCGCTGGTAAAAGCCAAGCTGCGTGAAACGGGTGCGCCGCTGGGTGGCGAAATGAGCGGCCATATCTTCTTCAAGGACCGCTGGTACGGTTTCGACGACGGCCTGTATTCGGCTGCGCGCCTGCTGGAAATCCTCACGCGCGAAGCCGATCCATCGGCCTTGCTGAACTCCCTGCCGCAGTCCGACAGCACGCCCGAACTGCACCTGGAGCTGAAGGAAGGCGAGAATGTCGCGCTGATGGACATGCTGCGCCGCGACGCCGTCTTCCCCGGCAATGAGCAGATCATCACCATCGACGGCTTGCGCGTGGAGTATGCGGATGGTTTCGGCCTGGCCCGCTCGTCGAACACCACGCCGGTGATCGTCATGCGCTTCGAAGCAGAAACGCCGGCAGCGCTGGCGCGCATCCAGGGACAGTTCAAGAGCGTGATCCTGGCCGCCAAGCCAGACGCTGTGCTGCCGTTCTGACAGCATGGCCGGCCAAGCTGGCGCACAGGCGCCCTTGAAAATCCTGCTGGTGCGGGTGTCCTCGCTGGGCGACGTACTGCATAACCTGCCGATGGTGGCGGATATCGCCCGCCATTATCCGGATGCGACCATCGACTGGGTGGTCGAAGAGGGTTATGTCAGCCTGGTGCGCCTGAATCCGCGCGTGGGCACCATCTTCCCGTTCGCGCTGCGGCGCTGGCGCAAGAGCCTGGGCAAGAAAGAAACGCGCGCGGAAATCGCTGCCTTCTTCCGCAGCCTGCGGCAGACGCGCTACGATTATGTGTTCGATACCCAGGGCTTGCTCAAGACGGGCATCATCATGGGTGCCGCGCGCCTGGCGCCGGGCGGACAGAAAGTCGGCCTGGCCAATGGCAGCGAAGGCTCCGGCTACGAAGGCATCTCGCGCATTTTTCATACGAAAAGCATTCCGCTCGATCCGCGTACACATGCGGTAGCGCGCGGCCGCCTGGTGGCCGGCGCGGCGCTCGGCTATACGGTCGATACGCCGGCCGATTTCGGCTTGCCCGACGTGTCGGGCAGCGAAGCGCGTCCGGACTGGATGGGCGAGGCGCCCTACTGCGTGTATTTCCACGGCACGGCGCGCGACGCCAAGAAGTGGGCGCCGGAAAACTGGATCGCCCTGGGCCACGCGCTCGCTCCCATGCCGATTTTGCTGCCCTGGGGTTCGCCCAAGGAAAAGGCGGAAGCCGAACAACTGGCGGCCAGCCTGCCCAACGCGCGCCTGCTGCCGAAGCTGTCGATGGAAGACGCCACCCTGCTGGCGCGCCATGCGGCGCTGGTGATCGGCGTCGACACGGGCCTGACGCATATCGCCGCCGCCTTTGTACGTCCGACGGTGGAAATCTATGCCGATTCGCCGCTGTGGAAAACGGAAGGCAACTGGTCGCCGAAAATCATCAACCTGGGCGACAAAGGCGCGCCGCCCGGCGTGCCGGAAGTGCTGGCCGCGGCGCGGCGCCTGCTGGCCGACCATCCTCCCGCCTGACTTCAACATCAAACAAACATGCGACTTCTTTATACCCTTGCCTGGTGGCTGGCCTTGCCCCTGGTGCTGGCGCGGCTGTGGCTGCGCGGACGCCAGGAACCTGGCTACCGCCAGCACTGGGGCGAGCGTCTGGGCTTTTATGGACGCCGGCCGACATCCGCTACCGACACCATCTGGCTGCACGCCGTCTCCGTCGGCGAGACGCGCGCGGCCGAGCCGTTGATCGATGCGCTGCTGGCCACATGGCCCGCGTGCCGCATCGTCCTCACGCACATGACGCCGACGGGGCGCGCCACGGGAAAATCCCTGTTCGCCAGACACGGCGCGCGCCTCGTGCAAAGCTACCTGCCGTATGACACGGGCGCCATGCCGGCCCGTTTCATCCGCCATTTCGCGCCGCGCATCTGCATCCTGATGGAGACTGAAGTGTGGCCAAACCTGATCCACCAATGCAATCGCTACAAAGTGCCCGTGGTGCTGGCCAATGCGCGCCTGTCGCAGCGATCGCTGGGCAAGGCGCAGCGCCTGGGGAAACTCATCGCCGATGCGGCGCGCGGCATCACCCTGGTCGCGGCGCAGACGCAGGACGACGCCGATCGCGTGCGCCAGCTGGGCGTGCGTGACGTGGTGGTCACGGGCAGCATCAAGTTCGACGTCGTCGTGCCCGAGGCGGTGCTGGCGACAGGCGCCTGGCTGCGCGGCGCCATCGGCACACGTCCCGTGCTGCTGTGCGCCAGCACGCGCGAAGGGGAAGAGCAACTGATTCTCGACGCCTTGGGCCGCGCCAGCCTGCCAGCGAATGCGCTGCTGTTGATCGTGCCGCGCCATCCGCAGCGCTTCGACGAGGTGGAAAAGCTCATCGCGGCGCAGGGCCTGGCCGTGCAGCGCAGGTCTGGCATGGCGCAGGGCGATGCCGTGGCGGCGGGCACGCAGGTGCTGCTGGGCGACTCGATGGGCGAGATGTTTGCGTATTATGCGGCCTGCGATTGCGCTTTCGTGGGCGGCAGCCTGCTGCCGCTGGGTGGTCAAAACCTGATCGAGCCGGCGGCCCTGGGCAAGCCCGTGCTGATCGGCCCCCACACCTTCAATTTTGCGCTGGTGACCGAGCAGGCGATTGCCGCAGGCGGTGCCGCGCTGGTGGCGGACGCCGACGCGCTGATGGCGCAGGCGGCGGCCCTGCTGCAGGATCCCGCGCGTCTGGCGGCCATGGGAGAAAAAGCGCTGGCGTTTGCCAGCCAGCACCGGGGCGCCACGCCGCGCACGATCGCTGCGATCCAGCCTTTGCTGCCAGCTTAATTGAACAGGACTGGCAATTCCTGCGAGCGTTTTCTGAGCGCCTGCTTGGCTCCATCGTAATCGGGATAGATCGATTCCACGGTGGCCCAGAAGCGGGGGCTGTGGTTCATTTCCAGCAGATGCGACAGTTCGTGCGCCACCACGTAGTCGATGAGCGGCAGGGCGAAATGGATCAGGCGCCAGTTCAGGCGGATCTTGCGCTCGATGGTGCAGCTGCCCCAGCGCGTGCCGGCCGATGACAGCGACAATGAATCGTAGCGCACGCCCAGCTTGTCCGCATAGACGTCCAGGCGCGACTCGAACAGCTGGCGCGCCTCGTGCTGGAACCAGCCCTTCACTTTTTCCTTCAACTGCTGCTCGCTGCCCGTGGGCGTGACCCATACGTGCAGTTCATTCGTCTCGCGCTGGAAGCTGGCACGGTGGCGCGGCGCCTGGTGCAGGCGCAAGGTGATGTCGCCGCCAAGATACGGCAGCACGGCGCCGTCGACCCATGCCACGGGCGGGCGCTGCTGGCGCTGCACCTTGCGTTCGCCCCGTTCCAGCAGTTTCGAGACGATCCAGCCTTGCTTGGCGCGGATGGCGTTGTCGATTTCGGCCAGGGTGACGCGCTTGGGCGCCGTGACGCGCAAGCCGTTATCGTCGATCATGAAGCCGATGGAGCGGCGCGTGGAACGGCGCAGGGCAAATTCGACGAGGTGGCTGCCCAGTTGCAGCTGGCGCAGTGGCGGGCCATCGGCGGTGCGTGGCGGGGAAGGCAGGGGAGGCGAGGCAGGACGAGCGATGGGGGGCGCGGGTGCCACTAGCGGTGGCGCCACGGGCGGCGCTGGCGGTGCCGTGGGGCGCGCCGCCGGGGGCGTGCTGGTCGAGACGTCATGCGCGAACAAATCCAGTTGCTGGTCGCCGACCCTGATGGTCTTCATCTGCTGGCGCAGTGTCGGCTCCTGGATGACCGCGCTGATGCCGTCTAGCCAGCGTTGTAGGCGTGAGGCGAAATGACGCGCATTTCTGATTCTATCCAATTTTCCACCTGTTGCATCATGCTGTCCGGGGTTTGCCCTTCCGGCGAAATCGGTTTGCCTATCGAGACGGTGATCAGTCCCGGGCGTTTGAGGAACGATTGCTTGGGCCAGCACTCGCCTGAATTATGCGCAATCGGCACCACCACGGCGCCCGTGGCGATAGCCAAACGCGTGCCGCCGCTCTTGTACTTGCCCGCCTGGCCCACGGGAATGCGGGTACCTTCAGGGAACATGATAATCCATTGGCCATCTGCCAGGCGGCGCTTGCCATGTGCGACGACGCTCTTGAACGCATGCTTGCCCTGCTTGCGGTCGATGGGGATCATGCGCAGCAGCGCCATGGCCCAGCCGAAGAAGGGGATGTACAAAATCTCCTTCTTGAACACATATACGAGCGGACGTGGCAGGCTGGGAAGCAAAAAGATGGTTTCCCAGGCCGACTGGTGCTTCGAGAGCACGATGGCCGGCGCATCGGGGAAGTTCTCTGCGCCCTTGACTTCATAGCGGATGCCGCAAATGACCTTGGCACACCACAGGATAAACACGTTCCAGCGCGAGGTGACCCAATAGCGCTTGTTGTAGCTCAATGGCGCGGCAAAAAAGCACACGCAGGCCCAGACGATGGTGGCCACGATCATGATGATCATGAACAGCAGGGATCGCAGGAACAGGGAAATATTACGCAATGCGGTTCTCCGAAGATTAGATACTGAATGCCACTGTGGGCGCCGGTGTCGCTGGCGCCTTGAGCAGGTGGCTGACGACGGCGGCCAGGTCGGGGAAGACCTGGGTGCCAGGCGGCAGGCCGCCCGTTTCATTGGTCTTCTCGCCCTTGCCCGTCAGGACCAGGTAGGGCACGCAGCCGCTGATGAAGCCTGCCTGCAGGTCGCGCAGCGAATCGCCGACCGTGGGCACGCCCTTCAGGCTGGTGTTGTAGCGCTGCGAAATTTCATGGAACATGCCGGGCTTCGGCTTGCGGCAGTCGCAATTGTCCGCGCCCGCATGCGGGCAAAAGAAGATGGCGTCGATATCGGCGCCCACTTGCTGCGCCAATGTGTGCATCTTCTGGTGGATCGCGTTCAAGACCGTCATGTCGAAGTACTCGCGCGCGATGCCCGACTGGTTCGAGGCGATGACGACGCGATAGCCTGCCTGGTTCAGGCGGGCGATCGCTTCGAGCGAGCCGGGGATCGGCAGCCATTCGGCAGGCGACTTGATGAAGTCCGGCGAGTCATGATTAATGACGCCGTCGCGGTCGAGAATAATCAGCTTCAGCGCCGGCGTGCCCATTATGCCGCCAGCTTCGAAATGTCGGCGACGCGGTTCATCATGCCGTGCAGCGACGACAGCAAGGCCAGGCGGTTGTTGCGCAGGGCGACATCCTCGGCCATTACCATCACGTCGTTGAAGAAACCATCGACGTCGTCGCGCAGCTGCGCCAGGGTTTGCAGGGTGCTGGTGAAGTCGCCCTTGGCGAAGGCCGCGTCGACTTCCGGCTGCACGCGCGAGACGGCGGCGGCCAGTTTTTTCTCCGCCTCGTCCTGCAGCAGCGCCACGTTGACGCCGCCGGCGGCAACCTGGCTCACGGCTTCTTCGTTCTTTTTCAGGATGTTCGTGATGCGCTTGTTGGCGGAGGCCAGCGAGGCGCTTTCCGGCAGGGCGGCAAACGCCTGCACGGCTTCCAGGCGCTGCACGATGTCGTCCAGGCGGTCCGGATTCTGCGCCACGACGGCTTCGATTTCATTCGGCGAGAAACCGCGCTCGCGCAGGATGCCGCGCAGGCGGTCCAGCATGAAGGTGGTCACGTCGGCCACCGGGTCCTTGAAGCCGGGAACGGCTGCGAACTGCGCGGCGGCATCGGCCAGCAAGCCCTGGATCGACAAAGGCAAGCGTTTTTCCAGCAGCATGCGCAGCACGCCCAGGGCATGGCGGCGCAGCGCGAATGGATCCTTGTCGCCCGTCGGCGCCAGGCCGATGGCCCAGATACCGACCAGGGTTTCGAGCTTGTCGGCCAGGGCCACGGCGGTGCCGGTGGCGGTCGATGGCAGGGCGTCGCCGGCAAAGCGCGGCTGGTAGTGCTCCGAGGCGGCCAGCGCCACTTCCTCGGCTTCGCCGTCATGGCGCGCGTAGTACGTGCCCATGATACCTTGCAGTTCGGGGAATTCGCCCACCATGTCGGTCAGCAAATCGGCTTTGGCCAGCAGGGCGCCCCGTTCGGCCAGGGCGACGTCATATTGCAGCTTGGCGGCGATGGCGCCGGCCAGCGACTTGACGCGCTTTGTGCGCGCGGCTTGCGTGCCCAGCTTGTTGTGGTAGACGACATTGGCCAGCAGCGGCAGACGCGATGCCAGGGTCTTCTTCTTGTCTTGCTCGAAGAAGAACTTGGCGTCGGACAGGCGCGGGCGCACGACGCGCTCGTTGCCGCCGATGATGTGCTCTGGCGTGTCCGTCTCGATGTTCGAGACGATCAGGAAGCGCGAGCGCAGCTTGCCTTCGCTGTCCGTCAATGCGAAGTATTTCTGGTTCGTCTGCATGGTGAGGATCAGGCATTCCTGCGGCACGGCCAGGAATTCTTCCTCGAAGTGGCACTCATACACGACCGGCCATTCGACCAGCGCCGTGACTTCATCGAGCAGCGCTTCGGGCATCAGCACCTGGTCGGCACCGGCCTTGTCCAGCAGCTGGGCGCGGATGCGCTCCTTGCGTTCTTCGTTGCTGGCGATGACGCTGGCGTTGAGGATCAGCGACGGTGCATAGTTTTCCGCGTGCGCAATGGTGATCGGCGCGCCGTCGGTGAGGAAGCGGTGGCCCAGGGTGGTGCGGCCGGCCGTCAAGCCCAGCAAGGTCAACGGCAGGATATTGATGCCGTGCAGGGCGATCAGGCTGTGGGCCGGGCGCACGAATTGCACGGTGCTGCCGTCCGGGCGCTGATAGCTCATCAGTTTTGGAATCGGCAGCTTGGCGCAAGATTCGGTTAATGCCGCCTGCGCGCCGGTGGCGAGCTGGCTGCCTGGCGCCGTGTAGGTATAGAAGAAGCTTTCAGCCTTGCCGTCGGCGGCGCGTTCCAGCTCGGCCACCGTCAGGTCGGGGAAGCCCAGCGCGGCCAGTTTCTTGGCCAGCGGCGGCGTGCCGTTGCCGTTCGCGTCCAGCGCCACGGAGACGGGCAAGACTTTTTCGCGGATCGATTTATCGGGCGAGACTTCGCGCACGTTGGTGATGGAAACGGCCAGGCGGCGCGGCGAGGCGTAGCTGGTGGCGACGCTGTCGGCTTCCAGGAAGTCGCGCGCTTTCAGTCCGTTGACGATGCCGGCCGTGAAGGCGGCGCCCAGTTTGGCCAGCGCTTTCGGCGGCAGTTCTTCGGTCAGCAGTTCGATGAGCAGTGTTTGGTTCATGGTGTTCTTGTCTGGTACGGCGGTGTATGAGCTAGGCAATCAAGCGGCGGCGGATTGGTCTGCGGCGGGCAGCATCGGGAAACCGAGGCGCTCGCGCGAGTCGTAATACGCTTGCGCCACCAGGCGCGACAGGGTGCGCACGCGGCCGATGTAGGCGGCGCGTTCCGTCACCGAGATGGCGCCACGCGCATCTAACATATTGAAGCTGTGCGAAGCCTTCATGATCTTTTCGTAGGCGGGCAGGGTCAGTTGCAGCTCGATCAGGCGTTTCGCTTCCGCTTCGTAGTTGCCGAACTGTTCGAACAGCAGGTCCGTATTCGCGTGTTCGAAGTTGTAGGTCGATTGCTCCACTTCGTTCTGATGGAAGACGTCGCCGTAGGTCAGCTTCTTCGTGACCCCGTTCTCTTCCCACTCGGTCCACACCAGGTCATACACGTTTTCCACGCCTTGCAGGTACATGGCCAGGCGTTCGATGCCGTAGGTGATTTCGCCCAGCACGGGCTTGCAATCGAGGCCGCCCACTTGCTGGAAGTAGGTAAATTGGGTCACTTCCATGCCGTTCAGCCAGACTTCCCAGCCCAGGCCCCAGGCGCCCAGGGTCGGGCTTTCCCAGTCGTCTTCGACGAAGCGCACGTCATTCTGCTTCAAATCCAGGCCCAGGGCGGCCAGCGAACCCAGATACAGGTCGAGGATGTTTTCCGGCGCGGGCTTGAGCACCACCTGATACTGGTAATAGTGCTGCATACGGTTCGGATTTTCGCCATAGCGGCCATCTTTCGGGCGGCGCGACGGCTGCACATACGCGGCGCGCCAAGGCTCCGGGCCGATCGCGCGCAGGAAGGTGCCGGTGTGGAAGGTGCCGGCGCCGACTTCCATGTCGTAAGGCTGGAGCAGGGCGCAACCTTGCTTGTCCCAATAGGTTTGCAAGGTCAGGATAATTTGTTGAAATGTGAGCATCGTATGAGTTCGCCGCGCGGGAGGCTGCGCTTTGTTAAGGTTTGCTTGAAGCCCGGACACATGCTTGGAAGCGCGTCCGGGCCGGGGTTTTGCTAATTTTAGCGGTTTTTACGGGCCCACTGTGACTCTTCGGGCAATATCGGCCGCTTATTGCTGCGCGGCGCGGCCACGGCGGGCGGCGCGCGACAGCAGGAAGGCCGTCAGCAGGGCCAGCGCGGCCAGGGCCAGCACCAGTTTGTTGCCGTAAAGAATGTATGGCGTCATGCCGCCCATGCCTTGCACCTTGGCCGCCAGGGTGGCTTGCTGTTCCGGCGGCAGCAGGCTTTGCACTACGCCCTTGCCGTCGATGACGGCGGTGGCGCCCGTATTCGTCGAGCGCAGCATCGGGCGGCCCGTTTCCAGGCTGCGCATCTGCGAAATCTGCAAATGCTGCGGGATGGCGATCGAATCGCCAAACCAGGCCAGGTTCGAGATATTCAGCAGCACGGATGCCGACTGCTTGCCGCTGCGGTGGGCGCTGGCCAGCTGGCCGGCGATTTCCTCGCCAAACAGGTCTTCGTAGCAGATATTCGGTAGCACCAGCTGGTCGCGCACGGCCAAAGGCGCTTGCACCTCGGCGCCGCGGCCCATGTCGCCCAGCGGGATGGCCATCATGGCGACAAACCAGTGCAGGCCGGGCGGCACGAATTCGCCGAACGGCACCAGGTGGTGCTTGCGGTACTGGTAGTACGGTCCCGGCGTGCCGTTGGGCGTGATCCCCACGGCTGCATTGTAGAAGCGCTGCTGCTCGTCGAGCACGGGCATGCCGACCAGGATCGAGCTACCCGTCTGCCGCGCATACGTCGCCAGGCTATCTAGATAGCCGGGCGGCAGCTGGTGCGGCAGCACGGTGACGGCCGTTTCCGGCGTGGCGATCAGGTCGGCCGGCGCGCTGGTGATGGCGCTTTGGTACATCTGCAGGGCGCCCAGCACGAAGCCGGGGTCGAATTTCTGCTGCTGCGGCACATTGCCCTGCAGCAGGCGCACCGTGATCGGGCGTCCGACCGGGTGCGTCCACGCCACGTACTGCAAGCCGATGCCGGCCGCGTACAGCGCGATGATGCCGCCCAGCGCGAACCAGCGCGTGCGATGCGTGAGCAAGAGCAGGGCGCCGGCCGACAGCGCCGCCAGCCAGCCCAGGCCATAGGCGCCGACGATGGGGGCAAAGCCGGCCAGCGGGCTGGCGTTGTGGGCGTAACCGGTGGCCAGCCACGGGAAACCCGTAAACAGCCAGCCGCGCGTCCATTCGAACAGGGTCCAGGTCGCGGGCAGCACCAGCAGGGTCATGGCGGGCAGGGACAGCACCCAGCGCTGGCGCAGCCAGGCGGCAGCGCCCATGGCCAGGGCCACGTAAATGGCCATCAACAGGGCCAGCAGGGCCACGGCGACGGCGGCAATCGGCGCGGCCATGTCGCCATAGCGGTGCATGGAGATGTACAGCCAGTGCGTGCCGGCCGCGCACCAGCCGAAGCCGTAGGCCCAGCCGATCAGCGCGCCGCCCTTGACGCTGGACGAACGCAGCACTTGGTAGAACAGCACGCCCAGGCTGAGGATTTGCAGCGGCCAGTAACCGAAAGGGGCGAACGCCAGCACGGCGACGGCGCCGGCGATGGCGGCAGTCAGCATGCGCGCCCAGGTGCTGCGGGGCGGTTTGGCGGGGGCGTTGGGGTCGGCGCGTCTGAAACGCATTTACAGGACGCGCATGTCAGAGTTCCAGTTCCGGCACGTTGGGCAGGCGCTCGACGAGCAGCACGTGCACCTGGCGCGCATCGGCGCGCAGCACCTCGAAGCGCAGGTTGCCCAGGTCGAAAATATCGCCCTTGTGCGCCATGCGGCCCAGGTACTTCGACACGAGGCCGCCGATGGTGTCGACGTCGTCGTCCACCAGGTGGCTGCCTACCTCTTCGTTGAATTGTTCGATCTCGGTCAGCGCCTTGACGCGCCAGCGGGGGCCGAACTGGCCTTCCTTCAGCGACAGGATATTGTCCTCGGCTTCGTCGAAGTCGTATTCGTCCTCGATATCGCCGACGATCTGTTCCAGCACGTCTTCGATGGTGATCAGGCCGGCGACGCCGCTGTATTCATCGACGACGATGGCCATGTGATTGTGGTTGGCGCGGAAATCGCGCAGCAGCACATTCAGGCGTTTCGATTCGGGGATGAAGATGGCGGGGCGCAGCATGTCGCGTACGTCGAAAGTTTCTTCTGCGTAATAACGCAGCAAGTCTTTCGCCAGCAGGATGCCGATGACCTTGTCGCGCTCGCCTTCGATCGCGGGGAAGCGCGAGTGGGCGGTGGACAGGACTTCCGGCATCCATTCCTCGATCGGCTTGCTGATGTCGATGACATCCATTTGCGAGCGGGGAATCATGATGTCGCGCGCACAGAGATCCGATACCTGAAACACGCCTTCGATCATCGACAGGGCGTCGGCGTCGATCAGCTTGCGTTCATGCGCATCGTGTAGAACATCGAGCAATTCTGCACGGTTCTCTGGCTCGGGGGAAATGAGTGCGGTCAGGCGTTCAAACAGTGACCGGTGGGGCTTGACGTCAGTTCTGACGCCACTAGGGTGCTCGGGCATAGGAGGCGTGAGCCGTTGTTGCGAAGGGATATAGGATACACCAAAAGTGGGGGAATACCGGATTTCCCCGCTTTTGATGCAAATTTAATACGTCGAAGTGCGCCGTTGCCCGATGTTTTACGCGGCGTCCGGGCCCAGCACGCGTGCGCGCAAGGCCGCCACGTCCGCCTGCCAGTCGGCGAAATGCTCGCTGTCCTGCCACAGTTGGCGCAGTTCCGACGACTCGGCCGTGATGCGCTCGAAGGCCAGGCGCGCCTTGTCCAGCAGCGGCGGCGTCACCTTCCTCTTGCAGGCGGCCACCCACTCGTCCACTTCCGCCGTGGCCGGATCGTCCTCGCCCGGCTTGCCCAAGAGGCGCGCGATCACTTCCAGCGCGGCCAGCGCTTCGGCGGCGAACGGCGCTTCCAGCTCCGCTTCCTGGCTGTCGATGACGTTGTCGAGCGTCGTCTCGACCAGTTCCAGGGTTTTATATTCGTGCAAGTCCTGCGCCCAATCCATGGCGTAGTCGTTGCCGAAGGCGTCAGTGGCCCAGGTTCCCATGGTCTTACTCCTTGTACGGGTCGGTGATGCCGAGCTTGGCCAGGATGTCCGTTTCCAGGCCCTCCATTTCGGCCGCTTCTTCGTCATCCATGTGGTCGTAGCCCTGCGCATGCAGCACGCCGTGCACGATCAGATGGGCTGTGTGCTCTTCCACGCTTTTCTTCTGTTCCGCCGCTTCCTTTTCCAGCACGTCGGTGCACAGGATGATGTCGGCGCGCGTCGGCTCGTCGTCGCTTAATTCTTCGCCTTCGTTGTAGGCGAACGTCAGCACGTTGGTGGCGTAGTCCTTTTCGCGGTAATCGCGGTTCAAGGTACGGCCTTCTTCCGCGTCGACGAAGCGGATGGTGAATTCGGCGGGGGCGAACAGGGCCGCCTTGACCCAGCGGCGCACTTTCGGGCGCGTGATCAGGGTTTCCAGGCGGGCGTCCGGGTATTGCACGGACAGGGACAGTTTATTTTTTTCGGACATTTTTGGCGGCAGCTGGTTTCAACAAGGGAAGTAACTGGGCGGCGTCGGCGTTGGCCGCCTGCGCCGTTTCATAGGCGTCGACGATGCGCGCGACGAGCGGATGGCGCACCACGTCGGTGCTGTTAAATTGCGTGAAGCCGATGCCGCGCACGTCTTTCAATACGTGCACGGCGTCGATCAGGCCGCTCGTCTGGCTCTTGTGCAGGTCGACTTGCGTGACGTCGCCCGTCACCACGGCCTTGCTGCCGAAGCCGATGCGCGTCAAAAACATCTTCATCTGTTCGACGGTGGTGTTTTGCGCCTCGTCAAGGATGACGAAGGCGTGGTTAAGGGTGCGCCCGCGCATGTAGGCCAGCGGGGCGATCTCGATCACCTGTTTTTCAAACAGTTTTTGCGTGCGGTCAAAGCCCAGCAAATCATACAGCGCATCGTAGAGGGGACGCAGATACGGGTCGACCTTTTGCGCCAGGTCGCCCGGCAGGAAGCCCAGGCGTTCGCCCGCTTCGACGGCGGGGCGCGTCAGAATGATGCGCTTGACGGCGTCGCGTTCGAGCGCGTCGACGGCGCAGGCGACGGCCAGGTAGGTTTTGCCCGTGCCCGCCGGGCCGACGCCAAAGCTGATGTCGTGTTCGAGGATGTCGCGCAGGTAGGCGATCTGGTGCGGCGTGCGCCCGCGCAGGTCGGCGCGCCGCGTTTTCAGCACGGGGCTGGCGATATCCGGCTCGACGAAGGTGCTGACGGGGGCGTTGGCGTGGTGTTCCGAGGCGGCGGACAGGCCCGCACGCTGTTCCACCAGGGCCAGCTGCACTTCTTCCAGCGGCACGACCTTGTTGGCGATGGCGTAGAACTGTTCGAGGATTTCCACGGCGCGTTCGGCATTGCTGCCGCCGACGATGAATTTCTCGCCGCGGCGGAAGATCGTCACGTCGAGGGCGGCGGAAATCTGGCGCAGGTTTTCATCGAGGGGGCCGCACAGGTGCGCCAGGCGCGTGTTGTCGAGCGGCTCGGGGATGAAGTAATGCGGCTGTATCGGGGCTTTGGTTTTCAACTGGCTCTTTTCAATGCGGGTGCGCTGGCGACGAGTTCGCCGCGCAGGGTGTAGGAATGGCTTTCGGTGATGCGCACGTCGACCAGCTGGCCGATCAGTTGCAAACCGTCAGGGCCGGCGTCGAAATTGACCACGCGGTTGTTTTCCGTGCGGCCTTGCAGTTCGCGATCTATCGTATCCTTTTTCGAGCGGCCTTCGACGAGGATGGTTTGCACGGTGCCGACCATGGCCAGGCTGTATTTGCGCGTGTTGGCGTCGATGGCCGCCTGCAATTGCTGCAGCCGGGCCAGCTTGACTTCATGCGGCGTGTCGTCTTCCAGGCTGGCGGCCGGCGTGCCGGGGCGCTTGCTGAAGATGAAGCTGTAGCTGTTGTCGAAGCCCACGTCGGCGATCAGCTTCATCATGGCGTCGAAGTCGGCCTGGGTCTCGCCGGGGAAACCGACGATGAAGTCGGACGAAATGGCCATGTTCGGGCGCACGGCGCGGATGCGGCGGATGATGGACTTGTATTCGAGGCCCGTGTAGCCGCGCTTCATGGCGCCGAGCACCTTGTCGGAACCGTGCTGCGCGGGCAAATACAGGTGGTCGACCAGCTGCGGGATCTTCGCATAGGCGTCAATCAGGCGCTGCGTGAATTCCTTCGGGTGGCTGGTGACGAAGCGCATGCGTTCGATGCCGGGGATGTCGGCCACGTATTCGAGCAGCAGGGCGAAATCGGCAATGTCTCCGCCTTCCATCGCGCCACGGTAGGCGTTGACGTTTTGCCCCAGCAGGGTGATTTCCTTGACGCCCTGGGCGGCCAGGCCCGCCACTTCCGTCAGCACGTCCTCGAAGCGGCGCGACACTTCCTCGCCGCGCGTGTAGGGCACTACGCAGTAGCTGCAGTATTTGCTGCAGCCTTCCATGATGGAAACGAATGCCGAGGCGCCTTCCACCTTGGCCGGCGGCATGTGGTCGAACTTTTCGATTTCCGGGAAGCTGATGTCCACTTGCGCGTCGCCGCTGGCGCGGCGCAGTTCGATCATCTGCGGCAGGCGGTGCAGGGTTTGCGGGCCGAAGACCATGTCGACATACGGCGCGCGCTTGACGATGGCGTCGCCTTCCTGCGACGCCACGCAGCCGCCCACGCCGATCAGCAGGTGCGGCTTGCCCAGTTTCAGCTCGCGCAGGCGGCCCAGGTCGGAAAACACTTTTTCCTGCGCCTTTTCGCGCACGGAGCAGGTATTGAGCAGGATCACATCGGCATCTTCCGGCGTGTCGGTGCGCACCAGGCCATCGGAGGCGCCCAGCACGTCGGCCATCTTGTCCGAGTCGTACTCGTTCATCTGGCAGCCGAAGGTTTTAATGAATACTTTTTTCTGCATGGCGTCGGGTGCTTATCGGTAAATGTGGCGGCAAATAAGTGGGACAAATAATGGAGCAAATCAGTGTGGCTGCAAATAAGCTGGGCAGGGGGCTTGCGCTGTGCGCCGCTCGGGGCGGGAGGCGGTGGATGACCGGCCGGGCGCCTCTGGCTGCCCGGCGGCAGGCTCGCTGCAAGTTCAGGCCATAGTTTAGCGTAAATCGCCGGGGCGGGCCATGTTGTGCTTACCTTGCCGACAAGGTTGTCGCCTGTATATGCGGCCCTGAGTCGTGATGCTCAAAAGCATTTATTGCCGTGTGACACCATTGATTTGTAACAAGTTGCTGCAAAGCCTTGTGTGCGCCCGCTGGCATCCTAATGTGTTGAAATAGCATCGTTGCCAAGCCAACCAGCAGCTTGATTGATATTTAACAATCAGGAAGTTTGCGCGAGGCGCAGATGCCGCGTGTTTGGGCTAGTATATTGCCTTATATGCAATTCATTTCAGTGAATTGCACGTGCTTTTACTCACGCGGCAAATTGCGTACGTTGGCTGGGCGTGGCTGTGCGAGTCCTGTGCAGGCAGTGCGATACGGAGGAAAGGCGGGGGAGGGCTGAATCCGATGACAGACGTTTATTTGAACACTCTAAGCCAGCCTTAAGTTCGTATCGGCATTATTTTCTACATTCACCAGACGAGGAAAAATCATGGCACATCATGCATTAGCATCGCAAGAGAGTTACAACCCGAACCACCTGCTGGATATTCTGCTGAGCAAGATGCAGCTGAAAAACGATGCAGCCCTGTCGCGTCTGCTCGAAGTGGCGCCACCCGTCATCAGCAAGATCCGCCATCACCGCTTGCCGGTCGGCGCCTCGCTGCTGATCCGCATGCACGAAGTGACGGGCATGAGCATCCGTGACCTGCGCGACTTGATGGGCGACCGCCGCACCAAGTATCGTCTGTCCGACGCCCAGGGCCGTCCAAAGGCGGAAGACCGCGGCGATGCGCAAGAATCGAATTACGCGCACTGATGCGGCGGTGGCGCGCTGACTGTGCCGCTTGCGTAGCTGCTGGCGGCAACAGGCCGGCGTGGACCGGGCAGCATGGACACACCGCAGTACCCTTGACGGCTTTCGCTTTGCAGCGAGAGCCGTTTGCGTTTGCGGCCATGTTTAGCTCAGCAGTGCCGAGGTGATTTCGTCATAGCGCAGTTCCGTCTCGCGGAACAGCTGCAGATACGTGTCTTCGCCCAGGCCCAGCGCATCCCAGGCCACCGGCGAGACGCGCGGCACCATGTCGTCGCCCGCCTGCGCCAGGTCGAGCGCGCAGACGACGGCATTGGCCACGTGGATCAGCGACGCGAGGAAGCCTGCTCCCGGCGTGTCCGGCTGCAGATAGTTGCCCAGCGCCAGGCGCATCGTGTCGGAAAAATTCCAGTGTTCGGCCAGCGCCACGCCGGCTTGCACGTGATCCACGCCCAGTACGGCTTGCTCCGCTTCGAGCAGGCTGCAATCGTGCGCCGCCTGGTGCGCGATGACTTGCGCATAGTGCGCGGGGAAACTGCTGACCAGCACCAGGCGGCCGATGTTGTGCAGCAAGCCGGCCGTGAACGCGTAATCCTGGTTGAAGCGGATTTGCCGCGCCAGCACCTTGGCGCAGGCGGCCGTCGCCACCGAATGGCGCCAGAAGGCCTTGTCGTCGAAACCGGGGCAGCGTCCTTCCGGGAAGCAACCCGTGATGGCCGCCGACGTGATCAGGCTGCGCGTGGTCTGGAAGCCCAGGTAAGTGATCGCCTGCTGGATGGTGGTGGCTTTCACCTGCAAGCCATATTGCGAGGAGTTGGCCAGGCGCAGGGTTTTCGCCGTCAGCGCCTGGTCGTACGACACTTTTTTGGCCAGCACGGAAATATCGACGTCTTCCTGGTCGATGCTGTTCAATAGTTCCATGACGACGGCGGGCAGCGAAGGCAGGTCGTCGAGGTGGGCGACGATATCGTCGAGCGTCAGCTGGGTGCTCATGCTGCCTCTCCCGTGCCCAGGCGGTAAGCCGTGACATAGCTGCGCAGCAAGGTGGTGGCCGCATCCAGGGGATCCTCGGGGTCATGCTTGCGGAACAGGTAGGCCAGCCGTTCGCTGTCGGCCGCCTGTTGCGCGGCGATTTCTTCGGGCGAGGGGGGCGGCGCCTGGATCGGCAGCATGTCGATGTTGTGGCGCGGCATCAGGGCCAGCATGTTTTCCGTCAATACCGCGCCTTGCGGCAACAGCACTTGTCCATGCGCATCGAGCAAGACATCCGACAAGACCATGCCAGGACGAACTTGTTCCAGGGGTAGATGTTGATGCATGACCGCCATGACGACTCCTTAGATGATTGCGGGATATTACCATTGCCATGACGCAATGTCTCAACCTGTATCAAGGCCTGGTGGAAAACGGCATTGCTGTAAATCTTGCCAATAAGCATGTCATACCGTACATTTGATTCAGGCTGTTGTCCGTTGACGTCACTGCGCCCGCGCCGCGGGCTGGCGGCCTGGCCCGGGGAGTGTTGATTGATGGTGAGTATCCAAGTCCGGCTGACCCTGCTTTTTGTCGTGATCGTCACCCTGGTGCTGGGCATTTCGGGTAGCTATACCCAATATACCTTGAGCAAGGAACTCGAATCGGGCAGCGCGCGTCTGCGCAGCGGCGTGCTGACCCGCTTGCAGACCAGCTTGCCGTCCGCCCTGTGGGACCTCGACAAATCCAAGGTCGACAGCATCGTCGCGGCCGAAATGCTGCCGCCGGAACTGGTCGGCATCCGCGTCTACGACGCCTCCGTCGGCCTGTTCGCGGGCGAAGTGCGCGACGCGGCCGGCACCCTGGTGCCTTTGACCTCCGACGTGGCCATGGGCGGCACGCCCGTCGAGGCGCCGCTGGTGTTCCGCGACGCCGTGGCCGCGGCCACGGGCGGCAAGCCGGTGATCGTCGGCAAGGTCATCGTCAATTTCAGCCGTGCCCAGATCGATGCGGCCCTGCGCGGCGAAGTGCGGCGCAAGGTGCTGGAAGTGTTGCTACTTGACATCATTTTGGTGGGCGCCCTGGCGCTGAGCCTGCGCATCGTCTTTGGCCCCTTGAAACAGTTGCGCGACGGCTTGTTCGATCTGGCCACGCGCGGCAGCGATGACGTCGAAGAGCTGCCGGAAAACCGGCGCGACGAGCTGGGCGACGTGATCCGCGGCTTCAATGCCGTGCAGCGCAAGCTCAAGTCCATCATCGAGGGCAGCCGCGAGGCGGAAGACATGGCGCGCCGCTCGCAGCAGGAGACGGCGCAGGCCATGGACGAGTTGCGCCGGGCGCAGGAATCGTTGCTGCAGTCGGAACGCCTGGCCTCGCTGGGCAGCCTGGTGGCGGGCGTGGCGCATGAAATCAACACCCCGGTCGGCATCGCGCTGACCAGCGCCTCGGTGCTGAAGGAAGCCACCGATGACATCAGCGCGGCGGTGGCGGGCGGCAGCGTGAAGAAGACCGATATCGTGCGCTACCTGGAAACGGCCGGCGAAAGCGCGCGCCTGATCATGAACAATGCCTACCGCGCCGCGCACCTGATCCACAGCTTCAAGCAGATCGCCGTCGACCAGGTCAGCGAAGCGCGCCGTTTGTTCGAATTGCGCGACTATATCGGCGAAGTCATCTCGAGCCTGCAGCCGACCTTGAAAAAGACGCGCATCCGCATCGATATCGATTGCCCGCCCGGCATCATGCTCGACAGCTATCCTGGCGCGCTGGCGCAGGTGCTGACCAACCTGGTCCTGAACTGCGTCGAGCACGCCTTCGATGCGGACACGGACGGCCACATCCATATCGGCGTGCACGGCGACAACGACTGGATCGCCATGCAGGTGCGCGACAATGGCCGCGGCATCGCGCCCGACATGCTCGACCGCGTGTTCGACCCGTTTGTCACCACGCGGCGCGGACAGGGCGGCACGGGCCTGGGCTTGAATATCGTATTCAACTTGATTGCCAAGCAGTTTGGCGGCACCATCACGGTCAGCAGCACCTTGGGGCAGGGCGCGACGTTCCTGCTGCGCCTGCCCAAGGTGACGCCATTGCCGGAAGGCGCCGCCAGCGTTCCGGCCGGCCAGGCATAGGCAAGGAGACAACACATGGCACAGATGGAAAATAGTCAGCAAGTGGCGCTTTTGCGCGGGATCAATGTCGGCCGCGCCAAGCGCGTGGCCATGGCCGACCTGCGCAAGCTGCTGGGCGACCTGGGTTTTGCACAGGTGCGTACCGTGCTCAACAGCGGCAACGTCGTGTATGACGGAGGCAAGGTCGCGCCGGCCGACGCCGCTGCCCGCATCGAGGAAGCGCTGGTGCTGAAACTGGGCGTGGCGGCCCGGGTGACGGTGCTGTCGGCCAGGCAGTTTGCCGAACTGATCGAACAAAACACCCTGGCGCCGGCGGCCGATGCGGCGCGTCTGCTGACCTTGGTGCTGAACAATCCGGCCGACATGCAGCGCCTGGCGCCCCTGGCGCAGCGGCCGTGGCAGCCGGAAGCGCTGGTCCTGGGGCGCTGGGCCGCGTATGCCTGGTGTCCCGACGGCGTGTTGGCCAGTAAGGTGGTGGCGGCGCTGGGCGTGCTGCTCGGCGATGGCGTCACCTCGCGCAACTGGGCCACCATGCAAAAATTACATGTGCTGCTGAACGGGCCGGAGGCGGCCGCCACCTCTTCATTTTCCAAGGAGTACTGATGCCTACCATTCACGGTACCTTCGACGTCACCATCACCCCGGAAACCTTGTCGGACACGGCCGCGCAATCGGGGTTGGGACGCCTGTCGCTCGACAAGCGCTACCACGGCGCCCTCGACGCCAGTGCGCGGGGCGAGATGCTCAGCGCGCGCGCCAGCGTGGCGGGCTCGGCAGGCTATGTGGCGCTGGAGCGGGTGGAAGGCACGCTGGACGGGCGTCACGGCAGCTTTTATTTGCAGCACAGCGGCACGATGACGCGCGGCGCGCCCGCCTTGTCGGTGACGGTGGTGCCCGATACGGGGACGGAGCAATTGCAAGGCCTGTCGGGCAGCCTGGCCATCCGCATCGAAGAGGGCAAGCATTACTATGCTTTCACGTATGAGATTGCTGACACGCCATGAACTGGGAGATCGTCAAGGGCGTGCTGATATTGCTGGTCGCCGTCAGCGTCCTGGGCACGGCCTTCGTGCTCATTTCCGCCTCGGGCACGGACAAGGCAGCCTGCATCGCGCGCGCCCTGAAGTCGGGCATTCCTGTGGGCAATATCGAACGGGTTTGCCGCTTGCTGGACAAGTGAGCATCAAGTGAGCATCAACCCAGGCAAGGCAGGCAAAAAAAATTCCGCGCAAGGCGGAATTTTTTTTAAGGCAGCGGCATCGGCTGCCGGAATAGGGTCAGCTATCGAATTTTTCCTGTTTTTCACCGTGCATGCTAAAGGCCAGCAAGCCCAGTCCCACCAGCAACATCGAGACCATGCTCGCTTCGGGCACGGGCGGCGGCACGTTCGTTTGCTGCACGGGCGGGGCCGTGGCGGCTGCGGACGGAGGCAGTGCGCCGTGGCGCGCACCGGTGCTGCTCCAGCGCGGGGCCGCGTTGAGCATGGTGCCCTGCGCCAGCAGACGCGCATACGGCAAGTCTGGTGTGTCCCAGCCGGGATTGTCGGCAGTGCTGGTGAAACCGAGACTGTCGTCGCTCACGACCTGGGCGTGTGTCGTGGGCGGGGCGCTGGCCGCCGCACTGCCGGCGCACGCCGACAGCGCCAGCATGGCCATGCCTAGCGGCTGAAGTAACTTCATCTTTGACTCCCTGGTTCACCGTGCGGTGCGGTCGAAAACCGGCCTGCGCCTGGACGGACAATGCGCCTGTACGGGGGCGTATCACGATTTTTCTGAAGAGGTCTTATTACAGCACAAGTCGTGGCAATTTTGCTACGTTTATTTACTTTAAATTACGAATATTTATCATTTTGATAGCGTGATGGCTATCGCTGCCGCACACTTCGCATGAGCACGCTATCGCCGAAAAACACTGTTGTTTTTTTGTGCGAATCGCCAGCAGGAAAACAGTATATTGATTAGTATATTGTTTATCGCATGATGATCAATATGACCGCCTGTGGGAGGGCACGATGGAGACAGTCGCAACACAACACGCCGAATACAACCTCGACGCCATGCGTGGCTCGGCCTACAAGGCCAGCTCGCTGCTCAAGGCCATGGGCAATGCCGACCGATTGATGCTGCTGTGCCAGCTATCGCAGGGCGAGCATTGCGTCAGCGACCTCGAGCAAACAGTGGGCATCGGCCAGCCGACCCTGTCGCAGCAGCTGGGCGTGCTGCGCGAAGAGATGCTGGTGGCCACGCGGCGCGACGGCAAGCAGATCTATTACCGCGTCGCCAGCGCGCCCGTGCTGGCCGTGCTGCAAGTGCTGTACGCGCAATTTTGCGCGCCACGCCCCACGTTCAACGACGAAGCGGACTGAGTATTTCCATGCACATCGACTGGCAGCATTTCACGCCGTGGGCCTCGCTGGCCGGCGGCATGCTGATCGGCCTGGCCGCGGCCCTGCTGATTCTGTTCAATGGCCGCATCGCCGGCATCAGCGGCATCGTCGGCGGCTTGCTGCGGCCGCGCCGTGGCGACCTGGGTTGGCGCATCGCCTTTCTTGCCGGCCTGGTCGGCACGCCCTTGCTGTATTCGCTGTGGCAAGCCTTGCCGCCCGTGCGGATCGATGCGGGCACGCCCGCCCTGATCGTGGCGGGCTTGCTGGTGGGCGTGGGCGTGCGCTATGGCGCCGGCTGCACCAGCGGCCACGGCGTGTGCGGCCTGTCGCGCCTGTCACTGCGTTCGCTGGCGGCCACCATCGCCTTCATGGCGGCCGGTTTCCTCACCGTCTATCTGTTGCGCCATCTGTGAGCAAGCTTATGAGCAAGCTGATCCTTTCCCTGTTGAGCGGCCTCGTCTTCGGCCTGGGCCTGATCGTTTCCGGCATGAGCAACCCGGCCAAGGTGCTCGGCTTCCTCGACCTGGCCGGCGCCTGGGACCCGTCGCTGGCGCTGGTGATGGGCGGCGCCATCGGCGTGGCCATGCCTGCCTTCTGGCTGGCGCGGCGGCGCAGCACGGCGCTGCTGGGCGAACCCATGCAATTGCCAGTATCGCGGCGCATCGACCGGCGCCTGCTGCTGGGCAGCTTGGCCTTTGGCGCGGGCTGGGGCATCGCCGGTTTCTGTCCCGGCCCCGCCCTCGTCTCCCTGCTGGCGGGCCAGCCGAAGGCGTGGCTGTTTACCGGCGCCATGCTGGCCGGCATGCTTCTCTTTGAAGTGCTGGAGCGCCGCAAGCTGCCGGCGCCGGCCTGAGACGGTACAATCTGGCGCATCGCCACTTGAAGATACCCGCCTGACATGAAAACCGTGATTTTCCGCGCCGGCGCGCGCGCCGCCCTGTTGTGCAGCGTGCTGGCGCTGGCCGCCTGCGGCAGCTTGCTGAAGAAAGACGCTCCGCCCGCTCCCGTGCCCGTGGCCGACACCTTGCCCAATCCGCAAGTGTTGCTGCTGGGCGAAGTCCATGACAATGCACAAGGCCAGCGCCTGCGCGTCGAGGAATTGCGCCGCCGCCTGGCGACCGGCTGGCGTCCCGTGATTGTCATGGAACAGTTCGACCGCGAAAACCAGGCCTTGCTGACGCGCGCCGCGCGCGATTGCGCCGACCCCGACTGCATCATCCGCGTGATGGAACAGCCGCGCTGGGACTGGAGCTTGTACCGGCCCGTGCTGGACCTCGTCATCAGCTACCAGCTGAGCCTGGTCGCCGGCAACCTGTCGCCCGCCGATGCCTCGCGCATCGTGCGCGACGGCATCCAGTGGGCCATGCCGCCGGCCATGGTGGCCACGTACCTGGCCGCGCCCGTGCCGGCCGATATCCTGGACGGGCAAGAGAAGGAAGTCCAGGCGGCCCGCTGCAATATGCTGCCCGACATGATGATCAAAGGTGTCGTCAACGCCCAGGTGGCGCGCGATATCTGGATGGCCAAGCTGATCCGTGACCAGGCGCCGCGCGACGTGGTGTTGATCGCCGGCAACGACCACGTGCGCAAGGATATCGGCGTGCCCCGCTGGCTGAAGCTGGCCGACCCGCAGCTGAACGTGCGCAGCATCGGTTACCTGGAGCAGGGCGGCAGCGGCTACAAGGGCACGTTTGACCTGACGCAAACGATGCCCGCGCAACCGCGCCCGGACCCGTGCGCCAAATTCAAGAAATAAGGTTCAAGCAATAAGCGCTACTGCTGCACCCGCACCAGGGCGCTGACCCGGCTTGCCGTATCGAGCAGTTTCGGCAAGCTGTGTTCCAGCAGGTGCGCGACGGACGGCCCCGCCGTCTGGCCGCTGACGTTGATGGCCGCCACCACCTTGCCGGCCCGGTCGAACACGGGCGCGGCGAGGGCGATCAAGCCCTGTTCCAGCTCTTCCTGCACCAGGCACCAGCCCTGGCGCCGCACTTGCGCAATCTCTTCCATCAAGACGTCGATATCGACCTTGGTCGCCGGCGTGATTTTCAGCAGCGCCATCTTCGACAGCCGTTCGCGCAGCACCTCGGGCGCCAGGCCCGCCAGCAAAACCCGTCCCATCGAGGTGCAGTAGGCGGGCAGGCGGCTGCCGATGCCCAGGTTGATCGACATGGTGCGGTGCGCGGACAGGCGCACCACATACACGATGTCGTCGCCGTCGAGCACGGTGGCCGAGCACGACTGGCGCAAGGTCTGCATCAATTCTTCCAGCAGCGGCTGCGCCTGCGTCCACACGGGCAGCGACGACAAATAGGCATAGCCGAGGTCGAGCACCTTCGGCGTCAGGCGGAACAGCCGCCCATCCGCTTCCACGTAGCCAAGATGCAACAAGGTGTGCAGGATGCGCCGCGCGCCCGCGCGCGTCAACTGCGCCCGCTCCGCCACTTCGCTCAGGGTCTGTTGCGGCGCGTCCGCGCCAAAACTGCGCAGCACGGCCAGGCCCCGCGCGAACGATTGCACATAGCTGTCGCCAGGGCGGGGCGCGCCGTCGGCATCGAGGGTTTCTTCGGCGGAAAGGGGCGTGCTGCTGCGTGCGGTCATGGCGATTCCAATTGATCAAGGTGGCAATTATAGCCATGGCGCTAGCGAAAACGGCAAATTGACAAGCGCCCCGATCAGGCATATTCTCACGAATAAGTTCTAAATACGAATATTTGTTCGCTATACGAACAAATGTCTGATGAGTTTGATTTGAAGGGGACAGGCAATGATCGACAAACTGCGTTCCAGCGTGCTTGATGCGCTGGCCGATATCCACGATGGCGCCACCGTCATGATTGGCGGCTTCGGCGGCGCGGGCCAGCCGGCCGAGCTGATCGACGGCTTGATTGCTCAGGGCGCGCGCGACCTCGTCATCGTCAACAACAATGCGGGCAATGGCGACACGGGCCTGGCCGCCCTGCTGAAAAACGGGCAAGTGCGCAAGATCATCTGCTCGTTCCCCCGTCAGGCCGATTCCCACGTGTTCGACGCGCTGTACCGCGCGGGCAAGCTGGAGCTGGAGCTGGTGCCGCAGGGCAATCTGGCCGAGCGCATCCGCGCCGCCGGCGCCGGCATCGGCGGCTTTTTCACGCCCACGGGTTACGGTACGGATTTGGCGAAGGGCAAGGAAACGCGCGAGATCGACGGCCGCATGTATGTGTTCGAGTCGCCGATCCACGCCGACTTCGCCCTGATCAAGGCGGAGCAGGGCGACCGCTGGGGCAACCTGACTTACCGCAAGACGGCGCGCAACTTCGGCCCCATCATGGCCATGGCCGCGAAAGTCAGCATTGCTTCCGTGCATGAAGTTGCCGAGCTGGGCAGCATCGATCCCGAGCACGTCATCACGCCGGGCCTGTTCGTGCAGCGCCTGGTGCAAGTGCCGCGCACGGCCACCGGCCCCGCCGGCTTCAAAGCTGCCTGAGGAATATCAAGTGAATAAATGGAATCGAGATCAAATGGCGGCCCGCGTGGCGGCGGACATCCATGAAGGCAATGTCGTCAACCTGGGCATCGGCTTGCCGACCCTGGTGGCGAACCACTTGCCGGCCGGCGCGGACATCATCTTGCACAGCGAAAACGGCGTGATCGGCATGGGCCCCGCGCCCGCGCCGGGCGAAGAAGACTACGACCTGATCAATGCGGGCAAGCAGCCCGTCACCCTGCTGGCGGGCGGCAGTTACTTCCACCACGCCGACAGCTTCGCCATGATGCGCGGCGGCCACCTGGACATCTGCGTGCTGGGCGCGTTTCAAGTCTCCGCCACGGGCGACCTGGCCAATTGGCACACGGGCGCGTCCGACGCCATTCCCGCCGTGGGCGGGGCCATGGACCTGGCCATCGGCGCGAAAAAAACCTGGGTCATGATGGAATTGCTGACCAAGACGGGTGAAAGCAAGCTGGTGCAGGCATGCACGTATCCGCTGACGGGCATCGCCTGCGTCAGCCGCATCTACAGCGACCTGGCCGTGCTCGACCTGTCGCCCGCCGGCGCCACGGTCGTCGAACTGGTGGATGGCTTGAGTTTCGAGCAGTTGCAAGCGTTGACGGCCGTGCCGCTGGCGGACGGACGTTAATTCACCGCCCATTCAATACACTTTCTTGGAGGAAAGAACATGACCCATGCTTACATTTGCGACGCGCAGCGCACGCCGTTTGGCCGCTATGGCGGAGGACTTGCCGGCGTGCGCGCCGACGACCTGGGCGCTGTGCCCATCCGCGCCTTGATGGCGCGCAACCCGAATGTGGACTGGAACGCCGTCACCGACGTGCTGTACGGCTGCGCCAACCAGGCGGGCGAGGACAACCGCAACGTGGCGCGCATGGCGGCCCTGCTGGCGGGCTTGCCCGACAGCGTGCCGGGCGCCACCCTGAACCGCCTGTGCGGCTCGGGCCTGGACGCCATCGGCAGCGCCGCCCGCTTCATCAAGAGCGGCGAAGCGGGCTTGCTGATCGCCGGCGGCGTGGAAAGCATGAGCCGCGCGCCGTTTGTCATGGGCAAGGCGGACAGCGCCTTTTCGCGCGGCATGAAAATGGAAGACACGACCATCGGCTGGCGCTTCATCAATCCCTTGATGAAGGCGCAGTACGGCGTCGATTCGATGCCGGAAACGGCGGAAAACGTAGCGTCGGACTTCGGCATCAGCCGTCTTGATCAGGATGCGTTCGCCCTGGCCAGCCAGGTGAAAGCGCTGGCGGCGCAGCAGGCGGGCGTGTTCGACAGTGAAATCTGCCCCGTCAGCATCGCCCAGAAGAAGGGCGACCCTGTCATCGTTGCCCGCGACGAGCATCCACGCGCCACCACGCTGGATACCCTGGCCAAATTGAAACCCGTCGTGCGCGCGGACGGCACGATCACGGCCGGCAACGCGTCCGGCGTCAACGATGGCGCGGCGGCCCTGCTGCTGGCCGACGAAGCCAACGCGGCCCGCTTTGGCCTGACACCCCGCGCGCGGGTCGTGGCCATGGCGACGGCCGGCGTGGCGCCCCGCATCATGGGCATCGGGCCCGCGCCCGCCACCCTGAAAGTGCTGGCCATGACGGGCTTGACCATGGCCGACTTCGACGTCATCGAATTGAACGAAGCATTCGCCGCCCAGGGCCTGGCCGTGCTGCGCCAGCTGGGTTTACCCGACGACGACCCGCGCGTGAACCCGAATGGCGGCGCCATCGCCCTGGGCCACCCGCTGGGCGCGTCGGGCGCGCGCCTGGCCATGACGGCCGTCAACCAGCTGCACCGCACGGGCGGGCGCTATGCCTTGTGCACCATGTGCATCGGCGTGGGCCAGGGCATCGCGCTGGTGCTGGAACGGGTCTGATTCCGCCCGCCCGCAGGTGAAAAAAGTTGCCGGCGATACGTATTAACGCGTATGCCGGCCGGCTTTTTGACCCTGATCAAGGGCGTATGATGCAAAACCAGCCTGGGCAACCCGGCTGGCGTTGGCTTTTTCACACGAACAAGAAGACTGATATGACATCCCACGATACTCCGCATGACGTTGCGCAGCTGACATCCCAGCAGCGCATCAAGGCCATCATTGGCGCTTCCTCCGGTAACCTGGTCGAATGGTTCGACTTCTATATTTACTCGTTCTGCGCGCTGTACTTCTCGCACGCCTTCTTCCCTTCCGGTAACCCGACGACGCAGCTGCTGCAGACGGCCGGCATCTTTGCCGCCGGCTTCCTCATGCGTCCCGTGGGCGGCTGGCTGTTCGGCCGCATCGCCGACAAATACGGCCGCCGCCAGTCGATGATGATTTCCGTGCTGATGATGTGCGGCGGCTCGCTGATGATCGCCGTGCTGCCTACGTATGAAACCATCGGCGCTTTCGCCCCGTTCCTGCTGCTGGTGGCGCGCCTGTTCCAGGGCTTGTCCGTGGGCGGCGAATACGGTACCAGCGCCACTTACATGAGCGAAGTGTCGGAATCGGGCAAGCGCGGTTTCTTCGCCTCGTTCCAGTACGTGACCCTGATCGGCGGCCAGTTGCTGGCCTTGCTGGTGCTGGTGGTCTTGCAGCAATTGCTGACCCTGGAAGAATTGCGTGCCTGGGGCTGGCGCATCCCGTTCGTCTTCGGCGCCCTGGCGGCCCTCGTGTCGCTGAACCTGCGTAAATCCCTGACGGAAACGACCACCGCCAGCGAGCGCAAGGACAAGGACGCTGGCAGCTTGCGCGGCTTGCTCAAGCACAAGCGCGCTTTCATCACCGTGCTCGGCTTTACGGCCGGCGGCTCGCTCGTGTTCTACACGTTTACCACCTACATGCAGAAATACCTGGTCAACACGGCCGGCATGGATACCAAGACGGCCAGCGCTGTCATGACGTGCGCCTTGCTCGTCTACATGATTTTGCAGCCCGTGTTCGGCGCCTTGTCGGACCGCATCGGCCGCCGCACCTCGATGCTGTTCTTCGGCGGCCTGGCCACCCTGTGCGTGTTGCCGATCATGCATGCCTTGAAAGACATCACCAGCCCGTACGCGGCGTTTGGCCTGATCATCATCGCGCTGGCCATCATCAGCTTCTATACGTCGATCAGCGGTTTGATCAAGGCGGAAATGTTCCCCGTCGAAGTGCGCGCGCTGGGCGTGGGCCTGTCGTATGCGGTCGCCAACGCCATGTTCGGCGGTTCGGCCGAATACGTGGCGCTGCAGTTCAAGGCCTGGCACGTGGAAGAGTATTTCTATTGGTACGTGACCATCATGTGCCTGATTTCCTTCATCGTGGCCATCCGCATGCCGGACCCGAGCCGCTCGGGACTGCTGAAGTAAGCTTGCCGTAAAATAAGGGGACACTGCGGTGTCCCCTTTTTCATCACCGCCTTTTTATCGTGCCGAACAGGAGTTTCCATGTCGTATGTCATTGCCGCAGCCATCCAGCCCAGCGTTCCCGTCAGCGGCAGCGTTGATACTTTTCCCGTTCACCGCATCTATTGCGTGGGCCGCAACTATGTCGACCATGCCCAGGAAATGGGCCACACGGGCCGCGAGGCGCCGTTTTTCTTCATGAAACCTGCCGACGCCGTGCTGCCCGTGCCTGCCGGCACGACGGGCGAGTTGCCGTATCCGGCGCAGACGCAGGATTTCCAACACGAGATGGAACTGGTGGTGGCCATCGGCAAGGGCGGCAGCGATATCGGCGTGGCCGATGCGCTGGATCACGTGTGGGGCTATGCGATCGGCCTGGACATGACGCGCCGCGACGTGCAGGGCGCGGCGAAAAAGCAGGGCCGTCCGTGGGAGACGGGCAAGGCGTTCGAGCACTCGGCGCCCATCGGTTCCATCACCCCGGCCGCGCAGGCGGGCGACGTCAGCCATGCCGCCATCACCCTGCACGTGAATGGCGAGTTGCGCCAGGGCAGCAGCATCGACATGCTGATCTGGAATGTGGCGGAAACCATCGCCGACCTGTCGACCTACTTTACCTTGCAGCCCGGCGATCTGATCTACACGGGCACGCCGGCCGGCGTGGCGGCCGTGCAGCGCGGCGACGAGCTGGTGGGGGCCATCGATGGCCTGGAGACCTTGCGCGTGAAAGTGGTCTAAGTTGTCAAGGAGACTGGCATGATGAATGACACGTATGCTGTGGCGCAACCCACGCGGGCCGGGATCGACGCCCTGGCGGGGCCGGCCCTGCTGGAATTTGGCACGGGCTGGTGCGGCCACTGCCGCGCCACCCAGGCGCCGCTGGCTGCCGCCTTTGCACAGCACCCCGAGGTGCCGCACCTGCGCGTGGAAGACGGCCCCGGCCGCGCCCTGGGACGTTACTTCCGGGTGAAACTGTGGCCGACCTTGATTTTCCTCAAGGATGGCCAGGAAGTGGCGCGCCTCGTGCGCCCGCTCGACAGCGCGGAGATCGCCAAGGCGTTCGCCCTGATCGACGCGTAGGCGGTTTCCATCATTTCTTGCCGCACCGCACCACTGCGCGTATCATAAGCCGCTTACAGCAAGATCAACCGCATCCTTCGTGATGCAGGCGCGATCATCGCCGGCCCGCTCCACCCGGAGGGGCCGCAGGCAAGGATTCACCACAAATGACCGATGCCGCGATGCCGACGCGCGGGTCTGGTACGGAATGCCTGGCGATACGCCGGGCCTGATACACGTCGCCCATCCCCTGACGCCTTTCCTGCCGTGCCCCGGGTAACCGGATGGCGCACGACCGTTGTTTCTCTAAATCAGCACTGATCGCAGCGCGATAGCGCGCGTTTGTTCACCGTTGTCTGCCGTTAACAACGGCGTGTTGCTGCGTGGAATTTGTTTGCGAATTTAATAGCAAATTCACAGCAAATACGTCCGCGCACGGCTATGATATGTGAACCGCGCGCCTAGACAACGTGCTGTGCTGCTGCCTGAAAAAACATCCAGAGAATGGCCTTTAGACACCCTCCCCAAGGAGCGCAGTAAATGAGCACCCCCCCCAAGAAAAATTCCCCCGGCACGGTGCTGTTCGCCAGCCTGATCGGCACCACCATCGAGTTCTTTGACTTTTATATCTACGCCACCGCCGCCGTGCTGGTGTTTCCGAAACTGTTCTTCCCCGCCGGCGACCCGTCGGCCGCCGTGCTGCAGTCGCTGGCCACGTTCGCCATCGCCTTCTTCGCCCGTCCCATCGGTTCGGCCGTGTTCGGCCACTTCGGCGACCGCATCGGCCGCAAGGCGACCCTCGTGGCCGCCTTGCTGACCATGGGTATCTCCACCGTCATCATCGGCTTGCTGCCGACGTATGCCGCCATCGGCACCCTGGCGCCGCTGCTGCTGGCGCTGTGCCGTTTCGGCCAGGGCCTGGGCCTGGGCGGCGAGTGGGGCGGCGCGGTACTGCTGGCCACGGAAAACGCGCCACCGGGCAAGCGCGCCTGGTACGGCATGTTCCCGCAGCTGGGCGCGCCGATCGGCTTCTTCCTGTCGGGCGGCATCTTCCTGCTGCTGAGCGAAACCATGACCGATGAGCAATTCTTCAGCTACGGCTGGCGCATCCCGTTCCTCGCCAGCGCGCTGCTGGTCATTGTCGGCCTGTACGTGCGTCTGAAGATCACGGAAACGCCGGACTTCCAGAAAGTCATCGACAAGAACGAGGTCGTCAAACTGCCGGTGGCCACCGTGTTCCGCCAGCATGGCCGCATGTTGTTCCTGGGCACCATCATCGCCCTGGCCACTTTCGTGCTGTTCTACCTGATGACGGTGTTCGCGCTGAGCTGGGGTACGACCAAGCTGGGTTTCACGCGCAAGGAATTCCTCGTCGTGCAGCTGTTTGCCGTGCTGTTCTTCGCCCTGACGATTCCATTCTCGGCCGTGCTGGCCGACCGCCGCGGCCGCCGCGCCACCCTGATCTGGGTCTCCGTCGCCATTGCCATCTTCGGCCTGGTGCTCGCGCCCATGTTCGGTTCGGGCGTGACGTGGGAAGTGACGGTCTTCATGGCCGTCGGCCTGGGCCTGATGGGCATGACCTACGGACCGCTGGGCACGATGTTGTCCGAACTGTTCCCGCCCGAAGTGCGCTACACGGGCGCGTCGCTGACGTTCAACCTGGCCGGCATCCTGGGCGCCTCGCTGGCGCCGTACATCGCCACCTGGCTGGCCACGAACTATGGCTTGCAGTACGTGGGCTATTACCTGTCGCTGGCAGCCGTGCTGACCCTGGGCGCGCTGCTGATGGTAGGCAAGCCACGCGAGGGCAAGGAAGCCTGGCAGTAACACCCCTCTGACCCCAGCGGTCCCGAAAGCCGCCAGCTGCAACGCTGGCGGCTTTTTTTGTCGGTAAAACACCACGCCGCCCGCCTGCCGAGATTCTTGTTGACAGTCAAAATCGGCTGGTGGTAAGGTGTGCACACGTGTGCAATGCAGTGCAAGTCTTGAAAAAGCACATCCCTGGACAGTGACACCGCAAGATAGCGGTGCGGTCTGAAGTACCACAACGACAACAAACTTGGAGTGAGACGATGAAGATGCGCAATGTTGCGATTGCTATAAGCCTGGCCCTGCCGATGACGGCCATGGCCGCCGAGGAACGCCTGTCCGTGCTGTGTTCGGCCGACATGGAGTGGTGCCAGCTGATGAAGAACCGCTTCGAGGCGGAAAGCAAGATCAAGGTATCGATGATCAGGAAGAGCGCCGGCGAGGCCTACGCGAAGATCCGCGCCGAAGCGTCGAACCCGAAATCGGACATCTGGTGGGGCGGCACGGGCGACCCGCACCTGCAAGCGGCCGCCGAAGGCTATACGGAAGAATACAAGTCGCCCACCCTGCCCAAGCTGCAGCCGTGGGCGCTCAAGCAGGCCGAGACGGCCAAATACCGCACCGTCGGCATCTACATCGGCATCCTGGGCCTGGCCTACAACGAAAACGTGCTGAAGAAGAAAAACCTGCCGCCGCCGCAATGCTGGAAAGACCTCGTCAAGCCCGCCTACAAGGGCGAGATCGAGATGGCCAACCCGAACTCCTCGGGCGCTGCCTACAACGCGCTGGCCACCGTGGTGCAGCTGTTCGGCGAAGAGGAAGCCTTCGATTTCCTGGCGAAAATGGGCCAGAACGTCAGCAAGTATCCGAACGCGGGCGTGGCGCCCGGCGAGGACGTGGGCCGCGGCGAAGCGGGCGTGGCCATCGGTTTCATGCATGACCTGATGAAGCTCACCGTGGCCGGTTTCCCCGTGAAAGTCTTGCCGCCCTGCGAAGGCACGGGTTACGAGATCGGCTCGATGAGCATCGTCAAGGGCGCGAAAAACATGGAGCAGGCAAAGAAATTCTATGAATTCGCCCTGCGTCCCGACGTGCAGAGCGAAGCCGTGAAAGCGCTGGCGTTCCAGATCCCGTCCAATGTGGCCGCCACCATTCCCGCCGCCTCGCCCCGCCTGGAAAACATCAAGACCATCAACTACGACTTCGCCAAGTATGGCGCCTCGGACACGCGCAAGCGCTTATTACAGCGCTGGACGACGCAGATTTATTCTGCCGGCAATTAAGGCGTAAAGACTGTCATCGTACCGAACCTGCCGCATGCCGCAATGGCCATGCCGGCGGGTCTACTTAGCTGGATAGAGACCTCATGAAAAAGATATTTTACGGCTGGCTGCTGGCCGCCCTGGCAGCGTTGTGCCTGTTGCCCTGGCAGCAACAGGAAGCGGGATTGTTTGCCGGCGAATGGTTGCGCGACGGCCAGTTCTTCAGTGACCGTGGCGCACCGGCCGTGCTGCACCTGCTGTCGTTCGGCGCCTGGCCGCTGAGCGTGTTCTTCGCCCTGATCGCCGCCAGCGCCGCGCTGGTGGCCGGCAATGTGCCGCGCAAGACCCTGGGCCTGGGCCAGATCGCCATCGGCGGCGCCGGCTTGCTGTGGCTGGCATGGCTGGGCTGGGGGCCGCTGGCCGCCAGCACGGGCCTGGGCTTTGGCGCGCTGCTGCTGGCGCTGTGCCTGCTGTTCCTCCTCACCTCGGGCGCCGCAGCCTGCGGCGTCTGCCGCGGCGACGCCTTCGTCGCCGGCGCCATCGGCCTCATTATTTGCCTGATCTCCCTGTTCGTGCTGTTCCCCGTCGCGCTGATCCTCGTCAGCGCCGGCCAGCCCATGGATGATGGCGGCACGGGTGCCGCGGCCCTGGCGCGCCGCCTGGCGGACCCCGGCATCTGGAGCCTCAATTGCGTGTCCGGTCCCGGCCGCTGCGGCGTGGCCTGGAATACCCTGGCGCTGGCGCTGCTGACGGGCGTGTCGGCCACCTTCCTCGGTCTCGTGTTCGCCCTCTTGGTGACGCGCACCAATGGCCGCTGGGTACGCCCGATGCGCGCCATTACGATACTCCCCATCGTCACGCCGCCCTTCGTGCTGGGCCTGGCCCTGATCCTGCTGTTCGGTCGCAACGGCGCCATCACGGGCCTCGTCGGCGACCTGTTCGGTATCGAGCAGAGCCGCTGGCTGTACGGCATGACGGGCGTGTGGCTGTCGCAGATGCTGGCCTTTGCGCCGATCGCCTTTATGACATTAATTGGTGTGGTGGAGGGCGTCAGCCCTTCGCTGGAAGAAGCGTCGGGCACCCTGGGCGCCAGCAGCTGGCAAACCTTCGTCAAGGTGTCGCTGCCCTTGATGCGTCCCGGCATCGCCAATGCCTTTTTGCTGTGCTTTATCGAAAGCATGGCCGACTTCGGCAACCCGATGGTGCTGGGCGGCAATTTCCACGTGCTGTCGACGGAAATCTTCTTTTCCGTGGTGGGCGCCTCGAACGACCAGGGCCGTGCCGCCACCCTGGCCATCGTGCTGCTGACCTTTGCCGTGGGCGCCTTCTTCATCCAGAACTTGTGGCTGGGCAAGAAATCGTATGTGACGGTGACGGGCAAGGCCGACCACGGCGGCCACGCCTCGCTCAACCCGCGCCTGAAAACCACGCTGTGGAC
The DNA here is from genome assembly GCF_030587265.1 of Janthinobacterium sp. SUN137. Classification (NCBI taxonomy): domain Bacteria; kingdom Pseudomonadati; phylum Pseudomonadota; class Betaproteobacteria; order Burkholderiales; family Oxalobacteraceae; genus Janthinobacterium; species Janthinobacterium sp. SUN137. The sequence goes on along the minus strand of NZ_JAPWHZ010000001.1, from coordinate 1,186,500 downwards.
CATCGCCCTGCCATGGTTCGCCTTTACGGCCCTGATCTACGGCACGGTAGTGGCGGGCGGCTTCGTGAATAACTGGGGCCAGGACAATGCCTTCACCTTGCGCCACTACATCGACGCCTTCGGCATCACGGCGGGCGCTTCCGGCTGGCACTGGACGGGCCAGGCCTGGCCGTCGCTGTTCACCACCTTGACGATTTCGGCCATCGCCGCGCCCTTGACGGCCTTTGTCGGCATCCTCTCGGCCTGGCTGCTGGTACGCCAGCAATTCGCCCTGAAAAGCGCGTTCGAGTTCGGCACCATGCTCAGCTTTGCCATTCCCGGCACCGTCATCGGCATCAGCTACATTCTGGCGTTCAACTCGGCGCCCATCGAGTTGACGGGCACGGCCACGATTTTGATCCTGTGCTTTGTCTTCCGCAACATGCCGATGGGATTGCGTACGGGCATCGCCGCCATGCGCCAGCTCGACGGCAGCCTGGACGAGGCCTCGATCACCCTGGGCGCCAGCAGCTGGACCACCATGCGCAAGGTCATCCTGCCGCTGTTGCGCCCGGCCATTGCCTCGGCCCTCGTGTATGGCTTCGTGCGCTCGATCACGTCGATCTCGGCTGTCGTCTTCCTCGTCAGCGCCGACTATGACATGGCCACGTCCTACATCATCGGCCTGGTGTCGAACGGCAACTACGGCACGGCGATTGCCTACGCCACGGTCTTGATCGTCGTCATCCTGCTGTGCATCCAATTGATCCACCTGCTGGTCGGCAAGCGCCGCCTTCGCCGCGTCAGCGCCGAAAAAACGCTGCCGGCCGCCGTTCCCAACCTGGAAAAGAGCTACGCATGAACCACTTTACTACCCAAGCAACAGAGCTTGCCGCGCTGGAATTCGACGGCGTCACCAAGCGCTACGGCAAGGCCCTGGCCGTGAACGACGTCTCGTTCACCATCGCGCCGCGCACCATGGTCACCTTGCTGGGTCCCAGCGGCTGCGGCAAGACCTCGACCCTGCGCCTGATCGCCGGCCTGGAACGCGTCAGCGCCGGACGCATCCTGCTCGCCGGCGAGGACGTCACCTTGACCTCGGCCGCCGAGCGCGACGTCAGCATGGTGTTCCAGTCCTACGCCCTGTTTCCGCACATGACGGTGCTCGACAACGTGTGCTACGGCCTCATCGTGTCCGGTGAAACCAAGCCGCGCGCCGTGGAACGGGCGCAGGAAAGCTTGCGCCTAGTGGGCCTGGCCGACTTTGCCGCGCGCTTCCCGAACGAGTTGTCGGGCGGCCAGCAGCAGCGCGTGGCCGTGGCCCGTTCGCTGGTGCTGCAGCCCAAGGTGCTGCTGCTGGACGAGCCGCTGTCGAACCTCGACACGAAACTGCGCCGCCGCGTGCGCGACGAGATCCGCGACATCCAGGTCAAGCTGGGCTTGACGGCCGTGTATGTCACGCATGACCAGGAAGAGGCGCTGGCCATTTCCGACCAGATCATCGTGATGAACCGGCAAGTGATCGCGCAAAAGGGCACGCCGCACGAGCTGTTCGAATCGCCGGCCGACAAATTCGTCGCCGACTTCATCTGTAACGCCAACATCGTCGATGGCGTGATCGAAGCGGTGGCCGACGGCAAGGCCACCTGCGTCATGGGCAAGTTGCGGCTGCGTCTGCCATGCCGCAGCCAGCGCAGCGGCGAAGCGAGTTTCGCCGTGCGTCCGGAAGCAATCCTGCTGTCGCCCGCGCAGCCCGACAGCGCCATGGTGGTGCGCGTGGCGCGCGCCACTTACCTGGGACGCGAAATGCAATACACGCTCGACACGCCGGTCGGCGAACTGTTTGCCGTCTCGCACGACTTGAGCCAGGTTTTCACGCAAGGCACATCGGTCGCCATGACCGTACACGAACATGGCGCAGCCATCATTGGAGGACAAGCATGACAGATATGACACAGGCAGCGGTACTGGCCGACGCGGCTACCCTGGAGCGCTATGCCTACGCCCGGCACATCATCCGCCAGGCGGGCGAGATTGCGCTGGGCATGTTTCACCGCCGCACGGAACTGGTGATCGAGGAAAAAGGCTTGCAGGACATGGTCAGTATCGCCGATCGCATGGTGGAAGACTATGTGCGCGCGCAAATCGCCGCGCGTTTTCCTGACGACGCCGTGGTGGGCGAGGAGCGCGGCGGCGGGGCGTCGGACGCGCGCTGCGTGTGGGTCATCGATCCCATCGACGGCACGGCCTGCTTCGTCAACGGTATGCTGGCCTGGTGCGTGTCGATTGGCGTGCTGGTCGACGGCAAGCCGGCCATCGGCGCCGTGTACGACCCGAATGCGGACGAGCTGTTCCACGCCTGCCAGGGGCAGGGCGCCTACGTGGCGGCGAAGGCCGGCGAAACGCGGCTGCGCGTCAACGACGTGGCCAGCCTGCAGGGCGGCGTGCTGGGCGTGGGCTTTTCGCACCGCGTGGGCACCGATACCTTTTTACCGTTCCTGCTCGATGTGCTGGAAGAGGGTGGCATGTTCATCCGCAACGGTTCCGGCGCGCTGATGATCGCCTATGTGGCGGCCGGACGCCTGATCGGTTATTTCGAGCCGCACATCAATTCCTGGGATTGCCTGGCCGGTATCGTGCTCGTCAACGAGGCGGGCGGGCGCTGCAATGATTTCCTGGCCGATAACGGCCTGGAAAAGGGCAATCCCATCCTGGTGGGCGGCCCCCGCCTGTATCCGCAACTGGCGGCGCTGGCCTTGCCGCGCTGTGCCTGAGCACATTTTATTGAAAGGGAGGACAGGCGTCCGGCGAGGGACGCGCGGAGTGGCAACACACTGTTGAGCATCATGAGTAATCCACCACCATAAAAACAAGCAGGAGACAAAATGAAAAACGGGATGAAAAACGAGATGAACACCATGCAGTTGAACAAGATCGCCGCCGTATTCTTGCTGGCCGTGCCAGGCTGCGTGCTGGCCGAATCGAGCGTCGTCGTGTACGGCCGCATCCATGCGGGATTCGACCGTATCGAAACGTCAAGCTCGGCCACGGCGCCGAATGGCGAATCCATTTCTCGCGTATCGGACAATTCCTCGAAGATCGGCTTCCGGGGAAGGGAAGACTTGGGCAATGGCAACACGGCCTTCTTCCAGATCGAGGGCAATGCCAAGCTGGACGATGGAACGGGCGCCATCAATAGCAAGGATACCTTTGTCGGGCTGGAAAATCCCGCCTATGGCCGCATCGCGCTGGGCCGCTTTGCCACGCCGATTCGCCAGATCAACGGCTACACCAACCGTTTCGTGGGCGAAGGCATCCAGGATGACGCCAACATCTCCCAGCTGGGCGGCGAAGGCTTCAACCGCCGCAGTTCGAACGCCGTCAGCTACCGCACGCCCGTGCTGCAAGGCTTCAGCGCCACGATTTACCGCGCCAGCGAAAACGAGGCATCGAACGGCGACCGCATCTATTCGGGCATCGTGCAATACGTGAACGGCCCCATCAAGGGCGCCGTCGGCTATGAAAAGCACAAGGACTTGCGTCCCGGCTTCAGCGAAAAGATGTTCCGCGCCGTGGGCAATTACAACTTCGGCGGCGGCGACGTGGGCGTGGCCTGGAACCGCATGGTGTATGACGTGGCCGGCGGCGACTTGCAGCGCGACTACTTCACCATCACGGGCGCCTACAAGGCGGGCGGCGGTTCCTTCATCGGCAGGTTCGGCGTGGCGGGCGACGTGTCCGGCAGCGCGCCCAACGGCAGCAGCGTGACCATCAAGGCGACCACCCTGGTGCGCGGCGACGACAGCGGCGCCAAGCAGGCCACCCTGGGCTACGAGTATTACCTGTCCAAGCGCAGCACCGTCTACGCCTATTACACGCAAACGAATAACGACAGGAACGCCAACTACACGTTTGGCGGCAATGCCTTCGCCGCCACCAAGAAGGGGGCCAAGCTCAGCGGTGTGATGCTGGGCGTCATCCACCTGTTTTAACCTTTTTTGCCCGGATTTGCACACGTGTGCATTTCCGGGCGGCATTATTTCGACTATCAAGGAGATGGAAATGATTCAAGTGGCATTGTTCGGCGCCGGGCGCATCGGCCGCATTCACGCCGGCAATCTGGTGCGCCAGCCTGGCGTGCGCCTGAAATACGTGGTCGACGTGCATGCGGGCGCGGCGGCGGAAGTGGCGGCCCTGCATGGCGCCAGCGTCGCCAGCGTGGAAGCGGCGCTGGCCGACCCTGAAGTCAAGGCCGTGCTGATCGCGTCGAGCACGGATACGCATGCGGACCTGATTGTGCGCGCAGCGGCCGCCGGCAAGGCCATCTTTTGCGAAAAACCCGTCGACCTGACCCTGGAGCGTGCGCGCGCCGCCGCCGTTGCCGTCAAGGATGCTGGCGTGCTGTGCATGATCGGTTTCCAGCGCCGCTACGACCCCACATTTGCCGCCGTCAGGCAGCGCATCGCGGCGGGCGAGATCGGTGCGCCTGAGTTGCTTATCGTCACCAGCCGCGATCCGGGCCCGCCGCCCGTCAGCTATATCCAGGTATCGGGCGGCATCTTCAAGGATATGCTGATCCACGATTTCGACATTTTCCGCTGGATACTCGACGATGAAGCCGTCAGCGTGCACGCCACGGGCAGCTGCCTCGTCGACCCCGCCATCGGTGCGGCGGGAGACCTGGACACGGCCGTCGTCACCATCCGCACGGCGAAAGGACGTTTGTGCCAGATCAATGCCTCGCGCCGCGCCGCCTACGGCTACGACCAGCGCTTCGAAGTGCTGGGCAGCCTGGGTATGCTGCAGGCGGGCAACCACAAGCCGACGGAAGTGACGGCCTATGGCTCAGTGAACGTCAGCGTCGACAAGCCGGAAGACTTTTTCCTGGAACGCTACCGCGCCGCCTACGCCAGCGAAATGGCGCACTTTTTCGAGGCCTTTGCCCATGGCGCGCCCTTGCGCACCACCGTCCACGATGGCTTGAAGGCACTGGAACTGGCCGAGGCGGCCACCATGTCATGGCGCGAACAGCGCATCGTGCAATTGTCATAAGGAATGCATGTCATGAAGAATACGACTGAATTTGCCCAGGGCCGCGCGCTGGACGTCATCTGCCTGGGCCGCCTGGCGGTGGACCTGTACGCGCAGCAGATCGGCAGCACCCTGGAAGACGCGACCAGTTTCGCCAAGTACCTGGGCGGCTCGTCGGCGAATATCGCCTTCGGCACGGCCCGCCTGGGCTTGAAGTCCGCCATGCTGTCGAAGGTGGGCGACGACCACATGGGGCGTTTCTTGACGGACACGTTATCGAAAGAGGGTTGCGACGTCAGCCATGTCGGCATCGACCGCGACCGCCTGACGGCCCTCGTCATGCTGGGCATCAAGGATAAAAACACGTTTCCCCTGATTTTCTACCGTGAAAATTGCGCCGACATGGCCATCGAGCCATCCGCCGTCGACGCCGCCTTTATCGCTTCCAGCAAGGCGCTGTTGATCACCGGCACGCATTTTTCGACGGCTGCCATGCACGCCGTCAGCACGCAGGCCCTGAAATTGGCGCGCGCCAACAACGTGCGCACCGTGCTCGACATCGATTACCGGCCCGTGCTGTGGGGACTCTCCGGCAAGGCGGACGGCGAAACGCGCTTCGTTTCCAACGACAGCGTGACGCGCCACCTGCAGGCGATCTTGCCGCAATTCGACTTGATCGTCGGCACGGAAGAGGAATTCATGATCGCCGGCGGTGGCGCCGACATCATGGCGTCCTTGCGCGCCGTGCGGGCCGTGAGCGGTGCCACGCTGGTCGTCAAGCGGGGGCCGCTGGGCTGCGCCGTCATCGACGCGGCCATTCCAGCCGGTCTCGATGTGGCTTTCAACTATCAGGGCGTGCGCGTCGAAGTGCTGAACGTGCTGGGCGCCGGGGACGCGTTTCTCTCGGGCTTTTTGAAAGGCTGGCTGCGCGGCGAGGATTACGAGGCGTGCTGCCGCTATGCAAATGGCTGCGGCGCCCTCGTCGTGTCGCGCCACGGTTGCGCGCCGGCCATGCCGTCGCCTGTGGAGCTCGATTATTTCCTCGCCAATGCGGCGAAACTGACGCAACCGGACCAGGACGCCACCTTGTCGCGCCTGCACCGCACGACGGTGGCGCGCTCGCAGTGGGACGAGCTGTGCGTGTTCGCGTTTGATCATCGCACGCAATTCTTTGAGCTGGCGCAACAGGGCGTTAGTGATGAAGCGCGGATTTCAACGCTGAAGCAACTGTTCGTGCAAGCCGTGGGCCAGACGGAAGCGGCGCGTGGCTTGCAGGGCGGCACGGGCGTGCTGATCGATGACCGTTATGGCGTCGATGCGCTCAACGATGCGACCGGGCGCGGCTGGTGGATCGGCCGTCCTGTCGAGATGCCGGGATCGAACCCGCTGCAATTCGACTGGGGCCGCTCGCTGGCGTCGCGCCTGACGCAGTGGCCCAAGGAACACGTGATCAAGTGCCTGGTGCAGTTGCACCCCGACGATACGCCGGAAAACCGCCTGGAACAGGAAGCGCAGATCAAGGGCTTGTACGACGCGGCGCAGATCACGGGGCATGAGTTGCTGCTGGAAATTATTCCTGCGAAGTCCTTGCCGCAGCACGACGATACCGTGTACCGCGCGGTGAAACGGCTGTACAACCTGGGCATTTACCCGGAATGGTGGAAGCTGGAAAGCATGTCAGCCCAGCAATGGCAAGCCATCGATGCCCTCGTGCACGAGCGCGATCCGTATTGCCGCGGCGTCGTCCTGCTGGGCTTGAACGCGCCGATTGCCGCCCTGGCCGCCAGTTTTGAGCAAGCCAGTGCCAGCACGACGTGCCGCGGCTTCATGGTGGGACGCACCATCTTCCAGGAGCCGAGCCGCCGCTGGCTGGCGGGCGAACTCGACGATGCGGGCCTGATCGCCGCAGTGCGCGCCAACTTCGAGCAGCTCATTGCCCTGTGGCAGCGCACGCGCAACCGCCTGGAGCGTGCAGCATGAGCGCCACGATCAGATTGACCATGGCGCAGGCTTTAGTCCGCTACCTGGCCGCCTTGCGCACGGAAGAGGGCGATGGTTCCTTGATCCCCCTGTTCGGCGGCGCCTTCGCCATCTTTGGCCACGGCAATGTGGCGGGCCTGGGCGAGGCGCTGTACCAATATCGGGACAGTTTCCCCACGTACCGCGCCCACAACGAGCAGGCGATGGCGCACTCTGCCATTGCCTATGCGAAAGCCCACATGCGCCGGCGCATGCTGGCCGTCACCAGTTCCATTGGCCCCGGCGCCACCAATTTGCTGACGGCCGCCGCGCTGGCGCACGTGAATCGCTTGCCGGTCTTGCTGTTGCCCGGCGACGTGTTCGTCTCGCGCGCGCCGGACCCCGTATTGCAGCAGCTGGAAGACGCCACGGATGGCAGCGTGTCGGTGAATGATACCTTTAAACCTTTATCGCGCTATTTCGACCGCATCGTGTATCCGGAGCAATTGCTGACGGCCTTGCCGCGCGCCATCGCCGCCTTGACGGACCCGGCCGCCTGCGGTCCCGTCACGTTATCTCTGCCGCAAGACGTGCAGACGATGGCGTATGACTATCCGGCCGACTTTTTCGAGCCGCGCACCGTGCGTTTCCGCGCCGTGCCGCCCGTCGAGCAGGAACTGGAAGAGGCGGCCGCCTTGCTGAAACACGCGAAACAGCCGCTGATCGTGGCCGGCGGCGGCGTGCTGTACGGCCAGGCCAGCGCCGCCTTGCAGGCGTTTGCCGAGCGCCACGGCATCCCCGTGGCGGAAACCCAGGCCGGTAAAAGTTCCCTGCCGTGGGACCATCCGCTGCAGCTGGGCGCCATCGGCGTCACCGGCTCGCCCGCAGCGAATGCCCTGGCAGCGCAGGCGGACGTGGTGCTGGCCGTGGGCACGCGCTTGCAGGATTTTACGACGGGATCGAATTCCCTGTTTGCGCAAGCGCAACTGGTCAGCCTGAACGTCAACGCTTTCGATGCGCTGAAACGCCGTGGCCTGGGCGTGCAGGCGGACGCGACACTTGGTTTGCAGGGCTTGTCGCGGTACTTGCCTAATTGGAACAGCGCGGGCCACTGGCTGGACCGCGCGCAGCAGGCGGGCCAAGCCTGGCGTGCGACGGTAGCCACGATTACGGGTCTGCGCGACGTGGCCGGCTTGCCGTATGACGGCGAAGTCATCGGCGCCGTGCAGCGCTCTTCTGCTGACTCCACTGCCCGCGACATCGTCGTCTGCGCGGCGGGGACGCTGCCGGCCGAACTGCACAAACTGTGGCGCACCAGCACGCCGGGCGGCTACCACATGGAATACGGCTATTCGTGCATGGGCTATGAAATCGCCGGCGGCCTCGGCGTCAAGATGGCGAAACCGGATGCCGAGGTCATCGTCATGGTGGGCGACGGCAGTTATCTGATGATGAATTCGGAAATCGCCACCTCCGTCATGCTGGATAAAAAACTCATCATCGTCGTGCTCGACAACCGGGGTTACGGTTGCATCAACCGATTGCAGCAGGCGTGCGGCAACGCGTCATTCAACAATATGTTGCCCGACAGCGCACCCGCCATCGACTTCGCCCTGCATGCACGGTCGCTGGGCGCGCTCTCCGAACACGTGGCCAACATTGCCGAGCTGGAACAGGCGATGCTGCGTGCCCGCGCCGCATCGCGCACCTACTTGATCTGCATCAATACGGACGCCACGCGCACGACCGAGGAGGGCGGTTGCTGGTGGGAAGTGGCCGTGCCCGAAGTCTCGACGCAAGCCGGTGTGCAAGCGGCGCGCGCCCGTTATGAACTTGACCGCCAAGGACAACAAAAATGACTACATGGAATGTGAAGATCGGCATCAACCCGATCTCGTGGATGAACGACGATTTACCCAGCCTGGGCGGCGAAACGCCGCTGGAAACAGCCCTCAAGGAAGGCGCCCAGATCGGCTACGTGGGTTTTGAGCTGGGCAACAAGTTTCCCAAGGATGCCCCGGCCCTGAACGCCGTGCTGGGCAAATACAATCTCGCCTGCGTGTCCGGCTGGTATTCGGGACGGCTGGCGCACCGGTCCGTGGAAGAGGAAATTGCCGCCGTCGGGCCGCATCTGCGCTTGCTGGCCGACAGCGGCGCCACCGTCATGGTGTACGGCGAAGTGGCCGACGCCATCCAGGGCGAAGCCCGCCCGTTGTATAAACGTCCGCGCTTCCAGTCGCCGCAGCAATGGCAGGCGTACGCGGACAAATTGACGGCGTTCGCGAAACACTTGCTCGACCACGGCGTGCGCCTGGCCTACCACCATCACATGGGCGCCTACGTGGAAACGCCCGCCGACGTGGACCAGTTGATGGCCTTGACGGGGCCGCAAGTGGGCTTGCTGTTCGACACGGGCCACATCACCTTTGCCGGCGGCGACGCGCTGGCAGTCTTGAACAAGCACATCGATCGCATCTGCCACGTGCATTGCAAGGACGTGCGCCCCAACGTGGTGAAACTGGCGAGAAATGGCCACTGGAGTTTCCTGCAGGCCGTCATCAATGGCGCCTTCAGCGTGCCGGGCGACGGCAGCATCGACTTTCCTGCCATCCTCACGCGCCTGTATCTGCACGGCTACGAGGGCTGGCTGGTGGTGGAAGCGGAGCAAGATCCGGCCGTGGCCCCCAGTTATCAGTATGCCAAGATGGGCCACGATTACCTGGCACGCCTGGTCGACGCCATCCCGCGATTGAAACGGGAGGCGGCATGAGCCCGCTGCTGGTCAAGGCCCGGCCCGGTTCGGCCATCGTCGAAGTGACGCCAGAGTCGGCCGGCTGGACGCACGTGGGCTTTGCCGCGCACCGTCTGGCGGCAGGCGAACAGCTGACGTTGGAGACGGGTAGCCGCGAACTGTGCCTCGTCGTGCTGACGGGCACGGTGACGGTGCAGGCGGGCGGGCAGACCTGGGAAGCGATCGGCAATCGCCAGAGCGTGTTTGAAGACGTCTCGCCCTACGCCGTGTATGTGCCGCTGGAAACCACGGTCGGCATCACGGCCGTGAGCAACGCGGAAGTGGCGCTGTGCAGTGCGCCGGCCACCACCCATCGCCCGGCGCGCCTGATCGACCCGCAGTCGATGACGCGTTCCGTGCGCGGCAAGGGGGCCAATACCCGCTATGTGTGCGACATCCTGCCGCAGACGGCCGAGGCCGATGGCTTGCTGGTGGTCGAGGTGGTCACGCCGTCCGGCCATTCGTCCAGCTATCCGCCGCACAAGCACGACAGCGACAATATCCCGCTGGAAAGTTCGCTGGAAGAAACGTACTACCACCGCCTGAACCCCGAGCAGGGCTTTGCGTACCAACGCGTCTACACGGACGACCGCAGCATCGACGAAGCCATGGCCGTGGAAAACCACGATGTGGTGATGGTGCCCAGGGGTTACCACCCCGTCACCGTGCCGTATGGCTACGACGGCTATTACCTGAACGTGATGGCCGGCCCGAAACGCGTGTGGCACTTTAAAAACGACCCGGCCCATGACTGGCTGATGACGAAATAACAAGGACAAGACAATGACTACCCCGATGATCGGCCACTTTATTGGTGGCAACCCCATGGCGTCGCGCTCCGAGCGCACCAGCGACGTTTTTAACCCCGCCACGGGCGCGGTGACCGCCAAGGTGGCCCTGGCCACTGCCGCCGAGCTGAACGCGGCCGTGGCCGCCGCCCACGCGGCCTTTCCTGCCTGGTCGCAAACCTCGCCCCTGCGCCGCGCTAGAGTCATGTTCAAGTTCAAGGAGTTGCTGGAAGAACATGCGGATCAATTGGCGGCCCTGATCACGGCCGAGCACGGCAAGGTGTTCACGGATGCCAAAGGGGAAGTGACGCGCGGCATCGAAGTGGTGGAATTTGCCTGCGGCATTCCGCAGCTGATGAAGGGCGAATATTCGGAGCAGGTGGCCGGCGGCATCGACGCCTGGTCGATCCGCCAGGCATTGGGCGTCTGCGTCGGCATCACGCCGTTCAATTTCCCCGTGATGGTGCCGATGTGGATGTTTCCGATGGCGATCGCCTGCGGCAATACCTTCGTCTTGAAACCGTCCGAGCGCGACCCGTCGGCCAGCCTGCTGCTGGCGCAGCTGTTGACGGACGCCGGTTTGCCGGACGGCGTCTTCAACGTGGTGCAGGGAGATAAAGAAGCCGTGGACGGCTTGCTGCACCACCCGGACGTGCGCGCCGTCAGTTTCGTCGGTTCCACGCCGATCGCCGAGTATATCTATGCCACCGGCTGCGCCCAGGGCAAGCGCGTGCAAGCCTTGGGCGGCGCGAAAAACCACATGGTCGTCATGCCGGACGCGGACATTCCCCAGACGGTCGACGCCCTGATGGGCGCGGCGTTCGGTTCGGCGGGCGAGCGCTGCATGGCCATTTCCGTCGTCGTGGCGGTCGGCAATGTGGCGGATCAATTGGTCGAGGCGCTGGTGCCCCGCATCGCCGCCCTGAAAATCACGCAAGGCATGGATTTAACAGCGGAAATGGGCCCCGTAGTGACGCAAGTGCACAAGGACAAAATTGCCGGCTACATCGCCACGGGCGTCAAGGAAGGCGCCAAGCTGGTCAGTGACGGGCGCGGTTTCGTCTTGCCCGGCCACGAAAAGGGCTTTTTCCTTGGCGGCAGCCTGTTCGACCATGTCACGCCGGAGATGACGATCTATAAAGAGGAAATCTTCGGCCCCGTCCTCTGCATCGTGCGCGTGCCCGATTTCGCTACCGCGCTGGACCTGGTCAATGCGCACGAGTATGGCAACGGCACGGCTATTTATACGCGCGACGGCAACACGGCGCGCGAATACACGCACCGGGTACAAGTCGGCATGGTGGGCGTGAATGTCCCGATCCCCGTGCCGATGGCCTTCCACAGCTTCGGCGGCTGGAAGCGCAGCCTGTTCGGCGACCACCACGCGCATGGCCCGGAATCGGTGCGTTTCTACACGAAACAGAAGGCCATCACCCAGCGCTGGCCGGCCTCGACGGCGGCGGGGGCGGAATTTGCCATGCCGACCTTGAAGTAAGGTGCGATGGCGGCGCGCAGCGTCAGCGCGCCGCCACGTGGCCGTAGCAGGTTTTCAGTTTCGCATAGTCGTAGAAGACGCTGCCGGGCGCGATGCGGGCGCCGTCGCAGGCGGCCTGGAAGTCGGTTTCCTTTTCGTTGTACAGCAGGCGCACGATCAGCTGGCCTGTGTCGTTGCGGTACACATCCCACTGCATGTTGGCCGCCAGCGGCGAGACGTTCTGGCCGCGCCATGGATTGTTGGCATAGCTGTAGGGCGTCGATGCCGGCAGCGGCGCCAGCGCCTGCTGCAAGCCCATGGCCGAAGCGAGCGGAATGATCATCTCGGCGTGCGTGAAACGCAGCTTGGCCGCGTGGTGCAAATCTCCCCTGGCCAGCGCATCGACTTCCCTGAAAAAATCGTCGCGCAAGGCCAGCGCGAAGCGCCAGGTCACGCCGCTGCTTTCCGTGGTGGCCGGCCCTTTCTGGTAAAAATCCTCGTGGTCGGCGATATAAGCGTAGTAGCGCGCATCCTCGGCGGGCATGTAGCGGCTGAAATCGGCCGGCACTTCATGGCGCATGCCGGCGGCGATCGCGTACAGCTCATACAGTTTCGTCGCGGCTGCATTCAGGCTGCGGATGACGGTCTTGCCGCTGCCCGTCATGGTGCGCGTGAGCTGGCCGTCCGCGCTGGTGAAAGTGTAGCTGCCCGTATCCGCAAAACTGGCGGCGCCGCGCTCAAGCTGGTCGAGGAAGGCGGGCGCAAACAGCCGTTCGAGCACGTGGCGCGCATGCGCGGCCGCTTCCGGTTTTCTGGCCGGGGCGTCCATCAGGGCGTGCAGCTGCTTGGTTCTTTCATAGTACTGGTAGGCCTGGCTGGCGGCATAGGTGGCGTAATGCGGGTTGGCGCGATCGGCGACAAAATCCGTCTGCGGCGCCAGCTTGTGCGCATACAGCAGGAAGCGGTTCACGCCATCGGACTGCGCCACTGCCTTGCGTCCCTGCGGATACGGCGCCGGCGCGGGCGGCAGGTATAGCAAGGGCGCCAGCGCGGGCGCGTGCTCCAGCAGCGACTGCGTAAAAAAGCGCGCACTGTCGCGCGCGCGGTCCACGCCGGAATGGATGGTAACGAGCTGGCGCGGCGCCGTCGCGGCGTCTTGCCCCACTTGCGCGAACAGGGTGGGCAGGCGCGCCAGCATGCGCACGGCCAGTTGCCGGTGTTCCTCGATGCCAGTCCGCGACAGATTGCCGTAGCCGGGCCGCTCGATGCCGGCCACGCCGTAACCGAGCAAGGCGTTCGCCTGCATCAGGGCCAGGATGTCGGGACCCAGTTCGCGCCCCAAAGGTGTGAGCGCATCCTGCGCGGCAGCCTGCCGCCACATCGCATACAGGGCTGCGTCGCTTTTCATGCCGGTTAATCCGCGCGCGCCGTGGCGCGCCACCAACTGCGTGAAGATGGGCTGGAAACCGGCGGGTGGCGCGGCATAGGTGGCCGGGTCCTGCTGCGGCGCATACGGCGTCTTGGTCTGGTAATGGCCTTCCGCGGCCTGGGCGGGAGCGGCGCAGATGGTGAGGGCCAGCAGCATGCTGGACATGGGGAGCGGTGGGGGCATGGCGATCCGTAAGTGACGTGATTGGTTCTTACGTGCAAGCCTAGCAGCAAACGTCCAACAGGCGGGCACGGCTGCCCGCCTGCATTCGTACTTACTGCGCCACGTGGCCGTAGCAGGTCTTCAGCTTCGCATACACATAGAAATGGCTGCCGGCGGCAAAGCGGGCGCCATCGCAGGCGGCCTGGAAGTCCGTTTCCTTTTCGTTGTACAGCATTTTCACGAGCACATTGCCGCCGGCGTCGCGGTACACATCCCACTGCATGTTGGCCGCCATCGGCGCCACGTACAGGCCGCGCCAGGTGCTGTTGTCATAGCTGTAGGTCTGCGCCGCAGGCAGCGCGCCGACGACGCTCTTCAGGCCCATGGCCGTCGCCAGCGGAATGATGGCTTCCGCATGCGTGAAGCGCAGCTTGGCGCCGTGGGACAGGTCGCCGCGCGCGATGGCGTCCACTTCCGTGAAGAAGTCGTCGCGCAGCGCGCGCACGTAGTTCCAGGTGATGCCGGCGCTTTCCGTGGTGCCGGGGCCCTTGTTGTAAAAATCCTGGTAATCCTGCACGAAGGCCTGGTACTTGGCCGCGTCCGACGGCATGTATTGCACGAAGTCGGCTTTCACTTCGTTCGTCATGCCGGCCATGATGGCGTACAGGTTGTACAGCACCGAGGCGGCATCGGCCAGGCCCTTGATGGTGGTGCCGCCGTCGCCCGTGACGGTGTTGGTGAACTTGCCGTCGTCGCTGGTAAAACTGTAGGTACCCGTGTTGGCGAAGCGGTAAGTGCCGTTGTCGATCTTGTCGACGAAGGTCTTGGTGAACAAGCGTTCCAGTACTTCGCGGCCCAGGGTACGCGCCGTGGCATCCGTGTCGATGGCCGTGTATTTGGCCAGGAAACCGGGACTTTCCAGGTAGGCCTGGTAGGCCTGGCTATCCTGGTAAGTCTGGTAATGGCTGTCGAGGGTATCGGTGACGAGGTCCGTCTTCGGCACCAGCTTGTGCGCATACAGCAGGAAGCGGTTGGTGCCATCGGGCTGCGCCACGGGCTTGCCGGCCGGGTAGCCGGTCGGGGCGGGCGGCAGGGTAATCAGCGGCGCGACGTTTGGTGCCGTGGCGGCCAGCGACTGCGCAAAGTACGCGGCGCTGTCCTTGGCGCGGTCCACGCCGGAACTGACGGTGACGATCTGGCGCGGTGCGCTGGCGGCATTGCTACCCAGTTGCGTGAACAGGGCAGGCAGGCGCGCCAGCATGCGCACGGCCAGCTGCTTGTGTTCATTGATGCCCGTCTGCGACAGGTTGCCGTAGCCTGGCGCCGTGATGCCGTCCACGCCGTAGCCGAGCAGCGCGTTGGCCTTCATCAGTTTCAGGATGTCGGCGCCCAGCTTTTGCCCCAGCGGCGTGAGCGCATCGTCGGCTGCAGCCCGTTGCCAGACGTTGTAGAAGGCGGCGTCATACTTCATGCTCGACAGGCCGCGCGAACCGTGGCGGGCCACCAGTTCGGTGAACACGGGCGCGTAGCCGGCAGGTGCCGCTTCATACGTGGCCGCATCCTGCTGCGGCGTGTAGGGCGTCTTGGTCTGGTAGTAGGTGGCGGGGGCGGC
The DNA here is from genome assembly GCF_030587265.1 of Janthinobacterium sp. SUN137. Lineage (NCBI taxonomy): Bacteria > Pseudomonadati > Pseudomonadota > Betaproteobacteria > Burkholderiales > Oxalobacteraceae > Janthinobacterium > Janthinobacterium sp. SUN137. The sequence goes on along the minus strand of NZ_JAPWHZ010000001.1, from coordinate 1,171,275 downwards.
CGGCGTCACGGGCGGCGTTACCGGGGGCGTGACGGGGACGGGCGGTGTATCGTCGCCGCCGCCACAGGCGGCCAGGGAAAGCATCAGGAGGGACAGGGGGAGATGGCGTGCGCGCAGCATGGTGTTTCCTTCAGGTGTGGTTAGCCCAGGCGCGCCGTGCAGATGGCGCACCCAGGACAGACAGGCAGGGGAATGGGTATTACAGCTTGAGGGCTTTGGCCAGGCTGTTGGCGCGCGCATCGCGCTCGCTCAAGGGCGCCAGGCCATGGCGTTCCTCGATGAACTTCAGGATCGACACGGTTTCATACTCGGTATGGTCGATATGCCCGCCTTCGCTGAAGGGCGAGATGACCAGTGCGGGGATGCGCGTGGCCGGGCCGAATCGGTCGCCTTTCGGTGGCGCCACGTGGTCCCAGAAACCGCCGTTTTCATCGGTGGTGACGATGATGACGGTGTCCTTCCATTGCGGGCCTTCCATGATGGCGCTGATGATGGCCACGCCTTCGTCGTCGCCGGCCGCCACGCTCGATTTATCCATCCCCGGATGCATGTTCTTCTTGCCCATGGGCTTGTAGAACGAGACGGGCGGCAGCTTGCCTGCCTGGACGTCGGCGAGCATGTCGGAGCGGTCCTTCAGGTGCGTGGCGCGCTGCTGCGGGCTGTCGATGAAGCGCTTGAAGTAGGTGAACGGCTGGTGGTGATATGAGAAATCGTCGGCCTTCTTGCCCGATTTGGTCGAGGCGACGGCGATGTCGTAGCCGTCCGCATAATAGACCCAGGAGATGCCCTTGTCCGTCAGGCGGTCGCCGATGGTGGGCATGGTTTGCGGCGGCAGGAACGTCTGTTTTTTTGTCGGATCGAACAGCAGCGGGCCCTGCATGGTGTTGACGGCGTAGCCGTCCTGCGTCACTTCCGCTTCCTCGCCCTTCTTGTGGCCCGTGCCGCGCTCATCCTGGGCGACGATGGACTTGGGCGCATTCGGGAACACGGGCGTGCAGGCGCAGGTCAGCCACATGTGGTTGAGGAAGGAGCCGCCGTAGGCGGACTGGAAGAAGCGGTCGGCCAAGGTGTAGCGTTGCGCCAGCGCCCACAGTTTGAGCTTGCTGCCGTCGAAATAGCCCATGGGCAGGGCACCCGTATTGCCCTCGACGACGAAGCGGTCATTCTTGCCGTCGTTGATCTGGCGCTTGTGCGTCCAGAACGCGTGGACGGGACTGGCCGTCTTGTCGCCCAGCGAGACGCTCGGCTCCATGCGGAAGGGCGCGTTGGCGATGTCGGCCTTGAAGCGCTGGTCCAGGCCGCCCTTGTCGAGTGCCACGGCGGGCAGCATGGCATAGGGCTTGCCATCGGGGGCGGTCTGCGTGGTGGTGTCGGGCGCGTGGCCATTGGCGATGCCGTCGGCACCGGGGAAGGTGCCGAACAGGTGGTCGAAGCTGCGGTTTTCCATGTACACGACGACGATCTGGCCGATCTTCGCCAGCTTCGGATCGGCGGCGACTGCGGCGGCCATATTGTGCTGCGTGCCGACTGGGGTGGTGCAGGCCGCCAGACCGATGGCCCCGGCGCCGAACAGGGCGATTCTTAGAACGTGGTTCAACATAACAGTCTCCTTGATGGCGCCTCCGTGGATGGGGCGCTTTTTTAGTGGTATGGCCAGAACTGGCCTGTTTGAAGAAATTGCACACGTGTGCAGCACGCGTGTGCAAACAGTAACCCGGATTTTTTTTGATGTCAACAAGTACAGGCGGGGGACGAAAAAGTGTGGAAAACGGGGAACGGCGGGCCGTGGCGGGCGGGTAGACGGCGTTGCGCCATCTGCCGCATTGAATGGCTTAGCGCGTCGTGCCGCGCCGCACCAGGGTGACGGGCACTTCCTTCAATCGGCCCGGCATGGCAAATTTTTCCATGCGCTCGACCAGGCTCTTGACGGCGCGGCGCGCCAGTTCGCCCGCGTCCTGGCGGATGGTGGTCAGCTGGTAGGCGTCCAGCGCGGCCATGGGAATGTCGTCGAAGCCGATCACCTGCAGTTGTGCGGGCACGTCGATGCCATACTTGCTGCGCGCCGCGTCGATGAAGCCGCAGGCGATCAGGTCGGTGGCGCAAAAGACGCCGTCAGGCAGCTTGCCCGAGGCGAGCAGGGCGTCGGCCGCTTCCTGGCCCGCCTGGTAGCCGATGGCGTCGGCCAGGTATTCGCCGGCCGTGCAGCGCTTCTTCGCCACGGCCGGCGCCAGGTGGTCGAGGAAGGCCTGGCCGCGCGCGATGCCGCTGAAACTGCTGGCGCGCGTGTTGATGAAGGCCAGCCGTTTGGCGCCGCTGTCGAGCAGGGTGCTGGCCGCCAGTTCGCCGCCGTGGCGGTTGTCACTGTTGACCACGTCCACGCCTTTCAGGTCGCGCGCGCGGTTGATCATGGCCACCGGCACTTGCCGCTGCAGGTATTCCGTGGCGACGGCGGACGGCGGCGAGCCGGACGTCATGATGACGCCGGAAATCTTGTAGCTGAGGAGGATGCGCAGCAATTCGCTGAGGCGCTCGGGGTCTTCCGCATTCATCAGCAGCGGCACCAGCGCATGTTCGCTCAGGCTGCGCGTGACTTCGCCCAGCAGGGCCACGCGGAACGGGTCCGTGAAGCCCGTGATGACGACGCCCACCAGGTTGCTTTGTCCCTGGTTCATGCTGCGCGCCAGGATGTTGACCTGGTAGCCCAGCGATTGTGCGGCTTCCATCACGCGGGCCCGCGTTTCGGGCGCCACGCTGGCGCCGGGCGTGAACGTGCGCGAGACGGCGGAGCGGGAGACGCCGGCCCGTTTGGCGACGTCCACCGAAGTGACCCAAGACTTGTCTTTTTGTTCCATTGACGGTGTAGATGAATGAGAGGCCGATGCACGATGCGGTGCGGCGCAATGCCGCGCCATCATCTTAGCCGAAAATCCCGGCCGCGGCGCAAACTGAATGCCAGTCCAGCGCCATGGCCAGCGTGCCGGTGCTCAGCCTCTCGATCGTCTTACCACTTCGGCGTGTACTTCAGGGTGAACTGCACGTTGCGCGGGTCGCCATAGTAGTTATTCGACCCGGTGGTGTTGTAGGCCGGGATGATGTAGCGCTTGTCGAAGACGTTGTTGACGTTCAGCGACAGGGCCACTTGCGGCGTGGCTTGCCAGGCCATGCGTGCATTCCAGATCGATACGCCGGCAACCTTGAAGGTGCTATTGGTATCGAGCGTATGGCTTTGCGTGTTGACGCCGGCGCCCACGCTGAATTTGTCCCAGGCGCCGGGCAGCGTGTAGCTGGACCACACGCGCAGCATGTGCTTGGGCGTCCAGGTGGAAAAGACCTTGCCCTGCTCGTCCGGGTCGTTCAGATAGGTCGTCGTCGTATAGGCGTAGCCGGCCGACAGCTGCAAGCCGCGCGCCACTTCGCCCGACACTTCCGCTTCCAGGCCCTGGCTGCGCACCTTGCCCGAGGCGCGCGAGCAGTACCCGTTGGGGCACACCATGCCCGCAGCATAGTCGGTGACGGCACGGTTCTTGTGGTCGTAGCGGAACACAGCCAGCGAGGTGTTGAGCTTGCCATCCATCAGCTCCCCCTTGATGCCCGCCTCGTAGTTGCTGCCCGTGATGGGCTTGAGGACCTTGTCTTGCGCATCGCGGACGCTTTGCGGCGTGAAGATGTCGGCATAGCTGGCGTAGGCCGACCATTGCTGATCGAGCGCGTAGATCAGTGCCGCCGATGGCGTGAACTTGGCGGTGGCGTTGAGCTGTTCTTCAGGACCTTTGGGCGTCGCATACACGAAGTCGTACCAGCTGAAGCGTCCACCCAGCACGGCTTTCAGCTGGCTGGTCAGCTGGCCGTTCCAGCTGCCATACAGGCCTTTCTGGCGTATTTCATAGGTGCTAACGGGACGCACGCCCTTCGGGCGCGCGGCGATGCTGTCGAGGTCTTGCCATGGGCGGTTGTGCCTGATGTTGAAGACGTCCGCACCAGATTCCCAGACGCGGGCGTAGACGTCGTCCGACGCCATCGTGACATAGCTGGCGCCCACGAGGACTTCCTGCGCGATGCCCAGGCCGTCGAATTTGCCGCGCACGTAGGTATCGATGCCGCGCTTGCGGTTGTCGAAATCCATGCCAAAGTCGGCATAGCTCGCGCCGCTGCCGTCGGGATTGATGGGCAAGGCCACGCGCTGGTGCACGGAGCCGGTGTTTTCCTTCATGTTCACGGCGGATGCCTTCAGGCTCCACTGGCTGTTGAAATGGTGTTCCAGATCGAGATACACGTTGGTTTGTTTGGCCTCGCTGCGGTTCCAGTCGGCGCCCGTGAAGGTGGAGCGGGGCAGGTTCAGCGCGCTGCCGTCCGCGTAGCGGGGCAGGCCGATAAAGGTGGGACGGCCGTGGTCGTTGACGTTGCTGATGGCCAGGCCCAGGGTGGTGGCCGGTCCCAGGTCGTAGTCGAGCGCCGCGTACAGGGTGCGGTTCTGGCTCCATACCTGGTCGACGAAGGAATGGGTATCGTCTTCATCGACGATGGCGCGTCCGCGCAGGCTGCCGTCCGCATTCAGGGGCATGCTGACGTCGAGCTGGGCGCCGTAATGGTCCCACGAGCCGGCGCGCGCCGTCATGCTGACACTGCGCTCGGCGGTCGGGCGCTTGCGCACCAGGCTGACGGAGCCGCCGGGACTGCCCGTGCCGACCAGCATGCCCGAGGCGCCGCGCAGCACTTCCAGGCGGTCGTAGATGACCATGTTTTCCTGGCCCCAGTTGCCCAGCGCATAGGTGTTGCGGTCGATGGGCACGCCATCGTACTGCCATTGGTCGATCTGGAAGCCGCGCGCCGTGATCACCACGCCCGGTCCCACGCCATGCACGCCTACCACGCCGGTGACGTTGTTGACGGCTTCGCGCAAGTCCGTGATGCCCTGGTCGTCCAGGCGCTGGCGCGTCAGCACGCTCACGGATTGGGGGATGTCCTTCATCGATTGCTCGCCCTTGCCGATGGTGAGCTTGCGCGCCGTGTAGGAGCCGCTGCCTTCCGTGGTGGCGCCTTGCTCGGCCTGGCCAACGATGGTAATCGAGGGCATGGTGCGTTCGGCCGCTGAAGCAGCGCTGATCGCCGCCGTGGGCGGGGACGCCGGCGCGGCCACCAGCACATAGCCGGTCGGCGTCTTGCCGATGGCGTAGCCGCTGCCGCGCAGCAGCACGGCGAAACCGTCATTGATGGCGTAGCTGCCTTGCAAGCCTGCACTGGTCAAGCCCTGCACCCGGGATGCATCGATGACGATGGACACGCCCGCCTGCTGCGCATAGCGGTTCAGGGCGCCGGCCAGCGGGCCGGCGGGGATGGCGTAGCTGGCGACAGCCGGGGCGGTCTGGGCGACTGCCTGGGCGTGCAGGCCGGCGCTTGCCAGCAGCATGGCCGCCAGGGCGAGCGGGCGCAGACGCGTGCGCAGGGTGTTCGGGGAGGAAACGGCAACGACTTGAGCGTACATGGGGACAGCCTTTTTTGAATGATCTCAGCTGCCTTGACGCACGAGATGCGCAAAGTGGAACCGCGAACGCACAATTTCTTATTTATTTTTTGCGGGGCCGCTGGCGGGGACATCGACCATCACCAGGTAGCGCGTCAGCATGCGGATGCGCAGTTGCGGGAAATTGTCGATCAACAGCTGCAGCGCCTTGTCCGTGTCGTCCAGCGGCAGCACGGCGGCCACACGGATGTCGGCGATCTGCGCGCGGTCGTAATGCAGCTGGCCGGGACGGTGGCGCGCCAGCTCGTCGAGCACCTCGGCCAGCGGCAGGTCGTCGACCACCAACTGGTGCGCGCGCCACGCTTCCTGCACGCTGGCCGCATCGATGGCCGTGATCGGCCCCACTCCATCGTCCGTGATGCGCGTGCGTTGGCCCGCCTGCACCACGACGGCCGGATGTTGCGGCACTTGCGCCAGCACTTTGGACTCCAGCATGCTCAAGATGGTGGCGCCGTCTTCCCTGCGCACGCTGAAACGCGTGCCCAGGGCGCGGATCGCCGCCTGTCGGCTGTCGACGATGAAGGGGCGCTGCGCATCCTTGGCCACGTCGACGAGAATGTCGCCCTGCACCAGTTCCACATGCCGTTCGCCCGCATTGAAGTGCACGTTGACGGCGCTGTTGCCGGCCAGGGTGATCCGGCTGCCATCGGCCAGGGTGTACGTGGACCATTGTCCCGTGGGGCTGCGCAGGTCGGCCAGCAGGTAGGCGGGGCGTTCGCTGAAGGCCAGCGCCCCGGTCAGCGTCAACACGGCCACGGCGCTGGCCGCGGCCAGCTGGCGCAGACGCTGGCGGGGCTTGGGTGCGATGGCGGCCAGGGCGGCGCGCGCGGGGCGATGGTCGCCGCCGGCCGGCTCGCGCACGGCGTTCAATTGACGCAGCAGGTTTTCCATGCCGGCGGCCGCCGTCGCGTGCAGCGGGTCGGCGGCCTTCCATGCGGCGAAGCCGGCCTGCGCGGTGTCGCGTTCGGCCGGGTCGTCGGCGCTCAGGCGCACGATCCACCGTGCGGCCTGTTCGGCGGCGATATCCGTGCGTGGGCTATTCATGCCGCCAGGGCCGGGCAGGCGTGGCGGCAGGCCAACAAGGCTTGCACCAGGTATTTTTGCACCATGCGCGTGGAGACGTTCAGTTGTGCGGCAACGGCGGCCTGCGGCTGTTCTTCCAGGTAGTGCAGCAAAAAGGCGTCGCGCGCCTTGGCGGACAAGCCGGCCAGCGCCGTGGCGATCTGCTCGAGCGCCTGCACGGCCATCAGGACTTCATCCGGCGAGGGCGCGCCGGGCAGGCTGTCGGCCAGCAGGGCCAGTTCCGCCAGGTAGCTGCGCTCGAGTATCTGGCGGCGCGCGCGGTCGAGCAGCAAGCGCTTTGCCGTCGTCGACAGGTAGGCGCGCGGCTCGCGCATGCCGAACAGCGCGTCGCGCGAGGCGATGATGCGCACAAATGTATCTTGCGCCACGTCGGCCGCGCCATGCGGGCAACTGAGTTTTTTGCGCAGCCAGCCGACCAGCCAGCCGTGATGCTCGCTGTAGAGCGACTGCACTTGCTGCTGCAGGCTGGGCTGGATGGCGGACATGGGCGATGAATAATATAAATGAGAATTATTCTCATTGTAAGCGCCAGCGGCGGATTGCCACAATCCCCGATTGCATGTGGATGGGGCTGGTGTTGCGTACAGGCCGCACGCGAGGCGGCGCCGGAAATGAAAAAACCCGCCGCTGCACGGGGCAGAGGCGGGTTCTTCAATACTACAAATTCTTGGTGGTGATAGGTGGACTTGAACCACCGACCCCAGCATTATGAATGCTGTGCTCTAACCAACTGAGCTATATCACCAAACAGACCGGTCAAACCGGATGCTCGTTTTGACCAGGGGAAACCTGATCGATGTTCTTTGGTGGTGATAGGTGGACTTGAACCACCGACCCCAGCATTATGAATGCTGTGCTCTAACCAACTGAGCTATATCACCCAACAGCCGAGCATTATCCAGTCTTCCCTTTTTCTTGTCAATGGTGGCGCAAAAAAATGTGCGTTTTTTTCACGCGCCGGCGCTGGCGTGATTATTTTTGTAACGCCGTCAGCAAGGGCTGGATTTGCGCCAGCATGGCCGCGGCCGGATCGGGTCCCAGGCAATCGATGACGAGGCGTTCCGGCATGGAGCGCAGCCACGTCAGCTGACGCTTGGCCAGCTGGCGCGTGGCGATGATGCCCGTCTCGCGCAAGGCGGCGCGGTCGATGCGGCCGTCCAGGTAATCCCAGGCCTGGCGGTAGCCCACGCAGCGCATCGAGGGCAAGCCCGGATGCAGGTCGCCGCGGCGGCGCAGCTGCTCCACTTCATCGAGCAGGGCGTCGTTTTTCAGCATGAGGTCGAAGCGCGTGGCGATGCGCGCGTGCAGCACGGCGCGGTCCGACGGTTCCAGCGCGAACGACTGCAATTGAAATGGCAGCACGGTTTTTTCGCGCCGGTCCAGCAGGGCCGACATGGGCTGGCCGGACAGGGCGATGATTTCCAGCGCGCGGCCGATGCGCTGCGCGTCCTGCGGCGCCAGGCGCGCGGCCGTGACGGGGTCCTGCTGCGCCAGGCGCGCATGCATGGCGGGCCAGCCGATGGCGGCCGCGTCCTCTTCCAGCTGGGCGCGCAAGGCAGGATCGGCGCCGGGCAAGTCGTCGAGGCCATCGGCCAGGCCCTTGAAGTACAACATGGTGCCGCCGACGAGCAGCGGCAGCTTGCCGCGCGCCGTGATCTCGGCCACCAGGCGCAGGGTATCGTTGCGGAACTGCGCCACGGAGTACGCGTCGAGCGGGTCGATGATGTCGATCAAATGATGCGGTACCTGGGCCAGTTCTTCCTTCGACGGCTTGGCCGTGCCGATATCCATGCCCCGGTAGACGAGGGCGGAATCGACGGAGATGATCTCGGACGGGATGGCTTGCGCGATGGCCAGCGCACTGGCCGTCTTGCCGCTGGCCGTGGGGCCCATGATGGCGACGGCCAGGGGGAGGTGTGGGGTGTTTTTCATGATACTTTTTGATGTACTTGCGATGGGAACCCCAAGGCAAAGGCTAGGGTCTGACCCCAGAATATTATTGGCCGCGCAGGAACAGTTTATCGAGCGCGTTGATCTCGACCTGCACCCACGTCGGCCGGCCATGGTTGCACTGGTCTGCGCGTTCCGTGCTTTCCATCTGGCGCAGCAGGGCATTCATTTCCTGTACCGATAAAATCCGGTTGGCGCGCACGGCCGTGTGGCAGGCCAGGGTGCCCAGCAATTCGTTCTGGCGCTCGATCAGCACGCGCGAGCCGCCGTATTCGCGCACGTCGCGCAGCACGTCGCGCGCCAGCGTTTGCGCATCGGCGTTTTTCAGCAACGTCGGCACGGAGCGCACGGCCAGGGTGGTGGGCGACAGGGCGGCGATGTCGAAGCCCAGCGCCTTCAAGGTGTCCTGGTTTTCATTCGCCGTCGACACTTCGATGGCGTCCGCATAAAACGTCACGGGGATCAGCAAGGATTGCACCTGCATGTCCTGGCCCGAGACTTGCGCCTGCAGCGCGTTTTTCAGCTGTTCATAGAGGATGCGCTCGTGCGCGGCGTGCATGTCGACCAGCACCAGGCCCTTGGTATTTTGCGCCAATATATAAATGCCGTGCAGCTGGGCCAGGGCAAAACCCAGCGGATATTCTTCGCGCGCCATCGCTTCGGGCGAGGCGATGTAGGGCTCCGCCTGCGTGATGGGAGAACTGGCAGCGCCGCCGCCGAACAGGGCGCCGTAGGCCGCCGTGTCCTGGGCTACGCCTGGTGCGTCGGCAAAAAAGGGGCGGGCCGCGCCGGGCGAGGCGGGCGCGAAGGTATTCGTAAATTGCGCGCCGAACGACGTTTGCGTCTGTTCGCGGCGCCAGATGCCAGGTCCACCCAAACCTGCGCCCGCGGTATCACCGCCGAGGCTGGAGGCGGCCGGCAGGGGCGCCGGCACGCTGCCGAAGGCCGTGGCCGACGTTTGCGCCAGCGCGCGCTGCACGGCGTGGAAAACGAATTGGTGCACGGAGCGGCTGTCGCGGAAACGCACTTCGATCTTCGACGGGTGCACGTTGACGTCGACCAGCGCCGGGTCGAGGTCGAGCGCCAGCACGTAGGAGGGAAAACGGTCGCCATGCAGCACGTCCTGGTAGGCCATGCGCACGGCGTGCACCAGCAGCTTGTCGCGCACGAAGCGCCCGTTGACATAAAAGAACTGGCCGTCGGCGCGCGCCTTGGATGCCGTCGGCAAGCCGGCAAAGCCGTGAATGCGCAAGGTGCCGGCCGATTCGTCCAGCGCCAGGCGGGCTTCGGCGAAGTCATTGCCCAGGATGTGGGCGCTGCGCTTGGCCAGTTCGCTGATATTCCACTGGTCGATGGTGCGGCCATTGTGCGACAGCGAGAACGATACGTCCGGCCGCGCCAGGGCGATGCGGCGCACGACTTCGGCGCAGTGGCCATACTCCGTCTGTTCCGATTTGAGGAATTTGCGCCGCGCGGGCGTGTTGAAATACAGGTCTTGCACGTCTACCGTGGTGCCGTGCGCGCCTGACGACGGCGAGACGCTGCCATTGTGCGAGCCGACGATTTCCCACGCGTGGGCCGCGTCGGCCGTGCGTGACGTCACGGTGACGGCGGCCACCGAGGCGATCGAGGCCAGCGCCTCGCCGCGAAAGCCCAGGGTACCCACGTTTTCCAGGTCGTGCAGGGACGCGATCTTCGACGTGGCGTGGCGTGCCAAGGCCAGCGGCAGCTGATCTTTATCAATGCCGCGCCCGTTATCGGTAATCGCGATGCGTTTCACGCCCCCTTCTTCCAGCCGCACCGTGATCTGCGTGGCGCCCGAGTCGAGCGCGTTTTCCAGCAACTCCTTGACGACAGCGGATGGCCGTTCGACCACCTCGCCGGCGGCGATTTGCGAAATCAACTGGTCAGGCAGGGCCTGGATCGGGCGGTGGGGCGTGATGGGAGCGTTCATCCCCTGATTATAACGGGTTGCGAATTGCCGGGCACCGGCTACTTCGCCACCTCCCGCACCGGTATCGGCGCATTGCACACGTCGACATGGCCGGCCGTGACCTTGCTCCACGGGCCGCCGCGGTGGCGCTGGGCTTCCAGCACGGCCTGGTAGGCGGCGCTGTCGGTGCGCATCACTTCCAGGTTGCTGCGCTGCGCCAAAGGCACGCTGGCAGCCAGGCGGATGGCCTTGATCGGCACGTTTTTCTCGGGGCTGTCATAAAAGCCCATGGGGCCCGTGCCGCGGGGCAGGGTGGACAGCAATGGCATGCCGGAGACGACTCTGCCGACGACGGTGATGTCGCGGTCCAGGTGGCGCGGCGACTGGCCGATGACGGCGTACAGCTCCGTGCCGCCGCCGCTGTCGCTGGCGCTGTCGCGCCCCACGCCCACGGTGGCATAGCAGTGCGTGAGCCAGGCCGTGCCGGTTTTCGGATCGCGCGCGGACGGGAAACCGTTCGAATGGCCGACTTGCGGCGCATAGCCGTCGACGTCCGGCAGGCGCGTGAAGCTCTTGACGTTTGTCAAAGGTACCGTAAATTCGCCGGGCAGGGTGCGCTGGGCATGCTGGATCGGTTTTGGATTTTTCTCGTTCGGATCGCCCCACTGCGCCACCCAGTTGTCCTGCGCGCGCGTGATGGCCAGGCCGTCGTAATACTGCTCGGCCACCAGGGCCTTGATGTTGGCCACGTGTTTCGGCGCGAAGTCCGGCGCCAGTTCGATCACCACGCGGCCGGCGGGAATGTCCAGGTACAGGGTGTTGTCCGGGTCCAGCGCACGCCAGTCGGACGGCTTCGAAGCCTTGATCACGTCGGCCAAGGTCGCCTTGGCGGGCAGTTCGGCGGGCGCCTTGATCTGGACGGGCGCCGCGTGGGCAGTCAGATGTGCAAGGCCCAGTACGGTGGCCATGGTCAGGCCGCTCAGTGGGTGTCGATACATGTTTTCTCCTGGTCGGCGCGGGTTGCGCCGTGCAGAAAGTGTATACCGGAATGCCAATATTTCGTTGGAAAAACATTGCATATGGCAATCCTGGCAGTTGCCTGCCGATAAGGCGTTTCCTTAACCTTTACTTAAAATGCCACGCCGCCAAGGGCGCTGCCGAATTAATCACGAAATATCGGCCTGGGGACTGCCGTTGCGCTGGCTGGGTGGTGTATGATTCCGCCGCTACCTTTAGGGAAAAATATATGGATTTTGTGCAATTCCTCGACATGATCGTGCATGTCGACAAGACGCTGGGTCTCTTGATCGAGCAGTACGGTACCCTCGTGTATGCGGTGCTGTTTGCCATTATTTTTTGCGAGACAGGCCTCGTGGTGCTGTTTTTCTTCCCTGGGGATACCTTATTGTTTATCGCCGGCGCGTTTTGCGCGACGGGACAGATGCACCTGGGCTTGCTGATAGCCTTGCTGGTGACGGCCGCCGTCACGGGCAACACGCTCAATTACTGGATAGGCGAGGCCATCGGGCAAAGGGTGTTTACCCACGATTACCGCTGGATCAACAAGGATGCCATGCGCCGCACGCATGAATTCTTTGAAAAGCACGGCGGCAAGACCATCATCCTGGCCCGTTTCGTACCGGTGGTGCGCACCTTCGCGCCGTTCGTGGCTGGCATTTCCGACATGACGCATGCGCGCTTCCAGATGTACAACGTGACGGGCGCCCTGTTGTGGGTGGTCGGTCTGGTGACGGCCGGTTACTTCTTCGGCAATATCCCATGGATCCGCGACCACCTGACCTTGATCGTGCTGATCGGAGTCGGCGCCGCCGTCGTGCCGGTGGTGCTGGGCGGTATGTGGAAACTCTACAAGCGCATGGTCGGCAAGTCGGCGTAAGGCCGCATGGATCCGGGGCCAGCGCGCTGCGGCACAGCCCGCAGCCGGCCCCGGATCCCGTTTTTCTCTGTCTTGTTTCTGTTTTACTCCCGCCCTGATTCAAGTTTTGTTGCTTTCCAGCCGTAAACCAGAGGGTATTCTCACTTTCTGGATTTCCATGCGACATTTGAGCGCCCTGTTAGCTTGCAGCCTTGCCGCGATGGCGGCCATGGCAAGCGCCAAAGATGCCCCCGCTTCGGCGAGCGCCGCTGCATCCGCGCCCATGTCGGCGTCGGCGCGTGCGGCCGCCATGAAAACCCTGACCGAATCGGTGAAGGGCAAGGAGGCCAAGGCGTCTGTCGTCGTCGCGCCGACGGCGCGCGAGAAGGAAGAAGCGGCCGAAGTCGACCTGTCCGAACGCATCGCGGCGCGCCTGGCGGAAATGCGCGCCACCCAGGCGGCCCGCGCCGCCGCCCGCGCCAAGCGCGCCGCCGTGGTGAAGGCCGCGCCGCCGCCACCGCCACCCGTGCCGCGCGGCACGCACTGGTCGTACGAGGGCGACAGCGGCCCGTCCAACTGGAGCAAGATCAATGTCGACTGGGCCAAGTGCGGCAATGGCAGCCGCCAGTCGCCGATCGATATCCGCGATGGCATGAAGGTGGAGCTTGAGCAGATCAGCTTTGACTACCACCCGTCGTCGTTCAATGTGGTCGACAATGGCCACACGGTGCAGGTGGGCGTCAGCGGCGGCAATTACATCACGGTGCAGAACCGCATGTTCGAGCTGCAGCAATTCCATTTCCATCGTCCGTCCGAAGAGCGCATCAATGGCAAGGCATTCGAGATGGTGGTGCATCTGGTGCACCGCGATGCGGAAGGCCGGCAAGCCGTGCTGGCGCTGCTGCTGGAGCGGGGAGCGCCGCAGGCGACCATCCAGACCGTGTGGAACAATCTGCCGCTGGAAAAATTCGAGACCATGCAGCCGACCATCCTGCTCGACCCGGCCGAGATGCTGCCGACGCGGCGCGATTACTACACCTACATGGGATCGATGACGGAGCCGCCTTGCAGCGAAGGCGTGCTGTGGATGGTGATGAAGCAGCCGGTGCAGGCTTCGCCGGCGCAGATGGCGCTGTTCAGCCGTCTGTATCCCTTGAATGCGCGCCCGATCCAGCCTGCCAACGGCCGCATCATCAAGGAGTCGAATTAAGAGCGCCTGAGAAAAGCCCATGGCGTTGTTACCCCGCCTCGTCGTACATGCGTACTGCCTTCGGCGAGGCGCCTAGCCCTGGACTTGTTCAGTCGCTCTTATGTAAATTCAAGGCGCTGGCGGCCGGTCCATTCGGCGCCGGCAGCCAGCAGGTCGGGCTGGATCAGGGCCGGCTCGATGCAGAGGAAGCGCTGGTACTCGTCGTCGTCCAGGTCGGACAGGGCGGCCGCGTCTTGCGCGCCCGGGTTCCACACGACGGCATCCGTAAAGCCCTGCTGTTCCAGGCGCAGGGTATGGCTGCCGGATTGCAGGCTCAAGGCGCCCGGCAACTGGTAGTAGATGCGGTCCAGCTTGTCCGCGAATTGCAGCACCTCTTCCGCCTGCAAGGCGTCTTGCGGCGTCTCGTCCGAATAGCGCACGCGCTGCAAGCCGCCAATGCGCGCCTCGCTCAATTGATCAATCGCAAAATAGCTGTGCAGGGCGGCCGAGAACGGAAACGCCTGTTCGCCCGTGTTGTGCACGGACAGGTGCAGTTCCAGCGATTGCGCCTTGACGGCCACGCGCAGGCGCAGGGTGAAGGCATAAGGCCAGGCGGCGGCGATCGCTTCCGGCAAGTCAGTCTGGGTCAGGACAAATTGCGCCCAGGCTGCGCCATCGGCGTCGCCCGTCGATTCCAGCTGCCACGTCGCCACGCGCGCAAAGCCGTGGCGCATGCCCGTGCCGCGCGCGCCGAACTGGGGGAAGATCACGGGCACGCCGCCACGGATGGCGCGGCTGCCATCGAGGCTCGATGCGCGGCTGCAGAACAGGCGCTCCTGGCCATCGCTGGTCCGCCACGAGACCAGGTGGCCGCCGTACAGGGTGACGGTCGCCTGCGCGCCGTCTGCGGCGCGGATGGTCACGGCCGGCAGCAGGCCAAAAGTGCTGTTGCTCATGCTAGGCTTTCATGTCAGGTCAGGCGGCTTTTCGCCAGCGGCGGATTCTTGGCAAAGTAATTCTTGATGCCCGTGACGATGGCGTCGGCCATCTGGTCCTGGTAGCCGTTGTCGGTCAGCTTGGCTTCTTCTTCCGGGTTCGAGATGAACGCCGTCTCGATCAGGATGGAGGGAATGTCGGGCGCCTTCAGCACGGCGAAGCCGGCCTGCTCGACGGAACCCTTGTGCAGGCGGTTGATTCCGCCGATTTCGCGCAGCACGGCCTTGCCCAGCTTCATGCTGTCATTGATCTGCGCCGTCGTCGACAGGTCGAGCAGCACGCTGGCCAGCTGCTTGTCGTGGTTCTTCACGTTGACGCCGCCGATCAGGTCGGCCTGGTTTTCCTTGTTGGCCAGCCAGCGCGCGGCCGTCGAGGTGGCGCCCTTTTCGGACAGCACGAACACGGACGAGCCACGCGCCGTCGGCTGGATGAAGGCGTCGGCGTGGATGGAGACGAACAGGTCGGCCTGCACCTTGCGCGCCTTTTCCACGCGCATGCCCAGCGGGACAAAGAAGTCGGCGTCGCGCGTGAGCATGACGCGCATGTTACTCTGCAGTTCCAGCTTGGTCTTGAGGCGCTTGGCGATGGCCAGTACCACGTCTTTTTCGCGGCTGCCCCGGCTGCCCATGGCGCCCGGGTCTTCGCCGCCGTGGCCGGGATCGAGCGCGATGGTAATCATGCGCACCACTTTCTGGCCCGGCAGCGGGCGCGCTTCGGGGCGCTGCTCCGGACGGATATCGGGTACGGGCGGCACGATGGGCGCTACCGGCGGCGCCACGGCGGCCACGGGCGGCTTGCCGCTCTCGGGCAGGGGCAGCGCGGGCGGCGGCGTGTGCGTGCCGGCCATGGGCGGCTTGGCCGGGTCGCTCGACCAGTCGCCCTTTTCGATCATCTGCGCGATCAGGTCCGGCTCGCGCACGGGATACAGGTCGAAGATCAAACGGTGGTTGTAGGAGCCGGCCGGCGGCAGGGTAAACAGCTGCGGCGTGACTTCTTCCTTCAGGTCGAACACCAGGCGCACCACGTTGGGCCGGTTCTGGCCCACGCGCACCTGCTTGATATACGGGTCGTTCGACTGGATCTTCGCCACCAGGCCCTTCAGGGTGGGATTGAGTTCCAGGCCTTCGATGTCGACCACCAGCCGTTCCGGATCCTTGACGATGAAGTGGGTCGCCTTGAGGATGCTGTCATTTTCCAGGGTGACGCGGGTGTAGTCCTCGGCCGGCCAGACGCGCACGGCGAGAATTTGCGCCGCCATCGCCGACATGGGCGCG
The DNA here is from genome assembly GCF_030587265.1 of Janthinobacterium sp. SUN137. Taxonomy (NCBI): domain Bacteria; kingdom Pseudomonadati; phylum Pseudomonadota; class Betaproteobacteria; order Burkholderiales; family Oxalobacteraceae; genus Janthinobacterium; species Janthinobacterium sp. SUN137. The sequence goes on along the minus strand of NZ_JAPWHZ010000001.1, from coordinate 1,155,453 downwards.
AACACGGACAACAGCAGGGTGCCGCCGGCCTTGAGCACCGTGCGCCGGGTGATGGGCGAGGCGATCAAAGGTTCGGGGCGAATTTGAGACGGTGAAGGCATGACAGACCCAATTCAGAAGACGCTTGCAATTCTACATCACGTCCTGTACCCGCAACGTTCAAATAAATATTCAGGTCCGCCGGCGGCAGCACCGGTTCGGCTTTCTCCGGCCATTCGACGATGCAGATATTGCGGCCGTTGAAGTCTTCGCGAAAACCCGCGTCGAGAAATTCCTCGGCACTGCCCATGCGGTACAGGTCGAAGTGGATGACGTTGACGCTCTGGCCATCGAGCTGCACCGTGTACGGTTCGGACAGGGTATACGTGGGGCTCTTGACGTGGCCCGCATGGCCGGCCGCGTGCAGCAGGGCGCGCGTGAGGGCCGTCTTGCCGGCGCCCAGGTCGCCGTGCAGGTAGATGGCCAGGCCCGGCGCCAGCGCGCGCGCCAGCGCGGCGCCCAGCGCGGCGGTACCGGCTTCGTCGTGGAGGTGGGCTTTGAAGTGTTCGGTCATTATCTTCTGTATCGCATAAAATGGAGGCTGCTGTCATTGTAACCGCCCGCGCGCCTGCCGTTTTCCGTAAAGTCCCCTATGTCCGCCACCGTCACCGATCTCGCCGCCCTGGCGCGCACCATTAAAGAATGGGGGCGCGAGCTGGGTTTTGCCGAGGTGCGCATCGCCGACGTGGACCTGTCGCACATGGAAGCGCCCTTGCAAGCCTGGCTCGATGCAGGGTATCACGGCGAAATGGATTACATGGCCAGCCACGGCATGAAGCGCGCCCGCCCGGCCGAACTGGTGCCGGGCACGGTGCGCGCCATCAGCGCGCGCATGAATTATTTGCCGCCGGCGCTGGGGCCCGACTGGCGCGAACGCGAGGCGGCGCGCGACGCCGATCCCGCAGCGGCCGTGATTTCCGTGTATGCGCGGGGCCGCGACTACCACAAGGTCATGCGTTCGCGCCTGCAGCAGCTGGCCGAGCGCATCAAGGGCGAGATCGGCGACTTCGGTTACCGCGTCTTCAGCGATTCGGCGCCCGTGATGGAAGTCGAGCTGGCGCAAAAAGGGGGCTTGGGCTGGCGCGGCAAGCACACCTTGCTGATCAACCGCCAGGGCGGCTCCTTCTTTTTCCTCGGCGAGATCCTCATCGACGTGCCGCTGCCGGTCGACCCGCCGGAAACGCCACGCTGCGGCCAGTGCTCGGCATGCATCACGGTGTGCCCCACGCAAGCCATCCTGGGGCCGCACAAGCTCGATGCGCGCCGCTGCATCTCCTACCTGACCATCGAATTGAAGGGTGCCATTCCCGTCGAGATGCGGCCTTTGATCGGCAACAAGGTGTACGGCTGCGACGATTGCCAGACCGTCTGCCCGTGGAACAAGTTCGCTCAGCGCGCCGTGGTGCCCGATTTCGACGAGCGCCACAGCCTGGGCAGCGCCGGCATGGTGGAGCTGTTCGCCTGGACGGAAGAAGAATTCAACCGCCGCATGGAAGGCAGCGCGATTCGCCGCATCGGCCACGAACGCTGGCTGCGCAACCTGGCCGTCGGCATGGGCAACGCGGCCGCCAAGGCCCGGGGCCAGGCCGACATCGTCGCGGCCCTGCTGTCGCGCCGCGAGCACCCGTCGGCCATCGTGCGGGAGCACGTCGAGTGGGCGCTGGCCTTGCACGGCGTCGTTTAACCCCCTCTCAAGCCTGCTTCAGGCGCAGCGCCGACCAGTTTGCGTCGATGGCGATCATTGCCACGCTGTCGAGTCCCATGGTTTGCGCAAAATTGCGGATATCGTCGCGGTGGATGTCGCTGCCCGCCTTCACGCCACCCTTGCGGTACGCCACCCAGACCGCGCCGCCGGGCGCCAGGCGCGCCTGCGCCACCGGCAGGAATTGCTCCAGTTCCGCGCGGCTGCGCGCGAACAGCACGATCCAGTCGGCGCTTTCTCCTTCACTCACCCGCCGCTCGGCCGGCAGCTGCGCCAGCAGGGCATCGTGCTCGCCGCCGTCATTGAGCACGGCCAGGGCTTTGGCATTTTTCACATACATTTTTTCAGCGGTGGTTTTGTCAGGCATGGCAGGGGCGTGTCGATTGGAGAAAGACGAGCATAACAAATTTCCCCTTGACTTATCGATATATCGTTATAAAATGGCGATACCTACTAACGATATATCTTTAAAGAGAAAACATGAGAAACTCACACCACGCAGAACACGGCCACGGTGGCCATCATCATCACGGCCATTGTGGCCAGCACCACCATCACGGCGAACACCGCCACGAACACTACCTGCACGGCCGCGGTCCGCGCGGCTTCGACGAGCGCGGCGACGGCATGAGCCCTGGCGGCCCCGGTGGCCGGGGTGGGCGCGGCGAACGGGCCGAGCGCGTCTTCGGCCGCGGCGACCTGCCGCTGATCGTGCTGGCGCTGATCGAGATCAGCCCCCGTCACGGCTATGAAATCATCAAGGCCATCGAAGAGCGTTGCGGCGGCGCCTATGCCCCCAGCCCGGGCGCCGTGTATCCGACCCTGACCCTGCTGGAAGAGCAGGACCACGTGACGTCAAGCGAAAGCGCCAGCGGCAAAAAGCTCTACACGATCACGGACCTGGGCCGCGCCTACCTCGACGAGAACCGTGCCCAGGTGGACGGCATCCTGGCCCGCCTCGACATGTTTGCCCGCGTCCAGGCGCGCAACGCCTTGCCCGAGCGCGTGCGCCAGGCCATGCACACCCTCAAGCATGCGCTGTTGCTGAACAAGACCAACTGGAGCGACGCGGAAGCCGAGCGCGTCTCGGCCGTGCTGGAACAGGCGGCGAATGCCATCGTCGATGGCCACTGAGCCTACTTTACAAGGATAAGCACATGACTACCGCCTCTCCAGCATCACCTGCATCACCACGTCCGCATGCCATCGAGCGCGTGCGGCATGACTTGAAACTGCGCGTGCTCACCGTCGTGCGCACCGAGCAGCTGACGCCGCACATGCGCCGCATCACCCTGGTCGGCGACGACCTGGACGGCTTTGTCTCGCCGGCGCACGACGACCACGTGAAGCTGTTCTTCCCCGCTCCCGGCGAAACGGTGCCCGTGTTTCCCGTGCTGGGCAATGGCGCGAATCCCATCCAGTACGCGGAAGGCGCGCGTCCCATCGCTCGCAACTACACGCCGCGCCGCTACGACGCGGCGCGGCGCGAGCTGGAAATCGACTTCGTGCTGCATGGCGACGGCCCCGCAGCCAGCTGGGCGGCGCAAGCTGCACCCGGCCAGACCCTGGGCGTGGGCGGACCGCGCGGCTCGATGCTGGTGCCGCTTGATTTCGACTGGTATGTGCTGGTGGGCGACCAGACGGCCTTGCCGGCCATTGCCCGCCGCCTGGAGCAGCTGCCGGCCACGGCGCGCGCGACGGCCGTGATCGAGATCGTCGAAGACGGCGAACAGATCGCGTTGGACAGCGCGGCGCAGCTGGACGTGCGCTGGGTGGCGCGCCATGGCCGCAAGGGACCGCTGCTGCTGGAGGAATTGGCGCAGGTCGCCTTGCCGCAGGATGGCGATGGCTACGTGTGGGTGGCGTGCGAGCATGCGCAGGTGCAGGGCTTGCGCGGGCATTTCATCGACGCCGGGGTGCCGAAGCAGCATCTGCACGTGGCCAGCTACTGGAAGCATGGCGTGGAAGAGCACCATGAGCATCACGACGACTGATTAGATACTTGAAACCTCGATCCGGGGTCTGACCCCGGATTTCATTCTACTTCAACAACCCCGCCAGCTCCACTGCCGTCTTGACCTGCATCTTGTCGAAGATATGCGCGCGGTGGACTTCCACGGTGCGCATGCTGATGCCCAGCTTGTCGGCCACCACCTTGTTCATCTTCCCCGCCAGAATCAGGTCCAGCACTTCGCGTTCGCGCGTCGACAGGGTGGCCAGGCGCGCGTGCACGGCGGCCAGTTCGCCCGCCTGGCGCGAGTTGGCCAGTCCCTGCTGCACGCGGTCCATCAGGTCGTTGTCGTTGAACGGCTTTTCAAAGAAATCGAAAGCGCCCCGTTTCAGGCTGTCGACGGCCATCGGCACGTCGCCGTGACCGGTGAGGAAAATCACGGGCAGGCGCGCCGTCAGGTCGCGCTTGACCAGTTGGTCGAACAGGGCGATGCCGTTCATGTCGGGCATGCGCACGTCGAGCAGCACGCAGTCGCCGGCGGCGTCGAAGCTGCCGTCCAGGCTATCGAGGAATTGCTGGGCGCTGGCGTAGTTGCGCGCCTCGATGCTGCGCGAGGCAGCCAGCCAGGACAGGGAGTCGCGTACGACCTCTTCGTCGTCAATGATGTGCAGCATGGTGTCTCCGGATTGTCGTTATGCGTTATTCGTTAAGGCGAGTGCGGTGCTTGCGGCGCGGCCGGCACGCTGAATGTAAAGATCGTACCGCCAGCGGGGTTGGCGCCGAAGGTCAGTGCGCCGCCGTGAAATTCGATGGCGGTGCGGCAGATGTTCAGCCCCATGCCCATGCCTTCGGACTTGGTCGAGAAAAACGGCGAAAACAGCCGCTCGGCCACGTCCTGCGGGATGCCATGTCCATGGTCGATCACGTCCACCGTCACCATGCCTTGCTGCGCATCGTGGCTGGCCCGCAGGCGCATGATACGCCGTCCCGGCGCCGCATCCTGCATGGCTTCGATGGCGTTGCGCGTCAGGTTCAGCAGCACTTGCTCGATCATCACGGGATCGGCGCGCAGCAGCGGCAGGTCCGGCGGCAGTTCTTCCTGGATGGTGACATAGTATTTGCGCGCCTGCAGGTCGATCAGCGCGCGGATGCCGTCGATCAGGGTGCGGATGGCGATATCCTGGCGCTGCGGCTCGCTCTTGCGCACGAAATCGTGCACGCTGCGGATGATCTGGCCGGCCCGCTGCGCCTGCGCGCTGGCCTGTTCCAGCGCCGGCTTCAGGGTGCCCGGATCGACGGGGGCGTCATGCTCGATGGCGCGGCGAATCAGGTTCAGTGCGCCCGTCGTGTAGCTGGAAATGGCCGCCAGCGGCTGATTTAATTCATGCGCCAGCATCGACGCCAGCTCGCCCATGGTGGCCAGGCGCGAACTCGTTTGCAGCTTTTCCTGCTGCTGGCGATTCAATTCCTCGACCCGCTTGCGGTCCGAGATGTCGAGCACGGAACCCATCCAGCCCGTCTGCTGGCCGTTCTTGTCCACCAGCGGGGCCTCGAAGATCAGCACGGGCACGCGCGTGCCGTCCGGGCGCTGGAAATAGGTCTCGAACTGCGGTGTGGGATTGCCGGCCAGCGCCTTGACGAAGCGCTGCTGGTATTCCTCCAGCGCCTCGGGCACCCAGTAGGGCATGGGCGGCAAACGGCCCAGGATTTCCTCGGGCGGATAGCCGACGATCTGGCAGAACGCGGGATTCACGTACGTGACGCGGCCTTCCAGGTCGCGCGCGCGCATGCCCGTTACCAGCGAGTTTTCCATCGCCGTGCGAAACAGCATCTGCTGGCGCAACGCTCCCTCGGCCACCAGGCGGCGAGAAATATGCCGCCACAGGGCCAGCAAGCTCCACAGCAGTCCCAGCGACAGGGCGATGACGGAGCCGACCAGCAGATTGGGCAGCAGCTTGGGCTGGCTTTTCACGCTGTCGGTAAACAGGGTGATGGTGGCGCCGGGCACGTCGAGCGCGCGCTTGTGCGTGTACACGCCGTGGCCGGGGCCGGCCGCGGCGCGCCGCGCCAGCACCTTGTCGTCGCGGTCGATCAAGGAGATCTGGTTATCCTGCGCAAACCACCACGGCACCATTTCATCGAGCAGGCTGCTGATCTGGTAGGTGGCCACCAGGCTGCCCACATAGCGCTGGCCATCGAACAGGGGCTGGTGGTAATCCATCAGCATGGCGCCGGGCGGCGCATCGGGAAAGCCGCTTTGCTGCGAAGGCTGGGCATATTGGCCCCGGTGCAGGCGGCGTGCATTGTCGGCCGCCGTCAGCGAGGCCGCCGAAAACGACAGCGCATGCGGCAGGCTGTTGTCGCTGGTGGCCAGCACCTTGCCGCTGGTGTCGAGCCACAGCACGCGCTGCAGTTCGCGGCCATTGCGCAGCATCTGCTGCAGCCGTTCGTGCACTTTTTCCGCGCCCAGAGAGGCGCTGGCGATGTCCACGCCCAGGTTGAACAGGCTTTCCTCGTTGCGCGCCAGCTGGAAGCGGATGGTTTGCTCCACCCACAGGGTGTCGGCGATCAGTTGCTCCTGGCGCTCGTTGCTTTCCATCTGGCGCGCCTGCCAGGGCAGCCAGAACAGGATGGACAGGAACAGCAGCAGCAGGATGACGGGCAGCAGCCAGCGCATCGGGCTCGATAGCTTGAAGCGGCGCGCAAAGGTGGGGGAAGTCGGCATGGCTGGCAGGGTAGCGGCTTATCGGGAGCCGGCTATTGTGGTTAACCACAATAGCCGGAGTAGTTTCTTTGGCACAATATCCAAGTAGACAAAAAATAAAGTTTTTTAAAAAACCACTCAGGAGACAAAAATGCAACTGCCGCCAATGAAAACCCTGTTCGTCGCGCTGTGCGCCGCCATCGGCGCCACCGCCGGCGTCCACGCCTATGCGCAAGCGCCGATCGTCATCAAATTCAGCCACGTCGTGGCCACCGATACGCCGAAAGGCCAGGCCGCCGAGCGCTTCAAGCAGCTGGCCGAGAAAGCCACGAATGGCAAGGTCAAGGTCGAACTCTACCCGAACAGCCAGCTGTACAAGGACAAGGAAGAACTTGAAGCCCTGCAGCTGGGCGCCGTGCAGATGCTGGCGCCGTCGCTGGCCAAGTTCGGCCCCCTGGGCGTAAAGGAATTCGAAGCGTTCGACCTGCCCTACATCTTCCCCACCAAGACGGCGCTGTACAACGTCACCGAAGGCGAAATCGGCAAGAGCCTGCTGAAAAAACTGGAACCCAAGGGTATCACGGGCCTGGCCTACTGGGATAACGGCTTCAAGGTGATGTCGGCCAACAAGCCGCTGCATACGCCGGCCGATTTCAAGGGCCTGAAAATGCGCATCCAGTCGTCCAAGGTGCTCGACGCGCAGATGCGCGCGCTGGGCGCCAACCCGCAGGTGCTGGCCTTCTCGGAAGTGTATCAGGCGCTGCAGACGGGCGTGGTCGACGGGACGGAAAATCCGCCATCGAATATGTACACGCAAAAGATGCATGAAGTGCAAAAGCACGTGACCGTGTCGAACCACGGCTACCTGGGCTATGCCGTCATCGTCAACAAGAAATTCTGGGATGGCTTGCCGCCCGAAATCCGCGGCCAGCTGGAAAAAGCCATGCGCGAGGCGACCACGTTTGAAAAAGCCATCGCCCAGCGCGACAACGACCAGGCCCTCGACGCCATCAAGAAAGCGGGCAGGACGCAGATCTATACCCTGACGGTGCAGGAGCAGGTCGAGTGGCGCAAGGCGCTGGCGCCCGTGCAGAAGGCCATGGAAGCGCGCATCGGCAAGGATCTGATCTCGGCCATCAACAAGGAAAGCGCGAAGTAAGCCGCAGGCTGTAGCGCGCCGCGCCGCCTGGCGCGGCAGGCAGGGCACCCTGCCAGTCCGTTTGAACGGCTCCTGCGCGTCCTGCGCGGGAGTGCGTGTACCCGCATTCTTTGAAAGTCCACCATGAAATTTCTGGATCACCTGGAAGAGTGGCTGATCGCGACCCTGATGGGCGCGGCCACCTTCATCATCTTCGTCGCGGTCGTGCACCGCTACCTGGCCGGCTTGCCTATCCCCGGCCTGCAAGACTTCCTGATTCAAATCAATACCAGCTGGGCCCAGGAACTGTGCATCTACATGTTCGTCTGGATGGCCAAGTTCGGCGCCGCCTACGGCGTGCGCACGGGCATCCACGTGGGCGTCGACGTGCTGATCAACCGCATGAATCCCCGCTGGCGCGACCGTTTCATCGTTTTCGGCCTGGCCGCCGGCGCCCTGTTTACCGGCGTCGTGGGCACCCTGGGCGCCAGCTTCGTGTGGTCGATAGGCCACACGGACCAGACCTCGGCCGACATGGAAGTGCCGATGTGGCTGGTCTACCTGGCCGTGCCGCTGGGTTCCTACCTGATGTGCTTCCGCTTCCTGCAGGTGATGGTGCATTTCATCAAGACGGGCGCCTTGCCGAAACACGACCACTCGCATGTCGAGGGGCTGGAAGATGAATTGACGGCTGAAGAAAAAGGAGCCAAGGCATGAACGCGCTGATCATCTTTGTATTGCTGCTGGCGCTGATGCTGACCGGCATGCCCATTTCCATTTCGCTGGGCCTGACGGTACTGACGTTCCTGTTTACCATGACCAGCGTGCCCATCGAATCGGTGGCCCTGAAAATTTTCACGGGCATCGAAAAATTCGAAATCATGGCCATCCCGTTCTTTATTTTGGCGGGTAACTTCCTCACGCATGGCGGGGTGGCGCGGCGCATGATCAATTTCGCCAGCTCCATGGTGGGTCACTGGCATGGCGGCCTGGCGCTGGCCGGCGTGATGGCGTGCGCGCTGTTTGCCGCCGTCTCCGGTTCCAGCCCCGCCACGGTGGTGGCGATCGGCTCCATCATCCTGCCGGCCATGGTCAAGCAGGGCTATCCGCGCGGTTTCGGCGCCGGCGTCATCACCACCTCGGGCGCCCTGGGCATCTTGATACCGCCATCGATCGTGATGGTGATGTATTCCGTCAGCACCAACACGTCCGTTGGCAAACTGTTCATGGCGGGTGTGATTCCCGGCATGATGCTGGCCATGCTGCTGGGCCTGACCACGTGGTTCTTGGCGCGCAAACACAATTATCCACGCATGAAAAAGGCCAGCTGGAGCGAGCGTTTCGTGACGTTCAAGAAGAGCGCCTGGGGCTTGCTGCTGATCGTCATCGTCATGGGCGGCATCTATTCGGGCGCCTTCACGCCGACGGAAGCGGCCGCCATGGCTGCCGTGTACGCCTTCATCATCGCCGTCTTCGTCTACAAGGACTTGAAGATCAAGCAAGTGGGCAAGGTCTTGCTCGATTCGGCCGCCATGTCGGCGATGCTGTTGTACATCATCACGAATGCCGTGCTGTTCTCGTTCCTGATGACCAGCGAAAACATCCCGCAAGCGATGGCTGAATGGATTACGGGCAAGGGCCTGGGCGTGATCAGCTTCTTGTTGGTGGTCAACGTGCTGCTGTTGTTGGCTGGTAACGTCATGGAACCGTCGTCCATCGTGCTGATCATGGCGCCGATTCTGTTCCCCGTCGCCATGAAGCTGGGCATCGACCCTGTGCACTTCGGCATCTTGATCGTGGTCAATATGGAGGTCGGCATGTGCCATCCGCCCGTGGGCCTGAACCTGTACGTGGCGTCCGGCATCACGAAGATGGGCATTTCGGAGCTGACCGTGGCCGTGATGCCGTGGCTGCTGACGATGCTGGGTTTCCTCGTGCTGATTACCTACGTACCACAAATCTCGCTGTGGTTGCCAAATTTAATTTACAACTAAAACAGTTGTCCCCGTCATGGTGCAAAAAAAGTCGATCCGGCCGAATAAATGCGCTATGATGGGCAGCCTTAAGGGGAAACACGTATATGCATATGCGCCCTGGTAGCAAGGCTGAAAGACAGAATTGGTAACAAGGTTAGTGGGGGAGTGGTCTATAAAAACGGTATTGATACCGGGGATATATTGAGGAGACACACGTTTCACAGAAGTTGTTGAGTCATAGCTGTCTGCGGCCACAAGCCGGCACCGGCGGACCCAAACGACCGGGAACGTGAAGCAATATTTGAAGCGCACCGACTGGTGCGCTTTTTTTTCGTGCGGGGGAAACGTCCGCCGGCACGCCCAAAGTCGGTGCATAATCACCGGGGCGCAGCCAGATGCGCCGGCAGGTTGTATATATGCCACACTTGAAATTTGATCAGCAGATGAAAAAACAACAGGGCAGTGAACTGTTCAGCGCCATCGTGGCCGCGCCGTTCGGCGCCATGGGCGTGCGCGCGCAGGATGGCCGGGTATGCGAACTGGTGTATTTGCCGCCGCACTTCGCGGAAAAAGATGCGCAGGATGCCGTCTCCGAGCGGGCGTGCCAGCAACTGGCGCGCTATTTCCTTGATCCCGATTATGTCTTCGACCTGCCACTGGCAGACGCGGGCAGCGCCTACCAGCAGCGCGTATGGGCGGCGATTGCCGGCATTCCGCGCGGCCAGGTGCGCACGTATGGCGACGTGGCGCGCCTGATCGGCTCGGCCCCGCGCGCCGTGGGCCAGGCTTGCGGCGCCAACTGGTTTCCCGTGGTCATACCGTGCCACCGGGTCACGGCCGCTGGCGGCCTGGGCGGCTTTGCCCACCACGACGATGCGGCGGGCTTCCACCTGGGCGTCAAGCGCTGGCTGCTGGCGCATGAAGGCGTCGAGGGCATGGGATGGTCCAAACGATGATGAACAGCCTGCTGGCGCCCGACAACACTACCCTGATCGATGAATTTTGCGACAGCCTGTGGCTGGAAGACGGCTTGTCGAAGAACTCGCTCGACGCCTACCGGCGCGACATGCGTCTGTTCGCGCGCTGGCTGGAAGTGAACCGGCCCGGGCGCGAGGGCCTGTACGAAGTATCCACGGCTGATATCGACGCGTATTTCGCGGCCCGCCACGACGAGAGCAAGGCGACGTCGTCGAACCGGCGCTTGTCCGTGCTCAAGCGCTTTTACCAGCTGGCCTTGCGGCACAAGCATATCGCGGCCGATCCGTGCCTGAAGATGGTCTCGGCCAAGCAGCCGGCGCGCTTCGTGCACACCTTGAGCGAAGCGCAAGTGGAAGCCTTGCTGGCGGCGCCCGACGTCAGCACGCCGCTGGGCCTGCGCGAGCGCACCATGCTGGAGCTCATGTATGCGAGCGGCTTGCGCGTGTCGGAGCTGGTGGACTTGAAATCGGTGGAACTGAGCCTGAACGATGGCGTGCTGCGCATCACGGGCAAGGGCAGCAAGACGCGCCTGGTGCCGTTCGGCGAGCAGGCGCGGCTGTGGATTGAGCGCTACCTGAAGGAAGCGCGCGGCGTCATCCTCGATGGGCAGATGGACGATGCGCTGTTCGTCACGCGGCGCGGCGGCGCCATGACGCGGCAAATGTTCTGGGTCATCATCAAGAAACACGCGCTGAGCGCCGGCATCACGGCACCGCTGTCGCCGCATACCTTGCGCCATGCGTTCGCCACGCATTTGCTCAACCATGGCGCGGACTTGCGTGTTGTGCAATTGTTACTGGGGCACTCCGATATTTCCACCACGCAGATTTACACGCATGTGGCCCGCGAACGGCTGAAACTGCTGCATGCGCAGCATCATCCGCGCGGCTAAAAATTTTGTATTTGCTCCAACTGCGTCATAATGTGCCCTATGTGCTTATCTGTAACAATAAAAAACTAAAGAGGTAGTAAATGGCCAAGACAAATTTCCAATACGAAAAACGGCAAAAAGAGCTGGAAAAGAAGAAGAAAGCCGAGGAAAAAGCCAGACGCAAGCTGGAAGCGAAGAACAATCCGAAGCCGGCCGACGGCGGCGAAGGCGATGAGCCGGAAGCGGACGACGCCGACGTCGATGCAGATCCGGCCGCCGAAGGCGACGCACCCGCCCAGCCCCAGTAACTCCCCGTTCCTGACGACCGGTGCGGCATCGCCGCGCCGGTATCTCCTCGTTTCCCCTTCCCCCGCTACAAGTGCGGCCGCTGGCCAAGCGCCAGTTGCAGCTGCGTGCTGGCCATGGCCGCATCGGCGCGCGCCTGCACATAGCCCTGGTACGCGTCATCGGCCGAGCGCTGCGCCGCCAGCCATTCCAGCAGCGAGGCATTGCCGCTGAAGTAAGACAGGCGCATGCCGTCGACCACCTTTTGCGCATCGACCAGCACGCCGTCTCGGTAGCGCGCCAGCCTGTCCTGCGCCGCATGCAGCTGCCGCTGCGCCGTGCGCACTTGCGTCTCCGCCTGTAATTCGGCCTGGCGCAGGGCCAGCATCGCTTGCGTGACCCCCGCTTCGGCTTGCACCACGTCGCCCTTGTCACGCCGCGACAGGGGGATGGGGATGGCCAGCGAGATGGACAGCGCACGGGAGCGGGGCGCGCCATCGACGGGATTGCCGCTGGCGTCGATGCCGTCATGGTAGCCGCGCGCGGCGGCCAGGCCTACGGTCACGGTCGGGTCGACGGCGCGGTTGGCGCGCACCAGCGCCGCACCGTCGCGCAGGTTGTCCAGCGTGGCGCGGGCGATGCGCACGTCGTTGCGGGCCTCGAGCGCCTGCGGCACCAGCACGCCGGCGTCGCCGCCCTCGTACGCGGCGAAGTCGCACGCCAGCTGCGCTTGCGGAAACAGACCATCGAACTGGCGCCCCAGCGGCGGCGACAGGGCCAGCATGGCGCTATCGGCCTCGCTGCGCGCCTGCGCCAGGTCGGCCTGGAACTGGTCGCGTTCCACGCGCGACTGCAGCAGCTCGATGCCGCCTACGTCGCCCGCCTTGCGCCGCACGGTATTCGCCTCGACTACCTTCGACAGGGCCGCCATGGTCTGCTCCTTGCGCGCGAGGACCTCGCGCGTGCGGCAAGCTTCCGTGAACGCGGCGGCGGCCGTGCCATACAGCTCGCTCCTGAAGCCTGCCACCGTTTCCTCGGCCAGCGCGACATTGCTGTGCGCCGCCTTCAAGCGCGCGGTGCGCTTGCCGCCCGTCTCGATGGCCATGCTGATGGCCGGATTCCACGTGACGGGACGGTGTTCGACGCTGCGCACGGTTTCGCGCGTGGCGCCCAGCGTGAATTCCGGGTCGGGACGCAGGCCGGCGATGCCGATGCCGGCCTTGGCCGAGGTGATGCCTTCCTGCTGCGCCTGCAATTCCAGACTGTGGCTTTCCACGGCGGACAGATAGGTTTCAAAGCTCAAGGGCGCGGCGAAGGCGCAGGGGGCCAGCAGCCAGGCCGCCAGCAGCACATTAAAACGTGTCATGGGTCTCTCCTTCGGTGTCGATCCGGCGTTTTTGCAGGTGCGCCTCGATCAGGTAATACAGGGCCGGCAACAGCAGCAAGGTCAGTGCGGTCGCCGTCACCAGGCCGCCCACCACCACGGTGGCCAGCGGGCGTTGCACGTCGCTGCCCAGGCCCGTCGCCAGCATGGCCGGCGTCAGCCCCAGGGCGGCCACCGTGGCCGTCATCAGTACGGGACGCATGCGGTCGCGCGCGCCTTCCAGCACGGCCTCGCGCAGGCTTTTTCCCTCGTCGCTGCGCAAGCGGTTGATCTGCGCCAGCATCAGCACGGCATTCAGGACGGCCACGCCGAACAGGGCGATGAAGCCGACGGCGCTTGACACGTTCAAGGTCATGCCGCGCAGGTGCAGCGCGGCCAGGCCACCGAGCATGGCCAGCGGCACGGCCAGCAAGACCAGCGCGGGCTGGCGCAGGTTGCGGAACTGGCCAAACAGCAGCAGGAACATGGCGCCCAGGGTCATCGGCAGGATCAGCGCCAGCCGGCTTTGCGCGCGTTGCAGGTTTTCGAACTGGCCGCCCCATTCGACGCTGATGCGCTGGTGTTCATCGGCCACGGCTTGCGCCACCAGCGGGCGCGCTTCGGCCAGGAAGCTCGCCAGGTCGCGCCCGCGGGCATTCAGGCGCACGATGATGTGGCGCCGTCCCATTTCGCGCACGATCACGCTTTCGCCCGAGGTGGTGCTGATGGTGGCCACTTGCGCCAGCGGAATCCTCGCGCCGTTGGCGGCGTTGAGCTTCAAGTTGGCGATGGCGTCCGGGCTGGAACGCGTGGCCGGCGGGAAGCGCACGGCGATGTCGTAGCTTTTCTCGCCCACGTACACTTGGCCGATGGGCGCGCCGCCGATGCCGGTGGCAATCAGGTCGACCACGTCCGCCGCGTTGATGCCGTAGCGGGCCGCCTTTGCCCTGTCCAGTTCCACCTTCAGGTTGGGCAGCGGCGGCTCCACGTCCACCGCCACGTCGGAGGCGCCAGGGATAGTCTTGAGGACATTTGCCACCTTGCCGGCGATGCCGCGTACTTCGTCGAGGTCATTGCCGAAGATTTTCACCGTCAGGTCGCTGTGCGCGCCCGACAATTTATCCTGCACGCCGTCGATCATCGGTTGCATGAAAGCCACGGTGACACCGGGCATGCTGGCAAAGCGCGCGTTCATTTTGGCGATCAGCTGCTGCTTGCTCATGCCTGACTTCCAGCTCTTGTACGGATGCAGGCCCACGCTCGCTTCGATGTGCGACGGCGTCCAGTAATCGGTGCCGTCGTCGTTGCGCCCCGTCTGCGTGACGATGGTCGACACTTCGGGGAATTCCAGTGCGGCGCGCCGCAGTTCGCTGGCCATCTCGGACGCCTTGTCCAAGGTGATCCCGGGCGGCATCTGCACCTGCAACCACAAGGAGCCTTCATCGAGGTAGGGCAGGAAGTCGCGCCCGATGCTGCCGCCCAGCAGCGCCAGGCACGCCAGCGAGGCGGCGCACACCATCGCCACCCAGCGCTTCTTGCCCACCATGCGTTCGAGGAAACGCCCGTACGCGCCCGCCAGCTTGTCCAGCGCGCGGTTATGGAAGGTGCGGCGCGGCTTGCGCAAGGCCAGCCAGGCCAGGCCCGGGATCAGCACCAGCGCCACCACCAGCGCGCCCACGAGCGCTGCGCCCACCGCATACGCCATCGGCGAAAACAGCTTGTATTCGATGCGCTGGAAGGCGAACAGGGGTAAATAAGCGGCGATGATGACGGCCATGCCGAACATGATGGGGCGCGCCACCTGCAGGGTCGCATCGATGGCGTCCTGCAGGGTGAGAGGCCGTTCCTGTTCCCGTTCGCGGCGGCGCAGCATGTTTTCCAGCACCACCACGGAACCGTCGACGAGGATGCCGAAGTCGATGGCGCCCAGCGACAGCAGGTTGGCGGGAATTTTAAAATGGTGCATGAAGATGAAGGCGATCAGCAGGGCCAGCGGAATCGTCAGCGCGACGATCGCGGCCGCGCGCGGGCTGCCCAGATACAGCAGCAGCACGAGGGCGACGAGCAGCATGCCTTCGCCCAGGGTGTAACTGACCGTGTGCAAGGTGGCGTCGATCAGCGAGCTGCGGTCCAGGTAGGGCACGACCTTGACGTCCTTCGGCAGCAGATTGGCATTCAGGTCGTCGACGGCCGCATGGATGCCCGCCAGCGCCTCGGACGGGTTGAAATCCTTCAGCAGCAGGGTGATGCCTTCGATGGTGTCGGGATTGTCGTCCTTGCCGAGGATGCCGCGCCGCTCCACGTTGCCGTAGGCCAGCTTGCCCAGGTCTTTCACCAGCACGGGCACGCCATTCTTGCTGCTGACGACGACGTTGCCCACGTCATCGAGCGAATGCAGCAAGCCCACGCCGCGCACCACGTACGATTGCTGGCCGCGGTCGATGACGCTGCCGCCGCCGCTGATGTTGTTGGCGTTGATGGCGTCCTTGACCTGCGCCAGCGAAAAGCCGTAGCTGTCGAGTTTTGCCGGGTCGAGTTCCAGCATGAATTGCGTGGTCAAACCGCCGAAATTGCTCACATCGGCCACGCCGCGCACCTGCTTCAGGCGCGGGATCACGGTCCAGAACTGCAGCTCGGACAGTTCGCGCAGGCTGCGCGACTTCGATTCCAGCGTATAGCGGTAGATCTCGCCCGTCGGCGAGGTATAGGGATCGAGGCCCGGCTTGGCCTCATACGGCAGGTTGACGCTGGCGAGGCGTTCCTGCAGCCGCTCGCGCGTGAAATAGCCGTCGCTGCCATCCTCGAACACCACCGTGATCAGCGACAGCGCGAACAGGCTGCGCGTGCGCAGCACGTGCATGCCTGGCGTGCCGAGCAGGGCGCGTTCGAGCGGAATGGTGATCTGCTGCTCGATTTCCTCGGCGCCCAGGCCCGGCACCTGCGTGACGATTTGCGAGGTGACGTCGGCGATGTCGGGATACGCTTCGATGGGCAGTTGCTTCCAGCAGTAGACGCCGTAGGCGGCGACGAACAGCAGTACCAGCCAGACGATGCCGCGCCGCTGGCAGCAGGTGGCGATGAAACGGTCAATCATTGAGCAGCACTCCTTCCTTGACGACGATGCGTTCGCCCGCCTTCAGGCCGGAGACGATTTCCACCTGGTCGCCATGGCTGGCGCCCACTTCCACCGCGCGCGGCGAGAACACCAGCGCGCTGCGTTCGACCATCACGCGCGTCGAGGGCCCGCTTTGCAGCAGGGCGGACGCGGGCACGAGGAGGGCGCGGCGGCTGGCGCCGGCGAACCCCGCGTGGGCGAACATGCCGGGCTTGAAGGCACCGCTGCGGTTGTCGATGGCCACGCGCACCTTCACCGTGCGCGTCTCGGGGTCGAGCACGGCGCCCACATACGCGACCTTGCCTTCGAAAGCCTTGCCGGGCCAGGCGTCGACGGTGATGCTGGTCGTTTGTCCCACGGCGACCTGCGCCAGGTCCCTTTCGGCCACGTTGGCCGACAGCCACACGGTGGACAGGTCGGCCACCGTCATCACGGGCGCGTTGATATCGTTCCAGTAGCCGCCCTGGGCGCCTTCCATGGCGATCACGGTGCCGGCGATCGGCGAACGCAGCACATAGTCGCGGCGCGACCCGCGCGCTCCGGCGCCATACTGCGCCAGCTTGTCGGCGCTGGCCTGGGCGTCGCTGCCGGCCTGCGCAAAAGTGGCCTGCGCCGCCTCGTACTCCTTGCGCGCGGCGATTTCCGCCTCGAACAGGGTTTTCTGGCGTTCCAGTTCCTGGCGCGCCTGCAGCAGGGCGGACCTGGCTTTGCTGTCGTCCGCGTAGGCGGCGCTCAGTTCCGCCGAGTCCAGCGTGAACAGCGGATCGCCCGCCTTCACGCTATCACCCAGGGCGCGCTGCAAGCGCGTGATGCGCCCGGCCAGGGGCGGCGTGATCTTCACCAGCTTTTCCGGCATGGCTTCGATGCTGCCCGGCGCTTCCGTCTGCGTGGCGATGTCCTGTTCCAGCACGGCGGCGACCTGCAGGCGCTGGCGCAGCGGCGACATCTTGTCGACGGCGATGCTGCCGTCGTCCAGATGCATCGCTTGGACGGGCGGCGTGGCTGCCGCCGTCGGCTTGGCGCAGCCGGCCAGGGCCGAGCAGGCGAGAGCGAGGGCGCAGCTGGCGCCCAGGGCGTTGCGGGTGGTCGTGTTCATCCCGTGTTTCCTTGTTATTGATGGTGAGGGGGCATGCGTGGATGCCGTGCCCAGGCGGGCAATGAGAGGGGCGCAGGTGGCGCAGGCAGCGTCACAACAGCGCCGGGAAAGCATAGCAATGTGGTCCTGAAGAAGCGCCCAAGAACGCCTGAATCATTCTTCAGGTTCCGTGCGCGCACGGTGCGGCGCGGTAAAATGCCAGCATGGAAAACACGGCGCAATGCGAAAGGCAGGCATGAGAATCCTCCTGGTGGAAGATGACCGCAAGGCGGCGCGCCTGCTGGCGCGCGGCTTGCAGGAAGAAGGCTTTGTCGTCGACGTGGCGCACAGCGCGGAAGAGGGCGAGGACGAAAGCTACGCCGTCGACTATGACGCAATCGTGCTGGACTGGATGTTGCCGGGCAAGCAGGGCATCGATTTTTGCCGCGACTTGCGCGCGCGCGGCATCCAGACGCCCGTGCTGATGCTCACGGCGCGCGACGCCACGGCCGACCGGGTGGCGGGCCTGAACACGGGCGCCGACGATTACCTGACCAAGCCGTTCGAATTCGAGGAGCTGCTGGCGCGCATCCGCGCCTTGCTGCGCCGCTCCGACATCAGCCGCCCGCTGGTGCTGGCGCTGGCCGACCTGACGCTCGATCCCGTCAGCCACCAGGCGACGCGGGCCGGCACGCCGCTGGTGCTCACGCCCAAGGAGTATGCGATCCTGCTGATCCTGCTGCGCCAGGCGGGCGAAGTGGTCAGCCGCGCGCGCCTGGCCGAGCAGATCTGGCAGGCGGACCTGATCGGCATCGATAACCTGATCGATGTCCACGTGCGCAACCTGCGGGGGAAAGTGGATGCGCCGGGCTTGCCGGCCTTGATCCACACGGTGCGCGGACGCGGCTTCCGCCTGGCGGAAAACAACGGTGGCTAGCTTTCGCCAGCGCCTGCTGCTGGTACACCTGGCCGTCATCCTCGCCATCGTCGCCTGTACGGCGCTGGCCGGCTACTGGGGGCTGTCGCGCGCCGTGCACGGCCAGCTCGATGCGGCCCTGCTGGCGCTGGCCGAGACGGAAATGGCCATGCTGCCGGCCGCGCCACGCCAGCCCGTGCAGGTGCACGAGGTGGCGCCGGGCCAGGCGCCGCCGTCGTTGACGCGGCTCGACCGCCTGGTGCAGATCATCGATGGCGAAGGCCGCGTGCTGGCGCGCAGCCGCAACCTGGAGGCGGCGCAATTGCCGGCCCCTCCCGCCTTGCTGGCGCGCCTGGCGGCCGGCGAAACCATTTTCGAGACCCTGCCCAAGTTCGGCGAAGAGCCGCTGCGCATGGTCTCGATTCCCGTGCCTTCGTCCGGCGCGCGCCTGGCGGTGCAGGTGGCCGGTTCGCTCGACGACACCAATCACGTGCTGGCCGCGGCCACCGTGCTGTTTGGCGCCATGGCGCTGGCCTTGCTGGCGGCCGTGGGCCTGGCCGGTGAAATGCTCACGCGCCGCGTGCTGGGCGCCATCGACGACGTGGTGGACCAGGCGCATTCGATCGGCGAAGCCAGCCTGCACCAGCGCCTGCCCCATCCCGGCACGCAAGACGAGATCGGCCGCCTGGTCGATACCCTGAACGCCATGCTGGACCGCCTGGAGCACGGCTACGACGCGCAGCGCCGCTTCACGGCTGACGCTTCGCACGAATTGCGCTCGCCCCTGTCGCGCCTGCGCACGGAAATCGAAATCACCCTGCGCCGCCCGCGCGAGTCGCCCGAATATGTCGATGCGCTGGCATCGTGCCTCGATGAAGTGCAGCGCCTGACGACCCTGGTGGAAGAGCTCTTGATGCTCACGCGCCTGGATGTGGGCCAGGAGCGCAACGCGGTGGAAACCATCGCACTCAATCCGCTCGTGCGGGCGGCGGCGCAGCGCCTGGAAAAGGCGGCAGCGCAGCGCGGCATCCGCATCGTCTTCGATGCAAGTGCAGACGTGCAGGCCAGGGTGGCGGCCGGCCCGGTCGACCTGGTGCTGGCCAATTTGCTGGATAACGCCGTGAAGTTCTCGCCGCCCGACAGCGTCATCAGCGTGCACGTGGCGCGCGATGGCGCGCATGCGATCGTCGGCGTGGCCGATGCGGGACCGGGTATCGGCGTGGAAGACTTGCCGCACCTGTTCGAGCGGTTTTACAGGGGCGCCCAGGCGCGCGCGGGCGAGGCGCCCGGTTTCGGCCTGGGCCTGGCCCTGTCGCAAGCCATCGTGCACGCGTATGGCGGCAGCATCGAGGCGCAGAACCGCCCGCAAGGCGGCGCGCTGTTCCTCATGCGCCTGCCCGCCTCAAGCTGAAGGCGCGACGCCTTCCCAGCGCACTTGCCGCACTTGCGGCCAGGCGCCCGCGCGGTTGACGAAGCGCACCAGCACGGCGCGCTGCATGGCCTGGCACAGCACCGTGGCGATCAGCTGCACCACTTGCCGGGCTTCGTCCCAGCTGCGCAGCATCTGCGACGGCGCCAGGCCAGCTCCCTTGAGTTCGGCCAGCAGCAGACGCACGACGTGGTCGGCCTGCGCCGCGGGGCAGGTGACGGTCAGGCGATAGGTGGCGACGGCAGGCCCCCGTTTGGCAAACCACAGCATCCATTTTTTCATCATCACACTCCCCGTTCGGCGACAAATTCCGCGTTGTTGACCAGCGCCCAGCGCACGGCCGAGACGCTGCCTTCCAGGCTGACCTGGCTGACGATCTGCTCCAGCAATCCCAGGCTGGACACGGGCGTAAGCAGGTCGGCCCGCACTTCGATGCGTCCGGCGTGCGCGGCATCCTCGCTGTGCAAGGATTGCAGCATCAGGGCCGGCATGCCGCTGATCATGCGCAGCATCAGGTTGCGCACGAGGATTTCCTGCTCCGCCTCGCACACGGCTGTCACGCGGTAGATGCTTTCCGTCTCGATGCCCGCTTCGCTGCCGTGCGCGTTGATGCGTTGCGCCAGGTGGCGCAGCACGAGGTTGGCCACCAGGACAAATCCCGTGCCGATGGCCGCTTCCAGCGCGAAGCCCAGGCCGCACAGAATGCCGATGGCAGCCGAGCACCACAGGGTGGCGGCCGTGTTCAAGCCGCGCACCGTCATGCCTTCGCGCATGATGACGCCGGCGCCCAGGAAGCCGATGCCGGAGACCACCTGCGCGGCGATGCGCATATGGCCGGCGCTATCGCCTTCGAGCACGGAAACCATCACGAACAGCGAGGCGCCGACGGAGACCAGCGCGTTCGTGCGCAGGCCCGCCATGCGCTGGCGCAGCTGGCGTTCGGCGCCGATCATGGCGCCCAGGGTCAATGCCGCGGCAACGCGCAGCGCAAAGTCAAATACCACCATCAGTTTCTCCCGGCTGGGGAGGAACAGGCGAGTGCAGGGGCGAAGACAATTCGCCCCGAAAGGGGGCAGCAGACGATAACGGTGGAACGATGAGGAGGGAAGTGGCGGCGAGAGAGTACTGCCGCTGATAAAACCGCACCTTGCCATGGGCAGGGCGGGCGGAATGCGCGCGTCTTGCCTAAGGCCGATCGCCGATGGTCAATCGACTACTGTCACTGGAACAAGCACCCACGAGTCACTCCATATCATTGATAACGGGGACAGTCTAGCCAGTGGGGCTGCTTTGGTCAACTGAAGCTCTCTTCAGGAAGCCGCCGCGTCGTCCCCGCCAATGCGGGGACGGTGAAGGCGACCGGTCAATCAGTGGGCGTGTGCTTTGCCGTCGTCGTCGGAGTCGGCGTGCTCGCCGCTGCCGCCGAAAAAGCGCGCGGCGCGCTTGCCCAGGCTGTCGAGGTAGGTGTAGGCGACGGGCACCACCACCAAGGTCAACAGGGTCGAGGTGATCACGCCGCCGATGACGGCGCGGCCCATCGGCGCCTGCGATTCGCCGCCGTCGCCCATGCCGATGGCCATCGGCAGCATGCCGAAGACCATGGCCAGTGTCGTCATCAGGATGGGGCGCAAGCGCACTTGCCCCGCTTCCATCAGCGCCTCGAACTGGCCCAGTCCTTCGCGCTGGCGCTGGTTGGTGAAGTCCACCAGCAAGATCGCGTTCTTGGTCACCAGGCCCATCAGCATGATGAAGCCGATCACGGAGAAGATGTTCAGGGTGCTGCCCGTAATGAGCAGGGCGGCCAGCACGCCGATCAGCGACAGCGGCAGGGACACCATGATGGCGATCGGCTGCAAAAAGCTGCCGAACTGCGACGCCAGCACCAGGTAGATGAAGATCACGGCGATCCCCAGCGCCATCATGGCGCCGCCCATGGTTTCGGCCATCTGCTGCGCATTGCCGGCCACGTCGAAGCGCACGCCGGGCGGCAGGTCGATGGACTTGATGGCTTTCTGCACGTCGGCATCGACGTCGCCGGCAGGGCGGCCCTGCGTGCCTGCATAGATGGCGACCCGGCGCTGCAAGGCCTGGCGCTTCAGCACCTGCGGGCTTGATGACGGCACGAAGTCGACCACCTGGCGCAGCGGGATCATGACGGGCTTGCCGTTCGCGTCAAGCTTGCTCGAGGCCAGCGACAGGTCGGCCAGGTCGGCCACCTTTTGCCGGCCCGACTTGGGCAGCTGCACGTTGACGTCGTAGTTTTGCCCGTCGCTGGCTAACCAGTGGCTGACCGTGTCGCCCGCCACGAACGGACGCAGGGCATTGCCGATCTGCTGCACCGACAATCCCAGGTCGCTGGCCAGTTCGTTATTGATCTTCACGGTGGTCGACGGATTGGCGCCTTCCTGGCTGTATTCCATGTCGGCCAGGCCCTTGATGCCGCGCATCTTGTCCATCAGGGTATGCGCCACCGCATCGAGCTTGCCTTCGTCCGTGCCCAAAATGGCGATGAAGATGGGGCGCTGGCCGACGGACAGGGTGATGCCGGCAATCGGCGCCAGGCGTTCGCGGATCAGCTTTTCCAGCTCCTGCTGCGAGCGGCGTTTGTGCTTCTTGATGTCCGTCAACTTCAGGTTCACCTCGGCCGTGTTGCGCCCGTCCTGCGTGCCGACATTGGCCACCAGGCTGTCGATTTCAGGGAATTCCTTCAGGGCCGTTTCGATCTGGCGCACCTTGGTATCCGTGTATTCGAGGCTGGAGCCGACGGGCGTCTTGAAGCGCAGGTTGACCCAGCCCTGGTCCGTTTCCGGGAACATCTCGCCGCCGATCATCGGCACGAGCATCAGGCTGCCCGCGAACAGGGCGACGGCCGTGGCCAGGGTCGTCTTGCGCCAGCGCAAAGCGACAGCCAGCACCTTGCCATACCATACATGCAGGCGGTCGATGCCCGTCTCGATCCAGGCCATGAAGCGGCCCAGCCACGGCGCGTACTTGAAGCGGTCCTTGACGGGGTCGCGCCAGACGGACGACAGCATGGGGTCGAGCGTGAAGCTGACGAACAGGGAGACGAGAACGGCGACGGCCACGGTGATGCCGAACTGCAGGAAGAAGCGGCCGATGATGCCGTCCATGAAGGCGACGGGGACGAACACGGCGACGATGGCGAAGGTGGTGGCCATCACGGCTAGGCCGATTTCATTGGTGCCGTCGTTGGCCGCCTTGTAGTGGTTCTTGCCCATGCCCAGGTGGCGCACGATGTTTTCGCGCACGACGATGGCGTCATCGATCAACAGGCCGATGCACAGCGACAGCGCCATCAAGGTGAGGAAGTTCAGGGTGAAGCCGAAGGCCTTCATGGCGATGAAACTGGCCAGCACGGAGATCGGCAGGGTCAAGCCCGTGATGATGGTCGAGCGCCACGAATGCAGGAACAGGAAGACGATCACCATGGTCAGCACGGCGCCTTCGATGATGGTGCGCTTGACGTTATCGAGCTGGCTTTGCACGCGCTCCGATTCGTCGTCCAGCACGCGCAGGGTGATATCGGGCGGCAGCGTTTTTTGCAGGTCCGCCGCCACTTTCAGGATGCCGGTGCCCACTTCGACCACGTTGGCGTCCTGCACCTTGGTGATTTCCATCGTCACGGCCTGCTGGCCGTTCATGCGCGAGATCGACAGTTCTTCCTGCTCGCCGTCGACGACGGTGGCCACCTGGTCCAGGTAGACGGGGCCGACGGCGCGGCGCGCGACGATGATCTTGCCGAATTCGCGCGCATCCTTGATCTTGCCTTCCACGCGCACCAGCTGTTCGGCCGCGCCATGGCTGATGGAGCCGGCCGGCAAATTGGTATTCGTCGCCTGGATGGCGCGGATCACTTCATCGACGCCGATGCCCTGGGCATTGAGTTCGATCGGCTTCATGCTGATGAGGATCTGGCGCGCGCGCAGGCCGCGCAGCTTGACTTGCCCCACGCCGGCCACGCCCTGGAAGCGCTTGCTGATGATCTGTTCCGTCATGGTCGACAGCGAACGCAGGTCATGCCCGGTGGACGTCAGCACGATGGTGGCGATGGGGCGCTCGTTGTCGCCTTCTGCTCGCGCGATGAACGGGTCCTTGGCTTCCTTCGGGAAGCGGGGACGCACCAGGGCCACCTTGTCGCGCAAGTCCTGCATGGCCTTGTCCATGTTCGTCGATAGCTCGAATTCCAGGTAGACGCCGGCGCGTCCTTCCCACGAGTTGGCGCGGATGGTCTTGATGCCGCTGACGGTGTTGACGGCGTCCTCGATGGGGCGCGTGATGTCGTTTTCCACGGCTTCGGGCGAGGCGCCCGGATAGTTCACTTCAATGGCGGCGAACGGGAACTGCACGCTGGGCATGCTTTCCACGCCCAGGCCCCGGTAGGAGAAGATGCCCAGTACCACCAGCGCCACCATGACCATGGTGGCGAAGACGGGGTTCTGGATACTGACTTTGGTCATCCACATGGCTTAATCCTTCCGTGCCAGCACGGCTGCCGGCGCGGCAGGGGCGGCGGCCGGTGCGGCGAAGGTCACGCCATGGCCCGGCTTGACGCCATCGAGCCTGGCGATGATGACTTTCGCGCCCGGCACCAGGCCGGATTTGACTTCCGCATAGCCTTCATCCTCGTTGCGCAGCCCCAGGGTGACGGGCTGGGCGACCACCTTGTTGTTCACCAGCGCGTACACGACGGGGCCCTGCTTTTCGTTGCGCACGGCCGTCAGGGGCACCAGCGGCGCCACGTTTGACCGTTCGGTGACGATGCTGCCCTTGGCGAACATGCCGCCGCGCAGCGCGCCATCGCCATTGTCGACGGCGATGTAGACCAGCATGGCGCGCGAACCGCTCTCGGTGGTGGGGTTGATGCGCGTGACCTTGCCGGCGAAGTCGCGCGCGCCGAAGCCGTCGACCTTGAAGTGCACGTCCTGGCCCAGCTTGATGCGGGGGATTTCCGCGCTGGGCACGGGCGCTTCCAGGGTCAGCTGGGCCAGGTTGACGATGGTGTAGACGGGCATGTCGGGCGAGACTTTTTCCCCGGCCTGCAGGTGGCGCTTGCTGACGATGCCGGCCATCGGCGCGCGGATCACCGCATCGGCCAGCGCGATGCGGGCGATATCGACCATGGCGGCGGCGGACTTGACGTTGGCGCGCGCCAGGTCGACCGAGTTTTGCGTCGTGTCGTACGCCGTCTGCGAAATGTATTTTTGCTTGAGCAGGGCCTGGCTGTTCGCTTCATTCTTGCTGGCCATCGACAAGCGCGCCTGCGCTTCGTCGAGCATGGCTTGCTGCTGCGTCAGGCGGGCGCGCAGGTCGGCCGCGTCCAGGCGCACGAGGATTTGCCCATTCGCCACTTGCTGGCCTTCCTGCAAGGTCGTTTCCTGGATCACGCCGGAAACCTTGGCCTTGATGGTGGCCTGGGTCACGGGCGCCAGCGAGCCGGACAGGGGCAAGCTGATGCTGAGCGCGCGCGCCGCGATGGCGGCCACGTCGCCCTGCGCCAGTTCATGCACGGGCGTCTTGGCCTGCTCCTTCTTCTTGCTCGCTTGCAGTTCGGCCGCCTTGGCGGCTTGTTGCTTCGATTGCATCACCGTCCAGCCGCCGCCGGCCAGGCCCAGCACGACCAGGATCAGCACGGGGGTGCGCCAGCGCCGGCGGCGCGTGGCTGCAAGGGGAGAGGCGGGGGGCAGGGTCTCGTTTTTCATAGGTATTTTTGGTCAGGAGCGGCGCAGGGGTTCGGCGCCAGGTCTCGGTGCGGACCCGGCCTGTCGCTGGCCGGGGGAATTCGGGTAGCGCATCACCGTGGCGGCCGCAGACAACACGCCTGCCGCTGCAGCCGTTCACGGCGATGCGCATGTTGCCACTTTAGGAAGAATCCAGCCCGGCCGCCATCGCCGTGCGACAGATTGCACAAAATCGGGGCTGGAATGCAAAAAACGGCGACCAAAGACACTGCCGGCATCGACGCCGTGCGCGTCACGATGCTTGCGCATCCTCAAGAAGCCGATTCGCCGGCGCGCAAGAATGGGTGGGATGGTTGCGCCACCGGACAGGCCATTCGCCCGCCGGTTGCCGTGCGGCCGCGCCACGGGGGGCTGATGTCTGAACGGATTGCCGGAGCCGCCCCGTCGCCGGGCCGTTTGCTGGCCGCTGCCGAACCGCAGGCGGGAGCGGCCGGCAAGGCGCTCGATCTGCTGTCCATCATCGTTGCCGCCGTCGAGCAGGCACCGGGTTTGGCCGTGCGCGGCATCGACCGCGATGGCATCGTGCGCTACTGGAGCTTGGGTGCGGCGCGCCTGTATGGCGTGACGGCCGAGCTGGCGCTGGGCCAGCCGTGGGCCAGGGTGGCCGCCTCGCTGCCGGATGCCACCCTGGCCGAGGAGCTTGCCGGCGAACTGGCGGCTGTGTGGGACAGCGGCAAGGCGCGCAGTGCGCGCCTGTGGAAGCTCGGCGCCGATGGGGCCGCGCCGCGCTGCATCTGTTCCACCGTGTTTCCTGTCATCCAGTCCGGGCGAGTGCGGCAAGTGGTCTGCATCGACGTGGACATCACGGCCAGCGGCCAGGATGGCGCCGCGCAGGGCGCCTTGTTGCTGATGGGCGACAATTTCCGCCAGTTGTACGAGAAATCCGCCGATGCCATCCTGCTGCTGCGTGACGAACATATCGCCGACGCCAATCCCGCCGCCATCGTCCTGTTTCAATGCGAGGGCCAGCCACGGCTGCTGGGGCGCCGCCTCAGCGATTTTTCGCCCTTGCGTCAGCCCGATGGCGAATTGTCAGCGTTGCGCGGCACGCAACTGGCGGCGCAGGCCCACGCGGACGGCAATTGCCGCTATGACTGGCGCTACCAGACGTGCGCGGGCGAGCTGTTCTGGGGCGAAGTGCTGCTCACTTCCGTCACGCTCGACCACACCTATCTGTTTTACGCCGTGATCCGGGATATTTCCTCGCGCAAACTTGCCGAGCGCGCCCTGTACCTGTCGGCGCAGGTGGTCGAGCATGCGCGCGAAGCCATCGTCGTGCTCGATCCGCAGCAGCGCGTGGTCAGCATGAATCCTGCGTACAGCGAGATCAGCGGCTATAGCCTGGACGACATGCTGGGCAAGCCCTTCGTCCTGCACGGCGCGGAGCCGGACGCGCCGGCGTTTTTCGACCACGTGTGGGACGAAGTCGGAGATAACGGATATTGGCAAGGAGATATCGTGGGCCAGCGCAAGGCGGGCGGGCGCTACCCGGCCTGGCTGTCGCTGACGGCCATCCGCGATTCGCAGGGGCAATTGAGCAATTACCTGGCCATCCTCAGCGATATCAGCGAGCGCAAGAAAAACGAGGAGCACACGCGCCACCTGGCCGAGCACGATTTCCTCACCGACCTGCCGAACCGGGTGCTGTTGCTGGACCGGCTGTCGCTGGCGCTGGCGGCCGCGCGGCGCAAGCTGAGCATGCTGGCCATTTTGTACCTGGACCTCGACCACTTCAAGCACATCAACGACAGCATGGGCCACCACGTGGGCGACTTGCTGCTCAAGGAAGTGGCGCGGCGCCTGGTGCGCTGCGTGCGCGGCGTCGATACGGTCAGCCGGCATGGCGGCGACGAGTTCGTCATCATCCTGGCCGAGGTGGGCGGCATCGACCAGGTGGCCCACGTGGCGTCCAGCTTGCTGCATGCCGTCACGCAGCCCTATCAGCTGGGTGAATACGAATTGCATGTGTCCACCTCGATCGGCGTGGCCATCTTTCCCAGCGATGGCGACAGCATCGATAGCCTCGTGCATAACGCCGACATCGCCATGTACCACGCCAAGGAAAGCGGGCGTAACAATTTCCAGTTTTTCAATGCCGAGATGAATGCGCAGATCGTCGAGCGGGCCAGCCTGGAGCAAGGCTTGCGCGAGGCGCTGGGTCGCGAGGAATTCGTGCTGGAATTCCAGCCTGCGCTCGATGTCGCCAGCGGGCAGATCGTCGGCGCCGAAGCGCTGTTGCGCTGGCGCCACCCGCAACTGGGCGTGCTGCCGCCCGAGCGCTTCATCGCCGTGGCCGAGGAGTGCGGCTTGATGGTGTCGATAGGCAACTGGGTGCTGCGCCACGCCTGCCTGCGCGCGCGCGCCTGGCACGACGCGGGCCATGCCTGGCGCGTGGCCGTGAATCTGTCGCCGGCGCAATGTCTGCACAATAACTTGTTGCTCAGCGTACAAGAGGCGCTGGCCGTGTCGGGCTTGCCTGCCGGCTGCCTGGAACTGGAAGTGACGGAGTCCTTGCTGATGAAGGGCGGCGCGCGCCTGGCCGGCGTGCTGGCGCAACTGCGCGCGCTGGGCGCCAGGCTGGCCATCGACGACTTCGGCACCGGCTATTCGCGCCTGGCCAATCTGCGCCATTACCCGGTGGATAAACTCAAGATCGACCCCTCGTTCCTGCCCGCCGCCGCGGACGGCGCGGCGGGCGAGTCCGACACGGCCGTGGCCGCCACCATCATCGCCATGGCGCGCGAGCTGCAATTGACGGTGATCGCCGAAGGCGTGGAGACGGCGCAGCAGCTGGCGTATCTGCGGGGGCAGGGCTGCCAGCAATACCAGGGGCGCTATGCCAGCGCGCAAGTGGAGGGCAGCGCGCAGGCGAAGTTGCTGCATTAGTGACTGAGTTAGTCAATATTTCCCAGCAGCTTGATGCGTGCCAGCACCTGGCCATGGTCGGAGGCGTGCCGCAAGCCCAGCAGCAGATGGTCGTTGAGATAGGTCACTTCCTGCAGCACGCCGATGGCGCGCGGCGAGGCGGGATGAAAATGTTCGGAAACGAGGATGTGGTCGATCGTCATGTAGGCGCTGTCGTGGATATTCGTGTAGCCCACGTGGCGCAGGGCGTCCTGGCGCTGCTGGATGGCGTTGGCGTCGTACAGGCGTTCGCGCATCTCGGCACCAGCTTCGCACGGCGCGCCCGCGCCCATGACGATGGCCGTGGTGACGGCATTGGCAATGTCGTTGAAGTCGCCCAGCACGATGCGGGGACGGCCGCTGTGGCCCAGTTCGCTTGCCAGCACGCGCAGGGCCACGGCTTCCGCGCCGCGCCGCTGCAGCGAGCGCAGGTTGGCCAGCGCGTAGGCGGTGGCATCGTTGCCGTCGCCATGGCGGTAGTCGGGGCGGCGCGATTTCAAATGCACCACGACCACGTCCGTGAGTTGTCCGCCAGGCAAGATGACCTGGACATGCAGCGGCGCGCGGGCGAAGCGGCCAGCATCGTCGTCGGCAGGCACGCTCACGCCGGCGGGAAAATTCGCCCAGGCAACACCGGCGCCAGCCAGCGGCAGCCGCGACACGAGCGCCACCGTGGGCAGCATGCGTCCGGCGGCATCGATGGCATCGTAGCCGGCCAGGGTGGCTGCGCGGTAATGGCGCGTGCGCGACAGCACGTCGCGCAGGGCAGCTTGCGAGAAAATTTCCTGGAAACCGATCACGTCGGCGTCGAGCAGGTCGATTTGCCGCGCCGTCCATTCCGCCTTGGCTTCGTATTGCGCCGGGCTCAACGGTTCCAGGTTGTCATACAATTTCGCCCCGGCGGGGGCAAGGTTGCAGACATTGAATGTGGCAAAGCGGATTTCTTCCTGCATAATTAGCACTCCTCACTGAACGATCAGCGTATCACGCATGGCTAAAAAAGAGCATATTTCCGAAACCCAGGCGACGCAGTTGCTGCGCAAGCATCAAGTTTCCTTCGAAGAACATCCGTATCCTTACGAGGAGCACGGCGGCACCAGCGTCTCGGCGCGCGAATTGAACGTGCCCGAACACGCAGTGATCAAGACCCTGGTGATGCAGGACGAGGCGGCCAAGCCGATGATCGTGCTCATGCATGGCGATTGCAAGGTGTCGACCAAGAATCTGGCGCGTGGCATCGGCTGCAAGTCCGTCGAGCCGTGCAAGCCCGAAGTGGCGCAGCGCCATTCCGGCTACATGATCGGCGGCACCTCGCCCTTCGGCACGAAGAAGGCCATGCCCGTGTACGTGGAGCAATCGATTCTGGCGCTCGAACGCATCTATATCAATGGCGGGCGGCGCGGTTTCCTCGTCTCGCTGGCGCCGCAGGTGCTCGTTGATTTGTTGCAAGCCAAACCGGTGCAGTGCGCCTTGCAGGATTAAGAGAGCAAGAAAGCGGGGCTCCGCCCTGTCCCTGGATGGGGCGCTGGTGTATATTCTGCTGCGCCAGCCTCGATGCTGGTGCAATAAACACAATAAAGGGAAGAAATGAATCCAGTAATCACAACCGTGGCAATGACAGTGGCCGCTTACTTGCTCGGCTCGATATCGTTTGCCGTGGTGATGAGCAAGGTCTACGGCATTGCCGATCCGCGCACCTATGGCTCGAAAAATCCGGGCGCCACCAACGTGCTGCGTAGCGGCAATAAGGGCGCCGCCATCATGACCCTGCTGGGCGATGGCGCCAAGGGCTGGCTGGCCGTGTTCCTGGCCGACCATTTTGCCAGCGCGCTGGGCGTGGGCGACACGGCCGTGGCCCTGGTGGCCATCGCCGTCTTCCTCGGCCATTTGTGGCCCGTGTTCTTCCGCTTCGTCGGCGGCAAGGGCGTGGCCACGGCCCTCGGTGTGTTGCTGGGCATCAATCCCTGGCTGGGCCTGGCGACCCTGGCCACCTGGCTGATCATCGCCTATGCCTTCCGCTATTCCTCGCTGGCAGCCCTGGTGGCGGCCCTGTTTGCGCCGTTTTACTATGGCTTGCTGTTCGGCGTCGATCCCATCTTGCTGGCCGTCATCGTCATGAGCGTGCTGCTCGCGTACCGCCACAGCCAGAACATCGCTAACTTGCTCTCTGGCAAGGAAAGCAAGATCGGCGGCAAGAAGGATGGGGCCAAGGCGCCAGCCA
Source organism: Janthinobacterium sp. SUN137 (assembly GCF_030587265.1). Taxonomy (NCBI): domain Bacteria; kingdom Pseudomonadati; phylum Pseudomonadota; class Betaproteobacteria; order Burkholderiales; family Oxalobacteraceae; genus Janthinobacterium; species Janthinobacterium sp. SUN137. The sequence goes on along the minus strand of NZ_JAPWHZ010000001.1, from coordinate 1,125,027 downwards.
AGAAAAAGTAAGCGCTTGATTTCCCGCGGGCCGCACGCATATGCTGTGCTTGCGGCGCCGCGCGGTGCGGCCGCCACCGACTCGCGCAAAGGCTGCCCACCATGAGTTCCACTCCCGCCACACCTACCCCCATCCGTATCGATTTCGTTTCCGACGTTTCCTGCCCCTGGTGCGTGGTCGGCCTGAAATCGCTGGAGCAGGCGCTGGACACGCTGCAAGGCACCGTCCAGGCCGACATCCACTTCCAGCCCTTCGAGCTGAATGCCAACATGCCGCCCGAAGGCGAGGATGTCGGCGAACACATCGCCCGCAAATACGGCTCCACCCCGGAACAGATGGCGCAATCGCGCGAAGCCATCCGCGCGCGCGGCGAACAGCTGGGCTTTACCTTTGCCATGGACAAGCGCGGCCGCATCTACAACACGTTTGACGCGCACCGTCTGCTGCACTGGGCCGGACTGGAAGGGAGCCAGAAGGCATTGAAAATGGCGCTGTTCGATGCGTATTTCACGCAGGGACAGGATCCGTCCTCGCACGCGGTGCTGCTGGCCGTGGCCGGCAAGGTGGGGCTCGATAGCGTGAAAGCGGCCGAGGTGCTGGCCTCCGGCGCGTATGCGGACGAGGTGCGCGCGCAGGAACAGTTCTACCAGCAGAACGGCATCAATTCGGTGCCCGCCGTCATCATCAACGAGCGTCACCTGATTTCCGGCGGCCAACCTCCCGAAGTGTTCGAACAAGCCTTGCGCCAGATCATCGCCGGCGCTTGAGCGGGGCGCCAATGGCGCGCGCCATGGCGGACTTTTTGCGCTACACTCGGCGCAGAAGGAGGATGGTCAAATGCCAACAGCCAGCTGGAATGGCGCCGTCATCGCGCAAGCCACCGATGCGCAGGTGCAAGTCGTTGAAAACAATGTATATTTTCCTTTAGCTACCGTGACGCAGGAATACCTGCGTCCCAGCAGCCACACGAGCATCTGCCCGTGGAAGGGCACGGCCAGCTATTACGACCTCGTCGTCGATGGCCAGACGAATGCCAACGCGGCCTGGTATTACCCCCAGCCCAAGGATGCCGCCAAGCAAATTGCCGGCCACGTCGCCTTCTGGCGCGGCGTCAGCGTCGAGCGCTGACGCTTTCTTACGACCAATCAACCTGAAAGCAGACGATGGATTTACGCCTCGCCGTGTACCAACTCGCCTCGGACTATGCGCTCGATGCTCAACAAACCCGGCAGTTGCAGGAAGTGGCCGGCTTCCAGCGCGAACCCGCGCGCCTGGCCTACTGGCTGCCGCGCGGCGTGGCCGTGCTGGGCGCCGCACTGCTGGGCATGGGCTTGATCTGCTGGGTCGCCGCCAACTGGGAAGAGCTGGGCCGCATGGGCCGCTTTGCCCTGCTGCAAGGGGTGCTGGCCGCCGCCTGCGTGGGCGCTTTCGCCGTGCCCAAGGCGCGCGTGCCCTTGCTGCTGCTGGCCTTGCTGGCCATCGGCGGCCTGTTTGCGTATTTCGGCCAGACGTACCAGACGGGCGCCGACCCGTGGCAGCTGTTCGCCCTGTGGGCCGTGCTGGCCTTGCCCCTGTGCCTGGTGGCGCGCAGCGACGTGCTGTGGACGCCATGGATGCTGATACTGTCAACGGCCGCCACCCTGTGGATGCAGGCGCAGGCGCGCCACAGCTGGCGCATCGATTCGGCCGATCTGTCCATTTTCGTCAGCGGCTGGCTGGCCGTGCTGGCTGGCTGTGCGTTCGTCTCGCCCCTGCTGGCGCGCTGGACGGGCGCGGGCAACTGGGCCTTGCGTCTGGGCCTGGTGCTGGCCACCTTCCTCATCACGGGCACGGCCGTCAGCGCCCTGTTCGGCAGCGAGATCGAATCGCCGTACTGGGCCGGTCTCGGCTTGCTGGCCGTCGCCGGCGTCCTGCTGGCCACGCGCCAGTTCTTTGACGTGTTCGGCCTGAGCGCCGTCGCGCTGGGCCTGAACACCTTGCTGGTGTGGGGACTGGGGCACGTGCTGTTCCATGGCGGCGGCAATGGCGATGGCATCGGCAGGCTGGTGATGCTGGGCTTGTTCGCGGCCGTGCTGCTGGCGCTCACCGTGCAAGGCATTTTGTGGCGCACGCGCCGGGAGGCGGCATGAGCCATATCAATAGTCAGCGAGCCGATGCGCTCGCCACCCTGATCGACGATGCCACGCGCGCCGGCCTATTGCCGTCCGGCGCCGCCCGTCCCGTGCAGGATGTACGGCCGTGGCCGCTGGTAATGATGACGGCCCTCGGCGCCTGGCTGGCCGCCATCCCCCTGGTCCTGGCGCTGGGCGCGGGCCTGGAAAGCGTCGTGCGCCACGGCCCCGGCGCGTATGTCGTGGCCGCCATCGTGCTGGTGGTGGCCGTGCTGCTGATCCGCACGCGCGGCGTGGCGTTGTTTGTCGAGCAACTGGCCGTGCCATGCCTGCTGGTGGGCGGCAGCCTGCTCGGCTATGCCCTGTTCCGCGACTATGCCACGCAGACGGCGTCGCTGTTGATGTGCCTGGCGTGCCTGCTGACGGCCGCCGCCTTGCCGCGCGACTGGCTGCGTGTGCTGCTGGGACTGGTCGCCTGCGGCTTGCTGGGGCTGGGCATCATCGATAGCACGCGCGACTGGATTTTCGAGAACGACCCCACGCAGCTGTACAGCGCCTGGATGCTGGCCCTGGCATTCTGGCTGGGCGCCCACTGGCTGCAAAAGCAGGCCTTCAACGATGGCCGCGGCGCGTCCATCGCCACCTTCCTTGAATCGCTGTCGACGGGGTGGGTCCTGGCAATCTTGCTGGGGCTGGTCTTCTGGTCCGGCATGACCTTCATGCTGGGCGGTGCGCTGGGCGGCGGTATTGTCGGCGACGTGGCGCGCGAAGCGACCCGGCACCAGGCCGTTGCCTGGTATGCGCAAGTGTTGAATGGGGTGTCCCTCGTGCTGGCCACGGCGGCTGCCGCCTGGACGGGATGGCGCTGGCCGGCGCTGCGCCAGTTGCCCGCCATCGGCGTGGCGCTGGTGCTGATCGTGCTGGCGTGGTTCATGCCGGCGCTGGGGCCCGTGCTGCTGATCCTCGCGTATTGTTTGACGAGCGGGCGTTCGCGCGTGGCCGTGGCGGCAGCGCTGGCGGCGGCGTGGATACTCGGCAGCTTTTATTATCAGCTGGCCTGGCCGCTGGCCAGCAAGGCGGCGTTGCTGGCCATGGCCGGCGCGCTGCTGTGCGCCCTGTCGTGGCTGGCCACGCGCGGCGCCGTGCTGCATTTGGTGGAAAGCAAGCCGGCGGACGCGGTGCTTGAGCACCGCGCCGCGCGTCTGGGCGTACTGGGGGGCTTGCTGCTGGTGTTGCTGGTCGCCAATGGCGGCATCTGGCAAAAAGAGCAGCTGATTGCCAAAGGGCAAGCGATCTTCGTGGCGCTGGAACCCGTCGATCCCCGTTCGCTGATGCAGGGCGACTATATGCGCCTCAATTTCGTCAACCTGGGCGTCCTGTCCACCCTGGCCAGCGTGGACCGGGCGCCTGGCCGGCCCCTCGTGGTGGCGATGCGCGATGCGCGCGGCGTGGCGGAATTGCTGCGTCCATACACCCAAGAGGCGCTGGCGCCCGGCGAATTCCTGCTCGAACTGACGCCGAAGGATGGGAACTGGGTGCTCGTCAGCGATGCCTGGTTCTTCAAGGAAGGCGAGGCGGCGCGCTGGGAAAAGGCCCGCTATGGCGAGTTCCGCGTGCTGCCCGACGGCCGCGCCTTGCTGGTGGGCATGCGTGGCCCGGAGCTGGAGAAGCTGTAGCTTTGTCGCGCAGGCAGTCGTGCAAGAGCACGCCAGGGCGGGCATCCTGTAAAATTGCCCTATGGATAATATTACGCATTCGGTCATCGGCCTCGGGGTCGGCGAACTGGTACACCGCAGCCTGCCGCCCGAGCCGCAGGCCCCCGCACAGCGTACCCGGCGCGCGCTGTTTTTATTTTCGGCATGGTTTGCCAGCAACGCGCCCGACCTGGACCTGGTGCTGACCAGGCTGTTGCCGCGCCCGTTCGGCTACATGTTGCACCACCGCGGCCACACGCATACCTTGCTGCTGGCCTTGCCGCAGGCGCTGGTGTTGCTGGCCATGCTGTGGCTGCTGTGGCCCGGCGCGCGCCGGCTGCTGAAAAGCAGCGTACCCGCCCGCATCGGCCTGGCCGCTTGCCTGCTGCTGGGCTTTTGCCTGCACATGGGCATGGATTTCCTCAATTCCTATGGCTTGCACCCGTTCTATCCGTTTGACAGCCGCTGGCTGTATGGCGACATGGTCTTCATTGTCGAGCCCATGTTCTGGGTGCTGCTGGGCGTGCCCGTGATCATGTCCTTGCACTACGGCATCGTCAAAAGCGTGCTGCTGGCGGGGTTGACGGCGGCCCTGTGTTTCTTCACCTATAAAACCTATCTGGCGCCCGCTTCGCTGGTCATCCTGCTGGGGCTGGGCGCGATCCTGGCCGTGCTGCAGGGACGGGCTGGCGAGCGGGGGCGCGGACCGCTGCTGCTGGCCTTCGCGCTGGCCGCCACGTTCATCGGCACGCAGGGCGTGGCGTCGGCCCTCGGCCGTGCGCGCATCGAGGCGGCCGTGCAGCGCCTCGATCCCGGCACGCGCGTGTGGGACGTGGCGATGACGGCGTTTCCCAGCAACCCGCTGTGCTGGATCTATGTCTCGCTCGACAGCAAGACGGACGTGTACACCTTGCGGCGCGGCACCCTGAGCCTGCTGCCGGAGGCGCTGGCGCCCGCCGCCTGCCCTGCCGGCCTGGTGGAAACGGGTAAGCAAGGCCAGCAACTGGCGCCCGGCATCGCCGTGTCGGCCAAGGCGGAGGGCAGCCTGGCCGCCTTGCGCGCGCTGCAGGAAGACAATTGCTATGTCTACGCCTGGTTCCGCTTTGCCCGCATGCCCAGGTTGAATGCGGACAAGCTGACGGACGTGCGCTTCAACCCCGGCATGTTGCCTAATTTCACGACCGTCGAACTGCAGCAGTTCCGCAACCGGCCGTGTCCCGCCTACGTGCCAGGCTGGGGCCGCCCCCGCGCGGACATGCTGGCGCCGCCGCAAGCGGTGCGTCCGTAGGGAATTTGTTGCCTTGTGGCAAAATATCGTGTGTGCACTTACTTCGCCATGGCCGCGCATGCGACACGACCAATTCAGCATGAATGATATTTAGTTAGGATTATTTTGGAAGAGCAACACGCCTTACCGTATTTGCGGGAAACCCTGCTGTTTCTCGCCTTGGCCGGGATTTTTATTCCGTTATTGCAACGCCTGAAGGTCAACCAGGTCCTCGGTTTCCTGGCCGTGGGCGCCCTGTTCGGCCCGTTCGGCTTCGGCCTGTGGGCGGGCGACTTCACGTGGCTGACGTATTTCTCGTTCGTGCGTGCCGAGCAGGTCAGCGGCCTGGCCGAGCTGGGCGTGATGTTTCTGATGTTCATGATCGGCCTGGAACTGTCGACGGAACGGCTGTGGGCGCTGCGGCGCTGGGTATTCGGCGCGGGCGTGGGGCAGGTGGCCGTCAGCGCCTGCCTGATCGGCGGCGTCGCGTATTACTTTGGTTTGTCGCTGGAAGCGTCCATCGTGCTGGGCCTGGTGCTGTCGCTGTCGTCGACGGCCGTGGTGATGCAGTTGCTGACCGACCAGCGCTCCCTGCAGACGCCGGCCGGCCAGGCGGGTTTTTCCATTTTGATGTTCCAGGATTTGATGGTGGTGCCGCTGTTCATCCTGATCGACGTGTTCGCCAGCGGGCGCAGCGACGACCTCGCGTATCTGCTCAGCTTTGCGGCCGTGAAATCGGCCGGCGCCATCCTGCTGATCTATCTTCTGGGGCGCCGCGTGATTCGTCCGCTGTTCCAGTTTTTCGTCAAGAAACGCCAGCCCGACGTGTTCATGGCCTTGACCCTGCTCAGCACCCTGGGCATCGCGGGCTTGACTTACCTGGCGGGCCTGTCGATGGCGCTGGGCGCCTTGCTGGCCGGCCTGCTGCTGGCGGAAACGGAATTCCGCCACGAAGTGGAAGTGACGATCGAGCCCTTCAAGGGTTTGCTGATGGGCTTGTTCTTCATGTCCGTGGGCATGCAGATCGACGTGCGCGAAATCCTCAAGTCGCCCGTATTGATACCGTTGGCCGTGCTGAGCCTGTTTGCGCTGAAAACCCTGGTCATCAGCGTGATTTTCCGCATCGGTGGCTTCCACTGGGGGCGCGCCGTGGAAACGGGCGTGCTGCTGGGGCAGGGCGGCGAATTCGCCTTCATCGTCGTCGCGTATGCGCTGGGTACCAAGCTGATCGGCCCGCAGGTGGCGCAGTTCGTCATGCTGGTGGTGGGCCTGAGCCTGTTTGCCACGCCGGCGCTGGCCAAGGCGGCGCGCGCTTTCGGCAACTGGTGGGAGCAGCGCCACCACCATCAGCTGGCCGACCTGGCGCACGGCGCGCCGCCGCCGCAGGGCAGCACCGTCATCATCGCCGGTTTCGGCCGGGTGGGGCAGTTGCTGGCCAAGGTGCTGACGGAGCAGGATATCGCGTATGTGGCGATTGAAAATGATGCGCGCTTGGTGACGACCCTGCATCCGCGCGGCTTCCCCGTGTATTTCGGCGATGCGTCGCGCGCGGAATTGTTGCAAAAGGTCAATGCGGACCGGGCCGCCGCCGTGGTGCTGACGATGGACCATGCGGCGTCCGTGCTGCATGCCGTGAAATCGATCCGCCGCGAATATCCGCAGCTGCCCGTGTATGCGCGGGCGCGCGACGAGGCGCATGCCGTGGCCCTGATACAGGCGGGCGCCACCCTGGTCGTGCCCGAGGCGCTGGAATCGGCGCTGCAGCTGACGGCCACCGTGCTGCACACGGTGGGCCTGTCGGAAGCGCGCACGGCGGACATCGTGCAAGCCGAGCGCGACCGGCGCAATGCCGTGCTGCTGGCGAAAAAGCTGTCGTAGTGTTGCTGTAGTGAAATCTATAGCGCAACCGTGCGTGTCGCCGTGCTTTGTAAATTATCTATACAATAATAGTATATGAGCACATTACCCACATGAAAGCCGCGACGAAGAGCGGAGCGGCGCCCTTGACGCCGCAGCAACTGGCGGCGCAGGAAACGCAGCAGAAATATGGCAAGCCCGAGCGGGGCTGGCGCGAGCAGGTGTACACCGTCATTTTCGAGGCGGAAACGCGCACGGGCCGCGCCTTCGATTTGCTGCTGATCGCCGCCATCTTGATCAGCGTGACGGTGGTCGTGCTCAGCAGTGTCGCCTCCGTGGCCGAGCGCTATGGCACCTGGCTGACGGCGCTGGAATGGTTTTTCACCATTTTATTTACCATCGAATATTTCGCCCGCCTGTCGTGTCTGCAGCATCCGGTGCGCTATGCCAAGAGTTTTTTCGGCATTATCGATTTGCTGGCCATCGTGCCCACCTACATCGGCTTGCTGCTGCCGGGCGCCCACGTGCTGATCGACGTGCGCATTTTGCGCCTGCTGCGCATGTTCCGCATCCTCAAGCTCACGTCGTATGTGCATGAATACACGGTGCTGGGGCGGGCCTTGCTGGCCAGCCGGCGCAAAATCCTCATTTTCTTGTCTTTTGTCATGATGGTGGTCTTTCTGTTGGGTACTGTGATGTACGTGGTGGAAGGACCTGAGAACGGTTACAGCAGTATCCCCACGTCGATTTACTGGGCCATCAGCACCATGACCACCGTGGGTTTCGGCGATATCACGCCGAGGACCGACATCGGGCGCACCATCGCTTCCCTGATGATGTTGCTCGGCTGGGGCATCCTGGCAGTGCCTACCGGCATTATCAGCGCGGAAATGACGGTACAGCGCAGTTCCAAGCTGGTCACCACGCGTACCTGCCCCACGTGCCTGAAGGAAGGGCTCGATGACGATGCCAGTTTCTGCAAGAACTGCGGTGTTGCATTGCCGCCGCTGGCACGCGATTAGTGCATAGACCCTTCATCAACCGTATTTATTTTATTTTGTTAAGGCCAACATGATTCCAGTTCGCCTGATCGCGACGGGCAAGGCCGTGCCGTCGCAGAGTGTGACTTCCGCCAGCCTGGACCTGACTTTGGGCCATCCGGCTGGCTATACCCTGCGCAAGAGCGGCGTGCTGTCGCGCTTTGTCGCCGCGCCCGATGAATCGCAAAGCCAACTGGGCGCCGCCGCCCTGCTCGACGCGCTGAAGAATGCCAGCCTGCGTCCGGCCGACATCGACTTGTTGATCTGCGCCAACGGCGTGCCCGAGCAAGCGTTGCCGAATACGGCTTGCTTCGTGGCCGAACATGCGGGATTGCCACCAGGCACGCAAAGCTTCGACGTCAACGCCAGCTGCCTCAGTTTCATGGCCGCCTTCCGCGTGGCCGCGTCCATGCTGGCGGGCAGCGCCTACCGGCGCATCGCCATCGTTTCGTCCGACCTCGCCTCGCGCGGCGTCGACTGGAGCGAGCCGGAAGCGTCGATGATCTTTGGCGACGGCGCCGCCGCCGTCATCGTCGAGCGCGGCGATGGCAGCGCCGGCATCCGCGCCTACAAGATGGGCACGTATCCGGAAGGGCGGCGCTACTGCGAAATCCGCGGCGGCGGCACCGAGCGCAACCCGCGCAACGGCTGCGAACCGGGCGACTACCTGTTCCGAATGGATGGCAAGGCCGTGTTCCGCCTGGCCGTCAAGGTGATGCCGGATTTCCTGGCGGAATTAATGCTGGAATCGGGCGCGGGACTGGAAAAAGTCGACGTGGTCGTGCCGCACCAGGCCAGCCCGCTGGGGCTCGCGCATGCGGCGCGCATCCTCGACGTTCCCGATGCTAAAATCATCAAGATCTTTGAAACGCATGGCAACCAGGTGGCCGCGTCCTTGCCCACCGCCCTGCACGAGGCGGTGATGACGGGGCGGGCAGTGGCAGGCCAGCGTTTGCTGATGATGGGCACGGCCGCGGGTTTGACCATCGGCGGCATGATTCTTGACCTGTGAAGGTGGTGCGATGAGGCGGATACTGGTCACGGGAGCGACGGGCGGCTTGGGGCGCAATGCCGTGCGCACCCTGCTGGCGCAGGGCGTGGAAGTGCGCGCCACGGGCCGCAACGCCGCCGTCGGCCGCGAACTGGAACGCATGGGCGCGCAATTCGTCGCGCTCGACCTGGCACAGGCATCGCCACGCCAGGTCGATGAACTGGTGCGCGGCATGGACACCGTCTGGCACTGCGCCGCGTTGTCGTCGCCGTGGGGGCCGGAACGCGACTTCATCGCCGCCAACGTCACGGCCACGGGCCAATTGCTGCGCGCGGCCGCCAGCCTGCACGTGGCGCGCTTCGTGCACATCTCCACCCCGGCCATCTATTTCGACTACCGCAACCACCTCGAAGTGCCGGAAACCTTCCGCCCCGATACCTTCGTCAACGCGTATGCGCGCAGCAAGGCGATGGCGGAAAAGCTGGTGCAGGATTGCGTCGACCGCCACCGCGGCATGACGTGCGTGATCCTGCGCCCGCGCGCCATCTTCGGCCCGCACGACCAGGTATTGATCCCGCGCCTGGCGCGGGTGCTGCAGGAGCGCGGCGGCAAGCTGCCTCTGCCCAACGGCGGCGCGGCCACCATCGACATCACCTATGTCGACAATGTCGTGCACGCGATGTGGCTGGCCACCGTGCACAAGACCATCGCTTCCGGCGCCGCCTTCAACATCACGAATGGCGAACCGGCGCGCCTGTGCGACATCTTGCGCACCCTGTTCTGCGACCATCTGCGGCAGCCGTTCGAGATCGTCAGCGTGCCTTACCGCGTGCTGGCGCTGGTCGCGCGCCTGATGCAGTTCGCCTCGCGTTTTACCCGCCGCGAACCATCGCTCACGCCCTACAGCATCGGCGCGCTCAGTTTCGACATGACGCTCGAGAATGCCAAGGCGCGCAAGGTGCTGGGCTACCGTCCCATCGTCAGCCTGCAGGAAGGCATCGTCCTGACGGCGCAGTGGATGCGCCAGGAAGCGGCGGCGCACAAGGTGGGCAAGGAGCGCAATGGCTAGCATCACCGCGTTTCGCGTCGGCCACTGCACCCACCCTTCGTGCATGGTCTTGAAAGGCAGCGGGCTGGCCAGCCGCTGCTTCCCCTCGCGCGCCTACCTGATAGCGACGCGCGCGGGCCTGTACCTGTGGGACACGGGCTACGCCGAGCACTTCCGCGCCGCCACGTCGAAGGGCGTGTACCGCATATATGCGTGGGTGACGCCGATTTCCTTCGATGAGAGTGAATCGTTGCAGGGCCAGTTGCGCGCGCATGGCGTGGCGCCCGGCGATATCCACACCTTGCTGCTGTCGCACTTCCACGCCGACCATATCGCGGGCCTGCGCGACTTTCCCGGCGCGCGGCTGATGGCTTCCCAAACGGGCTGGGACGCCGTGCGGGGACTGTCCGGCGTGGCCGCCGTGCGCCAGGCCTTCGTACCGGAGCTGCTGCCAGCCGATATTGCGGATCGTTTGAGTTTTGTGGAAAGCGTGCCCGAGACGGCCTTGCCGGCGGCCCTGCTGCCATTCACGCACGGGCGCGACGTCAGCGGCACGGGTGAAATTTACATCGTCGACCTGCCCGGCCACGCCATCGGCCATCTGGGCGCCTTCGTGCTGCAGGATAGTGGCTGGACCTTGCTGGCGTCGGACGCGGCCTGGGTGCCGGAAAGCTTCCAGCAGCTGCGCGGACCGTCCGAACTGTCGTTTATCATCCAGCACAAACGCGCGCCGTACTACGCCACCCTGAACCGGCTGCACCAGCTGCACCAGTCGGGCAATGCGCACATCCGCATCACGCATGAAGACACGGCGGACTATGTTCCTGTGGCGGGCCGCCCGTGAAGCGTCTTTTCTGGCTGTTATTGTCGTACTGGCGCACGCGCCGCCTGCGGTTCACAAGCCGCGCGCAGCTGGGCGCCTACCAGCACAAGCAACTGGCGCGTTTCATCGAGGTGCTGTGCGCGCGCAGCGCGTATTTCGCCCCGTACCGCGATCTGCCCCTGGCGCAGTGGCCGACGATGAACAAGGCGCTGATGCTTGAACACTTCGACGCCATGAACACGCAAGGCATCACGCTGGCGCAGGCGATGGACGCGGCCATGGCGGCCGAGCATAGCCGCGATTTTACCCCCGCCGTGGGCGACATCACGGTGGGCCTGTCGTCGGGCACCTCGTCGCGGCGCGCCGTGTTTACCGTCAGCCCCCGCGAAAAGGCGCAATGGGCGGGCGTGATGCTGGCCAAGGCGCTGCCCGACGGCCTGTTTTCCGGCGAAAAAGTGGCGCTGTTCCTGCGCGCGAACAGCAATCTGTACACGGCCGTGCGCTCGCCGTGGCTGACCTTTGCCTTCTACGATTTGTTCGAACCGTTCGACAGCCTGTGCGCGCGGCTTGCGCAATATCAACCTTCCGTCATCGTCGCGCCGGCCCAGGTGCTGCGCCAGCTGGCCTTGCGCGTCATCGACGGCAGCCTGGCGCTGGCGCCGAAAAAAGTCATTTCGGTGGCCGAAGTGCTGGAAGCGCAGGACCGCGCGCTGATCGTGCAGGCGTTTGGCGCCGTGCATGAAATCTACCAGGCCACCGAGGGTTTCCTCGCCAGCAGCTGCGAGCATGGCGTGCTGCACTTGAACGAAGAGTATGTGCACATCGAGCCGCAGTGGCTGGACGCTGAACAGAGGCGCTTCGTGCCCGTGATTACGGACTTCACGCGCATCACGCAGCCCATCGTGCGCTACCGCCTGGACGACATCCTGCTCGCGCGCACCACGCCATGTCCGTGCGGCCGCGCCACGCGCGCCATCGACGGCATCGAAGGGCGCTGCGACGACATGCTGTTCTTGCCATCCTTGCCGTCGGCGAACGGCGGCGCACCCGTCGCCGTGTTTGCCGACGTATTGACGCGCGCGTTTGCGCAAGCCTTGCCGCCGGACGCCGATTACCGCCTGGTGCAGCAAGGCGAATCTGCCCTGCAGCTGCACGCGGCCCTGGATGCTGCCGGCCTGGCCGCCCTGCGCGCGCACCTGGCAGCGGTGCTGCGCGGCCTGGGCGTGGCCGTCGACGGCCTGGCCTGGACGGTGAGCGGCGAACTGCCCCCCTTTGACCCCACCATGAAACGGCGCCGCATCCGGCGCCTCGCAAGCGCATGAATCCTACTTCCATGACCGTACGCGGCCGCCTGCTGCACCTGCTGGCCGGCTGGGGCAGCGTCGGCCTCGTGTATTTTTCCAGCGACCTGCTGCAAGGGCAGGGCGTGCTGCTGCCGGAAACGGCCATCGACCGCGCCATCCCCTACACGGATGCCGCCATCTGGCTGTACCTGTCCTTCTTCATCCTGATTCCCTACGCCTATCTGGCGGCCGATGCGGCGAAGGTACGCTGGCTGGCGCGCGCCATGGCGCTTTCCGCGCTGGCTTGCGGCGTGGTCTTCCTGCTGTACCCGACCACGCTCGCGTATCCGCCCGTGGGCGAGGGCAGTGCCTGGAGCACGCAGGCGCTGCGCCTGCTGCAGGCGGCCGACTCCGCGCAAAACTGCCTGCCGTCGCTGCATGGGGCCCTGACATTGCTGTGCGTGTGGGCCTTGTGCGGCAGGCGCCACCTGCTGCGCTCCGCGCTGGCCGTGGTGCTGGGCGTGGCCATCTGCTATGCCATCATCGCCCTGCGCCGGCACGTGAGCATCGACCTGGCCGCCGGCCTGTTTGTTGGCGTCGCTGGCGGCATCCTGGCGAAAATGCAGGTATCCTTGGCTGCCCGCCGCGCCGTTTCCATAAAAACCGCATCATGATGAATCCCTTTGCCCTGTCGTTTTTGATCATGCTGGCCTTCGTGCTGGCCGAACTGCTGATCCTCAAATGGGTGCGCAAGACCCCCGTGCCGTGGAAGGACGTGATCTTCAACCTCAATTCCGGCCATATCCTGATGTGGGTGTTCCGCGGGGTGGAGGTGGCGGCGTTCGCCCTGCTGCTGCGCCATGCGAACCTGCACCTCGTCGACCAGTGGCCCGTGGCGGCGCAATGGGTCTTCGCCTTCTTTGCCTGGGATTTGTGCTTTTACTGGATGCACCGGCTGCACCATAAAATCCCCCTGCTGTGGGCCGTGCACGTGGTGCACCACCAGGGCGAGCATTTCAACCTGTCGCTGGGCGTGCGCAATTCCTGGTATTCGTCGCTGACGAATTTCCCCTTCATCGCCATCCTGGCCGTGCTGGGCGTGCCGCTGGAAGTCTTCCTCGTCGTCTCGTCCCTGCATTACACGGTGCAGTTCTACAACCACAATGCGCTGGTGAACAAGTCCGGCATCCTGGATAGCTTCATGGTCACGCCGTCGCACCACCGCGTGCACCACGGCACCGATAAACGCTACATCAACCGCAATTTCGGCGGCACGCTGTTGATCTGGGACAAACTGTTCGGCAGCTTCCAGCCCGAACTCGAGGGCGTGGAAATGCGCTATGGCGTGAAGGGCATGACACCAACGCATAACCCGCTGTTGGCCAGCAATGGCAAACTGTTCAAATGGCTGCGCGCGCGTTTCCCCCACTGGCAGTCGCGCGGCACTTTCCACGTGCCCGAGCTGTTCATCGGCACCGGCGGCGTGATCCTGTTTGGCCTGGTGATCTATTACGTCAACCATGAAGCGCTGCTGGCGGGCGCGCAGCAAGCCATCCTGTTTGCGCTGATCTTCGGCGGCACCCTGGCGCTGGGCGGCCTGTCGGATGCGAGACGCTGGGGCGCCATCGCCTGGGTCGCCATCGCCTTGGCCATGCCGGCCCTGTACCTGGGCTGGTATGGCGCGCGCGATGCGTGGGGCATGGCTTTCCTGGCCGCGCTGCTGGCGCATGGCCTCGACGGCGCGCGCCGCCTGTGGTGGCCGGCTGCGGCGAGGACGCGCGCGTGACGCAGCCTGTACCTTCGCTGCCGCCGCTGCGCTTCCAGCCCGCACGCGATTCCGCCTTCCGCTGCGAATTGCGCGCGCGCGCCGACGCCTACCTGGCGGACGAAGGAAAACACCGCTTCGGCGACGCGCGCCTGCATGCGAAAACCGTGTTCCTGGCCGCGCTGACGGTGGGGCTGTATGCGCTGGCGCTGCGCGCCGAAAGCACCTGGCCGTTTGTCGCCAGCTACGTGGCTTGCCTGGTCGCGGCCATGACCTTGGCCATGAATACCCTGCACGATGCGGCCCATAGCGCCATCTTCCGCCAGGGAGCCTGGAACCGCGTGCTGATCCGCCTGGTGAGCTTGCCCGTGGGCGTGGATACGGATTTCTGGACCATCCGCCACGTGCATTTCCATCACACGTATGCGAACGTGGAAGGCTATGACCTCGACACGGAACCGAATCCGTTTTTGCGCCAGACGCCATTCCAACGCTGGTCGCCGCAGTACCGCTATCAATACCTGTACTGGCCCGTGGTGGCGGCCCTGTCGCTGCCCTATTTGAACTGGTATGGCGACTGGCTGGACCGCTTCGGCAAGACGCCCGTGGCGGCGCACAGCCGGCTGCAGGGCTGGCGCGGCTGGCTGTCGTTCCTGGGCTGGAAGCTGGGCCATGTGGCGCTGGTGCTGGCGCTGCCCATGTGGGTGCTGCAGCAGCACGGCATCGGCTGGGGCGTGGTGCTGGGCGCGTATTTTGTGGGTCAGATGATCGCCTCGTGCGCGCTGGTGGCGCTGATCCTGGGCACGCACTGGGCCGAAGTCGAGTTTTTCCAGCCGGGCGCGGACGGTACGCTGCCGCACGACTGGTACCAGCACACGTTTTACACGTCTTGCGACTGGACGCCGCAGCCGCGCCGCCTGCGCTGGCTCGGTTACTGGCTCGGCGGTTTGAACCTGCACCTCACGCACCACTTGTTCCCCACCTGGAACCACCGCCACTACCCGGCGCTGGCGCGCATCCTGGCGGAACTGGCGCCGCGCCACGGTCTCGTGTACCGCGAACTCGGTTACGGCCAGCTGCATGCCTCGCAGCAGCAATTCCTGCGCGCCATGGGCCAGCCGCCCGCAAAGTCCTGACGAATCGTACTTGACTCGGTTTCTGTTCCGTCTTACATTTCTGTAACGACAGAAATAAGAGAAAATCATGAAATCAAGAACGCCTAACAGAACCGTAGCGAGCGGCAGTGATTTGTGGCCGAGAAGCGCAGCTGTGCTTGAGCACAGTGAGCATCGCAGACCGCAAAGCGCGACGCGGAGTAGATTATGGTAGGCGTTCTGAGTCCAACCACGCAAAAATACATTTTGCACTGGGGCGAGATGGGCACCCGCTGGGGCGTCAACCGCACGGTGGCGCAAATCCATGCGCTGCTGTTCCTGGCCAACGAACCCTTGACGGCGGAAGACATCGCGGCCAGCCTGAATGTGGCCAGGTCCAACGTCAGCAACAGCCTGAAGGAATTGCAAAGCTGGGGCCTGGCGCGCATCACGCACGTGATGGGGGACCGGCGCGACCATTTCGTGGCATTGCAGGATGTGTGGGAAATCTTCCGCGTCATTATGGAAGAGCGCAAGCGGCGCGAGATCGACCCCACCCTGACGGTGCTGCGCGAATGCGCGATCGAGGGCGAGCACGATGCGGCGATACCGCCGGCGACGCTGGAGCGCATGGGTGAAGTGCTGGCGTTTTTGGAAATGCTCAGCAGCACCTACAGCGACTATAAAAACCTGCCGCCGGCGACCCTGCAGCGCATGCTGTCGATGGGCGGCAAGGTGGCCAAGTTCCTCAGCCCGGAAGACAAACCGGGCAAGCGCGGGGAATCATGAACGGCCCCTCGGAAGGAGAACTGTTCAAGAAGGTGATGGGCGAGCAGTGGCTGACCCTGCACCCGGACATCCGCCGCCGCTTCGAGAAAAATCCCGCGCCGGGCCAGCCCCTGTACTACCGCGGTGAACTCAGTGAGCTCACCAGCTCGCGCCTGGGGAAATGCCTCGGCTGGCTGACGCGCCCCTTCATCGATGGCGCGCTGATTCCCCATGACGACCACGACTTCCCCGTGGATATCGAAGTCTATTCGCGCCCCGGCTGCCCCTTCATCTTCAAGCAGCGCACCTACCGCCTGCACGGGCGCGCGCCGATCCGCTTCACCTCCTATATGGCCGAAAGCGCGAAGGGCGAAGTGCTCGAATACGTGGGCATGGGCCTGGGCATGAAGCTGCTGCTCCACGTCGAGGATGGCAACCTGCACTTCACCAGCGACGGCTATTTTTGGGACCTGTTCGGCTGGCGCATGCCGCTGCCCGGCGTGCTCACGCCCGGCAAGACCTATCTGTGCCACCGCAACGAGACGCCGCAGCAGTTCAACATCCGCATCGAGATACGCCACGCGCTGTTCGGCACCACGTTCACCCAGGCGGGCGTGTTTCGCGAGTCCGCCGCACCGGAAATGAAGGAAACACCATGAATACGCATCTGCTGGCCCTGCAACTGATGGCGGCGCAAGGCTGCCTGGGCGCCTTCGACACCATCTACCACCATGAAATCACGGAGGCGCTGCCGCAAAAGGCCTCCGCACGGCTGGAATTGACCATCCATGCGACGCGCGCCCTGATCTACAGTCTGCTGTTCGTGGGCCTGGCCGCCTGGGAGTGGCATGGCGCCTGGGCCTGGGTGCTGGTCATCGTGTTTGGCGTGGAAATCGTGCTGACCCTGTGGGATTTCGTCGTGGAAGACCAGACCCGCCTCTTGCCCGCCACGGAGCGGGTCACGCACACGGTGCTGGCGATTAACGCGGGCGCCTTCATCGCCTTGCTGGCCCTGAACAGCAGCGAGTGGGCCACGTTGCCGACGGCCCTCGTGTGGCAGCCGTATGGCTGGCTCAGCGTCTTCCTCGCCCTGTGCGGCGTGGGCGTGGGCTTGTCCGGCCTGCGCGACGCGTATGCCGTGTGGCAGCTGGGCCGGCGCAAGGTGCAGGAAAAGCAAGAGCAGGAAGAGCACCTGCGCTTTGCCGTCGCGCCGCAGTCCGTGCTGGTGACGGGCGCCACGGGTTTCATCGGCCAGCAACTGGTCAGCGCCTTGCTGGCCGATGGCCACGCGGTGACGGTGCTGACGCGCCAGCCGAAACAGGCCGCCTGGACTTTCGATGGCCAGGTGCGCTGCATCGATTCGCTGGACGCATTGGCGGATGCGCAGCGCATCGACATGGTGGTCAACCTGGCCGGCGCGCGCATCGTCGGGCGGCGCTGGACGGAGGCGCGCAAGGCGGCGCTGCGCCGCAGCCGGGTGGCGCTGACGCAGGAGCTGGTGGCGTGGATCGCCCGCGCGCAGCACAAGCCGCGCGTACTGCTGTCGGCGTCGGCCATCGGCTATTACGGCGTGCAGCCGCAGGGCGACGCGACGGAGTTGACGGAGGAGAGCGCGCCGCAAGCCATCTTCATGTCGCAGCTGTGCCAGGAATGGGAAGCGGCCGCGCGCCAGGCGGAGGCATTTGGCGTGCAGGTGGGCTGCATGCGCTTTGGCCTCGTCTTCGGCCACCAGGGTTCGCTGCCGCAGATGCTGCTGCCGATCCGCTTCGGCGTGGGCGGCCCGCTGGGCAGCGGCAAGCAGTGGGTCACGTGGGTGCACGTGCGCGACGTCATCCGCGGCATCGCCCACCTGGCGCGCCGCAGCGAAGACCACGCGGTGAGCGGCGCGTATAACTTCTGCGCGCCGGAAGCCATCGAGCAGCGCCGCTTCGCCCGGGTGGCGGGCGCCGTGCTGCACCGCCCCAGCTTCCTGCCCACGCCGGCCTTCGTCATGCGCGCCATGCTGGGCGAGCAGGCCGACTTGCTGGTGGAAGGCCAGCGGGTCGCGCCGCGCCGGCTGCTCGGAGAAGGCTTTGCCTTCCGCTACCCACAGCTGGAAGGGGCGCTGCGCAGTTTATAAGTTGGCGTAAGATGGGGATGGGAGGAACCGAACCATGCCCCGTTTCAGCCATACGATAGACCACCATACCTATGCCTTCGCCAGCCTGAAGGAACTGCTGGCGAAGGCCACGCCGCCCCGTTCGGGCGATGTGCTGGCCGGCGTGGCGGCAGCCAGCGCGCGGGAGCGGGTGGCGGCGCAGCTGGCGCTGGCGGACGTGCCCTTGTTGACCTTTCTCAATGAGGCGCTGGTGCCGTACGAAGACGATGAAGTCACGCGCCTGATCATCGACAGCCACGAGCGCGCCGCCCTGGCGCCGATTTCCCACCTGTGCGTGGGCGATTTCCGCGACTGGCTGCTGGACGACGCGACGGATACGCCAACGCTGTCCCAGGTCGCCGCCGGCATCACGCCGGAAATGGCGGCCGCCGTCTCAAAAATCATGCGCCTGCAGGACCTGGTGCTGGTGGCCCGCAAGTGCAAGGTCGTCACGGCCTTTCGCAATACCCTGGGCCTGGAAGGCCGCCTGTCCACGCGGCTGCAGCCGAATCATCCGACGGACGACGCCACGGGGATTGCCGCCTCGATCCTCGATGGCCTGCTGCTGGGCAGCGGCGACGCCGTGATCGGCATCAATCCGGCCACCGACAATGTGGCGCAGGTGGTCTCGCTGCTGCACCTGCTCGATGCCGTCATTGATCAATATCAGATTCCCACGCAGTCGTGCGTGCTCACCCACATCACCAATACGCTCGAGGCGATACGCCGCGGCGCACCCGTCGACCTGGTATTCCAGTCGGTGGCGGGCACGCAGGCGGCCAACCGCAGCTTCGGCATCGACTTGTCCCTGCTGGCCGAGGGCCAGGCGGCGGCCCTGTCGCTGGGGCGCGGCACGGTGGGCAACAACGTCATGTATTTCGAGACGGGGCAGGGCAGCGCCCTGTCTGCCGGCGCACACCACGGCATGGACCAGCAAACGTGCGAGGCGCGCGCGTATGCGGTGGCGCGCGCCTTCCAGCCGCTGCTGGTCAATTCCGTGGTGGGCTTCATCGGTCCCGAATACCTGTACGACGGCAAGCAGATCATGCGCGCGGGGCTGGAAGACCATTTCTGCGCCAAGCTGCTTGGGCTGCCCATGGGTTGCGACGTGTGCTACACCAACCACGCGGAAGTGGACCAGGACGACATGGATGCCTTGCTGACCATGCTGGGCGTGGCCGGCTGCAATTTCATCATGGGCGTGCCGGGCGCGGACGACATCATGCTCGGCTACCAGAGCACCTCGTTCCACGACGCCCTGTACGCGCGCCGCGTGCTGGGCCTGCGTCCCGCGCCCGAATTCGCGGCCTGGCTGGCGCGCATGCGGATCACGGATGCGCAGGGGCGTCTGAACACGGCGCTGGCGCCCGCCTTCCAGGCGGCCCTGCTGCGCCTGGGCGACTAGGGAGGATACATGGACGAGAAAAGCCCGTGGCAGGCGCTGCGCGCGCATACGGCGGCGCGCATCGCGCTGGGGCGCCGCGGCGTCAGCGTGCCGACCAGCGCGCAGCTGGCGTTCCAGCTGGCCCACGCGCAGGCGCGCGACGCCGTGCACCTGGCGCTCGATGGCGGCGCCCTGGCGCAGACGCTGGCAGAACAGGGGCAAGCCTGCGTGCAGCTGCACAGCGCGGCCGCCACGCGTGCCGACTATCTGCAGCGGCCCGACCTGGGCCGCCGGCTCGACGATGCTTCACGCGTGCGGCTGGCCGCCTTGCCGCAAGGCGTGGATCTTGCGCTGGTGGCGGCCGATGGCCTGTCGGCGCTGGCCGTGCAGCGCCACGCGGCGCCCTTCCTGGCCGCCTTGCGCGCACGGCTGGCGCTGGAAGCGTGGACGCTGTCGCCGCTGCACATCGTGGCGCAGGGACGGGTGGCCATCGGCGACGAAATAGGGGAGTTGCTGAAGGCGCGCGCCGTGCTGGTGCTGATCGGCGAGCGACCGGGATTGAGTTCCCCGGACAGTCTGGGCCTGTACCTGACGTGGGCGCCAAAAACAGGCTTGCTGGACGAGCGCCGCAACTGCATCTCGAACGTGCGCCCGGAAGGGCTGGCGTATGCGCAGGCGGCGTACCGGCTGCATTATCTGCTGTCGCAGGCGTTCAGCCGGCAGCTGTCGGGCGTGGGCTTGAAGGATGAAACGGTGGCGGAAGGCGCGGCCCTGGCGGGCGCGCGCAACTTCCTGCTGGCGTGATCAGACTTCGCGGATTTCGTCCAGCGGCCAGCGCGGGCGCACATTGAACGAGTAATCGTGCTTGGCCGCCTGCGGGTTGATTTGCAGGCGCATGGCGCCGGCAAAGGCGATCATGGCGCCGTTATCGGTACAGAATTCCAGCTCCGGGTAATACACTTTGAAGCGCTTCTTGGCGGCGGCCGCGTTGAGCGAGGCGCGCAATTGCGCGTTGGCGCCCACGCCGCCGGCGATCACCAGGCGTTTCAAACCCGTGTGCTTGAGGGCCGCCACGCATTTGGCCGTCAGCACGTCGACGATGGCGTCGACGAAGCCGCGCGCGATGTTCGCCTTGTCCTGTTCGCAGATATTCGCGATGACTTTTTCTTCATGGTTCTTGACCACCGTCAGCACGGCCGTCTTCAAACCGGAGAAACTGAAATTGAAATCCTTCGAGTGCAGCATCGGGCGCGGCAGTTTATAGGCCAGCGGGTCGCCGAATTCGGCCAGGCGCGAAATGGCGGGGCCTCCCGGATAGCCGAGTCCCAGCAGCTTGGCCGACTTGTCGAACGCTTCGCCGGCCGCGTCATCGAGCGTTTCGCCCAGCATCGTGTACTGGCCCACGCCATCGACGCGCATCAGCTGCGTATGGCCGCCGGACACCAGCAGGGCGATGAAGGGGAATTCCGGCGGTTCCGACGCCAGCAATGGCGACAGCAGATGGCCTTCCAGGTGGTGGATGCCCAGCACCGGCTTGTTGATGGCCAGGCCCAGGCTGCAGGCTACGGAGGAACCCACGAGCAGCGCGCCGGCCAGGCCGGGCCCCTGCGTATAGGCGATGGCGTCGATCTCGGGCAGGGTGATGCCGGCCTTGGCCAGGGTTTCATCGAGCAGCGGGATGGCGCGGCGGATATGGTCGCGCGACGCCAGTTCCGGCACCACGCCGCCATATTGCTCGTGCATGGCTACTTGCGAGTAGAGGGCGTGCGACAGCAGGCCGCGTTGCGTGTCGTACAAGGCCAGGCCGGTTTCGTCACAGGAGGATTCGACGCCAAGAACAATCATGAAGGTACTGAATAGGGAGGAGTAATCCGCCATTGTAAAGGAAAGCCGGCTGGTCCACCGTGCGGCGGGCGCACCATTTCGGCGGCAGTGTGCACTTGCGCAGTGCGCCGCGCTGGGGTTTTTCCCCGCATGTTGGCCATTTTTCGCTCGTGCGGTACTGGCACCGCTCTTGCTTAGACAGGCGTGTGCCTTTCTCGAGGGAGCTAGCGATGTCGGAACAATGGAAAATGATTTGCCGCCTGAAGGACATGCCGCCGGCGGGCGCGCGCATGGTGCAGCGGGGCTTGGCGTGGCAGGACTTGCCCGGAGTGGCGTTGTTTCGCGCCCTGGATGACACGGTGTATGCGCTGCTCGACACGGTGCCTTGCCTGGGCGGCCCGCTGGCGCACGGGGTGCTGATGGAGAAAAACCTGATGGGGCCGAAGAACAGCTGGATCATCGAGCTCGATTCGGGCCGCCTGGTGGCGCCCGTGCAGGGCATGGCGCGCACGTACGCCGTGCGCATCCTGGACGGGCGCATCTACCTGGACGTCAATGAACTCAATATCCCGGCCAGCAAGGCGGAACAGGCGCTGGCGGGATCGTTCGCCGTGCTGCCGCATGTGCAGATGGCAGTGTGAAAAAAAAACGGCGCACAGGGCGCCGTTTTTCGTCTCCGCGAGAGGCTTACGCCGGGCGGTTCAACAAGTGCGCATGCGCGTCGCGCAGCATGGTCGCCGTCGTGTCCCAGTCGATGCAGCCGTCGGTGACGGAGCAGCCGTAGGTCAGTTGCGACAGGTCTTGCGGGATCTTCTGGTTGCCGCCGACGATGTTCGATTCGATCATCACGCCCACCAGCGAGCGGTTGCCCTGGCGGATCTGGTTGACCACGTCGGCCATCACCAGCGGCTGCAGTTCCGGCTTCTTGTAGCTGTTCGCGTGCGAGCAGTCGACCACCAGGTTGGCGGGCAGCTTGGCCTTGGCCAGTGCCTGTTCGGCGATGGCGATCGACACGGAATCGTAGTTCGGACGGCCGTCGCCGCCGCGCAGCACGACGTGGCCGTACGCGTTGCCGCGCGTGCGCACGATGGCCACGTTGCCTTCGCCGTTAATGCCCAGGAAGGAGTGCGGGTGCGCCGACGACAGGATGGCGTTGACGGCGATGCTGATGTCGCCATCGGTGCCGTTCTTGAAGCCGACGGGCGTCGACAGGCCGGACGACATTTCGCGGTGCGTCTGCGATTCCGTGGTGCGCGCGCCGATGGCCGTCCAGGCGATCAGGTCGCCCAGGTATTGCGGCGAGATGGGGTCCAGCGCTTCGGTGGCGGTGGGCAGGCCCAGTTCGCACACGTCGAGCAGGAACTGGCGCGCCTTTTCCATGCCTTCGTTGACCTTGAACGAGTCGTCCATGTACGGGTCGTTGATATAGCCCTTCCAGCCCGTGGTGGTACGCGGTTTTTCGAAATACACGCGCATCACCAGCAGCATCGTGTCCTTGACTTCCTCTTGCAGCGCTTTCAGGCGGCGCGCGTAATCGAGGCCGGCGACGGGGTCGTGGATCGAGCACGGGCCGACGACGACGAACAGGCGCTGGTCCTTGCGGTCGATGATGTTGCGCAGCGCTTCGCGGCCGCGGCTGACGGTGTCGAAGGCGCTTTCCGACAGGGGCAGCTTGGCGTGCAGTTCGGCCGGTGTCGGCATGGGCGCGAAAGAGGTGACGTTGATATTTTCGATGTCTGGCGTATTCATGATTCTGGCTCGGCTTTCGCTATTGCGTTCTTTAAGAGGCAATAGTGTAGCGGAAATGCGGCCTGGCGGCGGGGATGGGGCCAAAACTGGAATGGCTGAGTTGTTTTTATGGCAGGGCCGGCACGCCGCCGGCCCCTTGCTTCCGGGCGCTCAATGACCGCCGGCCAGGCTGGCGCCAACGCTGTAGCGGGCGATGCGCGGGTAGTTGCCGGCCAGCTCGGGCGGCCGGGACAGGCCGGGATGGCGCCGTACATGCGCGAGAATGGCGCTTTCGTGCTGGCGTATCTGCGTATCGAGGCAGGCGATTTGCTGGCGCAGCAATTGATGCAGCGCAATCTGGCCCGCATGGAAATGGGTTTCCAGGCGCGCCATTTCCTGTTGCCGCAGCTGCCGCACGGCTTGCAGGCGGCGCAGCCACTGGCGCAGCTCCATGTAGGCGGGCGAAGGCGGCGTCCAGGGGACAGGGCGTGCCGCCGCGCAATACTTGGCCAGCACCACGGCGCCGCGCACCGCGCCGCCGGGCAAGCCGCAGCCGCGCGCATACGCTTCCAGCCGCCCGGGCTCGGCATCGCAGACCAGCATGCCCATGCCGGCCAGCGCGCTGGCGGCCGCCTCGCTGTGCGCCTCGTTCACGCGCATGCAGACGCGCAAGCCCATGACGGACACGTCGTTCCTTTGCAGCCAGCTGCGCAGCCAGCGGTAGCCGGCCACGTCGTTTTCCAGCACCTTGCACAGCACTTCGCCGCCCGAGAGCAGCACGGCTTTCAGCAGCAGCTTGCTCGTTTCGATGCCGACGAAGGCCGTTTCCTGTTTGCTTGCGTGTTCCATGATGAGTCCTCCTGTGCAGTCTTATACGCAGCGGTGGCGCGTTTGGATGCAGTTCCATCCAAGAAATAGCTTGAAAGACTGTTGCATTGGCGTCCATGGCGGCTTCCAGCCCGTCTGCAAGGGGGAGAATCCGTGTAAACTGGCGCCATGACGACTGTTTCCATCCCCCATACCGATGTGGCCGGCGAGCCATTCCCCGCAGCACGTTTCATCAAGGAAATAGGGCGCGGCAAGAACGGCGCGCGCAGCATGACGCGCGATGATGCCCGCGCCCTGTACCGCGCCATGCTCGAGGGCCGCGTGTCGGACCTGGAATTGGGCGGCATTTTGTTGTCGATGCGCATCAAAGGCGAATCCGTGGACGAGATCGCCGGCTTCCTCGACGCGGCCGAAGCGTCATTCGTCCCGCTGGCCGCGCCGGCCGGCGAATTCGCGCCCATCATCATTCCCAGCTACAACGGCGCCCGCAAGATGGCCAATCTGACGGCCTTGCTGGCGCTGCTGCTGGCGCGCGCGGGGGCGCCCGTGCTCGTGCATGGCGTGACGGGCGACCCGGGCCGCATCACGACGGCCGAAGTGCTGGCCGCGCTGGGCGTGCCCGCCTCGCCCGACCATGCGCAGGCCGAGGCCGCCATGGCGCGCGGGGAAGCCGCCTTCCTGCCCATCGCCGCGCTGGCGCCGCGTCTGGCACACATGCTGTCCCTGCGGCGCGTGCTGGGCGTGCGCAATTCCACGCACACCCTGGTGAAAATCATGCAGCCGTTCGCCGGTCCCGCCCTGCGCCTGGTGTCGTACACGCACCCGGAATACCTGGAAATGCTCGGTGAATACTTCCTGACGGCATCAGATCCTGGGCGCGGCGACGCTTTCCTGATGCGCGGCACGGAAGGCGAAACGGTGGCCAATGCCAACAAGGCGCAGCAGATCGACTGGTTTCACGGGAGCGAACGCACGGTGCTGGTGGAAAAACAGTTGCTGGTGGAAGAGTTGCCGCACTTGCCGGCCGAGCGCGATGCAGTCACCACGGCCGCCTGGATCGCCGCCGTGCTGCGCGGCGAGGTGCCCGTGCCGCCGTCGATCGCCGGGCAGGTGGAGCAATGCCTGATGGCGTCGCGGCAGATTGCAGCACGGCCGCGCTAGCCGCGCCGCCGCAGTTTACAATGGCGTCTTTGTAATCAGCGGTGACCGGAATTCTTATGGCAAAACAATTTGATGTGGCAGTGATCGGCGCGGGCGCGGCCGGCATGATGTGTGCGGCTGTTGCCGCCCAGCAAGGCAAGCGCGTGGTGTTGATCGATCATGCGGCCAAGCTGGCCGAAAAAATCCGCATCTCGGGTGGCGGGCGGTGTAATTTCACCAATATTAACGCCACGCCACAAAATTTCCTCTCGGAAAACCCGCATTTCTGCAAGAGCGCCCTGTCGCGCTACACGCCGCAGGATTTCCTCGCGCTGGTGAAAAAATACCGGATCGGCTACCACGAAAAGCACAAGGGCCAGCAATTCTGCAATGAATCGGCCGAGCAGATCATCGAGATGCTCAAGGACGAGTGCGCCGCTGGCGGCGTGCATTGGCGCATGCCGTGCAAGATCGATAATGTTGCGCAGCAAGAAGATGGCGGCTTCGTGCTGCAGACGGACAGCGGCGACATCGAGACGGCCAGCATCGTCATCGCCACGGGCGGCCTGTCGATCCCGAAGATCGGCGCCACGGATTTCGCCTACCGCATCGCCAAGCAATTCGATTTGATGATGGTCGAACCCCGTCCGGCCCTGGTGCCGCTGACGTTCGACCCGGCCAGCTGGGCGCCGTTCGCGGAACTGTCCGGCATCGCGCTGGAAGTGGATGTGGAAACGGGCAGCTTGAAAGGCCGCAAGGCCACGGGCGCGCGCTTCCGCGAAGATTTGCTGTTCACCCATCGCGGCTTGTCGGGCCCGGCGATTCTGCAGATTTCCAGCTACTGGCTGCCGGGCGAGCCCATCGTCGTCAACCTGTTGCCGGAAGTGGACGTGGCGCAGACCTTGATCGAAGGCAAGGGCACCTTGAAGAAGCAGCTGGGCAATATCGTCGCGCAATGGCTGCCGCAGCGCCTGGCCGACTGTTTGCTGGCCGTCAACGGCCTGGCGCCGGATGCGCGCATCGCCGACATGCCCGACGCGCAGCTGCGCAAGCTGGGCCAGGCCATCAATGCCTGGTCCATCGTGCCGAACGGTTCCGAAGGCTATCGCAAGGCCGAAGTGACGCGTGGCGGCATCGACACGCGCGAACTGTCGCAGCAGACCATGATGGCGAATAAGGTGCCGGGCCTGTATTTCATCGGTGAATCGGTCGATGTGACGGGCTGGCTGGGCGGTTACAACTTCCAGTGGGCCTGGGCTTCCGGCGTGGCGGCAGGTATTGCCTTGCAGTAAGCAAGTCTGTAGGATGGGGTTCTGGCGCCCGGTGCGCCGACCCCGGTGCGTGGTTTACGCCACATTCCGGCAGCGACCGCAGGCTGCATGCCGCACGCAAGTGGGGGAGGGGCTTCCCTTTCCGAATAAAAGCTGCTACTATCTATCTCTTCCTATACACCACCTCAACGGTTTGAATTTTACATGACCACTATTCGCCTTAAAGAAAACGAGCCGTTCGAAGTCGCAATGCGTCGCTTCAAACGCACCATCGAAAAAACGGGTCTGCTGACCGAATTGCGCGCACGCGAATTCTACGAAAAGCCAACAGCTGAGCGCAAGCGCAAGCTGGCAGCTGCTGTCAAGCGTCATTACAAACGCATCCGCAGCCAACAACTGCCGAAAAAATTATTCTAAGACTGTTCAGTCAGAACCAACCCGGGTAGTTCGGCGCATTGTTCGCCACGGGTTTTGTTTTGATTCGCCTGAAGTGATACTTCAGATGAGTCGCATACCCGCTCCGGTTCGCCGCAGCGGGTTTTCGCTTTTGTGGCTGCCTGCTTGGAGAGCACAGATCAGCATCGAACCCCACTTACCAACACGAGGATTGCCATGAGCTTGAAAGAACAAATTACCGAAGACATGAAAAACGCCATGCGCGCCAAGGAAGCGGGCAAGCTGGGCACGATTCGCCTGTTGCTGGCGGAAATCAAGCGCAAGGAAGTCGACGAGCGCATCGAATTGACGGATGCCCACGTGACGGCCATCGTGGAAAAGATGATCAAGCAGCGCAAGGATTCGATCACCCAGTTCGAAGCCGGTGGCCGTGCCGACCTGGCCGACATTGAAAAAGCCGAGCTGGTACACCTGATCGGCTACATGCCTGCGGGCCTGTCGGAAGAAGAAGTGGCGGCCGAAGTGGCTGCCGCCGTGGCCGCCTCGGGCGCCGCCGGTCCGCAAGACATGGGCAAGGTCATGGCCATCGTCAAGCCGAAGCTGGCTGGCCGCGCCGACATGACGGTGGTGTCCGCCCTGGTCAAGAAAGCCTTGACGCCGGCAGCGTAAGCATACAATAGTAGCAAGGGCTGCCAGCCGTCGCGCTGGCAGCCTGTTAACAGCCCACACGTTGACCTGGCTCAACCTCAGGCCGCGTGCGGTAGTATAGTCTGACCTATAACAAGACCCGCCCTAGCCAGTGATACCTCAATCCTTCATTTCCGATTTGCTCAACCGCGTCGATATCGTCGACGTCGTGGGGCGCTATGTGCAACTGAAAAAAGGTGGCGCCAATTTCATGGGCTTGTGCCCTTTCCACAGTGAAAAATCGCCCAGCTTTACCGTCAGCCCCACCAAGCAGTTCTATCACTGCTTCGGCTGTGGCGCGCATGGCACTTCGATCGGCTTCCTGATCGAGTACTCGGGCATGGGCTTTGTCGACGCCGTCAAGGACCTGGCGCAGAACGTGGGCATGGTCGTGCCGGAAGCGGACGACAAGATCCCGCCAGCCCAGCGCGCGCAGATCCAGGCGCAAAGCCTGGCCCTGTCCGACGCCATGACGCAGGCGTGCGATTATTATCGCGGGCAATTGCGCCACGCACCGGAAGCCATCGCCTACCTCAAAAACCGGGGCTTGACGGGCGAAGTGGCCGCTCGCTTCGGCATGGGCTTCGCGCCCGGCGGCTGGGACAACCTGCGCTCCGTCTTCCCCGACTACGATGTGGTAGCCCTGGCCGAAGCGGGCCTGGTGATCGACAAGGTCGATGAAGAGGGCAACAACCGCAAGCGTTACGACCGTTTCCGCGAACGCATCATGTTTCCGATCCGCAATACCAAGGGCCAGGTCATCGCCTTTGGCGGCCGCGTGCTCGACCATGGCGAACCGAAATACCTGAACTCGCCGGAAACCCCCTTGTTTTCCAAGGGTTTCGAACTGTATGGCTTGTTCGAGGCGCGTCAGGCCATCCGCGACGCCGGCTATGTGCTGGTGACGGAAGGCTATATGGACGTCGTTGCCTTGGCGCAAATGGGTTTCCCGCAAGCCGTGGCCACCCTGGGCACGGCGTGCACGCCCACCCACGTGCAAAAACTGCTGCGCCAGACGGATAACGTGATTTTCAGCTTCGACGGCGACAAGGCCGGCCGCCGCGCCGCGCGCCGCGCGCTGGAAGCGAGCCTGGCCCACGTGTCGGACAATAAAACCATCAAATTCTTGTTCTTGCCGTCGGAACACGATCCGGACAGCTACATCCGCGAATTCGGCGCCGAAGGTTTCGAGCAGCAAGTGCATGAAGCCATGCCGCTGTCGCAGTTTTTGCTGAAAGAAGTGTCGGGCGAGCATGATCTGTCGGAGCCGGAAGGGCGCGCCCGCGTGCAGTTCGACGCCAAGCCGCTGCTGCAGCTGATGGCGCCGTCGTCCCTGCGCCTGCAGATCGTGCGGGGACTGGCGCAGCTGACGCAGTCCACGCCGGCCGAGATCGAAGCCCTGTTCGAGCTGGCGAAACCCGTTGCCGTGGCGCACCGCGCGCCGCCGAAATCGGGCCGCCCCGTGCCTGTCGGCCTGGAATTAAAGATCATGCGCATGCTGGTGGCGCATCCGCCGCTGACCATGCGCATCGACGAGGCCGCCCTGGCCGCCTTCCAGCACCTGGGGCCGGATGCGGCGCACAGCCTGGGGCAACTGGTGGCCGTGGGCCAGGCGCTGGGCGAGCACGGCAGTTTTGCCGCGCTGGCGCAGCAGTTGAAGGAGCTGGGCAGCGAGTACGATGAGATCATCGGCGAGATCGCGGCCGGTACGGAATCCGATTACGACAGTGAATTGTCGTGGCTGGTGAGCACCATCCGCGAGATCAAATTGAATGCCTTGAAGGCGGAATTGCAGCAATTGTTTGCGTCGGGTTTGCCATCCGAGAAAATTGGTGTACGCTACCGCGAAATCATGCAGGAGCAGGGGGCGCTGGAGCGCGAGCGCGATGCCGAGTTGGTGAATCGCTAACCTTGCCTTGAGGGTATGGCGCGCACTGGAAAAACATTTTTCGCGTGCTATAATTAAATGCTAAGTATTGTGTGCTTTGGCAAGCTAGTTCTGTTTCGTAAATAGTATTTGTTTTCAGTAAGTTAGGCTCTTGATCGGCGCGGTGGATCGTGTCGGCAGCCAGGGCCAACTGGCGTTTTCGGCGTTGCGGGCAAGGCTCGCAGACGCTGGCAAGCCGCGCCAGGCTCTCGCTCCCAACGCGGTCGATGCAGGAATTTTTGCCGAGGCGGCTGGCAACAGCCGGTGGACAGGAATTGCTGCGCTTCCCGCGGATCGTGGCCGATGAGGTGTAAGTAACGTAACAGTGTCGAATTTGCGTAGTCGGCAGGTTCGAAGATGGTGGTTCCCGCAGGTAGACAGGGAACTGGCAGCAAACTTTATCCTAATCCACCGTAAAGCAAGTCGTTGTGTAATCGAAAGCGCCTGTGCCAATCAAGAAACCCGAATCCAAAGCGGCTGCAAAGCCCACTAAAGTTACCACGAAAGCCGAAAAGGCGCTCGACCGGCCAGAAGCGCGCGTTACCAGCGCGCCCGTGGTCAGCCAGACCACCGACGCTGCCACCCTGGCAGCCATCGATACGTCCGGTTATGTCTTGCCGTCGGTAAAAGTGCCAGGCCGCCGCGGCCGCAAGCCAAAAGAATTCCAGCCAGAAAATGATGAAGTCGCCGCCCTGAACGCCGTCGAGCGGGCCGAACTGAAGGCCGTCGACAAGGCCAAGGCCAAGGACCGCAAGGCGAAAGAGCGCGCGCTGCTGAAGGACGCGTTCTCGTCCGATACGGAAGCGAGCGAGGAAGAACTCGAGCGCCGGCGCCAGAAACTCAAGACCCTGATCAAGTTCGGCAAGGAACGCGGTTTCCTCACGTACGCGGAAATCAACGATCACTTGCCCGAAAACATAGTCGATCCGGAGGCCATCGAAGGCATCATCGGTACCTTCAATGACATGGGTATCGCCGTCTACGAGCACGCGCCCGATGCGGAAACGTTGTTGCTGTCCGATAACGTTGCCGTCGTCACCAGCGATGACGAGGCGGAAGCTGCGGCCGAGGCCGCATTGTCGACCGTCGACTCCGATTTCGGCCGCACCACCGACCCCGTGCGCATGTATATGCGCGAAATGGGCTCGGTCGAGCTGCTGACGCGCGAAGGCGAGATCGAGATCGCCAAACGTATCGAAGATGGCTTGAAAGACATGATCCAGGCCATTTCCGCCTGTCCCGTGACGATCGCTGAAATCATCGCCGCTGCCGACCGCATCGCCAACGAAGAGATCAAGATCGACGAAATCGTCGACGGTCTCGTCGATGAAAACGAGCCGCTCGCCGCCGCCCCTGTCGTCGCCGCTCCCGTCGAGGAAGACGAGGAAGAAGGCGAAGCGGAAGAAGAGGAAGAAGAAGAGGAAGAAGAAGCGAGCGCTTCGGGTGCCGCCGGTTTCTCCGCGGAACAGCTGGAAACCCTGAAACGCACGGCGCTGGAAAAATTCGCCGTCATTTCTCAGCAATTCGACAAGATGCGCCGCGCCTTCGAAAAAGAAGGCTACAACTCGAAACCGTACGCCAAGGCGCAGGAAGCCATTTCGCAAGAATTGCTGGGCATCCGCTTCACGGCCAAGGTGGTGGAAAAGCTGTGCGACACCCTGCGCGGCCAGGTCGACGAAGTGCGCCATATCGAAAAGCAAATCCTCGACGTGGCCGTGAACCGCTGCGGCATGCCGCGCGCCCACTTCATCAAGGTCTTCCCGGGCAATGAAACCAACCTCGACTGGGTCGATGGCGAAGTCAACGCAGGACACGCGTACAGCGCCATCTTGGGCCGTAACATTCCGACCGTCAAGGAACTGCAGCAACGCCTGATCGACCTGCAGGCGAGGGTCGTGTTGCCGCTGCCGGACTTGCGCAACATCAACCGCCAGATGGCGGCCGGTGAAATGAAGGCGCGCAAGGCCAAGCGCGAAATGACGGAGGCCAACTTGCGCCTGGTCATTTCGATCGCCAAGAAATACACGAACCGCGGCCTGCAATTCCTCGATTTGATTCAGGAAGGCAATATTGGCCTGATGAAGGCCGTCGACAAGTTCGAGTACCGCCGCGGCTACAAGTTCTCCACGTATGCGACGTGGTGGATCCGCCAGGCCATCACGCGCTCGATCGCCGACCAGGCGCGCACGATCCGCATTCCCGTGCACATGATCGAGACGATCAACAAGATGAACCGGATTTCCCGCCAAATCCTGCAGGAAACGGGCGCGGAACCCGATCCGGCCACCCTGGCGATCAAGATGGAGATGCCCGAGGACAAGATCCGCAAGATCATGAAAATCGCCAAGGAACCGATCTCGATGGAAACGCCGATCGGCGACGACGACGATTCCCATCTGGGCGACTTCATCGAGGACAACAACACCCTGGCGCCGGCCGACGCGGCCCTGCACGCATCCATGCGGGGCGTGGTCAAGGACGTGCTCGATTCTTTGACGCCACGCGAAGCGAAAGTGCTGCGCATGCGTTTCGGCATCGAGATGTCCACCGACCACACGCTGGAAGAAGTGGGCAAGCAATTTGACGTGACGCGCGAGCGCATCCGCCAGATCGAAGCCAAGGCGCTGCGCAAGCTGCGCCACCCATCGCGCTCCGACAAGCTGAAAAGCTTCTTGGAAGGCAACTAGAAGCCAATAGGGCTTGACGTGCGCCCCTGATACCCCTATCCTCGCGTGTCCGTTTCCAAAACGGCCGCGCGAGGCGAGCATCAACAGCGCCGCCACGCCGCAGTCCCCGGGCCTCTAGCTCATGCTTGGTTAGAGCAGCGGACTCATAATCCGTTGGTGCCGTGTTCGACTCACGGGAGGCCCACCAATTAAATCAAGGACTTAGGTGAAAACCTAAGTCCTTTTGTATTTCTACTGTCAACAAAGTGTCAACCGAGTTTTATCGTTTAGCTAGCGCTCTTGGGCGGTCACGTTTGAGACTCAAGCTGCTTTAAGGCTGGCCAATGGGTTGAGGTGTTTTGCCTCTTGCAAATGTTCTGGGGCCAGGTGCGCATAGCGCATTGTCATTGTCAGACTTGCGTGTCCTAGGATGCGTTGCAAGACTAAGATATTACCGCCATTCATCATAAAATGACTGGCAAACGAATGCCTAAGGCAGTGCGTCAGTTGGCCGTCTGGAAGTTCGATTCCTGTTCTTCCAACTCCCTCCCGAAATGCAGAATACGCATAGCCAAATATTCGCGCACCATCCCCGTGTGCTTTGTAGTGTGCTTCGAGGTCGCTTTGCAATTCATCTGAGATTGGAACGGACCTTACCTTGCCGGACTTCGTTTTAGCGAATTGAATTTGTCCGTCTCTTACTTGGGTAGAGCGTAGCTCTTCCGCTTCGCTCCAGCGAGCGCCAGTACTCAAGCACACTCGGGTCACCAAGAAAACATGTGGGTTCTGTGCTGTTTTTAGTTCTAACAACAGCTTTTCTATCTGTTCGTAGGTTAGATATGAAAGTTCAGTTTGCTGGACCTTGAACTGTCGTAATTTTCCCAGTGGATTTTCCGCATTCCAGTAGCCTAGCCTTGCTAGCTCATTGAAGACAGAGCGTAGGTAAGCGTGTTCTCGGTTCATGCTATTCGCAGACAGACCTGCTTCTAGCCGTCTTGTTCGATACTCAGCGAACATGCTTGCATTAAAATTGCTGGCGATGGGGTCGCCGATCGCGTTAGCCATTGAGAGCAAGCGTTGTTTGGTATCCACCCCGGAACTGAGTCCAGTACCGTGGTAATCGAACCATAGGCCGATTAGGGCAGATAGCTTTCTTAAGTCTTTCTTCTTCGGTGCCCAATCTGCATCTTGACTTACCTGAGACTTGAGCCAAGCCTCATGCGCCTTCGCCTCTGCCTGCGTCTTGAATGTCTTCCGGAAGCGTTTTCCTCCTCTGCCGTTCGGTTGAGAGTCTACTAACCATCCACTGCTACTTTTTTTGATCGCCATCTGTTTTGCCAGCCTTATGTCTGAAATCGGGAAGATCATCTAGGTAGTTCTCCTCCGATTCTGGATATCTCTCGGTGTTCCGCGCTTGCCTAAAGCTTGAAATGTAATGTTCAATTTCTTTGAAACGCATTTCTTCCGTGCCGATTAGGGCTATTCTCTCCGCGCTGGATATTCCTCCGTCCCCCTTGTCATTCCTGCGTTGGTCAATCACTTCCCTCGTGGAAATTACTTCTCTGAAAAAACGACTGGAATAGGGTGATGCCTTGTCCTCCCACAACCCTAAATAGTCGAGCGTTTCGTCCTTGTTGGTGGCGATGCCAACGTGACCTGCGACTGGATCAGGGGTGCCAGTTACTAGCCAAAATGCATGTTCTGGCCATACTTTACTGACGCTTTCGATCATCTCTGCCGTTGGTCGTTGTCCCTTAGTGAATGCTTTCCGCCAGCTGACTGCGGCGATTCCAGATACCTCCTCTAGTTCTTTGAAGCGACGTGCTTCATGCGTTTTGGCACTAATAAGCGCCTGAAATCTATCAAAAAGGGTTTTTGAGCTTGACATTGGGTATTTATGGTATTAATGTGCGTACCATTGGTACTCGGCAGAGTACGTTTTGGGCGAATGTTAGGGTCATTATGGTCAATTCTCAAGTAAATTTCCAGTCGATTCCAGTGCCATTGATGACGCGCGAAGCATTTGCGTCTGCTATTGGCCTGCCACTCGGTGTTTTAGTCGGTCAGTGTGAGCGAGGCTATTGGCCGCAGGTAACCATCGGCAAGAGGGTATTCGTGAATGTTGAGGCTGTTCGCATGCATGCCGCGCAACGTGGTCAGGAGTTCTCGTTGTGACTAAATTTTCCTTTCCCTTTAAAGCTGACTGTGCATTTGCTTTAACAATGCAAGGCGTTGCTCAAATTGTGGATTTTGAGCACGGAGGGACAGCATGAGACCACCACGTCACTCCTTGGTAAAGCGCGTGCTTAAGAATACGTACAACCCTTATGCCGAAGCTTCTGGCTGTTCGACGCGATCCCGTGTCCCTGATTCACAAATGTATGGCGTCGGCGAACCTTCGCCAGGTCGCGCTGACCGTGCCGACAGCGCGCCAGCGCTGCCGGTGCGGAGCAGCGCGATTGCCGAAAACGCCCAGTTAGTGCCGAAAATATCGCATGTAGGCGCCACAGAGTGTTATCCCTTTAATAACATGGGGGAAAACTTAGAAGGCGCCTATTCTGACTCTTGGGAAAGCGTCTGTGATGAAGATTTCGGAGAAGTGAAGCTAGTTTTGGCTGGCAAAGGCGAAACGAAGACTTTGCTGGTTCGTCGTCCATCGTCAGCTCAATGCTGCGTAATCGATTGGATGAATTTCACGTTATCAGAAGATACCTGGTCAAAGACTGCTGGACGAACACTGATTAGTGACGAGGAATACCTAGAAGAGGCCAGTCGTCATTTCGAAAAGATTTTTGGTTTTGGCGTTACAACGCATCGTGGTCAGAGGCTAAATTTCTATACAGATTCGTGGGTACTTGGCGATGGTATGGGGTTTGTCGGCTTCGGAAAGCAAAACAGAACCATGTTGATCATGCTTTCGGGCCAGGGTTGTATGAATGCAATCCCAGGTTGGGAGAAGCGTCTGTATGACTTCCTAACGCAGGTAGCTGTACGTCCGTCGATCTCTCGTATAGACCTCGCACATGATGATTTTGACGGCTCATACCTATCCGTAGATTGGGCTTATCAACAGTGGAAGGATGGTGGTTTTAACTTTAGAAAAGGTGGTCGCCCGCCTGAAATTCAGAAGCTTGGAAATTGGGACCGTCCTAGTGGCAAGGGCCGTACGCTCACAATTGGTCAGCGTACTTCGAGCAAGTATTTCCGTTTTTACGAAAAAGGTAAAAAAGAAGGTGACAAGTCATCTCTGTGGGGGCGTGCTGAAGCTGAGTTGAAAAATAATAACACCATCATAGACATGGCAGTTTTACTGAATCCAAGTAGTGTCTTTGTTGGGCTATATCCATGTTTGGCACAGTTTGACAGCAGGCAGACCCCAGTGCGGTTGGTTGTTAAGGCCCGCGCTCAGAGCATTACGATTGAGGACTCCATTGCGATTACAAAGCGCCAGTTCGGAAAATATATACGTGTTTTTCGGGCGTTGTTCGGAGACAAGGAAACGCTCGATTTTATTACCAATGAGGACGAAAACGCCTTTCCAAAGCGACTTAAACCGTTTCTCAGTTTTGCTGATAGTGGACCGGTTCCAATGCATAAGGAAACACCGGTAAACATCCCCGAATTTATTTTTATTAAATCCGTCCCCGTCTTCCGGCCTAACGGGGCGAACGGTTTTGCATAGGCCAAGAAACTAAGGATATCCAATGAAATTTAGCTCAACACTCAAAGTCACCGGCATGAAGTTCAGCAAGGGAACAATGGAGAACGGCCAGTCTTACGACAGCACCAAAGTGTATGTCGAGACTGCGCTGGACAACAGCAAGGACTCTGCCATGGGAACTGCTTGCGCAGAGTACGGCCTCGGTAAAGCAGACGAGTACCAAAAATACAAGCACCTCGCCGATGCGTTTCCTTTCATGGCGTTGGCCGAAATGGAAATCGTCACGAACGGCAAGCTCCAAAAAACTGTAATTCATTCGCTGCGTCCGGTTGAGGCAGCCAAGGCAGCTACGCCGGGTGCCAAACATGTTGCCGCATGAGGTTGCGGTTAAGTTCGTAGTCCAAGATGAAGAGTCGGGATGTTTTTTGCTTCCTGTCCAGGGCGACGTAGGCTTTACCCGTTGGCTTCATGAAGCCGGACAGTTTGACGGGTATGACGAGGCTTGCGATACCGCCTCTGTGAACTGTCACGAAGGATATTTTGTGTCGCAGGTCTTATGCGCGGAGGTGTGTAAGTGGATTCAGTAACGCCAGAAATACTGATCAGCATCTCTGTCGTAGTTCTCTTCGCTCTCGGTTGGATTGCGGGAGGCCAACGATGACCGGCCTGTTCAAGTCGCTCGGGCCGATCCTATTCCTGACAGGACTATTTGTCGCCGCCGTCTATCTTGTCAAGTACGTCATTCATCGGATTGTGGACCACAAATGACCATTTACCAGGTTGTCGGCTACTGCCTAACTGCGTTCGGCCTGGGCTATGCGGGAGGCGCGATTCGACGTATTGCGCGTCAGGCTATCGAGTCGCTTGATTAAGCCTGTGATTTGTCACGATAAAGTTTTCGAAGCACTCCCCGGCATTGCCAAACCGGGGTTTTATTAACGGCATTTTTTAGAGAGTCACACATGAAAGTAATCACTAAACAGGCGCTGGTCGCCGCTTCCGCAATGGCCGCTACCGGTGCAGCCTTCGCAGCTGGCGATCCAGGCGTCGAGGCCATTACTGCGTTGTCCGCGGTTGGCCAGACGTATATCACCGCCGCTTTTGCTGTCGCCGTGACGGTCGCTGGTGGCTTCTGGGGTATCAAGATGATGAAGAAGGCTTTCGGTAAAGCTGGCTAATCCTATTCTGGGATTTTACCTTCGGCCAGCGTTTAGCGACTCTGGCCGTTTTTTATGCGCCTCACACCATGACATCTATCAAGAAAATTATCGCTGTCACTCTTGTTTCCGCCGCGCTTGTGGTCGTTCCTATGCGCTCGCAGGCTATCGTCCCCATCATTGCAGCTTGGCTGCTTGAGCTGACTGGCGGTTCTATCCTGATCGGTGACTTGATTGCGGGCCAGACCGGCATCATCAGTGCGATTCTTTGGTGGGACTGCAATAAATTCGCCTTGAGCGCACCTTGCACAAGCAAGACGCCTATTGCCTCAACCCAGCAGCCGAAGCCGGCGATTACGGTGAGTCTCAAGCCTGATACCAAGCGGCAGAATCCTGACCCGAAAAAGTTCAATGATCCTGCAGCCGGTAGTGCCAAGCGCGATGTGACTCCTAAGCCCGTCATCGCTGCTTCTGGTAAAGGTCCTCCAGCTAGTGCCCAGGAAGTTCCTGGTGTTCCAGTTGGACCTTCCGATATCGGAGTGCTTAAGCAGGCGAATATCGGAGTCGCAGGTACGGATGCTGAAGTGCAGCGTGCTCAATACAACGGATCATATTCCGCAGGCGGTCTTGTGACCGGGATTTTAGTCGTTCCCCAAAAATTACCGGCATCGCCGCTAGCCATTCCGTTCATTGCATTGCAAACCACGTGTGTGACTAAGAAGGATCAGGATTATCCAGATTGTGTCGGTCCTCTACGTGCCACAGAGAATTATCTTCAGCAGTTCAACGGTGGCAAGTTTATCAGCCAGGCTGTGATCGAGTGCTGCACCGGTAATGTCTATCGTTATGTCAGTGTCGCCTACCTGTTCGATCGGTCTACCGATGTGACTTTGGCGTGTGATCCTGGCTATGTTGATAGTGGTCAGGATCGTAGTGGTAATTATCAGTGCAGTTTGACCGACATTAGCAAGGTAAAAAAGCCGATTGATACCACTTGTGAAGTGTTATTTGATCCGGCTACAAAGCTATTTATGACTGATCGGGCTAATCCAGCCTGTGACGGCATTGACGATACGTCCAAGCTGACGCTCTCATCTGCTGACGGTTCCAAGTCTGTTGAGGTCGGAGCAAACGTTGGTAATGGTTTCGATATTGGGATTACAAAGCAGGACGGTAGTAAGACTGGCCTAGACACTGGAGTATACGACCCTGGGACCGGGGGCTATGTCATCGTTCACGTCAACATTACTCCTCCTGAGAAACCCGATAACGGCTTGGGTTGTGGCGGTCCCGGTCAAAGCGCGTGCAGCGTTGAGTTTGCGCGTGACGATGCCACTAATATTAAGTCCAGTGATACCAACGCCGCCAACCGTACTGCGGACACGGGCATGAAGGGCAAGCTCGATGCAATTAGCTCAAGTCAGTTCAACTGGTCTTTCATTCCCTCGATACCTACGGCGGTCTGTAAAAATCCGTCGCTCAAAAGTCCCATAGGCAACGTTACCATCAACATGGATATTTGCATCTGGTTTGACCGTCTCTCGTTCTTTATCAACGCTGTGCTTGGTGTGCTGTGCGTTTACGGTTGTGTTAACCAAATTCAATCGGCCATTCGGGACTGATCATGAGACGATTCCCTTTCCTAATGCTGGGTTTATCCGTTATATGCCTTGCAATGACAGCCTCTGCTAATGCGCAGACCACTAGCACGGCATGTGGTGGCTCTTCGCAGCCTCGTTGTCAAGTCACGGCACCTGCCGATCAAGCCACAACCGATTACACGAAATCAAACACGGACAATATCGGCTCTTGGAATACTTATTCTCAGTCGCAGGTCAATGTCGCATCGAGCCGTTTCACTTGGTCGTTTGTACCCAAAATTCCGACTGCGGCCTGCGTCAATCCCATGATTGATAGCCCCAATGATGGTGGTGCGGTGATGATGGAAATTTGCTCCCCACTTGCCACTTTTCAGACGTTCATTAATGGCGTCTTGGCTTTCTTCTGTCTACTGGGCTGTGTCCAGCAAATTCGGGCCGCACTGGCCGTCAACTAGGAGCATCATCATGTGGGCAACTCTTATTGGTTATCTCGGCTTCGAGAATACCGCCAAAGTCGGGATGCGCGTTTGGGCCGTCACCACGCTAACGGCAATGGTCGCAGCGTTATGGGCCGCTGGCCAGGTCTGCGCAAACGTTGTTTGCGGTCCCGTCATTCAAGGCATTAGCCAGTCTCACCCTAACTTCGCTGTGGGCTTGTCGCTTGCATTCAACCCGGTCACGTACACGCTCTCCAGCGTGTATTGCAGCGTGTGGGCAGCATGCGCCCTATACACGTATAAGAAGACCATCCTCGACAAGCTGATCTGACATGGCCGTTTACGCTATCACTGGCAAGCTCGGAAGCGGTAAAGGCAAGGGCGCGATGAAGCGGTTGCGCGACTACCTGCGCGCTGGCAAGCGCGTTGCGACTAACTGTGACGTGTTCATGGAGCATATGATGCCGGGGCAGTCGAAGCAGACCGTTATTCGTGTGCCGGACAAACCCACGGCAGCGGACCTGTACGCCATTGGCTCAGGCAACCGCTTCATCGACTTCGAGCCTGTGCTCAAATACACCGCCAAGGGGATCGAGTACACGCCGCCCGCGCCGCAGCTTCTCCCCGGTTTCGATGAGTCGCACAATGGGGCGCTGTTCCTCGACGAATGCGCGTCCTGGTTGAATACCCGGGACTTTCAAGCTGGCGGACGGAAGGAGCTGCTGGAATGGGCGATCCATGCACGTAAGTACGGATGGGATGTGTACTTCATCTGCCAGAATATCAGCCAGATTGACAAGCAGTTGCGCGACAGCCTGTTCGAGTACGTGGTGCGCATGAACCGACTCGACCGGATGAAAGTGCCGTTTGTTTCGGCCGCCTTCAAACTGATCACGGCTGGCTTCAGCGACGGCTCACTGCCCCGCATGCATATCGGCGTGGTGCGCCTCGGCTGCTCACCGGATGGCGTCGTAGCCGACCGCTGGCACTTCCGGGGTGATGACCTGAACCGGGCTTATAACACCACACAAGTGTTCTCGGACAGCTACCCGCATGCTATCCATTGCTTGCTGCCTAGCTGGCACTTGCAGTCACGCACCGGCATCCGTCCTGGCTTCGTTGGCCCGGTACGTATTCCCCAGGACTACGAACTTCTCGCAGTCCGCCCGATTCCTCCCAAACCACCGCACAAGCACATGACCAAGTTTCTCGCAATCGCTCTAATATTTGGCCTCGTACTCGGGGGCGTAGGCTCCCATGTACTTAGGCCGATGTTTTTCACCCCCTCTGTCGCCGTAGCCGATGCTGCCAAGCCGGTCAAGTTCTCCGAGACCGTTACTGGCAAAGGGTTTCTCACCAATTCCGGTTCCGTGAGCGTGGTTCTTTCCGATGGCCGTGTTGTATCGCCGCTGCGCTTCAAGTCTGGTGCCAGCGGCTGGGAGGCCGAAATCGAGACAGGTTTATGGGTCAGAGGAGGCGCGCAATGAGACGCTTCCTGTCGGCCCTGATCCTTGCCCCGGTCTTGGCGTTTGCCGCACCTGCCCCAGCTCCGGTTTCACTGAGCTTTAATGCCACGCCGCTGATGGCGTTCGGCGAAGCTATGTTTAAGGCGATCATGCATCG
The DNA here is from genome assembly GCF_030587265.1 of Janthinobacterium sp. SUN137. Lineage (NCBI taxonomy): Bacteria > Pseudomonadati > Pseudomonadota > Betaproteobacteria > Burkholderiales > Oxalobacteraceae > Janthinobacterium > Janthinobacterium sp. SUN137. The sequence goes on along the minus strand of NZ_JAPWHZ010000001.1, from coordinate 1,084,819 downwards.
GGACTTCGTGGTATCCCCCGACGTCATCGGAATCGACAAACGAATTACGATCAACGTAAAGAACATCGACGCCGCCGAACTGCCACGCTTCGTTGAAGATCTGCTGCTGCGCGAGGGAATTACGACGACGCTCAAGGGCGGTATCTACTATCTATCACTGAACCGTGGGAGCGGCCCTCAGGATGTCATTGCAAGCCAGCAGCTACCTGCGCACTCGGCTAGTCAGGCAATGAGCCTCAGTAGCCCGCAAATCGCGCCGATGGGCATGGACGGTCACGTGATGCAAGATGCCGCAGGTTTTCAAACGAGGAAAGAAGACGAAGAATCGGAACTCTTTGCTCCCATTCACCGGACCAGCGAATTTGTGAGCGCAGTTGTCGCCGCTGGTTTTGGTGCTAAGGCTGCCACCGTCGCTGGCGAATTGGTGGTGCTTACTGGCTCTAAAGCAGCTGTTTCCAAGATGCTTTCGTTGTGCCGCAGTCTCGACACGCACGCCAAGATGGTCGACGTCTCGGCATCGTGGATTGAAGTCACTAACAGCAGCGGCTCTGGCCGTGGCATTTCATTGGCGGCTTCCTTTCTGGGGGCCAAGCTGGGAGCCTCGCTCGGTACAACTAATTCGGGTTCGGTCATCAGTCTGAAGAACACACGCTTTGAGCTGGTCATCGATGCGCTGAATAGCGATACCCGTTTCAAACAGGTTACGAACAGCCGTCTTGTTGGCTATGACAGGACCAAGCTTAAATTGACGGTGGGTGACAAGACGGCCACTGTTTCCAGTAGTGGCAACGACAATGCAGGCAATCGGGTTCAAAACATCGTGTATACGCCGTCCGGGGTCATCATTGATGCCTTGCCTCGCGTGTTGGGGAGCGGAGAGATTAGCCTGGACGTGGATGCGCAGATCAGTAGCTTTAAAGCAAATAGTAGCGGGCTTATCGGGTCCCCGACACTCATCCTGCGCCAGTTGACCACCACTGTAGGTCTTAAAGATGGTGACGTAATACTGCTGGGCGGATTGCAGGATACCCAGTCGTCGGAGTCGAAATCCGGGTTGAGTATCCTGCCTGCATCCTGGTCCGCTGGGTCGGACAGCAAGACTCAGACCGATCTAGTGCTCGTGGTATCTGCAAAAGTCTTGGCGGACTAGGGTAAATTGTATTGCTATTTGCAACAGCTGTAACAAGCTGATGAACGAACGTTTCATCGCCGTATGTTGTTGCGATTGTGGGATTATCATGGGATGGTTGGACGGGGTAAAGGCTCAACTAAATGAGGATGGCAACTCGGCTCAATCACGACGCGCACTCGACTTCTGAGTGTTTATGCGTACATATTTTGGGCTTCGTCCGTCAGGAAACTTTGAAGGCATTGACCGGTTTTATCAACGAGAATTTACCGTGAAAAGTCGCTAGTACCTAGCTATCGGCACTGACACCGAAGCGACCAAGGCGATGGGGAATCGTTGCCCCGTACCAATGATAAAAGGAAAAATAATGAAAACATATGTTCGCCTGACTGATGTCGGTTTCGCCGCCAAGATGGAAGATGGGCGTTGGATCGAGCGCTCCGATTTGCTTGACCTGGCTCATGAGCTACACGCCGCTGGTGTAAATGCTGACGATGTGTATTGTGGCGATTGGCGCGAAGGAGAGAATATTTTGATGTCAGGCCAACAGGTCGCCTTGAAATTTGAGTTGCGCCAACTTGGGTTGCGCACATGATTATATTCTTGGATTTTGGCGCTGAAGTCGAGTTGCCCTTCAGCGTCAAACCCGAGTGGCTCTAGCGATCTGAGTGTTTATGCGTGAAAATTCCTCGGTACGCCAGTCAATGGAGCGTTCAATATCATGCGCCGTTTCATCGACGAGGATATACCGCCAACTGCTTCTCAGGACCTAACAATAGATCGCCTGGAAGGAGGTGCGATTTCGATCGAAGACTGACCTAAAGCCAGGAGCGTTTAAGTATGAATTTACAAGAGCTAGCTTACGTCGTGCCGGTTTATATGCATGCTGGCCGACGATACTTTATTCGGATTCAGGAGATTCCTGGTCCTTGGCGCGACCACTTTACGAAGGCGCTACGTGGTTCAGCGTGTCCGGTGCTGGAAGGTGAAGGAGCGTTGGCGTATGTTTGGGATTGGGAGGCATGGATTGAGGGGCGTTGGGCTGGTCGTCCACCTCCAGCTGCCTGAATCAAGGAAAGTGGCCTAGCTAGCGGCATAAGATATCTGAGTGTTTATTCGTTGCATTCTGAGTGTTTATGCGTGAGCAGTCTCCGACACATTTGTCATCTTGAACGACTTCTTTTGCCAAATCGTGGTCTATTTAGGACGTTGTAAGCATGGAAAAGAAATTGGTTTTGTTTTTGGATTTTGATGGCGTTTTACATCCAGACGCCACCTATCTTGTACGCGGCCGTCCCATCTTGCGTGCCGATGGGCATCTGTTCATGTGGGCCGACCGCTTGATTACTTTGCTGGCACACAGCCCTAACGTGGATATTGTCCTTTCCACAAGCTGGGTGCGTGATCTGGGCTTCTCGCGCGCGCGTGCTTATTTGCCCGTGGAACTTCAACACCGTGTTGTTGGTGCTACCTGGCACTCAGCTATGGGCCGGAATGCGGATGGTTTTAAAAAATCTGTAGCTTGGTGGGACAATGTTAGTCGTTACGAGCAGATTAGACGCTGGGTTGATCGAGCAGATGTTCAGAATTGGATCGCTGTTGATGATCAACCTTCTGGTTGGGCCGTGTCTGACCTAAGTAATTTGATTCAGACAGATAGCGACGTAGGTCTTTCTGGTCATACATCATTTTTCAATCTTTCAATGGCTCTTCAGAACTTGGCCTCTCGTCAGTAGCTGAGTTTATATTTCTGACGGAAATGAGCGTTTACGCTGAATGTCGATGCAATGCCTGAACGGAGAAGGAGTCAAGGGGACGTGGAATACCGCAGCCGGGTTCATCGGCGAGGATATGCCGCGAAAGCCCCTTGACTCCTTCGCAGTGACCCACGCTTCAAGCAAGGGGCAGGGAGGTTCTTCCCCTGCTCCCGCCGCCTCGCAAGCGAGAGACCCCCGGTAGGGCCGTCGGAGACGGTCTACAGACCATTTAGCAACTTTATGCTACATGATATTTCCTTAAGAACTTAAATTCTGTGATAATTTCCTGTTTGCAATCGATCATAGGGGGAAATTTGGGAATCAATGTTGTTGGAAAGGTTGTTTCTTATGATGGCTCGCATCAAAAACTTATCAACACTGCTCCTGCTTCCAACCCTACAGTGTCGATTACGCAGGGATTGACTATTCACTCTGTTTTTCAACGGATGCCGGCTCGGAATAGGTCAGGTGACGGTAATCCATTAATGTACGCACTTAAGAATTTGAGGAAGTATACGATTGCTCGCTCTGAGGTAATTCAATTTCTTCCCAGTTTTTACGAGATTCTTGTCAAGCTTCAGGCAGAGTATGGTGCCGCTACGTTGCTTCCGATGCCATCCAGTCATCCACTGGCGTTATCCTTAGCGCGGCGTGCTCAAAGGTTGCTGCCAGGAGCAAGTATTTCGAAAAACTTGCTTTTGAAAAAGACATGTGGTCAGGTTCACGGTGAACTCGTTCTCACAACGCCGCCAGCGTCCCATCAACAAGAATTTACGCAGTTGCTGGCCTACTTGATGAAAAATGCCAATCTGCCGTTGTCACTGAAGGAGGTTGATGTAAAATTGAGACATCTGACCGATCCCTTGATTATCAATAATCAGGTGCCGGTGCCGAACTCACCGATTGTTCTGGTAGATGATCTTATGGCAACAGGAACGACATTATTACGGGCCAGAGACCTGCTTCGAGCACAGGGAGTTACAGCGGAGATCAAAGCTCTTTGCTTGTTTAGTAAGCTGTAAATAGCGTAGTCGTTGACTCATTCGCGCACCTGTGCTACTCTATATGCATCGTATTAAGACCGCGCCTATGCCCGGCGGTCTTTAAAAATCAAAGCGCAGAGAGTTGTTGCTCTGTGGGTCCGTGCAAGCACCGTGGAACGAGGTCAGGCTTAAGCGCAAGTATCGTTCAGTTAGGCAACGGCTAACACTATGGGGGAACTCTTGGAAACAAGCGTTCCCCTTCCTTTTTCAGCGGTGAGAATTTTGATGTCGTGGAGAGCTAGTTTTAGTGATGGCTGGCAACGTCAACGAAGTGTCAACGGCATAGCTGGACAATGCGAGTGCAAAGCGGCATCGAATGACCGTAAGCCACTGATTTAATGGATAAAGTGGTTGTATAGCAGGCTTAATTTAACGACTCATAATCCGTTGGTGCCGTGTTCGACTCACGCGAAGCCCACCAGAATTTGCAATAATAAAAAAGCCCCGGCGGGCAACTGCCGGGGCTTTTTTCGTGCTGTCGTACAATCGCGGCATTGTGATTTATCAAGGGTGAAATGAGATGACGGCTGAAGTGAAGATGGACGATATTGTGGTGGGTGACGGCAAGGCGGCGGCGCGCGGTACGCTGATTACGGCGCACTATCGGGGCTGGCTGGAAGATGGGACGGAGTTTGATTCGTCGCACAAGCGGGGCGAGCCATTTCGCTGCGTGTTGAGCAATAACAAGGTGATTCAGGGCTGGATTCTGGGTTTGCAGGGCATGCAGGTGGGCGGCACGCGCAAGCTGTGGGTGCCGGCGGCGCTGGCGTATGGCGAGCGGCAGGTGGGCTTGATTCCGCCAAACTCCAATTTGATCTTCGAGATTGAATTGCTGGAAGTGCTGACGCGCGATTGATGTCTAGATGATGTAATCAGGCCGATACGACGCCGGCTTTTTTCAGCAGCAGTTGCTCGACATCGGCGCGCAGCGCTTGCTGCGTGGGGAAGTTGGCATAGCGCAAGGTCACGTAGCCGGCCAGCCTGAGCATGGCGTCGCGTTCCCTGTCCTGGCGTTCGCGGCCGTTGTGGCTGCTGTCATCGAGCTCGATCACGGCGATGACGTTCAGTTGCTGGCTGCACAAAACAAAATCGGCCACCTTGCGGTCAAAACGGTTTCTGTTCGCCCATCCCTTCGCCGTCACCAGCGCGGAAAACGCCACTTGCGCCAGCACCGTGCATTCCGGCAAGGCCGTTTGCAGCAGGTGGTACATCTGCTGCTCGCGCGCCGTCATGACGGGTTTTTTGTGCAGCCGCAGCGGCGCACGGGACTTCGCGTTTCCGCGCACGGCCAGCATGGCAAAGAGCAGGAGCAAGGCCGCAATGGCGAGCAGGACGGTATAGGAAGGCATGGGCTGGCATCAGGATGGACGAGTCATGATGGTACGCGAACAGCGGCGTGTTTTCGTGCCGCTGCCGACGTATTTCAGGTGCAGCCTTTGTTGAAGATCAAGCCTGTTTCAAGTTGATCTGCATCACGTCCAGCGCTGGCACGATGTCTTGCAGGCTGGCCACTTCATAGGTAGGGATGGCGGCCGAGGTATTGGCCATGCTGTCCGGGTTGAACCAGCAACTGTCGATGCCGTAACGGTTGGCGCCCAGGATGTCGGCGTCCAGCCGGTCGCCGATGATGATGGTCGTATCCTTGCTGCATGCGCGCGCCATGTTGGCCGCGTATTCGAAGAAACGCACATCCGGCTTGGCGTGGCCGCACGCTTCGGAGGTGGCGACGAAGGAAATGTAGTCGCCCAGGCCGGAGGCGGCGATGCGGCGGTTCTGGATGGACTCGACGCCGTTGGTGATGATGCCCACTTCGCCTATGCGCGACAAGGTTTCGCACACTTGTTTGGCACCATCGATGAGCACGACCGTGTCCGGCAGGGAATCCAGATACAGCCGGCTGGCCAGTTCCGGGGCGATGGCGATGCCGTTCAGTGCAAACGTCTTGCGGAAGCGCTCCACCTTCAGGAAATCCTTGCTCACGTCACCCGTTTCGAAACGTTTCCACAGGTCGACGTTGATCGCCTGGTATTGGGAAAACAAGCCGTCGATGCCGTCGCGCAAGCCCAGTTCGTGCATGGTGTGCAGGAACGAGCGTTTTTCGGACGCACGGAAGTCGAGCAGGGTATCGTCCAGGTCAAACAGGAATAATTTGTATTTCATGGCGTGTTGTTGAAAGCGTGGAAATCTATCTTGCATCGTAGCACGTAGCGCTGAGTTCGGTTAGTCGTGCCCTGCGCGAGCGATCCGCTACAATCGCTGCCACACTTGTTACCCTCATTCCATTCCCCCACATGACCCAGCTCTCCGTCAACGTCAATAAAATCGCCTTGCTGCGCAATTCGCGCGGCCGCAACTTCCCGGACCTGCTCGCATTCTCCGCGCGCTTTCTCGACCTGGGCGCCGCCGGCATCACCTTGCACCCGCGCCCTGACCAGCGCCATGCCCGCTACGACGATGTTGCCCCGTTGCAGCGCCTGTGCGCGGAGCGGGGGCGCGAGCTGAATGTGGAGGGGTATCCGACGGCGGAATTTCTGCAAATCGTGAAAAGTGCGCGCCCGGCGCAGTGCACCCTGGTGCCGGACATGCCGGGGCAATTGACGTCCGATCACGGCTGGGACATCGAACAGTCCGCAATACTATTGCGTCCCGTCATTGCGGAATTGAATGACCTGGGCATCCGCGTCAGCCTGTTTGTTGATGCCGACTACCCGGCGCTGGAATGGGCGCGCGAAGTGGGCGCGGCGCGGGTCGAGCTGTACACGGAGCGGTTTGCCGAAAGCCATGGCAGCGAGCATGGCGATGCCGTATTCGATACCTATCTGCAGGCGGCGCGGCGGGCGCAGGCGCTGGGTCTGGGCGTGAATGCCGGGCATGACCTGGATTTGCACAACCTGGCGCGTTTCCTGGACATTCCCGGCATCCTGGAAGTGTCGATCGGCCACGCGCTGGTGGTCGAGTGCATCGAGCAGGGCATGGACAAGGTGCTGGGCCGCTACCTTGAGATATGTCAATCCTAGGAGTCTTGGAGGACGATGCTGGCCGGCCGCTGCAGCCTGAAGCGGACTGGCCGTTCTTCGATGCCGATTTTTCCGTATCGGCACAGATGCGGGCGCAAGTGCAAGCGTTGATGCCCCATGCCGCGGCGCAGTTATGGACGCGCCATGTGTCGGCCCAGCCCGATGAAACGCACCCGATGCAGTTGCGCGATGGACACCGCCTGCAGCCAACGGTATCGGGGCCGGACTGGCTGGCCGAGTTTGACGCCGTTTCCAGCGAGCACCCGGCGCAATCGGGACGCGTGGCCGCCTTTCTCGCTTCCCACTTTCACGCTGCCGGGGCGGCACCCGTCCTGTTCATGGCCAGCCGGGAGCGCGCCTATGCGCTGACACCCGCCGCGCTTGCCGCATGCTGGCCTTGCTTGCTGGCCATTTCCGATGAAAGCCCCTTGCTGTACCAGCCAGTGACAGGCAAGTTCGTCTGGTGCCGGCCGCATGGGGCGCTGGCGGGTGGCGAGGACGGGCCGCAGTCCGATTCTTGAGTGGCGATTAGCTATCCACCCACCAGTTGAGCAAGGTTTCATCATCGTCGTCATCGAGGTTGACGTAGATATTGGCAAAGTACCATTCCACGCCCGTCGCTTCGCGGAAGGCGTCAAAGGGACCGTTGACGTTGTAGATGCCGTGGTGTCCCGGCACGCTGAAGGTGAGGTTGCCCTTGTACTGGCCATCCAGAGTGCCGCCCAGCTGGCTTTGCACGTCGCGTTCGAGCTGGTCCACTGCCTCTTGCGACACGTCGTCGGCGTCGTAGATATGGATGCAGAAGTTGCCGCCGCGCTTCAGTACTTCGGCGGGGGCGAGCGGGTCGGCGATGTTGACGATGTCGCCGCGTGCCAGGTTCAGGGTCAGGCCGGGCGAGGCCAGCAGTTCGTAGACGTGCTCGTCGATCTGGCGCGCCGGCAGGGTTTCATACACGGGACCGCTGGTGTTTTCGCCTGCCAGTACGCGGATGTGCGGCAAGCCTTCGCAATTGATGTCTTCCATTTATTCTTTCATAGTGCCGGCGGCACGCACTTTGGGCTGCGCCAGGGTGGGTTTATGGCAATATTGTACCGGGTACGTATCTGCAGGCAGGGCACGCAGCGGTGCAAACGAGGAGACGCGATGGAGAATGTGGTGCAAACAGGCGGCTGTTTATGTGGCGCGGTACGCTTTGAAGTGACAGGCGAGGGCAGCAATCCGCACAGCTGTTCCTGCCGCAATTGCCAGCAGCATACGGGCGCGCCGACGGTGGCGTGGGTGGAGTTTGCGCGCGATCAAGTGCGCTGGACGGGTTCGGCCGGTGCACCGGCAACATACCGTTCTTCCGAGTATTCCAGCCGGGCGTTTTGCGCCGCGTGCGGCAGTTCCATCGGCGCCATCGACGATGCGCCGACGGTGGCCTTGCTGGTGGGCAGTTTTGATGATCCTGCCCGGGCGGCCTTTGCGCCCGACTATCACGCGTTTGACGATGTCAGGCCGCTCTGGTGGCCGGCTGCCACTGTTGCGGCTGATTAGCTGGCCTGCGGCACTTGTCCGGTGCCCAGGACATGAAAAAGGCACGCCGTAGCGTGCCTTGTATTTTGCCTGACGGCTTCGTGTCTGGCGGCGTGCTTAGAAGCGGTAGCTGGCGCTGATGCGTAGCACTGGGTAAGCCTTGAAATCCTTGACCTTGTCGGCCAGTTTTTCGTTTTCAGCAGCAACGTCCGTTTTCAGGGCGGCGCATACCAATGGGTCGCAGCCGGTATTGCGCAGCGAGGTTTTCGGCGAACCCTGGAACAAGACACCGATGTCGCTGGAAATGCCCCAGCCCGCTTCCTTTACCGGATTACCCCAGCCGATGCCGATGTAGGGCGCGACCTTGCGGAAATCGATGGTGCCGTCCAGCTGGCCTGCGCTGGCTGCCGTATAGGTGTTGCCGTTCAGTGTGTAGCTGCCGTTTTTGTTCGGCTTGCCTTTGGCATCGATTTTATTGCCGTTGTACACGACGCCGGCGCTGACGCGGAAGACGCCGTCCATGGGGAAGTAGTCGAGCAGGGCGTCGACGGTGCGCAGCTTGAGTTTCAGCTTGTAGTCGACATCATCGGTGCTGGAGTCGTAGGAGTAGTTCAGGAAGCCGACGCCAAAACGGGCATTCAGATTCGATTGCAGTGGCACGCTCAGGTGCGCGCCGACGCCAGTCGTGCCCAGGTCGGCCGCGATGGCCATTTCTGCCTGGGCTTGGCTTGCGCAGAACATGCCGGCTAGCAGGGCGGCGATCAAGTGTTGCTGTTTCATGCTTACGGACTCCAGTTGTTAGTCAAACCAAGCGATAAATGTTCCAATTTGAAACTAAAGTTTCTAATTGGTAATTTTTCAAGGATGATAGAGTCTGGAATGCTGTAAGGCAAGTCTTGCGGTGCGAGGTGTTGCTTTCCTGCCGCAACCCCCTGCATTTGTTTACTTCCTCAGCCTAGTTGTGTGCGCTGATGCCGCTGCGGAATTGTTCGAAACCGGCGCGGGCTGCCTTGTAGCAATTGCCGGCGGCCGCTTCCAGTCCCTCGCGGTCGAGCACTTCGACCGTGCCGCGGCGGTACTGGATCAAGCCTTCGTCCTGCAGCTTGCGGGCCGTGACGGTGACGCTTTCGCGGCGCACGCCCAGCATGTTGGCCATGGTGTCTTGCGTCACCTTCAGCTCGTTCGACAGCGAACGGTCGAGGCGGTCGAGCAGCCAGCGGCACAGCTTTTGCTCGATGCTGCAATGACGGCCGCCCACCACGTTCTGTGCCATTTGCGCAAACATGGCGCTGGTATAGCGCATCAGCAATTGCGCCAGCGCGCCGCCTTCATTGAACACTTCGCGCAGGAAGGCCGTTTTCAGGCGGTAACCGTAGCCGGCCGTTTGCACGATGGCCGTGCAGGTGGCGCGTTCGGCTTCGTACAGCACCACGCCGGCCACGCCTTCGCGGCCGATGACGGCGATCTCGGTGGTGGCGCCGTCTTCCATCACATACAGCAGGGAAACGATGGCGTTGGTGGGGAAGTACGTGTATTCAATCTTGCCGCCACAGTCGAACAGGTGCTTGCCGGCAGGCAAAGCGACCAATTCCAGTTGGCAAAACAGGCGCTCCAGATCGGCGCGCGACAAGGCGCGCAGCAATTCGTTCTGTTGCGCGCCCGTGATGCTGATCATGGGCGTGGCGGGAGCGGCTTGCCAGTTGTGCTGGACGGTTGCATGGGTATTCGTTGCTGGTGTCAGGTTGCTATAAGCTTTGTACATGGTAGGGCCTCGTCTTCTGATTTTGTTGGATGGCGCTGCTTTTCTGGCTTGCTAGCGTTGTGCTGAATCTTGTATCCACTATAGAACCGGGGGCTGCGCACGGGCATCGGATGAGCCGACGCGCTTATGTAGGCTAGGAACATTGCCTCGTGTCATCCGACTCCTACGCCTGTTCCTGCATTTTTCCCTGTGGAAACAGCAGCATTTGGGCAAAAATACGCCGCGCTATCCGCGAACTTTGGCCGCATGCCGCGATCAAACCACTCTGCGTCTGGTGCGACGGTGATAAAATGTTGCACTGCGGAAATTTGGTTTGTGCCGGTATGAGTGCTGCACTTGCTCTCCACCACTGCTCCCTTTCCCGCAGCCTGCCCTCACTGCGCGCGCCGTGCCTTTGCCAGCGCGCGGCTGCCTTGTCCCGCGGTCTTGTCCCGTTTACCCGTTTATGAAGGAAAGCAACGCATGAAATGGTTTTTTGATTTGAAAATTGCCACCAAGCTGATCTTGTCGTTTGGCGCCGTGCTGCTGTTGACGGCCGCGCTGGGCGTGTCGGCGATCTTTTCCATGGCGCGCATCAATACCGCGTCGACGGATCTGTCTGATAATTGGATGCCCAGCGTGCTGGCGGCCATGTCCATGCGCAGCGACGTCAGCGATTTCCGCCGCTGGGAACTGGCGCACATGCTGGCCGCACAGGATGCCGACATGGCGCAGAATGAAACGCGCATGACGGAAACCCAGGCCAAGCTGAAGGTGGACGGCGACAAGTACCGCAGCCTGATCTCGGAACCGGGCGAGAAGGAAGTGTTCGAGCGCTTCCTGGCGCTCAACGATGAATTCATGCGCCTGCACGCAACCATGCTGAGCCTGTCGCGCGAGATGAAAAAGGAAGAGGCGCGCGCCCTGGCTGTGGGGCCGTCGGCCCAGGTCATGACGGACATGATGACGGTCCTCGATAAACTGGTGTCGATCAATACGGATGGCGGCGTGCGCTCGAGCGCCAGCGCCGACGCAACCTATGCGGCCTCGCGCGCCAGCCTGATTGGCTTGCTGGTGGGCATCGTCGTCATCGGCATGCTGCTGGCGCTGTGGGTGGCGCGCAGCGTGGCGCGTCCTTTGATCGCGGCCGTAGACGTGGCGCGCCAGGTGGCGGCCGGCGATTTGACTGCGCATATTGTTGTGCAATCGCAAGACGAAACGGGGCAATTGATGCAGGCCCTGAAAGACATGAATGCCAGCCTGCAGACGCTGGTGGGCCAGGTACGCAGCGGCACGGATACCATCGCCACGGCGTCGAGCCAGATTGCCGCCGGCAACCAGGATTTGTCGTCGCGTACGGAAGAGCAGGCCAGTTCGCTGGAAGAAACAGCCTCGTCGATGGAAGAGCTGACGTCGACCGTGAAGCAGAATGCGGACAATGCGCGCCAGGCCAACACCATGGCGCTGACCTCGTCGAGCATCGCCATCGAGGGCGGCAAGGTGGTCGGCGAAGTGGTGGGCACGATGGCGTCGATCAATGCTTCATCGCGCAAGATCGTCGACATCATCGCCGTCATCGACGGCATTGCTTTCCAAACCAATATCCTGGCCCTGAATGCGGCCGTCGAGGCGGCGCGCGCGGGCGAACAGGGGCGCGGCTTTGCCGTCGTCGCCACGGAAGTGCGCAACCTCGCGCAACGCTCGGCCGCCGCGGCCAAGGATATCAAGGTCCTGATCGGCGATTCGGTCGAGAAAGTCGAGGCGGGATCGAAACTGGTGGACCAGGCGGGCCGCACGATGGATGACATCGTTGCCAGCATCACCCGCGTGACGGACATCATGAGCGAGATCACTGCCGCCAGCAGCGAACAGAGCGCCGGTATCGAGCAGGTGAACCAGGCCATCGCCCAGATGGACCAGGTGACGCAGCAAAATGCGGCCCTGGTGGAAGAGGCGGCGGCAGCGGCCGAATCGATGCAGGAGCAGGCCGCCAGCCTGAGCGCCGTGGTCAGCATCTTCAAGCTCGACGCGGCCAGCACCTTTGCAACCGGGCCGCGCGCGCCCGCCGCCGTCAAGGCGCCGGCAGCGGCGCCGCGTCAACTGGCCAGCACGGCGCGACGTGCCGCGCCAGTGGATGAGTGGGAAAGCTTTTAATTAAGTAATAAATTAAGCGCGCTTGCGCGCTTTCTTGACGCCCTGGGTGGCGGGGGCGGCCGCGGCTTGCTGGCGCTGTTGCCATGCCCTCAGGGCCTCTTCGTAGGCGGCCAGGTCTTCCTGGTACATTTCCAGAATGCAAAAGGTGCAGCCGCTGTGGCAGCACTCGTCATTGCCCGGTTTGCTGGGCGCTTGCGGTGGCGGATCGTGGGGCAGAGGCGGGGTGGGCATGGTGAGGGCAGGGGGCGGCGGAAGAGGCATCGGAGCTGGCATTGAAGTTGCCATCATACGGCATCCCGGCGGGCCTTTGCTGGAACGCTTTTTGCTCAAAAATCACGGTTTCCGTGTACAGTTGCGGTGAATTAGGGTATCGTTTACAGCACTGATATTGTATCTTCTGCGCGCGATGTTCCGCCGGCGCGATCTCCGCCGCCATCGCAGCACATCTCTTCGACGCTCCCGCATACGCCCTACAGCATGTCCCGGAGCACGGAGGTGCCGCAAGAACAATGATCCATGGCTTGCAAGACGGAGCTGCCTGTGCCCCGAAATGTTGTTTATTGAGAAAGCATGGCTTCCGCAGTGCGGAGGCACACCAGAAAATTTATGTCTGAAACCGAATCGACTCCTACGCCCAGCCCGGCGATTGCCCCTGAAGCGGCGCCCGCCGCCGCTACGCCTGCACCAGCACCTGCCGCATCCGCTGCTCCCAGCCTGACTTTTGCCGACTTTGGCCTCGCGCCTGAAATCCAGCGCGCACTGACCGACCAGGGTTACACCCATCCGACACCGATCCAGGAACAAGCGATCCCCGTTGTGCTGCAAGGCCGCGATGTGATGGGTGCCGCGCAGACGGGCACCGGCAAGACAGCGGGTTTCTCTTTGCCGATCATCCAGTTGCTGATGGCGCATGCCAGCAGCAGCATGTCGCCGGCGCGTCACCCGGTGCGCGCGCTGATCCTCACGCCAACGCGTGAACTGGCGGTGCAGGTGGCCGAAAACGTCAAGGCCTACGCCAAGCATACGCCGCTGCGTTCGACCGTCGTCTTCGGCGGCATGGACATGAAGCCGCAAACCGTCATCCTGCGCGGTGGCGTGGAAATCGTCATCGCCACGCCGGGCCGCTTGCTCGACCATATCGAGCAAAAGAACATCAGCCTGAGTCAGGTGCAGATGCTGGTCATGGATGAAGCCGACCGCATGCTGGACATGGGCTTCTTGCCGGACTTGCAACGCATCATCAACTTGCTGCCGAAACAGCGCCAGAACCTGATGTTCTCGGCCACGTTCTCGCCAGAAATCAAGAAGCTGGCTGCCACGTTCCTCAACGATCCGCTGACGATCGAAGTGGCGCGCAGCAACCAGACGGCCGACAAGGTCACGCAAGTGGTGTACAAGGTGACGGAAGACCAGAAGCATGCCCTGGTCGCCCATCTGCTGCGCCAGCGCGACCTGAAGCAGGTCATCGTATTCTCGAATACCAAGATCGGCGCCTCGCGCCTGGCCCGCGTGCTGGAACAGGAAGGCATGAGCGCCACGGCGATTCATGGCGACAAGAGCCAGCAGGAACGCATGGCGGCGCTGGAAGCGTTCAAGAAGGGCGAGATCGACGTGCTGGTGGCCACCGACGTGGCGGCGCGCGGCCTGGATATTTCCGACTTGCCTTGCGTCATCAACTTCGACTTGCCGTACAACGCGGAAGACTATGTGCACCGTATTGGCCGCACGGGCCGCGCCGGCGCCTCGGGCGACGCCATTTCGATCTACTCGGATAAAGACGAGCGCTTGCTGGCCGATATCGAGAAACTCATCAAGCAAAGCATCAAGCGCGGTGAATTGACGGGCTTCAATCCGGCTCCTGCCCGCAGCAGCGACAGCGAGCGCCGTCCGCCGCGCCGCAGCGAAGGCGGCGAGGCGCGTCCTGCGCGCGCACCCGAGAGCCGCCATGCGGGCGAGAGTCGCGACAGCCGCTCCGCCGAGCGCGGTGCGCGTCCCGCCTTTGGCCCCGGCGCCCGCCGCGAAAAGGCCGATCCCTGGTTCCTGAAGCCATATGAGCCCGCCAAGGCAGCAGCCCCGGCTGCCGCCAGCATGGCGCCTGCCGCGGCCAAGCCGAAGCAGAAGGTGGCCGCGTTGCTGGGTGGGTTGTTGAAGCAATAATAAGAACTGCCAGCAAGCAGCGTTTGCTGGCGTGCCATGCAGTTGCCAAAAAACGTTCCGACGCCACGATATGTTGAAGACGTGGCGACGTCATGATTTTCCTTGTAATGGTATCGACTAGCGCGCCATCGCATCAGGCATTTTCATGCCAATGCGATGGCGCGTTTTGCATTTTGGCACGCACTGAATGGTGCTGAACGGCGGGAAAAATAGGGGGGGGCACCGGCTTTTAATCAAGCGGCGCTAGAGGGGGGCCTGTTTGCCAGTCCGGCAGGCCGGACTGGGTAATCTTGCGACAGATGAATACCATGCTGCCGGCATCACATTCTTAGTCAGCTAACTGCTCGCGGTTCGCTATCCACCATTGCCGCCCCAGTGCAATCAGGCAGCCGAGGAAGAGACCGAGCAAGGCACTTATTACTAGGGATGTTGACAATCGGGTCGTACGGTTTTCGGGCAAACTCGGGCCGGCGATGAAGCGGCTTTTTTCCAGATACAGATTGAGCGAGTTCTGATTCTCGACGGTGATTTTGTTGTACACCTCCTTGACCAGTTCGTCATTCAAATCTTTGGATTTGAAGGCGCGCTCCTTGCTGCCTTCCAGTGCACGTAGCACTGCTTCGCCTGATTTGTTGGCATCGAGTGTTGCTTTTGCACTATCGTAGTAATCACGCAACAAAAGATATTGTTGCTGTTCCCGTTTAGCCTGATAAATGGCTTCTTCTGCCGCACTGGCTTCGACCTCGGCACTCATCAGTTGCGTCACTGGCGACAGGTAGCGCGAGTTTTCATCCGTCACGGTGACGACTTGCGATGTGTTTTGCACGTCGGCCTTGGGGTAGCGCGCGACGATTTGTTTGAGGTCCTTGATGCGCCTGCCGTATTCCGCCAGTTTCTGCTTGCTGCCAATGATGTCATTGTCAAGTTTGGTGATTTTTGCTGTAATTTCCAGATGCTTGAAGCGTAGCGAGTCCGTATAAATCAGGTAAACAATCGTGTCCATGGTATAACGGCCTAGCAGGGCGACGATACGTTGCGCCTCTTCAGGGGTGCTGGCATCGTAGTTGATGCGCAAACCGATCACATTATTGCTGTTTTCCTTCGGCTGCTCCATCAAATCCTTGGCATCGAGTTTGGTAAACGGGAAAATGGGCTCGATGATGGCATTTAAGTTTTTTTCGCTGGTGATGTTCTTGCGCAGACTAGCGATGCCTGGAGTATTGTCGAGTTTGGCGGCATGTACAAAGTCATCGAAACGGCCGCTACTGCCAAATGCTGCCGAATAGCGCTTGTAGTCGCTGAGCTGAATGCCGAAGGCGGCTTCCTTGACGTCTTTTGTCTTTGCCGTTTTTTCTGGCTGCAAGGGGATGGGGCCGCCAAATTGCAGGAACCCTTCACTCTTGTACTTGGCCCAATACACTGTGCTGCTCACACCCAGTGCGATGCAGGCCACGGTCATGCCAATAATCATGCGACGCGCGTGCCACAGCGTACTCAGAAGCTCTGTTGGTGAAATCAGCGAGCCATCCTGTTTGGTAGTGCGTTGAGTGAACTTTTCCTGCGTTTCCATATGGTTTCTCAAATTGTGTGTGGATGAATAATATGCCCGAAGGAGCCAATCAGGCCTTTTGCCAGGCAGCCGGCGTGGTATTTCTCCCGGGCTGCGTTCCAATCAGTGCGACGCCTGCGTTTTGTTTTTTTCGGACCAGATCAAATCTTCAATACCGCATTGTGGCGAATATTCCTTCACCGCCTTCAGTAGTGCCATGCGCACATCTTCATAGGCGAAACGCGTACAGGCATCGTCGAGTTCGCGCAGCAGTAGCTGTAATTCGGCGTGCGGAATTTCAGATTCCTGAGCGCGCATGATCAGCGGGTGCTCGGTGCCTTCGACATTGTCGCCGATGAGTAGTTCTTCGTATAGCTTCTCACCGGGCCGCAGGCCGACATGGACGATTTCGATGCCGTCCGGGGCCGACTTGCTCTTTACTTCCAGCCCGCTCAGATGCACCATGCGTTCGGCCAGATCCACGATCTTGACGGGTTCACCCATGTCAAGCACGAAGACGTCACCGCCTTCTCCCATGGCGCCAGCTTGCAGCACTAATTGCGCCGCTTCAGGAATGGTCATGAAATAGCGTGTGATCTCGGGATGCGTCAGGGTAATGGGGCCACCTGCCATGATCTGTTTGCGGAAGAGCGGCACAACCGAGCCGGATGATCCTAGTACGTTGCCAAAGCGCACCATGCAAAAACGCGTCTTGCCGCGTTCCTGTGCAAATGCCTGCAAAATCAGTTCCGCCAGGCGTTTTGTCGAGCCCATCACATTCGTCGGACGTACGGCCTTGTCTGTTGAAATCAGGACGAAGCATTTGACGCCTGCGTCCATTGCCGCGCGTGCGATACTTAAGGTGCCAAAGACATTGTTGCGCACGCCTTCAATCGGATTGTGCTCGACCAATGGCACATGTTTATAGGCTGCCGCGTGATATACGGTTTCGACCTGGAAAGTGCGCAAGATCATCGCGCACTTTTCCGTATCCAGTACGGAGCCAAGAAAGGGCACCAACTCGAGTTCCAGCCCTTGCGCGTGCTTGAGTCCCTTCAATTCCTGCTTGATTGAGTACAGTGCGAATTCGGACATTTCCAGAAGTATGAGTCTGGAGGGGCGCAGGCGGATGATCTGACGGCACAGTTCGGAACCGATCGATCCGCCCGCACCAGTCACCAATACCGATTTTCCGGTGATGCAAGTGGCGACCAGATCTGTGTCCGGAGCCACCTGATCACGTCCCAGCAAGTCCTCTATCTCAATGTCGCGTACGTCCTGCAGGCGAAGCTCACCGTTGACGAGGCTGGCAACAGGTGGTGTCACCTTGATCTTGACCTTGAGGGGTTCGATTTTGTCGAGAATGTGTTTCTGCTGGCTCTTCGGTATCGATGGCATGGCCAGCAGGACTTCGCTGATGTTCAGTTTTCCGATCAATTTGGGCAGACTCGAGGGCGGATAAACCCGGATGCCGGCAATCGAGGCGCCTTGCAGTTCGGTTTTGTCGTCGATAATGGCAACCGGAAGGTACTCACGGCCGCCACGCAGAACACTTGCCAGTTGGGATCCGGCCTTGCCGGCGCCATAAATGGCTACGCGTACGGCCTGTTTAGGGCCTTTTACGTGCAATAGAAAGCCGCGGGTCAGAAAGCGACTGGCCACGACGTAAGTAATTGCGCTAATCCAGTAAATACCGAAGACGCCGCGCGAAAGTCCCGCCATGTGAGTGACGAACGCGGCCAGCGCCACCAGGCTGGCAACCGACAAGGTGACGCCAAGAATGACGACGTAGACGATCTTTTGGTCAATGAAACGTATCACGGCCCGATACAAGCCGAGACGGATGAAAATAGGGATTGAAACCAGGGGGGCTGCAATTATGAGCCATAAGTAACTGCGGTAAACGTCAGTATTGATGACGTCATACCTGAGGATAATTGCCAAACAAAAAGTTAAAGGTAACAAGAAAAAATCTGCCGTTATGGCGATAATTTGTTTTTGGAATCTGGATAAATCAAGAAATATTTTCATTTTACTCACTGATGAGTCGCCGGGTAGTCAATTTGCAGGTAATCGACCCGAACAATTTCATGTGCTTTCATATATATAATGAATGGAGACTCATTTGCCGACTGGCGGATTGGGGTATCGAGTCCGTGCGCGCATGGCGATGGTGCAACTGCTCTGTGGCCTCGATCTTGGTGGTGCCGTGAATCTATAGGCCTGATACATCTGTAGGGGGAGCTGCGCGCGGCAGATATTTTCGAGCTGTGATGATAGCGTGCCGGGGGCGGTTCTGCAATGATCATCAGGCGTGCGCGGATGCAGAAATGCTTGTGTTACCATAAAAAAGTGTAACTTTATGTGACCAAATGGAGCCTGAATTTTCCTGCTTACAGTAGTAAAAGCGTCACATTAGTCCATGGCGCGCGCCTGTGTTGCCGCCCTTTTCCGCCTCGAGGTCTATCCAGATAGGCTCGGAGTCGTTATACTGGATCACCCTTTTACAATCTGGCTCTCCTCTTTCTTTATATCATCTTTCTTTCTTGATGTCCTAACGTGCGGCACGTGTCCGTTTCGTTTTTTCGGGTGGTGTAATTGTTGTAATTATCTAAGAATTTAAACCTAAAAATGAACGATAGCAAAAACAAGAAGTTTCTAAATCAACTTATTTCGAAATTCGAAAATGGCAATGCGGTTATCGGCATTGTGGGTTTGGGCTATGTTGGTCTGCCTTTGATGCTGCGTTATGCCGATGTCGGTTTCAAAGTGCTGGGTATCGATATCGATATGGTCAAGGTCGATAAGCTGAATCAAGGGATCAGTTACATCGAGCATATCTCCGCCGAATCCATCAGTGAGGCGCGTGCCAAGGGTTTCGAGGCTACCACTGATTTTTCGCGCGCCACCGAGGCTGATGCGTTGATTATCTGCGTGCCCACTCCGCTGAACGATTACCGTGAGCCAGACCTGAGCTATGTCCTGAATACAACAGAAGCGCTGGTGCCGCATATGCGTGCAGGTCAGATCGTTTCACTGGAAAGCACCACCTACCCTGGAACCACCGATGAAGAGCTCAAGCCGCGTATCGAGGCTGGCGGTTTCACGGTCGGCGAAGATGTATTTCTGGTGTTCTCGCCCGAGCGCGAAGATCCGGGCAACCAACATTTTGAAACCCGTACTATTCCGAAAATTTGCGGCGGCACTACCGAAGCCTGCCAGCAGGCTGGCATTGCACTTTACAGCCCAGCCATCGATACCGTCGTGCCGGTCAGCTCGACGCGCGCGGCCGAGTTGACTAAGTTGCTGGAAAATATACACCGTGCCGTCAATATCGGTTTGGTCAATGAAATGAAAATCATTGCCGACAAGATGGATATCGACATTCATGAAGTCATTCGTGCCGCAGCCACCAAACCCTTCGGCTTTACGGCCTATTATCCCGGCCCCGGCCTGGGTGGTCACTGCATCCCGATCGACCCGTTCTACCTGACGTGGAAAGCACGTCAATATGGTCTGCATACCCGCTTCATTGAACTGGCGGGCGAGATTAACAGCGACATGCCGCATTGGGTCATCAGCAAGCTGGCCGATGCCCTCAATGATCGCTCGCGTTCGATCAAGGGCAGCAAGGTGCTGGTCCTGGGTATTGCTTACAAGAAGAACGTGGACGATATGCGCGAGTCGCCATCGGTGGAATTGATGGAGATCCTGCGCGACAAGGGCGCCGATATCGCTTACTCGGATCCGCACGTGCCGGTCTTCCCGAAGATGCGCGAACACCATTTTGACTTGTCCAGTGTTGCACTGACCGCCGCCACAATCGCGTCCTATGATGTGGTGCTGCTGGCCACCGATCACCGTGCCTTTGATTATGCCTTGATTCAGGAGCACGCGAAATTGATCGTCGATACGCGTGGTGTCTACCTGACGCCGGCATCCAATGTTGTCAAAGCCTAATTCCGAAAGATTATTGAATGCGCCATTTTCCACCTCCGGTCACTGACCGCAAGATCCGCTTTGCCCTGGTCGGCTGCGGACGCATTGCCAAAAATCATTTCGGGGCGATCCAGCAGCATGCTGACCGATGCGAACTCGTCGGCGTGTGTGACATTAGTCCGCAAGCGCTGGCTGAAGCTGCCGCTAGTACGGGCGCCACGCCTTATACCAGTCTGACCGAGATGCTCGCGCATTGCCAGGCTGACGCGTTTATTCTGACGACACCGTCTGGCATGCATCCGGAGCAGGCGATCCAGATTGCCGAGGCTGGCTACAGCGTTATCACCGAAAAGCCGATGGCAACCCGCTGGGATGATGCCAAGCGCATGGTCGAAGCCTGTGATGCTGCCAACGTGCGGTTGTTTGTTGTGAAACAAAATCGCCGCAATGCGACCTTGCAGTTGCTTAAGAAGGCCGTCGAGGAAAAACGTTTTGGCCGTATTTACATGGTGAACCTGAACGTTTTTTGGACCCGCCCCCAGGAATACTATGACAGCGCGAAATGGCGTGGTACCTGGGAATACGACGGTGGCGCCTTCATGAATCAGGCCAGCCACTATGTCGACCTGATCGACTGGGTCATCGGCCCCGTCGAGAGTCTGCATGCCTACACCGCCACGCTGGAGCGTGACATCGAGGTCGAGGATACCGGCGTCATCAGTTTGCGCTGGCGTAATGGCGCGCTCGGTTCGATGAACGTGACCATGCTGACCTACCCCCGCAATCTGGAAGGCAGCATCACCATCCTGGGCGAAAAAGGCACAGTACGTATCGGCGGCGTTGCCGTCAACGAAGTGCAGCATTGGGAGTTTTCCGAGCCGCACCCGGATGACGAGAAGGTCAAGGAAGCCAGTTATCAAACCACGTCGGTGTATGGTTTTGGCCATCCGTTGTATTACGACAATGTCATCAAGGTCTTGCGTGGCGAAGCCGAACCTGAGACGGACGGCCGTGAAGGCTTGAAATCGATGGAAGTGCTGATCGCTACCTACCTTTCAGCGCGTGATGGCAAGCGTGTCGCACTGCCCTTGGAGTATTAAGATGGCGGCCACAGTACATTCCAGTGCAATCGTGGACACTGGTGCGACGCTTGGGGACGCTACCCGCGTCTGGCATTTCGTTCATGTTTGCGGTGGCGCACGCATCGGCGCAGGCTGCTCTTTGGGGCAAAACGTTTTTGTCGGCAATGACGTTGTCATTGGTAATAACGTCAAGATACAGAACAATGTCTCCGTGTACGATGCCGTGACCATCGAGGACGACGTGTTTTGTGGCCCCAGCATGGTATTTACGAATGTCTACAACCCGCGCTCGGCGGTAACCCGCAAGGATGAATACCGCAAGACGCTGGTCAAGCGCGGCGCCACGCTGGGCGCCAATTGCACCATTGTTTGTGGCAGTACAGTGGGTGCCTACGCTTTTGTCGGCGCCGGTGCCGTAATCAATCGTGACGTGCCGGACTTCGCCCTGATGGTGGGCGTGCCGGCGCGTCAGGTCGGCTGGATGAGCCGTTTCGGCGAACGGTTGGCGCTGCCTATCGCCGGTGACGGCGAAACCGTTTGCGAGCACACCGGTGAGCGTTATACATTGCAAGATGGCATTTGCGCCTTAATCAACAACTAACATAAAAGCCAATATGGAATTCATCGATCTCAAGGCGCAATACGTAGCCCTGCGTGACAAGGTTAACGCACGCATCCAGGCAGTTCTCGATCATGGCCAATATATTATGGGGCCGGAAGTCAAGGAGTTGGAAGGCAAGTTGCAGGAATATACAGGGGCGAAACACTGTATCACTGTGGCTTCTGGTACCGAAGCGCTATTGATTGCGCTGATGGCCATTGGCGTCAAACCGGGTGATGAAATCATCACCACACCATTTTCTTTCATCGCCACGGCTGAAGTGATCGTGCTGTTGGGGGCCAAGCCTGTATTTGTCGATATCGAACCTGACACTTGCAATATCAACGCGGCTCTGATCGAAGCTGCAATCACGCCACGCACGCGCGCCATCATGCCAGTTTCCTTGTATGGCCAACCGGCTGACATGGATGAGATCAATGCCATCGCGGCGCGTCATGATCTGGTGGTCATCGAAGACGCGGCGCAAAGCTTCGGCGCAACCTACAAGGGACGCAAGAGCTGCAACCTGTCGACGATAGGCTGCACGAGCTTTTTCCCGAGTAAGCCTTTGGGCTGTTACGGCGACGGCGGCGCTATTTTTACTAGTGACGATGAACTTGCCCAAGCCATGCGTGAAATTCGGGTGCATGGTCAGTCGAAACGCTATGTGCACACGCGTATTGGTGTTGGCGGCCGTATGGACACGCTGCAATGTGCGGTGGTGCTTGCCAAGTTCGAGCGTTTTGAATGGGAAGTGGCGCAGCGGCTGGAAATTGGTCAGCGCTACAATGAATTGCTGAAAAATAAAGTCGAAACGGTCAGCCAGCGTGCCGATCGCAGCAGCGTGTACGGCCAGTTTACCGTGTTGGTCGAGTTGCGCGACGCTGTTCAGGAACGCTTGAAGGCAGCTGGAATTCCGACGGCGGTACATTATCCAGTGCCCATGCATTTGCAGCCAGCCTATGCCGGCTTCGGCGACAAGGGGGCCTATCCGCATGCCGAGCGCGCTGCACAGCGCGTGATGAGTCTGCCGATGGGGCCAGATTTGACTGCACAGGAGCAGGAACAGATCATCTCTGCGTTGGCATAAAGAGGGCGCATGAAGTTACAGCGGCAACTGGGGCTCGCGCTCTTGATTCAAGGCTTCGGTGTGGTTGCGACTTTCCTTGTCTCTGTAGTGATTTCACGTCGCTTTGGGCCCGAGGGGCAAGGTTATTTCAGTACTTACCGTTCGTGGATCGACTTGATCTCCGTGCTAGGCCTGTTTGGTTTTTCCCAGGCGCTGACCTTTCACATCAACGCAGGGCGGATCAGTCCGCTCCGCGCAGCCGGCCTGATCGCGCGTTATGGCCTTGCTCTGGCTGTGCTCCTGGTGCTGGTGGGAACGTTTGGCGGCGCATATTTGGCCCAAGTGACGGCATTAAGTCTGCGCGACGTATGGCTGATGTTTGCCTGCGCGCTGGCGATGGTGCTGCATGGATTGTTCCGCGCGGTCGCTCTGAGCAACTCCAGCCCGCTGCTGTTTAATCTGATTACAGCAAGCCCAGGCTTGATTTGCCTGCCGTTGATATTTTTCCTTGGCATCGGTAACGACTTCACAATCTTGCCCCAATTGCTTATGTGGAGTTTCGTCTGCGCTGCCTTGTTCGCCAGCGCGGAAGTGGGGCGAACGGCAGGTTTCGGCTTGCGTGAGGGCGGTGCGCTGGGGGCCGACTGCCGTATCCTGATGAAAGAGGGGGCTTGGTCCTTTATTCCAGCCATTACCACTACCATCGTGCCTGCACTGACCTTCTGGATGTTGGCCCGGGCCGCAGGCAGCCATATTGAGGCTGGCTATTTCGGTATGTCGCTACTGTTTTTGAATGCCATGGTGACTGCCTTGAATATGGTCGCACCGGTGTTATACAACCATTGGTCGAAGAAGGGCAATGGCGCCGCTGCGCAGGCCGAATATGAAAAGCTGGCGCTCGGTTGCAGTCTGTTGGGCATGCTGGCTCTTCCTCTCGGATGGTTGGCGCTACCACCTATGATTTCTCTGGTTTTTGGCGCCAGTTTCGCCCCTGCGGGTGCTTCGGCACTTTGCTTCATCGGCGCCAGTTTTTTTTGGCTGCACAATCGTATCTTGCCTCCGATGCTGATGGCACAAGGGCGTCATCAGAGTGTCGCCTATGCCAATATCGTGCGTTCGGTTTTCATCGTGTTGGCCATTCTTGTTTTGCGTCCGACCAGTGCCCGCGACATCGCGCTGTGTTGGGTGGCTGGAGAGGTGTGCTGCTTTGGCTATATGGCGTATTGCCTGAAGAATATTTTTAGCTGCAGTTACGGCCGCCTGATTGGCTTGCCGTCGGCCTTGCATACCTGACCAGGATCCGCTTCTACCATGATTTCTTTCCTGTCGGCATTGGTTCTCTTGCCCAGTATTCTGTATTCGATATCGAAATCCCGATACTATTCGATTTTATTGATGGCATTGTTTTATTACACGCTCTCGGTCAACGAGGCGTCCATCGAGGCCGCCTATGGTACTCGGGTGCTGTACGCAGGAATGCTGTTTCTATTTGCTTGCAATGTCCTGTTCTGCATATTTCTATACCTGCTGGGCGGCTGGCTTCTGCCGCGCAGCGGCTCTTATCGTAAGCTGGTTTTTGACGAACAGGACTGGAAACGGCTGTTTTTTTTGGTTACGGGGATATTTGTCATCATTGCGTTGATCAAGGCCCGTAATGGCCTCGATTTCTTGATGCTCAATTGGTCGGAGCAGCGTAGCGAAGGCCTGACTCTGCTCGATGGCGTATCCAATTTGCTAGGACTAGTGGCATTTTCCCTTGCACCCGTGTTCTATAAAAGCCGCATCAGATTTGTTTTTCTGGTGCTGTGTTGCCTGGGTGTTTTCATGGTAACCGGTTCGCGGGCCATGCTGTTCTGTCTTGGTGGCTATTTCTACTATGAGTTGTTTTTATCTGATCGCATCAGTTTTTCTCGCCGTCTGTACGTTTTGTTAGGTGGCGCAGTGGCGGCGCTGTCGATGCATGTACTGTCGCGCGCTGCGCGTGGCATCGGTCTGAGCGCCATGCTGAGCATGGATTTCTCCAGCCTGCTCGATGCGATTGGCAGCTCCGTTGACGGGGGCGGCCTTTTTGGCGGCGAAGACAATATCATGAAGTATTACTTTTACATCGTGCACAAGTACCTGGAAGGCTGGAGTGCGGGTCCAATGCCGACCCTGCATCGAGCCTTGCTTATTCTGTTGCCGCGCGAACTGGCCGATATTTCCCTCAAGCCGTTGGACGTAACCTATCAAGTCTGGACTGCGGCCTTGAACGATGGATTATTCAATGATAATCCTTGGCTAAAAGAAATGATCGATAGTTCGCATCAAGGCATTCCCGGGTCCCTTCACTTTTTGATTTGGGGTGATGCATTGCTTAACGCTGGCTGGTTCGGCGCCCTTCTTTACCCGTTGCTATTCGCGTTTTTACTGACGGTGTTTGAATCGGTGCTGCAGCGGGCGCCGCCGGCCATGAGTGCAGTCCTGCTTGGACTTGGACTGCCTGCATTGCTGATGATTGCTCGTGGAAATATCGTGATCGGTCTCGGCTATATTATTTATACGCTGCCCCTCATTTATCTGATTTGCCGGTTGATGGAGTGGGGCGCTGCGGCTACGCCAAATTGGCAAAAAACTGACAACAACAAAAACGAAACATGAAAATAGCCATTCTTGGTCCAGGCAATTCGATCCATATCAGCCGCTGGTGCAATGCGATGGTGGAGCAGGGTATCGAAGTGCACTTGATTACACAACACGATTTTGATGCGCTTCAGTACTCTGATCGCGTACATGTTCATATGTTGCCTTACCGCGGCGGGAAGGGCTATTTTTTGAATCGACGCGCCCTGGGCAAGGTGCTCGCCGATCTGGCGCCGGACCTGCTCAATTGTCATTACGCTAGTGGCTACGGTACGCTGATGGCCGGTGTCTGGCGTGGATCTTCGCTGTTGTCGGTATGGGGCGCGGATGTCTACGAATTCCCCTATGAGTCGCGTTTCAAGATGTGGTTGATTAAGCGCAATTTACTGGCGGCCACCCGTATTGCGTCCACGAGCCATGTCATGGCGGAACAGACGCGCTCTTTATGCCCCCAGTTGGCGCCGATTTTTATCACGCCGTTTGGTATTGATACCACACGTTTCGTTCCCGTACAGAAAACGGATGATGCCCGCCTGGTGATTGGTACCGTCAAGACAATGGCCAGGAAGTACGGTATTGATATTCTGATCAAGGGCTACGCTCTGCTGAGGCAACGCTTGCAGGCCGAAAAGGCCGATGATCTGCTGGGGCGTCTTGAACTGTTGCTGGTCGGTGGTGGTGCAGAGACTGCAGCACTGCAGGCGTTGGTCGAGCAACTCGGTCTTGGTGCGAGTGTTACTTTCACGGGTCAGGTTGATCATGCGGCCGTGCCGGACTGGCTGAACCGCCTGGATATCTATGTGGCGGCCAGTCGCAACGACAGTGAGAGCTTCGGCGTGGCCATATTGGAAGCGTCGAGTTGCGCGTTGCCGGTAGTAGTGTCTCGTATGGGCGGGCTGCCAGAAGTTGTTGCGGAAAACGAAACTGGCTTGATCATTCCAAACGAAAATCCACAAGCGTTGGCTGATGCCTTATATCAGTTGGTGCAAGACAGTGCCTTGCGTACACGTCTTGGCGTGGCGGGCCGCGCCAGAGTATGCCAGCAATTTTCCTGGGAGCATTGTGTAACATTGATGCGCGATGCTTACGTACAAACATTGGCGGGCTAAGTAGTTCAGCGGCGCAGGTAAAGCGGAAACGCCGGGGGGGCTGTCCCTGTCGTAACCTTCCCGGACGGGGATACTCCAGTGGGCAGGCAAGGTAGGTTTAATAATTTATTGAAGGAGCAGATGACATGGCTGATACCCAAAGAATAAGAACCTTGCAGGTGCTTGCATCCCGTAGCGGCGATGGTGAATTTGGCTATGGTGTAAACCAGAGCGAAATCTGTCAATGATGTCTGACACGCAGGACACAGGGGATTTTCTACCGAGGATCAATCGATACTGCGCCATTTTCCGCTGCTAACCCAGCTTGTTTCCTGATCAAGAAGAGTTTTTAGGTAGTTTTTATGAATATATTATTGATCAACCACTATGCCGGAAGTCCCCATTACGGCATGGAATATCGGCCCTATTATATGGCGCGTGAATGGGTGCGGGCGGGCCACCGCGTGCGCATCGTGGCCTCGGCGCAATCCCATGTGCGCGCCAGACAGCCTGCACTGGAAGGCGCTACGACACGACTAGAAACCATCGATGGTATTGAATATCTATGGTTTTCCGGTCCGCAGTATGCTGGTAACGGTTTGAAGCGTGTCTGGAACATTATGCGTTTCGTTGCTGACCTGTTTTTGCGGGGCCGTGACATAGACGCCTCGTTTACGCCCGATGTGGTGATCGCGTCGAGCACCTATCCCATGGATATCTGGCCGGCGCGGCGTATCGCACAACGCGCCAAGGCCAAGCTGGTGTTCGAAGTTCATGATCTTTGGCCATTGTCGCCGATGGAACTGGGGGGAATGTCGAAATGGCACCCCTTCATCATGATGGTGGCGGCGGCGGAGGGATATGCTTATCGCCATGCAGATACCGTCGTTTCCATGCTGCCGAAAGTGCGGACGTATATGGAGTCGCGCGGTATGCCGCCTGATCGCTTATATATCGTGCCAAATGGTATCGATCCGGACGAATGGCAGGCCGACAGTCCCCGTTTGCAGGCCGACGTTTATGAGCTACTGTCCGGTTTCAAGGCGCGTGGCCTGTCCATCGTCGGTTATGCCGGCACGCATGGCGTGGCGAATGCGATGGACGTTTTGTTGGATGCGGCCGCGTGTATCGATGACGACCGCGTCGTGTTCGTACTCGTTGGTGGTGGGCCTGACAAGGAAGCGCTCAGGCAAAGGGCTGCGGCGGAACACTTGAGTAATGTGTTTTTCGTCGATCCGGTCAAGAAGGAGCAGATTCCTGCCTTGCTGGAGTGGTTCGATATTGCTTACATCGGTTGGCATCGGCAGCCGCTTTACCGTTTCGGTATTTCTCCGAACAAATTGATGGACTATATGATGGCCGCGCGGCCGATTTTGCATGCTGTTGAAGCGGGAAATGATCCTGTTGGCGAGGCTGGTTGCGGCCTGACCGTGGCGCCTGAGGATCCGCGCGAGATCGTGCGCGGCATCCACGCTTTACTGAAATTTAGCGTGGACGAACGAACCGCGATGGGGCAGCGGGGTAGGCAATTCGTATTGGGAAACCATACCTATCCGGTGCTGGCACGGCGTTTCGTCGATGCGTTCGGCCAGTCGGCCGAGGCGCGTGAATAATGGCATTACAATCCTTATTCGTTATTATTTCCAACCACAATCGCTGCACCCCTTAAGAAGGTATTGCGGCGTCGCAAAACAAGAGACTTTGAGACCTATATGACAGAGCAAAAATTTTTACCATTCGCCCTACCTGAAATCGGCGATGAAGAAATCCAGGAAGTCGTCGAGTGCCTGCGTTCCGGCTGGGTGACCACAGGCCCGAAGACCAAGCAGTTCGAACAGGATTTCGCCGCCTATATCGGCAATGGCGTCGAGGCGATCGCTGTCAATTCGGCCACCGCAGGTTTGCACCTGGCCCTGGAGGCGCTCGGCGTCGGTCCTGGCGATGAAGTGATTGTTCCAACCATGACGTTTACCGCCACGGCCGAAGTGGTGCGCTACATGGGGGCCGATCCGGTTTTTGTCGATACCGACCCGGTCACGCTGAACCTGTCGCTGGAGGCGATTCGTGCTGCCATTACACCACGCACGAAAGTCATCATGCCGGTTCATTACGCCGGCTTGGCCTGCGATATGGACGCCATCCTGACGTTGGCGCGTGAGCACAAATTGCGTGTCGTTGAAGATGCTGCGCATGCATTCCCAACGCGCTATAAAGGACGCTTGATCGGCACGCTGGACAGTGACGTTACCGTGTTCAGTTTCTATGCCAACAAGACGATGACCACAGGTGAGGGCGGCATGGTCGTCACGCGTGACGCCGACATCGCCACCCGCATCAAAATGATGCGTATTCACGGTATCAGCCGCGATGCCTTTGATCGTTTCGTTTCGAAGACGCCGGCCTGGGCCTACGAAGTGGTCGCACCTGGTTACAAATACAATCTGACCGATATCGCGTCAGCGATGGGCATTCACCAGTTGCGCAAGATCAATGCGTTTTCGGCCCGCCGCCAGCAACTCGCGCGGCGCTATTTTGAGGGGTTGGCGGATCTGCCGTTGCTGCTGCCGGCAGAGGCTGCCGATGGTGGCGAACATGCCTGGCACCTGTACGTCGTGCGCTTGACCTCTGCGGCGCCGATTGGCCGCAATGAGCTGATCCAGAAGCTGTCCGATCACGGTATCGGCACCAGCGTCCATTACATTCCGCTGCACCGTCATCCTTACTGGCGTGATACGTATCATCTTGCGCCGGAACAGTTCCCCGAGGCGGAGGCGGCCTATCATGCGATGGTCAGTTTGCCTTTGTATACGGCCATGACGGACGAGGATCAGGAACGCGTGATCCGCACGCTGCGCGAGTTGCTGTGCTGATCAAGCGTATCTTCGATGTCATCGCGGCGCTGTGCGGCTTGCTGCTGCTGGCGCCGTTGCTGGTGCTGATTGCCGTGTGGGTGAAGGTGGACTCCGCAGGGCCGGTGTTTTTCCGCCAAGAACGGGTAGGACAGTATGGTGTCCTGTTTCGCATTTTTAAGTTCCGTACGATGACGGTCGGCACGGAAGCGCAGGGGCAGATCACCATCGGACGCGACGCGCGTATTACTGGTGTCGGCCACCGGCTGCGTCACTATAAACTTGACGAGTTGCCGCAACTGCTCAATGTGTTCATCGGCGACATGAGCCTGGTCGGGCCGCGGCCGGAAGTGCCGAAGTACGTGGCGCTGTATACGCATGCGCAGCGCGAACTGGTGCTTTCCGTCAAACCGGGAATCACGGATCTAGCCTCGATCACCTATCGTGATGAAAATCGCCTGCTGGGTGAGTCGGCCGATCCGGAGCGCACTTATATCGAGGAAGTCATGCCAGTCAAGCTGCGCTTTTATGAAGAGTATGTGCGCCAGCGCTCCTTAGCCTTGGACATACATATCATTTTCATGACGATCGGCAAGTTGATTCGCTGATGTGCCTTTCCGGGCTACCTGCGGGTCTTTCTCTACTTGAAGACCCTTCCCATTCCCCTCCGTGTGAGGGGAATGTCGTTTCTGCGCCGCTTGGCATGAGGACTATATGCAGGGCCGTATAGTGCTTATGCGCGAGGGCGTGATTTGTGCCGCCGTCCATGCATGTAATTCCAGTTTGCAATCAGACTTGCCTTCATATATTTTCGTACAATGACTTCTATCAGGCAAAAGAGCAGCGTGGTCGCGAAATAGATGGGCTATATTCTTAGAAACCGATAGTCCAGAACTGGAAAGTATTGTCCAGTGCGAGGCGGCATTTTGTGTGGAGAGCACCAGGATAAAGCCGCTCTGCATGAAAAACAGATCGACGGCCTTGGGCTCGGATGCAAAAAACCACTGTGAAGTGGCATTATCAGACCCGACAGGCACATGCGATGTGGTGTGGTGAATTGCGAGATAATCGCCGCCAAACCGCGTAATGCCTGGATAAATCGCATCTGGGTCTGGCTGGTGGATTTCAAAGTGACAGTGAGGATAAAAGCTTAAGCATGTCAGCCCGCCGCTTCAGGATTGCAGCGGGCAACACAAGGCAATAACTAGCTGCCTTGCCTGTTGTAGCAGTGCGGGCAAGACACTTCATACACATATTCCGGCGCCAGCTGCTGGCGCGGCGTGACGACGGCGCGGCAGACGAAACATTGCACGGTTTCCGTCGGTTCCAGTTTCGGGTTCAGCGCCGTGCGGTAATCGAAGACAAAGCAGTCGCCCGTGTAGTGCTCGCCGCCGACCTCTTCGAAGTATTTCAGGATGCCGCCGTCAAGCTGGTACACGCTGTCGTAGCCGATTTCCTTCATGTGGATGGCCGCCTTTTCGCAGCGGATGCCGCCGGTGCAGAAGGTGACGACGGTCTTGCCTTCCAGCTCATCCTTGTGCGCGGCAGCCACGGCCGGGAATTCCGTGAACTTGTCGATACGGTAATCAAGCGTGTTGTTGAACGTGCCCACGTCCACTTCAAAGGCGTTGCGCGTTTCCATCATGACCACAGGTTTGCCCGCATCGTCGACGCCGGCGTCAAGCCAGCGCTTGAGCGTATGCGCGTCGACGGACGGGGCGCGGCCCAGTTCCGGCTTGATCAGCGGCATGCGCATGGTGATGATTTCTTTTTTCAGCTTGACCAGCATGCGCTTGTGCGATTGTTCGTTCGACAAGCTTTCCTTCCATTCCAGATCGGCCAGGCGCGCGTCGCTGCGGACCCAGGCGAGGAAGGCATCGATATGCTCGCGCGTGCCCGACAGGAACATGTTGATGCCTTCCGGTGTCAGCAGGATCGTTCCCTTCAGTTCCAGCGCCAGGCATTGCTCCTGATACAAGGGACGCATGGCTTCCGTATCGTCGAGCGTAATGAATTTATACGCGGCGATATTGACAAACGTGGCGGCGGGCGCACTGACGGCGGCGGAAACGGCGGGTGTTGCTGGGGTGATGGCTTGCATGATGGCGATCGGCTTAGACTGAACAGCCGATATTATAAGCCCGACAGGCCTGGCGGGATACCCGGCCAGCCACGTTTTGCCGTGCCGGCGGGCTGTGCACGGCAGGAATTTCTTGCCCGCAATAGGGGGGCGCACCGCCGGTCCGGGGCCGCGACGCGGTAGAATAGACCCCATTGAATTTTGCACGAAACGGTACACAGGATGGAAATGGTAATGCAAGAGGCCGGCGCTCCGGCAGGTTCACAGCAAGCGATGCAGCCCGGTCCTGCCTTCGTCCATTTGCGCGTGCACTCGGAGTACTCGATCGTCGATGGCCTGGTGCGCATCGATGACGTGGTCAAGGCGGCGGCGAAGGACAAGCAGGTGGCGCTGGCCGTCACCGACCTGTCGAACCTGTTTGGCATGGTCAAGTTCTACAAGGAAGCGCGCGGCAAGGGCATCAAGCCCATCGTCGGCGTCGACGTGTGGATCACGAATGACGACAACCGCGAAAAGCCGTCGCGGCTGCTGCTGCTGGCGAAGAATCGCATGGGCTATCTGCAACTGTGCGAATTGCTGTCCACGGCCTGGCTGACGAACCAGTACAAGGGCCGCGCCGAGCTGCGCATCGAATGGCTGCAGGCGCTGGCGACGAATACCTATGAGCTGTATCCGGGCGAAAGCGCGGCCAATGGCTTGATCGTCCTGTCCGGCGCGCATTTCGGCGATGTTGGCACGGCCATCGAGAATGGCAACCTGGCCCTGGCCGAGCGCAATGCGCAGCGCTGGGCCGAGATTTTCCCCGGCCATTTCTATGTGGAAATCCAGCGCGGCGGCCAGGCCAACCAGGAAGCGCAGGTACGCCATGCGGTGGCGCTGGCGGCCAAGCTGGGCTTGCCCGTGGTGGCCACGCATCCCGTGCAATTTATTTCCCCAGAGGAATTTATTGCCCACGAAGCCCGCACCTGTATCGCCGAAGGCGAAATGCTGGCCAACGCCAAGCGGGTCAAACGCTTCAATGACAGCCAGCGCTTCCTGTCGCAGGCCGACATGGCGGAGCTGTTCGCCGACTTGCCGGCCGCGCTGGCCAATTCCGTGGAAATCGCCAAGCGCTGCAATCTGACCTTGACCCTGGGCAAGCCGCAATTGCCGAACTTCCCCACGCCGGACGGCATGACGATCGACCAGTTCCTCGTCGCCGAATCGCAGGCGGGCCTGGAAAAACGGTTGCTGCAGCTGTATCCCGATCCGGAAAAGCGCGAAAAGGAGCGTCCGCGCTACGAGTCGCGCCTGAAATTCGAGACGGACACGATCTGCAACATGAAGTTCCCCGGCTACTTCCTGATCGTGGCCGAGTTTATCCAGTGGGCCAAGGAAAACGGCGTGCCCGTCGGCCCGGGCCGCGGTTCGGGCGCCGGTTCGCTGGTGGCGTATTCGCTGCTGATTACCGATCTTGATCCATTGCAATACAACCTGCTGTTCGAGCGCTTCCTGAATCCCGAACGCGTATCGATGCCCGACTTCGATATTGACTTTTGTCAGGAAGGGCGCGACCGCGTCATCCAGCACGTCAAGGATTTGTACGGCAAGGAGGCTGTCTCGCAGATCGCCACCTTCGGTACCATGGCGGCCAAGGGCGCGATCCGCGACGTGGGCCGCGTGATGGATTTCGGCTACAACTTCTGCGACGGCATCTCCAAGCTGATCCCGTTCAAGCCCGGCAAACCCGTGTCGATCGCCGACGCCATCGAGGAAGAACCGTTGCTCAAGGAACGCCTGGAAAACGAGGAAGAGGTCAAGCAGCTGCTGGACCTGGCGCAGCAGGTCGAAGGCATCACGCGCAATATCGGCATGCACGCGGGGGGCGTGCTGATCGCTCCGGGCAAGCTGACGGATTTCTGCCCGCTGTACACGCAGGGCGGCGATTCGGGCGTCGTGTCGCAGTACGACAAGGATGACGTGGAAGCCGTCGGCCTCGTGAAGTTCGACTTTTTGGGCTTGACCACGCTGACGATTCTCGACCGCGCCGTGCGCTACATCAAGCAGCTTGATCCGGCGCAAGCCAATTTCGATCTGGCCACCTTGCCGCTGAACGATAAGCCATCGTATGACTTGCTGACCAAGGCCAAGACCGTGGCCGTGTTCCAGCTGGAGTCGCGCGGCATGCAGGGCATGCTGAAAGATGCCCGTCCCGACCGCTTCGAGGATATTATCGCGCTGGTGGCGCTGTATCGTCCGGGCCCGATGGACCTGATTCCGGATTTTTGCAAGCGCAAGCACGGCGAACGCTTCGATTATCCCGATCCGCGCACGGAATCGATTCTGTCCGAAACCTACGGCATCATGGTGTATCAGGAGCAGGTGATGCAGATGGCGCAGATCGTCGGCGGCTACTCGCTGGGCGGCGCCGACATGCTGCGCCGCGCCATGGGTAAAAAGAAAGCCGAAGAGATGGCCGAGCACCGCGAGATCTTCCGCGCCGGTGCGGCGAAAGATGGCTTGACGGCGGAAAAGGCCGACGAGATCTTCGATTTGATGGAAAAGTTCGCTGGCTACGGTTTCAACAAATCGCACGCCGCCGCCTATGCCTTGCTGTCGTACCACACGGCTTACCTGAAGGCGCACCACACGGCCGCCTTCATGGCCGCCAACTTGTCGCTGGCCATGGACGACACGGACAAGATCAAGATCCTGGTGGAAGACTCGCTGGAAATCTGCAAGCTGACCTTGTTGCCGCCGGATATCAACGAATCCGATTACCGCTTCATGCCGAGCGGCGCTGCGCCATCCGTGAGCGGCAAGAAAGTCACGCAGATCCGCTATGGCCTGGGCGCCGTGAAGGGCTCGGGCCAGAATGCCATCGAAGCCATCATCGCCGCGCGCGAGGCGGGCGGTCCATTCACCAGCCTGTTCGATTTCTGCAAGCGCGTTGATAAAAAGCAAATCAACCGCCGCACCATCGAATCCCTGATTCGCAGCGGCGCCTTCGATTGCCTGAAGGTCGACCGCGCCATCCTGCTCGCGTCCGTGGCGTTCGCCATGGAGTGCGCCGACCAGGCGGCCAAGGCGGCGAACCAGGTGAGCCTGTTCGGCGGCGATGACAGCGACATGGTGGCGCCGCCCGAGTACGTCAAAGTTCCCGTGTGGACGGACAAACAGCGCCTGACGGAAGAAAAGATCGCGCTGGGCTTTTACCTGTCCGGCCACTTGTTCGATTCGTATGCGCCCGAGGCACGCCGTTTTGCCCGCACGAAACTGTCGGAACTGTCGCCGTCGCGCGAACCGCGCATGATGGCGGGCGTTATCACGGGCTTGCGCACGCAGATGACGCAGCGCGGCAAGATCCTCATCGTCACGCTCGACGACAAGAGCGGCACGGTGGAGGTGACGGTGTACGGCGAATTGTTCGATTCCAACCGGAAAATTTTCAAGGAAGATGAATTCCTCGCCGTCGTGGGCAAGGTGTCGGAAGACCGCTTTTCGGGCGGCTTGCGCATCACGGCCGAGAGCGCCTTCGACATCATCTCCGCGCGCGTGCAGTATGGCCGCCAGCTGGGCTTGACTCTGCCCACGACGCTGGACATGAAACGCATCAGCGACGTGATCATGCCGCACCGGGCTGCGGACGGTCTGCCGATCGCCGCCAAGGTCAGCCCGCAAGGCGTCAGTTGCGTGCTGCAGTTCGGGGACGAATGGAAAGTGGCACCATCGGATGAATTGCAGCTGGCGCTGGAGCAAATGCTGGGCGCGCAAGAAGTGGCGGTCGAATACTGACCGGCACTGCCCGGCGCATGCAACAAAGCCAAACCGCAGACATGCTGGTTTGGCTTTTTTTTGTTTACATGTCTTTCAGGCCCGTGATCGCATAGCCCTTGGCTGCGATCTGCTGGTGCGGCTGTTCGATATGGTAGTTGGGCAAGATCTCGGCATCGTCGGCCACTTCACTGGCGCGTACTTCCAGCTGCCAGTCGGTATTGGTAACTTCTTCCGGAATAAGCTTTCCTTCCGGCACGGCGAGGTAGGAAAAAATGCCGTCGTGCTCGGCCCGGCGGTAGATGTCTACGCGCATGACTTGCCTCCTAGTAAGCGTTGGGGGAACCGGTGCGCCAGGAATGCACACCGATCTTGCTAGCGTAACAGGAATGTGCGGCGCATGGTTTTTGCGCACGTGCGGGAGGCGAACTGGGGTATTGCGTGGAGGAATGACTGCGGGCGCGGGCGCGGGGGCGGGGCGCCTGGCCAATACCAGGGAGAGGGTCAGGTTGCGGCGGAAAAGTGCTCGTCGTCGAATTCGGCCGGATGCTGGGTGTCATTGGCGGCCATGGCGATGCCGGGCACGGCGACGTGGACATGGCTGCGATGCGATGCCAGGCCGTTGCGCAGGCTGTCGATCATGTTCAAGGTCAGTTCGTGGCGCTTGCGTGCTTCCGAACGTTTTTTGGACGCGATCTCTTCGAGGACGAGCGCAGGAAGCGTTTCGCATGGCAACTCAAAGTCGCCATCGCTGCGGGCCGTGGCGCCAAGTTCTTGCCACAATGCATTGTAGTCAGCGAGCAGCCGTCCATTCTTCTTTGCCGAATGGTGGCCGGCCCGGTTGGCATTGCCGACCAGAAGCATGGTGCGGCAACCGTGCTCGTATGCCAGTTGACGTACCAGGCGTATCATCAGGAACTTGGGGCGCATGCCGTGCAGGTCGCGCGTGGCTTCACGCACGCGGCGCAAGCCTTCCGCGCCCTGCGGACCCTGGATGCAGCCGATGCCCACGCCGGTATCGCTGGGTGCGCGCGTGCGGCAGCCGAAGAAGGTAAAGACCACTGTGTAGAGCACATCGTCATCATGGATCAGTTGCAAGACCATCTCGCCTTCGCGGTCCATGCGGAACAGCGAAGACAGGCGCAGATGGTAGAGCGAACCGGATTTTCCCGGTACCGTGGCGAGCATGACCGGTTGGTGCGCAGCTTGTACCATCAGCTTGCCCCAGCCTTGCTGCAGGATGAAATGATAGTGGTCGACCAGCATGGAGACTCGTTGCTGGCAGGACAGGCTTTTGCTCAGGTAATGCCGGTACACCTTGTGGACCAGGCGCGGGTAGGCTTGCAACAGGTCGCCAAAGACGGGGTGGGAATTGAGCAACTTGAGCCAGATGCGCGTCTGCCGCTGCTGCAGGCGTGCCCGCAATTGCAGTTTGAACAGCTCGCGCAGGCGGGCGATGCCCGGGGGCATATTGGTGAGACCAGCATGCAGAGTAATCGCTTGTGTCATCAGGCATTTTCCTTGGTGAATGGGAACGGTGGTGGCTGCGGGCCGTGCTTCAGCGCAGCGGCGGGCAGCTCATGCCATCGGTATTGGCCAGCAGCACGGTGGCGCTACGGCTGGCGCGGGCCAGCTTGCGCGCCAGGGCGTCCGAGAATCGGTTTCGCCAGGAACTTTTCTTAATGGCAGGTAAGACAATTTCATGGCATCCCAGCATTTCGGCCGTGTCGAGTATCGTAAAAATGATTTCGCCGGAAAAAATGTGGGTGGTGAAGTCAATATGTGAACGGCTCAGGTACAAGCCGGCCTCGTGCATGATTTGCTCGGTTGCCAGCGTGAGCGTACTGCCGGCGTCTTCAGCTGCGTCTTGCTGCGGCAGGCCTATGGCGGGGCGTGCCTGCGCTGGCGTCACATGCAGCAGGCTGACACTCACGCATATCCCCCATTCCTGTAGCCGCTTGGCGTAGCGCGCACCAAAGACGATGTCGCTGGCCCGTTTGACCGGCAGCAGGAGCTGCAGCGTATCCTGGCTCCCGGTGCCGTGGGTGGCCGCGGCGCTGTCTGGGGCGCGGTCATGGCGTTGCGGAGCAAGGCGCGAAGCATGCATGGAGGGACGTCAAGGGAAGGGGGAAACCGCGCCATCTTATCGGTGCCCTTTCCCTCTGTAAATTGGCGAAACAGCGTACGGGTTTCCCTTATGCCGTCACGGTTTTAATAGCGGTAGGTGACGTACACGGCGCCGACCGGGGAGGTCTTGCGCTGCACGATGGGGCTCTTGGCCGCGTCGCCCAGGCGGCTCTCGACGCCGACCAGGGTATTGATGCCCCAGCGCGCATCGAAGCGGTGCTCCCAGTTGATGGTGGCCTGTGCTTCATAGAAACCGCCCTTGGGCGTGTATTGCTTGAACGAGGTGTTCGCGGCCTGGGTGGCCGTCACGCCATACATGGTCTGCACGTACTTGCGCTCGCCCCAGCCCAGCTGGCCGCCGATGGTCACGCTGTCCTGCTGCGCGCCCTTGGCATCGGTCCGGCCGTAGATCTGGCCCGCCGCGCCGAAATGCACATTCGCGCCATTTTCGCGGTTCGACAGGGGAATGTCGCTCGACACGCTCAGCGACAGGCCCGGCAAGGGCGAATAGCCCGCGCTGAGCAGGGCGCTGGCGTTGCCCTTGACTTCGCCCATGCCCTTCAGGTAGTCGCTGCCGCCCCAGCCATTGGCGCCATTGCGCTTGTGGTCTTCTCGGTTGCCGCGGTAGCCCAATGCAGCGCTGTAGCTGAAGGGGCCGGCCTGGCCGCCATAGCCGATGCCGCGCGAAGTGCTGAAGAACAGGCCATTGGCCATGGCGTAGTCGAGGATGATCAGGGGCGAGGCCGACAGCTTGTCGGCGCCGGAATAGCTGGACACGGCAGCGACGCCGCCGCCGATGGTGAAGACATTTTGCGGGGCCGGTTCGGCCGCGGCGGCGGCCAGCGGGTTGAGGATCATGCCGCTGGCGAGTGCCAGCGCGGTCAGCAGGGTTGTGGGTGCGTGCATGGAATTTTCCGTCAGGTGGAGAACCGAGTCCGGAGTGGCTCGATTGACTGCCGACAGTATCTATCCTTGCCATGAAGGAAAAATGAGCCTTTTATTAAGATTGGATGAAGAGCGCTTCTTTACCCATTCTTCAGCTTGCGGTGGTTTAATACTCACCATGAAGATACTGCTGATTGAAGACGATATGGACCTGGGCAATGGCGTGCGGATCGCCCTGCGCGACCAGGGCATGCAAGTGGTCTGGGTGCGCAGCCTGGAGGATGCGGCGCGCAGCATCGAGCACGACAGTTGCGAACTGGTGCTGCTGGACCTGGGATTGCCCGACGGCGATGGCCTCGATTTGCTGGCCCGGCTGCGCGCGGTGCGCCTGCCGGTGCTGATCCTCAGCGCCCGCGATACGCTGGAGCAGCGCTTGCGGGGCCTGGACGGCGGCGCCGACGATTATCTGGTGAAGCCCTTCGTGCTGGCCGAGCTGCTGTCGCGCGTGCGCGCCCTGGCACGCCGCAGCTACGGTTTCGATGGCGACACCATCGAGTTGCGCGGCCTGCTGCTGCAGGTGCCCACGCGCAGGGTCAGCGTGCATGGGCGGCCCGTGGAACTCACCGCCAGTGAATATGCCCTGCTGAAAACCTTGCTGATGCGCGCCAACCGGGTCATCACGCGCCGCGTGCTGGAAGAGCATATCCTGCCCGGCGGGCTGGCCAATGCCAGCAATACCCTGGATGTGCATATGGGCAACTTGCGCCGCAAGATAGGCGAGGGTTATATCCGTACCGTGCGCGGCGTCGGCTATGTCATCGATCAGCAGGGCGAGACATCCGTCCCGCCGGGGGCCGGCGCATGATGGGGCGTTTCTGGGCCATGCTGCGCCGGCCCACCCTGGTGCGCCGCCTGATGATGGCGCAAATGCTGATGCTGACCGTGCTATGGAGCCTGGCCGTGGCATATGTGCTGTTCGAGGGCACGAGCGAAGCGAGCAATGTGACCCGCGGGGTCTTGCACGCCATTATCAGCGTGACCGACAACCTGGCCGACCAGCCCGTGCGCCAGGAGCAAAGCTTGCGCGCCATCGACGAAGCCTTGCGCGAAGAATTTGAAATGGGGAAAGTACCGGAACTGGCGCCGCGCATCCTGGTCTGGCGCGAGGGCAAGTTGGTCTACAAGTCGCCGAGTGCGCCCAGCGGCATCCGCAGCGCCGGTCCGGAACAGATGGAAGTGGTGTACGTCAAGGGCCAGGCCTGGCGCAGCCGCAGCCTTGCCGAAGGGGCCACCCGCGTGACCGTGCTGGAAGTGGGCGGCGCCTGGCAATTTTTCATCACGATCAATTCACGCGGCTACTACCTGCTGCCGTTGCTGATCAGCCTGCCGTTCCTGCTGGTGCCGGCCTGGCTGTCGATCCGCCTTGCCATGCGCCCGTGGCGCAAGGTGGCGCAGGAGGTGGCGGCGCGCGGGCCGCAGGATTTGCGTCCGCTGACGTTCAAGCCGCCGCATGGCGAACTGGCGGCGCTGGTCGACAATATCAATGCCCTGCTGCAGCGGGTCGATGCCAGTGCCGCGCGCGAACGCAGCTTCATCGCCGACGCCACGCATGAGCTGCGCACGCCGCTGGCGGCCATGCGCGTGAATGTCGAGGCCTTGCAGGGACAGGCGCATGATGCTCGCCAGCAAGAGCTGCTGGACGGTATCTTGAACAGCGGCAACCGGGCCGCGCGCCTGGTGGGGCAGTTGCTGCAGCTGACGCGCAGCGAAGTGCAGGCCGGCGGGGGCGAGCTGCCGCGGCGCCAGGCGCTCGATACCTTGCTGCAAGACCGCCTGGCGGCCCTGTCCGGCCTGGCTCAGGCGGGCGATATCGAGCTTGAATTGCAAGCCAGCGTTTCGCTCAGCGTGCCCGGTCAGCGCGAGAGCCTCGTGTCGCTGATCGACAATCTGGTGGAAAATGCCATCAAGTACAGCCCGCGCGGCAGCAGCGTGACGGTGTCGCTGCATGCGGAGCGGGGCCAGGCCGTGTTGCATGTGGCCGACCAGGGGCCGGGTATCGCGCCGGCGCTGTATGAACGCGTGTTCGACCGCTTTTTCCGCGCGCCGCAGCAGGCGCAGCCGGGCAGCGGCCTGGGCTTGTCCATCGTCGCTTCCGTCGTGCAACAGCATGGCGGCACGATTCAGTTGCACAGAGGCAATGGTGGCCTGGGCTTGCTGGTGGAGGTGCGCTTGCCGCTGGCCGAGGCCTGATTCTGTCGGCGCGCGTTGCGATATTGCATGAAAATTATTTTGTGTGCTTATAACGCAAGATGGCATGGCGTGGCGCACGCTTGCGATGCATAATGCGGGACAGTTAAAAAACACCGTTATGCGCCCATTCCTGTCCCGCTACCTGCCGTATCCCGCCTTTGTCGGCCTGTATCTGCTGTTTGACTGGGCCACGTATATCGATCCGATGTACGGGCTGAACATCACCCCGTGGAATCCCGATCCCGCGCTGGGCCTGGTATTTTGGCTGATTCACGGCCGCAAGGCGGCGCTGCCGTGGTTTATCGCCCTGGTGGTCGGCGAGGTGCTGGTGCGCGGCATGCCGGCAGGCCTGCCCCTGACCTTGCTCTGTTCGGCGTGGCTGATGCTCGGCTATGGCGGTATCGGCGCAGTCTTGCGCCGCAGTTTCAGCAGCAGCGACATTTTCGACAACCGGCGCCGCCTGAGCGCCTGGGTTGCCATCGTGCTGCTGGGCACCGTGCTCAATGCGCTCGGCTACATTTCCCTGCTGTCGCTGACGGGACGCATTCCGGCTGGCGAATGGGGGACGGCAGTCTGGCGCTTCGGCATCGGCGACATGGTCGGCATGCTGGTATCGATGCCGCTGATCTGGGTGCTGTTCAGCGAGCGCGGGCGCGAACGCCTGCATGCAGCCGTCTGGCGCTGGGAAACCCTGGCGTATCTGGCCCTGGCCAGCTTCGTGCTGTGGAGTCTCTTCGGCTCCATCGTGCGTTCCGAATACAAGCATTTCTATTTCCTGTTTCTTCCCGTGATCTGGGCCGCCTCGCGCCAGGGCTTGCATGGCGCCGTGCTGGCCGTGTTTGTATTGCAACTATGCATCATTACCCTGGTGAAATGGACGCATGCGGTCGATATCCAGTTTTATGAATTGCAGCTGCTCGATGCCGTGCTGGCGCTGGTGGGGTTTTTTATCGGCATCGTCGTCGATGAAATGCGCCAGGTGGCCGACGAACTGAAACACACGATGCGCCTGGCGGCCGCCGGCGAGATGGCGGCGGCGCTCGCGCATGAGCTGAACCAGCCGCTGACGGCCTTGTCGACCTATGGCAAGGCGTGCGAATACCTGCTGGAACGGGGCGAGACTGGCGCCTTACTGCAGGGCGCCGTGGGACATATGATCGTCGAATCGGGACGCGCCGCGGACGTGGTGCGCCGCCTGCGCGACTTTTTCCGCACCGGCGCGATGCAGCTCGAAGCGGTGGAGGCGAGCGCCTTGATCGAGGGCATGGCGCGCCAGTTCACGCCGCTGTTTCATGAACATGGCATCGAACTGGTGCTGGCGCCGCCGTCGCCGCTGGCCGTCAACGCCGACCGCCTGCAAATCGAGCTGGTATTGCGTAATTTATTGGCCAATGCGCAGGATGCGGTGATGGGCCAGCCGCGCGGCCGGCGCCGCATCACGGTCTCTGCCGAGCGGCTCGAAGGCGGGCGGCTGCGCCTGTCCGTGGAGGATAGCGGCCCCGGCATTTCCAATAGCCTGGCGGCACGCCTGTTCGAACCGTTCGTCTCGACCAAGGCCAGCGGCCTGGGCCTGGGGCTGGTGCTCAGCCGCAGCATCGTCGAAGCGCATGGCGGCCAGCTATGGGCCGAAGTGGGCAGGCATGGCATTTTTCGTTTTGTCCTGCCCCTGGCGCGCGCCAGCGCGGCCGCTACAGGAGAGTATGGTGACAAGTAATTTGACAGTGTTTATCGTGGATGACGATCCCGCCGTGCGCGATGCGCTGGGTTTGCTGCTGGGCATACGCGGCTATCGCACGGCCCTATTTTCCTGCGGCGAGGATTTCCTGCACAGCTGGCGGCCCGAGTGGGCCGGCTGCCTGCTGATCGATATCCGCATGTCCGGCATGGATGGTCTGAGCCTGCAGCGCCGCTTGCTGGAGCTGAAATGCATGCTGCCCATCATCATTATCACGGGGCACGGCGACGTCACCCTGGCACGCCAGGCTTTCAAGGCGCAGGCCAGCGATTTCCTGGAAAAACCGTTTGACCACGACAAGCTGCTGGCCGCCATCGACGAAGCGTTTTCGCGCGAGGCGCATGCGCGCGGCCAATTGCTGCGCCAGGTGGAGGGGCAGGCCTTGCTGCGCGCCCTGACGCCGCGCGAGCGGGAAGTGATGCATCTGGTGGTGACGGGCCAGCACAACCGCGATATCGCCCCGGCGCTGGGTATTTCCGTGCGCACGGTGGAAGTGCACAAGGCGCGCCTGATGGACAAGCTGGGTGTCGACAATGTGGCCGACCTAGTGCGCATCAGCATGCTGGGCACCGGCTAGCCGCTGCCGCGTTGTCTAGGCGATGGTCTGCAATACCTGATCGACCGAAATCGCCTTGACCCAGTCGCTGCGCCGGGCCACCGTGATGACGGTGCTGTTGGCGCTGTCGAACGGCGCCCATTCCGGATTCTTCTTGCGCATCAGCGCCACTACGGGTACATGCACGGCGTTCGCCAGGTGCATGATCGACGTTTCCACCGAAATAATCAGGTCGCATTGCGCCAGCATGGCCGGCAGCTGGAAAAAGTTGTCGACGGCGCTGAAGGCTTGCGTACGCGGCAAGCCATGCGCCTGCACGACGGCATTCACCTTGGCCAGTTCCTGCGGCATGGCATTGATCAGGAAACAGGCATTTGCCCACTTTGGCATCGCCTGCATGCGCGCGATCAGTTCGGCGATGCGCTCCAGCGGCCAGCCGCGCTTGTGCGACTTGGCAAACGGATTCAATAGCACCAGCGGCCCCTGGCGCGGGGCAAAGCCCCAGGCGGCCAGCTGCTCCTGCGCCTGCTGCAGTGCGTGCTCGGGAATGTGCACGAAGGGATAGCGCTCGGCCTCGGGAATGTCGAGGCCCGTCAATTGACGGAACCAGTCCGCATATACGCTGCTTATATGGTGCTCGCCCGCATCCTGTCCCGCATACGAGGCCAGCACGGCATCGATCTTGCGGTAGGCCAGGTAATGCCAGGGGCGCAGCGGACTGAACGGTTTGCGCGTGCCGATCACCAGCCCGTGCGGGCTGATCGCGCGGGCAAGGTCCGCATACTGCTGTGGCCGCACGTGGGCCAGCGACACGACGACAGGATAGTGTTCCGCCTGGGCTTCGCGCAGTGACTCTTCGTACAGCGCCGGGCTGTAGGTCTTGCGGTACACCTTGGCGAACAGGCCCGATTGTTCCACCCAGTCGTACAGCGAATAGGTGCGCAAGCCTTCCCATTGCCTGGAGTCGGACGTGCGGCGGACTTCATCGACCCACAGGTGGATCTGGATATGGGGATAGGCCGCGGCAAAGGCGCGGAAACCGTTTTGCAGGTAGGTAAAGTCTCCCAGCGCCAGATGGGCGATGAAAAGAATTTTGTCCGACTTTTGTAGAAGTTCGGCGGGAATCAAAGGCGTCATGTATCAGTACGATTTCAGGTATTCGGTCGATGGTGTCAAACCACTTGCTGGGAAAATTGCAGGCGATGCAGATTGGCATACGCGCCGTTGGCATCCAATAATTGCTGGTGACTGCCGGTTTCCATTATTTTCCCATGTGACAATACCACGATACGGTCCGCACGTTCAATTGTTGATAGCCTATGAGCAATAACTAAGGTGGTTTTTCCTTGCATCAGGTGTTCCAGTGCCGCTTGCACGGCCCGTTCCGCCTCCGTATCCAGTGCCGAGGTGGCTTCATCGAGGATCAGGATGGGCGCATCCTTGTAGATGGCGCGGGCGATGGCCACGCGCTGGCGCTGGCCGCCGGACAGGCGCGAGCCATTGTCGCCCAGGCGCGTTTCCAGGCCATCGGGCAAGCCGTCGATGACGTCCGACAGGAAGGCGGCGGCGGCGGCCGCCTCGATGCGCTGCCGGTCCGGCGTTGCATCGCCATATGCGATATTCGCGGCCAGGGTATCGTCGAACAGCACCACCTGCTGGCTGACCATGGCGATCTGGCTGCGCAGGCTGGTCAGGGCGATGGCATCGATATTCTGCCCATCGAGCAAGATCTCGCCACTGCTGGCCGAATAAAAACCGGGCAGCAGGCTGACCAGGGTCGATTTGCCGCCGCCGGACATGCCGACAAAGGCGACCGTTTGTCCTGGCGCAATGCTCAGGTCGATGTGCCGCAGAGCCGGCTCCTGATGTCCGGGGTAGGCAAAGCTCACGTCCTTGAATTCGATGCGACCTTTGCTGCGGCCGGCGAGCGGCGTGCCACCCGTGCGTTCCGGCGTCTTGTCGATCAGCTGGAAGACTTCCTCGGCGGCGGCCATGCCGCGCTGCAAGGGACCATTCACCTCGGCCAGCTGTTTCAACGGTGTCAGCAGCATCAACATGGCCGTGATGAAGGATACGAAGCCGCCGACCGTGATCTGCCCCTGCTCCGACTGGAACAGGGCCATCACGATGACCAGGGCCACGGCGGCTGCCGTGATCACCTGGGTGATGGGCACGGTGGCGGAAAAGGTCGTGGT
The DNA here is from genome assembly GCF_030587265.1 of Janthinobacterium sp. SUN137. Taxonomy (NCBI): domain Bacteria; kingdom Pseudomonadati; phylum Pseudomonadota; class Betaproteobacteria; order Burkholderiales; family Oxalobacteraceae; genus Janthinobacterium; species Janthinobacterium sp. SUN137. The sequence continues at coordinate 1,039,926 of NZ_JAPWHZ010000001.1, read as the reverse complement.
CATGCGCATGCTGTAGCGGCGCAATTGCTCGGCACGCTCTTCGAAGCGCGCTTTTTCGTAGTCCTGACCACCGAAGATCTTGATCACTTGCTGGGCGCGCGTGGTTTCCTCGATGACCTGGGTCAGCTCGGCATTGACGGCCAGCGAGTCGCGGTTGAGTTTTTTCAGGCGCTTGCCCGTGGTGCGCACGACGATGGTCAGCAGGGGCAGCAGCACCAGGGTCACGAGGGTCAGCACCCAGTTCAGGTACAGCAGCCACGCCAGCAGGCCCAGCACGGTCAGCGAGGAGCGCACGATCGAGGTAAACACCTTGGTCACCATCTCGATGATCTGCTGCACCTCAAACATGATGGAGTTGATGACCTTGCCCACCGTGTGTGTGTTGTAGAAGTCGATGGGCAAGTTGAGCATGCTGGCAAACATCCGGCGCCGCAACTCGTTGAGGATGCGCGTGGAGACATAGCTCATCAGGTAGCTGCTGGCGAACGTCGACGCGCCGCGCATGGCAAAGATGCCGATGACGATCAGCGGTACCAGCCAGAAGGAAAAATTCACCTTGCCGCCAAAGCCATTGTCGAGCAGCAGCTTGAGCGCATATGGCAGCAGCGGTTCCGTGGCCGCCGTGACGACCATCGCCAGCAAGGCCAGGGCCAGGTGTTTCTTGTAGGGCGCGTGCAGCGCGGTGAGACGCTTCAGGTCGGGCGTGAGCATCGGTATGGTTCCTTGCAGGGGACAGCAAAAACGGTCAGGCGAAAAACGAGCTCAGGCAGTGCGTTCCTGCTGGCGCAGCATGGCCCATAGCATCACCATCGGGAAGACCAGCATGATGATGCCGATATTCAGGGTGAGCGAGCTCGTCGTCAGACCAAAAATCATGTAGCAGGTGCACAGTACCACGCCTGCCAGCGCATATGGCTGAGCTCCAGGGGCACTGTGGCGCAGGGCGCGGGCAAACAGGGACAACGGAACGAGGAAGAGCGCCAGCAAGGCCAGGACACCAATAATGCCGCGCTTGACCAAGGCATCGAGGTAGTCGTTGTGGGCATTGGTATGCCTGCGTATGGAAATGTTCGCTTTGCCTTCAGCCACCAGCATCGATTTTTGTTCCATATACCCGTTGCGGCCCAGGCCTGTCCAGGGGTGTTGCTGGGACATGTCGATCGCGGTGCGCCACATTTCGATCCTTTGCCCGATGGAGGTATTGACTTCACCACGATCCTCAAATGTGTGCAGGTTGGAAATGCCGAGGGTAATACGTTCTTTGATCGTCGAATGTGGAAAAACGTAGGCCACGATGGAAAGGCCCGCCAGGGCCAGTAGCCCAATGACCAGATAGCGTTTTCCATGCTTCTTGCTGTGGTGTATAACCAAGAAAATCAGGCAGACGGGCAAGGCGATCCAACCACCGCGACTGCCGCTGATGATGGAACCGACGATGCCTGCCAAACAGCCCAACAGCAAGACGGCTCTCCATAACCAGCGGTGAGGTTGCGTGCTGGCCCAGTCGAGCCCGCACATGGCCAACATACCAAGCAAGATGCTGATATTGCCATAATGAATCGCGTTACTGGTTGCTGCAAGAGGACGTGGCATATCCTGCATAAAAAATTGCCAAATTGCTAATATTGTGCCTGCAACCGCACCGATGGCTACACCTGCCCACCAGGCCTCTGCCCGGGGCGGATATGCCAGCAGCAGCAGCAGGACAGGTACGGCCAGCAGTGCCCGCAAGGGCATGTCGAGTTCTCGCGCCGGATCTGCGTGGTACAGCATGTTGGCAGTGAAAACACAGAAATATAGCAACAGGGTGCTCAGCAGCAGATAATCCTGGCGTTGCAAGTTCAGGCGGGGACGTTTCCATAGCAGGCAGGTGCTCGCGAGCAGAAGGGCCAGGGCTCCGAATGAATATCCGCTGGTGACAGCCAGCGCCAATGCCGAAAAGAGAAAAACACAAACAGAGGTCAGGCCGAGCATGAATATCCTTGGTAACGCACGTCGTCGCCATTATGGCAACTGTAGCAACATAAAGTAGGCGTCATTGTAATCGAAGGTGGCAACAAAAACGTCCCTGGAATTTTACTCTTTGATAACTGCACGGGCGATCTCAAGGGGGAAATGAAAAAAACCATGGTTTTCAGCCATGGTTTTTTTGTAAGCAATGGTAACTTGCTGTTATTTTGCCAAGGCCGCAAGGCCGGTCATGCGTTTCAGGCGGTGGCTGGCACGCGGGTGGCCACGCCGGTGGCGATGGCCGCTTGCGACACGGCAGGCGCGACCCAGCTGCGCAGGCGCTCGTCGAACGGCGATGGAATCAGTTGCAGCGGCGTCAGGGCGCTGGTGCTATGGCCTGGCAATGGTTCCTTGGCCAGCGCGGCGATGGCGCGCACGCAGGCCAGCTTCATCTCTTCATTGATGGTGGTGGCGCCCACGTCGAGCGCGCCACGGAAGATGTACGGGAAGCACAGCACGTTGTTGATCTGGTTCGGGTAGTCCGAGCGGCCCGTGGCGACGATGGCGTCGTCGCGCACGGCATGCACTTTTTCCGGGGCGATTTCCGGATGCGGATTGGCCAGGGCGAAGATCAGCGGCTTGGCGGCCATCGATTCGACCATCTGCGCGCTCACCACGCCGCCCTTCGAGACGCCGATGAAAATGTCGGCGCCAACCATGGCGTCGGCCAGGTCGCGGTCGCTGGTGTCGTTCGCGTAGCGCGCCTTGTTCTCTTCCATATTGGCATCACGGCCCGGGTAGATCACGCCCTGGCTGTCGCACACTTTCAGCAGCGATTTATTCAGGCCCAGCGAGACGAGCAAGTCCAGGCAGGCGATCGATGCCGCGCCAGCGCCCGAGACGGCCACTTTCACGTTGCCGATATCCTTGCCCACCAGTTCCAGGCCGTTCAGGATGCCGGCCGCGACGATGATGGCCGTGCCATGCTGGTCGTCGTGGAAGACGGGAATGTTCATGCGCTTGCGCAATTGCTGTTCGATATAGAAGCAATCCGGCGCCTTGATGTCTTCCAGGTTGATGCCGCCGAAGGTCGGCTCCATGCGCACCACGGTGTCGATGAACAGGTCGGGATCGTTCTCGGCCAGTTCGATGTCGAACACGTCGACGTCGGCAAATTGCTTGAACAGGCAAGCCTTGCCTTCCATCACCGGCTTGCTGGCCAGCGGACCGATATCGCCCAGGCCCAGCACGGCCGTGCCGTTGGTGATCACGGCCACCAGGTTGCTGCGCGACGTGTAGGTGCCGGCCGTGCGCGGATCTTCCACGATCGCTTCGCAGGCGAAGGCCACGCCCGGCGAGTACGCCAGGGTCAGCGCGCGGGCGTCGCCCAGCGGTTTGGTTGGCGTGACGGAAATCTTGCCTGCGCGAGGTTCGGCGTGATAGGCGAGGGCGGCTTCTTTCAGGTTGAAGGTTTCGCCGTTCTGTTCGGCGTGCTTGCTGTGCGAAGTAGACATAGGAATTCTGGGAAGGGCATACAGGGCCCGAGTGGTCAATCCGAGCCATGTTATGCAAGCGTTTGCACGCTGTCAAGGCTGGATTGTACTTAAGAGTGTCAAAACCGCTTTGGGAAACGGCTTTATCTTAATGCAAGCGTTTGCTCGGTTTTTGACGGAATGGGGAATTTTTACGATAAAATCACGGTATTGCGATCCGGGAAGCCCATGACAAACAAGAACCCCACCTTAAGCGACGTCGCGCGGGCCAGTGGCGTGCACTTTTCCACCGTTTCACGCGTGATGAACCCGGCAACGCGGCAAATGGTCAGCGCCGAGGTGGCCGCGCGCGTGCTGGCCGAAGCAGGCCGGCTCGGTTACCGGCCGAACCGCGCCGCCTCCACCCTCGTCACGCGCAAGTCGCGCATCATCGGCGTGGTTTTGCCCGACATTACCAACGCGGTTTTTCCGCCGATTCTTCTGGGCATCGAGGAAGGCTTGCGCAAGCATGGCTACCTGGCCATCGTCGCCAATGTCGGCGCCGACGAGGAAGAGCAGCTGTTCGTCATCAACCGCCTGCTGGGGCAGCAGGTCGATGGCCTGATTTTGGCTACCGCACGGCGCGACGATCCCGTCATCAAGATGTGCATCGACCAGAATGTGCCGGTGGTGACCGTCAACCGCAGCGACGAGACGGGCGTCGCTTCCTGCGTCGTCAGCGACGACGTGGTCGGCATGCGTCTGGCCGTGGAACACTTGCTGGCGCTGGGCCACCGGCATATCGCGCATATTGCCGGCCCGGAAAACCTGTCCACGGGCCACGTGCGCCGCCTCGGTTTCCTGGCCGCCATCCAGGCCAGCGAACTCGATCCCTCGCAAGCCTTCGTGTTTGAAAGCAGCGGCTATTCGCGCGAATGCGGCAAGGCAGCCCTGCTGGAGCTGCTGCGCCAATCGCCGCGGACGACGGCCGTGGTGACGGGCAGCGACCTGGTGGCCCTCGGCTGCTACGACGCCATCCGCGAACTGGGCTTGAGCTGCCCTGAAGATATTTCCGTGGTGGGGCACAACGACATGCCCTACATGGACATGATCCGCCCGCCCCTGACTACCATCCGCATCCGCCACCACGGCATCGGCACGGAAGCGGCCCGGCTGATCCTGCAAACCATCGATTCGCCCGACTCCGCCGTGCTCGACGTGCGCCTGAAACCCGAGCTGGTGGTGCGCGAATCGACGGCCGCTCCCCGGGGCTGAGGCCGCGCCTGGGGCCGCGCCGCTGCAAGGTGGTACACTGGCGCCCCTCAACGTATTTTGCCCCTCTATCGCCATGACCAAAACCAACACGCCTTCCCCGAAACGCCGCGAAGAGGGTGTCGCCAAGCTGACCGTCAATCCCTTCCTCGATGCCGAGTTTTACGCGCGCATGCGCGACTACACGGAGCGCGATGCGGCCATCATCAAGGAATTGAAGGCGATCGCCGAGATTCGCGCCGGCAACAAGCAGCCCGACCCCCGCCTGGCGCCGTCGCTGGAAGCCCTGCGCAGCACCGTCAAAAAAGGCTTGAGCTTTGGCGAGATGCTGGAGCGCATGGCCGCCGGCAAGGAAAAAGGCTTGTGGGAGCCGTGGATGACGACCTTCGGCATTGAAATTCGCGCCGTCAACTACGGCACCGGCCCACGCAACGCCTGCCTGGTGCTGGACCTGGCCGCGAATGCCCCCGCGCACGCCATGTTCGCCAAGGCGGGCATCCAGAACTGGCGCAGCCTGGCCGCCGACGACTGCTCCGTCGTGCGCTCGGAAAAGGCGACGGAAACCACGCCCTTGAAAGTGTATGCCGTGTTTTATCTGGATCCGTTGCCAGCCTGATCCGCCAGCAGCACCAGCGCCAGCACGATCAGCACCACGCCCGACAGCCGTTCCAGCGACGGCAGCGCGCGCGCAAAGCGCTGCCGCAGGGCGGCGCTGCCGATGGCCAGCGCCACCGCCATATCCCACGCCAGCACGGCAAAGACCATCCACGCGCCATACGCCACCATCGCAATGGGACTCGTCTGCCTGGCGGCCAGCACGGTGGCCAGGCTGACATAGAACAGCGCATTCTTCGGGTTCAGGATGGCGGAGACAAACCCCATCGCGACACCGCCGCGCCAGCGCGCCTTGCCGGTGGCGGGCTTTGCCTCCAGGCTGCTCTTGCCCGCATGGCGCAGGAACAGCCAGCCCAAGTACAGCAGATAGGCGCATCCCGCCAGCCGCACCAGCATGAATGCCGTGCTGCCCGCCCGCAGCACCGATAGTCCCCCAAACGCCGCCACGATAAACACCGCATTGGCCACGGTAATGCCCATGCACGTGCCGGCGGCGCCGCGCCAGCCGTGGGCCAGCGAGGTGCGCGCGATCAGGAAAAAATCGGGACCTGGCGACAGCAGGGAAAGAAAGTGGGCGGCGGCGATGAAGAGAAAATCCTGCATGGAGTTTGGCTCCGGCAATGGCGATGCGCGAGTATGCCGGGGCTGGCGACAGCCTGTATTGAAGAAAATTGCAGGCGTTCTAGCTGCCCTGGCCGCGATAGCGCCCCGGCGTGATACCCGCATGCGCCTTGAACACGCGCTGCAGGTGGCTCTGGTCGGCAAAGCCGAGCTCATGCGCCAGTTGCGCCAACGCCGTCCCGGCCTGCAAGCGGCTGCGCGCGCGGTTGACGTGCATATTCAGCTGGTAGGCATGCGGCGTCAGGCCCGTGGCGGCGCGAAAGGCGCGGATCAATTGATACTGGCTCAGGCTTGCTGCCTCCGCCAGTTGCCGCAGGCTGGCCGAGGGCAGCGCCTGCAGCGTTGCGAGCACGGGCGCCAGCTGCTGCGGCAGCGGCTTGCGTTCCGAAGGCAGCAGATCCGCACAGGCGCTGGTGCAGGCGACCAGAAACGCCAGCAGCGCCGCATTTTTCTCCACCGCGCTGACCGTTGAAAACAGCAGCGTATTCATGGCGCAAAACTGCGCGTACAGCAGCGGGCACTGCAACACCGCCGCCGTATCGCCATCGAGCGCCGGCGCGTGTGCCTGCAGCCATTGCGCATCGAGATGCAGCATCTGATAGCTCCACAGGGCGTCAGGCAGGGGATTGCAGGCGTGTACGCAGCCGGCCGGCACCAGCACCAGGCTGCCATTGCCGAGTGCGACCTTGCCGTCTTTGCTGCCCGTGAAGATGCTGCCGCCAGAGTCGACGGCGCCGATGGAAAACGTGGGATGGCTGTGGGGCTTGTAGCAAGCCCGGCTGTGGCAGGCGCGCCGGCTCTCCACGTGAGGGAGAGACGGGTCGCGCCAGAAGGCGGTGGTGCCCGGCATGACTACATCAGGATCACGTCGTACTGCTCCTGGTGGTAGGCATTCTCCACCTGCAGCGAAATTTTCTTGCCGATGAAATCGCCCAGCATGGCCAGGTGCTGCGATTCTTCCTCGAGGAATAAATCCACGACTTCCTGCGAGGCGAGGATGCGAAATTCGCGCGGGTTGAATTGTTTCGCTTCGCGTAGCAGTTCGCGCAGGATTTCATAGCAGATCGTGCGCGAGGTCTTGACTTGTCCCTTGCCGGCGCAGGCCGGGCACGGTTCGCACAGGATATGGGCCAGCGATTCGCGCGTGCGCTTGCGCGTCATTTCCACCAGGCCCAGCGGCGAGAAATTGCTCACCGAGACCTTGGTGCGGTCGCGCGACAGGGTGCGTTTCAGTTCGGCCAGCACGGCGTTGCGGTGCTCGGCGTTGTCCATGTCGATGAAGTCGAGGATGATGATGCCGCCCAGATTGCGCAGGCGCAGCTGGCGCGCGATGGCGTGCGCCGCTTCCAGGTTGGTCTTGAAAATCGTGTCGGCAAAATTGCGTCCGCCGACGAAGCCGCCCGTGTTGACGTCGATGGTGGTCATCGCTTCCGTCTGGTCGACGATCAGGTAGCCGCCCGATTTCAGGTCGACCCGGCGGCCCAGGGCGCGCAGGATTTCCTCTTCCACGCCGTACAGGTCGAACAGGGGGCGCTCGCCCGTGTAGTGCTGCAGGCGCGTCAGTTCGCTGGGCGTGTAGATTTCCGCGAATTCGCGCAATTTCACGTAGTTTTCGCGTGAATCGACCTGGATGGTGGCCGTTTCATCGCCGACGAAGTCGCGCAGCACGCGTTGGGCCAGGCTCAAGTCCTGGTGCAGCAGGCTGGTGGCGGGGCGCGTGCGCGCACCGTGCGTGATCGTGCTCCAGGTTTTTCTCAGGTAGTCGACGTCCGCCTTCAAGTCCGCGTCGGACGCGTCTTCAGCCATGGTGCGCACGATGTAGCCGCCCTTTTCATCGGTGGGCAGCAGGCTTTGCAGGCGCACGCGCAGCTGCTCGCGCTCCGCTTCCTTCTCGATCTTCTGCGAGATGCCGATGTGCTTGTCCTGCGGCAGGTACACCAGCATGCGCCCGGCGATGGAAATCTGCGTCGACAGGCGCGCGCCCTTGGTGCCGATCGGGTCCTTGATTACCTGTACCGTCAGTACCTGGCCGTCAAACAGGATTTTCTCGATGGGCGCCGGCGTGGCGTTCTGGCCGTCGTGGCCGCGCGCTTCCCAGATGTCGGCCACGTGCAGAAAGGCGGCCCGTTCCAGGCCGATGTCGATGAAGGCCGACTGCATGCCCGGCAATACGCGCACCACTTTGCCGGAATACACATTGCCGGCCAGGCCGCGCGTGAGCGTGCGCTCGATGTGCAATTCCTGCACGGCGCCCTGCAGGATGAGGGCGACGCGCGTTTCTTGCGGCGTGATATTGATCAGGATGTCTTCGTTCATGGAGGCGCGGGAGTGGAGGCAACGAATGACATCATACCCGATCAGGGCAGGGGCAAACCTGCCAGTCGTAGCAACTGTGCAGTTTCGTACAGGGGCAGGCCCATGATGCCGGAATGGCTGCCTTCGATGTGCTCGACGAACAGCGCGGCGCTGCCCTGGATGCCATAGCCGCCGGCCTTGTCGTACGGTTCCGGCGTGGCGCAATACGCGGCGATCGAGGCGGGCGACAGCACGCCGAAGCGCACTTGCGAAATCTGCGTACGCTGCTCGGCGACATCCTTGTAGTGCACGGCGATCGAGGTGAGCACCTCGTGCGTGCGGCCTGACAGCTGCTGCAGCATGGCCACGGCCTCGGCCCGGTCGGCCGGCTTGCCGAGGATGACGCCGTCGATGGTGACGGTGGTGTCGGCCGCCAGCACGGGGCGCGGCGTCAGGTGGCGGCGGCGCACCAGGTCCCAGGCGAAGGCGGCTTTTTCATTCGCCACGCGGGCCACATAGTCGAGCGCCGACTCGCCGGGGAAGACTTCCTCGGTGACGTCGGCGCCGCGCGGGCCGTCGCTGCGCAGCAGCAGCAACTCGAAATCGACGCCGATCTGGCGCAGCAGTTCGCGCCGGCGCGGGCTTTTGGAGGCGAGATAGATCTTGTTGTCGGCCGGTTTCATGGGGGAGTTCAGACGCGGTGGTAGGGGTGGTTTTGCGTGATCGACCAGGCGCGGTACAGCTGCTCGGCGAGGATTACGCGCACCACGCCGTGCGGCAGGGTCATGCTGGAAATGCGCAGCATGCCTTCGGCACGTGCCTTGAGTTGCGGATCGAGGCCGTCGGCGCCGCCGATCAGGAAGGCCGTGTCGCGGCCATCCTGCTGCCACGCCATCAGCTGCTGCGACAGGCCGACGCTGGTCAGGTCCTTGCCGCGTTCGTCGAGGGCGATGATGCGCACGCCCTTGGGCAGGACGGCTTCGATGCGTTCGCGTTCCAGCGCCATCGCCGTGGCGGCGGTCTTGCTGCCGGAACGCTCCACCGGCTTGATTTCTTTCAGCACGATGCGCAATTCCGGCGGCATGCGCTTCGCGTATTCCGCGAAGCCCGTCTCTATCCAGGCCGGCATTTTATGGCCGACCGCAGCGATGATGAGCTGCATCGAGGCTTACGCTTCGACTTTTTTGATACGCTTGATCACGGTTTTTGCCGGTGCAGCATCGGCTGCCGGCTTGGCCGCGCGTGGGGCGCGCACTTTTTTCTCCGGCAGCGCTTTCAGGGCTTTCACTGCGGCCGCTTCGGTCTTGGTTGGCGCGACTTTCACGGTCTTGCCGACGGCTTTGGAAGCAGTGGCTTTTTTCGCCGGGGCTTTCTTGGCGGCGGTGGTTGCCGCAGCTTTCTTGGCAGGCGCCTTTTTCTCGATCACGGGCGTCGCTTCCACATTGGCTTTGCTTGCTGCCAGATGGCCGCTGACCTTTTTCGGTTCGTCGCCGGCCGCTTTTTTCGGCGCGCGCTTGGCGGCACCCAGCTTGACCGGGGTGTCGCCCCAGATTTCTTCCAGGCGGTAGTAGGCGCGGATAGGCGCTTGCATGATGTGGACGATCATGTCGCCCAGATCGACCAGCACCCATTCACCGGTGTCCTCGCCTTCCATGCCGATGATGTCGCCGCCGGCATCCTTGACCTTGTTGCGCACCGAGGCGGCCAGCGCCTTGGTTTGACGGTTCGAGGTACCGGAAACGATCGCGATGCGGTCGAACAGGCTGGTCAGGTGACTCGTTTCGAAGACGGCGATGTCTTGGCCTTTGACGTCTTCAAGGGCGTCAACGACGAGGGTTTGCAGTTTTTTGATGTCCATTTAGCTTTTGTATAAATTATGTTGTTCAATATAGTCTAGCACTAGCGGGGAAACAAGCGGGTTTGCCCGATTCCCCCGTTGTAATGCCGCACGTATTTCGGTGGCGGAGATATCCACCGCGAAGTCCTGTGCCAGATAAGTCAGACCGTGCGGCGTGTTGCGGATGCTTTCCAGTGACCCCAGGCGGCGCGAAAATTCTTCGGCGACCACTTGCGGCACTGCGGTGTCATTCAGCGCGAAGCCGGGGCGGGCCGCGACGCAGATATGCGCGTATTCAAATAATTGCTGCCATTCGCGCCATGTCGCGAGCCGCTGCAGCTGGTCTGCGCCCATCAGGAAAACGATGGAAGCGCGCGGGCCCAGCTCGGCGCGTACCTGGCGCAAGGTATCGATGGTGTAGCTGGCCTGGCCATGTTCGCTGCGCGCGATTTCCTGGCGGTCGATCACGACCGGCAGGGGCAGGCCGGCAAACGCCAGGCCGGCCATTTCGGCACGCTGCTGGCCCGTGGCGCCAAGCTTGCTTTTTTGCCAGGGCGCGCCTGCCGGAATCACGCGCAGTTCATCGGCGTGCAGCAGGCTGGAAAAATGCGTGCCCAGCGCGACATGCCCCATATGCACCGGATCGTAGCTGCCACCGAGCAGCGCCACGCATGCCCTGCTACCTGGGTTCACGCCTTCAGCCAGTCGCGATGCACGAGGAAGTCAGTATACAACGCCGCTTCGGGACTGCCCGCTTCCGGGTGCCAGTCGTAGCGCCACTTGACCACGGGCGGCATCGACATCAGGATCGCCTCGGTGCGTCCGCCCGACTGCAGGCCGAACAGGGTGCCGCGGTCGAACACCAGGTTGAACTCGACATAGCGTCCGCGCCGGTAGCACTGGAAGTCGCGTTCGCGTTCGCCGTAGGGCGTGTCCTTGCGGCGCGCCAGGATCGGCACATAGGCGTCGATGAAGGCGTCGCCGGCGCTGCGCATCATCGCAAAGCTGTCGTCAAAGCCCAGGGCATTGAAGTCGTCGAAGAAAATACCACCCGCGCCGCGCGCTTCGCGCCGGTGCTTCAGGTAGAAGTAATCGTCGCACCACTGCTTGAACTTCGGATGCAGTTCCTCGCCAAACGGCGCCAGCGCGTCATGGCACACCTGGTGAAAGTGCTTCACGTCGCCCGCGTCGCCATAATACGGCGTCAGGTCCATGCCGCCGCCGAACCACCATACGGGTTCGCCATCGGCATTCACGGTGGTGAAGAAACGCACATTCATGTGCACCGTGGGCGCATACGGATTACGCGGATGCAGCACCAGCGACACGCCCATCGCTTCCCACGCCTTGCCACCGAGTTCAGGGCGCGCGGCCGCTGCCGATGGCGGCAGTGCGGCGCCGGTGACGTGCGAAAAATTCACGCCGCCACGCTCGAACACATTGCCTTCCTCGATCAGCCGCGAAATGCCGCCGCCGCCCTCGGGGCGCTGCCAGGCGTCGGTCAGGAAGGGCTTGCCGTCCTGCGCTTCGAGCGCCTGCACGATACGGCTTTGCAAATCGAGCAAATAGGCCTTGACGGCCGAAGGAGAGGGAGTTGACGACATCGCGTGGGCCGACGAGGCCGAAATAAAAAAGTAAGGACGGATTGTACCCTGTTACGCGTTTTTGTGATAGGGCGGCGCTTGCGCTGTGCGTTTGTGTTGTGGATCAGCGTGCCGGTGGCGTGGCATCGTCCTGCACCACCGTGATGGACAGGTCCGCGCCGGCGCCGGGCAGGCGCGCGCTTTCCACGGCGTGCACGGCGCGCTGCTGCAAGTCGGGCCGCTCGACGCCCTGCCCGGTGACGGGGGCTGCGGCGGGGGAGGGTGCCTGCCAGGAGACGATGGCGCGGCCGGCAAAGGCCAGTACCAGAACCAGCAGCGCGGCCATCACCCACGTTCCCGGGCGCGCATAGGCGGGGCGTTCCCGGCGGGCCTGGCGCGCGGTGCCATCGACGATGATGCGGCTCAGCTCCGAGCCGTGCTGGCGCGTGCGCAGTAGCTCGAATTGCTGCGCCGTCAAGGTGCCTTGCCGGAGCATCTCGCGCAGTGCGTCAATCGGCGAGGCGAGCAGGCGCTTCTCCGGCAGGCTGGCGTGGGCGGCATCGCGCTGCCACTGGTTGATCAGGTCTTCGTCGTACAGGGTGTCGATGGCCTGGCCGTTGACCAGCTTTAGCGCGTCGGCGGCCAGTTGCTGGCGCTCGAGCAGGGCTTCGCCGCCATGCCGGCGCGGCAGATCCTGTATGCGTCGCAGGAAGTCGTCCTGTGGCAGCAGGTCAGTGCGCAGCAGCCATGCCAGGGCCTCGGCGGGACCGGCGCCGGCGGCCAGTCGTGGCATGTCGACGTCGTCTTCCTCGTCCAGGGCGAGGATTTCCAGTTCGGCGATGGCGTCGTCGAGTTCATTGTCCGTGATCAGGCGGAGTTGGCGAACCTGAGCGAGGGCGGGATGGACGTGGCTGGTCATGGGCTGTAACTTTGTCTGAAAGGCAAAATCTTAGCGCAAGGTCCGTTTTCCCGGCGCGCCAATCAAAACAGGGCCGGGGCGGATGCATTCCGCGCCGGCCCTGCCGTTTGCCGCCTGTGGCGTGCTTAGTGCTTCAGGCCGCGCCAGCCGATGTCGCGGCGGTACTGCGCGCCGTCGAAATGGATTTTTTCCACGGTTTCATACGCTTGTTTCTGCGCCATCTTGATGCTGTCGCCCAGGCCCACCACGCACAGCACGCGGCCGCCGTTGGTCACCAGGCGTTCGCCCTCGATGCGGGTGCCGGCATGGAAGGTGACGGAATCATGCGTTTCGGCCGGGATGTCGCCGATGGACGTGCCCTTGACGGGATCGTCCGGGTAGCCGGCGGCGGCCATCACCACGCCGACGGCCGTGCGGCGGTCCCATTCCAGTTCCACGGCGTCGAGCGTACCGTTGACGGCGTGCTCCATGACGGTCACCAGGTCGGTCTTCAGGCGCGCCATGATGGGCTGCGTTTCCGGGTCGCCCATGCGGCAGTTGAATTCCAGGGTCTTCGGCGTGCCTTTGTCGTCGATCATCAGGCCCGCATACAGGAAGCCCGTGAACGTGATGCCGTCCTTGGCCATGCCCTGGATGGTCGGCACGATGATTTCGCGCATGACGCGCGCATGCATGGCCGGCGTGACGATGGGTGCCGGCGAATACGCGCCCATGCCACCCGTGTTCGGGCCCTGGTCATGGTCTTTCAGGCGTTTGTGGTCCTGGCTGGTGGCCAGCGGCAGGATGTTCTTGCCGTCGCACATGACGATGAAGCTCGCTTCTTCGCCGGCGAGGAATTCCTCGATGACGATGCGCGCGCCGGCGTCGCCGAACTGGTTATCGGACAGCATCATGTCGACCGCCTGATGCGCTTCTTCCAGGGTCATGGCAACGACGACGCCCTTGCCGGCGGCCAGGCCGTCGGCCTTGATGACGATCGGCGCGCCGATGGCGTCGACATAGGCGTGCGCGGGAGCGACGTCGGAGAAGGTCTGGTAAGCGGCTGTCGGGATGCCGTGGCGCTGCATGAAGGCCTTGGCGAAGTCCTTCGACGATTCCAGCTGTGCCGCTTCTTTCGTCGGGCCGAAGATTTTCAGGCCGCGCGAGCGGAACAGGTTGACGATGCCCGCTGCCAGCGGCACTTCCGGGCCGACGACCGTCAGGCCGATGTGTTCCTGTTGAACGAAGTCGGCCAGCAATTGCGGGTCGCTGATGTCGAGATTGACCAGGCGCGCATCGCGCGCGGTGCCGCCGTTGCCCGGCGCAACATACACCATCTGTATGCGTTCGGACTGGGCCAGTTTCCAGGCCAGGGCGTGTTCGCGGCCGCCAGAGCCGACTACCAGAATTTTCATAGGAACCGTTCGTTCAGTGTGGGTTGCAGGGCGGCAGTGCCGCCCTTGTTTAACATATTGCCTGGCACGCGGTAAAAATGTTCAGGGCAAGGCGCATGGCCGAAGACAGTACGGCTAGTACGGCGAGGCCATGCAACGCCGCCATGGACTTTTTTACCCCGTGCCTAGTTTTCGATCAGGGCGTTCGTAAATACTTCCTGCACGTCGTCCAGTAGCTCCAGCGCATCGATCAGCTTTTGCATCTTGATGGCGTCGTCGCCCGTGTAGACGGTTCCCGTCGCCGGTTTCATGATGACTTCGGCCACTTCGGCCTTGAAGCCGGCCGCTTCCAGCGCTTCCTTGACGGCGGCGAAATCATGCACGGGAGTGACCACTTCGAAGCCGCCCTCTTCATCGGCGATGACGTCGTCGGCGCCCGCTTCCAGGGCCGCTTCCATCAGCTTGTCTTCATCGGTGCCTGGCGCGAACAGCAGCTGGCCGCAGTGCTGGAACATGAAGGCGACCGAGCCTTCGTTGCCCATGTTGCCGCCATTCTTGTTGAAGGCGTTGCGTACCTCGGCCACCGTGCGCACCTTGTTGTCGGTCATGCATTCGACGATGACGGCCGCGCCGCCCACGCCGTAGCCTTCGTAGCGCACTTCTTCATAGTTGGCGCCATCGACGCCGCCGCTGCCGCGGTTGATCGCGCGCTGGACGTTGTCTTTTGGCATGTTCGCATCGGCGGCCTTGTCGACGGCCAGGCGCAGGCGCGGATTGGTGATGGCGTCGGCGCCGCCCATGCGGGCCGCGACCGTGATTTCCTTGATCAGGCGCGTCCAGATTTTGCCGCGCTTGGCATCGGTGGCAGCCTTTTTATGCTTGATATTGGCCCATTTGCTATGTCCTGCCATGTCGAATCTTCCTTAGACGGGTGTTCAATTGTGGCCGACATTTTAGCATATCGGCCCCCTGCGAAGCGGCGCGGCCCCGTCATCAGGATGACACAATCTGTTGCTAAAGTGACGCGCTTTCACCATATCGAGGGCGCGACATCATGGCAAGTCAAATGGACAGGCGGCAATTTCTGAAATTGGGCGGCTTTATTACCGTCTCCGTGGCCACTGTCGGCCTCGCCGCCTGCGGCAGCACCGATTACAGCGATCCTGGCGTGCCGCTGGCCTCGGGCAGCGACTGGAAATTCCCGCAAAGCGTGGCTTCGGGCGACCCGCGCGCCGACAGCGCCATGCTGTGGACGCGCGTCGTGCCAGCCAGTTTCGACGCCGTCGCGCCCGCCGTGGCCGGCAAGGAAGAGGTTGCCGTGCGCCTGATCGTCAGCGCCAGCGACAATACGGCCGCCCTGGGCGGCAATACGGCCCTGGCCGGCACGCCCATCGTCGATGCGAAATTGCCGCTGAAAGCCGATTTCGACAATACCGTGCGCCACAAGGTGACGGGCTTGCAGCCGGGTCAGGTGTATTTTTACCAATTCATCGCCGGCGACGTGCGCTCGAACGTGGGCCGCTTCAAGACGGCGCCCGCCGCGACCAGTGACGTTGCCCAGCTGCAATTTGCTTACCTGACGTGCCAGGACTGGAGCATCAACCACTGGGGGGCGCTGTCGCACATCGCCGCCAACGAATCGCTCGATTTTATCGTCCACCTGGGCGATTACATCTATGAAACGGTGGGCGAGGCCTTCCAGAGCGGCGCCGTGGAAAGCCGCCACGACCAGCTAAAATTGCCTGACGGCACGTATAAAAGCGGCACGTCCGGCGCCAAATACGCGACTACCGTGGCCGATTACCGCTACCTGTACAAGAAATACCGCACCGATGCGCGTCTGCAAGCCGTGCACGAGCGTTTTGCCTTCATCGCCATCTGGGATGACCACGAATTCACGGACGACGCCTGGCAGGATGCGTCCACCTATGAAGGCATCGTGGCGGCCGACGGCAGCGATTTGCACCAGCCGGCCCGTCGCCGCAGCGCCAACCAGGCCTGGTTCGAATACATGCCGGCCGACGTCACGTTCGACGCGGCCGCGACAACGTTCCAGAATATCCAGATTTACCGCGATTTCCAGTTCGGCAAACTGATGCAGCTGGTGATGACGGACGAGCGCCTGTACCGTGCCGACCATGCGATCGCCGAGTCGACCATCAATCCCGCCACGGGCAAGCCGCTGGGCAGCATCGGCAGCCGCTACCTGGTGCCGCAAGCGCTGTTCGACAGCGTGGAAGGGCAGAAAATGGCGGCCGCCACCAAGGCCGGCGCCGATCCGCTGGCGGCAGTGGGCATGCTGGGCAGCACGCAGCGCGACTGGTGGAAGGGCAAGATGAAGGCGGCCACGTCCACTTGGAAGCTGTGGGGCAATGAAGTGTCCTTGCTGCGCATGGGCTTGAATGGCACGGATGCGATCGCCACCCTGCTGGCCCTGAGCGCCACGGCTAACGTGGGTAAAGCCATCGCCAGCACCCTGCCATTGGTGGGCGGCAGCGTGCCGCTGGCCTGCGCCATCGTGGCCGCTTCGACGGCAGGCGCATCGTCAAGCGTGGCGCAGGCCGCCGCCATGGCGATTGCCGGCGCCGCAGCGAACGCCGGCGCGCAGGGCGCCGCTGCCGTGGGCGCCGGTTTGAGCGCGGCCCAGGCCGGCATCACGGTGGCTGCCTACAACAGCGGCTCGCCGGCCGCCGCCGCGCAAGTGATCGCCTTCGGCTGGATCAAGCCCGACGTACAGGCCAAGGGCGCCGCATCGAGCTTTGTCGCCGCTTCCGGCCAGCAAGCCGCGCTGACGCCATTCTTCACACGCTTCCTGCTCAATTGCGACCAGTGGGATGGCTACAACAGCGAGCGCAAGAACCTGATGGCGCACCTGAAAACCAATGCCATCGGCAACGTGGTGGCCATCACGGGCGATATCCACTCGTTTTTTGCGGGCACGGTCAGCGACGATTTCGACGCGGCCGGCGGCGGCACGCCCGTCATGGTGGACCTGGTGTCGGCTGGCGTCAGCTCCGATTCCTTCTTCAGCTACCTGAAGTCGGCCGCCGGCAGCATGGGCGATATCGGTACCCTCGTCAGCTATCCGCTGGCCATTCCCGTCACGGGCCTGGGCACGGTCAATCTCGACATCAACCTGCTCGATTACACCATGGGCAAGGTGGCGCCCACCGTCGACAGCCTGCTGGAGCAATTGCGCGTGCAATTGCGCGGCGCCCTGGCTGCCAAGGGTGTGCCGGAAGCCCAGCTGGACGCGACTGTCGCTGCCGTGCAGGCTGGCTTGAAAGCGAGCACTGACTTCAGTGCAACCCTGCTGGGCCTGGCGCAGCAATTGTCCGGCCTGGGCAACAACCCGTGGATCAAGCATTTGAATACGGATGCGCAGGGCTACACGGTGGTCACCTTGACGCCGGGCAAGCTGGTGGCGCAGTTCAAGCAGGTGAATAAACTGGTCGGTACGGCGGCGCCGTCGAACGTGATTGCGCGCGTGACGACGGCGACGGTGACAGCGGGTGCGGCGGCGGTGGTGGTCTCTTAATCCGCCGCGGGTTTTATTCGGGGCCAGACGGGGACGCCGAGTCCCGCCGCGTCTGGCCCCGGCTTTTGCCTTACAATCTGGGCATGAGCTCCAGTTCCCCGCAAGCATCCCCTTCATCGATTCCCCGTTCCGTCTACCTCGGTGGCCTGGCCATCGCCGTGGGCGGGGCGGTACTGTTTTCCACCAAGGCCATCGTCGCCAAGCTGCTGTACCGCTACCAGATCGACGCCGTCACCCTGATCGCCTTCAGGATGATCTTTTCGCTGCCCGTGTTCGCCGTCATCGCTTGCTGGAAGATGCGCACGGAGCCGCCGCTGTCAAACAGCGACCGTTGGCGCCTCGTCGGGCTGGGCCTCGTCGGCTACTACCTGTCCAGCTATCTGGATTTCCTGGGCCTGCAATACATTTCCGTGGGGCTGGAGCGCCTGATCCTGTTCCTTACACCTACTTTCGTGCTCCTGATTACCACCGTGTACTTCAAGCAGCGCATCAGCCGCCTGCAATGGCTGGCCCTGTTCACCTCCTACTGCGGCATCGTGCTGGTGTTCGTGCACGACTTGCAGGGCGGCGCCAGCAACGTGGCGCTGGGCTCGACTCTGGTGCTGGGCTCGGCCTGTGCCTACGCCGTGTACCTGCTCGGTTCGGGCGAGCTGGTGAAGCGCATCGGCTCGATGCGCCTCGTCAGCTATGCCATGTGCGTGGCCAGCTTTGCCTGCATCGCCCAATTCTTCATCCTGCGCCCCGTCGAGCTGCTGATCCAACCCATGCCCGTGTACGGCTTGTCTTTGCTCAATGGCATCTTTTGCACGGTGATGCCCGTCTTCATGACGATGATTGCCGTCGAGCGCATCGGCGCACCCGTCGCTTCGCAGGCCGGCATGATCGGCCCCGTGTCGACCCTGTTCCTGGGCGCCATGATCCTCGATGAACCGATCACCAACTGGCAACTGGCTGGCACCAGCCTGGTATTGGCCGGCATTTACTTGCTGTCGAAAAAGAAATAATTCCTCCACCCACTGAAAATGTCCCCACCATGAAAACACGCATCGCCCTGATTGCCCACGACAAGAAAAAAGATGACATGATTACCCTGGCGGGCGAATACCTGGATTTTCTCAAGGGCTGCGAACTGTCGGCCACGGGTACCACGGGCGGCCGCCTGATCAATGAGCTGGGCCTGGCGGTCGAGCGCAAGCATTCCGGCCCGTTCGGCGGCGACTTGCAGATCGGCTCGCTGCTGGTGGAAGGCTTGATCGATTGCGTGATCTTCCTGCGCGACCCGATGACGCCGCAGCCGCACGAGCCGGACATCAACGCCCTGGTGCGCGCCTGCGACGTGCACAACGTGGCGTGCGCAACCAATCTGTCGTCGGCACACTTGGTGCTGTCGCAATTGCAGGCGCGGGCCAGCGCTGCCGCCTGACGTTTTCCCGATTCTTCTTCAAGGAGCATATTGTGAGCGCAACGATTACCACCAAAGCCATCCGCGTACAGCGCGTGGGCGGCCCGGACGTGATGGAATATGTGGATGTGGAACTGCCGCCGCCGGGTCCCGGCGAGGCGCGCGTCAAGCACGAGGCCATCGGCCTCAATTTCATCGATGTGTATTTCCGCACGGGCTTGTATCCGCAGCCGCTGCCCAATGGCCTCGGTGTCGAGGGGGCGGGCATCGTCGAGGCGGTGGGCGAGGGTGTCACGGAAGTGAAGGTGGGCGACCGGGTGGCGTATGCGGCGCGCATCAATGGCGCGTATGCGCAGCAGCGCAACCTGCCGGCGGCCCTGCTGCTGGTGTTGCCCGAGCGCATAGGCTTCGATACGGCCGCCGCCATGATGCTGCAAGGCTTGACGGTGCAATACCTGTTCCACCGCACGGTGGCCCTGAAGGCGGGCGACACCATCCTGTTCCACGCGGCCGCGGGCGGCGTGGGCCTGATCGCCTGCCAGTGGGCGAAAGTGCTGGGCGTGAACCTGATCGGCACGGCCGGTTCCGATGAAAAGGCGGCGCTGGCCAAGGCGCATGGCGCGGCCCACGTCATCAACTACAACACGGAAAACTTCGTCGAGCGCGTGCGCGAGATCACGGGCGACAAGGGCGTCTCCGTCGTCTACGATTCCATCGGCAAGGATACGTTTACGGGTTCGCTCGACTGCCTGGCGCCGCTGGGCATGATGGTCAGCTTCGGCAACGCGTCCGGTCCCGTGCCGGCCTTCACTTTGAGCGAACTGGCGTCGCGCGGCTCGCTCTTCATCACGCGTCCGGCCCTGTTCAGCTATGCCTCGAACCGCGCGAATCTGGAAGAGATGGCGACCTCGCTGTTCGGCGTCGTCAGCAGCGGCGAAGTGCAGATCGAGATCAATCAGCGCTACGGCCTGGCTCATATCGCCCAGGCGCATACGGACCTGGAAGGGCGCAAGACGACCGGTTCGACCATCATCGTGCCATGAGCGGCGGCAATGATGGCACGCCGAAGTTCGGCCGCCTGCTGATCGTGCTGCTATTGGCCGTGGCCCTGATTGGCGCGCTGACCTTTGCCGCTGAAGCGTATTATTCGTAGACATAAAAAAACCGGCTTGCGCATCGCTGCACAAGCCGGTTTTTTTAGTGTTGCCAGATAATTACTCTACCTTGACTTCCACTTTACGGGGCACGCCGCTCTGGCCGGGGAAGTCGGCAAAGGCGCTGGCGACCATGGCGGGCATCACTTGCGACGTGGCGCGCTTGTTGCTGGTCGATTGCACGGTCACGTCGTACAGTTTCTTGCCGTTGCGGTCATTGATCGTCACGCGCAATTCGCGTTCGTATTTATGGCGCACGCTTTCTTCCACGTCCATCGGGCCATACCAGTAGGGGTTATAGCCAAAGCGGCCATAGCCTGGCCAGGCACCGTAGCGGTAGCCGTAGCGGCCAGGCCAGTAGCCGGGGCCATACCAGAATGGGTCGCTGGCTTGCAGCACGCGCTCAGGGTAGTCGACGGTGGAAAACTGCATTGCCACGCGCAAATTGGCTGCCGCAGGGCCGGACGCTTCGCCGAAGCCATGTTTGGCCAGTTCCGCGCGCACCAGGTTCTGGTAGCTGCGGTATTCCAGCGTGTCGTCTTCGGCCGCCGGCGCTTCAAATGCATACGATTTGTCCTGCAATTGCGCAGGCCACTCATGGAAGACGGTCACGTCGCTGCGTATGGTGGTGGCGCATCCGGTGAGCAACACGGTCAATGCGGCCATCATGATGGTGAGATATCGTTTCATTGCATGACCTCCTGATTAGTAGACGCAATTCATCGCTTAGTATTATAAGAATAGTTCTATTTGTTTCTATTCATTATTACAGAATGTTACCTGACATGTCTGCGTGTAAGGGAATCCAACATTCCTGGCCTGAATCGCGACTATCGGGGGCTGGTGTTGGTAAAATAGGCTTTTGCCTCCGCTCCCACCCAAATCCCTATGCGCACAGACAGCCCTCAGACGATTTACCGCAAAGATTACACGCCGCCCAGCTTCCTGGTCGACAGCGTCGAACTTGGTTTCGATCTCGATCCCGCCCGCACAGTGGTGGCGAGCCGGATTCAAATGCGCCATAACCCGGCCAGCACCAGCCGCAGCATCGAATTGCACGGCGAACACATCGAATTGGTGCTGGTGCGCCTGAATGGCAAGGTATTGAAGCCGTCGCAGTACAAGTTGACGGCGAGCATGCTGACCATCCCCAAGGCCCCGGACGAGGTGACGCTCGATATCGAAACCGTGCTGGCGCCGCAGGACAATACCTCGCTGTCCGGCCTGTACGTGTCGAACCATAATTTCTTCACGCAGTGCGAGGCGGAAGGCTTCCGCCGCATCACCTTCTTCCCTGACCGCCCGGACGTGATGGCCAAGTACACGGTCATGCTGCGCGCCGACAAGGACAAGTACCCGGTGCTGTTGTCGAACGGCAACCTAATCGAAGAGGGCGACCTCGGCGATGGCCGCCATTACGCCAAGTGGGAAGACCCGTTCAAGAAGCCGTCCTACCTGTTTGCCCTGGTGGCGGCGCGCCTGGTATGCCAGGAAGAGCGCTATACCCTGAAGTCGGGCCGCGAAGTGCTGCTGCAAGTATGGGTGGAAGACGGCAACCTGGATAAAACCGACTACGCCATGCAGTCGCTGAAAAACTCGATCCGCTGGGACGAGGAGCGTTTCGGCCTGGAACTGGACCTGGACCGCTTCATGATCGTCGCCGTGGGCGATTTCAACATGGGTGCCATGGAAAACAAGGGTTTGAACATCTTCAATACCAAGTATGTGCTGGCCAATGCGCGCGTGGCGACGGACGTCGATTACGCGGGCATCGAAGCGGTGGTGGGCCACGAATACTTCCATAACTGGACCGGCAACCGCGTGACGTGCCGCGACTGGTTCCAGCTGTCGCTGAAGGAAGGCTTGACGGTGTTCCGCGACCAGGAGTTCTCGGCCGACATGATCGGTACGGACACGGGCCGGGCCGTCACGCGCATCGACCAGGTGCGTACTCTGCGCCAGGCGCAGTTCCCCGAAGACGCGGGCCCGATGGCGCATCCCGTGCGTCCCGATTCCTTCGTCGAGATCAATAACTTTTATACGGTCACGATCTACGAAAAGGGTGCCGAAGTGGTGCGCATGTACCAGACCCTCGTGGGCCGCGACGGCTTCCGCAAGGGCATGGACCTGTATTTCGAGCGCCACGATGGCCAGGCCGTGCAGTGCGACGACTTCCGCGCCGCCATGGCGGACGCGAATGGCCGCGACTTCAGCCAGTTCGAGCGCTGGTACAGCCAGGCGGGTACACCTGTCGTGACGGCATCCACGCGCTACGATGCGGCCAGCCAGACGTTCGAGCTGATCCTGGCGCAAAACTGCCCCGCCACGCCGGGCCAGCCGAAAAAACTGCCTTTCCACATTCCCGTCACCGTCGGCTTGCTGGCCGCCGATGGCCGCGACCTGCCGCTGCACGTCGATGGCGTCGTGTCGAACGGCGCTGCCAGCGTTGTGCTGGAACTGACGCAAGCGTCGCAGACTTTCCGCTTCACGAATGTGACGGAGTTGCCCGTGCCGTCGCTGCTGCGCGACTTTTCCGCGCCCGTGGTGCTGGAATACGATTACACCGACGCGGAATTGCTGCACCTGTTCCGCCACGACAGCGACCCGGTCAACCGCTGGGAAGCGGGCCAGCGCCTGGCTATGGAGCGCCTGCTGAAACTGACCGGCGCCGTCGCCGCCGGCGAGCCCCTGGCGCTGGACGACACCTTCATCGAAGCGCAACGCGCCTTGCTTGCCGACGAAACGCTCGATCCTGCCTTCCGCGAACTGGCCCTGATCCTGCCGTCGGAAACCATCATCGCCGAGCGCATGGCGCAAGTCGACCCGCAAGCGATCCACGCGGCGCGCCAGTTCATGCGCCGCACGATTGCGGCCGCCTTGAAACCTGAACTGCTGGCGCAATACCACGCCAACCAGACGCCGGGCGAGTACAGTCCCGACGCCCTGTCGGCGGGCAAGCGCGCGCTGAAAAACCTGGCCCTGTCCTATCTGCTGATCGCGCCGGACGCGCAAGAACTGGCCCTGGCGCAGCAGCAGTTCGACAGCGCCGGCAACATGACGGACCGCGCAGCAGCGCTGGGTGCCCTGATCCATTCGGGTTCGTCAGCGCATGCGCAGGCGGCGCTGGCCAGTTTCTATGCCGACTTCGAGAACGAAGCGCTGGTGGTCGACAAGTGGTTCGCCATGCAGGCGGCCGCGCCAACGACCGATGTGCAAGCCGTGCGCCAGCTGATGACGCATCCGGCCTTCACCTTGAAAAATCCGAACCGCGCGCGCAGCCTGATCTTCAATTTCACGAACGGCAATCCGTCGCAGTTCCATGCGGCTGACGGCAGCGGCTACGCCTTCTGGGCCGAGCAAGTCATCGCGCTCGACGCCCTGAACCCGCAAGTGGCAGCCCGCCTGGCGCGCTCCATGGACCGCTGGCGCCGTTACGTGCCCGCGCTGCAAAGCCACATGCGCGACGCGCTGGAAAAAGTTGCCGGCCAGGCCAGCTTGTCGAATGATGTGATGGAAGTCGTTTCCAAGGCATTGGCCAATTAACACCGTAAAAAATTTATCAAAAAGCTATTAAAGCAGAGGGATTTCATGAAACGCATCAGTCTTACGCAATACCTGGTTGAAGAGCAGCGCTCGAACAACAGCATTCCGGCCGAACTGCGCCTGCTGATCGAAGTCGTCGCGCGCGCCTGTAAAACCATCAGCCACGCCGTCAGCAAGGGCGCGCTGGGTGAGGTGCTGGGCACGGCCGACACGGAAAACGTGCAGGGCGAAGTGCAGAAAAAGCTCGACATCATCTCCAACGAGATTTTGCTGGAAGCGAATGAATGGGGCGGCCACCTGGCGGCCATGGCGTCGGAAGAGATGGAATCGATTCACCCGATCCCGAACCGCTATCCGAAGGGCGAATACATGCTGCTGTTCGACCCATTGGATGGCTCGTCGAACATCGACGTCAACGTCTCCATCGGCACCATTTTCTCGGTGCTGAAGGCACCGGAAGGCATGGGCGAGCCGACGGAGCAGGACTTCATGCAAGCCGGCAGCAAGCAAGTGGCGGCCGGCTACGCCGTGTATGGTCCGCAAACCATGCTGGTGCTGACCTTCGGCAATGGCGTGAACTGCTTCACCCTGGACCGCGAAATGGGTTCGTGGGTCCTCACGCAAAGCAATATGCAGATTCCGCCAACGACGAAGGAATTTGCCATCAATATGTCGAACGCGCGCCACTGGCATCCGCCCGTGAAACGCTATGTCGACGAACTGCTGGCTGGCGACACAGGCCCGCGCGGCACCAATTTCAACATGCGCTGGATCGCCTCGATGGTGGCCGACGTGCACCGCATCCTGAACCGCGGCGGCATCTTCATGTACCCGGCCGACCTGCGCGACACGTCGATGCCCGGCAAGCTGCGCCTGATGTACGAAGCGAACCCGATGGCTTTCATCGTGGAGCAAGCCGGCGGCGCCGCCACCGATGGCCAGCAGCGCATCATGGACATCGCCCCGCACAAGCTGCACCAGCGCGTGCCCGTCTTCCTCGGCTCGAAAGACGAAGTGGCCCGCGTCACCGCCTACCACGCGGAGTAAAAGCCGCACTTTTCCACGATTTTCAGCGGCCTGCAGCCGGGCCGCTAAAAAAATGCAAAAAAGTTCGCGTTGACACTAGCAAATTTTGTGCATTGTTTGTAGAATGTGGGTCTTCGCCGTTGTAGCTCAGTTGGTAGAGCAGCACATTCGTAATGTGAAGGTCGCCAGTTCGATTCCGGCCAACGGCACCAAGTTTCATCAGAAAACCCGCTTGCTTGCAAAAGTCAGCGGGTTTTTTGTTGTCCTCGATTTCAGCGGCATGGCATACAGCCTGCTGTGATCAGGGGACACAGCATCTGGACGGCGTCTGTCGCCATCACCTTGCCGCGTACTCGAACCCCGGCGCGGTGCTTTGCCTGGATACGCAGTCTGCAGATTACAATATGGCATTGTCTTTCATATCAACGGAACCTTGCCCATGCCCGACAAAATCTACCAGTACCTGACCTCGCCCGGTGTGGACGATGGCGATACGCCACCCGTGGTCGATCTCGATCTTTACTTTGCGGGCAATGCCGACGAAGAGTCGATCGCGCCGAACCAGTGGGGCTATGGCCGCCCGCCGATTGCGCGGCTGTATGACATGTTCCGCGAGATCGCCGCCAGGCCGGACGTGGAAAAGGTGCTGGTCGGCTTGCACCAGGACTGGTGCGACTATGGCCAGGCGGACGTGGACGCGAAATGCTTCCCGCCGGCGGAAAACGTGCACATCTTCACGTCCGCACGCCAGGACGAGGTGGAAGGCTGGATCGCCGGCATGGAAGCCGACGGCGTCATTCCTGGCTGGCCTTATGGCAAGCCCGCCAACGCTCCTGATCCTTCGGAGGGCTATGCCGTGCTGTCAGTCTGCTGGGACTGAGCGCCGCTCAGAAAGTGTGCCTTATCCCAGCGCCATGCCCGACAAGGTGGCGCCCTTTGTTTCTGCATCGCGTCCCAGGCTGTTGATGGCAAAGTCGGCGATGCCGTGGCGGTCGTTGGCCAGACGGGAGCCGTACGCCAACAGGCCGGCGTGCGCGGCGCGCAAGTCATGTCGTCCAGTGTAGCGGGCGGCGCTTGAACACGGGCCAAAAAATCAGGTGGAGCGGACGCACTGGCCGAAGGACGGGGGCGGCGGCCGGTCACATGGCTTACCATGCAGGCATCGGCGCCAGGGCGCTTTCCTGGCGCGTTTTTCGTTTTTTAGTGCATTGCACGGTATCAGGAGTCATTTGATGGATCAGCCACCACACAGCCGCTTGTTCGGCACCAGCCTGGGATTTTTAGCGGGGTATGTCGATACCCTGGGTTTCATTGCCCTGTTTGGCCTGTTTACGGCCCATGTCACGGGTAACTTCGTGCTGATCGGCGCCGCCTTGGCGGATGCATCGCGCGCGTCCATCCTGTTGAAGTTTCTCGCTTTCCCCGCCTTTATCGCCGGCGTCGCCGTCACGCGCCTGATGGTGCTGGCCGTGGAGCGTCGCGCCGGCCCGTCACTGACCCTGGCGATGCTGCTGCAGTGGGCCTTGCTGGCCGGCTTCATGGTGTTTGGCTGCCTGGCCGAACCGATCGGCAAGGATGTCAGTTCCATGGCCATGGTGGCCGGCTTGCTGGGCACGGCCGCCATGGGCGTGCACAGCGCCACCAGCCGGCTGCTGCTGGCGCACCTGGCGCCCACTTCCATGATGACAGGTAACGTGACGCAGATCGTCATCGACACCGTCGACGTGCTGCGCGGCGCGGCCGATGGCGCCACCCATGCGCGCTGCGGGAAGTTCTTCTGGCCGCTGCTGGCCTTTGCCCTGGGCGCCATCGCCGCCGCCTTTGCCTACCTGGCCTTCGGTTTCGTGGCGCTGGCCGTGCCCCTGATTTTGCTGGGGGCCCTGATCGTAGTGCAGCAGCGTAGCGGGCGACCTGCCGTGCCTGCGGCTTGAGCGCGGCCTTGCGCGGCGCGCCGCGCCGTCACCCTGTATTGCGCCCTGTTCGCGGAAATCCTCTGCCCGCTGCTGGTCGCCGCCGGTTTGCTGACGCGCCTGGCCTGCCTGCCCCTGCTGGGCGTGTCGATGCTGCTCGTGCACCCGGACTGGAGCATCGCAGACGGCCAGTTCGGCTGGTTGCTGATCATCGTCTTCGGCACGATTGCCATCGGCGGCGCGGGCAAGTATTCGGTGGATGCGCGGTTGCGCCGTTAAATGACGAATTCCCGCCGCACGGCAGGCTTGTGCGCCAGGAGCAGCGACAATTTCTTCAATGCGCTGGCCAGGCGCGCGCGGTCGCGGATGCTGCCCAGCGAGATGCGGATGGCGTTCGGCGGGCGGTTGTCGTAGAAGGCGTCGGACGCCGTGACGGCCACGCCCTGGGCGCGGGCGGTGGCGGCCAGCTCGCGCGAGGTCCAGTAGCCGGGCAGCGAAAACCACACGTGGATGCCATCGCTGCGCGGGTGAGTGGCGCCCGTCAGGATGGTGCGGATGACGTCCTGGCGCGCATCGGCTTCGCTGCGTATGCCGGCCAGCAGCGCGTGCGCGGAGCCGTCGTGTATCCATTGCGTCGTCAGCGCCGTCGTCACGGGCGTGGCCATCAGGCTGAAAGAGCGCAGGGCGTCCAGGAAGCGTTCGCGCAACTGCGTGTCGGCGATCAAGGTATAGGCCATGCGCAGGCCCGGCGCCAGGCATTTCGACAGGGTGGCGATGTAGGATACGTGGGCGGGGGCGTAATGCGCCAGGGGCGGTGGCGCATCGGACGCCAGCAGCCAGTACGGATCATCCTCGATGATGTGCATGCCGCAGCGCTGGGCCACTTGCGTGATGGCCAGGCGGCGCGCGGCCGGCATGGTGTGCGCCGTGGGATTCTGCAGGGTGGGATTCAGATACACGAGGCGCGCGCGGTGCTTGCGGCCAGCTTTTTCCAGCGCTTCGGGCAGCATGCCGTCCGCATCCGTTTCCACGGCCACGGCCTTGCGGTTCAGCTGTCCCGCCGCCGAGCGCAAGCCCGGATACACGGCCGGCTCCGTCAAGATGGCGTCGCCGGGCCGGCTCAGGGTCAAAATCAGCGCCGCCAGCGCCGCCTGCGCGCCGGGGCAGGCGACGACGTGTTCCCCATCGACATTGCCGAACATAGGCGCGAGCCAGGCGGCGCCCGCCGCGCGGTCGGCCTTGCTGCCGCCGCCCAGGTGATAACTCATCAACAGATCGCTGTCCGTGCGCATCAGCACCTGCGCCACGCCCTGTTTCAGCAGGTCGTCGAAATCCACGCCCACGGGCGGCGGCGGGATGTTCATGCTCAGGTCCAGCATCTGCGTCAATTCCACCTTCGGCGCCGCCACGTAGGTGCCGCGCGCGCCGTGCCCTTCCAGCAGGTTGCGGCGCTTGGCTTCGTCGTAGGCGCGCGTCACTGTCGTCAGGTCGACCTGGAACAGGGCGGCCAGGCTGCGCTGCGGCGGCAAGCGGTCGCCCGGGCGCAGGCTGCCGCCGGACAGCGCGCGCTCGAGCATGTCGGCGATCTGCAGGTAGCGCGGACCGCCGTGCTGCACGAACGGCGTGATCCATGCGCTTGCATGGTCATCTTTTTGTATGGATTTAGACGGAGGCATTTTGTCTTGATGTATGTATTTTAGTGCCTACATTATGCGTAAAATCTGCATAAAAATCCATGCATTTGTATGGGGCCGGCTTTCTCGTCAGGGCGGACCATGCATCAGGCAGCGTTACTCCTCGCCCGCCGCACCAGGCCGGCGCGGACTGTTATTTCTGGCAGGCATTTAAGTCTGGCCTTCAAGGTGTGGCAGCGCACGGTGGCGTATGGCAGGCGCGGTTAAGGTAGTGCCAACAGCTTGCTGCTGATCCAGAGTTTGATATGGCTCAGCCCGGCAGCGTTTAGCCGCTTCTTTTTCCCAGAAGCGAGGAGAATCATGATTCGGTCACGGCATCGAGCATGGTTGAAATTATTCACTGTTAAAGGAAACCATCATGAACGCGATTGAAAAAACCAGCTCCGATATCAACGGCACCGCCCAGGATACCCGCCAGGACTTGCACCGCACGATCGACAAGGTGGCAAGTCAGGCCCAGCCCCTGGCCGACAAGATGGCCACGCGCGCCCACGACGGCGTGGACCAGGTGGGCGACCGCATCGACCAGGTCAGCGACAGCGTCAGCAAGGCTTCCGAACGCCTGATGGCGCGTGGCAAGCAATTGGGCGCCGCCTGCCAGCGCGCCGGCGAGACGGGCCGCGATTACGTGCGCGAACGGCCGGCCGTGTCCCTGCTGATTGCGGCAGCGGCCGGGTATGGCCTGTCGAAATTGCTGGGTTCGCGTAAATAAGTTTTACGCCTTCCTGGTCGGTATTTGTCGTGGGCGCTGTTCCCTTCGCCGTGATGGCGGAGGAAGCAGCGCCCACGCGCATAAGGTAAGTAATCCTCGGGAAATTAGTGTGAATTTATGACGAACAGAACCGGATGCCATGCAAGGCGCCAGCTGCGACGCAGTGCTAGCACTGCTAGCAGCGGGCAACGCCGCAGAGCGCCGGTTACGGAAGTCAGAAATCACAATAATTTATTGGGGGTTACTTCGTAGCAAGCGGTAAAGGAGAGTGAAGATGCGCTCCATTTTGTTGTGGTTGATCGGTGTACCTATTCCCATCATTGTTTTGATTGCCCTGTTCGTGCGCTGAATGAGGGAGTTGTAGCGTTCTCCCGGGGCAGACTACTCACAGGAGATGTAATGGCTACCAACAAGAAAACGCCGTCCACGGACGGTGCTGGTTCCGTATTGAGCAGCATGTCCGGCCCATCCGACAGCAATGCGCCGAACAGCCTGGGCGCGGACAATGACCTGACCCGTGCGCTGCTGCAAAAGACGGCCGCCGGCCAGCAACTGTCCGCCGCCATGGCCGTCAATCCCAAGGAGGAGGGCCAGTATGGCGAGGCGGCGAGCACGCCGGCCGAAGGCGTGCATGTGGCAGCCGGCGAAGCGCTGGCCACGGCGAGCACCACGGGCGAAACGATACCTTCCCCGAAGACGGGCGATGGCCAGCCCGCGCTGGGCGAGAATGCGTTGAATAATTCGCTGGATCACTCCCGCAGCGACGACAGCGGCTGCGTGCTGACGACCAATCAGGGCGTGCCCGTGGGCGACAACCAGAATTCGCTGAAGGCGGGCTTGCGCGGCCCCACCCTGATGGAAGATTTCATCCTGCGCGAAAAGCTCACGCACTTCGACCATGAGCGCATCCCCGAGCGCGTCGTGCATGCGCGCGGCTCGGCCGCCCACGGCTATTTCGAATGCTACAAGGAGCAAAGCAGGCACACGCGCGCCGCGCCGTTCGCCAAGGCGGGCAAACGCACGCCCGTCTTCGTGCGTTTTTCCACGGTGGCCGGCGAACGCGGTTCTACCGATACGGCGCGCGACGTGCGCGGCTTCGCCGTGAAGTTTTATACGGACGAGGGCAACTGGGACCTGGTCGGCAATAATATCCCCGTCTTCTTCATCCAGGATGCGATGAAGTTCCCCGACCTGATCCACGCCGTCAAGCCCGAGCCGCACAACGGCATGCCGCAGGCGGCCAGCGCGCACGACACCTTCTGGGACTTCGCCTCGCTGTCGCCGGAAATCACGCACATGCTGATGTGGGCCATGTCGGACCGCGCCATCCCGCGCAGTTTCCGCATGATGCAGGGCTTCGGCGTGCATACCTTCCGCCTCGTGAATGCGAAGGGCCAGTCCGTCTTCTGCAAATTCCACTGGTCGCCCATGGCCGGCACGTATTCACTGGTGTGGGACGAAGCCGTCAAACTGAGCGGCGCCGATTCCGACTTCCACCGGCGCGACCTGTGGGAAGCCATCGAGTGCGGCGCGTATCCCGAATACGAGCTGTCCTTCCAGATATTCACGGAAGCGCAGGCCGAAGCGTTCCCCTTCGACGTGCTCGATCCGACCAAGCTGATTCCCGAAGAAATCGTGCCGCTGGTCCCCGTCGGGAAGATGGTCTTGAACCGCAATCCCGACAATTTTTTCGCCGAGACGGAGCAGGTGGCGTTCTGCACGGCGCACATCGTGCCCGGCATCGATTTCAGCAACGACCCGCTGCTGCAGGGGCGTATCCACTCCTACGTCGACACGCAGATCACGCGCCTGGGCGGCGCCAATTTCCATGAAATCCCCATCAATTCGCCGCTGGCGCCGTTGCACAACAACCAGCGCGACGGCATCCACCGCCAGGCCATCAACCGGGGGCGGGTCGCGTATGAACCCAATTCCCTGGCGGGCGGCTGTCCCTTCCAGGCGGGTGCGAAGGGTTTCAACAGCTTTCCCGCCGCGACCGAAGGCGACAAGGTGCGGGGCAAGCCCGAGAAGTTCGCCGAGCACTTCGGCCAGGCGCGCCTGTTCTGGATCAGCCAGACGCCGGTGGAACAGGACCATATCGTGCATGCGTTCCGCTTTGAACTGAGCAAGGTGCAGACGGTGGCCATCCGCAAGCGCATCGTCGCCATGCTGCGCAATGTCGACGAGACCCTGGCGCAGCGCCTGGCCGATGGCCTGGGCCTGGCGTTGCCGCCCGTCATGCCGCGCGCCTCCATGCTGCCGATCCCCACGTATCCACCGTCGCCGGCCCTGTCGCTCTTTTTCCGCCCCGGCAAGACGGGCATCCATACCCTGCGCGTGGCCATCCTGGTGGGGCCGGGCAGCGATGGTGCACAGGTGCGCAATATCTATGCCTCGCTGCTGGCCGATGGCGCCGTGCCGCGCCTGGTGGGCAGCCACCTGGGGAAAGTCGATACCAGCGGCGGTGCGCCGCTCGACGTGGAAATCTCGCTCGAAGCAGGACCGTCCGTGCTGTTCGACGCCGTCGTGCTGCCGGACGGCCAGGGCGCCGTGCAGCAGCTGGGCGGCGACGCCAACGCGCTCGACTTCCTGCGCCTGCAATACCGCCACTGCAAGCCAATGCTGGCTGTCGGTGCGGGCAAGGACTTGCTGGACAAGGCGGGCGTGCCGGTGACATTGCCCGATGGCAAGCCCGATCCCGCCATCATCGTCGCGCCGTCCGGCGACGTGGTGAAAGCCGTGGCGGCCTTCAAGAAGGCGCTGGCCGCGCACCGGGCGTTTGCGCGCGAGACGGACCCGCCGCGGGTGTGAGTGGCGGCATCGGCACAGGGGCCGGATCCGCCGGCCCCGTTGCCTACTGCGTTGCAGGCGCAACGCCATGCAACAATGTAAACAATAAAAACGTCCTGCGGTGATATGCTGCTGACTAGAACTGTTCATTTGCAACTATTTATATAACGGCAGCAAGGAACGGCTTCAGCAAACCGGATCGCGATTACCGCATGGACAAGTACACACCTCGCACCTGGGGGCCGGGCGAACGCCCGACCTTGCCCGGGTCGCCATCGATGCCCGAACATTCGACGCCCAAGCGTGTCGCGTACTTCATCGTCGGCCTGATCGTCGCGCTGACGGGGGGACTGGGCAACGGCCTGGTGACGGCCAATCTGCTGAACCTGCAAGGTTCGCTGGCCGCCTATGCCTACCAGATGCAGTGGCTGCCGGCCGCCTACGTGATGACCATCGTGTCCATGAATCTGCTGCTGGTGAAGTTCCGCCAGCAGTTCGGCCTGCGCCTGTTCACGGAAGCGTTCCTGGTGCTGTATGCGCTGGTGACGTTCGCCCACTTGTATGCGAATACCTTGCCGTCGGCGATCGCCGTGCGCGCCGCGCATGGCATGGTGGGCGGCGCGCTGGGCGTGCTGGGCCTGTACTACACCTTGCAGGCGTTTCCCGCGCGGCACCGCCTGAAAGGCGTGGTGCTGGGCCTGGGTTTTGCCCAACTGGCGCTGCCGCTGGCGCGCATCTTCACTTCCGAACTGCTGCAGATCGGCGAATGGCACGGCCTGTACCTGTTCGAACTGGGACTGGCCCTGCTGGCGCTGGGCTGCGTGCTGGCCCTGAAACTGCCGCCCGGCGACAGGGTGCAGACGTTCGAGCCGCTCGATTTCCTCACCTTCATCCTGTTCGCACCCGGCGTGGCCCTGCTGTGCGCCGTGCTGGCGCAGGGGCGCACGGCGTGGTGGATGGAATCGGAATGGGTGGGCGTATGCCTGGCGTGCTCCATCGTGCTGATCGCCGCGTCGCTGGCCATCGAGCATAACCGCGCGCGCCCGCTGCTCAATACGCGCTGGCTCACCACGGGCAAGATCGCCAAGCTGTTCTTGTCCGTGCTGCTGTTTCGCATCGTGCTGTCCGAATCGACGGGGGCCGTGGGCTTCCTGCAGGCGCTGGGCTTGAACACGGACCAGATGCAGAACCTGTTCATCGTGGTGCTGCTGGGCAGCGTGGCGGGCCTGGTGGTCAGCGCGCTGACGATCAATCCGGCCACCCTGAACCGCTCGCTGATGTTCGCGCTGCTGCTGATCGCCGCCGGCGCCCTGATCGACGCCCACGCCACCAGCCAGACGCGCCCCGTCAACATGTATGTCAGCCAGTTCCTGCTGGCCTTTGGCGGCACGTATTTCCTCGGTCCCACCATGGTGGCCGGCATGGGCGCCGTGATCGCCGAACCGCGCAACCTGGTGAGCTTTTCCGTGATGTTTACCATGACGCAGAACCTGGGCGGCTTGCTCGGCTCGGCCATCGTCGGCACCATCCAGACGGCGCGCGAAAAATACCATTCCAGCTACCTGGTCGAGCATCTCACCCTGCTCGACCCGCAGGTGGCCGCGCGCGTGCAGTCCGGCGCCGCGAGCTACGGCGGCGTGCTGACGGACCCTGCCTTGCGCAGCGCACAGGGCGTGGCGCGCCTGGGCGCCATCGCCACGCGCGAAGCCAATGTGCTGGCCTATAACGACGTCTTTTTGATGATCGCCGGCGTCGCCATCGCCACCCTGATCTGGATGCTGGTCAGCCAATCCTGGACCCGCATCACCACCGGCGCGCGTCGCCTGGTCGGCCCCGTGCGCGATGCGCAGACGGCCATGGCCATCGTCCCCATTACCAATTCGGAACCGAGCAATGACAGAAAATAACAATCCACCGCCACCTCCCGCACCTGCATCGGCGGCGCCAGCAGCCGCACCCGCCGCCCCTTCCACGGCGCAGCCGGACCGGCGCCACCAGTGGCTGTCCGCGCTGGCCTTTGCCGCCGTGGCCCTGGTGGGCGTGCTGATCGTGCTGTACGCGTGGCGGCTGCCGCCGTTCACCAGCCCCGTCGTGACGACGGAAAACGCCACCGTGCGGGGGCAGGTGACGATCATCGGCACGCAGCTGTCCGGCTACGTGGTGGAAGTGACGGTGCAGGATTTCATGGACGTGAAGGAAGGCCAGCTGCTGGTGCGCATCGACGACCGCATCTACCAGCAGCGCTACGAGCAGGCGCAGGCCCAGCTGGCGGCGCAGCAGGCGGCGCTGTCGAACTGGGCGCAGCAAAAGGCCAGCGCGCAGGCGGGCATTTCCGTCAGCGAGGCGGCGCTGGCGAATGCGGAAGCGCAGGCGCGCAAGGCCAGCGCCGACCTCAATCGCGTGGAACAATTGGTGGCCGACGGTTCCCTGTCGCAGCGCGAACACGATCAGTCGCGCGCCGCGCAGGCGCAGATGGCGGCCGCGCTGGCGCAGGCGCGGGCCAATCTCGACATCGCCCAGCAAAGCGTGCATTCCGTGGTGGTCAACAAGCAGGCGCTGGAAGCGGCCGTGGCGAACGCGCAGGCGGCCGTCAAGGCGGCGAAGATCGACCTCGATAACACGCGCATCGTTGCCCCTTCCGACGGCCAGCTGGGCCAGGTGACGGTGCGCCAGGGCGCGTACGTGAATTCGGGTGCGCAGCTGATGGCGCTGGTGCCGCGCCAGATGTGGGTCATCGCCAATTTCAAGGAAACGCAGATGAACGGCGTGCAGGAAGGGCAGAGCGCCACCTTCCACGTCGATGCGCTCGACGGCGCCGTGCTGACGGGCCAGGTGGAGCGCATCTCGCCGGCCACCGGTTCCGAGTTTTCCGTGCTGCCGGCCGATAACGCGACGGGCAATTACCTTAAAATCGCCCAGCGCATTCCCGTGCGCATCCGCATCGACGCGGGGCAGGCGAATGCACGCCGGCTCGTGCCCGGCATGTCGGTGGTGGTCAGCGTCGACACGTCCGCCGTGCTGAACGACTCGGCGGACAATCCGGCGCCGCCGCCAGCGCCGAAGAAGGCCAAGCCATGAAGCGCCATGTCCTGCTGATGGCCGGCGCGCTGGCGCTGGCCGGCTGCGCCGCCAACGCGCCCTTGCAGCCGCCATCGGCATTGCAGCTGCCGTCCGGCTGGCGCGCGCCCGCGGCCGATGGTGCGCCTGCTGGCGCGCAGGTGGAGCAGTTGTGGTGGCAGGCATTCGGCGATCCGGTCTTGAGCGACCTGGTGGGCGAGGCGCTGGCGCGCAACGGCGACTTGCGCGTGGCCCGCGCCCGGGTGCAGGAATACCGCGCGCGCCTGGCGCAGGCCGATGCGAACCGCGCGCCCAACCTGGCCTTCGACGGCTCGCCCACGCGCACGCGCACCCTGGCGTCCAGCGGCAAACCGTATGTGACGAATGTCTTCCAGGCCGAACTGCAGGCCAGCTATGAAATCGACGTGTGGGGCCGGCTGGCCAATCTGAGCGATGCTGCGGGCGAGAGTTACCGCGCCGAGCAGGTCAGCCTCGATGCGGCGGCCCTGTCGATCGCCGCCAGCGTGGCGACGAGTTACCTGAATCTGCGGGGGCTCGACGCGCAGCTGGCGCTCACGCAATCGACCCTGCAGCTGCGCGAACAGTCGCGCGAGCTGGCGCGCAAGCAGTTCGAGGTGGGCTACAGCTCGCGGCTGGAATGGCTGCAGGCGCAATCGGAATACCATGCGGCGGCCGAGCAGGTGCCGCAGCTGCAGCGGCAGATCTTTGAACAGGAAAACGCGCTGGCCATCCTCGTCGGCGGCAATCCCGGCCCCATCGCGCGCGGCTTGCCGCTGGCCGAACTGGCGGCGCCGGGCGTGCCGGCCGGCCTGCCGTCCGAATTGCTGCGCCGGCGGCCCGACATCGCGCGCGCGGAACACAACCTGGCGGCCGCCAACGCCAGCCTGGCCGCCACGCGCGACCAGCTGCTGCCCTCGTTCAAGCTGACGGCCGTGGGCGGCGGGCAAGCGACGACGCTCACCGATTTCCTGCATGCGCCCACGGCCCTCTGGCGGCTGACTGCGCTGGCGGCCGGTCCCCTGTTCGACGGCGGGCGCGTGCAGGCGCAGACGGATGCGGCAGGCGCGCAGCGCGACCAGCTCGCGTACACCTATGAAAACGTGGTGCGCAATGCCTTCGCCGAAACGGAGAACAGCCTGGGCGCCATCTACCGCCTCCAGCAGCAGGCCGTGGAAAACGACGCGCGCCGCGCCACGGCGGCGGACACCCTGCGCATCGCGCATAACCGCTACCGCAATGGCTATGCCTCGTACCTGGAAGAGCTGGACGCCCAGCGTACCCTGTACAGCGCCGACGTGGGGCTGCTGCAACTGAAGACGCGCATCCTCGTCGCCTCGGTCGACCTGTACCGGGCCATGGGCGGCGGCTGGGCGGCAACGGCCCGCCCTTAACGCCTGTCCCGGCTGTCCCGGCAGGGGATGGATCCCTCTGCCGGGACAAGCGCCTGCTCCCTCCTGTCGCAGCATCCGGTTTTTTTGCCTGGATGCAGGCGCTTCGGTAACGTCTTGCCGCCCTTTCCCAAAACTCCCCGCGTTTCCCTTGTCCGCGGCGGCGCGCCGCCGATCTTTCTTGTTGTATTTTCACAACTTCATTTTCACGTTGCAGTACATAAAAAATTTCCACATGGAATTCTTTTGTGATTTCTGCCGTGCTGCGCCTGTGATACCAATAAACATTGTCATTTGAATTATTTTTAGTATCACATGGGAAACACTTTTCTTTCTGATATGTACGCTGGAGTACATAGTGGCATATTGAGCGAAATTGGCATCTTTAGCCTTGATTTCTATCATTTCAAGGGCGTGAAGCAAAAAAAACTGTCGTAGTACCAATTTCAAAAAAATAACAAAATAGACACATTTGTTAGCATGAATGCAAGTGCCTTTGAGTGATTTTTTCATTTCCTTGCTTAATCTCAATTGATTAATTTTTTAATATTTTTATTGCTTGTAAAGCATTAAAAAATGCACCAGAATGTCGCAAATATTCAATGTTGTCATAAATTACACATTGAATATTTGTTGACTTTCGTGCCGCCTTGCCATGTCCGCAGGGTGAAAAAGCAGGCCGTTCGCTGTTTTTTCTGGGCCGGAAGTGCCGTTGCAGCACACCGCACAACCCCCTGACGACTGCCATGCCTATGTCCTCCTTTTTGCGCACTATCTTTTCCTGTCTGATCTCCTGCAAGCGGGGAGGGCCGCGCGGTCTCCTGCAGCGCCTGTTATGGCTGATCGCCTGTTTCTGCACCCTTGGCGCGGCGGGAACGGCGTCGGCGGCGACAATCGACTTGTCCGTTTCCGCCTACCTGCAGGCGCCGGACCCCGTGCCGCGCGGCGGCAAGGCCAGCTTTTCGGTGGTGGTGACGAACAATGAGGACCTGGTCGATGCGACGGGCACCGTGCGCCTGGCGGTGGAATTGCCCGCCAATGTGAATTTTGCGTCGAGCACGGCGCCGGCCGGTTGCGCCTTCAATCTGGCAGCCAGTCCGCAATTGCTCACTTGCACGCGCAGCGGACTGGGCAAGACCGCGAACTGGACGGTCAATTTCAGCGGCACGGGCTCGGCGGCGTCTGCCGTGGTGACCAAGGCCAGCGTGTCTTTTGTCAACGTGGACACGGACGGCAACAGCTTCAACAACGATTCGATCAAGACGGTCACCGTCATCAAGGGCGCGGACCTGAGCGTCGCCGCCAGCGGCACGACGGGCTTGAGCGGTTGTCCCGCCGCTTGTACGGCAGCGGCCGGCGCAACGGTGGGCTACCGGGTGGACGTGGCGAATGCCGGTCCGGACAGCGCATCGCAATTCAAGGTCACGTACAACTTGCCGGCCAGCGCGGATTTTACCTACGCGTCAGCGTCTGGCACGGGCTGGGCATGCGCCCGTTCGGGCACCGTGCTGACCTGTACCTACAGCGGCGCGGCCATCGGCGTCGGGCAGCAAGCTCCCCCCATCACGATCGGCGGGCGCATTGTCAAGAGCATCGCCGGCACCATCACCAACGGCGCGTCGGTGGCTTCCAGCGACTTGCAGACCGGCGATCCGGAAGACGGCAACAACGGACCAAGCCAGGTCATCGTCACGGTCAAGCCGGGCACCGACCTCGATGCCCGGCAAACCCTGGTGTCGAACGCCAGCGGCCTGAGCTCGTTCACGCAGGGCGAGGCGGTCAGCCTGAACCTGTGGGCCGTCAATAGCGGCACGCAGGACGCCAGCGGCGTCACCGTGAAGACGACGGTGTCCGGCGATTTCACGATCGGCACCTTGCCGGCCGGCTGCGCCAAGGCTGGCCAGACGATCACCTGCAATGTCGGCGCGCTGGCGCTGGGCGCCACCTCTTCCAAGTTCCTGATTCCGCTGACCGTCGCCACGGGTGCGACGGGCGGCGCGAATGTGGTGGACGTGGCACGCAGCGCCCCGCTCGACGGCTTGAACAATCCCGCCTCGGCCACCTACACCATCGTCGCGCCATTCGCCCACCTGACCCTGAGCAAGAGCAAGTCGCCAGGACTGGTCGCGGCGAATGGCCTGATCACCAATACCATCACGGTCACCAATGCGAGCACCTCCACCAGTGCCGCCAGCGGCACCGTGACCGTGACCGATACCTTGTCGCCGCAAGAAAGCTATGTGAGCGCCAGCGGCGCGGGCTGGACGTGCAGCGCGGCGGGACAGCTGGTGACCTGCACCTACACGATCTCCGGCAGCCTGGCGCGCGGCGCGAAACTGCCTGCCCTGATTCTGACCACGCGCGCGCAAGCGGGTTTTTCCGGCACCTTGAGCAATACCGCCTGTACCGGCATGGCCGCCGGGTCGGCGCACCAGCCGCCGGACAATGCGAGCACGGGCAATTGCGACACCGCCAGCGTCACATCGACGCCGTTGAACGTCGACCTGGCCATCGTCAAGACGGCGTCCCTGGTCAGCTTGCCGGCTGCCTCGAATACCTTCAGCTATACCCTGGTGGTCAGCAATGCTGGCCCGGACAGCGCACCGACCGTCAAGGTGGTCGACGCCTTGCCGCACTGGTACAACGGCAGCGGCGGCACCACGGGCGGCAGCGTCGTGCTGGCCGGCAGCGGCGCAGGCGAAAGCTGCAGCTTTGCGTCGACCATCACGTGCACGCTGCTGAACCTGGGCAATGGCGCGTCGCGCACCATCACCATCACGCTCAATCGCCCGTTGAAGGACGGCGCCTTGCTCAATACCGCTACGGTATCGAGCCCGGATGCCATCGACACCGATGCGGCCAATAACAGCTCCGGCGCCACCGTCACCGTGGTGCCGCAGGCCGACGTCGGCGTCACGGCGATGGCCGGTGCGCCGAACCCCGTGCGCGTCGGCGTGCCGCTGGTGTTCACCACCTCGATCCGCAACAATGGGCCCAGCAGCGCGGCCAATGTGGTGCTGCGCCAGGTCATCGATCCAGCCCGCATGGCGTATGTCGCCGGCTCGGCCAGCATCGCGGGCAGCGCCGCGCAATGCACGCTGGTGCCCGCCTTCAGCGGTGCGCCTTATGCGGGACAGGCCGGCATCGAATGCCGGACCTTTGGACTCGGCGATGGCGAGACGCGCCAGCTGATCTTCTCGGTCATCCCCGTGTTCCCGTACCCGGATGCGCTCGACGCGGCCTATGCCAGCAGCGCCACCATCAGCACGACGACCGACGACAGCAATGCGGCCAACAACAGCAACAGCACCACCGTCACCGTGATCAGCAAGGAGCTGGACCTGAGCGTGTCGGCCGTCGATACGGGCTATGAACAGAGCCCGTTCGGCGATGCGCTGGTGTACAAGGTTACCGTGCAAAACAACGGGCCGTCGCTGGCCACCGGCCTGAAACTGGTCGTCACGCCCGTGCCGCCGCCGCAAAACGGCGCGGCCGTGCCGTATACCATGCTGTGGAATGCCGCCGGTACCACCTTGCCGGCCGGCGCCTCGTGCAGCCAGCCGGGCGGCGCGGGCACGAACCTGGTGTGCTACCTGGCCAGCGTGCCCGGCGATAGCACGCTGTCCAGCGGCGCCAGCCGCGTGTTCGGCCTGAAATTCGATACGGGTCCCGTCAGCAATGCGCCGCTGGGATCGATCACCTACAAGATCAACGCCAGCGTCGAATCGCTGGAAACGGGTGCGGCGCCGTTTGCCGGCGACAAGCTGGCGACGAACAACGTGGTGGAAGAAACCACCACCGTGCTGCCGAAGACCGACCTGATGCTGGTGTCGAAAACCGTTTCGCCCGCATCGCCGTTCAGCATCAACCAGCCCTTTACCTACACCCTGGTGGTGGGGAACCTGGGTCCCGCCCTGGCGGCCAGCACGGTCGTCACCGACGTGCTGCCGGCCGGCTTCGTGCTGACGGGCGCACCGACGGCACGCCTCGGCTCGGGCGCTTCGCTGACCTTGAACAACTGCGTCAGCAGCGGTTCGCCGGTCACCGTGACCTGCACGCTGGGCGTGCTGCCGATTGCATCGGGCGCAGCCGACACGGCCAACCTGGTCTCCATCACCATCCCCGTGAAGGCGCCATACCCGGCCTATGCGGGACCGTTCGCCAGCAATATCACAAATACCGCCAGCATCGTGCCGACGCCGGGCACCTCGCGCGATCCGAACGCCGGCAACAACAGTGCCAGCGTCGACGTGCAGATCGTCAAGTCGAGCATCGCCGGCTCCGTGTATAACGATGCGAACCGCAGCAACGGCATGGATGCCGGTGAGAAGATCACCAGCAGCGTGACGTTCTCGCTGTACGGCCAGGATTTCTGGGGCAACGATATCGGCACGGCGGGCGCGCCGCTGACCCTCAGCACCAGCAGCGGCGACTTCCTGTTCGACCGCCTGCCGCGCTCCGCGGCCGGCGGCTATACCCTCGTCGAGACACAGCCGGCCAGCTACGCCGACCTGTTTGAAGTCGCGGGCACGGCCGGTGGCACGCCGCCGCCGGCCAGCTGCGACAACGGCGCCAACTGTTCCGCCAGCGCGGCGCACAACACCATCGGCCAGATCGTGCTGGCGCCGAATACGGCGGCGACGGGCTACCTGTTCCAGGAATACGCGCATGCTGCCATCAGCGGCTACGTGTACGCCGACAAGAACAACAACGGCTTGCGCGAGGCGGGCGAAAATGGCATCGCCGGCGTGCAGGTGAAGCTCTCCGGCCTGACCTTCTGGGGCGCCGACGTGTGCGTCGCGATGGGCAGCGCGTGCACGGCCACCACCGACGCCAATGGCAAATACAGCTTCACGAATGTCCCGCCTAGCCGTCTGGGAGAATCCTACACGGTGACCGAACTGGCCCAGCCTGCCGGCCATGCGGATGGCAAGGAGCAGAACGGCGCCGGCAATGTCGTGGCGAACAGCGCGGGACGCGCCGCGCCGGAAGGCATCGTCATCGGCAGCATCGAACCGGGCCTGAGCTACACCGAGCGCAATTTCGGCGAACTGGCGCTGGCGTCGATTGCCGGCAGCGTCTACATGGACAGCAACCGCGATGCGGTGCGCCAGGGTGGTGAAAGCACGGGCGTGGCCGGTGTCACGCTGACCCTGAGCGGCAACGACCATCTCGGTCATCCCGTCTGTCCCGGCATTGCCGTGCCGAGCTGCACCTTCCAGACGGGCGCCGATGGCAGTTACCTGATTGCCGGCCTGGCGCCGAGCGACGCTGCCGGCTATGCCGTGACGGTCACGCCGCCGGCCAGCCTGTATCACACGGGTGCGCAGGCAGGCAGCCTCGGTGGCCTGATCGACGGCGCCGTGCGCGTGCCTGGCACGGGCGTGCCGGGTGCGGCGATCCGCACTGCCGGCGCCATCGTACTGCTGCCCGGCGCCACGGCGACGGGCTACCATTTCGGCCAGGCGCCGGGCGCGGCTGGCGGCGTGGCGCAGTCGCTGTCCGGTTACGTGTATATCGATGCGAACCGCAACGGCCGCAAGGATGGGGGCGAGACGGGCATCGCCGGCGTGACGGTCACGCTGTCGGGTACCACGGCGGATGGCTTCGACGTCTGCAGCGTGATCGTGCCTGCCTTGTGCACGCTGCAAACGGCGGCCGACGGCGGCTACAGCTTCACGGGCCTGCCGCAAAGCGACGGCAACGGCTATGCCGTGGCTGAAACCCAGCCTGCCGCCTACCTCGATGGCGCGGAAAGCGTGGGCACGGTCAATGGCGTCGCGACAGGCCGCATCGGCGGCAGTGCGCCCCGTTTCGACCAATTCAACGGCATCGTGCTGCCGAACGGCGGCAGCGCGCGCGATTACAATTTTGGCGAACTGACGGGCAGCATCGCCGGCAAGGTCTACCTCGATGTGGACGGCAATGGCGCGGCCGGCAGCGGCGACACGCCGTTGGCGGGCGTGACCTTGACGCTGACCGGTGGCGCAGGCGGTTCCGTGACGGTGCTGACCGATGCCAACGGCGCCTACCATTTCGACGGCCTGCTCGCCGGTACTTATACCGTGACGCAGACGCAGCCGGTCAATTACGCCGATGCGGGCCAGGCGGCCGGCAATGGCGGCGGCAATGCCAGCGTGGCCAACGTGGTCAGCGCCATCGCGCTGGCGCCGGGCGCGCAATTGACGGGTTACGATTTCGGCGAGAAGACAGGCGCCATCAGCGGCGCCGTCTACGTCGACGCGAACGACAATGGCGTGCGCGATGCGGGTGAAACCGCGGGCATCGCCGGCGTTACCATCACCCTGACCGGCATCGCCCGCGATGGCGTGACCCCGGTCAACCGCACGGCCATCACGGCCGCCGATGGCAGCTACAGCTTGCGCGACCTGCCGCACGCGAATGCGGCCGGCTATACCTTGGTGGAAACGCAGCCGGCCGCCTATCTGGACGGACGCCAGCGCAAGGGCCTGATCGACGGCGCCGCCTCCTGCGCCAATCCGGCCTGCGACATCGGCACGGCCAATACCATCGCGCGCATTCCATTCGATGCGGCGAAGAGCCATACGCGTTTTGACTTCGGCGAACTGCAGGCGGCGAGCATTTCCGGCCGCGTGTACGGCGATGCGAACGACAGTAGCAGCTACGAGAAGGGCGAAGGCTTGCCGGGTGTGAGCCTGACGCTGAGCGGCATCGACAGCCACGGCAAGCCGGTCAATGTCACCGTCGTCACGGACGCCGATGGCAGCTACACCTTCCCTGGCCTGTATCCGTCCGGTCCTGCCGGCTACACGGTCACTGAAACGCAGCCGGCCGGCCTGGGGAATTATCCGGGTGCGACGGGTACCTTTGTCGGCAGCATCAACGGCAAACCGGTCGGTACCGGCGTGGTGGATGTCGTCAGCGGCATCGTCCTGCCGCCGCAGGGCAATGGCAGCGGCTATGATTTCCGCGAACAGGTGTCGTCGTTGCGGGGTTTCGTGTATCGCGACCTGAACGACAACGGCGCCATGGACGCGGGGGAAGCGGGCATCGCCGACATTGACATCACTGTGCGCGGCGCGAACGGCTTGACCCGTACGGTGGTGACGGGAAGCGATGGCAGCTACCGCTTCGACGGCCTGCCTGCCGGTACCTACAGCCTGCTGGAAAGCCAG
The DNA here is from genome assembly GCF_030587265.1 of Janthinobacterium sp. SUN137. Lineage (NCBI taxonomy): Bacteria > Pseudomonadati > Pseudomonadota > Betaproteobacteria > Burkholderiales > Oxalobacteraceae > Janthinobacterium > Janthinobacterium sp. SUN137. The sequence continues at coordinate 996,597 of NZ_JAPWHZ010000001.1, read as the reverse complement.
CCTGCCGTGTATCTCGACGGCCGCGAAACGGCCGGCAGCGCCGGCGGCAAGGTCAACAACGCCAGCTTCGGCGCGGCGCCGGAACACAACACGATCGGCGACATCGTGCTGCCGGTGGCGACGCAGGCGAGCGGCTACCTGTTTGGCGAACGCCATATGCTGGGCAAGCTCGGTGGCGTGGTGTATGCCGACCTGAATAACGACGGCATCCGCAACGATGGCGAGTCAGGCATTGCCGGCGTGACGGTGGTCCTGAGCGGCACGTCCGTCGATGGCAAGCCGGTCAAGCTGAGCGTGCTGACGGGCACCGACGGCAGCTATCTGTTCGACACGGTGCCGGTCAGCGACGCCGCCGGCTACACCCTGACGGAAACGCAGCCGGCCGGCTATGTGGACGGCAAGACGGCGGTGCTGCCAGGATCGGTGGGCACGGCCAACGCCAGCAAGCCTGTCGGCGTGGGCAACAAGGATACGATCACCGGCATCAGGCTGGCGGCGGGCGACGACATGCGCGGCTATCTGTTCGGCGAGAAGGGCATCCCGCAATTGAAGCCGCCCATCATCAACGGCTACGTATGGCTGAACCGCGACGGCAGCCGTGTGCGTCCGCTCGACGGCAGCCAGGCTGGCGTGGCTGGCTGGACGGCCGAGCTGCACCAGGAAGGCAAATTGATCTGCCGCGCCATCACGGACGAGAAGGGCTTCTACCAGTTCGACAACCTGCATTGCCCCGGCTACGAGGCGAGCGGCTTGCCGACGGGTTCCGGCTATGCGATCACCTTCCTCAAGGATGGCAACAACATGCCGAACGTGCCCGTGTCGACGGGGGGCGAAGGCGTGGTGGTGCCGGGCGGTAGCCGCATCACCAACCTGACCTTGCGCGACGGCGACCGTGTCGTCGAGCAGAATCTGCCGCTCGATCCGGCCGGCGTGGTGTACGACTCCGTGACGCGCAAGCCGGTGGCTGGCGCCGTCGTGTCGATCAGCGGTCCTGCCGGTTTTGACAGCGCCACGCACCTGGTCGGTGGTGTTGCTGAGCAGACGCAAATCGTGGGCAGCGACGGCATGTACCAGTTCCTGCTGCAGAACGGTTTCCCCAACGGCGTGTATACGCTGAGCGTGGTGGCGCCGGCGAATTACCTGCTGGCGCCGTCCGGCAGCCTGCCGGCCTGCAAGGGACCGCTGACGGTGGGCCTGGTGCCGGATCCGGCCTTTATCCAGGCCAGCGAGCTGGCGCCGGCATTGTCGACGAAGATGGAACTTGATCCGAACAACTGCACGGGACTGATCGCCGGAGGCGCCAGGACCACGCAGTATTACCTGAGCTTTGTCATCACGAATGGCGGTTCGGCACCGATCCTGAACAACCATATCCCGCTCGACCCGCTGGGCAGCGACAGCATCATGGTGACGAAGGCGACGCCGATGCTGAACGTCACGCGCGGCGACCTGGTGCCGTACACGATCACGGCCAGCAATCCGCAGGCGGCGACCCTGGGCGCGATGGAGGTGCGCGACCTGATACCGGCCGGCTTCAAGTACCGCGTCGGCAGCGCGACCCGCAATGGCGTGCCGGCGGAACCGATCGTCGATGGCCGCAGCTTGCGCTGGAAGGAAAGCGGTTTCGCGCCGAAGGAGAAGAAGACCTACAAGCTGATGCTGATGGTGGGCAGCGGCGTTGGCGATGGCGAATACGTCAACCAGGCCTGGGCAGCGACGGGCGAGACGCGTATTTCCAACCTGGCTACCGCCACGGTGCGCGTGGTGCCGGATGCCACTTTCGATTGTCCCGACATCATCGGCAAGGTGTTCGACGACCGGAACGCGAATGGCTACCAGGATGACGGCGAGGCGGGCATTGCCGGCGTGCGCATGGCGACGGCGCGCGGCTTGCTGGTGACGACGGATGCGGAAGGACGCTTCCACGTGGCTTGTCCGGCGATTCCGAATGCGGACCGCGGCTCGAACTTCGTCATGAAGCTCGATGACCGCACCCTGCCGAGCGGCTACCGCGTCACGACGGAAAATCCGCGCGATGTGCGCCTGACCCGAGGCAAGGTGGTCAAGCTGAACTTCGGCGCCACCATCCACCGTGTCGTGCGTCTTGAGCTGAGCGACGCCGCATTCGTCGCGGGCGAAACGACCTTGCAGCCGGAATGGGCCGGACGCATCGAAGGACTGGTGGCCAGCCTGCGCGCCAAGCCATCGGTACTGCGCATCGCGTATGCCGCTGGCGGCGATGCCGCGCTGGCGCAGCGCCGCAGCAAGGCGATCGAAAGCGAGATGCAGGCGCGCTGGCAGGCACTGCAAAACGAATATCCCCTCGTCATCGAGATCGAGGGCGCACAATGAAACCGAAAATGACCATGAACGTTAGCAATCAAGGCACCTTCAAAGCGGCGGCCAGGCCGGCCCCCAAGCGGCTCGTGTATTTGCTCGGCAGCATAGGCTTTGTCTGTCTGGGCGCGCATGCGCAAACGGCAAACGAGCACGCGCTGCGGGGAAAAATGCTGGACCGGAGCCACAGCATGGGGGCGCAGCAGCCCTCGAGCGGCGAGCAGGAGTCGCCCGCTTTCAGCGGCCTGGCGCCGTCTGGCCTGAGCCGCGCCGAGCGCCGCGTGATCCTGGAAGCGGTGCCGCCGGCCACGCCGGCGCAGCAGAGCGTGACTTTCGACGATCTGCTGTCGGGCACCAATTTCGAGTCCGGCCGCGATGTGCTGCTGCCGGCCGCCACGGCCCGGCTTGACGCGCTTGCCGCACGTTTGCGCGACAAGCAGAAGGTGCGCGTGCAGGTGATCGGGCATACGGACAACCAGCGCATCGCCGCCTGGTTGAAGCCGACTTTCCCGACCAACCAGCATCTGTCGGAGGCGCGCGCGCTGGCCGTCACGGCCTATCTGATGCGCGCGCTGGACTTGCCGGCGTCGGCCTTCTCCGCCAGCGGCAAGGGCGAGAGCGAAGCGATCACGTCGAACGCCACGCCGCAAGGCATGGCGCAGAACCGCCGCACGGAAATCCGTGCCTGGTACGAGGAAGCCGTCGAACTGCCGGCTGTCGCCGCCGCACCGCCGAAGCGCATCGAGACGGTGGTGCAGGTCGACGATTGCGCCGTCGCCAGCCAGCTGGCCAACCGCGATGCAGCCTTCTCCATCAGCATAGACGGCGTGGTGCAGGACACCGATACGCCGCAGCAGGAGGCGGACCGCCAGCGCTGCGTCGACGTGGCGCTGGAGCGTTCCGACATCCAGGTCAAGTACGACCCCTTGAATGTGGCGCCGGCCTTGAATGTCTGGCTGGCGGCGCCTTATGCGCAGCGCCAGGCGCCTGTGCGTTTTGGCACGTACACCAATTACGCATTTTTCCAGCAGCGCGCCGAGATCCGCATCTTCGCCAAGGGACAGAGCACGCAGGAGCAGCCATTTGCGATTGTGCCCGCGACGATGGGCGAAGCGACGGCCTGGCAGGCGCCGGCCGATGCGCCGGAGCAGATCGGCTACCTGCTGCGCGTCTACGACGCAGGCGGCAAGTTCGACGAGACGCGTTTGCAGCCACTGCGCCTGCTCGATGCGGCGCCGCCCGAAGCGCCGGGCAAGAAGGCCGGCGGCGATGCCTTGGCCGGTTGGGGCGAGTCGAGCCTGATCTTGCGCAATATCGATGCATCGGGCGGTAGCGTCACCATCAGCGGCGAGAAGATCAAGCCTGGCCAGCAGGTGACGGCGCTGGGCATGGTCGTGCCGGTTGACGTCAGCGGCAAGTTCGCCATGCGCCAGATCATGCGTCCTGGACCGCATACGGTGGAAGTGGCCGTGAAGGATGGCAGCGGGGCCGGCATGACCTTCCGCCGCAACCTGAATATCGCCGACAGCGACTGGTTTTATGTGGCGCTGGCCGACCTGACCATTGGCCGCGACCGCACCAAGGGACCGGCGGAACTGGTCACGGGCGACACGCAGCACTACCGGAACGAGACCTGGGCCGACGGCCGCGGCGCGTTTTACTTGAAGGGCAAGATCAAGGGCGACTACCTGCTGACGGCCAGCGCCGACACGCGCGAGCAGCCCCTGCGCGACCTGTTCCACAATTTCCAGAGCAAGGACCCGAACTACCTGCTGCGCCGCATCGATCCGGACAAATACTATCCCGTGTACGGCGACGACAGCACCACCGTCGACGATGCGCCTACCCAGGGGCGCTTTTACGTGCGCCTGGAAAAAGGCGATTCGTCCGTCATGTGGGGGAATTTCCAGACCACCTGGAGCGGCTCGGAACTGGCCCAGTACAGCCGCGGCCTGTATGGCGCCAACCTGTTGTGGAATGGCGCCGCCAGCACCAGCCATGGCGAAAAGGCCAGCACGGTCAACGCCTTTGCCGCTTCGCCGGGCACCTTGCAGTCGCGCGAGGAATTTCGCGGCACGGGCGGTTCGCAATACTATCTGCGCCACCTGGACCTGACGCAAGGTTCGGAACGCCTGTGGGTGGAAGTGCGCGACAAGGATTCGGGCCTGGTGATCGAGCGCATCCAGCTGACGCCTTCGCAGGATTATGAAATCAACTACCTGCAGGGACGCCTGACCCTGCGCTCGCCGCTGTCCTCCGTGGCCGATGGCGGCGCGCTGGTGCAAAGCGCCAGCTTGAGCGGCAATCCCGTGTACCTGGTGGCGACGTATGAGTATGTGCCGGGCCTGAGCGCCATTTCCGGCACCTCGGTGGGCGTGCGCGCCAGCCACTGGTTCAACGACCATGTGCGCATCGGGGCCAGCAATTATCACCAGGGCGAACAAGGTTCGGACCAGACCCTCAAGGAGCTGGACCTGACCTTGCGCTACAAGCCGGGTACCTGGATCAAGGCCGAGGCAGCCCGTTCCAGCGGCGACGCCAGCAGCGTGCTCAGTTCATCGAGCGGCGGCTTCGATTTCAACCAGACGACGGCGGGCGGCCGCCCCGCCAACGCGAAGCGCTTCGACGGCGCGCTGGACCTGGCCGACCTGGGCGGCGCGGCGCGCGGCCGCATCGCCGCCTATTGGCAGGACCGCGAAGCCGGTTATGCGGGACCGGGCATGCAGACCCTGAACGGCGAGGCCGTGCGGCAAACGGGCCTGGCGGCGACCTTGCCGCTGGGCGAGCGCACGGAAGTGTCTCTGAAGGCGGATGACCGCACGGCCACCAGCCAGGATGCACGCGCCGTGGAAGCGGCGCTGCGCCACAAGCTCGATGCGGAGTGGGGCGTGTCGGCAGGCCTGCGGCACGACCGCCGCGACAATGCGGCTGGCAGGGACAATGCCAGCGCCATCCTGAGCCAGGATGGCGGGCGCAGCGACGCCGTGCTGCGCGTCGACTATCGGCCATTGCAGGAGGGCCAGCAAGCCCGGGATGGCGCGCTGGAAAAGACGCCGGCGTCGAACGCCGTGCCGCAGCAGGGGCTGGAAGGCGGCATCACGGGCCAGCTGGTGACGCAGGGCCGCGAGGCGGGCATGGCTGGCGGTCCGCAGTACGGCCCCGACACCACGCTCGCTTCCGGCGTGGCCTCGGCGCGCGTGGCAGGATTGCTGTACGCGCCGTGGGATATGTACGGCTTCGTGCAGCATACCTTGTCGCGCAGCGGCAACCGCGCCCTGAATGACCGCGCGGGACTGGGTGGCACTTACCAGGTGAGCGAACGCCTGCGCCTGGGGGCGGAAGCGTCGGGCGGCAGCGGCGGCGTGGGCGGCCAGCTGTTCGGCAACATGCAGATGGATGAACGCAGCAGCGTTTACCTGAACTACCGCATGGAGACGGAAACGCCGGATGTGAACTACAGCGGCCGCCAGTCCACGCTGACGGCGGGCAGCCGCTACCGCCTGAACGACAAGGCGGGCCTGTTTGCGGAAAGCCGCTGGGGCAATGGCGCGGGGCCGCAAAGCCTGACGCACGCGTTCGGCGTGGACCTGGCGCCTACCGAACGCTGGACCACGGGCATCAAGTTCGAGACGGGCACGCTGTCGAATCCCCTGTCGGGCGACTTGAAGCGCGACGCCATCGGCCTGACGGCGGCATATGCCTACGAGCGGATGAAGTTTTCCAGTGCGCTGGAGTTCCGCACGGACCGCACGAAGTCGCTGGGGACGGTCGATGGCAGTTGCGCCACCGTGCCGGCTGACGGCGGCTGCACCACGGACGCGAACAGCGAACACCGCAAGGTGTGGCTGACGCGTAATGCGCTGAGCTACCAGCTGGACCGCGATTGGCGCCTGCTGGGCAAGTTCAACCTGTCGCGCAGCAGTTCCACGCGGGGTGCCTTCTACGATGGCGACTACACGGAAGTGGTGACGGGAGCGGCCTATCGCCCGGTCGACAACGACCGCTGGAATACCCTGTTCAAGTACACGTACTTTTATAACCTGCCATCGCCAGGCCAGGTCGACGGCGTCACAGGCGGGGTGCTCGACTACACGCAGAAAAGTCATATCCTGAATGTCGATACGACGTATGACGTGCGGCCATGGCTGTCGTTGGGCGGGAAATTCGGCGTGCGCACGGGCCAGTTGCGCGCGTCGAAGACGCAAGGCGAGTGGTTTTCCAGCCGCGCGGAATTGCTGGTGCTGCGCGCCGACTTCCATATCGTCAAGGAGTGGGATGCCCTGATCGAGGGACGCAGGCTGAAGGCGCGCGAGGCGGGCGATGCGCGTGCCGGCGCCCTGGTCGGCGTCTACCGGCATGTGGCGAAGCACGCCAAGATCGGCATCGGCTACAACTTCACGACCTTCTCGGACGATTTGACGGATTTGTCGTATCGCAGCCGGGGCTGGTTCCTGAACGCTATCAGCACGTTCTGACGCCCATAGGCGCGCCAGGAAAGCAGGACGGTCTCGCGGCTGTCCTGTTTTTTTTTCGCCGTTCGCGTGTCTCCCCAGCGGGCTTGCCGCGGCGGCCGGTGTAATATTGAGCCAGGGAAAGCGGCGGCATGGTGCCAGCGGCTCCCGTCACGAACGAGGTTGTAACATGACGATTTTTGGCATAGGCATCCACATCCTGATCGCGCTGTTTTTTGCGATTCACGTGGTGCGCAACGGGCAGCAGCTGTACTGGCTGCTCATTTTATTCATGTTTCCGCTGCTGGGCAGCGTGGTGTATTTCTTCGCCATCTACCTGCCCAATTCGCGCCTGCCGCAAGGCGCGCGCAAGGTAGCTTCGGTGGCCGTGCAAGTGCTCGATCCGAATCGCGAACTGCGCGAGGCGAAAGCCGCTTTCGAGTACACGCCGACGGCGCAGAACCAGATGCGCCTGGCCAGCGCGCAGCTGGAAGCAGGCGATGCGCAGGAAGCTGCATCGACGTATGAAGCCTGCCTGCAGGGAGCGTTTTCCTCGGATCTGGAAATTCGCCTGGGCGCGGCACGCGCCTACCTGGAATGCGGGCGCGGCGCCGAGGCCTTGACGCACCTGGAGTTCATCCGCCGCACGGATATCCATTTCCGTCCCGAGATGGTGTCCCTGCTGACGGCGCGCGCGCTGGCGCAAAGCGGGCGCCAGCGGGAGGCGAAGGCGGAATTCGACGATGCGCTGGCGCGCTACAACAGCTTCGAGTGCCGCGCCGAATGCGCGATCTGGGCGCTGCAGCAAGGCGACAAGGTATTGTCGGAACGCCTGCTGCTCGATATCGACAGCGCCATGGCCCGCTGGAGCAGCCATACGCGTGCCATGTATGCGCCGCTGCTGGTGCGCCTGGAGGCGGCGCGCCGCTGATTTTTTACCACCGGTGCCTGGCTCAGACGCCAGGCACCGTGTTCTTGCCCTCGATCAGTTTGTATCCCTTGCCATCGAAGCCATAGCGCGCGTGGCCGTTCAATGGCGTGGCGATGCGCGGTGGGTCTACGTCCGGCTTGACCGTGACGCCGGGCTTGATCTTCTCGGACGCGCCCTTGAAGTCGATCAGCAAGTCATCGTAGGCACCGCCATTGCGCGCCGCCGCAAAGCGCCAGCTGCCTGCCACCATCCAGCATTCATCCATGTCCGGTGTACAGGCGCCCATATTGTCCGAGTACAGGTCGATGCCGCCATCGAGCGCCGTCACTTTGCCGTCGCCGATTTCAAACAGGGCAAGTTGCGTGATGGTGTAGCCCTGGCCCGTATAGCCATGGCGGATCGCCAGTCCCGGCTTGTTCGCACCCAGCATGACCCAGTGCACTTCGCCCAGCTGTCCCGATGAACCCAGGGCGGCGATGTTTTCCAGCCGTTTCACGACTTGCCATTGGCCGTCTTCCGGCTGGCCCTTGGGCGCCAGGAAAAACACGTTCAACAGTCCCGACGAGGCGTGCGCCGATTCCGCCGTGCCTTCCGTGTTGGCCGTTTCCGCATTCGCCACCAGGATGGCGCGGCCATCGGGCAGCAGCTTGTGGCTGACGGCACTGACGACGTAACTGAGTTTGTCGACGTGGTTGTCCGGATCGGACAGGTCGGCCAGCGCATCGTCGCTGTCGCTGCGATAGTCCTTGCCGAAGACGGCGCGCATCATGCCCACTTCGAGCTCGCGCGCTTGCGGCGTGTTCATCGCCTCCGTCCTGGGCGCGGTGGCGGCCGGTGGCGGCACGTGTTCGGCCGATGCCGTGTCGGCTGCTTCAGCGGCTGCGGGGACATCGCTTGCCACGTCAGCTGCCACGTCGGCGCTGGCGGGGGCGGTCTTGTCCGAGCAGGCGCCGAGCAGTGCGGATACCAGTAGCAGGACGAGCGGGGTGCGGTAATTCATAGGCAGGGCAGATTGCGTTCATGGAGAATGGGCGCAGTATGCCAGATAGATGGAAGCGAGGGAGCGCGGCCTGGCGGCCGGTCCTTCGCTTCCTTGCCCGCAGGGGGCGATTTTGCAAACGGTGGCGGCGCTTATTTTTCCAGCGCCACCTTGTCATCGCGCCGCAGCGGCGCCTTTTGGCGGCGCAGTCTGGCCATGCCGCGCTTGAGCAGGTGCTCCAGGTCGTCGATATAGGTGAACACGGCCGGCACCACCAGCAGGCTCAATAAAGTCGACGTGATCAGGCCGCCGATGACGGTAATGGCCATCGGCGAACGGAAGCTGGGGTCGGCGCCCCAGCCCAGCGCCAGCGGCATCATGCCGGCACCCATGGCGATCGTCGTCATCAAAATGGGCCGGCTGCGCTTGTGGCAAGCGTCGACCAGCGCATCGAAGCGGTTCATGCCAGCCTGGCGCGCCAGGATCGCATAGTCGACCAGCAGGATCGAGTTCTTGGTGACGATCCCCATCAGCATGATCAGGCCGATCATCGACGGCATCGACAGGGCGCTGCCTGTGATCAGCAGGGCCACGAAGGCGCCGCCGATCGACAGCGGCAGCGCCGCCAGGATGGTCACCGGCTGCATGAAGTCCTTGAACAGCAGCACCAGCACGCAGTAGATGCACAGCACGCCGATCAGCATGGCCAGGCCGAAGCTGGCGAACAGCGAGGCCATTTCCTGCGCGTCGCCCAGTTCGGCGATCTTCACGGACGGCGGCAGATTCTTCATCGACGACAGCGCACGCGCTTCTTCGTTCAGTTCGCCCAGGGTGCGCGAACCGAGTTCTACGTCGAGGGTCACGTTGCGGCTGCGGTTCAAGCGGTCGATCTGCGCCGGGCCGCTTTCCATCGTCACGGTGGCCACGTTCGCCAGGCGCACGGGACCATTTTTGCCGGGCACGGTCAGGCGTTCGATGGCGGCCAGGTCGGCGCGCACGCTGTTGGGCAGCTTGACGCGAATCGGCACCTGCCGCTCGGGCAGGTTCATTTTCGTCAGGTCCGTATCGTAGTCGCCGGCCGTGGCCACGCGCACGGTCTCGCCGATGGCTGCCGCCGTCACGCCCAGGTCGGCCGCCTTGGCAAAATCAGGGCGCACGATGATTTCCGGGCGCACCAGCGAAGCGCTGGAATTGACGTTGCCGATGCCTTTCAGGCCGCGCAGCTCGCGCTCGACCTTTTGTGCCGCCGCCATCAGCGCCACGGGGTCTTCCGAGCGCAGCACCAGCTGCATCTTGACGCCCGTGTCGGGCGGCCCCACCGTGAAGCGCGCGCCGGGTATCGTATCGAGCTTGTGGCGCAGCTGCGTTTCCAGGCCCGCCATCGATTCCTTGCGCTCCGTGCGGTGCACGGTGGTTAGGGTCAGCACGGCGCGGCGTGCCTCGGCAGCCGCGCCGGGAGCGAAGGCGTCGCCGCTGGAGCCGCCGCCAATCGAACTGAAGACGCCCTGGATGCCTGGCGTACGCATGGCCGCATCGCGCGCCAGGGCCGCCACGGCTTGCGTTTCGCCCAGGGTGGAGCCGGGAGGCAGTTCCAGGTTGATCTGCGTCTGCGCGCGGTCGGCGGCCGGCACGAAGCCCGTCGGCAGCAGCGGCACGAGCGCGATGGCACCGATAAAGAACAGGGCCGCAGCGATGGCCGTGGTGCCGCGGTGGTTCAGGCACCAGCGCATGACTTTCAGGTAGCGCGTCATTAGCCAGCCATCCTGTTCTTCCTTGTGCGGCAGCGGTTTCAGGATGTAGGCGGCCATCATCGGCGTGAGCAGGCGCGCGACCACCAGCGAGGCCAGTACGGCCAGCACGGCCGTCCAGCCGAACTGTTTGAAGAACAGGCCGGGAATGCCGCTCATGAAGGCCGTTGGCAGGAACACGGCTACCAGCGCGAAGGTGGTGGCGATCACCGCCATGCCGATTTCGTCGGCCGCTTCCATGGCCGCTTCCATGGGCGACTTGCCCATGCGCAGATGGCGCTCGATGTTTTCGATTTCCACGATGGCGTCGTCGACCAGCACGCCGACGACCAGCGCCAGCGACAGCAGGGTGACGGTGTTGAGCGTGTAACCGAACCAGTAGATGCCGAGGAAGGCTGGCATCACGGACAGGGGCAGGGCGGCGGCGGCCACCAAGGTGGCGCGCCAGTCGCGCAGGAACCACCACACCACCAGCACGGCCAGCAGCGCGCCTTCGTACAGCAGCTCCATCGAGCCGTCGAAGTTTTCCTCGACGGGGAAGGCATTGTCGATCGACTGCTGCAGCACGACATTCGGGTTTTCCTTCTGCAGGTCGGCGATGGCGTCGCGCGCGCCCTTGGCGACGGCCACTTCGCTGGCGCCCTTGGTGCGGAACACTTCAAAGGCGACGACGGTCTTGCCATCCTGCTCGGCCAGCGCGCGCGGTTCGGCGACCGTGTCGCGCACGGTGGCCACCTGGTCCAGGCGCACGTGGCGCCCGTCCGGCAGCGGCACTTCCACGCGCGACAGTTCATCGGCCGTTTTCACGGTGGCGATGGTGCGCACCGACTGCTCGGCGCCGCTGATGTCGCCCCGGCCGCCGGGCGCTTCGCGCTGCACCAGGCGCAGCTGGCGCGAGACATCGAGGGCCGACACTTTCAAGGCGGCCATGCGCGCCTCGTCGAGTTCCACCTGGATCTCGCGGTAGACGCCGCCCACGCGGGTGACGGCGCCCACGCCGGGCACGGTCAGGAGGCGCTTGGCCACCGTGTTGTCGACGAACCAGGACAGGTCAGGCGCGTCGAGCGGGTTGTCGACGCCCGGCTTTGCCGTGGCGATAAAGGTCAGCACCACGCGCCCTGCCGTGGACGCCTTGGTGACGGTGGGGTCGCGCAGCTCGGCCGGCATGTCCGCCTTGACCCGCGCGACGGCGTCGCGCACATCGTTGACGGCTTCGGCGATCTGCTTTTCCAGGATGAATTCGACGGTCACCGTGACGACGCCGTCGAGCACCTTGGTGTAGATGTTTTTCACGCCTTGCAGGGTGGCGACGGAGTCTTCGATCTTGCGCGCCACTTCCGTTTCCAGCTGCGCCGGCGCGGCGCCGGGCAGCACCGCGCTGACGGTGACTATGGGCAGTTCGATGTCGGGGAAATCCTGCACCGGATTGGCCTTGTAGGCCAGCAAGCCGGCCAGGGTCAGCAGCACGAACAGCATGATGGCCGGGATCGGATTCTTGATCGAGAGGGAGGAAAAATTCATGGTTTTTCCTTACTTTTTCGCTGCGGCCGGCTTGGCAGCCGCTGCGACCGGGGTTGCCACCGGATTTTGAACATTCCGCACCAGGTCACCGTCATTGAGGAAGCCGGCGCCGCTGACGACGATGGTGGTGTCGGCCGTGATGCCGCCTAAAATCTCGATGCGGTCGCTCAGGCGCCGTCCGGCCTGCACCTTGATCTGGCTGACCCGCTGGTCGGCATTCAGGCGGAAGACATAACTGAAGCCATCGCGCACGGCAATCGCCTGCTGCGGCACCGTCAGCGCACCCGAGGTACCCAGTTCGAATTCGCCGCTGGCGTACATGCCGGCCTTGAACGGCGCATTGTTGCCGGTGCTGGCCGGAAGGTCGACGTATACGAGGGCGGAACGCGTCTGCGGATCGACGGTAGGGGCGATCATGCGCACCTTGCCCGTCAAGACGCTGCCGTTGGCCGCCTTGACTTGCGCCAGGGTACCCGCTTTCAGGCTCATGAGCTCGGTGGCCGTCACTTCGGCGCGCCATTCGAGGCGCCCCTGGCGGATCATGCGGAACAGTTCCGTGCCGGCGCCCACGACGGAGCCGACGGTGGCCGAGCGCGCAGAGATGATGCCGCTGTCGGGCGCCACCACCTGCGTGTATTTCAGGCGCAGCTGTTGCGACGCCAGCTGCGCCTTGGCGGACGCGATGCGCGCGTTGGCCGTCTGTTCGGCCGTCAGGTACTGGCTGATCTGCTGCGCGCTGATGGCGCCCGTGCTTTGCAGCGAACGGGCGCGCTGCGCGTTGGCGGCGGCTTCCGCGGCATTCGCTTCCGCTTCCAGCACGGCGGCCTTCGCCTGCGCCACGTCGGCATTGACCGTGTCATTCGAGAACACGGCCAGCACCTGGCCGGCGCGCACCACGTCGCCGACATTCACGCGCACATCCGTCAGGCGCAAGCCGTTCGATTCGCTGCCGATGACGGCTTCCTGCCAGGCGGCCACGTTGCCGTTGGCCTTCAGCTTGATGGGCAGGCTGGCCGTCTGCGGCTTGGCCGTGGTGACGGTGAGCGCCGGTTTTTGCGCCGCGTTCTTATCCTTGGCGTCGTCGGCCGCCGTGGAGGACGGGGAATACAGGGTAACGCCGGCACCCAGCACAACGCAGAGGGCGGCAAGGGCGAGAGCCATCGGTTTCAAGGTCATTTTTTTCATGTTGTCGTATCCGTCAGGGTGCGTTGTTGGCGATGGCGCTGCTGCTGTTCCAGCCGCCGCCGGCGGCGCGGTACAGCGCTACCCAGGCGGCGCTGCGTTCGCGCTCCAGGTTGACCACGGTGTTTTCGGCGGCCAGGCGCGTGCGGCGCGCGTCTTCCAGTTCGATCAGGCTGGCCAGGCCATTCTTGTAGCGGTCCTCGGTGGCGACAAACGACACGCGATAGCCTTCCAGCGCCGTTTTCGCGTGGCCGCTGCGCGCGTCCGTGCTGGCCAGGTTGACCAGCGCTTCTTCCACTTCGCGCACGGCCTGGCGCACGCCGGCACGGTACTTCACCACGGCTTCGTCGTAGCGCGCCGTTGCCGCATCGACCTGGGCGCGGCGGGTGCCGCCGTCGAAAATGGGCAGGCTGACGGCCAGCGGGCCGATGCTCCAGGTGCTGGCCGTGATGCTGGTGCCTCCGGCGCGGATATTGCCCTTGCCGATGGAGCCGGCCAGGCTCAGGCGCGGGTAGCGCTGCGCCTGCGCGCCGCGCACTTCAAAGCTGGCGGCCGCCACTTCGCGTTCGGCGCTGTAGATATCGGGACGCTGGTCCAGGGTTTGCGCCGGCAGTTGCGCAATCGCCACGGGCGAGGGCAGGACGGCCGGGCTGGCCGCCAGCTTCTCGCGCAGCGACGCTTCCGGCATGGCCGACAGGGCCACCAGCGCCTTGACATTCACGTCGCACGCGGCGCGTTGTTCGATGGCGCGGCTGGCGCCTTCGGCGGCGCTGGCGCGGGCCAGGGCGGCGTTGGCGGGCGGCTGGAAGCCGGCGCCGGCGCTCAGCTCCGTCAGGCGTGCCGAGTCGCGGCGCGAGACGGCATCCTGTTCGGACACTGCCTGCAGTTGCTGGCAGGTGCGCAAGGCGTAATACTGGTTTGCCACTTCGGCGGCGACCGAGACGCGGGCTTCATGCCAGCCTGCGCGCGCGCTGTCGTAGCGCTCCTGCGCCGCATCGCGCGTAGCGCGGTTGGCACCGAAGACGTCGATTTCCCATGACGCCTGCAGCGCGGCCTGCGAGGTGGTACCGCCGGGCTGGGCCGATTGCTGGCTGGTGCGCACCACGCTGCCCGTCGCATCGAGCGCGGGCGCCAGCGCGGCGCCGCTGGCGACTCTGTCCGCGCGCGCCTGCACGATGCGCGTGCGGGCGGCGGCGATGGTCGGGCTGACCTGCTGCGCGTCGGTGATCAATTCCACCAGCAGGCTGTCACCCTGGCCCTGCCACCAGCTGGCCAGGTCCGTCAGCTTGCCGTTATGCGGCAGCGGCGCCTGCCACTGCGCGGGCGCGCTGGTGGCCACCGCTGCGGGCGGCCCCTGCAGGGCACAACCGCCCAGCGCCAGCACGATGCTGGCGGCCAGGACACGTTGAACGGTGCATCGAATAGTCGTCATGCTGGTCCTTCTGCTTGTCGTTGAGCGGTAGGGGTAGAGGGAGGAGTGGCCAGACGCTGGCGCTCCACGTCGGCCATGGCCAGTGCGTAGTCGGTCATGCGCCCCAGCCAGGTGTCGATGGCCTGCGGCGATTCCAGCAGCTGCGGGCGCAAGGTTTGCAGCACCTCGGCACCCACCATGTGCTGCAGGGCGAGCGAAGCGATGGAAAAGGCCAGGCGGTGCATGTCGTCGCTGTCGTCGGGTGCACCCAGGTGGCGCGCCAGCACGCGCGTGAGCGCCTCGTGTTCGGGGCGGATATTCTGGTCGATTTCGCGGGCCCACAAGCCCGTCGGTTCGAGCATCTCGCGGCACCACAGGCGCATGCAGTCGCGCGCGATCTCGCCCTGCTGCATGGGGGCGAGCAGCTGCGCATAAAAGCCTTCCAGGCTTTGGCGCAAGGTGAAATGCGGTTGTTCGTACAGGGCGATATTGTCTTGCGGGTTTGCCGACTGCTGGGCGAAGGCGGCGCGGTACAGGCCCGCCTTGTCGCCAAAATAGTAGCTGATGGCTGCGGCGTTCGTGCCGGCCGCCTGCGCCAGTTCGCGCGTGGACGTCTTGGCGTAGCCCTGCTCGGCAAACAGGCGGATGGCGCTATGCAGCAGGCGCTCGCGCGACTGTTCGCCGTCGGAACGGGGCTTGCGCCCTTCGTCGGCGTGGGAAGTGGGGATGGCGTTTTTTTCAATCATGCCGGAGATTTAATCACATATCTCAAACGATTGATATAACTAAATCGTTCGATTTAGTTAAGGAAAGGTGAAGATGAGGGAAAATGCAGGCAAAAAAAAGCCCGCGGTTGTATTCGCGGGCGTAATCCAATGTTCGGAGAACGAATTGGAGGAGACAGTTCTACTATAGCGCTGAAAATGGTGCGGTGCAATACCGTAGAACTACTGTATCGGTCTGTCCTGGATGGCAAGAAATCAAAATTTCATGCTGCGGCGCACAGAAACTCAGGCCTTGCTGCGCAGGGCCAGCGTAAACGTGCTGCCGGAGCCGTAGTCGCTGTTGAAAAACAGGGCGCCGCCGATGGCGTTGGCCAGGTTCTGGCACAGGTACAGGCCCAGTCCCGCGCCTTCCACGTGGCGCGTGGAGGTGGAATCGAGCTGCGAGAAGGCCTGGAACAGCTTGGCCTGGTCTTCTTCCTTGATGCCGGCGCCGCTGTCGGCAATGCTCATTTCCGTCACCAGCACGCCGTCCTCGTCGCGCTGGGCAAGGCTGATGCGCACCGTGCCCTGTTCCGTGAACTTGATGGCGTTGTTGAGCAAGTTGATGAGGATTTGCGTCAATGCGCGGCGGTCCGTGTCGATGATGGCGGGCGGCTGGCCTTCTTCTCCCAGCGCCATTTCCAGGGCCAGGCCCTTTTGCTGGGCCAGGGGGCGCAGGGTGTCGGCCACGTCGGCCATCAGTTCCTGGCAGTGCACGGGTTCGATCGACAGGGTCAGCTTGCCGGCCTCGATCTTGGCCACGTCGAGGATGTCGTTGATCAGCGAGAGCAGATGGCGCGCGCTGGCGCGGATGGTGTTCAGCTGCTTGTCCTGGTCGGACGTCAGGGGGCCTGGCAGTTTCATGAGCAGCGCGCCCGTGAAGCCGATGATGGCGTTGAGCGGCGTGCGCAGTTCGTGCGACATGTTCGCGATGAAGGCCGACTTCATGCGGCTCGCCTCGGCCAGTTCCAGGTTTTTCAGGGCGATTTCGCGGTTGATGGTTTCCAGTTCGGCCGCATGGTGCGCCAGGCGCATGTTCAGCTCGATCACCTGGCGTTCGCGCGCCTGCAGTTCGCCGTTGACCTGTACCGCCTGTTCATACGTGGAGATCAGCAGGTCGAGGATTTGCTGGCGCTCCGCATTGATGAAGTGCTTCTGGTCGCCCAGGTACAGGGCGATGCCGATTTCCACATTCTGGTTCTTGCGCAGCTTCTGGTTCATCAGCATGTGACTGATGCGGTTGAGCAGGTAGTCTTCCGCGTAGGGCTTGCGGATGAAATTGTCCGCGCCGCACTCGATGCCGCGGATGATGTCCTTCGGATCGTTGAGCGAGGTGACGAGGATCACGGGGATGTCGCGCAAGGTCGGATCGGACTTGATGGCGCGGCACAGGTCGTAGCCGTTCATTTCAGGCATGACGATGTCGGACAGCACCAGGTGCGGCTTGCGCTCGCGGATGGCGGCCAGGGCCAGCTGGCCATTGGCCGCCACGCGCGCGTTATAGTGCAGGGACTGGATCAGGCGGCGCAAGCGCTCCGCCTGGGTCGGGCTATCCTCGACGATCAGGATCTCGATTTCGTCAGGCTTGATTTGGTTGTTGGAGTCCACAGACCTCTCCTAGAATTTCAGTGTGGTGATGCTGGGCGCGGTGAGCGCGCAATATCGACATCGTATGACTATATCGGATTTAGGTCTGCAAAAGTAACTTCCAAGTAACTATTTTGGCCACAGGGAATGCTGTGGCTGCTTGTCAGTTTTCGCCCTGGAACTGACCTGCGCGATAGGTCAGCACGAGCGTATCGCGGTGGCCATGTTCGCCGATCGGCTGGATCGGCGTCGATTCGTGGATGACAGACGCATCGTCGAGCAGCAGCAGCGACCACGGCTCGGTCAGGGTAAAGCGCTTGCCGTTGGGGCCATTGGCCTCGAAGATGCGCGTCTCGCCGCCCTTGACCTGTTCGCGCCCGATCAGCAGCACGGCGACGAAATCGACGCCGTCGCGGTGCGCACCTTCCGGCGTGGGGCGGCCGATGCCATCGGTCGTATCGATGCGGAACTGGTGCGCTTCGATGAACCACGGTTGGCTGCCCTTGACCTGCGAGCAGGCGTCGCCCAGCGCGCGGATCAGCTGCTGCCAGGCCGCTTGCGCAACGATAGCCGCTTCGACCGGTTCGAACAGGCGGTGCATGCCGCCGTGCAGGGCGTTGTATTCCACCGGTTGCCAGTGCGGACGGTGCGCCGTCTGCGTCAGGCGCTCGCCATCCTGCACGAAGCACGAGTGGCGCCGGCGGCGATAGCGGCCGCCATCCTTCAGGTAATTGTCCAGTGGGAGGGTATTCCAGCTCCCTTCCAGCGCGCGCAGCGCGGCCAGCGGGCAGCCGGCCAGCGCGGCCACGTCCTGCGGGCGCAGGACGGCATAGCCGTCATCGCGCAAGGCTTCCTTGACGTGGGAAGGGTCGGTAAAGATCGGTGCGGAAGTGCTCATGGCGGTGCGGGCCGGAACGCGGCCTGTCTCAGTTTATCCAGCCTGGCATTCTACGACTTCGCGGCGTTTCCTGTGCAGTGAGACAGGAATTATTCTTGTTGAGTTAAAAATTCTTTACCAGGGTCAGGCGCAGCGAGCGCGATTCCACCGGATGGAAGTGGATATCGTCGACGGGTTGTGCTTCGCCGGGCAGGCGCGAGGCATAGTAATAGTCGATGGCCGAGTCGCGCCGGTTGGCCAGGTTGTAGCCTTCGACTTCCACGCGCAAGGTCTTGTCGATTTGGTAGGCGATACGCCCGTTCAAGCCCACGCTGGCCGCGGAGCGCACGCTGTTGTCTTCAATCAGCGGGCGCGGGCCGAAGTAGCGCAGGCGCAAGGAACCCGACCACGGCCCCGGCGGCGTCACCGTCATGGCCAGCTGGGCCACGCCTTCGATGGCGCCGGGGATGAAGTCGCCCACCGGGTCGCTGCCGCGCGAGCGCGCCCGCGCATACGCCAGGTCCAGGTCTAGCGACAGCCAGCTGGCCGCCTTGTAGTAGCTGGAAAACTCCACGCCGTAGCGGCGGCTGGGGCGGCCCGCCTCGGTGGCGCCCGCGTCGCCGATGAACAGCAGCTCGGAATCGAAGTCCAGGCGGTACAGCGACAGCGAGGTTTGCAGGCCGGCGATGGCGGCGCTGCGCAAGCCCAGTTCCAGCCCGCGCGAGCGCACCAAAGGCGTGACCTTGTCGGCCGCCTCGCCCGTCTTCGGGTCGACCATGATCGTCGTGCCGCGCGCGTCGTTGCTGTGAAAGCCATTGCCGATGTTGAGATACGCTTCCGTATCGCGCCACGGTCCCGCGATCACGCTCAGGCTGGGACTGAACAAATGGTCGCTGGCCGTGCCCGAATTGGCGGCGCGGTCGCTGCGCACGTCGAAGCGGTAGGCGTCCGCGCGCAGGCCGGCCACGGTGCGCAGCCAGCGCGACCAGCGCGTGCTGTTTTCGCCATACACGCCGATGCTCGACTCGACGATGTGGTCTTGCCGCGTGGTTGACAGGATCTGCCGCTGCCGCGTGTTGTACAAGCCATTGTGGATATTGTCGTTCTGGAGCTGCAGGCCGATGGTGGTGTCGCTGCTGCCCCTGTCCGTGTGGCGGTGCCAGGTGTGGCTGGCATCCAGGCCGGCCGTCACGCGCCGGTCGGGCTGGGCGAACTGGTCGCCGTTGTCGGGATCGTCCATCGCATACGTAAAATTCGAGAACAGGGCCAGGCGGTTGGCGATCACATACGCGCTGACCCTGGACGACACGTCGTCCGTCGTCTGGCGCCAGGCGCCCGACAGGCTGTAGCGCTGCGCCTTGCCGCCATCGCTGGCATCGATGGCGTCGAAGCGGCCCAACGTGCCGTCCTGCACGGCGCGCAGCGGAATCTGGTCGGTGGCGTTCCAGCTGGCGTCGTACGCCATGGCCGTGACGTTGAAGCCGTTGTTGGCATAGCCTTCGCTGTAGCGCAGCACGCCATTGAGCTTGCGGTAGCGGTCCGGCTGTGTGAACGGGCCATCGTTATGCTGCGCTTCGAGCGCGTACAGCAGGCTGCCGTCGCCCGCATCGGGCGAATCGGCCAGCAGGGCGCGGCGAAAGCCGTTTTGTCCGAGTCCCACGCTGGCGACGCCCTGCGTCAGGCGGTTCGCATACACGACGGACGCCGCCCCCGCCGAGGAAAAGTCGCCTTGCGTCGCCGAATATGGCCCCTTTTTGTAATCGAGGCGCATGGCCAGTTCGGGTATCAGGAAGTTCAGGTCCGTCCAGCCCTGTCCGTGGCCATGGCTGCGCTGGTTGACGGGCATCTCGTCGACGGTGGTGCGCAAGTCCGTGCCGTGATCGAGGTTGAAGCCGCGCAGGTAGAACTGGTTGGCCTTGCCCTCGCCGCTATGCTGGCTGACGATCAGCCCCGGCACGGCTTCGAGCAGTTCGCCGGGCCGGTAGCTGGTGCGCGCATCGAGCTGCTTTTGCGTGACGCTGCCCGCGTTGGCCGAATCGGCCACGCCCAGCTGGTTCAGGCGCGAACCGTCGACCAGCACGCGCTGGAAGATGTCGTCGGCGTGGACGGCGGCAGGTAAAAACAGGGCGGCGAGGAGGAGGGGCAGAGAGCGTGGCGTCATGGGTGTATGGGTGTGGCGGCAGTTTGCCGGTGTTTAGCGGATCGGCAGTTCCGTGTTCTGGCGGTCGAAAATCAGCGTCTGGATGGCGCCGCTGTCCTGCACGTTGAGGGTGTTGCGCTGGCTGGGCAGGAAGTCGATCAGCAGCTGGTTGTGGATGCGCGTGGCGGGCGCCAGGCGCGTGCGTTCGAGTTCCTGGAAGATCACCACGTTGTCGGCATTGACCTTCATGCCGACCCAGTTCAGGCGCAGGCGCTTGCCGTCCGGCGCCACGAGGTAAAACTGTTTTTCGACATAGCGGCGCAGTGCCGCTTCGCTGTCTTCCTGACCCAGGTCGAACTGGCGCTGGTACAGATTGGTCAGCAGCGCCTCGACGTCGTGGCCCGTGTAGGTGTGCACCACTTCGGTGCTGCCGCTGGCCGCGTTATAGCTGATATCGGCGATGCCCATGTGGAAATTATGGGCGCTCGCCGCCATGCTGGCGCAGGCCAGCGTGGCGCAAGCGAGCAGACGCCAGCGCTTCACGCCTCGTCGCCCCTGGCCGAGCCGCCGTTCTTGTCTTTCAGCGGCGTATGAAAATCGCGCATCAGGTTATCCTTGGGCGACTTCTCGCTCTTGAACAGTTCCAGGCGCGATGGCGTGATTTTCCGCGGCCAAGCGTTGTTGCTCGTGTCGATATCGGCCGTTTCCCAGTACGGGTCCTGCACCAGGCCCACCATCGGTTCATCCGTGATGACGACCTTGGTGATTTTCTTCGGCGAGTAGCGCCACACTTCGGCTGGCACGCGCTCGACGTACTTCTTGCCGCTTTTTAGTTCGATTTCGAGGATCAGCGGCATGACCATGCCGCCCACGTTCGACAGGTCGACCAGGTACAGGTGCTTGCCCTGTTTCAACAAGTCCTTTTCCCACGGTTCCAGGGCGGCCAGCGCTTCGGCGTAGGCGTTGCGGTCCTTGTTGGTCACCGTGAAATCGTCGTGTTGGTTGTAGAAATCCTTCAGCTCCGGATGTGCCTCGACCCGGCGCGGCATACCCTTGTTGGCGCGGCTCGTGACGGATTCCGGCTGGGCGTCCTTTTGCGCCTTCTTCCACGCTTTTTCCGTTGCCGGATCTTTTGAGCTCACGCCATATTCGCTGATGCCGTCGATGCTGATGTCGACCGGGTCGGTCGTATAGAACCAGCCGCGCCAGAACCAGTCCAGGTCCGTGCCGGAGGCGTCTTCCATGGTGCGGAAAAAGTCGGCGGGCGTGGGGCGCTTGAACTTCCAGCGCTGCGCATATTCCTTGAACGCGTAGTCGAACAGTTCGCGCCCGAGGATGGTTTCGCGCAGGATGTTCAGTCCCGCCGCCGGCTTGGCGTAGGCGTTGTTACCGAACTGCAGCAGGGACTCGGAATTGGTCATGATGGGCACCTGGTCGCGGCTACGCATGTAGTCGACGATCTCGCGCGGTTCGCCGCGCGAGGCCGGGTAGTTTTCTTCCCACGCCTGCTGCGCCAGGTATTGCACGAAGGTGTTGAGGCCTTCGTCCATCCACGTCCACTGGCGTTCGTCCGAGTTGATGATCATCGGGTAGTAGTTGTGGCCCACTTCGTGGATGATCACGCCGATCAGGCCATATTTGGTGCGCTTCGAGTAGGTTAGTTCGCCCGTCTTCTTGTCCTTCACCGGCCGGGGGCCGTTAAACGAGATCATCGGATACTCCATGCCGCCCACGGGGCCGTTGACGGAGATGGCCGTCGGATACGGATAGTCGATGCTGTACTTGTTGTACTGTTCAATCGTGTGCACGATGGCTTGCGTGCTGTATTTTTCCCACAAGGGATTGCCCTCTTTCGGATAGTAGGACATGGCCATCACATCGCTGCCACCCTTCTTGTAGCCCTGCGCATCCCAGATGAACTTGCGGCTCGAGGCCCAGGCGAAGTCGCGCACGTTGGCCGCCTTGAAGTGCCACGTCTTTTGCGCGCGGCTCACTGTTTTTTCGGCCGCCTCGGCTTCCTTCTGCGTGACGATGACGACGGGCTTGTCGCTGCCTCGGGCCTTTTCCAGGCGCTCGCGCTGCGCGGAAGACAGCACCTCCTGCGGGTTTTGCAGCTCCCCCGTGGAGGCGACGATATGGTCGGCAGGAACGGTCAGCTGCACGTCGTAGTCGCCGAATTCCAGCGTGAATTCGCCGGAGCCGAGGAACTGCTTGTGCTGCCAGCCGGCCGCATCGTAATAGGCCGCCATGCGGGGGAACCACTGCGCCACTTCGAACAGGACGTTCTTGTCGTCGAAGACTTCATAGCCGGCGCGCCCGCCCAGCACCTTCTGTTCGTTGATGCGGTAATCCCAGTCGATCTGGAAGACGAAATCCTGGCCCGGCTTCAGGGGCTGCGGCAAGTCGATGCGCATCATGGTGCGGTTGATAACGTACTTCAGGGGCTGGCCATCCGCGCCTGTCAAGCGGCGGATATTGAAGCCGCCCTGGAAGTCGCCGCGGGCGAGGATGCCGCGCAAGCCTTCGAACTTCATGGTCTCTTCGCCCGTCGTCTTGGCCCACGCCTGGCGCGAGGGCGCCGTGGTCATGCGGCGCGCGTCGGAATCGGGCTTGTAGATATTCTGGTCCAGCTGCACCCACAGGTAACCGAGGGTGTCGGGCGACTGGTTATGATAGGTGATGGTGCCACTGCCGGCGATCTCGCGTTTGGCTTCGTCCAGCGTCGCGCGGATCGTGTAGTCGGCGCGCTGCTGCCAGTAGGCGTGGCCCGGCGCGCCGGAGGCGGTGCGGTAGGTATTTGGGGTGGGCAGCACCTCTTCGAGCTGGCGGAACTTGTCGTCGAATGGTTCGGCAGCGAAGGCCGACACGGTAAAACACAGAGCCAACGAGGCTACGGAGCCGAAAGGTATGCGCATATTCACCCTGATGTTGTTGTAAGGAAATAGTGGCAACTATTCTATACGCAGGGCGGGGCCATCCATGTATCGATTTGTAATAAAGAAAGGCGGATTTCACGCCAGCTTTTGCCTGGCGCCGTCAGGGGAGAACTTTGCCTGATTTTGCTTGAAAAAGCGGCGCTTTTACTCACTTTTCATCAGGCTGTCGCGTAACTGGTTCAGCTGTTGTTTCATGTCCACAACCTGTTCCACACTGCAGTGGCTGGCCGTCAGGATGGCTTCGGGCAGCAGGGCCGCCTCGTGGCGCAGCTGGTCACCCTGTTCCGTGAGGGAAATGATGACTTGCCGCTCGTCACTGGCGGCGCGCGTGCGCGTCAACAGGCCCGATTGCTCCATGCGCTTGAGCAGGGGCGTCAGGGTGGCCGAGTCGAGGAATAGGCGCTCGCCTACTTCCGACACCGTCAGGCCGTCGCGTTCCCACAACACCATCATCACCAGGTATTGCGAATAGGTGAGACCGAGCTTGCGCAGGAGCTTGCGGTACAGCTTGTTCATGGCAAGCGAAGTCGAGTACAGCGCAAAGCACAGCTGGCTGTCCAGGCGCGGCACCTGGTGCAAGGGATTGGGGGCGGTGGTGGTATCCATGGGCACAGTATATATAGCGCACTACCTAATTGCAATGCGCGGCGCCGGACCTGGCGATCCGGCGCCGGGACGCAGACGCTTAGCCGGCGTAGCGCGTGCGCAGCAGATCGAGCATGGCGACGTTCTGTTCCCACGCGTCGCTCACGGGCTGCTGCGTCCAGGGCAGCGTTTGCGTGTACGGCGCGGGGCCGAATTCCGGCGTGAACGTCATGCGCTCGGCGCCGGCCGCGCGGCGCAGGGCGACGATGGCATCCCACCAGGCCAGGTGGGCGTCGAGTGCCGGTTTCGCTTCCGGTGCGCGGAAGTCGGCGACCTGCGGCCCTTGCGCGTGGCCCACGCGCGCATGCACGTGGCGCACCAGCGGCAGCACCTGCGCCAGGGTCTGCGGCTGGTCTTCCAGCAGCGATTCGCAGGCGCAGCACCAGTGCGACAGGTCGGCCGTCAATGGCAGCTCGGGATACTGCGCCAGGTAGGGCAGCAGCAGCATCGGATGGCCGCTGAAGCGGCTGCGGTGGATTTCGTGCACGATGGGCACGCCGTGCTTTTCCGAGATGGCGGCGGCCAGGTCGAGCAGCTGCGCATTCTGCGCCGGCGTATAGAAATCCTTGCCCGTGTGCGTGTTGACCAGCACGGGGCGCGCCAAACAGGCGTTTTCCAGCAGTTCGGCCAGGGCGGCGCGGTGCAGCTCGAAGTCGCTGTGGAAGACGGTTTCCCACTGCGCGGCGATCAGCTGCAGTCCCGCCTTGGCGATGCGGTCCGTCCATTCCTCGCGCAGGGCGGCGTCCAGCGGCAGCGACATTTCGATGCCGTCGAAGCCGGCCGCCAGCACTTTGTCGATGAAGACGTCGGGCGGCAGCTCGTTATTGCCCCAGTGGGCGGCAAAGACGTCGATGCGCATCAGACGAAGCCCCGCACGGGGAACGTTGCGTCGCGCTGGATCCAGTTGTGGGCCGCGTATTCCGTCTGGCCGTCCGTGGCGTGCAGGGTGTAGGCGTGGCGCGAGACGGGCGAGCGGTTCGGCGCGCTGTAGTGGGGCAGCAAGCCATGGAAGCAGACGAGGGCGCCGGCCTTGACTTCGAGCGGGACGGCCGTGCTGTCGTCGGGCCATGGCGTGGCGTCGAGTTTTTCCACGCGCACGGCGTCGCCGTTACGGATGAAGCGTTCGCGCAGCGGGCCGCGGTGGCCGCCCGGTTCCGCCCACAGGCAGCCGTTTTCCAGGGTGGCGTCTTCCAGCGCAAACCAGAACGTGGTCACGCTGATCGGCGTGGTCTCGAAATACGTGGCGTCCTGGTGCCAGCGCACTTCGCCGCCGATGCCGGGCTGTTTGAAGATGTACATCGATTGCCACACCTGCGCATCTGCCAGGCCCAGGTCGCGCGCCACTGCGGCCAGTTTCGGGTCGGCCGAAAAGCTGCGGAAGACGGGGTCCAGGTCATGCATGGCGTGGCCGATCTTGTTGATCGACAGCGATTTGGCCTGCTTCAGCTGGCCGTCCGCGCCGAACGCTTCTTCCTCGAAGAAGCAGCGGATGGTATTGTCGGAAGCGAGAAAATAATCGTTGGTGTTCTTCGCCTGGTCGCGCGTGGTGAAGATCGACTGGCTGACGCTGGGATCGAATTCGTTGACAATCTGTTCGGCGCGCGCGCGCAGGGTGGCGATTTCGTCCGCCCCCTTGAAGCCGGGCAGGATAATGTAGCCGTCGCGTTGGTATTGTTCTTGTTGTTCGATCGTTAGCATGGCGGCGGCTCCGGAGGTCAATGGAAAGCGCCATTGTAGGATGGGCGAGGGCGGCAAACAATCGCCCTGCGGTTGACAGATTGTTGCCAAAGCGAAGACAATCTTTGACATGGATCAACTAAAAGCGATGGAAATCTTTGTCGAAGTGGCGCGCCAGCGCAGCTTTACGGTGGCCGGGCAGCGCCTGGGACTGACGCGCGCCATGGTCAGCAAGACCATCATGCAGCTGGAAGAGCGCCTGCATGCGCGCCTGCTGCACCGCTCCACGCGCGAAGTGAGCCTGACGGACGCGGGCCGCGCTTACCTGGCGCCGTGCATGGCCACCGTCAGCCAGGCGCAGGAAGCGGCGCGCATGGTGGCGCATGTGGCGCAGGCGGGAGCCGGGGCGGAGCTGGCCGGGCCGCTGCGCATCCAGGCGCCATCGAGTTTCGGCAGCGCGTGGCTGGCCGACGCCGTCGCCCGTTTCAGTTTGCTGCACCCGCAGGTGCAGGCCGAATTGTTTGTCGACGATGCGCTGCTCGACCCGATACGCCACGGCTTCGATTTGACCATCCGCGTGGGCGGCATCCCGGACAGCAGCGCGCTGGCCATGCGTCCGCTGGCGCCGTGCCGCGCCGTGCTGTGCGCCAGTCCCGCCTACCTGGCGCAATGGGACGTGCCGCAGACGCCGCAAGACCTATTGCAGCACCAGTGCCTGCATTTCAGCCACCTGACGGATGGCACGAACTGGCATTTCCAGCGCGGGGAGGGAGACCGGCAAGAGGCGGTGAGCGTGCGCGTGCAGGCGGGTTTTACGGCGAACAATGGCCTGGTGCTGCACCAGGCGGCGCAGCGGGGACTCGGCATCGTCTACAGCACCACGTTCCTCGCCTGGCGCAACCTGCTCGATGGCAGCCTGCTGCCCGTGCTGTCCGGCTGGGAGCTGCCCCTGAATCACTTGAGCGCCCTGTATCCGGCCAGCCGCCAGCCGTCGCCCAAGGTGCGCGCGCTGATCGATTTCCTGGTGGCCGAATACCAGCCGGTGCCGCCGTGGGACCGCGAACTGGCGGCGGCAGGATTTTTTAGCTGAATGCGACCGGTTCCACCGTCCACGCGCCATCCGCGTACACGCGCTCGTCGTCCAGATAAACGGCTTGCGTGACGGCGAAGATATCGACGTGGTAGCGCGCATCCTTGCGCTTGAACTGCGGTTTCGTATACACGCCATGCTTGGCGCCCAGCGACAGGTGGATGCCGCACATGCGTTCATACGTGCCGATGTCGTTGACCAGCTGCTCGCGCGAAAAGGCGCGGTTCATGCCGAAGCCCAGTTCGCGCACCCATACTTCGCCTTCGTGCGCGCGGATGATCTCCAGCATGGCGGTAAATTCCGGCGTGGCGTGTTCCGTGCCCGTCACGCGCCCCTTTTCGATGATCAGGGTGATCGGGGTGTCGGGGCGGTTGACCATAAAGTGCGTGTCGCCGAAAACAAAGATGCGCACGCGGCCATTGACCGCTTCCAGGTCCTGCGCTTCCGTAAACACTTCGCCCAGGGGGAACTGGCCGCCGATATTGTTCATGCCGCTGTAGTCGCCGATATTGAGCTTGGCCGATTCGAACGGGGACGCGAAGACCAGCTGCTCGCCGCCGCTCTCGACTATGCCGTGGCGGGCGCCGTCGATGCGCGCCTTGAGCGCATGGCCCACGCCGCGGTAATAGGCGGGGTCGTAGGCCAGCGAGGCGATGTAGTGCAAGCCCTGCACGCCGGGCATGCGCGACAAGTGCACGTGTTCGATCACTTTCAGGCCCCGCTTGAACAGCTCGATGCGGATGCGGAACGCTTCCAGGCGGAAGCTGGTCGACTGGATCAGCACGACGAGGCTGCCCGCCGGCAGTTCGGCAAACGCGGCCAGCACGGCGTCGGGCGTGACGTCGTCGAAATCGATGAAGGCGGCGTCCGGCAAGGCCTGGCGATACGCTTCCGTCAGCACGACATTGAGCCAGCTGCGCTTGTCGCAGACGATCAGGGCCGGTTCGTCGGGGCGGTGGCAGATGGCCATGGCCAGCAGGTCGGCCACGTTTTGCGCGGCCACTTCGGTGGCGGCGGCGCTGATGGCGTCGAGCCGGCTGGTGTCATTCTCGGGAAGCGTCATGGTGCGGAGGTGGGGGACGTGAAGTAATCGCAGCATTATAAGGTGATTGCCACTGGCCACACCATTCCCCATCCGGCGGAGGGCAGGCGGCTGCCGCGCCCCTGATTACTTGTGTAGTGCTTTCCAGCAATGTATTATTTGATAAATGGTATTGCAGGGCATGGCAGCGAGCCTGGGAGTGGCCCGGCGCAGCGGCAAACGCATGCGCACGGCGGCTCGCTTCCAGTGATGCAGGGACAACAAGCCAACAGGCGATGATGAAGAGTGTGAAGTGATGAGCATAATCGGACAAGATATTCCCATGGAGCGGCCGGATACGGATGGGCGCGCCGCCGTCTTCGTTCCCGTCACGGGCGTCAAGGAAGATGTCCTGTTGACCATACGCAAGGGTGCGGCCATCGTCGGCTTTGCCAACCACGACCGTACCATCACCGTGTATTTTGAAAGCAACCGCTTTGACGATCCCGTGCTGGCCAAGTGGGAACACAAGGCGCGCAAGGCCTACGACCGGCTGGTCGATAATGCGCCCACCGTGTCGAAACTGACCACCAGCCCTGCCAATTTCGAGCAGATCGGTTATATCAATGGCAAGGGCATCACCATCCGCCGCATGGAAAGCCTGCAGCGCTGGCTCGCGTATTCGGATGCGATGGAGACTTGCCCGGCAACGGATATCATTCCGCGCACGGTGATAGCGAAACCTGAAAGCGTTAAAGTTTAAGAGCGGCGGATACAACGCCCTGGGCGTTGTTGCCTGCCCTGCATTTACCTCGCTGTACTGAAGTACTGTCTTCGGGGCGGCACCTGGCCCTGGGCATTTTCTCAGCGGCTCCTGGTCTGCGCGCATGAGTATCCAATGGCGCCGCTGGCGCTAATCCGACCTGCGCGACCTACGCCTGACCTCGCTTATCACTACACCACCACGATATTCGCCTGCGCCTTGAGCGGGCAGGGCAGGGTGTCGTCGAAGGTGATTTCGATGGCGCTGGCGACGAACATGCCGCCGATGTGCTGGGCGGCGATTTCGGGCGGCGTGCCGGGCTTGGTCAGGTTGACGTCCTGGGCGAAAACGAAGACGCGCCAGGTGCCGTAGACCTTTTGATCATATTGCAGCAAGGTGCGGTAAGCCCGCTTCAGGTCCAGGCTGCCTGCGTAGACGCCATCGTTGGCGCCCGGATCGAAGCCCAGACCGTCATCGGTCAGCGATTCGACGAAATACAGGCCCTGCGGCGCCTGGAACAGCACGAAGGCATACAGCTCCGTGCCGCGGAACACATTGCCATTGTCGCGCTTGAAGCTGGCACGCAGCCACAGCGGTTCGTAGGCTTGCACGACGGCGGGCGTATCTGTTTCCACGGGCCCCGCCAGGTGGATGTTGACCTGCGTTTCGTTCACGGCATGCTGGTAGGTGGCGCCCGTGGTGAAGCGCTCGTACTGCCAGCTGATGTCGGCCGTGTAGGGCAGGCCCGCGTTTGGCGCTTCCGGCAGCACCCATTTCGCCACCACGCGCTCGGCCAGGGTCAGTTCGCCGGCGGCCGGTGGTGTTGCTTCCTGGCCACGCCAGAACGGGTCCGCGATATCGGAGCAGGCGACGGCGATGGCGCCCGAGGCGATGGCCGAGGCCACGCCCGCCACCGTGAATTCGGGCTGGCCCGAGCCGGCCCCTTCCAGCGAGCAGCAGTCGACGCTGGGATCGGTTTCCTCGAAGGTGCCGCCCACGCTGAAGCTGGCCTTGCCGGAACCGAGCGCGGCCGAAATGATGGCTACCAGCGCAGCAATGATGGCGATGATAATGGCGAGTATCTTCCACCACGGGTCGGCAAACGGCAGCTCGCCATGCGTGCCCGCGTAGGCGGGGTTCGGCGTCCAGACGAGGGTCATGCCGGTCGGCACGATGGGCCCCAGGCCGGGCGGGCAGCGGCAGTCTTTCCCGTCGCCGCCCGTGCTGCCCCAGCGCTTGCCGGGCAAATGGCCTTGCGGCTTGGACAGTTCCAGTGTGCCTTCCTCGACCGTGCACGTGTACGTGTTGGTGGCGCTGTCGAAGCGCGTCTGCGAGACGAAGATTTGCTGGATCGAGCGGTGCGGCGTGTAGCCGTCCGCCTTGGCGACGAAGCTGACGAGTCTCTTGCCGGGCGCGGCATGCTGGAAGTCGGCATCCCACATCACCAGCATGGCCGCGCCGGCGGGAATGCTGGCAAAGAAGAAGGTGCGCGCCACGGGCACGATGCCGGGGTCGCCCACGCTTTCCAGGTACACGGTGACATTGTTCAGGGCGCTGCTGGACATATTGGTGACGTGGGCGGCGATGCGCAAGCCATAGATGGCATTGTCGAAGATGCCATCGGGCAGCATGATGTTGGTGACGGGCTCGATTGCGAACGGCCGCGTCAGCACCTGCAGGGGGGTATCGCTCATGATGCTTGCTCCTCGGGGCTTTGCTGGTCTTGCGCTTGCTCTTTCTCCAGGTCGGTGACGATATACGTGATGCCGCCCACGACCTTGCCTTCCTGGCTCTCCAGCACGCGCAGCAGCGCATACTGGCGGGGCGGCAAGGCTTCGGCGCGCACGCTCAGGTACGCGGCCTGCGCCTGGCCGCGCGGCACTTCCAGCGCCAGCTTTTGCTCGCCGGGCGCATCGCCATTGCAGTGGGGCGTGCGCGCCAGGCCCGCTATCAGGCGGGCGTCCCTGGCCGGCTGCCAGCGCTCGAGGCCCAGGGTGGCCAGCAAGTGTTCCGGCAGCTCGCCGCCCTGCTCAATCTGCAATTCCACTTTTTTCGTTGCGCGGGGCAGGGCCGCCACCGCGATGGACAGCGATTGCGCGCGCCTTGCCGCCAGCACCACGGTGACATTGCGCTGGGCGATCTGTTCGTGCAGGGTGGGCTGGAAAGGAAAACCGTTGGGCAGGGGATCGGGCAGCGGGTTGATGTCGCCCGCGCCGTGGGCCACGGCCAGCAGGCATTCGTGGCCGCCGTTGACGATGACGGGCACCCAGGGCACTAGGCACAGCACTTCCTGCGTGGCGCCCGGCGGCAAGTCGGCAAACGCGGAGCCGATCTGCGTGGCGGCGCCGACGGCGATCTGGCCGGAAGGGTCAGCCCAGTAAAAGTCCACGCGCACGCCGTTCGAGGCGCTGTTGCCCGTGTTGTACACGCGGCCCCACAGGTAGTTGGCGGTGCCGGCGATGGGCGCGCCGGGCGGACCATTCGGATCATTGCCCGGCACGACCCAGATATCGGCGCTGTCCCACCACCAGGGTTGGCCGTCTTCGATGATCAGGTGGGCTGGCATGGCGTTCTCCTTGTCCTTGGCCGCTGCTGGTAGCTTAGACCGCTGCGGCGGATGCTTTTTGATCGGTATCAAGGCCATGAAACACGGCGCCGTTGCGCCGTTGCCGTGCTTGCGTAAGGTAATATTGCGGCAGAACGCAGTGGAATGACTCCAGGAAAAGGTTGGAATGTGCTTGAAACAGTGAATGACGTTTGCATCAACGCCGCTTGCGGCCGGACCTTGCCGCTGCGCGTGGCGCATTGCCCGTTTTGCGGCGCGCGCCAGATAGCGCAAGCGCCTGTCCTGGAGAAAGCCGTGGCGCCGCCGCCGGTGCCGCGCATGCCGCCGCCCGTGCCCGTCGCGCCTCCCACGCCTGCGCCTGCTCCCATGCCGCAGCCCGCGCCGCAGCCCGCACCCGTTCCCCAGGCAATCCCGCCAGCGCCTGCCGCGCCGGCCAAGGCGCCGCCCGCGAAACCGGCCGTCAAGGGTTCGGTGCCGCCACCTCGCCCGCCCGTGCGCTTGCGCACGTGGATCGCGGCGGCAGTGGTATTGACCGGTATCTGGTTCTTCAACAAGCCCGCCGACAAGCCAGCCAGCGTGGCGGAACAGGTCGAGGCCGCCACGGCGCTGGCGGCGCAGTGCGACCTGGACGGGGCGCGCAGCGCGCTGGCCGTGCTGAAAAGCGCCAAGGCGCCCGCCGCGCACCTGAAACGTTTGCAGGCAAGCATCACCAAGTCCGCCGCCGCCTGCGACAGGCAACAGCAGCGGGCACAGGCGTGGACGGCGCTGCAAGACAGCGTCAGCCAGGCCCTCGATGGGGGCAAGCCGGATCTGGCCGCCACGCGCCTGGCCGCCTACGTGAAACGCTGGGGCGACGATCCCGACACACTGGAACTCGATGCCAAGGTGAAAGTGGCGCTGGCCAGCGCCCAGCTCGACCTGGCCGACGCCTGCCTGGCGCGTTCGGACCGGGTTTGCCTGGAAAACAGCCTGATCGCCGCCGAGCGCTACAAACGGCCGGAACTGGCGGCGCGCACGCAGACGCTGCGCACGGCGTTGTCGCAATTGCTCGAGCGTTCGCTGCTCGATGCGGCCCCAGGAGCGGGTCAATAACCCCAGCATGAAAAACGCCCGCCGCGGCCAGGCCGTGCGGGCGTCGCGCCTGTCGGCGAGCGCGATTACTCTTGCGGCACCAGCGCCAGCGCCGCGCTGAAGTCGCCCATCGGCTTGCCGCCGTTGGCCACCAGCGCCTTGTCGCGCGTGCTCAAGCCATCGAGCACGGGTAACGCAAAACGGTGCGTGATGGCGCGCAGGATGGAAGCCGAATCGTATTGCGTATGATCAACTAATCCCTTTTTTACATACGGCGAGACGAGGATGGCCGGCACGCGCGTGCCGGGACCCCAGCGGTCGCCCTTCGGCGGCGCCGCGTGATCGTAAAAGCCGCCGTTTTCATCGTAGGTGACGATGACCAGCATATTCTTCCATTGCGGACTTTTCTTCAGTTGGGCGATGACGCTGGCGATGTGCGCGTCGCCGTCGGCCACGCTGGCATAGCCTGCGTGCTGGTTCAGGTTGCCCTGCGGCTTGTAGAAGGTCACGGGCGGCAGCTTGCCGGCGCTGGCATCGCTGAGGAACTGGCTGTCGAAGTCGCGCAGGTGGGCGGCGCGGTAGGCGGGCGCCTTCACGGGGTCCATATTCGCAAAGTAATTGAAGGGCTGGTGGTGGAACTGGAAGTTCGGCGGATTCGGGAAGCTGCCGGCGCGCGCGCTGGCCGTGGCCAGGGCCGTCGTGTCTTTCCAGGCGCCCGCATACCATGCCCAGTCGATGTTCTTGCCTGAAAGCAAATCACCGATATTCGTCTGCGTCTGCTGCGGCAGGGTGGTGGCCTTGCCCGTGTCCGCATACAGCTTGCTGCTGTCGCCGGACGCCGGCGCATTGCTGCTGGGCTGGAATGGCGGCTGCATGGTGTTGACGGCATAGAACATGCCCGTGCTGTCGGCCGGCGTCAGCGCGCCGTCATTGGCATACGCAGGGGCGCCGTTCAGGACGGTGCCCGGCGCCGTGGCGGACGGCGTCAGGCGCAGGAAGTTGCCCTTGGCATCGACGTCGATCTTGGCGATCGAACCCTTGGCCACCGAAGTGTCGGCGTTCGGATAGGTGGGCGCGCAGGCGCAGATCAGGTACTGGTGCGTGAGGAAGGAGCCGCCGAAGGCGCCGATGAACAGGTTGTCGGCCAGCGCATATTGCCTGGCGATGTCCCACAGCTGCATCTTGCTGCCGTCGTAATAGCCCATGCTCAAACCGCCCGCATCGGAATAGGCCGTAAACTTGTCGTTGGCGCCGCCGTTGATCTGCATCTGGTTGTTGTAGAAGCGGTGCACGAGGTCGCGCGTGATCACCGATTGCGGCAGGTACAGGGGGCTGGCGGCGTCGTCGATCTGGAACGGCTTGTTCGGCAGGTTGGCCGATTGCGCCTGGGTGATGACGGTACTCTGGCCGGCTGCCGTCATGCCGCCCCAGGTGGGCGGCAGCACGGGCAGGGTGCTGCCGTCGTAGTCTTTCTGCGCCACGTAGGCGGAGGTCGACGTGGGATTGACGCCCGGCACGCCGTTCGCGCCCGGGAACAGGCCGTACAGATTGTCGAAGCCGCGGTTTTCCGCGTAGATGACGACGATGGTCTGGATATTGTTCAGCGCCAGGGCGCCGTTCAGGGCTGCCAGCGCATCGGCGGGCACCGCTTGCGCGCTGGCGCTGGCGATCAAGGCCGTCACGCTGGCGTTTTCCGCCTTCAGCTTGGTCAGTTCGTCGCCGGCGGCCTTGTTGAAGTCGGACGCCAGGCCCGCTTCCGATACGCCCAGGCGCGCGGCCAGCTTGCTGCTGGCGGCCGCAAAGTCGCCGCCGTTGCCATCCATGACTTGCGCCAGTTCCGTCGACAGGGCGCTCACAAACGCGCTGTGGCCGGCGGGAGCGCGCAGCAGCAGTTTTTGCGTCACCTTGCTGCCGCTGTCGCCGATGGCTTCATGGCGGATGGCGTCCGTGCCGATGGTCACCAGCACGGCGCCCTGGCCGTCCAGCGTGTAGCTGCCGTCGGCGGCCGTGCGCACGGTGGCGGAAGCGTTGTCGCACGTCAGCTTGGCGGTGGCGCTTTCCAGGCACACCTGGGCGTTTTCATAGTAGCTGCCGATCACCTGGCCTTGGGTGCCGGGCGTGATCGCATAGTCGCTGCCGCAGGCGGCCAGGCCCAGCGACAGTAACAACGGCAGGGGCCGCAGGGAGGGTTTTGCGTGCAAGTTCATGTTCATGCCTTCTGGGTGGAAAACGTCGCATGCTAGGCAGGCAATATGTCAGCTGCGTGACATGTCAGCGCCTGTTACATGACGTAATGTACGAACTTGATACATGACGTTTTGCGGGGTTTTGTCACGCAGCTGTCACATGCCGTTGCTACGCTGCCAGCCCATGATGAAAACGATACCCCCTCTGCTGCTTGCCATGTGCATGCTGTCCGCTTGCCAGCCCGCGCCGCCGCCGGAAGCCCAGGCCGCCCCCGCGCCTGCCTACCTGGCCGCGGCCTACGCGCCGAGCCTGAAGCTCCAGCCATCGGTGGCGGCAATGACGGCCATGGGCCGTGCCATGTTTTTCGAGCCCGGCCTGTCCGTGTCGGGCAAGCTGGCCTGCGCCAGCTGCCACAGTCCTGAACACGCGTATGGGCCGCCGAATGCGCTGGCGGTGCAGCTGGGCGGCCCGGAATTGAAGGATGCGGGCACGCGCGCGGCGCCCTCGCTGCGCTACCTGCAGACGGCGCCCGCCTTCAGCGAGCACTATCACGACGACGATGGCGACGACAGCGTCGACGCGGGCCCCACGGGCGGGCGCAACTGGGATGGCCGTGCCCAGTCCGGCCATGAGCAGGCGCTGGCGCCGTTGCTGTCGCCGCGCGAGATGGGCAACCGCGACGGGGCCGCCGTCGTCGCCAAGCTGCGGGCCGGCCCGCTGGCGGCGCAGTTCCGCCAGACGTATGGCGCGGATATTTTCGAGCAGCCGGGCCAGGCGCTGCGCTGGGCGCTGATGTCGCTGGAAGTGTTCCAGGAAAGCCCTGCCGACTTCTATCCCTACACGAGCAAGTACGACGCCGTGCTGCGCAAGCAGGTCGCTTTGAGCCCGCAGGAAGCGCGCGGCCTGGCCCTGTT
Source organism: Janthinobacterium sp. SUN137 (assembly GCF_030587265.1). Taxonomy (NCBI): domain Bacteria; kingdom Pseudomonadati; phylum Pseudomonadota; class Betaproteobacteria; order Burkholderiales; family Oxalobacteraceae; genus Janthinobacterium; species Janthinobacterium sp. SUN137. The sequence goes on along the minus strand of NZ_JAPWHZ010000001.1, from coordinate 961,799 downwards.
CAACGATGAACGCAAGGGCAATTGCGCGTCCTGCCATATCAGCCAGGTGAGTGCCGGCGGCGCCTTCCCGCAATTTACGGATTACGGCTTGATCAATATCGGCGTGCCGCGCAACGGCAAGCTGCCCGTCAATGCGGACCCGGCGTTCTTCGACCTGGGACTGTGCGGCCCGGACCGCACCGACTTGATGCAGCACAAGGAATATTGCGGCAGCTTCAAGACACCGTCCCTGCGCAACGTCGCCCTGCGCAAGGTGTTTTTCCACAACGGCAGCTTTACCAGCCTGGAACAGGTGCTGCGTTTTTACGTGCAGCGCGACACGGCGCCGCAAAAATGGTATCCAAAGGATAAGAACGGCAAGGTGCGAAAATACAACGATATGCCGCCGGGAATGGAAGCGAACGTGAACGTGGAAGCGCCGTTCGACCGCCAGACGGGCCAGGCGCCCGCCCTGAACGCGGCGGAGATCGCCGACGTGATCGCCTTCCTGCACACTCTGACGGATGGCTATCGGGCGCCCCATCCTGCGCAGGGAAAACATGGCTAAAAAATATCAAGATACCATTGCTTACAACTACGCCACAAAAGCGTGTTTTTATGTGCGTTAGCGCACGCTAGAAAATTTTAGGCAGGTGTATATTGCGAACTGATCTGTGTCTTTTGATAACAATGAAAGGGAATATCATGAAAGTAAGCAAAAATTGGATGACCGTGTGCGCCGCCGGGATGATGGTCGTGGCACTGGCTGCCTGCCAGAAGAAGAGCGATGTCGCCGCAGGCCCTGCGGAACAGGCTGGCCAGAAGATCGATGCGGCCGCTGCCAAGGCTGAAGCCGACATCAAGGCCGCCGCTGCCAAGGCTGACACTGCCGTGAGCCAGGCCGCTGCCGATACGGGTGCCAAGATGGACCAGGTCGCCGCTGACGCCGACAAGAAAATGAGCGAAGCGGCCGACGCCGTCGGCAAGAAAGTGGAAAAAGCGGGCGAAAAGATGCAGGACGCCGCGCACAAGTAATCATCGCGATAACATCGCCAGGGCCGGCCACCGCCGGTCCGCTCCCCGCAGCGGTCGTCAGGTGACGGCGGCTGCGGTCACGCCATCGCTGGCGCCAGCCTGGCTGCCCCGCGTCGCCGTGCCTGTAGCGGCAGTATCGCCCCCGTCCGTTCCCCCCAGCACCACGCTCAAATCGACAAAGCCGTCGCGCCACGCGCGTTCCAGGTCTTGCTCCACCGCTTCCAGGGTCGTTCTTTCCACCTGCTGAAAACCGCGCAAGCCATACGCCCGGTTACGCCCGTGCGCCTTGGCCAGGTACAGCGCCATGTCGATCAGGTTGACGCTGCGTTCCCACGTGAGCGGGCGTCCCAGCGGTGCCAGCGGATAGGGCGCAAAGCCCACGGAGACGTGCACCTGGATGGCCTGCCCCTGGTAGTGGATGCTTTGCGCCGCCATGCCGTTGAGGATGCGCCGCGCGATATCGTCGAGCCCGTCGCGCGCGACAGCCGGCAGGAAGGCGAGGAATTCCTCGCCGCCCCAGCGCACGATCATGTCCGTTTCGCGCAACACGTCGTGCAAGGTTTCGGCGATCGTCGTCAGCACCAGGTCGCCCGCCGCATGGCCGTAACGGTCGTTGATATGCTTGAAATGGTCGACATCGAGCAGGAACAGCGCGCCCACGACATCGGCGCCGCCGTAGGCCGGCTGCGGCTTGCCAGCATGGCTGCGCATGAATTCCTGGAAATGGCGGCGGTTGTACAGGGCCGTCAGCGGGTCGCGCGAACTCTGGCGTTTGAGTTCCTGGTTTTTCACCTTCAGCTGCACGTTCGCATGGCGCACCTTGCGGTACAGCAAGCCGACGATGGCGGACGCCATGGCCAGTACCAGCGCCAGCAGCCACCACACGCGCTGCTGCAGGCGGCGGTTGTCGATTTCCGTGCTCTTGAGCTGATTTTCGCGGCTCAGCAGCTCGATCTGGCGCTGTTTCTTTTCCGCCTCATACTTTTCTTGCAGCTCATATACGGCTTTTTGCCGTTGTTTCTCGAACAACTGGTTCGAGATGCCCCGCTCGCGGTGGTAGGCCGTCACGGCGCCGCGCAGGTCGCCCGCCTTTTCCAGCGCCGTGCCATATTCCAGCAGCACGGCCTGCATGTCCGGCTGGTTGGCCGTGCGTTCGTAGTAGGCCAGGCCCGTGGCCACGCTTTGCTTGCCTTCCTGCAGGCGTCCCTGGCCGATCAGCGCCTGGCCGATGTTCAGGCGCGCCGTCGCTTCCACCTGTTCATTGTTGACCAGGCGCCCCGCCGTGATGGCTTCATTCGCATAGCGCAGCGCGCGCACGTAGTCGCCTTCCTTCAGGTAGCTGTCCGACAGGTTGACGAGGGTAACGGCCACCATGCCGCGCGCGTCCAGCTGGCGTTCCAGCGCCAGGGCCGCCAGCAGGGCGCGCTGGCCCCGCTGCGGCTGCTGCGCGTCGAGCGCCAGCCCGTATTCCGTATTCTTCGCCTGCGCCATGCGGCCCGGCGACGCCAGGGTGCCGGATACGGCCAGCAATTCATCGAGCACCGCGAAGCCCTTGTCGTATTCGCGCATCTGCGTGTACAGCAGGGTGAGGGCATTCAGGGCGGCGGCCAGGCTGGTGGGGGAGTTGCTCTGGCGCGCCAGGTCGACGGCCGCCTGCAGCTTGGCCAGCGCAAACGGGAAATTGCCTTCCTCGGCCCACGACTGGCCCGCGCTGATGGTCGCCTGCACGCGCACGGGCAAGTCGTCCGTGCGGTTGGCGATGCGTTCCGCTTCGAAGGCCAGCAAGTGCGAGGCGCGGCGTTCGTTCAGGGCAAACGTGATGTAGGCCTTGCAGAGCACGCCTTTCGCCAGCGCCACATCGTTCTTGTTGGCGCGGGCGTAGGCGATCAGCTCCTCGGCCAGCTGCATGGCGAGGTCGTTCTGTCCCAGACGCATGCGGACGGTGCTCAGCTGGGTCAGGAATTCCGCGCGCACGGGCAGGGGGGCGCTGCGCGCCTGCGTTTCCACCTCTTGCAGGCGCTGCAGGGCGCGCGCGGGAACGAAGCGGCCATCTTCGCGCACGGCGGCAATCTGCTGCTCCAGGTTGCCGGCCTGGGCGTGGACGGCGGGCGGCAGCAGGCAGGCCAGTACCAGCAGCCAATGCGCCTTTCGCCATGATGCCCGTCTCTGTCTGCCTGCCAACGTCCCGCTCCCGCAATGACCACCTGTCTTGAACAGATTATATTCTGTTGCAATCAAGAAATATCATGCGGTGCGCAGAAATTTGCGAAAGTGCACACGGCAGGCATTGACAAGGCCGCCTTACTGCGCCAGTTGCTGCAGCAGGTACAGGCGCTGGTACAGGCCGCCTTCGATCTGCATCAGGGCGTCGTGCGGCCCCGCTTCCGTGATGCGGCCGTGATTCAGGACGATGATCCGGTCGGCTTCGCGGATGGTCGACAGGCGGTGGGCGATGGCGATGATGGTCACCTTGCCGCGCAATTCGTTGAGGGCCAGCTGCACGATCTGCTCCGTCTGGCTATCGATGCGCGACGTCGCTTCGTCCAGCAGCAAAATGCGCGGCTGGCCGGCCAGCGCGCGGGCGATCGCGATCAGCTGCTTTTGCCCCGACGACAGGCGCGAGCCGCCTTCGCCCAGCGGCGTGTCGTAGCCGTGTTCCAGCGCGGCGATGAAATCGTGCGCATGCGCGGCGCGCGCGGCCGTCTCGATCTGCTGCTGCGTGTAGCCGCGGCCCATGTCGATGTTTTCGCGCGCCGAGGCGGCCAGCAGGAAGGGGTCTTGCGGCACCAGGCCCACGTCGGCGCGGAAATGCTCGTTGTCGATGCTGTCGAGGGCGACGCCATTGATGGCGATGCTGCCCTGTGTGACGGGGTAGAAGCGCAGCAGCAAGGAGAGCAGGGTCGACTTGCCGCTGCCCGTGTGGCCGACGATGCCGAAGAAGGCGCCTTGCGGGATGGTCAGCGACAGGTCGTGCAGCACGGGCTGGTTTTCCACGTAGGCGAACGTCAGGCGGGAAATGTCCACGGCGGGCAGGTCGACGCCCGCTTTCGCCTGCCGCAGGGCCGGTGTTTCCCTTCCCTGCGAGTGTTCGAGCGCCTGCGCTTCGTCCAACAGGGCCGAGACGCGCGCCGTCGCCACCACAGATTGCTGCAATTGACTGAACTGCATGGTGATCTGGATCAAGGGTTCGATCACGCGCGCGATGTAGCTGATGAATGCGTACAGCACGCCCACTTCGACGGCGCCCATCTCGCGCCGGCCGAAGCTGAAGATGATGACGGCCAGCAGCACGATGTTGAGCATGTCGAGCGCGGGGCGCAGCAGCCAGGCATTGGCGCGCAATTCCTGCATGCGCGCCGTGTAATGGTCCTGGTTGATGCCCGTGAAGCGCGCGCCGAAGCGCTTTTCCGCGTTATTCGCCTGCAGCACGCTCATGCCGCCGATCGATTCGGCGATCTGGCCGTTGATTTCGCTGCGCAGGGCGCGCGCGCGCGTGACGGCCGGCGCGCTCCAGCGCTGGTACAGGAAGACGATGACCAGCACGGCCGGCAGCAGGGCCAGCACGATCAGCATCAGCCGCCAGTCGAGGAAGGCCATGGCGGCCATGGTGCCGACCAGCACGATGGAGCTGTCGAGGATGACGAACAGCACTTGCACGTACAGCGATTTCACGGCCTCCGTATCGTTGGTGACGCGGCTGACCAGCTGGCCCGTGATGGCGCGGTCGAAAAAACTCATCGGCAAGCGCAGCACGTGCTGGTACACGGTTTCGCGCAGGCGCTGCACCGAGCGCATGGCCAGGCCGGACAGGCGCACCAGCTGCAGGTAGCGCAGGCCGGAAGCGACCCAGCCCGTCAACAGGCAGCCGCCCAGCAGCAGGGACATGCGCGTCCAGTCCAGATTGCGCGGCAGCAGATGCTGGTCGATCAGGGCCTTGCCCAGGATCGGCCCCGTCACTTCCAGGGCGGCGGCGAGGATCAGCCAGAACGTGGCCCAGTACAGGTGGCGCAGGTCGGGCGCGGCGGCGCGGCGCAGCAGGCCGATGGCTTGCGCGGCCTGGCGGCGCACGGATTGCGTGGCGGTGGTGGCGTGGTCGTTCTTAGATGGCATCGAGGCTGGCCTCCAGTTGTTGATAGCGCCACTGGCTGGCGTACCAGCCGTCGCGCTGCATCAGCGCGTCGTGGTTGCCCGTTTCCGTCACGTGGCCGTCGCGCAGCACCAAAATCAGGTCGGCGTTGACGACGGCGCTCAGGCGGTGGCTGGCGATGATGGCGCTGCGCTCGGGGCGGCGCGCGCGCAATTCTTCCAGGTGCTGCAGGATGCGCGTTTCCGTGCCCGTGTCGACGGCGGACAGCGCATCGTCGAGCAGCAGCAAGCCGTTGTCGGCCAGGAGAGCCCGGGCAATCGCCACGCGCTGGCGCTGGCCGCCCGACAGGGTGATGCCTTTTTCGCCCACGTGGGTCTGGTAGCCGTCGGGGAATTGCAAAATGTCTGCATGGATGTCGGCCAGCTGCGCCGCCCGTTCCACTTCCTCGCGCGTGGCGCCGGGACGGGCCAGGGCGATATTGTCGGCGATGGTGGCGGAAAACAGGAACGATTCCTGCGGCACCCAGCTGATGGCAGCGCGCAGCGCGTGTAAGGTATAAGCGTCCAGCGGCTGGCCATTCCACGTGGCCGTGCCCGATTGCGGCGTGACCTGGCGCAGCAGCACCCGCAGCAGGGTCGACTTGCCGCTGCCCGTGGGGCCCACCAGACCCAGGGTCTGGCCCGGCTGCAGGCGCAGCGAGATGCCGGACAGCGCGGGCGCCGTCTGGCCTGCGTACGCAAAGCCGATGTCCTGCAATTGCAGGAGGCCGGGCGTGAGTGTGGCGATGCTGCCATGGTCGTCGATAGCCAGCGGCGCGTCCAGCATCGGCTGCAGGCGCTGCCAGGCGGCGCGGCCCCGTTCGATCAGCGAGAGTACCCAGCCGGCGGCAAACATGGGCCAGATCAGCTGGCCCAGGTACATGGAAAAGCTCGTCAGCGCGCCGATGGTCAGCTGGTCTTGCCACACGAGGTAGCCGCCCAGGCCCAGGGTCAGCGCCGTGGCGGCCGTCAATGTCAGGCCGACGGCCGGTTCATACGCCGCTTCCCAGCGCTGCGCCGTCAGGCTGGCGTTCGCCGCGTGGCCGGCCAGGGTGGAAAACTGCTTGCTGCTGCGCTCTTCCAGGCCCAGCGCGCGCAGGGTGCGCACGCCCGACAGCGATTCCTGCACATGGTCGTTCAGCGCCGAAAAGCGCTTCAGCGAATCCGTCGACGCCGTGTGGATATGGCTGGAAATGCGCCAGAAGGCCAGTCCCATCAGCGGGAAGGGCAGCAAGGCGATGCAGGCCAGGCGCCAGTCCACGCCCAGCAGCATGATGCCCAGCACCATCAGCAGGGTCAAGGTGCCATCGAAGCCGGCCAGCATGGCTTCGCCGGCGGCCATTTCGATGGCGTCGATGTCGTTGGTCGCCAGCGCCATCAGGTCGCCCGTGCGCTGGTTCTGGTAGAACGACGCGCCCTGCTGCGACATGCGCGTGTAGAAGCGCGTGCGCAGCATCACGCCCAGCTGGTAGGCGGCCTTGAACAGGGTGATGCGCCAGCCCACGCGCAGGAAGTAGATGACGACGCCGACGGCGAGCAGGGTCAGCAGCTCAAGCCACAGTTCGGCCGCCGTCATGCGGTGTGCGGCCAGGGCGTCGATGATGGCGCCCACGCGGCGCGGGATCCAGACGGTCAGTGTTGCCACGCCTGTCAGCATGACGGCAGCGGCGGCATACGCCGGCCAATGCTGACGCACGAAGCCGGCGATGAGCCTCGATAAACTCATGGTTACCTTTTGTTTTGAATAATGGGGTGTCGCGGGGCGGAAGGACGGGCACGCGGACGGAAAGTACGCGTAGGATACAACAAGGCGGAAAAGCGCGCTGTGGGCGGGCACGCAAAAAACGGGCCGTAGCCCGTTGTTTTGCTGCATCAGTGCCGTGCGCGAGGCTTACTTGCGACCGCTGCCTTTGCCGCCCAGCATGTCGAGCTGTTTCGATGGCGTGCCCTTGGGCGCAACCTTGGCTGCCGGCTTGGCGGCTGGCGCAGGGGTGTGCTTCACGGCGGCCTTGGCCACGGTCTTGCCGGCGGCGCTGGCCGATTTGCTCGTAGGAAATGGTTTCGCGGCCGGCTTGGCCGGTGCTGGCGCGGCGGCTTTCGCTGGCGCGGCGACGGGCGCCGGTGCGGGCTTGGCCGCTTCAGGCTTGGCTGCCGGCTTGGCTTCGACCGCTTTCACGGCAGGCTTGTCGGCAATCTTTTCGGCAACCTTGGCAGGCGCCGCTTCCGGTTTGGCTGCCGGCGCGGCGACTGGTGCGGGGGCTGGCGCTGCCTTGGCGGCAGGCTTGACCACGTCGGCAGGCTTGGCGGCAACGGGGGCAGGTGCCGCTGCAGGCGCAGGCGCAGGTACGGCGGCCAGCGTTGGCTTGGCTGCGGCAGGCGCTGGAGCGATGGCAGGGGCGACCGCATCGAGGCGGGCCTTGGCCGAGGCCAGCAATTCAGCCTGGGTGCTCGAGGCGATGCCGAACAGCTGGCGGCTGTAGGCCAGCACGCTTTCGATGTTCGGCTGGGCCTGGCTGGTGCTATAGCTGAAGAAGTCGCGCGGGTCCTGCGTTTCCAGCAGGTGCTGCGCCGTTTCCGCCGTATGCGACAGGGCGGCCTTGCCTGCGTTCAAGTTCAGGGCGATGATTTTCTCGGCGCTTTCAAAGACTTTGCTGGTGAGGGTGCTGAAGATTTGCAGCTGGTTTTCCAGTTGCGACTTGGCGGCGCTGGAAAATTGTTCAGGAAGCGGAAACATATTTACTCCTTTGTACGGATTAAAATGCTGGCAAAACGCTCTGCAAAATCCCGAAAACCAGAGTTGGCCGCGTTTTGTAAAGTGGGTAGCGCGCTAAAAGCTGATCATGGACTTTTTATGATGCAACGCAATATGAATATTCTAGCGGTGATTCGAGTTAGTTGAAAGCTATTTTCTCAAGGGCGTGTGCCGCATGTTTGCCACGGGCTGGCTGTATTCATGCGCCTGGCAGCATCCTTGAGGAAATAAGATGACAATGCACTGGAAGCACCAGGTACCGCAGTCAACCGAAGGAGTGTCCGCATGGACCTAGTCATCCGCAATGCCAGCCTGCCCGACGGGCGCCGCGCCATCGATATCGCCATCGAGGGTGGCCACATCGCCGCCGTCGGCCCCGCCTTGCCCGTGACGGGCGCGCAAGAGATCGACGCCGCCGGCGACCTGGTCACGCCACCGTTTGTCGACGCCCACTTCCACATGGATGCCACGCTCAGCTATGGCCTGCCGCGCGTGAACGCCTCCGGTACTTTGCTCGAAGGCATCGCCCTGTGGGGCGAATTGAAGCCGCAATTGACGCAGCAGGCGCTGGTGGACCGCGCCTTGCAGTATTGCGACTGGGCCGTGGCGCGCGGCTTGCTGGCCATCCGCTCGCACGTGGATATCTGCGACTCGCGCCTGCTGGCCGTCGAAGCGCTGCTCGACGTGAAACGCCAGGTGGCGCCGTATCTGGATTTGCAGCTGGTGGCCTTCCCGCAGGATGGCATCCTGCGCAGCCCCGGCGCCTTCGACAATCTGAAGCGCGCCATCGCCATGGGCGTCGACGTGGTGGGCGGCATCCCGCATTTCGAACGCACCATGGCCGACGGCGCGGAATCCGTGCGCCGGCTGTGCGAATTCGCCTGCGAACGGGGCCTGATGGTGGACATGCATTGCGACGAGTCGGACGACCCGCTGTCGCGCCACATCGAAACCCTGGCCTTCCACAGCCAGCGCCTTGGCATGCAGGGCCGGGTGACGGGTTCGCACCTGACGTCCATGCATTCGATGGACAATTACTATGTGAGCAAACTGCTGCCGCTGATCCGCGAGGCGGGCGTGGCGGCCATCGCCAACCCCCTCATCAACATCACCTTGCAGGCGCGCCACGATACGTATCCGAAGCGGCGCGGCATGACGCGCGTGCCCGAGATGCTGGCCGCCGGCATTCCCGTCGCCTTTGGCCACGACTGCGTGATGGACCCGTGGTACAGCCTCGGTTCGGGCGACATGCTGGAAGTGGCGCACATGGGACTGCACGTGGCGCAGATGACGGGCCAGCAAGCGATGCACGACTGCTTCCTGGCCGTGACGGAGACGCCGGCGCGCATCCTGGGCCTGGACGGCTACGGCATCGCGCCCGGCTGCCATGCAGACTTGCTGATCCTCGATTGCAGTTCGACGGTGGAAGCGCTGCGCCTGCGCGCGGCGCGGCGCCTGGTGCTGCGCCGCGGGAAAATCGTCAGCGAATCGCCCCGCGCGCAATCGCGCCTGCACCTGCCGGGGCGGCCCGATAGCGTGAATTTCCGCCTGGGGCGCTGATACAATCAGCCATCACTTGTTATCGGGAGCACTGCCTTGAAAGAAATTGACATCCGCCCGGCCACCGAAGCCGATTTTGACGCCATGTGGCCGATCTTCCAGACGCTGGTGGCGGCCGGCGACACCTATACCTTCCCCGCCGATACCACGCGCGAAGCGTGCCACGCCTACTGGTTCGGCCCTGGCGTGCAAAGCTTCGTCGCCGTGATGGGTACGGAGCGGCTGCTGGGCATGTACAAGCTGGTGGCGAACCAGCCGGGCCATGGCTCGCACGTGGCCAATGCCTCGTTCATGGTCGATCCGGCTGCGCAGGGCGTGGGCGTAGGCCGCCTGCTGGGCGTGCACTGCATGGAAGAAGCGCGCCGCGCGGGCTACCTGGCGATGCAGTTCAACTTCGTCGTCAGCACCAACCTGGCCGCCGTCACCCTGTGGAAAAAACTGGGCTTCACGGTGGTCGCTACCCTGCCGCTGGCCTACCGCCACGCGCAACTGGGCTATGTGGACGCCTACGTGATGTACCAGCTGCTGAGCGACCCGATGCAGTGGCCGGCATGAGCGGCGCCATCACCATCTGCGAGACGCCGCGTCTGCGCCTGCGCACGGTGACGCCGGACGACGCGGCCTTCTACCTGGAGCTGGTCAACGACCCGTCGTGGATCGCCAATATCGGCCAGCGTAATCTCCACACCGTGGAGGCGGCCCGCGCGGCCCTGGAAACGGGGCCGATGGCGCAGTTCCGCGAGCAGGGCTATTCCCTGTACATCGTCGAGCGCCGCAGCGATGGCGCGCCTGTGGGCATGGCTGGCCTGGTGCGGCGCGACAGCCTGCCCGGCCCCGATATCGGCTATGCCGTGCGTCCCGCCTACTGGGGCCAGGGCTTTGCCTACGAGGCGGCGGCCGCCATCGTGCGGCACGCGCAGCAGGTACTGCGCCTGCGTACCCTGTACGGCATCACTTCGCAGCAGAACCAGGCGTCGATCAATCTGCTCAACAAGCTGGGGTTGCGCTTCGAACGTTTCTCGCGCCTGCCGCCGGAGGGCAGGGAGACGAATATCTACCGCAAGGATTTTCGCCAGGACTGAGATGGAAAATCCGTATCGGTGAAGTGAAAAAAAGTATTTAGAAAGCCGCGCCTTTTGTAGTGGTGGTGCGCCGTCTTTGTTTTTATAGTGGTTTCACCGGTGGAAAACCGCCGGACTATAAAAATGGAGACGTGTTATGAAAATCATGACTGCTGTTGCATGGGGCGCCCTCATGTCCGCCGGGTTTGCAGACGCCTCGGCGCAAAGCTGCTCGGTGCCCGTGATCAAGGTGCTGGCGCAAAAAAGCCTGGGCCTGACGGTGATGGAAAAGACCCTCGCCGAGTATGAAAAGAAAAGCGGCACCAAGGTACAAATCAGCTATTTCGGCGAAAACGACCGCCGCTCCAAGGCCAGGCTCGATGCTTCCACCAAGGCCGGCTCCTACCAGATCTACTACATCGACGAAGCCAACGTGGCCGAATTTGCCACGGCCGGCTGGGTCGTCCCCCTGCTCAAATACCTGCCCAAGGAAGCCGACTACGACGACTTCCTGCCGGGCCGCCGCGCCGTCGCCTCGTACAAGGGCGTGGCGTATTTCGCGCCCCTGATCGGCGGCAGCGACTTCCTGTTCTACCGCCGCGACCTGCTGGAAAAGGCCGGCATTGCCGTGCCGAAGACGCTCGACGAACTGGTCGCCGCCGTGAAGAAAATGAACAGCCCGCCGAATGTCTACGGCTGGGCGGCGCGGGGCCAGCGCGGCTCGGGCATGAATGTCTGGCGCTGGTCGCCGTTCATGCTGGCCGCCGGCGGCAAGTGGGAGAAGGATGGCGTGCCGACCTTCAATTCGCCGCAGGCCGTGAAAGCGACCACCCTGTACCGCGATCTGTTCAAGTATTCGCCGCCGGGCGGCGCCACCTACGACTGGAGCAATGCGCTCGAAGCATTCAGGTCGGGCAAGGTGGCCTTCATGATCGAGTCGACGCCCTTTGCCGACTGGATGGAAGACCCGAAAAAATCGTCGGTGGTCGACAAGGTCGGCTACGTGCGCCCGCCCGCGCCGCTGGCGTCGGCCGCGTACGGCCATGGTCTGGCCATTTCCGCCACGGGCGCCAAAGATGAATGCACGCGCCAGGCGGCCGGCAAGTTCATCGCTTTCGCCACGGGCAAGGAGCAGGAACAGGCGCGCCTGAAGGACAACGTCTTCAGCGACTACAACCGCACCAGCACCATCAACAGCGACTATTTCCGCAAGCACGTCAAGCCGCAGATCCAGGCGGGCCTGACGGATACCACGCCCGTCTCGCGCGTCACCATCTGGCCAAGCCCCGAGTGGCCGGACATCGGCGACAACCTGGGCGTGGTGCTGGAGGAGGTGTTTACGGGCACGCGCGGCGACGTGCAGAGCGCGCTCGATGAAGCGAATGAGTATGCGGCGGAAGTGATGCAACGGGCCAGCAAGCGCAAATAGAGACATCTGACCAAACCTGCTGCGCGTCGGTATAGGCGGCCTGCGATGCTCACTGTGCATAAAGCACAGTTCCGCTTCTCGGCCACCTCTACCTTCCGCTCGCTACGGTTTTGTCAGGTGTCGTGACGCAGCCTGTTTGCTTGTCCGTTCTCGTTTGAAAGCCATGACCATGCCGCATTCCATTCGTAAAAAACGCCACACCTGGCTGCCGGCCGTCTTCCTGACGCTGCCGCTGCTGACCCTGCTGATACTGGGCCTGGTGCCCACCATCGCCGCCATCAACCTGGCCCTGCAAAACCGCGTGCTGCGCTACAGCGACAGCGACTACGTCGGCTTTGCCAATTTTCTCCGCCTGTTCGGCGACCGCCGCTTCGTCAACGCCGTGCAGGTGTCGGCCATCTGGGAAGTGGTCACCGTGGCCGGCTCGCTGATCGTCGGCGTGCTGCTGGCCGTGTTCCTGTTCGAAAGGGTCAAGGGCCGCACCCGCGATCTTCTCGCGCTGCTCCTGATCGTGCCGGTGCTGCTGCCGCGCGTGTCGGCCGCCTTCATCTGGAAGTTCATGTATTCGCCGCTGATGGGCATTTTGAACTGGCTGCTGGAATGCGTGGGCCTGGGCGGCACGGCCTTGCTGTCCGACCCTGCCACGGCCCTGTACGCGGTGGCGCTGGTCGATATCTGGCAGTGGGGCCTGTTCTTCGGCGCCGTCATCCTGAAGCTGCTGGAAACCCTGCCAGCCGAACCGCTGGAAGCGGCGCGCCTCGACTACGCCAGCACGCTCCAGGTGTATGCGTACATTGCGCTGCCGATGCTGAAGGTACCCATCATGAGCCTGGTGTTCATCAAGATGGTCGAGTCGCTGCGCTCGTTCGACCTGATTTACGTGATGACCAAGGGCGGCCCCGGCATCTCCACCGAAACGCTGGACATGTACGCGTACGCGCAAGGCATCGGCCTGATGGGCAAGGTGTCGTACGCGTCCAGCATGGCCGTGCTGATGATGCTGGCCACCACCGTCATCTTCACCTTACTCTGGAAGCGGGTCGCCAAATGGGAAAACTGACTGTTACGCGCGGCCTTGGCGCCGTCACCACCACTGCCATCACCACGGCGATCGTTCTGGTGGCGCTGTTTCCCATCCTGTGGGCCGTGCTCAATTCCTTCAAGGAGCTGATGGACATCGTCACGCCCGTGCCGCGCTTTTTCTTCAGCCCGACGCTGGCCAACTACAAGCAGGTGCTGGCCAGTCCGGAAGTGCTGACGGGATTGGGCAACAGCGTGGCCATCGTCGGCGTGGCCGTGCTCCTGGGCGCCGTGCTGGGCGTGCCGGCCGCGTATGCGATCGCCCGCTATCCGGTTCCCGCCAAGAAGGATATCCAGTTCTTCCTGCTGTCCTTGCGCTTCTTGCCGCCCGTGGCCGTCGCCATTCCGCTGATCTCGATCTGGATCGATCTGGGCTTGTACGACTCGCGCCTGTCGATGGTGGTGACGTATCTGCTGGTGACCCTGTCGACCATCATCTGGCTGTCTATTCCCGCCTTTGCGCGCATCCCGAAAGAGATCGAGGAAGCGGCCGCGCTCGATGGCTACGGCCCGTACCAGGTGTTCTGGCACGTGGCCCTGCCGGTGGCCTCGAAGACCCTGATGGGCGGCATCGTCTTCAGCTTCGTGCTGGTCTGGAATGAACTGATGATCGCGCTGGCGCTCACCTCGTCGAAAAGCATGACCCTGCCCGTGGTGGCGTCGGCGTTTACCTCGATGGGGCAGGAAGTGCCGTGGGGCGTGGTGAACGCCTCCACCGTGCTGCTGGCGCTGCCGCCGCTGCTGTTCGTTGGCATTCTGGGCCGGTTGCTCAACTCCATGCTCAAACATAAATAACGATAAACAAGGAAGACAATCATGCAAGCACTCGTACTGGAACAGGCGCATTCAATCACCTTGCGCGACATCGACGTGCCGCTCGCCGTCGGCCCGCGCGACGTGAAAATAAGGATTCATACCGTGGGCATCTGCGGCAGCGACGTGCATTACTTCAAGCACGGCAGGATCGGCCCCTTCGCCGTCGAAGCGCCGATGGTGCTCGGCCACGAGGCCTCCGGCGTGGTGGACGAAGTGGGCGCGGAAGTCACGCACCTGAAGGTGGGCGACCGGGTCTGCATGGAGCCGGGCGTGCCGCAGTTCGATTCGCCGGCCACCATGCGCGGCCTGTACAACCTCGATCCCGCCGTGCGCTTTTGGGCTACGCCGCCCATCCACGGCTGCCTCACGCCGTATGTCGTGCATCCGGCCTCGTTCACCTTCAAGCTGCCCGACAGCGTCAGCTTCGGCGAAGGCGCCATCGTCGAACCGCTGGCCATCGGCTTGCAGGCGGCGAAAAAGGCGGCCATCAGGCCGGGTGACGTGGCCGTGGTGGTCGGCGCCGGCACCATCGGCGCCATGAACACCCTGGCCGCGCTGGCGGGCGGCTGCTCGCGCGTGATCCTGGCCGACCTGGTGCCGGAAAAGCTGGCCCTGTTCGCCGATAACCCCGCCGTGACCACGGTCGACGTGCGCCAGGCCAGCCTGGCCGACACGGTGCGCAAGGCTACCGATGGCTGGGGCGCCGACATCGTCTTCGAGGCCAGCGGCAGCATGCGCGCCTACGACAACATCGTCGACTTGCTGTGCCCGAACGGTTGCCTGGTGCTGGTCGGCATGCCGCCGGATAAGGTGCCTTTGGATGTCGTCGCCATCCAGGCCAAGGAAGTGCGCATCGAATCAGTCTTCCGCTACGCGAATATCTTCCCGCGCGCCATCGCCTTGCTGGCCTCCGGCAAGATCGATGTGAAGCCTTTCATTTCGCGCACCTTCGGCTTTGCCGACGGCGTGCAGGCGTTCGAGGAAGCGGCCAAGGGTCATCCGCGCGACGTCAAGATCCAGATCGAACTGGCGGGAGACTGATCATGGCAAATATCGCCTGCAGGCAGCTGCACAAGACGTATGACGAGAAGACGGCCGTGCTGCAGCCGTTCGACCTGGAAATCGATGACGGCGAATTCATCGTCCTGCTGGGGCCATCGGGCTGCGGCAAGTCGACCTTGCTGCGCATGATCGCGGGCCTGGAAGACATCAGCGGCGGCGAGCTGCTGATCGGCGGCGCCGTCGTTAACGACTTGCCGCCCCGCGCGCGCAACGTGGCGATGGTATTCCAGAACTACGCGCTGTATCCGCACATGACGGTGTACGACAATATCGCTTTCGGCCTGCGCCGCCTGAAGGTGCCGAACGACGAGATCGAGCGCCGGGTGCGCGAGGTGGCGGCCATCCTCAGCCTGGACAGCCTGCTCGATCGCAAGCCACGCGCCATGTCGGGCGGCCAGCAGCAGCGCACGGCGATTGCGCGCGCCATGATCAAGACGCCGCAGGTGTTCCTGTTCGACGAACCGCTGTCGAATCTGGACGCCAAGCTGCGCGCGCAGCTGCGCGCCGACATCAAGCGCTTGCACCGCCGCCTGCGCACCACCACGTTGTACGTCACGCACGACCAGCTCGAAGCCATGACCCTGGCCGACCGGGTGGTGCTGATGAAGGGCGGGCATATCGAGCAGATCGGCACGCCGGCGGAACTGTACAACCATCCGCGCACCCTGTTCGCGGCTGGCTTCATCGGCACGCCGGCCATGAACTTCATCGATGGCGTCGTCGAAAAAGAGGGCGGACAAACGGTGCTGGTGTGCGCCGGCTACCGCTGGCCGCTGGTATCGCCCCGCTTCGCCGCGCTGGCGGCGGGTTCGCGCGTGGTCTTCGGCCTGCGCCCGAACCATTTGCGGGCGGCGCAAGCGCAGGCACAAACGCTGGCACCGGCCGGCACGCATGGCCTGGCGTGCGTGGTCGACCTGGTCGAGCTGCTGGGCGCGGAAGCGCTGATCAGTTTTCAGTGCGGCGCCTTGACCTTGGCGGCCCTGCTGCCGGCGAATGCGGCCAACAGCGCGGCGCAGGTAGGGCAGACCCTGGCGCTGGCCTTCGATGAAGAGCACGTGCATCTGTTCGACGCCGACAGCGGGCTGGCCGTGGCGCTCAGTGGTCAGTAAGTGGTTAGAATAGCTGGCACCGAGACTGCGCAAGGGAACTGCCGTGACGCCTGACCTGGAACTGATCCACAAACCGATCCACGAATCGTTTCGCGCGTGGGCGCACGGCTTTCCGCACACCGTGGCGAAATGGCATTTTCATCCCGAGTACGAGCTGCACTTCATCATTACATCGAGCGGAAAATTCTTTATCGGCGACCATATCGGCAGTTACGGGGCGGGCAATCTGATCCTGACAGGGCCGAACCTGCCCCATAACTGGGTCAGCGAATTGCCGGAAGGCGTGGTCCTGCCCGAGCGCGACCTGGTGCTGCAGTTTTCCAGCGACTTCATCGAACGTTGCGCGCTGCTGTTTCCGGAAATGGCGCCCCTGAAAGCCCTGCTGGGCGAGGCGGGCAGGGGCTTGCAGTTTCCCGATGCGCTGGGCCTGCGCCTGGTGCCGCTGATGAAGGAATTGACGACGGCGCAGGGCTTGCGCCGCGTCGAACTGTTTACGCGCCTGTTCGGCGAGCTGTGCGACTGCCGCGAGCGGCGCCCGCTGGCCAGCGTCACCTACCTGGCGCAGGCGGGGCGCTACATGTCGTCGACGATCAACCTGGTGCTGGCCTATATCAAGCAGAACATCACGCTCGATTTCTGCGAGCAGGACGTGGCCGACGTGGCGGAGATGAACACCCTGAAATTCACGCGTTTCTTCCGCAAGCATACGGGCACCTCATTCATTCAATACGTGAACCAGGAGCGCATCGCGCTGGCCTGCGAGCTGCTGATGAACACGGACATGAAGGTCACCGATATCTGCTATCGCACGGGATTCAACAACCTTTCCAATTTCAACCGCCAGTTTTTGGCGCACAAGCAGATGTCGCCGTCGAAATTCCGCTCCTGCCTGCTGATGAACATGCCCGAGCCGTCCGGCGACGGCCATTCTTAACTTTCTTTTGGAATCAAATGACTTATCTCGGTATCGATATCGGCACTTCCGAAGTCAAGGCCATCCTCACCGATGACGCCCAGGCTATCCTTGCCAGCGCCGGCGTGACCCTGCGCGTCTCCAGTCCCCATCCCGGCTGGTCGGAACAGAATCCCGAGGATTGGTGGCATGCCACCCTGGACGTCATCGCCGCCATCCGCACTGCGCAGCCGGTGGCGTTTTCCGGCCTGCGCGGCATCGCCCTGTCGGGCCAGATGCATGGCGCCACCCTGCTCGACAAGCAGCAGCACGTGCTGCGCGCGGCCATCCTGTGGAACGATACGCGCGCCTTTGCCGAATGCGTGGAACTGGAAGCATTGGTGCCCGAGTCGCGCGCGATCACGGGCAACCAGGCGATGCCCGGCTTCACGGCACCTAAGCTGCTGTGGCTGCAAAAGTACGAACCGTCGCTGTTCCGCGCCACGGCCAAGGTCTTGCTGCCGAAGGATTACGTGGCCCTGCGCCTGACGGGCGAGTATGTGTCCGACATGTCCGACGCTTCCGGCACCCTGTGGCTGGACGTGGCCAGGCGCGACTGGTCCGAGCGCATGCTGGCCGCCACGGGTTTGTCGCGCGAGCACATGCCGCGCCTCGTCGAAGGCAGCGCCGCCGCCGCGCAGGTGCGATCCTCGCTGTGCCAGGAATGGGGCATCGCGCACACGGTGCTGCTGGCCGGCGGCGCGGGCGACAACGCGGCCGCCGCCGTGGGCCTGGGCGTGGTGGAGCCGGGCGCCGGCCTGCTGTCGCTGGGCACGTCCGGCGTGCTGTTCGCCGGCAGCGACGGTTTCGCGCCGAATCCGGACCAGGGCGTGCATGCGTTCTGCCATTGCCTGCCCGAGCGCTGGCACCAGATGAGCGTGATCCTCAGCGCCGCCTCCAGCCTCAGCTGGGTGGCGCGGCTGACGCAGTCGGGCGACATCGGCGAACTGGCAAGGCTGGCGGAAAACGTCGAGGCGCGCACGGCGCCCATCTTCCTGCCGTATTTGAGCGGCGAACGCACGCCGCACAACGACGCCTCCGCGCGTGGCGTGTTCTTCGGCCTGTCGACGGAACACGGGCGCGCCGAGCTGGCCTACAGCGCGATGGAAGGCGTGGCCTTTGCCATGGCCGACGGCAACGCGGCCCTGCGCAGCGCCGGTACGCAGCTGCAGGAAGCGTCATTCGTGGGCGGCGGTTCGCGCAGCCGCTTCTGGGCCCAGCTGTGCGCGAATGCGTCCGGCCTGGACGTGCTGCGCCACGACCACGGCGTGGCCGGCGGCACCATGGGCGCGGCGCGACTGGCGCAGATGGCGGTGACGGGCTTGCCGCCCGCGCAGGTGTGCACGCGTCCGCCCGTGCAGGAAACGGTGGCGCCGCAAGCGTCCGCCGTGCTGGACGACCGCCTGGCGCGCTACCAGCGCCTGTATCCGCTGCTGCGCGCGGAGTTCGCGGGAACGGCTGCGCACTGACGCCGGCAGGTATTTTTGCATTGACATACGCAACGTATGTCAATAACATGCTTTCACATACGCTACGTATGTGAAAGGACTGTCCATGCCCGTCTCCACCGTATCACCCCCGCGCCGCAGCCGCAGCAGCATGATCGAGGAAACCCGCGCCCGGCTGCTGGCGGCGGCGCGCCATGCGTTCGCCGAGCAGGGCTATGCGAATACCTCGATGGATGATTTCACGGCTGCCGCCGGCCTGACCCGCGGCGCGCTGTACCACCATTTCGGCAGCAAGGAAAAATTGCTGCTTGCCGTGATCGATCAGCTCGAGGGCGAAGTTGGCGAGCGCCTGCAAGCCATGGCGGACGCCGCGCCCTCTTCGTGGCAGGCGTTTCGCCGCCGCTGCCAGGGCTACCTGGAACTGGCGCTGGTGCCCGAACTGCGCCGCATCATCCTGCAGGATGCGCGCGCCATGTTCGGCGACGTGCCGCAGGCGCACCAGAGCGTCGGCATCGCCGCGTTGCAGGCGGCGCTGCAGGGGCTGATCGATGAAGGCGTGGCGCTGCCTGCGCATACTGGCGTGACGGCCCGCATGCTGTATGGCGCCGTGACCGAAGCGGCCTTCTGGATCGCCGAAGCCGATGGCGACCCGCCCGCGCGGCTGGCCATGTCGCTGGCCGCCCTCGACAAGCTGCTCAGCGGCCTGCTGGCCGACCCCGCATCCGCTTTCACTTCCCAGGAACCGCCCCATGCAATGGAAAAATAACGCCGACCGTTTTGGCGCGCTCGCCAAGTTCTTTCACTGGATCAGCGCCGCCGCCTTTATCGGCGCGTATGTCGTTGTCTACTATGTGATCTGGTTCCTGGACGAGGAGGCGCCCGGTACGCTGGCGGTATTGAACGTGCACTGGATGCTGGGCTTGCTGGCGGGCGCGCTGGTCTTGCCGCGCCTGGCGTGGCGGCTGCTCGACGTGCAGCCGCAGGACCCGCCCGGCTCCGCGCTGGAGCACAGGCTGGCGCATGCCGCGCACTGGGGCTTGTATGGCTTGCTGATCGTGCTGCCCCTGACCGGCTACGTGGGCACGGGCCTGCATACCGACTTTGGCCTGTTTGCCGTGCCCAGCTTTCGCGATACGGCGCTGTTCGAGTCGATGGCGACGACTTTCGGCATGACCTGGGAAAGCTTCGAGGCGCCAGTGGATATCGTGCACCACTTCCTGGGCAAATGGGTCGCCTGGGGCGTGGTGGGCTTGCATGTGCTGGCCGCCGTGTTCCATCACCGCGTGCGCAAGGACGATGTACTGACCCGCATGTTGCCTTGATGCGGGTACGGGCAAGCTTGCCCGGATGACCATGACGGTGACGGAAAATCATGACCATCCAGTCAACCTTGCGCTGTAATTTGTTGTTTCTATGTTGAAAGTGTTTCTCTAACGAAAGCGCTGCTTGGTTTTTCACGGGGCGCGCCCCATGATTTCCCTATTTGGTGAGAATTGGATAGTTTTGGTGGCGCCTTTGTTGCCATCCTGTTCTTGCCGCCGGGAGAAACACATGCAACTCGCGAATCTGAAAATCTCCGTCCGCCTGGGTCTGTTGGGCGCCTTCTTCTTTCTTGCGCTGGTGTTCGTTGGCGCGCGTGGCTGGAGCGCGCTCGATGCGGCCAGTGCGCGCAGCGCGGACGCCATGCAGCGTTCCGTGGCCCTGACGGAAGCGGTCGACGCGGCGCGCAGCGCGCAGGTGGAATTCAAGATCCAGGTGCAGGAATGGAAAAACATCCTGCTGCGCGGCGGCGATGCGGCCGCCTTCCAGCGCTACCGCGAAGCGTTTGTCGCCAGCGGTGCGCAGACGCGCAAGGAATTGAAAAGCCTGCAGGCGATGATGGGCGCATTAAAACTCGACACGGCACCCGTGGAGCAGGCGCTGCAGGCGCACGACGCGCTGGGCGTGAGCTACCTGGCGGCGCTGCAAAAGTATGACGGCGCGCGCGCCGACAGCGCGCAGGCCGTCGATGCGCTGGTCAAGGGCATGGACCGCGAACCGACGCGCCAGATCGACGCCATCGTCACGGCCATCGGCAAGCAGTCACACGCCCTGATGGCGCAGATGAAGGAGCAGGATGATGCCGCGCACCGCAGCGCCAGCATCGCCATGCTGGCCACCGTGCTGGTGACCCTGGTCGTGGGCTCCATCACGGTGTGGTGGCTGATCCGCAGCATCACGGTGCCGCTGGGCGCGGCCGTCGGCATCGCCCAGCAGGTGGCGGCCGGCGACTTGCGCGCCGTGGTGGCCGACGGCAGCCGCGATGAAATCGGCGACCTGCTGCGCGCCTTGAAAGCGATGAGCGGCAACCTGGCCGCCATCGTGGGACGCGTGCGCGCCGGCACGGACGCCATCGCCACGGCGTCCGCTGAAATCGCCAGCGGCAATATGGACCTGTCGTCGCGCACGGAGGAGCAAGCCAGCTCGCTGGAAGAAACGGCCGCCTCGATGATCGAGCTGACGTCCACCGTGCGGCAGAATAACGACAACGCGGACCAGGCGCGCCAGCTGGCCGGCGGCGCTTCCGACGTGGCGCAGCGCGGCGGCGAGGCCGTGGCGCAGGTGGTGCAGACCATGAGCCATATCAATGCCTCGTCGAAGCGCATCGTCGACATCATCGCCGTCATCGACGGCATCGCCTTTCAGACGAATATCCTGGCCCTGAATGCGGCCGTGGAAGCGGCGCGCGCGGGCGAGCAGGGACGCGGCTTCGCCGTCGTGGCGACGGAAGTGCGCAACCTGGCGCAACGCTCGGCCGCAGCGGCCATGGAAATCAAGCAGTTGATCGGCGAATCCGTGCGCACGGTGGAAGAGGGCAGCGTGCTGGCCGGCCAGGCGGGGCGCACGATGGATGACGTGGTGAGCAGCGTGCAGCGCGTCAACGCCATCATCGGCGAGATCGCCGTGGCCAGCGTGGAGCAGCGCGACGGCATCGAACAGATCAGCATCGCCATCAGCCAGATGGATGGCGTGACGCAGCAGAACGCGGCCCTGGTGGAGCAGGCCGCCGCCGCCGCGGACGCGCTGCAGCAGCAGGCGGCCAGCCTGGCCGACGCCGTCAGCATCTTCAAGCTGCATGCGGCGCCGGCGCTGGCGTCGACGCCGGAACTGAAGCCGGGCCGGCTGGCGCTGGCTTAAAACGTGTACTTCGCCGTCAGCACGGCGCTGCGCGGATCGCCGAATGCATTGCCGCTGTCGATGCTGCTGATGGCCTGGTAGTAGCTGCGGTCGAAGACGTTGGTCACGCTCAGGCGCACGTCGAGCTGGCGGCTCACTTGCCAGCCCGCGTTCAGGTCGGCCACCGCGTAGCCGCCCTGGCGGATGGCGCTGTTGGTCTTGTAGATCTGGTTCTGCGCCCGTAGCGCGCCGCCGACGCGCCATGCATCGGACAGGCGATAGCTGGTGGACAGGCGCAGCAGGCGGCTGGGGCGCTCGGCCGCATAGCGCGCGCCGACGGCATTGCTGCCTTGCGCCTTGGCATATTCGGCCGTGTTGTAGGTAAAGCCCGCGCTCACCTGCCAGCGCGGCGTCAACGCGCCGGACACGCTCAGTTCAAACCCGTCGCTGCGCACTTCACCGGCCGCCTCGGAGCAAGACAGCAGGCCGGGACCGCACTGCGTCAGCGGCAGCGCGGTCGCCAGGTTCTTTTGCACGATGCGGAACACGGCCGCCGAGGCGTTCAACGCGCCGCCGAAGTATTCGCCCTTCACGCCCGCTTCCATGTTGATGCCCGTGACGGGATCGAGCAGCACGCCATTCCTGTCGACGGCGCTTTGCGGATTGAAGATGCTGGTCCAGCTGCCGTACAGCGAATGGTGGGCGTCGACGTCGTACACCAAGCCGGCATATGGCGTGACTTCCCGGCTCACCTTGTAGCCGGAGCGCGCGCCCGACAACGTGTTGATGGCGCGATAGTCGTACCAGTCGACACGGCCGCCCACCAGCAGGGCCAGCGGATCGGCCAGGCTGAAGCGGGCCGTCGTGTAGACGCCCGTCTGTTTCGTCTTGCTGTCCTGGCCATAATAGAACGTGCCGATCGCGGGTTTCACGGGCGCTCCCGTATCCCAGCGCACGGGGTTGAAGGTGTAGCTGTAGTCGGGGACCGACTTGTAGCCCTTGTCCTCGGTATCGCGCGTGCGGTAGTTGGCGCCGAAGACGATTTCATGGCGGCGGCCCAGCAGGCTGAAAGGGCCGGCTGCCTGCGCATCGACAATGCGCTGCTGGCGGTCGTAGACAAAGGCGTTGGCCGCGCTGAGGCGGAACAGATTCGTCTTCGGCACGCGGGCGATGCCCGTGACGACGGAGTCGAGTTCGTCCTGCAGCGCCTGCGCCGCCAGTTTGACCTTCCAGCCGTCGCCCAGCCGGTGTTCGAGTTCGGCGAACAGGCGCGTGTTTTTCTTGTTCCAGAAGGTCCAGTCGGGCGCGTTGCTGGCCGAGCGGTCGAGCGGCAGGAAACTGCCGTCGAGCGCCGTTGGCAAGCCGTACCACGTGGAGCCGGGATTGCGCTCGTCGTTGACGTGAAAGCCCACGCTCAGGGTCGTGTCGCGCGACAGGTCGGCATCGGCGGTGGCGTAGAGCAGGGCGCGCTTGTGGCGGTAGTTCGAGATGAACGTGTCGGTATCCTGGTAGGCGGCCACGGCGCGCCCGCGCAGGCTGCCCGCCTGGTTCAGTGCGCCGCGCGCATCGACTTCGCCGCGGTAGTCGTTGTAGCGGCCGATGCTGCCCGTGAGCGACACCTCGTTCTGCGCCGTGGGGCGCTTGCGCACGAAATTCATCGTGCCCGACGGGTTGCCCACGCCATTGAGCATGCCGGCCGCGCCGCGCAGGATTTCGACCCGGTCGTACATGGCCAGGGTAGCGAAACCCAGGGTGTCGCCGTCGGCCGACATGGTCAGGCCGTCTTCCGTGAAATTGCTGATCGAGAAACCGCGCGAATAAAAGCTGGCCCGCTCGGTGGCGCCCTTGTTCAGGCTCAGACCCGGCGTGATATTGGCGATGTCCTCGACCGAGCGGATATTCATGTCGTCCATTTGCTGGCGTGTGACGACGCTGACCGATTGCGGTGTCTCGCGCACGGACAGGTTCAGGCGCGTGGCCGCGTTCATGCTGCCGCTGGTGTAGGAGCCGTTGCCTTCTGTGGTGGCCGAGGCGGCCTGCGCGTTGACACGCACCTCGGGCAGATTCTGTTCCTGCTGCTGCGTCTGGCCATGGGCTGGTGCACCCAAGGTGCCGAGAATGGCCGCGGCCATGAGGGTCGGCGCCAACGCGGCGGCCTTTCGCTGTGCGCTGTGTATTGTCATTGATTACTCCCGGTGTCGCGATGATGTGGTGGATGAAGCAGGCGGATGCCTGTTTCAAAATATGCGTCGCTGGGGGAGTGTTGCGCCTGGCTTGCCTGGCCATGCCGCTGCGGTCCTGGCGTGGGCGCAGGGACTCAGATGAATGGAGTTGACTCCCAAGAATGAGAATCATTCTCATTTTAGTGTTGCGCAGCAATTGTTGCAATAATTGGTGAGATTGTCTGTGGGAGGATTGCAACAGTGATCACGCCCCGCCGTGATTGACACCAGTCAAGCGGCGCCCGATCAGGCAAATATCGCGCCGGAATTCTTATATTATTTCCTTTCCGCATGGTTCTGCGCCTGGCCGCATGGCGCGCGTTGCAAAGGAAAAGCATGTCTTCCACCTCTTGCCTGCCGGGTGACGCATGACGACGCTGCTGCTGGCGCTGTGCCTGACCCTGGCCGTGATGCTGAGCGTGCTGCTGGCCTGCCAGTGGCAGGCGGCGCGCACGTGGCGCCTGCGCCATGCGACAGGCGTGGTGCTGCAGGCGGCGCAGGCGCAGCGCATGGCAGATGCGCTGGCGCTGCTGCACGCCTTGCCGGCGGCCGTCGTCGGCACCGACCACGCTGGCGTGGTGCGCTACCTGAATCCCCGCGCCAGCGCCATGGGCGGGCTGCTGGGCAACGATGGCCTGGGCCAGCCCGTGACGCAGCTGCTGCCGCTGTTCCATGACGGCACGCCCATCGATGCGGCGCGCCAGGTGCGCGACTGCGTGGCGCAGCAGGAAGTGCTGGAAGTGGCACGCGGCGCCGTTCTGCTGCGCCATCTCGACGGCAAGCGCATCGACGTGCAGTACAGCTGCGCACCGCTGGCGCAGGGCGGTGCGGTGCTGCTGCTGCACGATGTGTCGGCGCGCCGGCGCGCCGAGCAGCAGCTGGAATTCATCGCCCACCACGACGGCTTGACGGGCTTGCCGAACCGGCTGCATTTCCAGATCCGCTTCGAGCACGGCATCGCCTACGCGCGCCGCCACCAGGCGTTGCTGGCGGTGCTGTTCGTCGATATCGACCGCTTCAAATCCATCAACGACAGCCTGGGGCACGACGTGGGCGACCAGGTGCTGACGGAGTTCGCGCGCCGGGTGCAGCAGTGCGTGCGCAAGGTCGACACGGTGGCGCGCCAGGGCGGCGACGAATTCATCATCCTGCTGACGGAATTGCGCACGGCGCACGATGCCGAGCGGGTGGCCGAGAAAATCGTCGGCGCCATCGCCGCCCCCTTCGTCATCGGCGAATACAGCCTGTCGGTGGCGGCCAGCGTGGGCGTGGCCCTGTACCCGGACGATGACGACGATGTCAATGCGCTGATCGAAAAGGCCGACCTGGCCATGTATGCGGCCAAGCGCCACGCGCCCGGCACCTGCCTGCGCTACGCGCCGCGCATGCAGACGCAATCGTATTCGCGCACCATCCTCGAGACGGCCTTGCGCCACGCGCTCGAACGCAATGAATTCGCCCTGTTCTACCAGCCGCGCATGGATTTGAAGACGCGCACGATCACGGGCGTGAAGGCGCTGCTGCGCTGGAAGCACCCGGAGCTGGGCCTGATGATGCCGCTCGACTTTTTACCGGTACTGGAGGAAATCGCCCTGATCCTGCCGGTGGGAGCGTGGGTGATGGCCACGGCGGTGGAACAGGCGCGCAGGTGGATCGCGCAGGGGCAGATGCTGACGGTGTCCGTCAGCCTGTCGGCGCGCCAGTTCTACCAGCGCGACATCGCGCGCAATTTCGCCGCCGCGCTGGAAGCGGCCGGCGTGCCGGGGCATTGCATCGAGCTGGAAATCGCCGCCGGCATCCTGATCGACCGCAACCAGAACTGCGAACTGATATTGCGCCAGTTCCGCCAGCTGGGCATGGCGATCGCCATCAGCGATTTCGGCACGGGCGACGCTTCGCTCAATTACCTGAAACGCTTTCCCACGGATGCCGTGAAGATCGAAAAATGCTTCGTCGACGACGTGGGCAAGCCGGGCGGCGACGGCGCCATGGTGCGCGCCATCGTGGCGATGGCGCGCACGCTGGGATTGCGCACCATCGCCGGCGGGGTGGAAAGCGGCGAGCAGCTGGAACTGCTCGCCGAGATGGGCTGCGACGAGGCGTTTGGCTATTTCCTGGGCCGCGCCATGGCGCCCGAGGGCATCGAGGTGCTGCTCAAAAGCAGCGAAGCCATTCAGAACTGATAGCGCAGCGACAGCATGGCGTTGCGCGGATCGCCGTAGTAGCCGCCCATGCCCGTCGAG
Organism: Janthinobacterium sp. SUN137; assembly: GCF_030587265.1. Lineage (NCBI taxonomy): Bacteria > Pseudomonadati > Pseudomonadota > Betaproteobacteria > Burkholderiales > Oxalobacteraceae > Janthinobacterium > Janthinobacterium sp. SUN137. The sequence goes on along the minus strand of NZ_JAPWHZ010000001.1, from coordinate 935,770 downwards.
TAGTACTTCTTGTCGAAGACGTTGTTCACGTTCAGGGTCGCCACCAGCTGCGGCGTGAACTGGTACTGCGCCATCAGTCCCGCCACGGCATACGCCTTCTGCGTGAAGCGTTCGCCGTTCGGCCCGCGGTCGTCCATGTAGATATCGCTCTGCCAGTTCACGCCGCCGCCCAGCACCAGGCCCGGCACGCCCTGCGCCAGGCGCCACGTGGTCCACAGCTTGGCCATGTTCTGCGGCTGGTTGGTCTGGATGCGCTCGCCGGCGGCGTTGCGGATGCGGCTATACGCATAGCTGGCCGTCAGCTGCCAGTCGGGACGCAGCTGGCCCGATACTTCCGCCTCGAAGCCGCGCGTGGTGGCGCCCTTCACCGTGTGATAGGCGTAGGAGCCGCCGCCCGTGCCGATGATCCAGATGTTGCCCGGATCGGCTTCGGCCAGGTTTTCCTGCTTCAGCTGGAACAGGGCCGCGCTGGTGGTGAGCTTGCCGCCGAAGAATTCGCCCTTGGCGCCCACTTCGTAGTTCTTGCCTTCCAGCGGCGCCAGGAAGCGGCTGTTGACGTCGCGCTGGCTTTGCGGCGTGAAGATGCTGGTGTAGCTGGCGTAGGCCGACCAGTGCTGGCCCAGGTCGTAGACCACGCCCGCATACGGCGTGATCTTGCCGTTTTCGCGCATGGCGTCGTACAGGTCCGTATCGTTGAAATAATCGCTGCGGATGTCGCGCTTCCAGTACGACAGGCGCGCCCCGACAATCACCGACAGCGCGTCCGTCGGGCGCAGGCGCAGGGTCGAATACACGCCGCTTTCCCGTTCCTCGTCGTACGAGGAGCCCAGGCGCGTGCCGCTGTAGTCGGGCACCGGCATGGCGCCATGCCAGGCGTGGATATCCGGCACCGTGTAGTCGTAGCCGTCGAGGCGCCAGTTCGGGTAGATGGGGCCATTCGTCTTGAGTTCCGAGGCGCTCACGCCCAGCACCAGTTCATGCTTGCGGCCGAAGGCCTGGAACGGGCCGCTCACGTACGCATCGAGCGAGGTCTGTTGCGGCTTGCTGTGCCAGTTGGCCAACCACAGCTTCATGCCGCCGCCCGTCACGCGGTCCGGGTAGCCGTTGCCGGAAAAACCCTGCAGGGCGTCGTACTGGTTGCTGCTGCGGCTGACGGCCACCTTGGCGATCCAGTCGTTGTCGAAATAGTGGTCGAGCGTGGCGAACAGCATGTTCTGTTCGCGGTCATACGTGCTCCACGCGGCCGTGCCGTTCATCGAGCGGGGAAAATGGGTTTGCGAGCCGTCGGCGTAGAACACGGGGAATTCACGCCCCGCGCTCTTGAGCTTTTCCTTTTGGTAGTTGATGCCGGCGCTGAGCACCGTCGAAGGCGACAGGTCCGCTTCGACGATGGCGTACAGCACGTCCTTTTTCTGCTGGTAGCGGTCGATGAACGAGCGCTGGTCTTCATGCGCGGCGACGAGGCGCGCGCGCACCTTGCCGTCCGCCGTCAAGGGCGTCGAGACATCGCCCTCGACGCGGTAACGGTCCCATGATCCCAGCTGCGCGCCGGCCGTGGCGGCGAACGTTCGGCCCGGGCGCTTGCGCACCAGGTTGATGGCGGCCGACGGGCTGCCCGTGCCGCTGATCAGGCCTGTCGCGCCGCGGATGACCTCGACGCGGTCGTAGATGGCCATGTCGTAGGTACGCGCTTCCAGGCTCTTGCTGGTCGGGATGCCGTCGAACATGTACGACGTGACTTCGAAGCCGCGGGAAAACACCTGGTCGTATTCGCGCGTGCTCGACGAATGGTCCACCGTGATGCCGGGCGCCTGCAGCAGCACGTCCTGCAGGGTCTTCAAGCCCTGGTCCTCGATCTGCTGGCGCGTGATGACGCTGACGGCTTGCGGCGTTTCGCGCAGCGACAGGTTCAGGCGCGTGGCGCTGGTCAGGCCTGCGTAGCCGCGCTTGCCTTCCGTGGTGCCGTCGCGCAGGGCGCTGGAGCTGACGGCCACTTCGCCCAGGGTGGCGGCGATCGGCGCGGCGGGCGATGCAGCGCCCGACTTGCGCAGCACGTAGCTGCGTTCTCCGCTGGGCAGTGCTTCGAGGCCCGTGCCGGCCAGCAGGCGGGCCAGCGCCTGCGGCACCGTGTAGCTGCCGCTCAGGCCCGGCGTGCGCACGCCTTGCAGCAGCTCGGCCGCCGCGCCCACGCTCACCTTCGCCTCGATGGCAAAGCCGGCGATGGCGGCGGACAGCTCGCCGCCCGGCACGTTGAAGGCCGTTTGCGCGGCAACCGGCGCGGCGGCGGCATCGGCTGCCATGGCCGGCGCCTGCGCCAGCGACAGCAGGAGCACGGCGCTGCCGATGGCGCGCGCGAGGGGAGTCAGACGAGGAGGGTGCATGGTGTTGCCTTTCCGGTGAGTGTCGTTGTAATACTCACAGGACAGGCAGCGGTGAAAAAAGGGGCCAATTTTGTAAGTTATTTTTTGCGGGCCGCGATGGTGACCCAGTACGGGCTGCGGTACAGCACGTCGACGGGCAGCATGCGCGCCAGGCTGTCCAGCACGGCGTCCGTGTCGTCGAGCTGGAAGGCGCCCGACAGGCGCAAGCCCGCCACCTGCGGTTCCACGCGCAGCAGGCCGGGGCGGTAGCGCGACAGTTCGAAGGCGAAGGCGTCGAGGCGCATGTCCTGCGCCGCCAGCATGCCGCGCGCCCACGCGTCGGCTTGCGGCGGCGCCGGCGTGGGCAGGCTGGCGTGGCTGGCGTCGAAGCGGCCCTGCTGGTTCGCCATGAGCGTGCGGACGGTGGCCGAGGGCGCGCGCGGCGTGATTTCCACCGCGTGTTCGAGCACCGTCACGCGGCTGCCGCCGTCGTCGACGCGCACGGTAAAGCGCGTGCCCAGCGCGCGGATGCGCCCATGGCAGGTGGCGACGATGAACGGGCGGCTGCCCGCGTGGTCGGGGCGCGTCTGCACCAGTACTTCGCCGCGGCGCAGGGTCAGACGGCGTTCGTCGGGGCCATACGCCACATCGACGGCGCTGTCCGTGTTGAGCACCAGGGTGCCGCCATCGGGCAAGGATATATCTCGCCGCTCGCCCACGCCGCTGCGGTAATCGGCCAGTATCTCGTGGCGCGCCAGCAGCCAGGCGGCGGGCGCCGCCATCAGCGCCAGCAGCAGCTGCACGGCCACGCGGCGCTGCGGACGGCGCAGCACGGGCACGGCCAGCTCCGGCGGCAGCAGACCGGCGGTCTGGCTCACTTGCTGCACCCTGTTCCAGGCGCGCGCGTGTTCCGGGTCGAGCGCGCGCCACTGCGCACTGGCGGCCAGGTCGTCCGGCGTGGCCTGGCCCGACTGCTCCAGCAAATACCATTCGACGGCCTGGCGCGCCACCTTGCGCGACAACAGAGGAGGCGGTGGCGCGGCCGCGCTCATGGCAGCAGATCCGGCGCCAGCAGCACGCATTCGGTCAGCGCCTCGGCCATGTAGCGCTTCACGGAGCGCTCGCCGATGCCCAGTTGCGCGGCGATGTCCGCATAGGCATGGCCTTCGATCTGTGCCAGGATGAAGACGGCGCGCACCTTCGGTTTCAGGCCGTCGAGCATGGCATCGACCGCTTGCAGCGCCTGCAGGATTTGCGCGCGCTGCTCGGTCGATGGCAGATGCTGTTCGGGCAGGGCAGCGAGCGCTGCCAGCCACGCGCGTTCCAGCGATTGGCGCCGCAAGTGATTGATCAGCAGGTGCTTGGCGACGGTGGCCAGGTAGGCTTTCGGCGCGCGCAGGGCCGGTGTCTGCGGCTGCGCGGGCGCGCCGGCCAGCAGGCGCGCGAAGGTATCCTGCATCAGGTCGGCCGCATCAAAGGCATTGCCCAGGCGCCGCTGCAGCCAGTGTGCCAGCCAGCCGTGGTGCGCGCGGTAATGGGTTTCCAGCTGCGTGGGCAGCAGGGGAGAGGGCGCGAACGGACTGCCTGGCATGGTGGGGAAAACCTTAATGCAAATAAGAATTATTCTCATTTTAGCGTGGCAGGCGTGGCGGCGCAATGCGCTGTTGCTGCGCCGCCACGCATGACCGTCGCGTGGCGGCGCAGCCAGTCCCGCTACAGCACGGCCAGTGCGATGGCGGCCAGCACGGCCGCGCCGCCGATGAGGCGCGCCAGGCGCATGGCCTGGTGCGGCGCGTAGGGCAGCAGCCAGATCAGCAGCAAGCCGCAGCCCGTCAGGCTGCCGACCCAGTAGACGAGGCCGTAGCCGCCGCCGGCGATGTGCATGGCCCAGGCCAGGCCGGCCGCCAGCGCCAGCCACCCCGTCCACTGCAGGCGGCGGCGCAGCGGCGCGGGCGGTTCGGCGCCGCGTCCGTGCAAGTCGGCGTAGTGGCGGTCCATCGCCAGGCACAGCGAGGACAGGCCTGCATAGCACAAGGCAAAGACGAGGAAATTGGCTAACAGTTCCATCACGCGGCCTCCATCGTTTGCGCCGGTTTTACCGCATCCGTTGCCTTGTGTGCCTTGGCCGCCTTCACGGGCAGCGGTTTCAATTTGAACGCCGCATACGCGAGGCCCAGGCCCAGCACCAGCACCACCAGGTCGAAGGCGGCCACCGCCACGGGGCCGCGGCCCAGGAACAGGGTTACGCCCAGGTGCGATTCGGTGGTGAAGACGTTCAGCACGGGCAGCGACGCCAGCAGGAAGGCGCCGGCGGCCAGCTGCATGCGCCACATGGCGCGCGACGGACGCAGCTGCGCGATGATGGCGGCCAGGGCCCAGGCGCCGAAGAAGCAGGCGATTTCCTCCTGCGGCCGGTCTTCCATCGTCACCGACAGCAGGCGGTTGGCCCAGAAATAGGCGCCGAAGGCGATCGGGATGCCGGCGATGGCGCCGATGTTGAGCGCTTCCACCAGGCGCAGGCCGAAGCTGGCGCGCTTGCCGGCGGCCAGCGCCTTGGCCTGTTTCTGGCGCGTCTTGACGGCCCACAGCAAGGCGCCCGTGGCGACCATGGCGCAGCCGGCCAGGCCGGACAGGAAGAACAGGGCGCGCAGCAGCGGTCCGCCGAAACGGGCGATGTGCAAGCCATACATCACGCCGTGCGTGGCTGCCGCGCCGGGCAGCGCGTCGCCGTCGGTGGCCAGCAGCTTGCCGGACACGCCATCGAATTCCAGCGATGGCTGCTTCGACGACATGTCGCGTCCGGACGCGCGCGACAGCGTCACGGTGGCGTTGGCGTCGCCCGGATTATTCACGGAGATGCGCTCGACCTTGCCGCCGCCCCAGTGCTGTTCCGCCCGGCGCACGAGGGGCGCGAACGGCGTCAGCGGCGCGGCCACGCCGGCTGCCTTGCGCTCGTCCGAGCGGCCCGGGAAGGCTTCGGCGAAGAAGGCATCCTGGTCGCCCTTGTAGGCGGCCGTGGCGCCGGACGGCATGTACAGGAACATCAGGGTGACGAGGCCCGTGTAGGTGATCATCATGTGGTAGGGCAGGGCCAGCACGGCCGTCACGTTGTGCGCGTCCAGCCACGAGCGCTGGCCCTTCTTCGGCCGGAAGGTAAACAAGTCCTTGAAGATGCGCTTGTGCGTGACGATGCCGCTGATGATGGAGACGAACATGAACATGGCGCAGAAGCCCACGATCCAGCGGCCCCAGATGGCGGACATGTAGTGCAGGTCGAAATGCAGGCGGTAGAGGAATTCGCCGCCCCGCGTCTCGCGCGGCTTGGACAGCACTTCGCCCGTGGCCGGGTCGGCCTTTTCGCTATGAAAATTGCCGCGCCGTCCGCGTTTCTTTTCGCCCGGTTGCGACGGCTTGCTCCAGCCCAGCTGCGTGGCGGGATTGCGTTCGCCGGGCAGGCTGATGAACCAGCGCGTGGCGCCCGTGGCCCGCTCCTCCATCGCTTGTTGCGCGACCTTGGCCGCCACTTCCGTCGTCACTTCGCTGGCGGCGGCGCCATGCAGTTCGGGCTGCATCCACAGGGTGATTTCATTGCGGTAGTAGCTGGCCGTGCCGGCGCAAAACACCAGCAGCAAGATCCAGCAGACGAGCAGGCCGGACCAGGTGTGCAGCCATGCCATCGACTGGCGGAAACCTTCTTTCATGCGAGACTCCAGGATAGTGCGTCCATCCACTGCAGGATGGCGGCGATGACGGCGGCGGGGATCGCGAGGCCCAGCCAGGCGCGCAGGGCGCTGCGCGTGGCGAAGACCCACATCACGGCGCAGGTATAGATGGCAAATGACAGCAGGGTAGCTGTCATGACGGCTTCGGAGCGGGCCATGGGCAGGCTTACCGACAGCAGCATGGTGACCAGCGCGGCCAGCACGTAGCCGCCGACGATGGCCGCCACGCTGCGCGAAGCCACGCCGAGGCGGTACACGGCCCCGGCGGAGAGCCGCAGGCGTGGCATTTTTTCAGTGGTGGCTGGCGCTTGCATGGTCAGTCGTGATCCTTGCTCGGTGGCAGGGCCGGGCCGGCCGGCAGCGGCGTCACGCCTTGCGGCTGCACCAGGCTCAGGGTCGTCACGAACATGGCCTTGTCATAGGCTTGCGTGCCGCGCTGGCCGGCCGTCTTGTCCGTGTGCTGCACTTCCAGCACATAGCTGCCCTTCCATGGCAGCGGGAAGCTGACCAGGCCTTGCGCATCGCTCCACGCTTCCTTGCCCCAGCCCGACTGCACCACGGCGTTGACCTTGGCTTGCGCCAGCGGCTTGCCCTGGTAGCTGACCTGGAACTGGCCTGGTTTGCCGGTCGGCACCAGGTCCAGGGTCAGCGCGGGCGCTTGCGCCTTGCCGTCGGCGATCAGGCGCGCGGCCGGGACCCACACGGTGCGCGTGGCCTTGCCATCCTTTTTCTCTTCCCACGACGGGTAGTTGTCTTCCTCGACGATGATGCTTTCGCCGGCGCCCACCTTGCCATTCAGGATGAACGCGCCGGCCGTCTTGCTCGCCTGCAGCGGCTGCGCGCCCTTGGCGGACACCCACGTCACGTTCTTGATGCTGAACTTGTCCAGCAGTCCGGGCGAGGCTTCGCGCAGGTTGTCGCCGAATTCTCCGAAGTACACGCTGGCCGCCTTGCCGTCCTGCTGCAGCCAGATCTGGTGCGCGCTGGCCGTGCCGGAAACGAGGGCCGCGCCCAGCAGGGCGGCGGCGAGGGCGCCGAGGCGCGCGATGGAAGTGAGGTGCATGGTGTATGCCTTAGTTTGTGGTGAGAAACGTGGTTGTCGCAGCGGTGCAAAGTACCGGAAAGTGGCGGCGGCAGCGCCGGCCAGCGAACGTGCTCGCGCCATGAAACGACCTTTTTGCGTTATGGATATGGGAAGGCTTGCTTGGCAGGGATGCCTGGCTGGCGCAGCGTGTCATCCAGCTGCGCATCGGCCATGCCGTCCTGGCCGGTCGATGGCAGGCGGGACATGCGAGATGCAGACTCCGAACGGAATCCAAATGTGAATGAGAACTATTCTTATTATAGTGCGAGGTTGCGAGACATGCAAGAGTGTGATGTTGTAAACGCGCACGGCCACCGCAGTGACGCGGCGGCCGTGCGTGCGCGGGAGCGCGAGTTTACAGCTGGCCGCGCAGGGTCAGCATGGCGTTGCGCGGTTCGCCATAGAAGTTGGAACCATACGCGGCCCACACGCGCGTGTAGTACTTTTTGTCGAACAGGTTGTTCACCGTCAACGACAGTTCCAGCGTGGGACTGAGGCGGTACCCCGCCTGCAAGCCCACCGTGGTGACGGGGCCCTGTTCGAATTTCACGGGCCCGTTCAGGCGGTACATGCTGCTGACGCTGCGCAAGCCACCGCCCACGCTGATCTTGTCGAGCGCGCCGGCGAGCCGGTAATTGGTCCACAGGTTGAAGTTATGCCGTGGCGCGATGAAGGAATACAGTTGCGCCTTCTGGTCATCGCTGCCTTCGAGGGTGCGCGTGCTGGTGTAGGAATAGCCGCTCGTGATGTTCCAGCCCGGCAGGGGGCTGCCGCTCAGCTCGGCTTCCAGGCCCTGGCTGCGCATCTTGCCGGCGCCGATGGAAAACAGCGGGTTGGCCGGATCGGGCATGTCGCGGTTCTCGTCTTCCATGCGGAACAGGGCCGCATGCGCGTTGACGTTCTTGTCGAACAGCTCCGCCTTCAAGCCCAGTTCGAATTGCTGGCCCGTGCGCGGCTTCAGGGTTTGGCCTGCTGCATCCGTGCTGGTCTGGGGCGAGAAGATACGCGTGTAGCTGCCGTAGGCCGACACCTGCTTGTCGAGCTCATAGACCAGGCCCGCGTACGGCGTGAACTTGGCCTTGATGGTGTTGCTGACGTCGGTGAACTGGTTGAAATACGTATTGCGGCTGACGGTATGGTTATTTCGGTGCGTCAGGCGCCCGCCCAGGTTGACGGCCAGCCGGTCCGTCGCCTGCAGGCGGGTGCGCGCATACAGGCCGAACTGTTTGGTGCGGTTGTCGTTTCCGTCAGTAAAAGTGTAGCTGGGCTGGGGGATATTGTTATCCGGATGGAAGATGTTGATCGGGGTGTCCTTGCCGCCGCCGTAGCGGAAATTCTTGTGCACCTGGCGGTAGTCGGCGCCCACGATCAGGTCGTGGCTACGGCCGAACGCCTGGAAGGGCGTGGCCAGGTAAGCATCGAGTCCCTGCGTCTTCCAGTGGCTGCGGTAGCTCCAGGTGATCAGGCAGCTGTCGCCCGTGACAGGGTCTGCCGAACAATCGGACCAGCCGAAATGGCGCGATGGTTCGTCCTGTTCGCGGGACAGGGCGGTCACCTTGAACTGGCCGCCGTTGTCCAGCTTGTGATCGAGTTCGGCAAAATATTCCGTGACCTTTTCCGTGATGTGGTTCCAGGCCGGGTCCAGGTAGGTCGAGCGGGGCACGTCGAGCAGGCGCCCGTCTTCATAGGCGGGCAGGCCGAAGGCGGGACGGCCCTTGTATTCCTGCCAGGTGACACCGCCCGTCAGCACGGTGCCCGGCGCCAGGTCGATGGCGACGGTGCCGTACAGCAGCGGTTTTTCCGCATACACGTGGTCGACGAAGGAGCGCCGGTGTTCATAGGCGGCCACCAGGCGGCCGCGCACCTTGCCATCCGCGCTCAGGGGGCCCGTGACGTCCGCTTCCGCATAGTAGCGGTCCCAGGAACCCGCGCTGAGCACGCCGCTGGCGGCGAAGGTGTCGCGCGCCCGCTTGCGCACCAGGTTGATGGTGCCGCCCGGATCGCCCGCGCCCTGGAACAGGCCGGCGGGGCCGCGCAGCACTTCCACGCGGTCATAGATGGCCAGGCCGTAGCCGGCCGACAGGTCGTTACCCGTGCTGGCGGGCGTCATCACGCCATCGACCTGCACCGAGTCAAGCGCATGGCCGCGCGAGTAAAAATTGCCGTGGTTGCCGCCCGTGCTGCTCGCTTCGACGGTGATGCCCGTCACGCCGCGCATGGCGTCGTCCAGGCTCAGCAAATTCTGGTCGTTCAGCTGCTGGCGCGTCAGCACGGAGACGGACTGGGGAATGTCGCGCAGGCTTTGCCGGCCCTTGCCGATGCTCACCGCTTGCGCCGCATACGACTTCGTCAGCTCGGTATCGATGGTCGCGTCCTGGCGCGCGCTGACGGTGATTTCCGCCAGGGTCGCCACCTTGCCCGTGGCGGCGGGTGCCGGGCGGATGATGACGCTGTTGCCGTCGATGCTGGCGGCCAGGCCGCTGCCGGCCAGCAGGCGCTCCAGGCTGTCGGCCACGCTCAGGGTGCCGCTGACGGCAGGCGCCGTCTTGCCGGCCACCAGTTCCGGCGCAAACAGCAGTTGCAGATTGGCTTGCCGTGCCAGCTCATTCAGGGCTTGCCCCAGCGGTTGGGCGGCGATGGCCAGTTTGACGGGGGACAAGGTTTGCGCCTGTGCCAGGGGGATGTTGCCCAAGGCCAGCATGGCGGCCAGGGCGAGGGGAGCGGGTGTCAGATTGAGGCGGGGGGACCACATGTTGCATTTCTCCAGGTTAATTTATTGTCGATTAACTTGGTAGACGCGGCAGCGGAGAAAACCCTCACCTGCGAATGCGAATTATTTTCATTTATTGCAGTTGCATGGCCGGTGCCTGCGCGGCGGCTTTCGGCGCCATGCCGATGGTGCTGACGGTGCCGCTGCGCACGATCTGCACGGGCAAGAGTTGCGGCAGGGCAGCGGCGAAACGGTCCAGCTGGGTCAGGCTGAAGCTGCCGCCGATGCGCAGCCTGGCGACGGCGGGATCGTGCACGACGAAGCCCGTGTCGCCATAGCGTTCGAACTCGGCCAGCGCCGCGCCCAGCGGCACGTTGTCGAAGGTGACCCTGCCGTCGCGCCACGACGCCACGCTGCCCGGGGCCAGGCTGGCGATGGCCGACAGGCGGCCGCTGGCATCGCTGCTGACGCCCTGGCCGGCCCGCAGGTCGACCCGGTCTTGCCGCGCACCCGCCACGCGCACCTGGCCATGCTGCACGGCCACGCGCAGCTTGCCGTCGTGTTCGAGGGTATTGCGCACGGAAAACTGCGTGCCTACCACCGTCACTGTCAAGGGACCGCTCAGCACGTCGAAGGGCTGGCCCTGCTTCGATTGCACCTGGAACAGCGCTTCGCCGTGCGCCAGGCGCACTTCGCGCCGCTGGCGGTACAGGGTGACGTGCAGCTGCGTGGCCGTATCGAGCTGCAGCTGGCTGCCGTCGGGCAGCGCGACGGCCAGGCGCTGGCCGCGCACGGTGGCATACGACTGGCTGAACACGGCTTGCTGTTGCCACCACCGGTAGCCGCCCGCGCCCACGCTCAGCAGCAGCATGGCGGCGGCCGCATACGGCAGCGCGCGCAGGGAGCGCAGAAACGGGCGGCGCGGCAATGGCGCCGCAGTCGGGGGCACCGCCCAGCGCGCGGCGACTTGCGCGGGAATCCGCAGTGCTGCGCGGTGGGTCTGCTGCAGCTGCGCATATGCCTGCGCGTGCAACGCATCGGCCGCCAGCCAGGCGGCAAACTCCGACTGGCCCTGCGCATCGAGGTTGCCGCGCCGGCTGAACCAGGTGGCGGCTGCCAGCGCCACGCCATCTTGCGTGGCGGCAAAGTCGGCGTACTCGCGCAAGTCCGCCTGCTCCTGGGCAGAGGGGCCGAAATCATGGCGGGGCGAGTGGGCGGTCATGGGCGCCATTATGTGGCTTCCCGCAAAGAATGCAACTGCGCCTGGCAACTGAGCATGCCGCGCGCGATATGTTTTTCCACCATGCTCACGGAAATGCCCATGCGCGCGGCGATCTGCGCGTGCGGCAATTCCTCGAACACGTGCAGCACGAAGGCGTCGCGGCAGCGGGGCGGCAAGGCGTCGATGGCGGCCACGCAGGCTTGCCAGTCCTGGCTGCTTTCCAGCGCCTGTTCCGGCTGCAGATGACGGGGGGCGGCCGGATGCGCGGCCTCCGGCAGGGCGTCGAGCTCCTCGTGCTGGCGCAAGGCGGCGCGGCGGTGCTTGTCGATCAGCAAGTTGCGCGCCGTGCGGTACAGCAGCGCGCGCGGTTCGCGCACGGCCGCTTCACCCAGCACGCGCGCATAGCTTTCCTGCACCAGGTCGGCAGCGGCCTCGCGGTTGCGCAAGCTGCGCCAGCAAAAGTTCAACAGTTCTTGGTAATAGCGTGCAACCACGGCGTCCGATATATGAGTCCGCAGCCAGGAATGCCGCATATGAGAATGATTCTCATTATATGTCATGCCGGGATGTGGTGCTAAGCGGCTTGGCGCACCGTGGCAGATGTACAACGCTTTGCCGCTTGCCTGGCATGCGTTACCATCGGAAGTTAATAAGGAGGCAAGATGGCTATTCAAATCATCAATACGGCGCCGGTAGCGGGCCAGCGGCCCGGCACTTCGGGCTTGCGCAAGAAGGTGGCTGTCTTCAGCGCACCGCAATACCTGGAAAATTTCGTGCAGAGCGTTTTTGACACGCTGGGCGACTGCCGCGGCCAGACCCTGGTGCTGGGCGGCGACGGCCGCTATTACAACCGCGCGGCCATCCAGACGGTGCTGCGCATGGCGGCCGCGCACGGTTACGCGCGCGTGCTGCTGGGACAGGGCGGCATCCTGTCGACGCCGGCCGTCAGCTGCGTCATCCGCAAGCATGGCGCCAGCGGCGGCCTGATCCTGTCGGCCAGCCATAACCCGGGCGGCCCCGACGGCGATTTCGGCATCAAGTACAACATCGCCAATGGCGGCCCGGCGCCCGAAAAAGTCACCGAGGCCATGTTTGCGCGCACGCAAACGATCACCGAATACCGCATCAGCGACGCTGCCGACATCGACCTCGATACCCTGGGAGTGGTGCGTATCGAACAGATGACGGTCGAGGTGATCGACCCGGTGCTCGATTACGCGGAACTGATGCAGCAGCTGTTCGACTTCGACGCCATCCGCGCCCTGTTCGCGGGCGGCTTGCGCATCTGCTTTGACGGCATGCACGCCGTTTCCGGCCCGTATGCGACGGCCATCCTGGAAGGCATGCTGGGTGCGCCCAAGGGCAGCGTCATCAACGGCGTGCCCCTGGAAGATTTCGGCGGCGGCCACCCGGACCCGAATCCCGTCAACGCGCAGGAATTGATCGCCATCATGGCGGCCGACGATGGGCCCGACTTCGGCGCCGCCTCGGATGGCGACGGCGACCGCAACATGATCGTCGGCCGCCGCTTCGACGTGACGCCCTCGGACAGCCTGGCCATCCTGGCCGCCAACGCCACCGTGGCGCCCGGCTACCGCGCCGGGCTGAAAGGCATCGCCCGCTCCATGCCCACGTCGGGCGCGGCCGACCGGGTCGCCAGCGCGCTGGGCATACCGTGCTACGAGACGCCGACGGGCTGGAAGTTCTTCGGCACCCTGCTCGACGCGGGCCTGGCCACCCTGTGCGGCGAAGAAAGCTACGGCACGGGCTCGAACCACGTGCGCGAAAAGGATGGCCTGTGGGCCGTGTTGTTCTGGCTCAACCTGCTGGCTGAGAAAAAGCAATCGGTGGAAGAGATCGTGCGCGCCCACTGGGCCACCCATGGCCGCAATTACTATTCGCGCCACGATTACGAAGACATCGACAGCGCCGGCGCGGCGCAGCTGATGGACGCCGTGCGCGGCCAGCTGGCCGCCTTGCCGGGCCAGGCGCTGGGCGGCTACACGGTGGCGCTGGCCGACGATTTCAGCTACACGGACCCCGTCGACGGCTCGGTGGCGACGCAGCAGGGCATCCGCATCATCATGACGGACGGCGCGCGCATCGTGCTGCGCCTGTCCGGCACGGGTACCGAAGGCGCCACCCTGCGCCTGTACCTGGAGCGCTACGCAGCCGATCCGGCCCAGCATGACTTGCCGACCCAGCAAGCGCTGGCGGGGCTGATCGCCGTGGCGGAAACAGTGGCGCAGATCCGCGCGCGCACGGGGCGCGACGGGCCGACGGTGACGACGTAAAAAAAGGCGCCCGAGGGCGCCCTTTTGCGTTACATCAAACCGGCATCACGCTTTCGCCGGGATGACTGCCTGGCGGTAGTTGTCCACCATCTTGTAGCGCTTCGCATACAGGCCGAAGGCCAGCATGGCCACGGCGGCGAAGGCGGCGAAGAAGAACATCTGGAAGGCTGTCACGCTGATGCCGCTCTCGGCGATCTTGCCGATCACGCCTTCGTTCATGACGCTGCGGTTGACGATCAGCACCCACAGGTTGCCCACCGTGGTCGACAGGTTCCAGAAGCTCATGATGGCGCCCTTCATGGACACGGGCGCCTGGCTGTACGCAAACTCCAGGCCCGTCGCCGAGACCAGCACTTCGCCGAACGTCAGCAGGGCGTACGGCAGGATCTGCCACATGATGGAGACGGCGTTGCCGCTGTCGAGCGCCAGCTGCAGCAGACCGATGACGATCCACGCCAGCGAGGAAAAGCCGATACCGGCCGTCATGCGGCGCAGGGCCGTCGCTTCCAGGCCGAAGCGGTTCAGCATCGGGTACAGCACCAGGTTGTTGAACGGGATCAAGAGCATCACCAGCATCGGGTTCAACGCCTGCATCTGCGCCGGCAGGAACCAGCTTGGTTTTTCCATGGTGTTCGCTTGCACGATCCACGTCGAGGCCTTCTGGTCGAACAGCGAGAAGAACGGCGTGACGAGGGCGAAGATGACGAGGATGCGCAACACGGCGCGCACGCCTTCGACGGCTTCGTCAGGGTGGATGCCGCGTGCGCGTTCCAGCTGCATGGCCGTGCCGATGCTGCCGAAGGCCAGCAGCAATACCAGTGCGGTACACGCAGAAATCACGAAGCCCCATTCGGGAATGCTGTAGAACGCATACAGGGCGCCGATCACGCCGACGTAGGCCACGTACAGGCCGGGACGGGAACCGCCGTCGACGCGCGCCAGCAAGGCCGTGCGGGCCACGCGGGTGAACGAGTCGGGATTCGGCGGCGCCGGCGGCACGTGCACGTATTTCTTGGCGCCCATCCAGAAGACGATGGTGGCGGCCAGCATCATCAGGCCGGGGATGCCGAAGGCGATCGACGGGCCGAAGTCGCGCAGGAACATCGGCATCAGCAGCGAAGCGAAGAAGGAGCCGAAGTTGATGATCCAGTAGAACAGGTCGAATACCAGCTTGGCCTTGTGCTTGTTGGTCTGGTCGAACTGGTCGCCGACAAACGAGGCCACCAGCGGCTTGATGCCGCCGGAACCGAAGGCGATCAGGAACAGGCCGAAATAGAAGCCGTTGACGCTGTTTTCAAACAGGGCCAGGCAGGCATGGCCGGCGCAATACACGAGGCTGAGCCAGAAGATGGTGTTGTATTTGCCAAAGAAGCGGTCGGCCAGCCAGCCGCCCAGCAGCGGGAAGAAGTACACGCCGATGACGAAGGTGTGGAAGACGTGCTTGGCTTCGCCCGTGCGCTGGTCGATCGGGATCATCAGCAGCAAGGTGCTGATGAGGAATGGCGTCAGGATGTTGCGCATGCCGTAGAAGCTGAAGCGTTCGCAGCCTTCGTTGGCGATGATGTACGGTATTTGCCGCGGCATTTTGCCCGTGGCGGTTTGTGTCTCGGCCGATGACATTGGCTCTCCCCCAAGTTTTTTTTGTAAGCCGCGATGCTAAGGCCTGCCGCGTTTGCTTGCAACAGAAAAAACGGCCTGTCCGCTATTTCGCAGAGATTTGTAAGGTATTGATTTTCATAAAGACATTACTTTCGGCACTTGCGCGTGCCGGGCGGGGCAGCCACAGCTGCATTTGCAGCATGCCATCCGATGCGGGACAGTCTTCCAGGGTAAAACCGCAACCGAGGTACAGGGTCAATGCCGCGTGGCTGTCCTGCGCCACGGCCAGGCGCACGCGGCCCAGTTCGGGAATGGTGCATGCATGGGCGATGGCGGCCTGCACCAGTTGCCGTCCCGCGCCGCGCCCGCGCGCCTGCGGCGCCACGTACACGCCCCACAGGCTGGCCTTGTCATGCACGACGGCAATCGGTTCGCGGCGCAGGCCTGCCAGCGCGATCAATTGTTCCTCGTCGAAAGCGCCAAATATTATTTGGTGGGAAGTGGCGCGCAAGCGCTGGGCTATCTGTGCCAGCGGCAAGCCGCTTTCCGCCGCATGCGTGGTGCAGAAGGCGGCGGGCAGTTCGGCGATGCCGGCCAGGCGCAGCGCGCGGTAGGCGGCAACGTCGTCTGGCGCGAGGGGGCGGACAGTGATGGCTGGCATGTGGGCGAGTATCGGGCTTCGATGCCAAAAAGTAAAGCTTGCGCTGCAAGGCAAGCGTCCCTGGCCATCGCGCCCGTCGCCGGCGCAGGGGTGTTACTGGGTGGCGACGCGCTGCATGGGCGCATTGTCCTTGCGCCATTGTTCCAGGCTGATCAGCTCAGCGCTGACGATGTCGTCGACGAGGATGCGCTTGCCGTCGGGCGAGACGACGAAACTCTCCCACCGATGCGCCGCATCGGGCGTATTTTCGAAAAAGCTCAGCTGATAACAGGCGACGCCATCGACGAGGCGCGTCTCGGGCGACGTTTCCATCACGGCGCCATGGGCGCGGCCGCCCGATGCCTTTTCGATATGCGCCGACCAGGCCTTGATTTCCGGCAAAGCCATCAAGGCATCGATTGCGCGCGCGTTCTGCTCCGGCGCCGCCGTCTGGTTGCTCGCGGCGGGGGCATTGCCTGCCTGCGGCGCGGATTGCTGGTGCAGGTAGAACGCGCCGAGCCCGGCGGCCAGCAAGCCGGCCAGGATGCCTGCGATGATGGTGGTTTTGGAAGAGGAGGCGCGTGGCGGCATGATGGTGAGCGTGAGAAAGAGGGACGATGGCGGCCATGCTAAAGCAAAACGCCCAGGCCGGCAATCGCCGGGGCAGGTAAGCAGCTGTTCACGGGGCGGGTGCCGCATCCAGGGCTGGACGCTCCTGCCTTCGGTTTACCTTTGATATGTTATTAAAAAACATGGCCCCATGAAATTTCCAAATTGAATCAATTAGTGCTTGTATGAAATTGCTTATGTGCTAACTTTGGTGCAGACGCCCTGTTGCAGGCTGTCTGTTGCGCTGGCGAGGCACGGAATGTCCGGGTTTGGGCTCAGCACATCAACGTCCACGGAGAAACGATGAACATGATCAAACGTACGGCGCTGCTTATTGCGTCATGTTTTCTGGCTGCGTGCGCAAGCACGGATAAGCAGTTTCCAACGCTCCATGAATCGGCGCATACTGCTGCCGGCGCCGTGGAAAAGACCTTGCCGACCGGCGAGGCGCTTGCCATGCTGCGCCAGATATCAAAGCATGCCGACATGGCCGAAGCAGTTTACCGGCGTGATCTTGATGTGTCGGAGCGCCAGGAGCGCGCCTGCGATTATGTTACCGCCACGGACTCGCCCCCCTTGCGCAGTGGCTTGCCCGATGGGTGGTTTCGGCTGAACCAGCAACTTATCAGGAAACTGGGCATGCAGCCAGCGGGGGAACAAGGTCGCCCGCTGCAACCTTGCCGTGGCGCCAGGGGCTTGCAATATGAGACCTACATCAGGCTGGACGCGTCGGGCCGCCCGCTGGAGGCGGTGCTGGCCTTTCGCGGTACGGAAAATACCAAGTATGAGTGGCGCAGCGACTGGATCGCCAACTTCAGCAACGTCGATTTTGGAGTAGGCGCCAATCCCCAGTTTAGCGAGGCCCGTATAGAAGGGGGGCGCCTGATCGAAGCGCTGGTGCGGGTGTTGCCGAAGACGACATCGTCGCCTGTCTGCAAGGCAGCCAAGAACAGGTCCGAGGGCGTGCAAGCGCCCATCGACCTGGTCGGCCACTCGCTGGGAGGGGGCTTGGCGCAACATCTGGCGTATAGCAGCAAGGCGTGCGATGTGCGCGCAACGATTGCCTTTGATCCCAGCCCGGCAACCGGCTGGTTCTTCTTGCATTGGCGCGGGTGCGTGGTGACGACGGATCCGAATATCTACCGTGTGTATCTTGATGGCGAGGCGCTGTCGTTTGTCCGCAAGGTATCGACCAAATTCAATCAAACGCGTGATCACCGGCGCGACATCCGCATGACTTTTCCCGACGTTGATGTCGGGGCATTCGGGCGGCATAGCATGACTTTGCTGGCTGCCGGTATCAAATATGCCGCGAACAGTCTGCCGCCCGATGATACGGAGAATCGCATTGATTATGCATCGTCCATCGTGTATCCGGAGAGCCTCGGCCAGAACTGAGGGTGCGCCAGGCGAAAAAAAGCCACCTTCCGTAGAAGGTGGCTTTCGGGGCCGCCGGGAGGCGCTGGCAGCTTTTGGTCTGCCAGCCCTGTCCCTGCGTATGCGGCCAGTCGCGCCGTCGCCTGCGCGACTGGCCGCCGGACATTACATCATGCCGTCCATGCCGCCCATGCCGCCCATACCACCCATGCCGCCGCCCATGCCGCCGCCTGCTTTGTCGTCAGCGATTTCGCAGACCATGCAGTCGGTCGTCAGCATCAGCGAAGCGATCGAAGCGGCGTTTTGCAGCGCCGAACGGGTCACTTTGGCTGGGTCCAGGACGCCCATTTCAACCATGTCGCCATACGTGCCGTTGGCAGCGTTGTAGCCGTAGTTGCCCGAGCCAGCCAGTACGGCTGCCACGACGACCGAAGCTTCTTCGCCAGCGTTTTGCACGATCATGCGCAGTGGCTCTTCCATTGCGCGCAGGACGATCTTGATACCAGCGTCTTGATCAGGATTGTCGCCCTTGACCGTGATGTTGGCGCGTGCGCGCAGCAGGGCTACGCCACCGCCAGGCACGATGCCTTCTTCCACGGCAGCGCGGGTTGCGTGCAGTGCATCTTCAACGCGGGCTTTTTTCTCTTTCATTTCGACTTCGGTGGCTGCGCCAACCTTGATCACGGCAACGCCGCCAGCCAGTTTGGCGACGCGCTCTTGCAGTTTTTCACGGTCGTAGTCCGAGGTCGCTTCTTCGATCTGTACGCGTACTTGTTTCACGCGTGCTTCGATCGAGGCAGCTTCGCCGGCGCCATCGATAACGATGGTGTTTTCCTTGCCCACTTCGATGCGTTTCGCCTGGCCCAGTTCGGCCAGGGTCACTTTTTCCAGGGTCAGGCCGACTTCTTCAGCGATCACTTGGCCGCCGGTCAGGACAGCGATGTCTTCCAGCATGGCTTTGCGGCGGTCGCCGAAGCCAGGGGCTTTCACTGCGCAAGTTTTCAGGATGCCGCGGATGTTGTTCACAACCAGGGTCGCCAGCGCTTCGCCTTCGATGTCTTCCGCGATGATCAGCAGTGGACGGCCAGCTTTTGCGACTTGTTCCAGTACCGGCAGCAGGTCACGGATGTTCGAGATTTTCTTGTCGCACAGCAGGACGAATGGGCTGTCCAGTACGGCAACTTGTTTCTCTGGGTTGTTGATGAAGTATGGCGACAGGTAGCCGCGGTCGAACTGCATGCCTTCAACGATGTCCAGCTCGTCGTTCAGCGACTTGCCGTCTTCTACGGTGATGACGCCTTCTTTGCCGACTTTTTCCATCGCTTCAGCGATACGCTCGCCGATCGAGTAGTCCGAGTTGGCCGAGATCGCGCCAACTTGGGCGATTTCCTTGGTCGTAGTGCAAGGACGGGCGATTTTCGCCAGTTCTTCGACGGTGGCTGCAACAGCCTTGTCGATACCGCGCTTCAGGTCCATCGGGTTCATGCCGGCGGCAACGAACTTCATGCCTTCGCGCACGATGGCTTGTGCCAGCACGGTCGCGGTGGTGGTGCCGTCGCCGGCGTTGTCGCTGGTGCGGGAAGCAACTTCCTTGACCATTTGCGCGCCCATGTTCATGAGCTTGTCTTTGAGTTCAACTTCTTTCGCTACCGACACACCATCCTTGGTGACGGTAGGGGCGCCGAACGAGCGCTCCAGGACCACGTTGCGGCCTTTCGGGCCCAGCGTTACTTTGACTGCGTTGGCGAGGATGTTGACGCCTTCGACCATCTTGGCGCGCGCTGCGTCGCCGAATACTACTTCTTTAGCTGCCATGTTCAATTCTCCTGAGTTTCGGGATGTATCTGTCTACAACGTGGAAACAATTACTTGACGACGATCGCCATGATGTCTTCTTCGCGCATGACCAGCAGCTCATCGCCGTCAACTTTGACGGTTTGGCCGGCGTACTTGCCGAACAGGACGCGGTCGCCCACTTTGACATCCAGAGGACGGACTTTGCCGTCGTCGAGAATCTTGCCATTGCCTACGGCAAGGACTTCGCCTTGATCCGGTTTTTCAGCAGCTGCATCAGGAATGATGAGGCCGGACGCAGTTTTGGTTTCCTGGTCGAGGCGTTTGACGATGACGCGATCGTTCAATGGGCGCAGATTCATACAAAACTCCTTAAAGTTCAATGGATAAGTGTTGCTAAATGAATACATGCCTGGCGCAGCGCCAGGCCTGCTTTCAGTGACCGCCGTTGAAAGCAGCCCGCAACGGTCAAGCAAACCCCATGGCATCGAGTGCGTGCCGGCGCTGGGCAGTGGTGGCATCGCGGCGTCGCCCGCCGCGTAGCGTTCCCTGCTGTTGTCCGGCATACACCATCATGTCCTGAGGATTGCTACGAAAGAGTTTGTTAGCACTCTCTACTAACGAGTGCTAATTATAGGGACGGTAGGGGGCTTATTCAAGGGGAACATATAGATAGATGCTGAGCAGAGCCTGCATCTACACAGGGTTTGCGCCAGCACAAGCCTCGTTCCCGGGCGTCAGCAACAGGCGCGACTCTAGCATGTCGTTCGGAGAGGGGGTGTTCCTGTACGCACAGGAAACAGAGTTTGACTATGAAATTTGATAAGATGATTGCAATTGCATATCAATATCGCCACATATCACCGCTCGCGCCAGAAAGAACACCATGCCATTCCCGCTTTCCCGTCCCGCCCTGCGCCTGCTGGGCGCTACCGTCATCGGCCTCGCCTGCCTGGGCAATGCCGCCGCACAAACGCCCACCATCGTCGATGAAATCACCGTGGCGGCTTTGACCCCGCTGGAAAAGGACATGCTGCTCAATGACTTGTTCAACGACTTGAACAAGGACGACGACGACCAGGAAGCCCATGTGTGGGATAACGGCGGCGACCGCGGCGTGCTGGTGAAAGTCACGTATAACTTCAGCAACTCCGGCATGACGGAGCACAGCCTGAAGGCGCACGTCTGCCGCGACCTGAAATTCGTCGTCACGGCAGGCGACAAGTCGCAGGACCTGAGCCGCCGCACCTGTTCGCAAAACAGCGGCCGCTGGGATGTGCAGGGCAAGGATCCGGCGCCCGTCGTGTATCCGCCATTCCTGTCCGACGTGACCATCGCCAAGCTGAATGCCAAGGAAAAACAAGCCTTGCTGACGGCCGCCGTGCGCACCTTGAAGGATGAAGAGGATGGCAAGACGCGCCAGTGGAGCAACAAGGGCCTGGGCAATGCGGTGCCGCTGGCAGTGCGCCTGACGCCTTCGGGGACGGACGCCAAACCTGGCAGCTACCGCAGTACTTGCCGCGACTTGACGATGGTGCTTGACGGCAAGAGTGGACAACAGACGCTGACGCGCCGCTCTTGCGAAAACCGCTATGGCGGACTGGATATCGAACCCGATTACGTCGACGAGTAAAACGCTGCCATCGCGGCGCTGGCGGATGCGTGCAGATGGCGAAAAGCGCCGGAAAAAGCGTGTATTGTCCGCCAACTGCCCTGCATTGATGTAAATATGTGTGACAGCGGCGTGATTCGATTGACGCCCATGGAGCGTCCGCCCTATAGTGGCGGGATGATTTCCGAATTCAACGAATTATCCGACAAAATAGGCCTGCTGGCCGAAATGACCCATGCGCTGCGCCGTGAAAACGCGCAATTGCGCAAGGACAATGCCGCGCTGGCCGCCGACAACGCCCTGTACGTGCAACGCATGCGCGAGGCGCAGGAGCGGGTGGAAGCGTTGCTGGAAAAAATTCCCGAACTGGTGCAAGCTGGCCTGGAGCAAGCCGCTTCGGAAGCGGGCGCCTATATTGCCGAGAACGAGAAGGAAGCGTAATGCCGCGTGTCGATGTCAATATCATGGGCCAGTCCTACAGCATGGTGTGCCGCGACGGCGAAGAGCGCGCGCTGCGCGAAGCGGCGATCTATCTCGATAGCAAAATGAAAGCCATCCGCGACGCGGGCAAGGTCAAGGGCAACGACCGCATCGCCGTGCTGGCCGCCTTGGGCGTGGCTGCGGAATTCCTGTCCGTGAAGTCGCCGCAAGGTCCGCTGTCGGAATTGACGATACTGGAAGTGAAGCAGAAAATCTCGGCCATGCACACAGTATTGGATAGTGCTCTGACGCCCCAGGAAAACCTTTTTTAAGCGCGTACGCGACGATTTGTCTTTGCGATGCGCGATCAAAGGAGTAAACTTGGGTCTACCCTGCGGTGTTCGCGATTGCCATATATTCCTTGAACCATTTATGCGCATCGGTTGCGAATTTTGTTTGATGGGAGTGAGCGTCGCTCGTTCGACGAACCCGAAATTGAACTAACGTGACCACCTTGAACCGTTTGGTTCGGGATGCCGGCATAGCGGCACAGGCGGGGCCCAATTTGCAGTACCAAGAAAACGGTTGCAGCATCATGCTCAGCCGTTTTTTTACGCCTGTTGCTTTTGATAGGGAGTGAACATGAAACAATACTGGCTGATGAAATCCGAACCCGATGAAGTGAGCATCGACGACCTGATGGCCGCGCCGCAGCACACCATGCCGTGGTTTGGCGTGCGCAACTACCAGGCGCGCAACTTCATGCGCGATGGCATGCAGCCGGGCGATGGCGTGTTGTTCTACCATTCCAGCTGCCCGCAGCCGGGCGTGGCGGGCGTGGCTGAAGTGGCCAGCGGCGCGTATCCCGATCACAGCCAGTTTGAAGCGGGCGGCAAATATTTCGATGCCAAGGCGACGCCTGAACAGCCGCGCTGGATCAGCGTCGACGTGCGCGGCCTGAAGAAGACGGCGCTGCTGCCCCTGTCCGAGATGCGCCAGATGCCGGAGCTGGAAGACATGCTGCTGCTGAAGAAGGGCAGTCGCCTGTCGATCACGCCCGTGACGCCGGCGCAATGGAAAGTCATTACCGGCAAGCTGAAAGCCTAGACTTCGACCCGGTTGCGGCCATTCTGCTTGGCCCGGTACAGGGCCTGGTCGGCGGCGGCCAGCAATGCTTCCGGCGTTTGTCCTGCGTCACTCAAGGCCAGGCCGATGCTGGCCGTGACCAGGCCGCCGCGCGACGGCGCGTGGGCGATGGCGGCCGCGGCGATCGCTTCCTGCATCTTGTGCGCCACCGCCAGGGCGCCCGCGCCATCGGTGGCGGGCAGGATGGCGGCAAACTCCTCGCCGCCGAAGCGGGCCGCCAGGTCGCTGGCGCGCGGCAGCGCGGAATGCAGGGCCGCCGCGATCTGCACCAGGCACGCGTCGCCATACGGGTGGCCGAAGGTATCGTTGAGGCTTTTGAAGAAATCGATATCGATGATCAGCAGCGCCAGCGCTTGCTGGTTGCGCGCGGCCCGCTGCCACTCCAGCTGCAGGGTCTGGTCGAAGCAGCGCCGGTTGGCGATGCCCGTCAAGCCATCCGTCAGCGACAGCTTTTCCAGCTTGTCATGCGCCGCGCGCAAGGCCAGTTCGCTTTGCATGTAGCGGCTTTGCAGGGTGGCCGAGCGCAGCGCGTGGACCGTCAGCGCGACAAACAGGGCGCTGGCCGCCAGGTAAAAATTCTCGCGCAGCACGACGAATCCCAATCCCAGCAGGGCTGCCGTGAAGAAGATGGGGCTGAAGTTGTCAATCAGCAAGGTCAATGGCCGCGGCGGCCGCGCCTCTTCCTCGCCCGGCTGCACGCGCATGGCCAGCACCGCCAGCAGCAGGAAAGGCATGCTGGGCAGTATCTCGCTGGGACCGGATTCGGCCAGCGCGTGCAGGGTCAGGTAATTATAGGCGCCCGCGCAGGCGGCGTAGCACCACAGGAACACACTGAGCAGAAGGTAGAAGCGCCCTTGTGCGCCATCGCGGCGGTGCGCCAGCAGGCGCAGCGAGGCGCAACAGGCCAGGACGAGGTTTTCCACGTTGTACGTCGTCACCAGCAGGCTGGCAGGTATCGGCGCGATCGAGCGCTGGTCGAAGGGCGAGACGGAAAAGATGGCCGTGTAGGTCAGGTAGGCCGCCAGCAGCACTTGCACGGCGTCCAGCCATTGCAGGGTGCGCGAAGGGTGCCGGTCGCTGACGGAGGAAATGGCCAGCAGCAAGGGCGCGCCATACATGAAATAGGCAAAATCGGAGAAATACGTCGTGTCGGACGCCACATGGCCGCTCAGGTCTTGCCAGGCAGAAAGGGCCATGCCCACGCTCCAGAACAGCATGGCGGCCGCAAACAGGCCCCAGCCCGTGCGCACGACGCCGGGTGCGCTCAGGCTGGCGTTGCGGCAGCAGGCGGCCAGCGCCAGCAGTGGCGCCGTCACGCCGAACAGGTAGCTCACGGCGGGACCGCGCGTCCCGGCCCAGGCCGTCAAGGCCAGCTGCGCCAGCACGTAGCCGCCCGCCAGCGCCAGCCAGAATGTCGTGGTCTTCCTCGCATACTGCATGGATGGGACTCCCCGCTCGAATTGCCAACACAGCATGATTGCATGCCCTGCTCTTGTTGCAGGGTAAAGCGATCATTGCGCTATCGCAAGCGAAGATTCATTCCGCAAGGAAATTGTGCTGCTTTGAGGGAAAGGTTGCCGGAGGAGGGGGATGGCGCGCCTGCCTGGCGCGCCATCGGGGGAACAGCGGTTTTACGTGTTGGCGGGGCGGGCCTTGGTGGGCGGCGTGCCCATCACCTGGCTTTTATACGCCCACACGAGCAGCGCGATGGCGCCGACGATCATCGGCAAGGACAGCATCTGGCCCGACGTGATCGGCACGCCCAGCCACACGACTTCCCAGTCCGGCGTGCGGAAGTATTCCGTGAAGAAGCGCGCGCAGCCGTACAGCAGGGTGAACATGGCGCCCACGGCCATGCGCGGACGCTGCTTGCGCGCATACAGCCACAGGATGATGAACACCAGGATGCCGTCGACCAGCATCTGGTAGATCGGCGACGGGTGCACGGGATACGGGATGCCCGGCCATTGCATGGCCCATGGCAGGGTGTCCGGGGCGATGCGGCCCGGCAGTTCGGCATTGATGAAGTTGCCCAGGCGGCCGGCCGCGTAGCCGAGCGGCACCAGCGGCGCGATGAAGTCGAGCACGTCGAACAGGTTGCGGCCCGCCTTGCGGCTCCACAGGTACATGGCCAGGATGACGCCGAGGAAGCCGCCGTGGAAGGACATGCCGCCATGCCACACCATGAAGATCTCGAGCGGATTGTGCATGAAGTATTCGGGGCGGTAGAACAGCACTTCGCCCAGGCGACCGCCGATCACCACGCCCAGCATGCCGTAGAACAGCATGTCGTCGAGGTCTTCCTTCTTCCAGCCCAGCACGGCGATATGCGGCTGCTTGATGCGCACGCGGCCCAGGATAATGAACAGGGCGAAGGCCAGCACATACATCAGGCCGTACCAGTGCACGGCGAGCGGGCCGATCTGGATGGCTATCGGGTCGGGCATCGGGTGTATCAGCATGGGGTTTCTTTCTTTGTTTAAAGCTAAGGTTGCGTAGTATGGGGGCGCTTGCGGTTTTTTGCCTTAGCGGCCACTTAATTTAACTGGCAGTACCGCCGATCTGCTTGCGCAGCAGCGCCAGGAAACCTTGCAGCACGGCGGAAGGGTTGTCGCGGCGCCAGGCCAGGCCTGTTTCCACCAGCGGCGTGGCGTCCTGCAGCGGCCTGTATTCTACGCCCGGGCGCATCAGATTCGATACCGATTGTGGCACAAGCGCGATGCCCATGCCAGCCGAGACGAGGCTGACGATGGTTTGCATCTGGATCGCTTCCTGGCCGATCTGAGGCGTGATGCCGGCCGCGCGGAACACGCCGAGGATGGCGTCATGCAGGGCGGGCGAGATCGCGCGCGGGAAGATGATCAGGGGCAGGGCCGGCACGTCGCGCAGGCGTACGGGGCCCGGCGTGTTCAAGATGTCGAGGCCGGACGGCGCGGCCAGCACCAGCGGTTCGGCCAGCACGGGCAGGTAATCGAGTTCCCCCTTCGCCTTCTCGGGCAGGGGCGGGATCAGCAAGCCCGCATCCGTGCGCCCGGCCAGCAATTCGTCCAGCTGCAGGTCGGACGTGGCTTCCTGCAGCGCGATCTGCACCTGCGGATAAGCCGTCTGATACGCGCGCAGCAGCGGCGGCAGCACGCTGTAATCGGCCGAGGAAACAAACGCCAGGCTCAGACGCCCCGCCTC
Organism: Janthinobacterium sp. SUN137; assembly: GCF_030587265.1. Lineage (NCBI taxonomy): Bacteria > Pseudomonadati > Pseudomonadota > Betaproteobacteria > Burkholderiales > Oxalobacteraceae > Janthinobacterium > Janthinobacterium sp. SUN137. Next base: position 909,998 of record NZ_JAPWHZ010000001.1, on the reverse strand, counting down.
GCCCTGCGCGGCCCGCCGCACCAGCGCCGGCAAGTCCTGCGCCTGGGCCAGCAGCCGGCGCGCCTCGGGCAGCAGGGCGTTGCCGGCCGGCGTCAGCTGCACCTCGCGCCGGGTGCGCACGAACAGGGGCGCGCCCAGCAAGTCTTCCAGGGCCATGATGGTTTGCGACAGGGGCGGCTGCGTCATGTGCAGGCGCGCGGCGGCGCGGCCGAAGTGCAATTCCTCGGCTACCGTGACGAAATAGCGAAGTTGTCGTAATTCAAGATTCATATGCATTTCCATGCTGATCGGATGCTGTGATACATAAAACGACTCACAGACACGTGCATCATATATTTGACAGTGGGACGCGCGCAAGGCAATCTGGCGTACCCCCACTGCATGCAGGGTTTTACTGCAAATTTTTCTGTAAGCCCGCACAGTCAGGCACCAACACTTTTGGAAGGTCCATCATGCCGCAATACCGCTCCCGCACCACCACCCACGGCCGCAACATGGCTGGCGCCCGCGCCCTGTGGCGCGCCACCGGCATGAAGGATGGCGACTTCGACAAGCCGATCATCGCCGTCGTCAACTCGTTCACCCAGTTCGTGCCCGGCCATGTGCATTTGAAAGACCTGGGCCAGATGGTGGCGCGCGAAATCGAAGCGGCCGGCGGCGTGGCCAAGGAATTCAACACCATCGCCGTCGATGACGGCATCGCCATGGGCCACGGCGGCATGCTGTATTCGCTGCCGTCGCGCGACCTGATCGCCGACTCCGTCGAATACATGGTCAACGCCCACTGCGCCGACGCCATGGTGTGCATCTCGAACTGCGACAAGATCACGCCGGGCATGCTGATGGCCGCCATGCGCATCAATATCCCCGTCGTGTTCATTTCCGGCGGGCCGATGGAAGCGGGCAAGGTCGTCAAGGTCGTCAACGGCACGCAGAAGATCATCAAGCTGGACCTGGTCGACGCCATGATCAAGGCGGGCGACAGCACGGTGTCCGACGCCGATGTGGCGGAAATTGAACGCTCGGCCTGTCCGACCTGCGGTTCCTGCTCCGGCATGTTTACGGCCAACTCGATGAATTGCCTGACCGAGGCGCTGGGCCTGGCCCTGCCCGGCAACGGCACCATCCTGGCCACGCACTCGGACCGCCAGCAGCTGTTCCTGCGCGCGGGCCGCCTGATCGTCGAACTGGCCAAGCGCCATTACGAGCAGGACGATTACAGCGTGCTGCCACGCTCGATCGCCACCAAGGCCGCGTTTGAAAACGCCATGGCGCTCGACGTCTCCATGGGCGGCTCGACGAATACCGTGCTGCACTTGCTGGCCGCCGCGCACGAGGCGGAAGTGGCATTCACGATGGCCGATATCGACCGCATCTCGCGCAAGGTGCCGTGCCTGTGCAAGGTGGCGCCGATGACGGACAAATACCATATCGAAGACGTGCACCGCGCGGGCGGCATCGTGGGCATCTTGGGCGAACTGGCGCGCGCCGGCCTGCTCAACACGACCCTGCCGACGATCCACGCGCCCACCCTGGCTGACGCCATCGCGCAAAACGACATCATGTGCACGGACAATCCGGCCGTGCATGAACTGTTCCGCGCCGCGCCGGGCGGCGTGCCGACGCAGACGGCGTTCTCGCAGTCGGAGCGCTTCGCCGCCGTCGACACGGACCGCAGTACGGGCTGCATCCGCGACAAGGCCCACGCCTACTCGCAGGATGGCGGCCTGGCCGTCTTGTACGGCAACTTGGCCGAAAAGGGCTGCATCGTCAAGACGGCGGGCGTCGATGAAAGCATCCTGAAATTCTCGGGCAAGGCGCGCGTGTTCGAAAGCCAGGACGCGGCCGTCGCTGCCATCCTGGAAGACACCGTGCATGAAGGCGACGTCGTCATCATCCGCTATGAAGGCCCGAAAGGCGGCCCCGGCATGCAGGAAATGCTGTACCCGACGTCCTACATCAAATCCAAGGGCCTGGGCAAGGCGTGCGCGCTGTTCACGGACGGGCGCTTCTCGGGCGGTTCCTCGGGCCTGGTGATCGGCCATGCGTCGCCGGAAGCGGCCGAAGGCGGCGCCATCGGCCTGGTGGAAGAGGGCGACTTCATCGACATCGACATCCCCGAGCGCACGATCAACCTGCGCGTGACGGATGCCGAACTGGCCGCGCGCCGCGCCGCCATGGAAGCGAAGGGCGATGCGGCCTGGCTGCCCGTCAACCGCGACCGCTACGTATCGCAGGCGCTGCAGGCGTATGCGGCCCTGACGACGTCGGCCGACCGGGGCGCCGTGCGCGACCTGTCGCAGCTGAAGAAGCGCTGATTTGTTGCGCAGGTAAGACAGCCGGCCCCGATCTGCTGCGCGGGGCCGGCTGTCGTTACATCGCCTTACAAACAACATGGTCATGGGCGCGCAGATGGGGCAGAATATGACTGCCTCTCGTCTACATTGCGTTACTACATTGAAACGCTTGATCTGGGCTCGTGGTGCATCTGCGGAAACACAGTAAAATGCCGCAGGAAGTAACTTTGGAGAAAAGACAATGAAACGTTTTATGTTGGTGAGTGTATTGACCGTATCGGCTCTGGCATCGCAAGCAGCGTTGGCCAATCCGGACCTGGCGAAAGCAAAAAACTGCATGGCTTGCCACGCGGTGAGCACGAAACTGGTGGGCCCTGCGTTCAAGGACGTGGCAGCCAAGTACGCTGGCCAGAAAGACGCGGAAGCCAAGCTCGTGGCGAAAGTCATGAAGGGCGGTTCCGGCACCTGGGGCGCGATCCCGATGCCAGCGAACCCGCAAGTGAGCGATGCTGAAGCCCACACCCTGGTCAAATGGGTACTGGCACAGAAATAATCTGTGCCGCAGTACCTGCAGTCAGCGCGCCGGCAATCCCGGCGCATTTTTTTTGTCTGCCGCCTTCAGATTGCCCATGCCTTCCAGTGTCGCCCGCACCGCCTCGTCGAGCGGCGTATGCGCTTCCTGGCCCAGCACGGCCAGCAGCCGCGCATTGTCCATGGATAGGGGCGTTTGCCACAGATAGCGCATCTCGCGCATTTCGCGCAGGGTCGCCACGAACGGCGACGCCAGCGCCACCAGCCACCACGGAAAACGCCGGATGACAGGTGGCGCGCCCGTCGCCTGCTCCACCGCGCGGGCAATCGCGCCAGTCATTTGCAGGCCGTCGTGGTCCCAGTGGCCCGCCATGTGAAAGCGCGCAAAGGCGGGCAAGGTGGCGCGCATGGCCAGCAATCGCACCATCGTGCGCGCCACGTCGGGCAGGTAGGACCACTGGTGGCCCACGCCGGGCGCGCCCGGATACAGGATGCTGCGTACGCTCTGGCCCGGTTTCACCAGCCCCTGCGAAAACCAGTTATTGCCGGCGCGGGGGCCGAAGAAGTCGCCCGCGCGCACGATCAGCACCCTGGCGCCCTGCGTGGCGGCCCGTTCCAGGCGCGCTTCCAGTTCCACGCGGATGGCGCCCTTGCGCGTGAGCGGGCGCTGCGGCGCGTCCTCTGTCAAGACAGGAAAGGCGTTGGGGCCGAAGTTGTACACGGTGCCAGGCAGCACGATGGTGGCGTTTTCGGCAATCGCCGCGGCGATGGTGTTGTCGAGCATGGGCAGCACCAGCTGGCCCCAGTGGCGGTAGCCGGGCGGATTGACGGCGTGCACGATGACGGCGCAGCCTTTCGCGGCCGCCAGCACGTCTGCGCGCGACAGCGCATCGCCGCGCAGCCATTCGACGTGATCGCCCCGTGGCGACGGCGTTTCTCCCCGCGTCAGGGCGCGCACCTGCCAGCCCGCCGCCAGGAGCTGGCGCACCATCTCGCCGCCGATGCCGCCCGTGGCGCCCAGTACCAATGCCGTGTTTTTCGTGTTTTCCATCCTGACCTCCGTGTGGTTGATGGAGCCAGTATCTGCCGCGCAAGGTTAATTGGGAATTGACGAGTATCGATCACAGGCTATACATTTATGTATGACTACCGCCATCGCCTGGGAATACTATCGTTCGCTGCTGGCCGTGCTGAAGCACGGTTCCCTGTCCGGCGCGGCCCGCGCGCTGGGCATCACGCAACCCACCGTCGGCCGGCATATCGCCGCGCTGGAACAGGCGCTGGGCGCGACCCTGTTTACGCGCTCCCAGCTGGGCTTGCTCCCCACGGAAGTGGCGCTGGCGTTGCGGCCCCATGCGGAAACCATGGAGCACACTGCCGCCCTGATGGAGCGTGCCGCCAGCAGCCAGGGGCAGGGCGTGGCCGGCGTCGTGCGCATCGCGGCCAGCGAAGTGGTGGGCGTGGAAGTGCTGCCGACTATCCTGGCCCGCCTGCGCGCGCGCCATCCGGACTTGACCATTGAATTGGTATTGAGCAATAAAGTGCAGGATTTGCTGCGCCGGGAAGCGGACATCGCCGTGCGCATGCTGCGCCCCCGCCAGGAGCAGCTGGTGGCGCGCAAGGTGGGGGACATTGAATTGGGCCTGCATGCGCACGCGGATTACCTGGAGCGGCACGGCACCCCACTGGCATTGGCCGACCTGGCGCGCCATGCCGTCATCGGCTACGACGAAGTGAGCCCCTTCGTGCGCAACGCGGGCGCCGCCTTCCAGGGATTTTCGCGGGACAACTTTGCCTGGCGCAGCGACAGCGACCTGGCGCAGCTGGCCCTGATCCGCGCGGGCGCGGGCATCGGCGTGTGCCAGGCGGGGCTGGCGGCGCGCGATCCGGCCCTGCGGCGCGTGTTGCCGCAGGCGTTTGCGCTGCCGATGGAAACGTGGGTCACCATGCATGAAGACTTGCGCGGCAGCCTGCGCTGCCGCGCCACCTTCGACGCGCTGGCCGAAGGATTATTGGCTTATGTGGCCGGACAGCAAGAACCGTAGCGAGCGGATGTGAGTTGTGGCTGAGAAGCGGAGCTGTGCAAATGCACAGTGAGCATCGCAGGCCGCAAATCGCGCCGCGCAGTAGGTTCTATTATTTGACCACTTCCATCTTGGTCTTCTTGCCATCTCGATAGGTGAACAAGGTCAGCGCGCCATCCTTGATGTCGCCGTTGGCATCGAACGAGATCGGCCCCGTCACGCCCTGGTAGTGCACCTTGGCCAGGAATGGCAGGTAGACGGACGGTTTCGACGACTTGGCGTCGGCCATGGCGGTGGCCATGGTCATCACGGCATCGTAGACGTAGGGCGCGTACAGCTGCACTTCCATGTTGTATTTCTGCTTGTAGCGGGCGCGGAAATCGTCCATGCCTTTTTGCTGCGCGCCCGTCACGCCGCCCGCTTCCGCGCAGGTGACCATGTCTTCCCCCACGGCGTCGCCCGCCAGCTTGCCCAGCGGTTCCGTGCACAGGCCGTCGCCGCCCATGAACTTGGCCTTGATGCCCAGCGCCTTCATCTGGCGCAGCATGGGGCCGCCCACGGAATCCATGCCGCCAAAGAAGATCAGGTCGGGATTTTTCGACTTGATGCTGGTCAAAATGGCATTGAAATCGGTCGCGTTGGCATTGGTAAATTCCTTGCCGACGATTTGCACGCCTGGCGCTGCCTTCTTGGCGCCTTTGACGAACTGTTCCGCCACGCCCTGGCCGTAGGCCGTGCGGTCATCGATGACGGCGATTTTCTTCGCCTGCAGCTTGCCCACGGCATACGCGCCCAGGGTGCCGCCCAGCTTGTTGTCATTGGCCACCACGCGGAAGGCCGTGTTGAATTTTTGCTGGGTATACGTGGGGTTGGTGGCGGCAGGGGAAATTTGCGGAATGCCCGCATTGAAGTAAATGCGCGAGGCGGGAATCGTCGTGCCCGAATTCAGGTGGCCGACGACGCCGTTGACCTTGGCGTCGACCAGCTTTTGCGCCACGGCCGTGCCCTGCTTGGGATCGGCTGCGTCATCTTCGGGCACCAGCACGAATTTGACGGCTTTGCCGTCGATCTTGAAGCCTTTGGCGTTCAAATCCTCTATGGCCATCTTGGCCGCGTTCTCGTTATCCTTGCCCAGGTGGGAGCTGGCGCCAGAGACCGGGGCGACGTGGCCGATCTTGATGATTTCCTGCGCGCCCGCATGGCCGGCAAAGGCGAGGGCGAGGGCGAGAGGAAGGACTTTGGTCTTGAGCAGCATAAACATTCTCCAATGGATAAAGATACGGCGGCGTCTCGTGAAAACCGCTTCGAGGGGCGGTGCATTTGAAGAAGGTACAACAAAAAACAGGCGGCGCAAAGCCGCTTTTTGGGCTTTTTGCATTTTGTCGCAACAATCACCAAAGTGAGGCGCGATGCACCGATTTCGCAGGCGCGAGCGCACCAAAGAATGGCGTTGGGAGGGATACAGGTGTAGAGAAATCAGGCCAAATATGCCTAGTAAACTGACAGCACCTGATAAAACCGTAGCGAGCGGAAGGAAGAGGTGGCTGAGAAGCGCAACCGTACTAGGGTACGGTGAGCATCGCAGGCCGCCTATACCGACGCGCAGTAGGTTTTTGCAGGTGTCTTAGTGCGCGGGAGGGTGCAGGTGACCCAGCTCGTGGCTGACCGCATGCGCCACGATTTGTTCCAGCGACTGCTGCAAGTCCTCGCGCAGGGCGCCGCGCATGCCGATCAGGGCGTTTTGCAGGGCCGTCTGCAGGACGTGGGCAATGCGCTCTTCCAGCAGGTGGTCGATCTTGCCTTGCACCTGGTGCAGGATGCGCTGCGTCAGGCGCTGTTCGATGGCGTCCCAGTCGGGTTGCACTATGCTCGGGGGCAACACCGGCGCTTCCTCGACGGCAGGCGCAGCCGCAGCTGGAGCGACAGGTTCCGGTACTTCCGGCCCCAGCAGTACTTCCGTCAGCAGGGGGATGCCCTGGTCGAATGGTTGATCACTCATGACTTGCCTGCCACGAAGTGGGTCGGTTGCACGTTTTGCTGGCGGTAGTGCAGGAAGCGCTGGCGGCCCGCCTGCGCATCTTGCTCATCCATGGAAACGATCTCGAAGACGCGCTGGAATTGCGCGTAATTAGCGGGCGGCAACTGCGACAGGTTGACGAGGATGTCGTGGTGCGGCAAGTCCGCCGCTGCATCATCGGTCAGGATGATGGGTGTCTGCGCCGCCAGCGGATCGCCGGCCAGCACGTGGGGCAGGAAATCCGTGGCGGAAATGGTCCACATGGCGCTGTTCAAAGCGTCGAGCTGGGCACCATCTTGCGCCAGCACGACGACCTTGTTGCCGGCCATATAGGCCTTGCGCGCCAGGCGGCAGGCGTAGGCCAGCTTGTCCGGCACGTTGCTGTGAAAATCGACGCGGCTCATGGCGATCAAGCGGCCATGCCGCTGTGGCGCAGCAGGGCGTCGATCGATGGTTCGCGGCCGCGGAAGGCCGTGAACGATTCCAGCGCGGGGCGCGAGCCGCCGACGGACAGAATTTCCTGCAGGTAACGCTTGCCCGCTGCCGTGGTGGCGGCAGGCCCCAGCACCTTGGCTTCTTCAAACGCGGCATACGCGTCGGCGGACAGCACCTCGGCCCACTTGTAGCTGTAGTAGCCAGCCGCGTAGCCGCCGGCGAAGATGTGCCCAAAGGAATTCTGGAAGCGGTTGAACGGCGGCGGAATCAGCAGCGAAAACTTGGCGCGCACGCCGTCGATCAGCTGCTGCACGCTCTGGCCCGTGCTGGCATCGTAGTCATAGTGCAAATGCATGTCGAGCAAGGAAAATTCCACCTGGCGCAGGGTTTGCAGGCCGGACTGGAAATTCTTGGCCGCCAGCATCTTGTCGTACAGCGCGCGCGGTAGCGGCGCGCCCGTGACGGCATGCGCCGTCATGTGCTCGAGCACTTCCCATTCCCAGCAGAAATTTTCCATGAATTGCGATGGCAGTTCCACGGCATCCCATTCGACGCCGGCAATGCCCGACACACCCAGCTCGTCGACCACCGTCAACATGTGGTGCAGGCCGTGGCCGAATTCGTGGAACAGGGTGATGACTTCATCGTGCGTGAACAGGGCTGGCTGTACCTTGCCGTCGACCACGGCTGGTTCCGTGAAGTTGCAGGTGAGATAAGCGATCGGCGTTTGCACGTGTTGCGCGTCGGCGCGGCGGCCGCGCGCGTCGTCCATCCAGGCGCCGCCGCTCTTGCCCGCGCGCGCATACAGGTCCAGGTAGAACTGGCCGATCAGCTTGCCGTCGCGCTCGATGCGGTAAAAACGCACATCCTTGTGCCAGACGGGCGCCGTATCCAGCTTGATCTCGACGGCGAACAGGTTCTGGATCTGGCGGAACAGGCCGTCGATCACCTTGTGTTCAGGGAAATACTGTTTGACTTCCTGGGCCGAGAACGCGTAGCGGCGTTCCTGCAGCTTTTCGGAAGCGTACGGCACGTCCCATGCTTGCAGTTCGGCAATCCCCAGTTCTTCCTTCGCGAATTGTTTCAGTTCTAACAAGTCTTTCTCGGCGAACGGGCGCGCGCGTTGGGCCAGGTCTTCCAGGAAAGCGATGACTTGCGCGGGCGAAGTGGCCATTTTGGAGACCAGCGACACTTCGGCGAAATTGGCGTAGCCGAGCAGTTGTGCCTCTTCGTTGCGCAGTCGCAACAGGGTCACGATGTTGTGCGTGTTGTCCCACTCGTCCTTCTTGCTGAAGACGTCGCCCTGGTCCGATGCCTTGGTGGCGTTGGCGCGGTAGATGGTTTCGCGCAGCGCGCGGTTGTCGGCAAATTGCAGGATCGGGTAATACGAGGGGAAGTGCAGCGAGAATTCATAGCCTTGCTTGCCCGCCTTGTCGGCGGCGGCGCGCGCGGCAGCCTTCACGTCGTCGGGCAAGCCGGCCAGGTCAGCTTCGTTCTCGACCAGCAACTTGTAGTCATTGGTGGCGTCGAGCACGTTTTCGGAAAAGCGCGTCGACACGGCCGCGTGTTCTTCCTGGATGGCGCCGAAGCGCTCTTTCTTGTCCTCGGGCAACTCGGCGCCGCCCAGGCGGAAGTCGCGCACGGCATTGTCGACGATGCGCCGGCGCGCCGGCGACATACTGGCGAAAGCGGGGCTCGCTTGCAGTTGCTTGTATTTGCCGAAGAGGATGTCGTTCTGCTCCAGTTCGGTCCAGAATTCCGTCACCTTGGGCAGGTTCGCATTGTAGGCGGCGCGCAGTTCCGGCGTATCGACCACGCTGTTGAGATGGTTGACGATGCTCCAGGCGCGGCCCAGGGTTTCGTCGATCTGGTCCTGTGGCGTGACGAAGTTCTCCCAGCTCACTTCTTCCATGGGCGCTTCCAGCTGCACCACCGTGGCGCGCGCCTGGGCCAGCAGGGTATCGATGGCAGGCGTGACATGCTCGTGCGTGATCGCGTCGAAGCGTGGCAGGCCGGAAAAATCAAGCAGGGGATTGGTATTCATCGTCGGTTCGTCCATTCTGTCTTCATATATGGAGCGCCTGAAAAATGTTCAAGGCCAGGCAACGCCACCATGAGCATTGTCTCAGGTGCTCCTCTTAAATGCGCTCGGCGGCTTCGACCGTGTTCATCAGCAACATGGTAATCGTCATCGGACCCACGCCACCCGGTACCGGGGTGATGTGGGAAGCGATATTTTTCACTCCGGCAAAATCCACGTCGCCGCACAGCTTGCCGTCATCGTCGCGGTTCATGCCTACGTCGATGACGATGGCGCCCGGCTTGACCATGTCGGCCGTCAGGGTGTTGCGGCGGCCGACGGCGGCCACGACCACGTCCGCCTGGCGCGTGTACAGGCCCAGGTCCGGGGTCGCACTATGGCAGATGGTGACGGTAGCGTTCGCTTGCAAGAGCAGCAGGGCCATCGGCTTGCCGACGGTATTGCTGCGGCCGATGACGACGGCGTGCTTGCCGCGCAAGTCCACACCCGTGCTTTCGATCAGTTTCATGCAGCCATACGGCGTGCACGGGCGGAAGCCGGGCAAGCCCGTCATCAGTTCGCCGGCGCTCAGGACGGAATAGCCGTCCACGTCTTTCGTCGTGGCGATCGCTTCGATGACCTTGTGCGGGTTGATGTGCTTGGGCAAGGGCATTTGCACGAGGATGCCGTGGATGGCCGGGTCGGCATTCAGGCTGGCGATGCGTGCCAGCAAGTCCGCTTCGGACAGGTCCGCTTCATATTTTTCCAGCACCGAGTGGAAACCCACGTCGCCGCACGCCTTGACCTTGTTGCGGACATACACCTGGCTGGCCGGGTCTTCGCCGACGAGAATCACGGCCAGACCGGGCTGGGTGCCCTTGGCCGTGAGGGCAGCGGCGCGCGTGGCGATCTCGCTGCGCAGTTTTTGGGAGAGGGCGATTCCGTCGATCAGTTGTGCTGGCATGGTAGGGAGGCTGTGTGGGAGGGAAAAGACAGATTATAAAGCCGGGCGGCGCAAAGGGGCGGTTTTGGCGCCAAGCCTTTAAGTTAAGCAGTGCCATGCGTTTAAAAGCGCAAGGCTTAACAACAGCGGGCCGGAAACGCGGGCCTGAGAAAATGCCGATGGCGGCGTTGCAGCTCCTTGCCGTACTGGCGTACTGTCTGCGTCGCCGCGCCTTGCCCTCGACATTTTTCAGGCTCGCTTGGCCCGGTATACCTGTGCGGACGACCGGGGTTTAAATTCGGTTTGTTGGTGTGCTCGTGAGCCGTACCCCTCCCGAGATTTGCTTTCAAGGGGAGGGCGGCGCTCACTTGCCGGCATTCCGCTTGTGGCGCCGCTATTTGCTACTCTGATCACCCTAATTTCCGGGCAGAATTTGCGGCAGTGCAGCATAAATTTCATAGGGTGATTTCACAATGCGAAATGCTATATCGTAATTTGAAAAATAGTAAATACGCTGTTAGAATCCCCACACTAAACCGACTTAATAGTAAATAATCAGCGAAATACCGTCCGACAGCGATCCGGAAAATCGGGGTGGGGCGTTCACAAAGGAGACTCAACAGATGTCAGCTCAACTGAACCAGGTAACGACACAGATCGGCACCGACCCGGATATGCAGGAAACCAAGGAGTGGCTGGACGCGCTCGAAGCCGTGCTGGAAAATGAAGGTCCGGAACGCGCGCATTACCTGATGGAGCGCATGGTTGACCTGGCCCGCCGCCGCGGCGCGCAGATCCCGTTCTCCAGCACCACCGCCTACGTCAATACCATCCCCACCAAGCAAGAAGCACACTGCCCCGGCAACCTGGAATACGAAGAGCGCCTGCGCTCGTGGATGCGCTGGAACGCCATGGCCATGGTCGTCAAAGCCAACCGCGCCGACGGCGACCTGGGCGGCCACTTGTCCTCGTTCGCTTCGCTGGCGAACATGCTGGGCATCGGTTTCAACCACTTCTGGCACGCGCCGACGGCCGACCACGGCGGCGACCTGCTGTACATCCAGGGCCACTCCTCGCCCGGCGTCTACGCGCGCGCCTTCCTCGAAGGCCGCTTGACGGAAGAGCAAATGCTGAACTTCCGCAAGGAAGTCGACGGCAAGGGCCTGTCCTCGTACCCGCATCCGAAGCTGATGCCTGACTTCTGGCAGTTCCCGACCGTGTCGATGGGCCTGGGCCCGCACATGGCGATCTACCAGGCGCGCTTCCTGAAGTACCTGCACGCACGCGGCATCGCGAAAACCGACAACCGCAAGATCTGGGCCTTCTGCGGCGATGGCGAGATGGACGAGCCGGAGTCCTTGGGCGCGATCGGCCTGGCCGCACGCGACATGCTCGACAACCTGGTCATCGTGGTCAACTGCAACCTGCAGCGCCTGGACGGCCCTGTGCGCGGCAACACCAAGATCATCCAGGAGCTGGAAGGCGAATTCCGCGGCGCCGGCTGGAACGTCGTCAAGGTCATCTGGGGCCCGGGCTGGGACGCCCTGCTGGCACAGGACAAGGAAGGCATCCTGCAGCGCGTGATGATGGAAACCGTCGACGGCGAATACCAGAACTACAAAGCGAAAGACGGCGCCTACGTGCGCAAGCACTTCTTCGGCAAGCATCCGAAGCTGCTGGAAATGGTTGCCAACATGACGGACGACGACATCTGGCGCCTGACCCGTGGCGGCCACGATCCGCACAAGATCTATGCGGCATTCAAGATCGCCCAGGAACACAAGGGCCAGCCGACCGTCCTGCTGGTGAAAACCATCAAGGGCTACGGCATGGGCAAGTCCGGCGAAGCGCGCAACACGGCGCACCAGACGAAAAAACTGGACGACGAAGCCATCCGCGAAATGCGCGACCGCTTCTCGCTGCCGATCCCGGACGACAAGCTGGCCGACATCCCATTCTTCAAGCCAGCCGACGACGCGCCGGAAATGGTCTACCTGCACGAGCGCCGCAAGGCCCTGGGCGGCTACCTGCCGCAGCGCCGCCAGAAGTCGGAAGAAACCCTGCCCGTGCCTGGCCTGGACGCGTTCAAGAACGTGCTGGAAGCGACTCCTGAAGGCCGTGAAATCTCGACCACGCAAGCGTTCGTGCGCGTCATTTCGACCCTGCTGAAAGACCCGAACCTGGGGCAGCGCGTCGTGCCTATCCTGGTCGATGAATCGCGTACCTTCGGCATGGAAGGCCTGTTCCGCCAGATCGGCATCTACAACCCGAAAGGTCAGTTGTACGAGCCGGTCGACAAGGACCAGGTCATGTACTACCGCGAAGACAAGGCTGGCCAGATCCTGCAAGAGGGCATCAACGAAGCGGGCGGCATGAGCTCGTGGATCGCCGCGGCGACGTCGTATTCGACCAACGACCGCATCATGATCCCGTTCTACACCTTCTACTCGATGTTCGGCTTCCAGCGCATCGGCGACCAGGTATGGGCTTCGGCCGACATGCGCGCCCGCGGCTTCCTGATGGGCGGCACGGCTGGCCGTACGACCCTGAACGGCGAAGGCTTGCAGCACGAAGATGGCCACAGCCATATCTTCGCCGCGACCATCCCGACCTGCATGCCGTACGACCCGACCTTCAGCCATGAAGTCGCCGTCATCATCCAGGACGGCCTGCGCCGCATGATCGCCAACCAGGAAGATGTGTTCTACTACATCACGATCATGAACGAGAACTACGCCCAGCCAGGCATCAAGCCAGGCCAGGAAGAAGGCATCCTGAAAGGCATGTACAAGCTGCAGGAAGGCCCGGCCGACGCCAAGCTGCGCGTACAGCTGATCGGTTGCGGCACCATCCTGCGCGAATCGATCTTCGCCGCCGAATTGCTTGCCAACGACTGGGGCGTGGCTGCGGATGTGTGGTCTGCGCCGTCGCTGACCCTGGTGGCCCGTGATGGCCAGGATGCGGAACGCTGGAACATGGTCAACCCGTCGAAAGAGCAGCGCGTGCCTTACGTGACGTCGCTGATGCAGGACACGGACGGCCCGATCGTCGCCACGACCGACTACATGCGCGCGTTTGCAGAACAGATCCGCGCCTTCATGCCGAAGGGCCGCACTTATAAAGTGCTCGGCACCGATGGCTTTGGCCGCTCGGACAGCCGCGCCAAGCTGCGCGAGTTCTTCGAAGTGAACCGTTATTATGTCACCGTGGCTGCGCTCAAATCGCTGGCTGACGAAGGCAAGATCGACGTGTCGGTGGTGGAGCAGGCGATCGCCAAGTACGGCATCGACGCCAACAAACCGAATCCGGTGACCCAGTAATCGTTGTGCGGACCCGATGATGCCAGGGCGGTGCGAAAGTGCCGCCCTGGCGTGTGTGCGGGTCCATCTGACAAATAAAATAACGGAGCAAGCTATGAGCATTGTGGAAGTCAAAGTCCCGGATATCGGCGATTTCAAGGAAGTCGAGATCATTGAACTGATGGTCAAGCCAGGCGATACGGTCAAGGTCGACCAATCCCTGATCACGGTCGAATCGGACAAGGCCAGCATGGAAATTCCATCGAGCCACGCCGGTGTCGTCAAGGAATTGAAAGTCAACGTGGGCGACAAGATCGCCGAAGGCTCGCTGGTCCTGCTGCTGGAAGTGGCGGACGACGCCTCGGCCACGGCTGCCCCTGCGGCCGCACCGGCGCCAGCCGCCGCGGCACCTGCGCCTGCCGCAGCCCCCGCGGCCGCGCCAGCACCTGCCGCCCCAGCCGGCGCGCCGGCCCTGGTCGACGTGACCGTGCCCGATATCGGCGACTTCAAGGAAGTCGAAGTCATCGAACTGATGGTCAAGGTGGGCGACAGCATCAAGGTCGACCAGTCGCTGCTGACGGTCGAATCGGACAAGGCCAGCATGGAAATTCCATCGAGCCACGCCGGTATCGTCAAGGAATTGAAAGTCAAGGTCGGCGACAAGGTGGCCAAGGGTTCGCTGGTGCTGGTCGTGGAAACGACCGGTGGCGCCGCTCCTGCCGCTGCCGCCCCGGCCGCAGCGCCGGCGCAAGCTGCCGCCGCACCTGCCGCCGCAGTCGCTTCGGCGCCGGTCGCCGCTGCTGCCCCGGCACCAGTTGCCGCCGCCCCTGCCGTGAATGGCAAGCTGGCGCACGCGTCGCCTTCGATCCGCAAGTTTGCGCGCGAACTGGGTGTGGACCTGGCCCGCGTGGGCGGTTCCGGTCCGAAGGGCCGCATCACCCAGGAAGACGTGCAGAACTTCGTCAAGGGCGTGATGTCGGGCGCCGTCGCCGCGCCGAACGCACCGGTCGCTGCCAAAGGCGGTTCGGGCGTGGGTCTGGACCTGCTGCCTTGGCCGTCGCTGGACTTCAGCAAGTTCGGCACGACCGAATTGCTGCCGCTGTCGCGCATCAAGAAAATCTCGGGTCCGAACCTGCACCGCAACTGGGTCATGATCCCGCACGTCACGCAGTTCGACGAAGCGGATGTGACGGACCTGGAAGCGTTCCGCGTCGACACCAACGCGGCCAACGCGAAGAACAAGGATGCGGCCAAGCTGACCATGCTGGCCTTCGTCATCAAGGCGTCCGTCGCCGCGCTGAAGAAATTCCCCGCGTTTAACGCTTCCCTGGATGCCAAGGGCGAGAACCTGATCCTCAAGCAGTACTACAACATCGGCTTCGCTGCCGACACGCCGAACGGCCTGGTGGTACCCGTGATCAAGGGCGCGGACCAGAAGTCGGTCTCGCAAATCGCCCGCGAAATGACGGAACTGTCGCTGCAGGCGCGCGAAGGCAAGCTGAAACCGGCCGACATGCAGGGCGCCAGCTTCACGATTTCGTCCCTGGGCGGCATCGGCGGCACGCACTTCACGCCTATCGTCAATGCGCCGGAAGTGGCCATTCTGGGTCTGTCGAAAGCCTCGATCAAGCCGGTATGGGATGGCAAGGCCTTCCAGCCGCGCCTGATGATGGGCACCTCGCTGTCCTACGACCACCGCGTGGTCGATGGCGCGATGGGCGCGCGATTCTCCGTGTACCTCGGCGAAGTCCTGGCCGACATGCGCAAAATTCTGCTGTAAGGAGCGATTGATGAGCACAGTAGAGGTAAAAGTACCGAATATCGGCGACTTCAAGGAAGTCGAAGTCATCGAACTGATGGTCAAGGTCGGCGACACCATCAAGGTGGACCAGTCCCTGATCACGGTCGAATCGGACAAGGCCAGCATGGAGATTCCATCGACCCACGCAGGCGTCGTCAAGGAAGTCAAGGTCAAGGTCGGCGACAAGATCGCCGAAGGCAGCGCGCTGCTGGTGCTGGAAGCATCTGAAGGCGCGGCGGCAGCCGCACCGGCAGCCGCTCCTGCGCCTGCAGCAGCTGCTCCGGCGGCTGCCCCAGCGGCAGCACCGGCAGCCGTTGCCGCCATCCCGGCCGGAAATTACAGCGGCCAGGTTGACATCGATGTCGACATGATGGTGCTGGGCGGCGGTCCTGGCGGCTATTCGGCGGCGTTCCGCGCGGCCGACCTGGGCATGTCAACGGTCATCGTCGAGCGCTACGCCACCCTGGGCGGCGTGTGCCTGAATGTGGGCTGCATCCCGTCGAAGGCGCTGCTGCACGTCGCGTCCGTCATCGATGAAACGGCGCACATGTCGAACACGGGCGTGACGTTTGCCAAGCCCACCATTGATATCGATCAGGTACGCAAGTACAAGGAAGGCGTAATCTCGAACATGACGGGCGGTCTGGCCGGCATGGCCAAGGCGCGCAAGACGCAAGTCGTCACGGGCGTGGGCCAGTTCCTCTCCGCGAACCACATCGAGGTGACGGCAGGCGACGGCTCGAAAAAAGTCGTGCAGTTCAAGCAAGCGATCATCGCCGCCGGTTCGTCCGTGGTGAAGCTGCCCTTCGTGCCGGAAGACCCGCGCATCGTCGATTCGACGGGTGCGCTGGAATTGCGCCAGATCCCGAAACGCATGCTGGTCATCGGCGGCGGCATCATCGGCCTGGAAATGGCGACCGTCTATTCCACCTTCGGCGCGCGCATCGACGTGGTCGAAATGATGGATGGCCTGATGCAGGGCGCGGACCGCGACGCCGTCAAGGTGTGGCAGAAGTTCAACGAGAAGCGCTTCGACAACATCATGACCAAGACCAAGACGGTGGCCGTCGAGGCGTTGCCGGAAGGCATCAAGGTTACGTTCGAAGCGGCCGAAGCGGGCGCCACGGCGCCGGCGCCGCAGATCTACGACCTGGTGCTCGTCGCCGTGGGCCGCAGCCCGAACGGCAAGAAGCTGGCAGCCGACAAGGCCGGCGTGCAGGTGACGGACCGCGGTTTCATCAACGTCGACAGCCAGATGCGCACCAACGTGCCGAACATCTTCGCCATCGGCGACCTGGTGGGCCAGCCGATGCTGGCGCACAAGGCCGTGCATGAAGCCCACGTGGCCGCGGAAGCGGCTTCCGGCCAGAAGTCGCACTTCGACGTCAAGGTGATCCCGTCGGTCGCCTACACGGATCCGGAAGTGGCATGGGCCGGCATCACGGAAGACGAAGCGAAAGCCAAGGGCATCAAGGTCGAGAAGGGCCACTTCCCGTGGGCCGCCTCGGGCCGCGCCGTGGCCAACGGCCGCGCCGAAGGCTTCACCAAGCTGCTGTTCGACGCGGAAACGCACCGCATCATCGGGGGCACCATCGTCGGCACGCATGCGGGCGACATGATCGGCGAGATCGCGCTGGCCATCGAAATGGGCTGTGACGGCACCGACATCGGCAAGACCATCCATCCGCACCCTACCCTGGGCGAGTCGATCGGCATGGCCGCCGAAGTGTACGAAGGCGTGTGCACGGACTTGCCGCCGCCGCGCAAGCGCTGATGCTGTAGCCGTACCTTGTTACACTCAAAAACCCGCAAGCGATTGCGGGTTTTTTATTGGAGCGGGCTACCACCTGCACCCGCCCCTGCGTGAATCGATCTGCAGGTTGAAAAAACCGCGGAAGTGTACGAAGGCGTATGCACGGACTTGCCGCCGCCGCGCAAGCGCTGATAAAGAGTTAATTTTCAGTACAAAAAACCCGCAAGCGATTGCGGGTTTTTTTATATCCCTTGATCCTGGCAGCGTAAACCGCAGATGGGGCGTGGCGGATAAGCCCCATGTGAAAATTGGTGAGTATTGCCGTATGGAAAAAGTGGCAGAATGGAGGTCTGTCACCATGTTCTTCTTTTTGCTGCAATGGAAGCGTGTGATTTTTCCAGGAATGTTGCCAGCGTGGGGTTCGGTCAAGTTCCGCTGTATCGATGAAAGCCTGCCCCGGTGGATGAATGCATCCCCTGCTGGCGCCCCTCGGAAGCGGGGACTGCGGTGATCGTCGTCGCGTGGCTCGCCCCGCGTGCTCCTCACGCCTTGTCCGTGCTCCTGATGAACTGCCAGCAGAAGACGCTCCCTACTGGGATAGGCCCCAAGAAAGTTTTGCAACAATGAAAAAATTTACCGCCCTCCATATTGCCGACGTCCGTTTGCGCCGGGCCGATGAGCAAGAGCAAGCCGTGATGCTGCATGCCTTGTACCAGGATGTGGCCGCTATCCTGGCGGCGGGTAAGAGGATCGATGCGATTTTCTTCACGGGCCAGCTGGTGGCGCCCGACGCCTGTGCCGACACGACGCCCGTGTATGTCTACGAATACTTCCTGCGTCCCTTGCTGCAGGCGGCCAGCCTGCCGGGCGCGCGTTTTTACCTGGTGCCGGGCAGCCGCGCGCAGGGTGTCGCGGCGGCGGCGCTGGGCAATGCCGGCTTCAGCTTTTTCTCCGCCGATGAGCATGCAAGTGCCGAGCAGCGCGCGCACTACAAGAATATCCACGCCGTGTTCCATGGCCACCAGCATACGGGCGATGCCAGTTCGCTGATGAAGTCGCTGGGCATCTTGTTCAAAAGCAATCCCGGCAGCCTGTACGGTGCGCATGGCCAGATGGCGGCGTTTGCCGTACTCGAGTTCGGTGCGGATGCGGACGCGGCCGATGACGGCAAGGCAGGCACGCAGTGGACGGTGTCCCTGCGCGAGTTCGATGACGTGAGCAAGAACTTCGCCCTGTCGGTGCTGTACACGCCGAATGGGCAGGAAACGGGGCAGGTGGATGCCGAGTATGTGTTTGCCACCTTGCTGCCGCAGCTGGCAGGCGAGCGC
The DNA here is from genome assembly GCF_030587265.1 of Janthinobacterium sp. SUN137. Taxonomy (NCBI): domain Bacteria; kingdom Pseudomonadati; phylum Pseudomonadota; class Betaproteobacteria; order Burkholderiales; family Oxalobacteraceae; genus Janthinobacterium; species Janthinobacterium sp. SUN137. The sequence continues at coordinate 891,550 of NZ_JAPWHZ010000001.1, read as the reverse complement.
GCCTATCTCGATGGCTTGCTGGGCATGGCGGGCGCGCCGCGGCGCGTGGACGCCGGCGCGGCTGCCGATGCGCGCGAATTCCTGATGGAGCTGGCGTTCGTGATGTTCGAAGCGAAGACCGTCTTCCTCAGCGCAGCGGAGCTGGAGCGCTTTGCCGGCGACTATTGTGGCGTGAAGGGCTGGAACATGGCGGCCGGGGACTGGCTGGCGCCGTTGTATGCGCATGGCTTGCTGCTGCGGGCCGATGGCCAGGTGGCGTTTTCCTTCGATTACTTCCGCACGTATTTCCTGGCGCAGCGCTTTGAAACGTCGTTCGACCTGATGCGCTATGGTCCCGAGCGCTACGATGGAAGTGAGTCTTCACTCAGTCTCGATGGCGCATCGGCGGCCCAGCCTTTCCTGCGCGCGCTGGGCTTGAACGATGAACACGCCGACGCGGCGGTGACGGAAGACTGCAGCCGCCCCGGCTGACCTGGCGGGTCAGCCGTCCCGCGTCAGTCCGCCAGTGGCTGGCGCAGGGTGCCGCGCAGGAACAGGTCGAGACTGACCGTCACCTTGGCGCGCAATTGCGCCACGTCCGGTTGCGCCTGCGGCGGGAACAGCAGGCGCGACATCTGGTCGCCCAGCAGGCAATTGAGCAGGTGCAGCGCCAGCATGGACGGCGTCAGTTCTGCGCGGAACAGGGGCGCGATGTCGGGTCGGCTGAAAAACTTGACCAGCATCTCGCGCGTCTGCCCCGGCCCCACCTTGTAAAACGTTTCCGCCAGTTCCGGGTGCGTGGCCGCCTCGGCCACCACCATGCGATTCAGGCGGATCGCCGCCGGCATGGTGACGAGCTGCACGAACAGCAGGCCGAACTCGCCCAGGATGGTGGGCAGGGGCCGCATATCCGTTTCCAGCGCCGGCATGGTCGAGAAGTAGGCGGCGCGGCGCAGTTCCACCACGGCATTGAACAAGCCCGACTTGCCGCCAAACTTCACATAGATCGTGCGCACGGCCACGTGGGCTTCGCGGGCGATCATTTCCAGGCTGACCTTTCCATACCCCTTTTCCAGAAACAGGCAACCGGCCGTGTGCAGCAGGTTTTCCATGCGCGCTTCCATGTCGGCCGCGCGCGGGCGGCCGGCTGGCTTGCCGCAGCAGGAAAGCTCCTGGGCAGCTTCGTCGGATTCTTTATCGGTTGGCAAGGTATCGCTGAGGCCGGGATCGGGCATGGTCTGGGTCTCTTTATAAGTGGGAAGGTAAGTGATGGCTCACACTGTAGTGCAAATTAAAATGAAATGCAATCGTTTCATTTCTTGACTTTGGCTTTTCTTTGCCCAATAATGAACCTACATCATTTCATTTCCGGAGCGAGTATGTCCAACCAGCCAGGCCAAGCAGAGCACAAGGTGCTGAGCGCCGTCCCACCCGTGGCCCCGGCCGCACCTTCCGCACCTTCCGCGCCCGCCGCTTCCGCCAGCTCCGCAGCACCGAATAACCGCGTGAAAATCATCGCCGGCCTGATCGTCCTGGTCGCCCTGGGCGCCGGCGCGCGCATGTGGTACCGCAGCCACTACTTCGTGGAAACGGAAAACGCCTATGTGGCCGGCCACGTGCATCCCGTCTCGGCGCGTATTTCCGGCGTCGTCACCAAGGTCTTCATCGACGACAATCAAATCGTCAAAGAGGGCGACGTGATCGCCGAACTCGACCCGTTCGACCAGCGCGTGAAAACCGAGCAGATCGCCGCCCAGATCGCCAGCGCCGAACAGCAGGTGCTGCAGGCGGACGCGCAGATCGCCCAGGTGCAGGCGCAAGCCAGCGGCGCCCAGGCGCAAGTGGCGCAAGCGGACGCGCAATTGCTGCGCGCGAAACAGGATGCGGAGCGTTATGGCCAGCTGTACACGAGCCAGATGAAAGCCGTCTCGAAAGCGGAACTCGACGCGGCCAATGCGGCCCGCTCGAGCGCCGTGGCCGACCTGGCCGCCCGCCGCGACAGCGCTTCGGCCGCCAAGGCGCAGATCGGCGCCGCCCAGGCCGCGCGCGACGTGGCCAAGGCACAAGTGGCCGTGCTGCGCGTGCAATTGAAGGACGCAGAACAGCAGCTGCAATACAACCGCATCCTGGCGCCCGTCGCCGGCCGCATCGGCAAGCGCAACGTGGAAACGGGCATGCGCGTGCAGCCTGGCCAGCAATTGACGGCCATCGTGCAGGACAACGTCTGGGTCACCGCCAACTTCAAGGAAACGCAGCTGGCCGACCTGCATCGCGGCCAGAGCGTGCACGTGACGATCGACGCCATGCCGGGCAAGAAACTGGTGGGCACCGTGGACAGCTTCGCCCCTGCCTCGGGCGCGCAATTCGCCTTGCTGCCGGCCGATAACGCCACCGGCAACTTCACCAAGATCGTCCAGCGCGTGCCGGTGAAAATCGTCTTCCAGCCGGAAGACATCAAGGCCATGAATGGCCGCCTGGTGCCGGGCATGTCGGTGATCGCCGAAGTGGAAGTGAACCAGCCCGTGTCGGAAAAGGATGCGCGCCACGCCGCCGCTCCTGCCGCCCAGACCGCCACCCGCTAAGCTTCCATGAGCAGCTCCTCCACCACGCTGGCGAAGCCGCCAGCGTTTCCCGTGATCGACGAGAAAGTCTCCGGGCGCACCTGGCTGGCGGTCGCCGCCGGCATGCTGGGCGCCTTCATGGCGGTGCTCGACATCCAGATCACGAACTCCTCGCTCAAGGATATCCTTGGCTCGCTGTCGGCCACCCAGGAAGAGGGCTCGTGGATTTCCACGGCCTATCTGGTTGCCGAAATTATCGTCATTCCCCTCACCGCGCTGCTGGCGCGCGTGTTCGGACTGCGTACCTACATGATCGGCACCACCGCCTTCTTCCTGCTGTTCTCCACCCTGTGCGGGGCGGCGTGGAACCTGGAAAGCATGATCGTCTTCCGCATGCTGCAAGGGTTTACGGGCGGCGCGCTGATACCGATGGCGTTCACCCTGGTGATGCTCAAGCTGCCGGCGTCGAAGCGCGCCGTCGGCATGGCCATCTTCGGCCTGACGGCCACCCTGGCGCCGGCCATGGGCCCGACTCTGGGCGGCTACCTCTCCGAGCTGTATGGCTGGCCTTCGATCTTCTACATCAACTGGGTACCGGGCGTGCTGCTGATTGCCGGCATGATCTATGGCCTGGACAAGGAGCCGATGCAACTGAAGCTGTTCTGGAAAGCCGACTGGCTGGGCATCTTCTTCATGGCCCTGGGCCTCGGTTGCCTGACCATCTTCCTGGAAGAGGGCAATTCGAAGGACTGGTTCGACTCGGGTTTCATCATCGCCTTCGCCGCGCTGGCCCTGACGGGCATCCTGGGCTGGGTCGTCACCAGCGCCACGCGCGCCGAACCGTTCGTCAACCTGGCCCTGTACGGCCAGCGCAATTTTCTCGTCGCCACCGTGCTGTCGGCCGTGACGGGCATGGGCCTGTATGGCTCGGCCTTTTTGCTGCCCCTGTTCCTGGGCCAGATCGCCGGCTATTCGCCGATGCAGATCGGTGAAGTCATCATGTGGGTGGGCTTGCCGCAGCTGTTCATCATGCCGTTTGTCGCCAAGCTGTCGTCGAAGGTGGACAACCGCATCCTGTGCTCGTTCGGCCTGCTGCTGTTCGGCGGTTCGTGCATGATGAATGCCTACATGGACGCTTCCACCGGTTACGACCAGCTGCTGTGGTCGCAGGTGGTGCGCGCGCTGGGCCAGCCCTTCGTCATGCTGACCCTGTCGAACTTCGCCATGAAGGGCATCGCGCCGAAGGACATGGCGTCCGCTTCGAGCCTGTTCAACATGACGCGCAACCTGGGCGGCTCGATCGGCATCGCCCTGCTGGCCACCGCCCTGAGCACCCGCGAGCACTTTCACTCGCAGCGCCTGGGTGAAGCGATCAACGCGTATTCCAGCGCCACGCAGCTGCGCATCGACCAGTTGACGTCCTCGTTCATGGCCAAGGGCTATGACGCCGTCACGGCCGGCAACCAGGCCTTGCAGGCGATCGACGGCATCGTGCGCCGCGAAGCGTATGTGATGGCTTACAACGACGGCTTCTTCCTCGTCGGCGCCATCCTGCTGGCCTGTATCGTGCCCCTGTGGCTGGCCGACAAACTCAAAGCCCCCGGTGGCGGTGGCGGCGGTCATTGACCGCGCACAGGCCGCACGTGCAGCACCTCAAGAACAAGAAGGTACACATCATGAACACAGTTATGACCAAAATCGCCGCAGCCGCCTCGCTGGCCGTGCTGCTTGCCGCTTGCGGCACCGTGGGCCAGGATTTCAAGGCGCCCGCCAATCTGGCCGGCATCGACACGGCCACGTTCCGCCACGGCGCGGGTAGCGCGGACGCCGCGCAATTGCCGGCCGAATGGTGGAGCGTGTTCGGCGACGACACCCTGAACCGGCTGGAACAAGCCGCGCTGCGCGACAACCCGAGCGTGAAAGCGGCCGGCGAACGCCTGCTGCAGGCGCTGGCGCAAAGCGGCACGGCGCGCGCCAACCAGGGCCCGAGCGTGAACGTCAGCACGGGCATCTCGAACTCGCGCACTTCGGCCAACACCTCGCAGGGCCTGGCCCTGGGCAACCGCTCGATCAGCGGCAACAATTTTTCCGTCGGCGGCACGCTGTCGTATGAAGTCGACTTGCTGGGCCGCGTCAAACGCATGGTCGAAGCGGCGGACTCGCAGGCGCTGGCGGCGCAGGCGGACCGCGACGGCGTGCTGCTGATGCTGTCGGCGCAAGTGGCCAGCAATTACTGGCAGCTGCGGGGGCTGGACGCGGAAATGGCGATTTTGAACGGTGCGCTCGACACGCGCCGCGAATCGGCCCAGCTGGTCGAGGCGCGCTTCAACGCGGGCCTGACGAATGAGCTGGACCTGGCGCGCGCGAAAGTGGAACTGTCGAACGCGCAAGCCGACCTGCATGAAGTCAAGCGCCAGCGCAACCAGCTGGAAAACAGCCTGGCCACCCTGACGGGCAAGCCGCCGTCGGCGCTGCAGCTGCCGGTGGCCGCCGAGCCGTCGTCCTTGCCGCTGCCGCCAGGTATCCCTGTCGGCTTGCCTGCCAGCCTGCTGGCGCACCGTCCGGACCTGGTCTCCAGCGTGGCGGGCCTGCGCGCGGCGAATGCGCAGGTGGGCGTGGCAGAAGGCGCGTTTTACCCGTCGCTGCAATTGACGGGCAATTTCGGTTATGCGTCCGAAAAGCTGCGCGACCTGGCGCAGGGCGGTTCGCGCCAGTTCAGCTTTGGTCCGCTGGCCCTGTCCCTGCCCATCTTCGACGGTGGCCGCAACCAGGCCAACCTGGATTTGTCCAAGGCGCGTTATGCGGAAGCCGTGGCGAACCATGAAACCAAGCTCTTGACGGCCTTGCGCGAAGTGGAAGATGCGCTGTCCGACGTGGAGCAGCGCCAGTTGCAGGGCGACGCCCAGGCCCTGTCGCAGGCAGCGGCGGCGCGCGCCTACCTGGTGGCGCGCACGCGCTACGAGCGCGGCATCTCGACCTACCTGGACGTGACCGATGCGCAGCGCAGCTCGCTGGCGGCGGACCGCGCCGCCGCGCAGATCAAGACCCAGCGCCTGCTGGCGACGGTCGCCGTGGCCCGCTCTTTAGGTGCCGGCTGGCAGCCGGACGGCGAACTGGCCAAGCTGGCGTCGGCGCCCGCCGCAAAGGCCAACTAGGCTTCCCGGTTACGTGAGCGTGGCCGGCGGCGGTATCGCCGCCGGCCCGTAGCGTTCCAGCAGAAAATCGATGAAGGTCGTCAGCTTCGGCGTGGGCTGGCGGTCGCGCGCATACACGAGGTGCATGGGGCGCGGCGCCGGCACGTAGTCGGCCAGCAGCGGCACCAGCTTGCCGGCGGCGATATCGCCGGCCATCAGGATTTCCGCCTGCATGACGATGCCGAAGCCGTGCAGGGCCGCCACGCGCAGCGCCTGCCCATTGTTCGAGCGGAAGCGGCTCTCGCGCACGGGGCTGCCGTCGTCGTCGCCGCTCCTGGCCAGGCGCCAGCGCACATGGCGCGTCCACTGCATGAAATCGAGGCATTCGTGGCGCGCCAGGTCGGCCGGCGTGCGCGGCGTGCCGTGTCTGGCCAGGTAGGCGGGCGCGGCGCAGATCACCATCGCATACGGCCGCAGCGCGCGCGCCACCATGGCGGAATCTTCCAGTTTGCCGATGCGGATGGCGGCGTCGAATCCTTCTTCCACCAGATCCACCGTCCTGTCGTTCAGGTTCAATTCCAGGCTCACTTCCGGATACGCATCGAGGTAGTCGGCCAGCAGCGGCGCGATGCACTCGCTGCCGAACGACACGGGCGCCGTGATCTTCAGCTTGCCGCGCGGCGCCGTGCGCATGGCTTCCGCACCCCGTTCGGCCGCATGGATGCTGGCCAAAATCTGGCGGCACTGCTCCACATATTGCTGGCCGATTTCCGTCAGGCTTTGCCGCCGCGTCGTGCGCGCCAGCAGCCGCGCGCCCAGCCGTTCTTCCAGGTATTTGATGTGCTTGCCCACCATCACGGGCGAAATCTGGAATGCCTCGGCGGCGGCCGTGAAACTGCCCGCATCGACGACGGCGACAAAAATTTCCATGCTGCGCAATTTATCCATGGCGCCTTGATTGCAAACTGTAGATTAGTAATCTTGTAAATTCTAGCGTATTTATTCCTTTTTGTAAGCGGCGCATACTGGCTCCATCGTTCAATCAGACAAGGAAGCATCATGAAAATCGTTATCATCGGCGCCAGCGGCACCATCGGCACGGCCGTCGCCGCCCAACTGGCGCAACGCCATGAAATCATCGAAGTGGGCAGCCGCAGCGGCACGCACCAGGCCGACATGGGCGACATCGCGCAAGTGCGCGCCCTGTTCAAGCGCATCGGCAAGGTCGATGCCGTCGTCGTCACGGCCGGCAAGCTGCATTTCGGCCCCCTGGCCGAATTTACGCCCGAGCAATTTCAGCTGGGCCTGGACAGCAAGCTGATGGGCCAGGTCAACGTGGCGCTGGTGGCGCAGGAATACCTGAACGACGGCGGCTCGATCACGCTCACGAGCGGTATCGTGGCCGACCAGCCCATCCGCTTCGGCACGGCCGCCACCATGACCAACGCGGCCGTGGAAGGTTTCGTGCGGGGCGCCGCCATCGAGTTGCAGCGCGGCGTGCGCATCAATGTCGTCAGCCCCACGGTGCTGGAAGAGTCGCTGGAGTCGTATGGCCCCTTCTTCTACGGCTTCGAACCGGTCGCCGCCAGCCGCGTGGCCCTGGCTTACAGCCGCAGCGTGGAAGGGGCGCAGACGGGGCAGGTGTACAAGGTCTGGTAAGCCGCTTGCCATGCCATGGGGCAGGTGGGACAATCGCAGGCTGAACAAGGAAGCGGCCGCGCCGTGATGGTGCGGGGCGCTTGCTTGCTGTGAACCATACACCGAGGCCCCATGAAAAACATCCTGATTCCCCTGCTGATGGCCGCTGCCGTCGGCAGCGCCTGCGCCGCGCCACAGGCAGCCACGCCGGCAACACCGGCCACCGCGCAACAACTGACCAGCATGAGTGCCCGCTATGCGCCCGTCGCGCTGACGGCCGATGTCACGCACCTGTCCGCAGGCGACCGCCAGGCCATCGCCAAGCTGGTCGAGGCGGCCAAGTTGGTCGACGTGCTGCAGCTGCGCCAGCGCTGGTCCGGCAATGAAGCGTTGTGGGCGGCCTTGAAGAAGGACAAGTCGGCGCTGGGCCAGGCCCGTCTGAACTATTTCTGGATCAACAAGGGTCCCTGGTCGGTGCTCGACGCCCACGCCTCGTTCATGCCGGCCAGCTATGCGGGCATCACGATTCCCGCGCACAAGCCGGAAGCGGGCAATTTCTATCCGCAGGGCGCCACCAAGGCCAGCCTGGAAACGTGGATGAACGGCTTGCCGGCGGACGACAAGCAGCAGGCGCAGTGGTTCTTCACGACCATCCGCGCGGGCAAGGACGGCAAATACCACACAGTAAAATATTCGGATGAATACAAGGTGGAACTGAAGCAATTGGCCAAGCTGCTCGACGAAGCGGCGGCCGCCACGGACAATGCATCGCTGAAGAAATTTTTGACCTTGCGCGCCAAGGCTTTCCTCGACAACGACTATCTGCCGTCCGACTTCGCCTGGATGGACCTCGATTCGCCCGTCGACATCACCATCGGCCCGTACGAAACGTATAACGACGAGCTGTTCGGCTACAAGGCCGCCTTCGAAGCCTACGTGAACATCCGCGACCAGGCGGAAACGCAAAAGCTGAACTTCTTCGCCAAGCACATGCAGGAGCTGGAAGACAACCTGCCGCTCGACGCCCAGTACCGCAACCCGAAAGTGGGCGCGCTGGCGCCGATGGTGGTGGTCAACCAGGTGTATGGCGCGGGCGACGGCAACATGGCCGTGCAGACGGCCGCCTACAACCTGCCGAACGACGAGCGCATCATCAGCGCGCGCGGCTCCAAGCGCGTCATGCTGAAAAACGTGCAGGAAGCCAAGTTCAAGGCCACCCTGACGCCGATCTCGAAACTGGTGCTCACGCCCGAAGCGCAGCAGGACGTGGATTTCAATTCCTTCTTCACGCACATCCTCGCGCATGAAATCATGCACGGCCTGGGCCCGCACGCCACCATCGTCGACGGCAAGCCATCGACGCCGCGCCAGGACTTGAAGGAAGCGTATTCCACCATCGAAGAAGCCAAGGCCGACATCACGGGCCTGTTTGCGCTGCGCTACATGATGGACAAGGGCCAGTTGAACGATACCCTGGGCCAGGGCGACGTGGCCGAGCGCAAGCTGTACAACACTTTCCTCGCTTCCGGTTTCCGCACCCTGCATTTCGGCTTGACGGATTCGCATGCGCGCGGCATGGCCATCCAGATGAATTACATCCTCGACAAGGGCGGCTTTGTGTCGCTGGGCGATGGCAAGTTCGGCGTCGATTTTGGCAAGATCAAGCAAGCCGTGATCGACCTGGACCGCGAATTTCTGACCATCGAGGCGACGGGCGACTATGCGCGCGCGCAAGCGATGATGAGCAAATACGTGGTCATCCGCCCGGAAGTGCAGGTGGCGCTCGACAAGATGAAGGCCGTGCCGAACGATATCCGTCCGGAATTCGTCACGGCCCGCGCGCTGGACAAGGCGGCGAAGAAATAAGCCCGAGCTTGATTCTTGTCAGTGTGAAAAGCCGGCGCCTTTGCGCCGGTTTTTTTTCGTCTTTATTTATGAAAAGTTGCCAGTTTTTCCTTGTGGAAATATCCGCGCCGCTTACCCTGCAATGGTTGCTGCCCCATTTGTCCTGTCGCCCCCATGCCCAATCCGCTTTTGCTGATGAGCTTGCTCATCGCCCTGTCTCCTTTGCCTGCCGTGGCTGCCGCCAGTCTCACGGATCTGGAAACCCGCTGGCTGCAGGCGGGCCAAGCCGTGATCGCATTTGCGCGGGCGCAAGGTTTGCCCATCGATATCATCGTGCAGCCGCAGGAGGCGCCCGGCGCCGTGCCGCTGGCGCTGGGCTACGCAGCCGGGCGCTGCAAGCTGGTGCTGTCCTTGCGCGGCAATGCCATGGCCGATACCGTCTTGCAAGGCGTGCCGCCCGCGCGCCATGGCGCGATGATCGAAGCGATGACGGCGCATGAGATCGGTCATTGCCAGCGCTATGCACAGGGCGACTGGCATGCCTTGCCGCGAGGCTTTGTCGAGCCGCTCAGCATGCAGCGGGGCAGGTTGACACCGCTGGCGCAGGAGTTGCGCGAGACGCGCCGCGAAGAGGGCTATGCGGATCTGGTGGCCCTGGCCTGGATGCATGGGCGCCACCCCGGCCAGTACCAAGAGGTGCTGGCCTGGATGCGCGGCGTGCGCGCGGCTGGCGAGGCCGTGGATGGTTCGCACGCCACGCAGGCATGGCTGGCGCTGGCCGATGGCGCGGGTGCATTTGATGACTCCGCTTCACCATTTGAACAGGCGCAAGTATTGTGGCGGAAGGGCTTGAGCGGCGACAAATAAACATGATTTTTCACGCGGATGGCCTGTCAGCGTGTGCTGTCGCACGGAGTTTTGCGTCCGGCAGGGGTCTAATCTGGGCATCAATTAACCAGAGAGGAACCATCATGAACAAAATGATCGCACTCATGCTGGCCGCCAGTGCCAGCGCCCTGCTTGCCGCCACGCCCGCGTATGCGCAGGATGCCTCATACAAGAGTTTGACGGACAAGGCTTCAAATGATTACAAGCAGGCCAAGGCCGCCTGCGACAGCCACAGCGGCAACGCGAAAAAAGTCTGCGTGGAAGAAGCCAGGGTGGCGCGCGCCAAGGCCGATTCGGACGCCGTGGCCCAGTACCGCAACACGCCGCGCGAGCTGGGCAAGGCCCGCAAGGACGTCGCCAATGCAGAGTATGACCTGGCCAGGGCCAAGTGCGGCGACCGCACTGGCGCCGATAAAACCACGTGCATGAACGATGCCAAGGCGGCGAAAACGGCGGCCCTGGCCGATGCGAAAACGGGCGCCAGGGCCGGCACCAATGTGGCGCAAAATCCGCCCGCCACGACGAAGGAAAATTGCGACGCCATGGATGCGACGGCCAAGGCCGCCTGCGTGACGCGCAACGCGGCCGGCAGCACCAAGACGGCCGTGGCCGACTCCGTCATCACCACCAAGATCAAGGCTGACCTCGTCAAGGACAATGACTTGAAAGCGCTCGATGTGCACGTGGAAACGGTGAACGGCGTCGTCATGCTCAGCGGCTTCGTGCCTTCCCAGGCGCAAGTGAAAAAAGCGGCCGACCTGGCCCGTGGCGTGGAAGGCGTGACGGATGTGAAGAATGGCTTGAAAGTGAAGTAAGCGCATTTTGTACAGATGTTAAGGCCAGGGCTGGAGCCGCACGCAGCAGTGCAGCTCCAGCTTTTTTTGATTGTATAAATTACGATCATAATATAACATGGGAAAAAGCCCGCCAGCAGGCGGTGCTGGGCTAACTCTTTTCTCATGGGGACTGCATGCTTTCCTATCCTTTTTCGCAATGGCTGGAGCGGCGCGGCATCCACTTTGCCTGGGTCATCGTCGCCATCACTTTTCTCACGGCATTAACCTCGTCGGCCGCGCTGGGCTTGCCGGGCGCGCTGATGCAACCGTTGAGCCGAGAATTCGGCTGGGATGCGGAGCAGATTTCCTCGGCCTTGGCCGTGCGCTTCGTGCTATTCGGTTTGATGGGCCCGTTTGCCGCCATCCTGATGGAGCGCCTCGGCTTGCGCAATATCATCTGCGTGGCGCTGGGCCTGATCGCCGCCGGCATGCTGCTGGCCACGCGCATGACGCAGTTCTGGCACCTGGTGGCCCTGTGGGGCATCTTGCTGGGCCTCGGTTCGGGCATGACGGCGCTGGTCTTGAGCGCCGTGGTGGCGAACCGCTGGTTCGAGACGCACCGGGGCCTGGTGGTGGGCGTGTTGACGGCCAGCTCGGCTACGGGCCAGCTGCTGTTCCTGCCCGTGGGCGCCTGGCTGATCGAGCACTACGGCTGGCGCACGGCCGTCATGCCCGTGTTTGCCGCCTGCGCCATCGTCGCCGTGCTGGCCTTCCTGTGCATGCGCAACCGTCCGCAGGATGTGGCCTTGCGTCCGTATGGCGCCGATCCGGCCACGCCGCTGGCGCCACCGCCAGCAGCGAAGATGACGTTTGCCACGCCCTTTTTGATCTTGCGCAGTGTTGCCGCGAATCGCACCTTCTGGATCCTGTTCGGCACCTTCTTCATCTGCGGCCTCAGCACCAACGGCTTGATCCAGACGCATTTCATTTCCCTGTGCGGCGACTCGGGCCTGTCCGCCGTGCCGGCCGCGTCCGTGCTGGCCATGATGGGCGCCTTCGACCTGTTCGGCACGATCCTGTCGGGCTGGCTGTCGGACCGCTATGACAACCGGAAATTGCTGTTCTGGTACTACGGCTTGCGGGGCTTGTCGCTGTTCTGGCTGCCGTATTCGGAATTTACCTTGTACGGCCTGTCGCTGTTCGCCATGTTCTACGGCCTGGACTGGATCGCCACCGTGCCGCCCACCGTCAAATTGGTGGGGGCCACGTTTGGCCGGGAGCGGGCGGGCATGGTGTTCGGCTGGATCTTCGCCGGCCACCAGCTGGGCGCCGCCGTGGCCGCGTATGGGGCGGGCCGTATCCGCACCCTGATGCTGACCTACAACCCGGCCCTGTTCGCGGCTGGCGCCGCCTGCCTCGTGGCCGCGCTGATGGTGCTGGCAATTCAACGCCAGAAGGCGGCCGTGGCCGCCGCCCAGCCCGCATGAAAAAAGCCAGGCCCGCGTGTGCGGAGCCTGGCTTTTTCATTTTTTCAAGATTTCAAGAACGCCTCAGAACACGTTCAGGGCAAGGCGCATTGCCGAAGGCAGTACGAATAGTACGACTAGGCAATGCAACGCCGCCATGGACTGTTCTGTGGTGTTCTTATTTTAAGTACTTGGCCAGCCAGCCTTCCAGTTCGCTGTAGAAGAAGCGGCTGTTCTCGCCCTTCAAGATCCAGTGGTTTTCGTCCGGGAAGACCAGCAGTTTCGCCGGCACGTTCAGGCGTTGTTGCACGGCAAAGTTCATCAAGGCATTGTTGGCCGGCACGCGATAGTCGAGCTCGCCCACGGTGATCAGGATCGGTGTCGTGAAACCCGTGCCTTTTTCATGATTGCCCGCTTGCATGACCGGGCTTTGGTCGCGCCACACGGGCAGGTTCGACCAGACGGGGCCGCCTGCATTCGTTTCTCGGCCGAAACCGCCGTCGCTGGTGCCCCACTGCATGATCAGGTCCATTTCGCCCGCGTGCGAGACGATGGCCTTGTAGCGCGTGGTGGTCGCTTGCAGCCAGTTGGCCAGGTGGCCGCCATAGCTGGCGCCGCCGGCGGCCAGTTTCGTGCCGTCGATGAATGGATATTTCTTGATGGCTTCATCGACACCCTGGTTGACTTCGTCGCCCGGGCCCTTCAGCGGGTCGAACTGAATCGAGCGCGAGAATTCCTCGCCATAGCCGGTGGAACCCTTGTAGTCCGTCAGCAGCACGACATAGCCGGGCTTGGCCAATAAATGATAGTTCCAGCGCAGCACGAACTGGTCGCGCCACATGCTGGCCGCGCCGCCGTGGATGACGGTAAACAGCGGATATTTCTTGTTCGGGTCGAAATTGGCCGGCTTGACGAGCATATTGTGGATCTGGCGGCCGTCGGCCGTCGTGAACCAGAAGTGCTCGGGCGCCTGCCAGTCGATCTTGCTCGCCTTGTCCGTGTTGAAAGCCGTCAGGCGTTTCGGCTGCTTGCCGTTGAAGGCATAGATTTCCGGCGGGTTGATGGCGGACTCCCACACGCCGACCAAAGCCTTGCCGCCGCTGCTCAGCGAGTTGATGGTGCCCGTCGGCAAGGATGGCTCTTCGCGCACGTCGCCGCCCCTGGCGTCGATCGAGTACAGCTTTTCCAGGCCCGCATGTTCATAGCTGAAGAGGACGCGCTTGCCGCCTTCGGGCAGCACGAAGCGCGAAATCGAACGGTCCAGCTTGGCCGTCAGGATGGTCGGTGCAGGGTTGCTCATCGGCCAGGCGAAGCTGGCCAGGCGCTTCACGTCATACACTTTACCGGGCGTTTGCGCGTCGCTGAGGGCGAACAGGGTCTTGCCGTCGGCGGCAAATTTCAGGGAACCGTAGCTATGTTTGTCCTGCGTCAAGCGCTGCGCTTCGCCGCCCGCCACGGGCAGCAAGTACAGTTGCGAGTAGACGGCTTCGCGCTGGGCCGCATCGCGGTTGGTGGCCGCGTTGAAGACGACGGCTTTGCCGTCCGGCGTCCAGACGGCGTCCAGCGATTGTCCCTCGTCGCCCTGGCCGCCGCCAAAGCCCGGCAGAGTGACCAGTTGCGTGCCCGACAGGATGTCGCGCGGCGTATTTTCACCTTTCGTATCAGGCTGCGCATCGACGATGAACAACCGCACTTGCTTGTCGGTCAGCCATTTGTCGAAATAGCGGGGCGCCGTCGTTTCATACGAACGGGCGCTGTATTTGCGTTCCTTGCGCTCTTTCGCGCTTTGCTTGACGTCGGCTTCCGTCTTGTTGCCTGGATAGATGTCGCTGATGAACAGCAATTGCTTGCCGTCCGGACTCCATTTCGGCATGCGCGCGCCCAGGGTGAGCGAGGTCAGGCGTTGCGCTTCGCCGCCGGCGGCCACGTCGAGGCGGTAAATCTGGCCCGCTTCATCGCCGTCGCGCTTGGCAACGAAGACCAGCTGGCGGCTGTCCGGCGACCAGGCCACGGCGCTTTCGCCGCCCTTGGAGAACGTCAAACGGCGCGGGGCGCTGTCGTCAAGCAAGGACTTGATCCACAGGTCGGACGATTGGTCTTGGCTAGAGTAGGCACTGTCGACCACGGAAAACACGGCCCATCGCCCATCGGGGCTGGCGACGGGCGCGCCCACCCGTTTCATCAGCCACACGTCTTCATGCGTGATGGCGTGCCTGGCCTGCGTGGCGGCAACTGGGGTGGTGGCCTTGGTATCGGCGGCGTGGACGGTCGTTGCCAGCGAGGCGCAGGCCGCTGCGATCAGCAGCGAGCCGAGGGAGCGGCGAAGACGGGGTGAGGTCATGGGCGTGGTCCGGAGTAGTGAAAAAAGTACAGCGGGCAACATTATTGCCCATCGTTTCCTGCACTGCCAAGGCTGTGTACCGTTACTTACCAGGCCGGCGCACGCATGGCGGACGGGTGGGGCGTATCCGATCAGTTAAACTTGCCGCTTTACTCACGCTGGCGCCGATTCAACATGAAAATTAGTCTACCCTTATTGAAAACGCTATTGCTGGGCGCGAACTGCCTGCTGGCCGCCCCGGTTTTTGCCGCCGCCGCCGCACCGTACCCGAATACCAGCGCCATGGGCGTGGGGCACGCGGAAAGCACGGCCTGGTATGCGGCTTGCCTGAAGGTCATGGATGCGGCGCCGCCGCCCGCCGATTTGCCGGCGCCGTCCGCCGTGGCGTCGCTGCAGCAATGCCAGGCGACGGACCTGTATTACGATACCAAGAGTATGTCCTCGCCCAAGCCGGCCGACTGGCGTCCCGCGCGCCATTGCGCCATGGCCACGCAGAACAGCGCCGTGCTGATGATGCTGTACCAGAATGGACAGGGCGTGCAGAAAGACCCGTTGCTGGCGCTGAAGTATGCGTGCAGCATCGATGCGGCGCCGGCCGAGATGCGGGGGCGCATCGAACACTTGCAGCAGATCAATGCCAGCGGACGCGGCATGATCGACCTGTGCGACGACATCACCAGCGGCTACATGATGGGCGTGTGCAGCGCCATCGATGCGCGGCAAAAGCAGCGCGTGCGCGCGCAGGCGACAGATAAGGTCAGTGCGGCCATGCCGGCCGTGGCGCAAGCGTCGCTGCAAAAGCTGCAGGCGGCGGCAAGCAAGTTTGCCGACGCGCGCGCGGCGAATGAAACGGATTTGAGCGGCACGGCGCGCGCCGCCCTGAGCATCGCCGCCCGCACGGCCGAGCTCGACCAACTGGCGCACGATCTGCGCGAGTATGAAGCGGGCAAGTTGCCAGAAAGCATGTCCAAGGAACAGGCGGCGGCGCTCGACAAGGAACTCAACGCCATCTACGGCAAGCTCATGAAAAAGCCGGCGGAAACCCATGCGGGCGCTGTGGGCAAGGATGGCATCCGCGCCACCCAGCGCTTGTGGCTGGCGTACCGCGATGCCTGGATGAACTTTGGTGCCGTGCGCTATCCAGCCGTGACGAGCGAGACCTGGGCCGGCCGGTTGACGTCGCGACGCAATGTGCAACTGCAAGATTTGCTGGGGAATTGAGCCATGCGGGAAGCGTACTACCACGAAGACGATTTTTGCATGATCGAACTGTTACCGCTGGATAATTTACAGCACTGTCTGACGCAGATGGGCGAGCAGCAGGCGTTCGCCGACGCGCACCGCAGCGGCGCCGGCTGGACGGACATGTACGTGCCCGAGGCGCCGCCGTCGCCGCTGCGCGCGCTGGGCATGACGGCGGACCAGCTGCGCCTGGCGCTGGCCGACGCCTTGCCGCCCTACGACGCCGTCTACACGGGCTACAGCAGTTACCGGGTGGAATGCAAGAACGTGCTGGCCTTCGGCGGCGAGCACACGGAAATCCTGTTCGCCGGCCTGGATGACAAGGGCATCGTGTGCGACCTGTGGTGCAGCGATGGCATGCCTGAGCTGATGCTGCTGCCCTTGAAAGAGCGGTTGCTGCTGGCCGACTGGGGCGCGGGGTTTGTGTGCCCGCTGGCCGATGGGGAACTGTTCGCCCGTTATCTGCAGGAATACGAACTGGACTGATTTATTCGCAGGCGATGGCGTTCGGCTGCGCCACTTTGACGACCGACGCCAGGCGCGCCATGTCGTTGCCGTCGCCTTGCTCCACATACGGTTGATACATATCAATGACGATGCGCGCGCGCGCCTGCCAACCGCAATTGTCGGCCTGGCGCGCGGGCACGCGCAGCAGCCGGCGCGCCTCGCCATCGTTGCTGAAACAAAACCACGCATCGTGCGCGGCGGCAGGCCGGGGCAAACGGCCCCATTGCGCCTTGTCGGGCACGAAGCAGACGCGGTTGCCGATGATCTCCAGGCTCATCTCGTCCGTGCGCGCGCTGTACTGGCCGTCGAGCACGATGGGTGTTTGCGCCTGTGCGGACAGGCAGGCGCAGGCCAGGAGGAAGAGGGTGGCGGCAAGTTTCATGCTTTTCTTTCAGGGCTGGCAAGACGAAGGGCCAGTATAACCGGGGGCTGGAAACGAAAAAAGCCAATCCCGGAGGATTGGCTTTTTAGTACTGCGCATTCGTGGTAGGCCGTGCGGGATTCGAACCTGCGACCAACGGATTAAAAGTCCGCTGCTCTACCAGCTGAGCTAACGACCCGAAAGAGGCCGCATTATATATCAGTTGAAAAAGAATGCAAAGCATTCCTGCGAGAAAGTGCCGGCCTGCTAAGGCAGGGCCGCCGTGAGCTTCAGCACTTCGTCGAGACTGGTCGTGCCATCGATGATCTTGCGCGCGCCGGCGATGCGCAGCGGCGTCATGCCGTCCAGCAGGCTCTGGCGGCGCAGCGCGTGCAGGTCGGCGCCCGCCTTGACCAGCTGGCCGAACGTTTCCGTCACGCCCAGCAGTTCATAGATGCCGGCCCGCCCCAGGTAGCCGCTGTGCCGGCACAGGGCGCAGCCGACGGGGCGGTACGCTGCGGCCGGCCGTTCCAGCTGGCCGCCCGTCAGGCGCTGCCAGGCAGCGGCGCCGGGGGCGGCGTCCAGCTGCTTGCAAGCTGCGCACAGGCAGCGCAACAGGCGCTGCGCCAGCACGCCGGCCAGGCACGCTTCCAGCAGATAGGCGGGCAAGCCCAGTTCCAGCAGGCGCATGACGGCCGAGGGCGCGTCGTTGGTGTGCAGGGTCGACAGCACCAGGTGCCCCGTCAGCGCGGCCTGGATGGCCATCTCGGCCGTGGCCAGGTCGCGGATTTCGCCCACCATGATGATGTCGGGATCCTGCCGCATCAGCGCCCGCACGCCATCGGCAAACGACAGTTCGATGCCGGCCTGGGTTTGCACCTGCATCTGGTTGAAGGCCGGTTCGACCATTTCGATGGGGTCTTCCACCGTGCACACATTGACTTCGCTGCCGGCCAGCGCCTTCAGGGTGCTGTACAGGGTGCAGGTCTTGCCCGAGCCGGTCGGGCCCGTCACCAGCACGATGCCGTGCGTGCGCGTCGTCAGCTGGCGCCAGCGTTCGGCGTCCGCGGGTGGAAAGCCCAGCTCGGCCAGGCTCTTGACGGCCACTTCCGGGTCGAAGATGCGCATGACGAGCTTTTCGCCGAAGGCCGTGGGCAAGGTCGAGAGGCGCAGTTCGATTTCCTGGCCCTGCGCATTGCGCGTCTTGATGCGGCCATCCTGGGGACGGCGCTTTTCCACCACGTCCATGCGTCCGAGCAACTTGATGCGCGCCGTCATGGCCAGCAAGACCACGGGCGGCAACTGGTAGGCCTGGTGCAGGCGGCCGTCGATACGCAGGCGCACGAGGCCCGCGTCGCGCTTCGGTTCCAGATGGATGTCGGAGGCGCGCTGGGCAAACGCGTATTGCCACAGCCAGTCGACGATGCGCACCACGTGCTGGTCGTTGGCGTCCAGGTTACCCTTGTTGCGCCCCAGTTCCACCAGTTGTTCGACATTCTGGCGCAGCGCCAGGTCTTGCGTGGAGGCTTGCCGGGCCACCTTGACGGAACTGGCCAGGCTGAAAAATTGCGCGATGGCATCGGCGATGTGCAGCGGATTGGCGATGACCAGGCTCAGCTTGCGCGGCGCCAGCTTGCCCAGCTGGGCCTGCCAAGCGAGCGCGTACGGCTGGGCCGTGGCGATGACGATGCGCTCCGGCGTGCTTTCCACGGGCAGGATGTTGAAGCGGGCCGCATAGCCGGCCGTCATGACGTCGGCCACCTGGCTGAAATCGATGTGCAGGGGATCGATGCGTACATACGGCAGGCTTGCGCGTTGCGCCAGCCAGGCGCACAGGGTGTCGAGCGTCAGTGCGCCGTGGGCGATGCTGCACAGCGGATGCAGGGCCGGCGCCGGCAGCAGGGCGGCCTGGGCGTCGATGGCGGCCGCTTGCGCCGCGTCGAGCAAGCCGTCTTCCTGCAGCCAGGCCAGCAGTTGCGGCAGTTGCAGCGGCGTATCGGGAGAAGGAGGGGATGCGGGCATGGCCGGCGCCTTTCCGGGCTGCCGGCCTTGCCTGGACTTGCCGGCGGTTACAGGGTGCTGACGATGCCCTTGACCCAGGACTTGGCGGGCAGCTTGGTCTCGGCGACGATCTGCTTGGCGCGCTCGAGCAGGGCGGCTTGCGCTTCGGCATCGAGTGCCACTTTCGTCTTGAAAGCGATGGCCACCACGTTCCCATCATGGACTTCCGGCAGGCAGATCACCTGTTCGAACGCAAACTTCATCGCCTTGATGTTCTTTGCATAGCTGGGGTGGTCGCCAAACAGATTGACCGTCATGATGCCGTGCGGCGCCAGGCAGGCGCAGCAGGCGGAATAGAACTCGGCGCTGTCGAGCACGGGACCGCGCGCCGTGGCGTCGTACAGGTCCACTTGCAGGGCGTCCAGCGTGCCGTGGTTGGCCTCGTCGTTGACGTAGTCGAGCGCATCCATCTCGCGCACGTGCAGGCGCTCGTCGTTGGGCGGCAGCTTGAACATCGAGGCGCAGATGGTGATGACGGACGGGTTCAGTTCGATGGCCTCGACCTGTGCCTGCGGGAACTGGCGGTAGCAGAACTTGGTCAGCGCGGCCGTGCCCAGGCCCAGCTGGGCGAGGCGCTGCGGCTGTTCGATCCACAGCATCCACGCCATCATCTGCTGCGCGTATTCGAGTTCCGGCCAGTCCGGCTTGCGGATGCGCATGGCGCCCTGCACCCATTCCGTGCCGAAATGCAGATAGCGCACGCCGTCCATTTCCGACAGGGTGACAGGGGCGTAGCGGGGCTTGCGCGCAGGGCGCGAGGATTCGACTTGTTCGATGGATTTTCGTTTGATAAGCATAAGGCGGCCTGAAAGTGTGCCGCATTATAGCCCGTGCCGGGGCGCCATAAAAAATGCCAGCCGCTGGGGCTGGCATGGTACGGGCCGGTTGCCGCGCTTACTGTTGAGCAGGCTCGATCGACACGCGCAGACGGATGCGTTCGCCCGGATCGTAGGACATGATGCTCGTGTAGTTGCGGCCGCGGTAGTCGTAGGTGACCTGGTAGCCATTGTTGCGCGATTCCCAGTGGTCGACCTGACGGCATTGCTTGACGGCTTGTTCCTGCATGCCGCCCTGGTAATTGTTCTGGTTGTCGACACGGTCGCCGACGACGGCGCCGGCAATCGCGCCAGCGGCTGCCGCAGCCGTGCGGCCATTGCCGCCGCCGACCTGGCTGCCGAGCAGGGCGCCGGCGATACCGCCGACGATGGAGCCGCCAGCGCTGCGCTGTTGCGGCGGTGCCTGGACTTGCACGTATTCCGTACGGCATTCCTGGCGTGGACGATTGATCTGTTCCACTTGCGGCACGACGCGCACGACCTTGCCGAAATCTTCAAAGTCGGCGGCCTGGGCGAGTGGCAATGCACCGATACAAAGGGCTGACATCATCAATTTGGCTTGCAAGTTCATTTGTAACCTCGTTATCTAGAGAATCTTTCAGGGTATTTTTTACAACTTGGGGCTATAGTAATCCCGCCGGGCGGCGACAAGTGTTTCGCGTGGCAACAAAATGTAACAGCCCAAGCCCCTTGCCCCACAGTCTGTAACATGCACTTTCAATCGATACAAGATGTTGAAGTGACTTGAAACCAGCGGTTTGTAACAAATCTTGCGTTTGACATCATATTCGGGTTGATTCATGCAGGACAACACGTTACCCTAATACGCGTATGGCTTATATAAAATCGCACTGAATCGCATAAAAGTTGATACAGATCGAATCACCGCGTGCGCATTGACCCGCGTGCGGGGATGCAATAAGAAGAGCAGCTAGAAGATATCCATACATAACAGGTCGATTTGAGGGAAAAATGAGTTTGTTACTAACCGTGCCGCCCAACCTTGTCCAGTCCATCCGTGCCTTTCGCGTGACCGAATTACAAGACGAGGCGATCCGTCTCGGGCAGCACTTTTTATATGCGCATTGCAACGCTGGACAGACCAAACAACAAGTCATCGGCATTATTGCAGAAGCATTCCTGTTTCCGAAGAACCTGGCGAAGAATTTCGACGCCCTGCGCCTGTGCCTGACGGATACCATGTTCAAGGCGGGCACGCAGACCGGCTTCCTGGTGGTGCTCGAGCAATTGCCAAATACGCAAAAATTCGACAAGGAAGCGCGCGAGATCCTGCTCGACGTGTTCCGCGACGCGGCCGACTACTGGGCCGAGAAGAAAGTCCCGTTCCGCGTCTTCTATTCGTTTGAGTAAATACTTACTCTTGCCGCAGCGCCCTCAAGCGGGCCTCCGGCGCAGGTGAAAACCGGCATCGCCGGGCGGCTGCGGCGCGCCGGCGCTCATGTTGCGCCGCAACAATAATACCGGCCTTTCTAGATTCGCATCGCCATAGCGGGTACAATGCGCGCTATGAAAAATATCGTTATCCTCATTTCCGGACGCGGCAGCAACATGGAAGCGGTCGTCCGCGCGGCGCAAGCCGAGCAATGGCCAGCCCGTATTGCCGCCGTCATCAGTAACCGGGCCGATGCCCAGGGACTGGTGTTTGCCGCGGAACACGGGATAGCGACGGCAGTCGTTGCCAACAAGGATTATGCCAGCCGCGAACAGTTCGATGCGGCGCTGCAAGCCGTGATCGACGGCTTCGCCCCCGACCTGGTCGTGCTGGCCGGTTTCATGCGCATCCTGACGCCGCCCTTCGTCGAGCATTACGCGGGGCGCATGCTCAATATCCACCCGTCGCTGCTGCCGCTGTTCCCGGGCATGGCGACGCACCGCCAGGCGCTCGAGGCGGGCGTGACGGAACACGGCGCGACCGTGCATTTCGTGACTGCCGAGCTTGACCATGGCCCGGCCGTGGCGAGCGCGGTGGTGCCAGTCTTGCCAGGCGACACAGAAGACAGCTTATCGGCGCGCGTGCTGGTACAGGAACATCTGCTTTACCCGCGCGCCATCCGCCTGTTCATTGACGATAAACTGTCAGTCGAGCATGGCCAGGTCCGCGTGGACCCTCAATAAAATATTACAGGAAGAATAACAATGAGATTGCCACCAGCGATACTTGCCAATGCTGAAGAAGTATTGCGCGAAATTTTACGTTTCACGGCCCCGGCCGACACCACCCTGTCGCGCTATTTCCGCGACCATCCGCGCCTCGGTTCGCGCGAACGCGGCGCCATCGCCGAAGGCATTTATGCCGTCCTGCGCAACAAATCGTTCTTCACGGACTTCGCCGAAGCGGGCAGTGGCCCGACCATGCGCCGCCTGACCATCCTCGGCCTGGCCGAAGCCGTCGGTGCCGACTCCTTGGGCGGCCTGACGGAAGAAGAGGTGGAATGGCTGGAACGCATCACGCAGATCGACCGCAGCCTGATGCCGTCGAACATGCGCGCCAACATGCCGACCTGGCTGTTCGACAAGCTGATCGCCCAGTTCGGCGAAGCGGAAACCATGAAGCTGGCCGATGCGCTGAACGCGCCGGCGCCGCTGGACTTGCGCGTCAACTCGCTCAAGGCAACGCGCGACGACGTGATGCTGGCCCTGGCCGAAGCGCCTATCCTCAGCACGCCGACGCCGTATGCCCCGCTGGGCTTGCGCGTGATCAAGAAGCCATCGTTGCAAAACCTGCCATTGTTCCAGAGCGGCGCCATCGAAGTGCAAGATGAAGGCAGCCAGATCCTGTCGCAGATCGTCGGCGCCAAGCGCGGCGAGATGGTCGTCGATTTCTGTGCCGGCGCGGGCGGCAAGACCCTCGCATTGGGCGCGCTGATGCGCAACACGGGCCGTTTGTACGCGTTCGACGTGTCGGAAAAGCGTTTGGCCAAGCTGAAGCCGCGCATGGCCCGCAGCGGCCTGTCGAACGTGCATCCGGTGCAGATCGCGCATGAGCGCGATGCCAAGATCAAGCGCCTGGCCGGCAAGATCGACCGCGTGCTCGTCGACGCCCCATGCAGCGGCCTGGGCACCCTGCGCCGCAATCCGGACGTGAAATGGCGCCAGCAGCCGAACTCGATCGTGGAATTGCAAGCCAAGCAGGCAGCCATCCTGGCCGGCGCGGCGCGCCTGGTCAAGGGCGGCGGCCGCCTGGTGTACGCCACCTGCAGCTTCCTGAATGAAGAAAACGACTTTATCGCCGAGCAATTCCTGGCCGCCCATCCGGACTTCACCCTGGTGCCGATGAGCAAGGTGCTGGCCGAACAGAAGATCGAGCTGGAAATGGGCGACTACCTGAAATTGTTGCCGCACCTGCACCAGACCGACGGCTTCTTCGCCGCCGTGTTCGAGCGCAAGGTCATGCCGAAAAAAGTCTACGCCGATGAAAAGCCGGCCGACGACGCTGACGCTGAACAAGCCGAGTAAGCCTGTCACGGGCCGCCGCTGCACCTGGCAGTGGCGGCTTTCAATGCCGCCAGCCCGCCTGGCGGCATGGGCCTAGCCCCTCCGTATCACCTCCGTCCCACCCGTCTCACCTTCCGGACCGCATCCGCCATGAATGAAACTCCACTGCTGAATCTGATCACTGACTTTGTCGATGATTTCCGTCAACCGGCCATCCTGTGGCAGGCGCTGGTCATCGTCGCCTGCCTGGCGCTGAGCTGGCTGCTGGTGCGGCAGTTGCGCGTATTCCTGCATCAGCGGGCGGAAGCGGCCACCGTGCCGGCCACGCCGGAAACCTTGCAGCGCACGGACAGTTTCATCCGCATCCTGACGCCCGTGCTGGCGGCCATGCTGCTGGGCATTGCGCAGCATTTCCTGGCCAAGTTCCAGTCCGTGAACCTGCTCAGTATTGCCATTCCCCTGTGCACCTCGATGGCGCTGGTGCGCTTCGGGTTTTATGTGCTGCGCCGCATTTTTGCCCGCCACGGCGACATCAGCCCGACCATGTTGCTGCTGGAAAAGATCTTCACGGTGGTGGTGTGGGCGGGCATGGCCCTGTACATCACGGGCCTGTGGCCGGAATTGCACACCTTCCTGGAAGGTATCGTCGTGCCGCTGGGGCGCAACAAGGTGTCCGTGGCTGCCATCTTGCAAGCCGCGATTTCCGTGGCCGTGCTGCTGGTGCTGGCCATGTGGGCCGGCACTTCGCTCGACGAGCGCCTGATGAAAATGCAGGGCCTGCACACTTCCTTGCGCGTGGTGCTGTCGCGCATGGGGCGCGCCGTGCTGATCCTCGTTTCCGTGCTGGTCAGCCTGTCGCTGGTGGGCATCGACCTGACGGTGCTGTCCGTGTTCGGCGGCGCCTTCGGCGTGGCGCTGGGCTTCGGCTTGCAAAAGATCGCCGCGAACTTCGTGTCCGGTTTCATCATCCTGCTGGACCGCAGCCTGACCATCGGCGACATGATTACGGTGGGTCAATTCACGGGCAAGGTCACGCAAATCAATACGCGCTATACTGTGTTATTGGGTGGCGATGGCGTTGAATCCATCGTGCCGAATGAAATGCTGATTTCCGGCGGCGTGCAGAACATGTCGCTGAGCAACCGCATGGTCTGGCTGTCGACGGCCGTGTCGGTGGGCTATGAAACGGATCTGGATGTCATCTTCCCCTTGCTGGAAGCGGCGACGGCCAAGGTGCCGCGTGTGTCGCAAAGCAATCCGCCATCGGCCACCCTCGTGCGCTTCGGTGCTGACGGCCTGGATGTGCAGATCGGCTTCTGGATCGCGGACCCGGAAAATGGCACCGGCGGCGTGAAGTCGAATGTGAACCGCGCCATCTGGCGCACCTTGCAGGAACATAAGGTCACTGTACCGTTTCCGCAACGCGAATTGCGTATTGTTGGTACGCCTCCTGCCCCGCTCGCCAGCGCGGCAGAGGGTGAGTCCGCCCCATCCGGCACCCAGCCTTAACCTCGCTGCCTGCCTCCGATTTTGCCTGACCGCACCCATTAGGGCGTACAATCACGCCTAAAATTAACTCTGCCGGACCTCCAGAGTCACTGGAGCGACCGTGCGCACGCCCTGTCCACTTGGAGTAGTAGTAATGACATTGAGTTCCGTTTTACACGACGTTTTGCAGTTCATGGCAACTGGCATTACCGATCTGTCCGCATGGCAAGTTTTCCTGTACACCATGGTGGTCACGCATATCACCATCGCCAGCGTCACGATTTACCTGCACCGCCACCAGGCCCACCGGGCGCTGGAATTGCATGCGATCCCCAGCCATTTCTTCCGTTTCTGGCTGTGGCTGACGACGGGCCAGGTGACCAAGGAATGGGCGGCCATCCACCGCAAGCACCACGCCAAGTGCGATACGGAAGAAGATCCGCACAGCCCCGTGACGCGCGGCATCAAGAAAGTCTTCTGGGAAGGCGCCGAGCTGTACCGCGCTGAATCGAAGAACATGGAAACCATGGCGAAATATGGCCACGGCACGCCGACGGACTGGATCGAGCGCAACCTGTACACCAAGTACAGCTGGCTGGGCGTGGTGTCGCTGTTCGTCATCAATTTCATCCTGTTCGGCGTGATCGGCATTTCCGTGTGGGCCGTGCAAATGATGTGGATACCCATCACGGCGGCCGGCATCATCAACGGCATCGGCCACTACTGGGGCTACCGCAACTACGATTGCGCCGATGCGGCCACCAACATCATTCCGTTCGGCATCCTGATCGGCGGCGAAGAGTTGCACAACAATCACCATACCTATGCGACTTCGGCCAAGCTGTCGTCGAAATGGTATGAAATCGATATCGGCTGGGCGTACATCCGCGCGCTGGAAATGCTGGGCCTGGCCAAGGTGAAAAAGCTGGCGCC
Source organism: Janthinobacterium sp. SUN137 (assembly GCF_030587265.1). Taxonomy (NCBI): domain Bacteria; kingdom Pseudomonadati; phylum Pseudomonadota; class Betaproteobacteria; order Burkholderiales; family Oxalobacteraceae; genus Janthinobacterium; species Janthinobacterium sp. SUN137. Next base: position 866,038 of record NZ_JAPWHZ010000001.1, on the reverse strand, counting down.
GGAGCCGAAGTTCTCGCACGGCAAGCTGGAAGCGGACTTCGAGACCTTGCAATCGGTCATCGCCAACCGTTACGACGTGATGGCCAAGTATGCGAAATCGATCAAGCATGCCTGGAAGGAAGAGCTGGAACACTTGAAGCACAAGGCGGAACTGGAAAAGCGCTTCCTGAAATCGTCGCGCAAGCTGATGCAGCGCGAGCCGGGCAAGCTGGCCGATGCGCACCACGAACAGCTGTCGGAATTGTTCCAGCACAGCAAGGCGCTGGAAACCATGCACCACATGCGCGTGGAGCTGGGCGCCATCTGGGAGCGTTCGCACTTTACGCGTGAGCAATTGCTGCAAAAGCTGCAAGACTGGTGTACGCGCGCCGAAGCGTCGGGCATCAAGTCGCTGCAAGACTTTTCCTTGCGCCTGCGCAGCTATGCCTGAGTAAGCTGTTGCGTCATATCAAGGCCCTGGTTTCCAGGGCCTTTTTTTCGTCCCGGCACAAGGGGAGAGCGGCGGGAGGAAAATCAGGGCGAAAAAAAACCGCTCATCGGAGCGGCTCTTTTTACAGAACACAATATCAATTACTTGATTTTGGTTTCTTTGTACGTTACGTGCTTGCGTGCTTTAGGATCGAATTTCATGATCTCCATTTTCGCAGGCGTCGTACGCTTGTTTTTGGTGGTCGTGTAGAAGTGACCCGTACCGGCGGTCGATTCTAACTTGATTTTGTCGCGGCCTGATTTTGCCATGATAGCTCCCTTATTCTGCTAATTAGACTTTTTCGCCACGAGCGCGCATATCGACCAATACGGCGTCGATGCCGACTTTATCGATGACGCGCAGACCGGCGTTGGACAAACGCAGGGAGACCCAGCGGTTTTCAGATTCAACAAAAATACGACGATTCTGCAAGTTAGGCAAAAAACGACGTTTGGTTTTGTTGTTTGCATGGGAAACATTGTTGCCGACCATCGGCTTCTTCCCAGTGACTTGGCAAACACGTGCCATGGCGCACTCCTTAAAGATATTCCAAATTGGAAAAACGAGAGTATATCCAAAATAAGCCGATTTATCAATGACTTGCGAAAAACAATTGTGTCATGTTGTATTGAAATAATTTAACAATTTGACTTTTCCCCTTCTTCATAGGGGAAGGCACTGGTAAACAGCGCTGTTTACTGTTAGATAAGCGTCTCGCTGCAGTGACGTATGTCCTTGTTTACACATGGTTAACTGTCGCCTGGCCAGCCCTGGCCTAGATCTGGCCATGTTCCGCGAACGAATGCACGTGCCGTCCGGCCACGACGAAATGGTCGAGGATGCGCACGTCTACCAGCGACAACGCTTGCACCAGCGCGCGCGTCAGCAATAGATCCGATTCGCTGGGCTCGGGCGCGCCGGACGGGTGGTTGTGCGCCAGCATCACGCTGGCCGCGTTGTGCAGCAGTGCCTGCTTGACGACTTCGCGCGGATACACGCTGGTGTGGGTGAGGGTGCCGCGAAACATTTCCTGGGTCGTGATCAGGCGGTTCTTGACGTCCAAAAACAACACGTGGAATGCTTCATGCGCCAGGTGGCCCAGGGTCAGGCGCAAATAATCTTTGACGGCGTGCGGCGAATTGAGGGTCTGGCCCACCTGCAAGTCTTCGATGATGGCGCGCCGCGCCAGTTCCAGCACCGCTTGCAGCTGGGCAAACTTGGCGCTGCCCATGCCGTGCACGGCGGAAAAGCTCACGAGGCTGGCGCCAAACAAGCCCCGCAGGGAACCGAAGTGCTCGACCGTGTCGCGCGCCAGTTCCACGGCGCTCTTGCCGCGCACGCCCGTGCGCAGGAAGACGGCCAGCAATTCCGCGTCCGACAACGATTGCGCGCCATCCTCGATCAGGCGTTCGCGCGGCCGTTCGCCGGCCGGCCAATCCTTGATGCCCATGCTGTTCTCCTGTTTGTCACCGGCGCGTGCCCCGGCATGGTCTTCTTTGACGAAGCCATGGGGCAGGCGCGGCCAGTGTGGCTTACAATATCGTTTTGCATCAGCTACTTGAAAACTCACTATGTCCAACGAGCAACCAGCAGTCGTCACCGAAGCGGCTTACCTCACCCTGCATTATCGTCTTGCTACTGTTGACGGTACTGATATTGTCACTACCTTTAGCGGAAATCCTGCTACCTTGATGCTGGGACAGGGCCAGCTGGCGCCGTTCCTCGAGCAGCGCTTGCTGGGCTTGCCTGAAGGCACGCACCAGACGTTCGAGCTGGCGGCCGGCGAAGGCTTCGGCGAGCGCAATCCCGAGCTGGTGCAGTCCGTCTCGCGCGCCACCCTGGACGAGAACTCCGTGCCGGGCGCCGACTACAAGATCGGCGACCTGGTCGATTTCGCCGCGCCGGGCGGCGGCCGTTTTGCCGGCGTGCTGCGCGAAATGCGCGAGGACTCGGCCCTGTTCGACTTCAACCATCCGCTGGCTGGCCAGCCGCTGCGTTTTGAAGTCAAGCTCATCTCGGTCCTGTAAGGAGTAGCGATGGATAAGGAACTGTTACTGGCCCAGCCCCGCGGCTTTTGCGCTGGCGTCGACCGGGCGATCGAAATCGTCGAGCGCGCCTTGCAGCAATTTGGCGCACCGATCTATGTGCGCCATGAAATCGTCCACAACGCCTATGTGGTGGCCGACTTGCGCAACAAGGGTGCCATCTTCATCGATGACCTCGATGACGTGCCTGCAGGCAATACGCTCGTGTTTTCCGCGCATGGCGTGTCGAAAGCCGTGCGCGCCGAGGCGGAATCGCGCGGCCTGAGCATTTTTGACGCGACTTGCCCGTTGGTCACCAAGGTGCACATGGAAGTGAGCAAGATGCGCCGCGAAGGCCGCGAGATCATCATGATCGGCCACGATGGCCATCCCGAGGTGGAAGGCACGATGGGCCAGGCCGATATGGGCATGCATCTGGTGGAAACGCTCGAGGATGTGGCGAAATTGCAAGTTGCCAATCCGGAAAGCCTAGCCTATGTTTCGCAAACAACGTTGTCAGTTGACGACACTAGCGACATTATTGCGGCCTTGAAAGCGAAATATCCGAATATCGCCGAGCCTAAAAAAGGCGACATCTGCTACGCCACCACCAACCGCCAGGAAGCCGTGAAATTCATGGCCCCGCAAGTGGAAGTGGTGATCGTCGTGGGCAGCCCGAACAGCTCGAATTCGAACCGCTTGCGCGAAGTGGCCGAGAAGATGGGCACGCCTGCCTACATGGTCGACAATGCTTCGCAAATCGATCCCGCCTGGCTGGAAGGCAAGCTGCGCGTGGGTGTGACGGCCGGCGCCTCGGCGCCCGAGGTGCTGGTGCAAGCCGTCATCGACCGCTTGAAGGAGTGCGGCGTGAAGAGCGTGCGCCCGCTCGACGGCGTACAGGAAGCCGTCACGTTCCCGATGCCGAAAGGCCTCGATGGCATCAAGCGCGACGTCGCCTGAGTCTGTACGGCTGTTGAGTATCGATGAAATAGTTACCTCAAAACCGAATTTAATTCGGAAATGATCGATTTATTCCAAGTTTAGTTTTTGCAAAAGATCGTTATGATTGCCTCAAGCTTGAATATGTTGTCGTTATGACTAAGCAAGGTCACGCCCTTTTTGAGTGCGTGCACCATGCTGGTGAGAACGGTCCGGGGATGGCACTGCAGGAATTCTTCCTCCGGTGCCGTTTTTGTATCAGCGACCCATGTTCTGGCGGAAGTTGTTCCCGAAAAATGCATATTTGATAGGGCAATCATGGATACATTCATCCAGCAGATCATCAACGGCTTGGTGTTGGGCAGCATGTATGCCTTAGTCGCCCTCGGTTACACAATGGTGTATGGCGTCTTGAATCTGATCAACTTCGCCCACGGCGACGTGCTCATGATCGGCGCCATGGTGGGCTTGAGTATTCTCAAGCTGCTGGGCATTTATGTGCCGGACTGGCCCGGCTATCTGAAACTGGCCACCGCCATCCTCGGCGCCATTCCTATCTGTATTCTGGTCAACATCATCATCGAGCGGGTCGCCTACCGCCGCCTGCGCAATGCCCCCCGCCTCGCCCCCCTGATTACCGCCATCGGCGTCTCCATCCTGCTGCAAACCTTCGCCATGATGATTTGGACGCGCAATCCCTTGCCTTTCCCGCAATTGCTGTCGACCGACCCCATCAACATAGGGGGCGCTGTGATTTCGCAAACGCAAGTGCTGCTGCTGGCCCTGGCCGCGCTGTCGATGGGCGGATTGGTATTGCTGGTAGAAAAAACGAAAATGGGCCGCGCCATGCGCGCCACGGCGGAAAATCCCCGCGTGGCGGGCCTCATGGGCGTCGATTCCGACAAGGTCATCGTCGCCACCTTTGCCATCGGCGCCGCGCTGGCCGCCGTGGCGGGCGTGATGTGGGGCGCCAATTACGCGTCCATCCAGTTCTCCATGGGCGCCATCCCCGGCTTGAAAGCCTTTTGCGCGGCCGTGCTGGGCGGCATCGGCAATATCTACGGCGCCATGCTGGGCGGTGTCTTGTTGGGCATTATCGAGAGCCTGGGCGCCGGCTATATCGGCGACATCACGGGCGGCTTCCTGGGCAGCCACTACCAGGATATCTTTGCCTTCGTCGTGCTGATCATCGTGCTGACCCTGCGCCCGTCCGGCATCATGGGCGAACGTGTGGCCGACCGTGCCTGATGTGAAACTGGGAGACTGAATCATGGCACTACTCGATTTTGACGCTAAGAAAAATCCGACCAAAGCCTACGCCGGCATGCTGGGCCTGGCCGCGCTGCTGATGGTGTTCCCGTTTTTTGCCGCGCAGTTCGGCAACTCGTGGGTGCGCATCATCGACATGGCCTTGCTGTACATCATGCTGGCCCTGGGCTTGAACATCGTCGTCGGCTTCGCCGGCCTGCTCGACCTCGGCTACATCGCCTTCTATGCCGTGGGCGCCTACCTGACGGCCTTGCTGGCGTCGCCCCAGTTCGCCATCCTGCTCGAATCGGTGGTGAACCAATATCCGGTGCTGGGTGCATCCCTGGTGCATCTGATGGGGCCGGAAATCCGCGAAAACGGCATCCACCTGTCGATCTGGATCATCGTGCCGCTGGCCGCTGCCGTGGCAGGCCTGTTCGGCGCCCTGCTGGGCGCGCCCACATTGAAACTGCGCGGCGACTACCTGGCCATCGTGACCCTGGGTTTTGGCGAGATCATCCGCATTTTCATGAACAATTTGAACGATCCGATCAATTTCACGAACGGTCCGCAAGGCATCAATTTGATCGACCCGATCCGCATCTTCGGCGTCAACCTGGCGGGCGAGGCGGGCACCAACAGCACCGTGACGGTGGCCGGTTTTTCCATGCCGTCCGTGAATGCCTATTACTTCCTGTTCCTCTTCCTGTGCATCGCCGTCGTGTTCGTCACCAAGCGCCTGCAGCATTCGCGCCTGGGCCGCGCCTGGGTGGCCATCCGCGAAGACGAGATCGCCGCCAAAGCCATGGGCATCAACACGCGCAACGTGAAATTGCTGGCTTTTTCCATGGGCGCCTCGTTCGGCGGCGTGGCTGGCGCCATGTTTGCGTCTTTCCAGGGCTTTGTTTCGCCGGAATCGTTCTCGCTGACGGAATCGATCGCCGTGCTGGCCATGGTGGTGCTGGGCGGCATCGGCCATATCCCCGGCGTGATCCTCGGCGGCGTGATCCTCGCCTCGATCCCGGAAGTGCTGCGCCATGTGGTGGAACCGGCCCAGCAGGCGCTGTTCGGCCACGTGGTGATCGAGGCGGAAGTGCTGCGCCAGCTGCTGTACGGCCTGGCCATGGTGTTGATCATGCTCAATCGTCCTGCGGGACTGTGGCCATCGCCGAAGCACGAAGACCGGCCCGACCACGATGTGGACCAGCCGAACAAATCCACCGGCGTCGTGTCCGCTTAAGGGAGGGATAGGTATGAGCGAACAGATCATTCTCAATATCGCCGGCGTGAACAAGCGTTTCGGCGGCTTGCAGGCGCTCACCGACGTGGGCATCACCATCCGCCAAGGGCAAATCTACGGCTTGATCGGCCCGAACGGCGCCGGCAAGACGACGTTTTTCAATGTCATCACGGGCCTGTACCAGCCAGACACGGGCACCTTCGAGCTGGCCGGCAAGCCGTATTCGCCGTCCGCGCCGCACCAGGTGGCCAAGGCGGGCATCGCGCGCACCTTCCAGAATATCCGTCTGTTCGGCGACATGACGGCGCTGGAAAACGTCATGGTGGGGCGCCACGTGCGCTCGCACCAGGGCGTCTTCGGCGCCATCTTCCGCCACAAGGCGGCGCGCGAGGAAGAGGCGTCCATCCGCAAGCGGGCCATGGAGTTGCTCGATTTCGTCGGTATCGCCCAGTTCGCCAACCGGACGGCGCGCTTCCTGTCGTATGGCGACCAGCGGCGCCTGGAAATCGCCCGCGCGCTGGCCACGGACCCGACCCTGCTGGCGCTCGACGAGCCGGCGGCCGGCATGAATGCGACGGAAAAGCTGGCCCTGCGCGAGTTGCTGGTGAAAATCAAGGCAGAAGGCAAGACCGTGCTCCTGATCGAGCATGACGTGAAACTGATGATGGGGCTGTGCGACCGCATCACGGTGCTCGAATATGGCAAGCGCATCGCGGAAGGCTTGCCGGCCGAAATACAACAAAACCAGGCCGTCATCGAGGCTTACCTGGGGGGATCGCACGCATGAGCAATATATTGAAGGTGGCGGGCCTGCACGTGGCCTACGGCGGCATCAAGGCGGTGAAAGGCATCGATCTGGAAGTGAACGAGGGCGAGCTGATCGCCCTGATCGGCGCGAACGGCGCCGGCAAGACGACGACCCTGAAAGCCATCACGGGCACTTTGCCTGCCTGCAAGATCGAGGGCACGATCAGCTACCTGGGCGAATCGCTGAAGGGCACGAAATCGTTCCACCTGGTGGAGCGGAAACTGGCGATGGTGCCGGAAGGGCGGGGCGTGTTTACCCGCATGTCGATCCGCGAAAACCTCATGATGGGCGCCTACACGCGCACGGACAAGGCGGGCGTCGAGGACGACATCGCCCGCTGGTTCGACGTGTTTCCCCGCCTGAAGGAAAGGGCGGCGCAGATGGCCGGCACCCTGTCCGGCGGCGAGCAGCAGATGCTGGCCATGGCGCGCGCCCTGATGAGCCATCCGAAGCTGCTGCTGCTCGACGAGCCGTCGATGGGCCTGTCGCCCATCATGGTCGAGAAAATCTTCGAGGTGATCCGCAAGGTGTCGTCCGAAGGCATCACGATCTTGCTGGTCGAACAGAATGCCCGGCTGGCCCTGCAGGCGGCGCACCGCGGCTATGTGATGGATTCCGGCCTGGTCACCATGGGCGGCAACGCGGCCGCCATGCTCGACGACCCGCGCGTGAAGGCGGCGTATCTGGGCGAGTAAGCGCGTTCGGGAAGTGTTCAGGCATAAAAAATGCCCCAGCTGGGCTGGGGCATAATGGCATCCGTCGGGGAAGTGCGGGATGGATGCCTGGAGGAGCTGGTAACAGCAGACCGCCGTGGCGGTCGCTTGATAATTACTTGGCGGCAGTGCGTGGCACGATTTTTTCAGCCGCTTGCGTGAACTGGTTCACGGCCGACGTCAGGTTCGCTTCGATGGCTTCGACGGCTTGCTTGCTGGTTTTCGAGAATTGCTCGTAGCCTGCATTGGCGTTGCCGATGGCGCTTTTCAGGATGGCGACGGCGTTTTCCGAACCGGCTGGCGCGTTCTTGGTGACTTCTTCCACCAGCGACAGGACTTTACGGTTGGTTTCAGCGATTTGCGATTCAGCAGCTTTGCTGAATTCGGCTTGCGTGCCCGACGTGATGGCAGCCAGGTGACGGCCGTAAGCGATGGCTTTTTCGGCGCCAGGCTGGGCTTGGGCAGAGGCCAGCGAGAAGAATTCTTGTGGATCTTTTGCCGACAGCAATTGCTTGGCGGCGGCGGTCGATTCTTCCAGCGTTGCCTTGGCAGCGGTCAGGTTCAGTTCGACGATCTTTTCGATGCCTTCGAAGGCCTTGCCCGTCAGCGACGAGAACAGGGCGAATTGGGCTTCCAGGTTGGCTTTGGTAGCGGACGAAAATTGCTCAGGAATTGAAAACATATAAATCTCCAAAAAATCGAAATCTGGTTAATTTGATGCTGCGTGTACCGTTTGGGAAAGCAGGTGAATCTAAATTTTTCAAGCTGAACAAGAATTGTGCAACGCAACAAACCCTATTCTACGGCGAAAAAAACGTAAGTCAAGCGATTCTTGTGCGATGCAACAATTGAATAGATTTGCATCAAAAGTCATTGTTTCTAAAGAGAAATATTTGATTTCTACCTGTTAATGGTTTGTGCTTAAACTATCGTTTCCAGTGCCTGCGGGGACGATCGCGGCGCAGCATGCTAGACTTTGCCTCCCGCACTGGGCAACGCCCCGGTGCCGATCCCGTTTCCCGAGTCGATACCATGTCCAATCCTCCCGCCGCGGCTGGCGCCAGCAGCAAAGCCTCTTTCCTGACCACTGTGGCGCCGATGGCCTTGCCCGGCTTCTTTGTGTTGTTATGGAGCACAGGTTTTATTGTGGCCAAGTTCGGCTTGCCGTATGCGCCGCCGCTGACCTTTTTGCTGCTGCGTTTCCTGGGCGTGCTGGTCATTTTGTTGCCGCTGGTGCTGCTGTTGCGCGCGCCGTGGCCCGTGGGCCAATTCCGCCAGATCGCCGTGGCCGGCATCCTGATGCAGGCCGGCTACCTGGCCGGCGTGTGGTGCGCCATCAAGCTGGGCATGCCGGCCGGCCTGTCTGCGCTGATTGTCGGCATGCAGCCCGTGTTGACGGCCTGCGCTGCGCCCCTGATCGGCGAATCCGTGCGCCCGCGCCAGTGGCTGGGCCTGTTCTTTGGCTTGCTGGGCGTGGCCCTCGTCGTGTATGCGAAGATCAACCTCGTGGGCCTGACCGTGGAAAGCGTGCTGCTGTGCGTGTTCGCGCTGCTGTCGATGACGGCCGGCACCATGTACCAAAAACGCCACTGTCCGCACTTTGACTTGCGCACCGGCACGGTGGTGCAGTTTGCCGCCTCCATCGTGGTGGTCTTGCCATTCGCCCTGTATTACGAAGGATTGGACTTGCATTTCAGTAATGTTCAATGGACGGCGAATTTCATCGGCGCCTTGCTGTGGTCGGTGCTCGTGCTGTCCATCGGCGCCATCTTCCTGCTGTTCGCCCTGATCCGCCGCAGCGATGCGACGAAAGTGACGGGCTTGCTGTACCTGACGCCGCCCACGACGGCCGTGATGGCCTGGTTGATGTTTGGCGAAGCCTTTAATATGCTGGGCATCGCCGGCATGCTGGTGGCCGTGGTCGGCGTGGTGTTCGTGGTCAAGAAATAATAAGCTATAGCGGGAGAGCCGGGCAGTGAACAAGCAAGCATCTGAAACACGGTCGGCGCAGCAAGCCGTCGATAGCGTCATCCTGTCGCGCCGTTCCATCCGCGCCTTTTTGCCCACGCCGGTGGCGCAGGACGAGATCGCGCGCATCCTGGAAGTGGCGGCGCGCGCGCCTTCGGGCGCCAACATGCAGCCGTGGAAAGTGTATGTGCTGTCGGGCGAGGCCCGCCTGCGCCTGTCGCAGCGCATCCTGGCCGCCTATGCCGCGCCGAAGGCGCCCGATGCGCCCGCGCGCACGGCCTCATATATCTATTACCCGCGCCAGTGGACGGCGCCGTTCATCGAGCGCCGCCGCAAGATCGGCCTGGACCTGTACCAGTTGCTGGGCCTGGAGCGGGGCGACACGGCCGGCATGGCGGCCCAGCATGGGCGCAATTTCCAGTTTTTCGATGCGCCCGTGGGCCTGATTTTTACCATCGAGCGGGTACTGGAACAGGGTTCCTGGCTCGACTACGGCATGTTTTTGCAAAACATCATGCTGGCGGCGCGCGCGCGGGGACTCGACACGTGCCCGCAAGCGGCCTTCATCCATTACCATGACATCATCCGCGACGAACTGGGCGTGCCGGCCGGCGAAATGGTGGTGTGCGGCATGGCCCTCGGTTATGCCGACCCGGACAAGGTCGAGAACCGCCTGAACACGGAACGTGAGCCGCTGGCCGGCTTTGTTAAATTCATGGACAAATAGACATTACTGGCGACGGGCGGAGAAAAACGGCCGGTTAAGGATGAGTTTGTTTGCTGATCGCTAACGATTTGTATTTCATTGCTGCAATAAATACTGTCCTAACTGTTAAATAGGCTTGCGATTGCTCTGCATTTCGCTACACTGCAATAAGGCAACAGCTTCACGGGGAATTATCGAATGGCTAAGTTTAAACTTGCGCTGGGTATCCTGGCTTCCCTGCTGTTTGCACTGGCGCCGGCTGCGGCCGTGCACGCCAAGGAAGCGAACGGCAAATCCTCAGCCTCGAAGAAGCACAACACCAAGAAAATCAAAGTCGTGCTGCGCAAGGGCGCGACGGCCGCGCCGCGCGAAAAGACCGTGCGCCGGGTCGTCATGGTGCGCGGCAAACGCAAGGTCATCTATCAAAAAGTCAGCAGCGTGGCCGTGCCCATGGCCGCACCGATGCCCACCATGGGCGACCTGGCCGGCCTGAACCTGACGCGCGATCCGCTCGACCTGAAGTCCAGCGTGGCGCTGGTGCTGGACCAGGCGAATGCGGAAGTGCTGTTTGAAAAGAATTCCAATGTGGCCTTGCCCATCGCCTCCATCACCAAGATGATGACGGGCCTGGTGGTGGTCGAAGCGCGCCAGGACATGGATGAGTTGCTGACGATCACGGACGAGGACGTCGACCGCGCCAAGTTCAGCAGTTCGCGCCTGAAAGTAGGCTCGCAATTGACGCGCGCGAATATGCTGCACATCGCCCTGATGAGCTCGGAAAACCGCGCCGCCTCGGCGCTGGGCCGCAATTATCCGGGCGGCTTGCCGGCGTTTGTCGACGCCATGAACAGCAAGGCGCGCCAGCTGGGCATGATGGATACGCATTACGTCGATTCCAGCGGCTTGTCGAAGATGAACGTGGCCAGCGCGCGCGACCTGGGCAAGCTGGCCATGGCCGCCTTCCGCCATCCGCTGCTGCGCGAGTACTCGACGGACCCGAAAGCCATCGTCGAAGCCAGCGGCCAGCCCATGCAGTTTGGCAATACGAATCACCTGGTGGCCAATCCGGGCTGGGAAATCGGCTTGCAAAAGACGGGCTTCATCAATGAGGCGGGACGTTGTTTGATGATGCAGGCCGTCATCGAAGGACGGGCCGTGATCATGGTCTTCCTTGATTCCAAGGGGAAACAGTCGCGTACGGCCGATGCGGGACGCATGCGCAAGTGGCTGGAAGCATTGAAACCTGCCAATATGAGCTTGCCAGGGGGGTAAGGTGTCCAGGGCGGCACGGCCGCCCTGCATTCTTATTACTCTTGAGGAATGAATCCCAAGGTCACGGAAATCTGGTTCGCCGTTTCCACCAGGTCCACCAGCCACTCATCCTGCAGGCGGTCGGCTGGCGCCGAGATCGACAGGCCGGCGATCAGCTTGCCTGTATCGTCGCGGATGCCGGCGGCCATGCAGCGCACGCCCAGTTCCAGCTCTTCATTGTCGCGCGCATAGCCGCGCTCGCGAACCAGGCTCAGCTCACGCTCGAGCTTTTGCAGATCCGTGATGGAATTCTTGTTGTGTCCGGCCAGTCCCGTGCGCGTGGCGTAGGCGCGGATGGCTTTCGGCTCGTCCACGGAGAGGAACAGCTTGCCCGTCGAGGTCAGGTGCAGCGGACCACGGCCACCGATGGCGCGCACCACCTGCATGCCCGAGCGCTCGGAAAAGGCGCGGTCGATGTAGACGATCTCGTCGCCCTGGCGCACGGACAGGTTGATGGTTTGCTGGGTTTTCTTGTGCAGCTGGCGCATGAAGTCCAGCGCCGCTTCGCGCACGCTGAGGCGGCTTTTCACCACATTGCCCAGTTCCAGCAGGCGCATGCCCAGCCGGTACGTGCCCGGTTCGATGCGGTCGACAAAGCGCGTCAGCACCATGTCGTTGAGGATGCGGTGCGCCGTCGAGGGGTGTAGACCGGAAACCTTGGATAATTCCTTCAGGCTGACCGGGTCGGAATATTTGGCCAGGGCGTCGAGCAGGGCGACCATGCGTTCGATCACCTGGATCGTCGTCTTCGGAGCAGCGACCGGTTCAATTTTCATGATGGATTTGGTGCAATGCAGTATTCATGCTTCTTTATACCATGATGTGAAAAAATAGTGAAATGTTCCGAGATATTCAGCGAATAAATGGTCACAGTGCTATGTCGCCCCCATAATGTGTCCACTGCACTTGCTTTACATATGGAAAACTATGCAACCTGTAAACGAATTCAAAAGTAAAAGTGGTTTGAAACGGATTTTTTCCGCTTTTTTCTACTCGCTCGATGGCTTGAAAGCGGCCTGGCGCCATGAACACGCGTTCCGCCAGGAACTCGGTTTGTTCGTCGTCGGCACCGTGATCGCCTTGCTGCTGCGCATCTCCGCCTTTGAAAAACTGGTGCTGATCGGGGTGCTGCTGCTGGTGCTGATCGTCGAACTGATCAATTCCGCCATCGAAGCCGTGGTCGACCGCATCTCGCTGGAGCGCCATCCGCTGTCGAAGAACGCCAAGGATTTCGGCAGCGCGGCCGTGCTGCTGACCTGCATCCTGGCCTTCGCCACGTGGGCCGTCGTATTATTTAACCGTTTTTATTAACCGCTTTATCCCCGTTGCGCGCCGTCCATATGCGAAAAATGCATATCAAACGGCGAAACGCTTCGTTCTCTTTGCGGCCATAGCGCCGTAATCTGGTGGCTCTGAAAGTTCAACCACACGGGGATATTAGATGCTGTCGAAAAAAATCATCACTGCCGCCGCCATCAGCGCGTTTGCCCTTCTGCAAACGGCGCAGGCTGCCGATATCACCCTGCTCAACGTGTCATACGACCCGACGCGCGAGCTGTACCAGGATGTGAATACGGCGTTTGCCAAGGAGTGGAAAGGCAAGACGGGCGACAACGTCAAGATCAAGCAATCGCACGGAGGTTCCGGCAAGCAGGCGCGCGCCGTCATCGACGGTCTGGAAGCGGACGTGGTCACCTTGGCCCTGGCCTACGACATCGACGCGCTGGCCGAGCACAAGCTGCTGGCCGCCGACTGGCAAAAGCGTTTGGCGCACAACAGCTCGCCTTACACCTCGACCATCGTGTTCCTGGTGCGCAAGGGCAACCCGAAAGGCATCAAGGATTGGAATGACTTGATCAAGCCAGGTGTATCCGTCATCACGCCGAACCCGAAAACCTCGGGCGGCGCCCGCTGGAACCATCTGGCCGCGTGGGGTTATGCCTTGCGCCAGCCGGGCGGCAACGAAGCCAAAGCCAAGGATTTCCTCGGCAAACTGTATAAAAACGTGCCCGTACTCGATTCCGGCGCGCGCGGCGCCACCACCACCTTCGTCGAACGGGGCATCGGCGACGTGCTGATCGCCTGGGAAAACGAGGCTTACCTGGCCGTCAAGGAACTGGGCCCGACCAAGTTCGACATCATCACGCCTTCCGTCAGCATCCTGGCCGAGCCACCCGTCGCCGTCGTCGACAAGTTTGCCGACAAGCACGGTACGCGCAAGGTGGCCGAGGCTTACCTGAACTACCTGTACACGGACGAAGCGCAAGACATCATCGCGAAGAACTACTACCGTCCGGCAACGGACAAGGCGGCAAAGAAATACGCGTCGCAGTTCGCCAAGGTCAACCTGTTCACCATCGAGCAAGTGGCCGGTGGCTGGACGGCGGCACAGAAGGCGCACTTTGCCGACGGCGGCATCTTCGACCAGATCTATCAGCCGAAGTAATCTTCACCGGCAGGCGGCAACGCTTGCCGGAATCGATCACGCAAGGACACATCATGGCGCTGCGCAGCTTTTCCGATTACCGGGTACTGATCGTGCCGGGCTTGCATAACAGCGGTCCCGAGCATTGGCAGAGCCGCTGGCAGCGCCTGTATCCGCAATTCGAGCGGGTCGAGCAGGACGATTGGAACGCTCCCGACCTGGCCACCTGGTCGGCGCGCCTGGATCAGGTGCGGCGCCAAGATGCGCGCCCGACCCTGATCGTCGCCCACAGCTTCGGCTGCCTGACGACGGCGCACAGCCTGGCCCGCGACCCGCAGGGCGTGGCAGGCGTGCTGCTGGTGGGGCCGGCCGATCCCGACAAGTTTGGCGTGGCCAAGGCCTTGCCGCAAAAGCGGCTGCCTTGCCCCGGCATCCTGATCGCCAGCCAGACGGACCCGTGGATGACGGCCGAACATGCGGCGCAGTGGGCACGGCGCTGGAATTGCAAGTATATTGATGGCGGTGCGCTGGGCCATATCAACGCCGAGTCGCGCCTTGGTGACTGGGTCTATGGCCAGGCGCAACTGCAAACACTGTTTGATCTGGCGCAAAGCGACAAACGCCACCGTCAGGCAGCCTGATTCGACGCACATCCCATTGCCACACAACCTCTCAAGGAGATCACGATGACTTTACGCCTGGGCGATGTCGCCCCTGATTTTGAACAAGACAGCTCGATCGGCCCCCTCAAGTTCCACGAGTGGGCGGGCAATTCCTGGGTGGTGCTGTTTTCCCACCCGGCCGACTTTACCCCCGTGTGCACGACGGAACTGGGCTTGACGGCCAAGCTCAAGCCGGAATTCGACAAGCGCAATGTGAAGGCCATCGCCCTGTCCGTGGATGCGGCCGAGTCGCACAAGAGCTGGATCAAGGATATCGAAGAGACGCAAAACACGGTGGTGGGTTTCCCCATCATCGCCGACGTCGACAAGAAAGTATCGGTGCTGTACGACATGATCCACCCGGAACAGTCCGTCACGGCCACCGTGCGTTCCGTCTTCATCGTCGACCCGAACAAGAAAGTGCGCCTGATCCTCACGTATCCGCTGAGCACGGGCCGCAACTTCAATGAAATCCTGCGCGTCATCGACGCTCTGCAACTGACGGACGGCTACACGGTGGCCACGCCCGGCAACTGGAAAGATGGCGACGACGTCATCATTCCACTGACGGTGCAAGACCCGGACGTGATCAAGCAGAAATATCCGAAGGGATTTACGGCAGCCAAGCCATACTTGCGCCTCACGCCGCAACCAAACAAATAAGAGCACCGAAAAAACGTCCATGGCGTTGTTGCATTGCCTCGCCGTACATCCGTACTGTCTTCGGCAAGGCGCCTAGCCCTGAACGTTTTATTCGGCGCTCTTGTTCCCACAACAACGCACCTCACCGGTGCGTTTTTTTTCGCCCAGCATTTCCATCGGCAAGTATGCAAAATCCATCTAAGCAAATGAGAAATGGTTAGTTCTTTTTATAACGAATGCATGTGATTATTGCACTCTATAACTCAAAAATGTAATAAGAAGGAGTTTCTATGTCTGCAGCATCAGCAGCACCGCTCAAGGCGCGCGGAGCGCCGTTTCGGGTCATGCCGGGGTTTAAGCTGTCACTGGGCTTCACGCTCTTTTACCTGGCCTTGATCGTTCTCATTCCGCTGTCGTCGGTGTTCCTGAAAACTTTCACCATGACATGGGACGCCTTCTTCAGCGCCGTGACGTCCGACCGTGTGATGGCGTCGTACCGCCTGACGTTTGGCGCTTCCCTGATCGCTGCCCTGTTGAACGTGGTGTTTGGCGGCATCCTGGCCTGGGTGCTGGTGCGTTACAAATTCCCCGGCAAGCGCATCATCGACGCGCTGGTCGACTTGCCGTTCGCCTTGCCGACGGCCGTGGCCGGCATCACCCTGACGGCCTTGTATTCGTCGAACGGCTGGTTCGGCCAGTTCATCGAAGGCGTGCTGGGCATCAAGGTGGCGTTCACGCCGCTGGGCGTGGTGGTGGCGCTGACCTTCATCGGCTTGCCCTTCGTCGTGCGCACCGTGCAACCGGTGCTGGAAGACGCGGAAAAGGAACTGGAAGAAGCGGCCGCCAGCCTGGGCGCCAATTCGCTGCAAACGTTTATCCGCGTCATCTTCCCCACGATCTTGCCATCCTTGCTGACGGGCTTTGCGCTGGCGTTTGCCCGCGCCACGGGCGAGTACGGTTCCGTGATCTTTATCGCCGGCAACATGCCGATGGTGTCGGAAATCACGCCGCTGTTCATTATTACCAAATTGGAACAATACGATTACGCAGGCGCCACGGCCATCGCCGTGGTGATGCTGGTGGTGTCTTTCCTGCTGTTGTTGACGATTAACCTGCTGCAAGCATGGACGCGCGGAAAGGCGAAGAAATCATGAGTACGAATACGACTAGCGTCGCTGGCGTGGACAATGCGCGCCCGGCAGTGCGCCGCTTCGAGCCGAATGTCGGCCCCGTCGTGCTGGAACCGTTGTGGGTACGCACCGTCCTGATCACCGTCGCCTTGCTGTTCCTGACGGCTTTCCTGATCGTGCCCCTGGTGGCCGTGTTCGCGGAAGCGTTCAAGAAGGGCTGGGAAGCGTATATCGCCGCCATCATCGACCCGGACGCGATTTCCGCCATTAAATTGACCCTGATCACGGCCGCCATCGCCGTGCCGTTGAACCTGGTGTTCGGCGTGGCCGCTTCCTGGTGCATCGCCAAGTTCGAATTCCGCGGCAAGAGCATCTTGCTGACGCTGATCGACTTGCCGTTTTCCGTCTCGCCCGTGATTTCCGGCCTGATCTATGTGCTGATGTTTGGCGCCCAGGGCTGGTTCGGCCCGTGGCTGCAGGCGCACGACATCAAGATCCTGTTCGCCGTGCCCGGCATCGTGCTGGCCACCATCTTCATCACCTTCCCGTTCGTGGCGCGTGAATTGATCCCGCTGATGCAGTCGCAGGGCAGCGAAGAGGAAGAGGCCGCCATCGTGCTGGGTGCCTCGGGCTGGAATACCTTCCGCCGCGTGACTTTGCCAAATATCAAGTGGGGTCTGCTGTATGGCGTGATCCTGTGTAACGCCCGCGCCATGGGCGAGTTCGGCGCCGTGTCCGTCGTGTCCGGCCATATCCGTGGCGAAACCAACACCATGCCGCTGCAGGTGGAGATTCTGTACAACGAGTACAACTTCGCCGCCGCGTTTGCCGTCGCCTCCCTGCTGGCCCTGCTGGCGCTGGTGACCCTGGCCTTGAAAGCTTTCATTGAGTGGCGTTTGAACGAGAGCAACGCCGACGATTCCGCCTTACGTTCCACGGAGCACTGATATGACCATCGCAGTTAAAAACATCCACAAGCGCTTCGGCGATTTCGTTGCCCTCGACAATATCTCGCTGGACTTTCCCGCCGGCGAACTGACGGCCTTGCTGGGCCCGTCCGGTTGCGGCAAGACCACCTTGCTGCGCATTATTGCTGGCTTGGAACATCCGGACAGCGGCCAGGTGCTGCTGGACGCGGAAGACGCGTCGAACCGCCATGTGCGCGAGCGCCAGGTCGGTTTCGTGTTTCAACACTATGCGCTGTTCAAGCACATGACCGTGTTCGAGAACGTGGCCTTCGGCTTGCGCGTGAAGTCGCGCAGCGAGCGCCCGTCGGAAGACCAGATCCGCCGCAAGGTCAAGGATTTGCTGGAGCTGGTGCAGCTCGATTGGCTGGCCGACCGCTATCCGCCGCAATTGTCGGGCGGGCAACGCCAGCGCATCGCCCTGGCGCGCGCGCTGGCGGTCGAGCCCCGCGTGCTGCTGCTCGACGAGCCGTTTGGCGCCCTGGATGCCAAGGTGCGCAAGGAATTGCGCCGCTGGCTGCGCCGCCTGCATGACGACTTGCACGTCACCAGTATTTTCGTCACGCATGACCAGGAAGAGGCGCTGGAAGTGGCCGACCAGGTCGTACTGATGAACAAGGGCACGGTCGAGCAACTCGGTTCCCCAGAGCAAGTCTATAACCACCCCGCGTCGCCGTTCGTGTATGGCTTCCTCGGCAACGTCAACCTGTTCCACGGCCGCGTGCATGACGGCGTGATGGCCACGGGCGACGCCAGTTTCGAGGTGCCCGACTACGCGGGCGTGAGCGACAGCAAGGGCACGGCCTATGTGCGTCCGCACGACCTGGAAATCGACCGCTACACGCAGGGCGCGGAAGGCATCGTCGTGAAACTGAGCCGCGCCCATGCCATCGGCCCGCTGGCCCAGCTGGACTTGCAGCGCGTGGATAACAGCGAACTGATCGAAGCGGTGATGTCGAACGAGCGTTTCACCCACCTGCAGCTGAAGGAAGGCGAGACATTGGTTGTCCGCCCGAAACGTCTCCATGTATTTGTTGAACCCACCCGAACTTGATACAGGATAGCCATGAACTTTCAACAATTGCGATCGATCCGCGAAGCGGCCCGCCGCGGCTATAACCTGACGGAAGTGGCGAACGCCCTGTTCACGTCGCAACCGGGCGTGAGCCGGCAAATCCGCGAGCTCGAAGACGAGCTGGGCGTGGTGATTTTCGAGCGCAACGGCAAGCGTTTGACGGGCTTGACGGAGCCGGGCAAGGGCATTCTGAAGATCGTCGACCGTCTCTTGATCGAGGCGGAAAACCTGCAGCAGGCCAGCCTCGAATACAGCGGCCAGACGAGCGGGACCTTGTCCGTGGCGGCCACGCACACGCAGGCGCGCTATGCGCTGCCGAAAGTGGTGCAAAGCTTCCGCGCCGCTTTTCCCGAAGTGCGTATTGCGCTACAACAAAGCGCGCCCGAGCACATTGCGGAATGGGTGCTGTCCGGCAAGACCGATATCGGCATCGCCACGGAAGGCTTGAGCCAGTTCCCCGACCTGGTGTCGTTCCCGTGCTACCGCTGGAGCCATCTGATCGTCGTGCCCGACGGCCATCCGCTGCTCGAACATTCGCCCATCCGCCTGGAAGACCTGGCGAAGTATCCGCTGATTACCTACGACAAGGGTTTCACGGGGCGCGGGCATATCGACGACGCCTTTGCCAAGGCTGGCGTGGCGACCGATATCATCCTGACGGCCATGGATTCCGACGTCATCAAGCAATACGTGGCGCTGGGCCTGGGCGTGGGCATCGTCGCCTCGATGGCCTTCGACCATGGCCGCGACAAGGGGCTGCGGGCCGTGGAAGCGTCGCATCTGTTCGCCACCAACACGACGCGCCTGGCCGTCCGGCGGGGCGCCTACCTGCGCGCCTACGCCTACGAGTTCATCCTGCAGCTGGCGCCGGACCTGACGCGCGAAGACATCGACCGCGCGATGGCGGGCGAGGACGCCCTCTAGGCGATGGCCGCCCTTTGCGCGCGCGTCAGGCTGGCCACGGCGCGCGCGTAGCTATCCTGAACCAGTTCCGCCAGGTAATCGGACGGGAAGCGCGCCACGTCGACGATGGTCACCCAGTGAAAGCGGCCCATGTAACGGGCCGGTTTCACGCCGGGCATGTCCGTCAGTTCGATAAAGCGCCCGGCGCTGGCGCGCAGGCTGAAGCGCCACTGTTCCGGCATGCTGGTTTTAAAGTACGCAAATTTCTTGCCCGCCACTTCATACACGAGGATATTCGACGGCGCACCGTACAGCACGGCTTGCGCGCCGGGCAGGGTTGCGCAAAATTCCTTCAGTTCATCACTTGTCATTCGTCCACCGCCATGAATTGTTGCGTGTCGTGGTCGAAGGCAAACGCCGCGCCGGCGGGTGCGTCCAGCAGCGCAATGAAGCGGTCATCCACGCTGAGCACGGCGCCCAGCGACACGAGGGCCACGTTGGCGCTGTCGTTGATGTAGTCGTCGCTTTCATCATTCGCCGTGAAGCGCCAGCCGCTGTCGTCGTCGTTGTCCGGTTCCTCGCGGTACAGATAGCCGACGGGCGCGCCGTCTTCCAGCACTTTTTTCGTGACGAAGCACAGGCCCGCATAGCGGTTGACGAGGTTATCGTCATCGTCGTGCTGCGTATTGATGATGTGGCGCGCCGCGAAGGCGACGGGGTCCTGGGCGCGCAAGTCGGCGATGTAGCCGGGCGTGTTGTCGAGCTTGCCAGTGAATTGGCCGCCGGCGTCCACCGTATCGACCAGCACCCACATGCGCTCGGCGCCGGGTGCCTGCGGATCGTCGCTGTGGAAGGCGAAGATCAGCTTGACCACCTCGCCGGGGCGCACCTGGGCGATGGCCTCGGGCGGCGATTTGTAGAAGGTGTAGGGATGGCGCGCCGCCAGTTCGGCGGCGTCGGCTAGGTGCCAGCTGGGCATGGTTATCCGTCATCAAGAAGAGTAAGGCCCATGGTAGCCGATTGCGTGCCAGGATGACCACGCCTACCTTCCGGCTTGCCGTTGCCGCAGGGCTACACCGCTATCTGGCATGTGCCGATCTACAACAATCCTGCTGCCAGGAGCGGCGCCCGGACATGGCAGGGAGGGCTGCATGCCCCGCGATAGCCGGCACCGGCCATAAATCGATAAGGCCAATTGAAAATGCCAATGGTAAAAATTGTTTCTTTTATTGTATTTCGATTTCCTGAATGATATCTTTTGCTCTGCGATGTGAGAGTGATAGAAAAATAATTAAAATTGCAATTATTGAAATATTTATATCAGGGGAATATATGAACATGACCAAACGCGCGTTGCTGGGTCTTTGCCTGACCGCTGCGGCTTGCCTGGCGCCATTGGCCCAGGCGGCGAGCTGGGTGGAAATCACCGATCCTGCCATGACGGGCTTTTCGGTGGGCGGCAAGACCGTCACCTATGGCAGCGTGGCAGCGGACTCGGTCTGGGTCTATGACGGCGCCAACCCGCCCGGCGCGCAAAGCGCGGCCGCCATCCAGAGTTTGGTCAGCAGCACGTTTGGCCTGCCGTCCAGCGGTACCGGCTCCTTGGTCTTTGCCGCCCAGGGCGACTTGGCCAGCAGCAACTCTGGTTCGTTCACCGTCAACTCCAGCTTCGACTACCTGGCCGTGCATTATGGCCGTGGCGAACTGTTGTTCCACTGGGACACGCCGCTGGCCGCCAATACGGTTGTCACCATTGCCAACCTGCCGCGTGGCCTGAGCAATTTCCGCGCGTTCAATTCGGTCTCGGCAGTGCCTGAGCCAGCGACCTACGGCATGCTGATGCTGGGCCTTGGCCTGGTCGGATTTGCCGCGCGCCGCCGCGCCTGAGCCTGCAGCGCCTGCGGGCGCATGCGCTGACGCATGAAAAAAAAGCCTGGAAACGCGATGCGTTCCAGGCTTTTTGCATGGCAGAGCGCCATTTACCAGCTATAGCCGGCCTTGGCGTAGTAATAGCGGCCGTTGAAGCCGTTCGGCGCGAAGATGCTGTAGGGCTGGGTGCCGTTGACGTTCAGGTTGCCCGCGCTCGTCACTTGCGCCGGGTAGCGGTTGGTGACGTTGTCGATGCCGGCCACCAGGCGCCAGTTCTTGCCCAGCTTCACGGAACCGGACACGTCCAGCACCCATTGCGGGTCGTACGTCTGGTCCAGCTTGACGTCATTTTGCGGTACGGTGAAGCTGCCGTAGCGCGTCACGACGCCGTGCGCATTCCAGATGCCGAAGCTGTAGTCGGCGGCCAGGCTGAACTTGTCCTTCGGCGACGCCACCGTGATGCGGTCGATGCTCTGGCGGTCGATCAGTTTCAGGTTGTTGGCCGTCAGGATGGCCGGATTGTCGGCGATTTTCTGTACCGTGCTCTTGTTGTGGTTGTACGCCACGGTGAGGTCCAGGCGGTCCTTCTCCTGCAGGTCGATGCGGTAGGTGCTGACGATGTCCACGCCTTCCGTGCGCGTGTCGACGGCGTTGGTGAAGTAGCGCGCCGCGCCCACCGGCGTGCCTTGCGCGGCCAGCTGGGCCTTGAGCTTGTCGTTCAGCGCCAGGTTGGCCGAGAACAGGATGCGGTTGTCGATGTCGATGCGGTAGGCGTCCACCGTCGTCGTGAAGTTGCGGCTGGGCTGGAACTGCAGGCCCAGGCTGTAGTTGCGGGCCTTTTCCGGTTTCAGGTCCTGTGCACCGAGGGCGCGCGCCTGCGGCGTATTGACGGCGAAGGTGCCCGTCTCGATGGCCGTATTGTTGCCGTTGATGACCTGGAAGTTGGTGGTGGTGATGGTGTAGTACTGCTGTGCCAGCGATGGCGCACGGAAGCCGCTCGATACCGTGCCGCGCAGGGATAGCGCATCCGTGAACGCATAGCGGGCGGAACCCTTGGCCGAGGTAGTGCTGCCGAAATCGCTGTAGCGCTCATGGCGTAAGGCTACGCCGCCCGAGAGTTTCTTCGTCGCTTCCGCTTCCAGGTTCACATAGATCGATTCGTTGTGGCGCGAATGGCTGCCCGCGTTGGCAGGACGGAAGCCGGCAAAGCCTTGCGAGCCGCCGCCCGTGTACGACGC
Organism: Janthinobacterium sp. SUN137; assembly: GCF_030587265.1. Classification (NCBI taxonomy): domain Bacteria; kingdom Pseudomonadati; phylum Pseudomonadota; class Betaproteobacteria; order Burkholderiales; family Oxalobacteraceae; genus Janthinobacterium; species Janthinobacterium sp. SUN137. The sequence goes on along the minus strand of NZ_JAPWHZ010000001.1, from coordinate 843,703 downwards.
TGCGTCGCCTGCGCCGATGCTGTACTTTTCATGGCGTGCTTCGGCGCCGACGGCCACCGTCAGCGGGCCGGAGAAGGCGGCGACGGGGAATTCGCGCGCCGCATCGAGGTTGAACACGGTCTGCTCGTTTTTCAGCGAACCCGCATAGAAATGCGTGGGGCTGTTCGCGCCCAGCGACTGGTTGACCGTGTTGTCCAGGTCCAGCTCGAACTTGTTGCTGCCGTAATTGAGGCTGGCATCCCAGCGCCAGCCGGCGGCTTCGCCGCGCAAGCCCGTGACGATGGACTGGTCGGTCAGCGTGCTGTTTTGCAGCGGCAAGAAGCCTTCCGGGTAGATCGGCGTGCGCTGCGAATACGCCTTGGTGACCGCATCCTGGATCAGCGCCGTGCGCCACGTGGCGGCAGCCGACGTGTCGCGCTTGCCATAGTTGCCGAAGGCATACCAGTCGAGGTTATCGCTGATGCGGTATTCGCTGTTGAGGAAAATCGTCGCCGGCTTGCTTTCCGGGTCGCCATAGCGCTGGTTGACCTTGCCGTAGCGCGGTTCCAGTGGGTTGCGGAAGTCGGCGCCGGCGCGGTTGGTCGGGTCGCGCTCGGCCACTTCCGCCGAGACGCGCACCCAGCCGTCCTCCCCCAGGGCGAAGCCGGCCGAACCCTTGATGGATTTTTGCTTGCCGTCGCGTTCCTGCGTCTGGCCATAGCCCACTTCGACGTCGCCGCCGGCCGCGCCTTTTTTCAGGATGATGTTGATCACGCCGGCGATGGCGTCGGAGCCGTACTGGGCCGCCGCGCCATCGCGCAGCACTTCCACGTGGTCGATGGCGGCCAGCGGGATGGCGTTCAGGTCGACGGGCGCCGAGCCGCGGCCCAGGGAACCGTTGACGTTGACGACGGCCGACGTGTAGCGGCGCTTGCCGTTCACCAGCACCAGGGTCTGGTCGGGCGACAGGCCGCGCAGCTGGGCAGGGCGCACGGCGTCGCTGGCGTCGGCGCCCGTGGCGCGGGCGAAGTTCAGCGAGGGCAGCAAACGCGCAAGCACGGTGGCCAGTTCGGCCGAGCCCGTGCTTTGCAGGTCGCGCGAGGTGAGGATGTCGATCGGCGATTCGGAATCGATGGTGCGGCGGTTCTTGGCGAAGGTGCCGGTGACCACCACCGATTGCAATTCACCTTCGGCCGGCAGCTCTTGCTGCGCTTGCGCCTGCATTGGCAGGCTGAAGCAGGCGATCAGGCTGGCGGCGATAACGGTTTTCACGGGCAGGGCGGGAAGCTGGGAGCGGGCGGTGCTTGAACTCATCGACAATATCTCTTCGGTTGGTGGTTACGCGGACCATGGCGGTCCGGTGATGACATCAGAGTAACAGTGGGCCTGTGGCGTGCTTACGAATCGTTCTGTCTATCGATATGCAATAAATGTCTGATACGCGTCCGAATGACGCGGGTAGCGCATATGGCCTCGTTTCCAGCATACGGCCGGGCATGGCAAGGCTGCAATGCTGCACGGCAGTAAATTGCCAGCTGTTGTATAAATGCGACTATCTGCGATGAGCGTGGGGAGTCTGGCGGCGGCATGCGCCGCCAGACGGAGCGAGCCTACTGTCCCGGATTGGGCAGGCTGGCGTGGATGGCGTCGACGGCCGCAACCAGTTCCGGCGACAGGGTGACTTGATGGGCGTCGATATTTTGCTGCAACTGCTCCACGCTGGTGGCGCCGATGATGGTGGAGGCCACGAACCAGCGCGTGTAGCACCAGGCCAGCGCCAGCTGCGCCGGCGTCAAGCCGTGCGCGCGGGCCAGCGCCGCATACTGGCCGGCGGCCGCGATGGTGGCGGGGCGCACGTAGCGGGGGCTCCAGCCGGCCGGAAAGCGCGTCAGGCGGCCCTTGGCCTGCGGATCGTCGAGGTATTTCGCCGTCAGCTGGCCGAACGCCAGCGGGCTGTAGGCCAGCAAGCTGACATTTTCCCGGTGGCAGGTTTCGTCAAGCAAACTCGTCTCGAAATGGCGCGCCGTCAGGTTGTACAGGTTCTGGATGGAGGCGATGCGCGGCAAGCCCTTCAGTTCCGCCTGCTTGATGTATTCGCACACGCCCCACGACGATTCGTTCGACACGCCGATGTGGCCGATCTTGCCTTCCTCGACCAGCTTGCCCAGCACGGCCAGCGTGTCTTCGATGGCGACGCAAGCGTGCTCCTTGCGCGGGTTGTATACGCTGGCGCCGAAGATGGGCAGGTTGCGGCTGGGCCAGTGCAATTGATACAGGTCAATGTGCTCCGTCTGCAGCCGGCGCAAGCTGTCTTCGACGGCGGCGCGGATATTGACCGCGTCGTGATCCGTCTTGCCCTTGCGTATCCAGTGCATGCGCGAATTCGGCCCGGCCACCTTGCTGGCCAGCACGATGTTGCCGCGCTTGCCGCTTTTCTTCAGCCAGCTGCCGATGTGGCGCTCGGTGCTGCCCTGCGTTTGCGCGCTGGCCATCACCGGATACATCTCGGCCGTGTCGATGAAGTTGATGCCCCGTTCCAGCGCGTAATCGAGCTGGCTGTGCGCTTCGGCTTCCGTGTTCTGTTCGCCGAAGGTCATCGTGCCCAGGCAGATCCTGCTGACTTCCAGGCTGCTGGTACCCAGCTTGATCTTTTCCATGCGCCGTCCTTAGCGGGCCTGCTTGCCGTGCAGCGCGCGCGCACAATCCTTGATCAGCGCGGGGCCGGCGTAAATCAGGCCGCTGTACAGCTGCACCAGCTGTGCGCCCGCCTCGAACTTGGCCACGGCGTCGCTGCCCTGCATGATGCCGCCCACGCCGATGATGGGCAGCGCGTCGCCCAGTTCCGCCTTCAGCAGGCGGATGACATTGTTCGACAGCTCGAACACGGGTGCGCCCGACAGGCCGCCCGCTTCCGCGCCGTGCGGCATGCCTTCGACGGCGCTGCGCGACAGGGTCGTGTTGGTGGCGATGACGCCGTCGATCTGGTGGCGCGTGAGCGACTCGGCGATGCTCTTCACCTGTTCGCCATCCATGTCCGGCGCGATTTTCAGGGCCAGCGGCACGTAGCGCTTGTGCTTGTCCGCCAGGCGCGCCTGCGCATCTTTGAGCTGCGACAGCAGGGCGTCGAGTTCCGACGCGCCCTGCAGCTGGCGCAAATTCTTGGTGTTCGGCGACGAGATGTTCACCGTCACATAGCTGGCGTAGGGGTAGACTTTTTCCAGGCACAGCAGGTAGTCGTCGGCCGCGCGCTCGATGGGCGTGTCGGCGTTCTTGCCGATGTTCAGGCCCAGCACGCCGGCGCGGTTCTGGTAAAACTTCGACGCCTGCACGTTGGCGACAAACGCGTCCACGCCGCCATTGTTAAAGCCCATGCGGTTGATGATGCCCTGCGCCTGCGGCAGGCGGAACATGCGCGGTTTCGGGTTGCCCGCCTGCGCGCGCGGCGTGACGGTGCCCACTTCGATGGAGCCAAAACCCAGGTCGGCCAGCGCGTCGATGTAGGCGCCGTCCTTGTCCAGGCCGGCGGCCAGGCCGACCGGGTTCGGGAAGGTGATGCCCATCACCGTGCGCGGGTCCGCCGCCGGTTTGCCGGCCAGCTTCGTCAGGCCCAGCGCGCTGGCGCGTTTCAGGGCGGGCAGGGTGAGATGGTGGGCCGCTTCGGCATCCATCGAAAACAGCAAGGGGCGGGCGAGGGAGTACAGGAATTTTTCAGACATGGGGCGCTTTGAGTAGGTATGCGGGCTGCCGGGAAGGGCTGGCGGCGCGCGAAATAAGTGGCGTATTTTACCGTGTTCCGCGCGGCTGCCGGGTGTATAGTTCTCGTTGGTCTAATGCAATATTGAATCCTTGATAATTCGCATTCGACCGTGGACCTTCCTGTTTTTTCTCTGTTCTGTTGACTTCATAAGCGAGACATCGATTGAAAAAGACACGCATCCTGACCGCCATCGCGGCCGCCAGCGCACTGCTGCTGAGCCATCCGGCCCTGGCCCTGCCCAATACGCAAGACACCCGCATGCTGAGCGAACCGGCCGTCTCCAGCCGCCACATCGCCTTCATCTATGCGGGCGATGTATGGCTGTCGAACCTGGACGGCGGCGGCGCGCGGCGCCTGACCTCCGACCTGGGCGACAAATCGAACCCCGTGTTTTCGCCCGACGGCAGCCTGATCGCGTATAGCGCCAACATCGACGGCAATGTCGACGTGTATGTGATCGCCGCGGCGGGCGGCGTGCCGCGCCGCCTGACCTTCCACCCGGGTGTTGATCTGGCGCAATCGTTTACGCCCGATGGCCAGTCCGTGATGTTCACCTCGCCCCGCGCCGCCTTCAACAACCGCTTCCAGAAGCTGTTCACGGTGCCGGTGGCGGGCGGCGTGGAGACCCAGCTGGAAATCCCCAACGCCTCGCGCGCCACGTATTCGCCCGATGGCCAGCGCATCGCCTACAACCCGCTGGCGCCCGCCTTCAAGCAGTGGAAGCGCTACCGGGGCGGCACCAATTCCTGGCTGTGGCTATTTTCGTCCAGCGACAAATCGATTGAAAAAATCCCCCAGCCGACGACGCGCTCGAACGACGTCGACCCGATGTGGATCAAGGATACCGTGTACTTCCGCTCGGACCGCAACGGCGAATTCAACCTGTTTGCCTACGACGTCAAGACGAAAGCCGTGCGCCAGTTGACGCAGCACAAGGATTTCCCCGTGCTGAACGCGTCGGCGGCGAACGGCACCATCGTCTACGAGCAGGCCGGTTATCTGCACTCGCTCGATATCGCCAGCGGCCAGGCGCACAAGCTGGCCATCGCCGTGGCCAGCGACCTGGGGCAGGCGCGCCCCCGCTGGGTCAAGAACGCGAAATACATCCGCGACGCGTCGATTTCGCCGTCGGGCGCGCGCATCGCCTTCGAATACCGGGGCGAAATCGTCACCATCCCCGCCGACAAGGGCGACGTGCGCAACCTGACGCAGACGGCCGGCGCCCACGAGCGCACGCCCATCTGGTCGCCCGATGGCCGCTCGGTCGCGTATTTCTCGGACGAGTCGGGAGAATATGAACTGCATGTGCGCTCGCAGGACGGCAAGGGCGCCGTGAAAAAGCTCAAGCTCAATGGCAGCGGTTTCTATGACAACGCTGTCTGGTCGCCCGACAGCAGGAAGATCGCGTTTGCCGACAATGGCTGGAGCATGTATGTGATCGATGTCGGCACGGGCAAGGTGCAAAGAATCGCCACGGAGCCGATGTATGGCGTCGACAAGAGCATGCGCGCCTCGTGGGCGCCCGATTCGCGCTGGCTGGCCTATACGCTCAATTCGCCCACCTACACGCGCAGCGCCTACATCTATTCCGTCGAGCAGAACAAGTCGATGCCGGTGACCGACGGCTTGTCCGACGTGGCCCAGCCCGTGTTCGACAAGAGCGGCAAATACCTGTACTTCTTCGCCTCGACGAATGCTGGCCCCAGCAACAACTGGTTCTCGCAGCAGAACGAAGACAATCTGGTGACGCGCACCGTGTGGATGGCCGTGCTGCGGCGCGACTTGCCATCGCCCCTGATCAAGGAAAGCGACGAGGAAAAGGCCGCCGGCGCGGAGAGTAAAAAAGACACGGCGAAGGGGGAAGCGGAAGCGAAGAGCGAGCCGAAGGTCGATCCGAAGACGGGGCGCGACGACCCGAAAGTGGTCGTGGCGCCGGTGGCGCCGATCCACATCGATTTCGACGGCATCGCCACGCGCATCGTCGACTTGCCGCTGCCGGCCGCGCAATTCTCCAGCCTGACGGCTGGCGCTGCGGGGCAAATCTTTTTGCTGCGCGAAAGCGACGGCAAGAAGGCCGTGCAGCGCTTCGATCTGAAGGAGCGCAAGGCGGAAACCGTGGTGGCGGAAGCCGATGATTTCGAAGTCTCGGCCGACGGCAAGAAGCTGCTGTACCGCCAGAAGGACAATTGGGCCATGGGGTCGGCCACGGGCAAGCTGCTGGCGCCGGGCGAGGGCAAGATCAAGGTCGACGCCATCGAAGTGAAGGCCGATCCGCGCGCCGAGTGGACGCAGATTTTCAACGAGGTGTGGCGCATCAACCGCGATTACTTTTATGACCCGGGCATGCATGGCGTGGACTGGAAGGCCATGCGCGACAAGTACGCCGTGTTCCTGCCCGAGCTGTCCAGCCGCGCGGACCTGAACCGGTTGATACAGTGGATGTGCAGCGAGCTGGCCGTGGGGCACCACCGGGGCGGCGGCGGCGATGATTTTATCGAGGCAAAGAAAGTGCCGGGGGGCTTGCTGGGCGCCGATTATGAAGTGCGCGACGGCCATTACCGCTTCAAGAAGGTGTATGGCGGCTTGAACTGGAATCCGGCCCTGCGCGCGCCGCTGACGGAGCCGGGCCTGAACGTCAAGGCGGGCGAATACCTGTTGGCCGTCGACAGCCGTCCTTTGCTGCCGCCGACGAATATCTACAGCGCCTTCGAGAACACGGCCGGCAAGGCCGTCGACCTGACCGTGGGACCGTCGGCCGACGGCAAGGGCGCGCGCACCATCACCGTGGTGCCCGTGCCGACCGAGGATGCCTTGCGCAACCGCGACTGGATCGAAGGCAATATGCGCAAGGTCAATGCGGCCACGGGCGGCAAGGTGGCGTATGTGTACGTGCCGAATACGGCGGGCCTGGGCCATACCTACTTCAAGCGCTACTTCTTCCCGCAGGCGGACAAGCAGGCCATCATCGTCGACGAGCGTTTCAACGGCGGCGGCAGCGTGGCCGATTACTACATCGAGATCCTGCAGAAAAAGGAAATCGCCTGGTGGACCATGCGCTATGGCGCTGACATGAAGACGCCGTCCGCGTCGATCCAGGGGCCGCGCGCCATGCTAATCGACGAGACGGCCGGTTCGGGCGGCGACCTGCTGCCGTGGATGTTCCGCAAAAACAACATGGGCCCGCTGATCGGCAAGGCGACGTGGGGCGGCCTGGTGGGCGTACTGGGCTTCCCCGTGCTGATGGACGGCGGCTTCATCACGGCGCCGAACCTGGCGTTCTGGACGCGCGAGAATGGCTGGGGCGTGGAAAACGAAGGCGTGCCGCCCGATATCGACGTCGAGCAAACGCCGGCCGACGTCATCGCCGGGCGCGATCCGCAGCTGGAAAAGGCGATCGAGGTGATCCAGGCCGAACTGGCAAAGAATCCGCCCGTGCAGCCCAAGCGTCCTGCGTTTCCGGACAAGAGCAGGTAAGCCGGTACGGCAGGCATGAAAAAAGGGGCGCGAGCCCCTTTTTTTACAGGATGACCCACTGCCCCTTGATGCGGGCTTCCAAGGGCTTGAAATTGATCTTGTACGCCATCTTCGGGCTTTGCTTTATCCAGTAGCCCAGGTAGATGTAGGGCAGGCCCAGTTCGCGCGCCTGGGCGATTTGCCACAGCACGTTGTAGGTGCCGTAGGAGGCGCCCGGCACGTCCGGATCGAAAAAGGTGTAGACGGATGACAGGCCGTCGGCCAGCACGTCGATGATGCTGACCATGCGCAGGATGCCTTCGGCATCGCGAAACTCCACCAGGCGCGTGTTGACCCGGCTTTGCAGCAGGAATTGCGCATACTGGTCGCGGCTGTCCTGGTCCATGCCGCCGCCCGCGTGGCGCGTGCTCTGGTAGCGCAGGTACAGCTCGTAGTGTTCGTCGAGGAAGGACAGGGTGGCCACGCCCGCCTGCAGGTCAGCGTGGCGGTGCCAGGCGCGGCGCTGGTTGCGGTTCGGTGTGAACTCGCCCGTCACGACGCGCACGGGTATGCAGGCCTGGCAGCCATCGCAATACGGGCGGTAAGTAAAAATGCCGCTGCGGCGAAAGCCGTTGCGCACCAGTTCCGAATACACGTCGCTGTTGATCAGGTGCGAGGGCGTGGCCACCTGCGAGCGGGCCTGGCGGTCGTCCAGGTAGCTGCACGGGTAGGGCGCCGTCGTGTAGAACTGCAGGGTGGCAAACGGTAGTTCGTTCAGGTGCGTCATGCTGATCCTGTCTGGTCTGTCCGCGGCAATGGAAGTCTGCGTGGAGATATCATAGCTTTTTTATGCCGCCGGTGCAGCTTGCCAATCCGTGATTTGCGCTGCTTCAATGGCGACGCGCACATGGGCCAGGAAGCGCGCGCGCGAAATGGGCGCCGCACCCAGCGACGCCAGGTGTTTTGTTTCTTGCTGGCAGTCAATCATGGTCACGCCGCGCGCCTGCAAAAAGCGCACGAGGTGCGCCAGCGCGATCTTCGAGCCATCCGTCACGCGCGCGAACATCGATTCGCCATAGAACATGCGCCCGATCGACACGCCATACGCGCCGCCCACCAGTTCCCCGTCCAGCCACAGTTCCGACGAATGCGCGTAGCCCAGCTTGTGCAAGCCCGTGTAGCCGGCGATGATTTCATCGGAAATCCACGTGCCCGGGCCATCCTTGCGCGGCGCGGCGCAGGCGCGCATGACGGCGTCGAAATCGCCGTCGAAGCGCAGCTGCCAGCGCCCGTCCGTGGCGGCGCTGCGTTCGACCTTGCGGATCGCCTTGGCCAGGCTGTCGGAGACCTTGAAATGCTCCGTCATCAGCACCATGCGCGGATCGGTGCTCCACCACAAAATAGGCTGGCCTTCGGAAAACCAGGGGAAGATGCCGCGCCGGTAGGCGTCGAGCAGGCGCGCGGGCGACAGGTCGGCGCCGGCCGCCAGCAGGCCGGGGGCCTCGTCGGTCAGGGCGCGCGAGACGTCGGGGAACGGGGTGTGGATGTCGAGCCAGGGAATCATGCGGCGTCAAAGGTGGCAGGTGAGGGGAGCTTATTCTGCATCCGTGCGCGCCATCGGGCGCGTGATGTCGCCCGTATGCACGCCGTAGCTGCCGCCTTCGCGGATTTTCACGCGGTCGGCAAAGAACAGTTCCAGGGTGGCGCGGATGGTGGGGAAGGCCAGGTCATCCCAGGGAATCTGCGCTTCCGTAAACAGCTGCACGTCCAGGCTTTCGATGCCCGGTGCGAAATCGAGGTCGCGCAGGCGGGCCAGGTAGAACAGGTGCACCTGGTGCACGCGCTGCACGTTCAGCAGCGAAAACAGGGGCCCCAGTTCGATATTCGCACCCGCTTCCTCCACCGTTTCGCGCTCGGCCGCATCCGACGTCGTTTCATCGTTTTCCATGAAGCCGGCCGGCAGGGTCCAGTAGCCCAGGCGCGGTTCGATGGCCCGCTTGCACAGCAAGACCTGCAACTGGCCATCCTCTTCCCAGACGGGAATCGAGCCGACCACCATTTTCGGGTTCTGGTAATGGATGGCGTCGCAGTTGGTGCACACATAGCGCGGACGGTTGTCGCCTTCCGGGATGGACAGGCTGACAGGATGGGCGCATTCGGAGCAGAATTTCATGGGCGGGCTTAGGAAAAGTATGATGTCTAGTGTAACGCTTACTGTACACCGCTTACTGTACACCGATTGCGTGCGGCGTGGCGTGACGGGCGGACACAATGCCAACCGGCAATTGGCCAAGCTGCTTGACGCACTTTGGAACGCATTTTTAATAAAATGGCTCTATTGCAGTCTAAGTTGAGATAGCTATTGCCTAAGCCACCTGTTTGCCCTTATAATTCTTGTGCGGGGTGGAGCAGTCTGGCAGCTCGTCGGGCTCATAACCCGAAGGTCACAGGTTCAAATCCTGTCCCCGCAACCAATACCGGAAAGCCGCTGATTCTTGCAAAAGATCGGCGGCTTTTTTCATTTCCGCCTGGCGCTCTTCATCTTCTATCCATCGGCAATCGCCGCGAGGCGGGACGCGCATGCAATTGTCAAATTTTGCCCTTTACGCCTCGCAACAATCTGGTATATAATTCTGCTGCGGGGTGGAGCAGTCTGGCAGCTCGTCGGGCTCATAACCCGAAGGTCACAGGTTCAAATCCTGTCCCCGCAACCAATTCGAAGCCGCTGATTCCTCGCAAGAGGGTCAGCGGTTTTTTCGTTGTGCGGCAGTGTTTACTCTGGCACCTGGCGCGCATACACCACCAGCCGCAGGTGGCGGTCCGCGTCGATGGTCAGCGAGGTGTGCTCATACGCGATGCCTTCGCCGCCGACGTCCAGGCGGCGCACGCCGGCACATGGCGCATGCACGTCGTGGCGGCGCCACCACAGCTTGAATTCGGGCGAGACCTTTTCCAGTTCGTCCACGAGCGCGTGAATGTCCGCTTCCTGCGTGGCGCGCGCATAGTCGCGGCGAAAGCTCGACAACATCAGCGGCGCCTGCTCTTCCCAGCCGATGAAGCGCGAGCGCAGCAGTGGATCGGTAAACAAGAGCCACAGCAGATTGCGCCGCGCCGGCACATGCGCGCCGAAGCCGAACAGGGCGTCCGCGCCCGCATTGAACGCCAGCACGTCCCAGCGCAGGTTGAGCACATACGCGGGATGCGCCAGTTCGTGCATCAGGCGGCGCACCGGCGGCGGCACCACGCAAAACGTCTTGCCTTCTTCGGCCGGCGGACGCGCATGCGCGAGCAGGAACAGGTGGCGGCGTTCGCCCGCGTCCAGTTTCAGCACTTCGGCCAGCTTGTCGAGAAAGGCGCTGGAGACGCCGATGTCGCGCCCCTGTTCCAGCCAGGTGTACCAGGTCAGCCCCACGCCGGCCAGCGCCGCCACTTCTTCGCGGCGCAAGCCGGGCGTCCTGCGCCGCCCGCCGCCGGGCAAGCCCACGTCTTCCGGCGACAGGCGTGCGCGGCGCGCCTGCAGGTAGGCGGCCAGTTCGTGGCGGGTGCGGGCCAAAGTGCGCATGGTGCTGCCTTCAAGGTAAGCCTGTTGCTATCAGTAATAGCATAAACAGTTAAATTGTAATTGTTTATATTGTATTCCAGAATGCCTGCTTTCTTCCCGAAGGCTTGCCCATGTCCGATTATTCTTCTCACGCCAGTACTGGCACTTCCGCCGCCGTGCTGCCCGCCACCGTCTATCTGATCGCCGTGGGCGCGTTCGCGCTGGGCATGGCGTCGTATGTGACGGCAGGCCTGATGCCGATGATCGCCGGCGCGTTCTCCGTTTCCCTGGCGATGGCGGCGCAGCTGGTGACGGCGTTTACGCTGGCCTATGGCCTCGGCTCGCCGCTGATGGTGGCCTTGCTGCCGGCGCGCGCGCAGCGCTCCGGCCTTTTGGTCGCCCTGGGCGTGTTCGTGCTGGCGAACGGGGCCAGCGCGCTGGCGCCCGGTTTCAGCGGTTTGCTGGTGTGGCGCGCCATCGCCGGCATCGGTGCGGGCGTATACCTGGCGCTGGGCATCGCGGCGGCGGCCGGCGTGTCGGCGCCGCAGCAGCGGGGCAAGGCCATCGGCGCGATCATGGGCGGCATGGCGGGCGGCACGGTGCTGGGCGTGCCTTTGAGTTTGCTGCTGGCGCAGCAGCTGGGCTGGGCCGCGGCCCTGTGGCTGGTGGCGCTTCTCGGTGCGCTGGCGCTGGCGGGCTTGCTGTGGAAGCTGCCCGCGCTGCCTGCCGCATCGTCCGCGCCGGCCATCTCGCTGCGCCGCAAACTGGCCTTGCTGGCCGACGGGCAGGTGCTGGCCATCCTGCTCGTGTCGCTGCTGGCGGCCATCGCCAGCCTGGGCATGTACACCTTCATTGCGCCGTTGCTGGCGTGGTCGGCGCAGGGCGCAGCGATCTCCGCCACGCCCTTCCTGTGGGCCTGGGGCGTGGGGGGCATCGTTGGCAGCGTGCTGGTCGGGCCATGGGCGGACAAGGCGGCGGCGCCGAAACTGACCTGGCTCATCTTGCTGCTGCTGGCGCTGGCCTTGGGCGCGCTGCCGCTGGCGGCCGGCTGGTCGGCCTGGCTGATGCTGGCGCCTATCGTGCTGTGGGGCGCGGCCGGCTGGGCCCTGCAAGTGCCGCAAAACCAGCAACTGCTGGCCGTGCGTGCGCGCCAGGGCGACGGCAACCTGGCCATCGCCCTCAACGAATCGGCGCTGTACCTGGGCAGCGCCATCGGCGCCGCCACGGGCGGGGTGCTGCTCCTGCTGGACTGGCCCATGTGGCTGCTGGCGGCCGGCGCCGCCCTGGTCGCCGCCGCAGCGTTGCTGCTGCAGTTGCCGGCGGCGCGGCGCGGCTAGCCTTTCTTCGCCAGTTGCATGCCCACGGGCAGGGCGCGGATGCGCTTGCCCGTGGCGGCGAAGATGGCGTTGCACAGGGCGGGCGCGATCGGCGGCGTGGCCGGCTCGCCCACGCCGCCCAGCTCCATGTCCAGGGTGCCCGGCACCAGGTGCGTGTGGATCACGCGCGGCGCGTCGGCCGCGCGCAGCACGGCGTAGTCGTGGAAATTGCTTTGCTCGACCCGGCCATTTTTAAAGCTGATTTCGCCGCTCATGGCCAGGGACAGGCCCATGATGCAGGCGCCCTCGATCTGCGAGCGCACGCGGTCCGGGTTGATCTGCGGGCCGCAATCCATGGCGATGTCGACCCTCGGCACGATGACTTCGCCGGCCGCATTGATCTCCACTTCGATCACGGCCGCCACACAGGTAACGAAACTGTAGGACACGGCCAGACCCAGGCCCCGTCCCTTGGGCAGCTTGCGGCCCCAGCCCGCCTTGGCCGTCGCCAGCTCGATCACGTGGCGCATGCGGCCGATATCGACCGGATACTTCGCCGGATCTTCGCCATAGTTCCAGCCGTCGGACAGGTCGGCCGGGTTGATCTTGCGCGCGGGGCCCAGGAGCGCCAGCAGGTAGTCGCGGTGGTCCTTCTTCGCCGCATGCGCCAGTTCGGCCGTGAACGACTGGATGGCAAACGCGTGCGGGATGTTCGACACGGAACGGAACCAGCCGATGCGCGTGTGGGCCGGCACTTCCGGCACTTCGACGCGGATGTTCGCAATGGCGAACGGCACGTTGATGGCCGACATGCCCAGTTCGAACGGCGCCTGTTTGTTCGCACCGGCGGCGAAGGTCGACGTGATGGTGGGGGCGGCCGTGCGGTGCAGCCAGGCCGTCGGCATGCCTTTCGCGTCGAGCGACGCTTCCAGCCGTTCGACCGATACCGTATGCAGGTAGTCGTGCTGCAGGTCGTCGTCGCGCGTCCACGTCAGCTTGACGGGCGCGCCATCCATGGCTTTCGACAGCAGTGCCGCCTCGACGGCGAAATCGGGTTTCGATTTGCGCCCGAAGCCGCCGCCGAGCAGGGTCACGTGGACGGTCACGTCGTCATACGTCAGGCCCAGGGCCTTGGCCACGTTGCTGCGTGTCGCCTGCGGCGCCTGCACGCAGGCCCACACTTCGGCCTTGCCGTTGGCGATGCGCACGGTGGCGGCGGGCGGCTCCATGGTGGCGTGGGCCAGGTGGGGCAGATAGTACTCGGCGCTGAATTTTCGCGCGGCGGGAGCGGCGGCCAAGGTCGCCACCGTCTTGCCCTGGTCGCGCGCCGGGTTGGCCGGCTGGCGCACGGCCGCTTCCAGCGTCTTGCGGAAGGCTTTCGAATCGTAGCCGCCATTCGGACCGTCGTCCCATTCCAGCACCAGCGCTTCGCGGCCCTTGATGGCGGCCCAGGTGTTGCTGGCGATGACGGCCACGCCGCCCAGGGGATTGAACATGGCCGGCGGCGGGCTGCCCGCCAGTTCGACGATGCGCAGCACGCCCGGCACTTTCAGGGCCGCCGTCTTGTCCACGCTTTTCAGCTTGCCGCCGAAGACGGGCGGACGGGCGATGACGGCATACGCCATGCCATCGAGGCGCGTGTCGATGCCGAAGTGGGTGTTGCCCGTGACGATGTCGTGCAAGTCGATGCCGCGCGTGCTGGTTTGCCCGATGTAGCGCAGCTCGCCCGCCGTTTTCAGGCTGATGCGCGCGCGTGGCGGCACGGGCAATCTGGCCGCGTCTTCGGCCAGCGGGCCGAAGGACAGCGAGCGTCCGCTGGCCGCATGCACGACCGCGTGATTGACGGCTTTCACTTCGGTCACGGGTACGTCCCAGCGCACGGCGGCCGCCGTTTCCAGCATCAGGCGCGCTGTGGCGCCCACGTGGCGCATGGCGCGGAACGAGTGGCGCATGCTGCGCGAGCCGTCCGTATCCTGGCTGCCGTAGCGCGCTTCGTCGGCGGGCGCCTGCTGCACGCGCACCTGCGCCCAGTCGGCGCCCAGTTCGTCGGCCGCCACCATGGGCAGGCTGGTGCGGATGCCCTGGCCCATTTCGGAGCGGTGCGCCACGATGGTGACGATGCCGTCGGCGCCGATCGACAGGAAGACCAGGGTGTCGTCGACCACGCCGCCAGCCATATTGTCGCCGCCGTATTTGACGGCATCGGCCGCCATCACGAGGCCGGAAGGGCCGGCCACCAGGGTCAAGCCGGCCAGCGCGCCGGCGGCCTTGAGCCAGTTGCGCCGCGCAGGCGAATGTGCGGCGGCAGTGTCATGCATGCTCATTTGGCCGCTCCTTTTGCGTGGATGCTGCTTGCGGCCTGCTTGATGGCCGCGTGGATGCGCGTGTAGGTGCCGCAGCGGCAGATATTACCGCTCATCGCTTCGCGGATTTGCTGGTCGTTCGGTCTTGGCGTCTTGTGGAGCAGGGCCGTGGCCGACATGATTTGCCCGGCCTGACAGTAACCGCATTGTGGCACGCCGTGTTCCTGCCAGGCTTGTTGCAGCGCAAGGCCGACCTTGTCTTCGCCCACCGCTTCGATGGTGGTGATCTTCTTGCCTGCGGCGGCCGACATGGGCGTCACGCAGGAGCGGATGGCTTCGCCATCGAGGTGCACGGTGCAGGCGCCGCACAGGGCCATGCCGCAGCCGAATTTGGTGCCGGTCATGCCCAGTTCGTCGCGCAGGGCCCACAGCAGGGGCGTGTCTTCAGGCAGTGCAAGGTCGTGCTGCTTGCCATTGATGGTCAGGGTCGTCATGTGTATTCCTCGGAGTGGGGATGGTGCGGGACAGCGCGACGGCCATCCGCCAGACGGATTAGCGCATCAGTAGGGGATGGTAGCACCGCTCGCCCTGCGCTGCAGGAGATGGCGCCGGTGGCATACTGCGGTTTCTGATATCGGAGTTTTCCATGACATACCCCACAACGGCGCCGGGCTTGCCCGACATCCTCGCTCCCGGCTTGCAGGTGGTTTTTTGCGGCCTCAATCCCGGCGTGGACGCGGCGGCGGCCGGCCACCATTTTCTCGGCCGCGGCAACCGCTTCTGGCCCGTGCTGCACCTGGCCGGCTTCACGCCGCACCTGGTGGCGCCGCAGGACGATGCCAGCGTGCTCGGTTTCGGGCTGGGCTTGACGGCGGCCGTCGGGCGCCCGACCAGCCGCGCGGACCAGGTGGGGGCGGACGAATTTGCGCAAGCGGCGGCGGGCCTGCGGCACAAGCTGGCATGGGCGCAGCCGCAGTGGATCGCCTTCCTGGGCAAGGCCGCCTACGCGGCGATGACGGGAAAACGCCAGCTGGCGTGGGGTGAGCAGCCAGAGCGCTTCGGCGGCGCGCGCGCGTGGATCTTGCCCAATCCGAGTGGCCTCAATCGCGGCTATTCGAAGGAGCGGCTGGTCGACGCATATGCGGAACTCAAGCGCGCGCTGGGCTGATGCCGGGCTGGCGTTCAGCGCACTTGCGCATGGATGGAGGGGCTTAGCGGGCCTGCTCCAGCTGCGCGTACACGGCGTCGGCGATCTTGCCCAGTTCCCGTTTGGGCAGGTTCGCCGAGAGGGCATAACCGAGCTGGCCGTCGATCCAGTAAAACACGCTCAGGTCCTTTTCCTGCGTATAGCGGAAAGCCGTTTCCTGCCTGCCCGCCCGTTCCTTGGCCACGTACAGGGTCAGGCGCTTGCCACCGCCATCTTCGTACATGAATTGCGCAACGGGGCCATCGCCATCGCCGGGCAGCAAGCGCCCGCCGATCAGGTGATAGCCGAGTGGCGACAGCGCGGGCGGCTGCAGTTGCGTGCCCAGGCGTTTCGACAGCCATTGCACCAGGTGCGCTTCCTGCGCCGCTCCGACCTCGACGGGGTGGCGCACTTCGGGCGTGTAGACGGCATGGGCGATGGCGGCGCTGCGCGCCAGGGTCAGGGGGCTGGCGCTGGCGCTCGTGCCATCGCTGCCGCGCAGCAGCCAGCCGCCCGCGCCGCCGGCGATGAGCAGCACGATGGCCGCTGCCGCCTGCATGGCGGGGCGGCGCCAGGCGCCGTTCGCCGCCGCTGGCGATGACGCCTGCCGCAGGGCCGGCGGCACGGCTTCGTCCAGCACGGGATCGAACAGCGCGCGCAATTGCCGGTTCTGTTCGCGCCACGCGTCCACCCTGGCGGCGTCCTCGGGATGCGCGCGCAGGTGGGCGTCGATGGATGCGCGCTGCTCCTCGGGCAGGACGCCGTCGGCCAGGGCGTGCAATTGCGCTTCGCTGATGGCTTGCATTGTCATTTCACGACTTTCAGGGTAGGGGCGCCTTGGCTGCCGGCGGGGCGGCCGTCGAGTAGTCCGCGCAGCCGCTCGCGCCCGCGCGACAGCCGCGACATGACGGTGCCGACGGGGATGCCCAGCGTGGACGCCACCTGTTCGTACGGCATCTGCTCCAGCGCGACGAGCAGGATGACTTCGCGCTGCCCCAGCGGCAAACGGGCCAGCGCCGCATCCATTTCGCCGATGGCGATGGCCTGTCCCGGCGCGCGCTCCGGCGCGGGCAGCAGGGCGTCGTCGTCGAGCTCCTGCAGCGCCAGGCCGGGGCGGCGCAGTTGATCCACGTGCAGGTTATGCATGATGGAAAACAGCCAGGGCCGCATCTCGCCACCGCGCTGCCACTGGTCGAACTTGCGCCAGGCCCGCTCCACGGTGTCCTGCACCAGGTCGTCCGCGTGCGCGGCGCCCGCCAGCGCGCGCGCATAGCGGCGCAGGCCGGGCAGGCAGGCTTGCAGCTGGCGGCTGTCCTCTTGCGTGGTCATCGTGGCGGCGGGATGGCGTGCTTAAGGCTTGACGACGTGCCACACGTTCTTGAAATTGTCGCCGGCCGCGTCGCCCGGTTTCTTGTCTTCCTTGTACAGGTACAGGGGCTTGCCCTTGTAGGTCAGCTGCATGGCGCCGTTGTCTTCGCGCTTGATGCTGCCATACGGGGCGGCGGGCGCCGCTTCGGTGGCGATGACGGCGGGCCAGGCCACCAGGCAGCCGCCGCTGCAGGCGCTCTTGCCGCTGTCGGCGACATCCTTGTCGAACACATACACGGTCATGCCGCTGGCGTTGACCAGCATGCCGTTGGCGGGCATGGCGTCGGCGGCAAAGGCCAGCGGGGCGGACAAGGCGGTGAAAAGGGCGGTGGCGGCAAAAGTGGTAAAGCGCATGGTGGTCTCCTTGAGGTTTTGGGGGCTTGCAAAGGATAGACGCGTGCCGCCCGCCGTTTATTCCCCGGCCGGCAAAATATTTTTTTCCGGCGCGTGCAGGCTGGCCCACAGGTGGGCGGCGGCCATGGTGCGGTGCGGCGCGTACTGGCGCAGCCACTGCTCCGTGCGCGCCATGTCCGGCTTGACCTCTTCGCCGAGCAGCTTTTGCAGGGCGGCGCGGATGGCCACGTCGCCGTGCAGCGAGCAGTCGGCATAGCCGTAGCCGCGCAGCAGCGCGTAATTGACGGTCCACGGGCCGATGCCCTTCACGGCCAGCAGCGCCTGCGAAATGGCCGCCACGTCGCCGGAAGGAGGCAGCTCCAGCGACAGTTCCCCATCGTTGACGAGATGCGCCAGGCGCAGCACGGTTTCCGCCTTGGCGCGCGAGAATTTGCGGCTCGTCAAATCCTGGACGGATAGCCGCGCCACGTCGCGCGCCTCCGGGTAGCACCACAAGCCGCTGCCATGCTGGCGTCCCGCCTGCACGATGAAGGTGCGGCGCAGGGCGATGGCGAACGGCAGGTTGATCTGCTGGCCGATGATGGCCCAGGTCAGCGCTTCGAAGGGGCTGGCCGATTGCACGATGCGCAAGCCCGGATTGACGTGGATCAAGGGCGCCAGCAGCGGGTCGGCGGCGGCCAGTTGCGCGAATGGCTGCGGGTCGATGCGCATGCCGAGGATGTTCAGCAGGGCGCCGTGCAGCGGCGTTTGCAGGTCGGCGACGGTGTCGTCATTGTCGTCGAGGTCTGCCTGGCAGATGGCGGCATCCTGCGTGAAGGCCACGTCCAGTACGACGGGGACGCCGGCAAGCAGGATGCCCTTGCGCAGGCCTGTCGGCGTGACTTGTTCCGCCACGGCTTGCGTATCCCGGCTGTGGAAGGCGATGACATCGTCGCGGCGGTAGCCGGCGGGCAGGGGGAGGGTCCAGTGCAGCAGGGTCATGGCGGGCCAAAGTCAGGGAAGGTATCAGGGGGACGATGCTGGCGCATCCCGTTTCTTGCTTTTCACGCTTCAGCGCACGCAGAGGTCAGGATTGGGCGGCGTCAAGGCGGCCGCGTGCTGGATTTGCAGCGCATCGGGCACGCCGTTTTTCACGGCCGTCAGTTCGGCCAGGATGGAAATGGCGATTTCGGCCGGCGTCTTGCTGCCGATGTACAGGCCGATGGGGCCGTGCAGGCACGCCAGCTGCTCGGCGCTGACGTCGAACTGCAGCAGCCGTTCGCGCCGCTTGGCGTTATTCGCGCGCGAGCCGATGGCGCCCACGTAGAACGCTGGGGATTTCAATGCTTCCATCAGGGCCAGGTCGTCGAGCTTGGGGTCGTGCGTGAGGGCGACGACGGCGCTGCGGCTGTCGAGCTTTAATTCCAGCACCAGGTCGTCCGGCATGGCGTGCAGCAGGGGCACGCCCGGTACGTTCCAGCCGCCCCGGTATTCCTCGCGCGGATCGCAGACGATGACATGGTAATCCATGGCCATGGCGATTTGCGCCACGAAGCGCGACAGCTGGCTGGCGCCGATGATCAGCAGGCGCCAGCGCGGGCCATGCTGCGTGGTGAGCGCCCCGTCTTCCAGGGCCAGCACGGCGCCCGGCGTGGCGCGCTGCAGGGTGACGGCGCCGGTATCCAGATCGAGGCGGCGCTCGACGAGTTCATGGGCTTCCAGGCGCGCCAGCAGTTCAGCCACGCGGCTGCCCGCGTGCAGCGGCTCGATGGCCAGTTCGATGGTGCCGCCGCAGGGCAGGCCGAAGCGGTGCGCCTCGTCGGCGCTGATGCCGTAGCTGACGATTTCGGGCCGCGTGCGCACGATGCCGTGCACGCGCACGGTGTCGATCAGGTCATCTTCGATGCAGCCACCGGAGACGGAACCGACCACCGTGCCATCGTCGCAGATGGCCAGGGTGGCGCCCACGGGGCGGGGGCTGGAACCCCAGGTCTTGATGACGGTGACGAGTTCGCAGCGGCGGCCGGCGGCGAGCCAGGCGGCGCTGGTTTTCAGAACTTCAAGGTCGATGCTGTCCATGGCGCGCGCGAGTTACATGCCGCATGTTTGCGGCAAAGTATGGAAAAGTATTCAAGATTGTGGATATACTACCTGTTCCACCACCCTGCGGAGAATTTTCATGTCAAATGAAGTCAAGACGCAAGAAGAGGGTATTCCCAAGTTCGGCAAGCTGCTCATTGTCCTGTTCTTAGCCGTGGTGTTCTGCGGTGCCCTGACCTGGATCATGGGCACCTACTTCCCCAACTTCCCGGGAGCCTGAGCAAACCCTGTTTGATCAGGATTGAGCACAGTGAGCATCGCAGACCGCAAAGCGCGACGCGCAGTAGCTTATGGCAGGCGTTCTAAGGCTTGAGCGGCTTCTTCGCCGCCTGCTTGGCGCGCACGTCGGTGACGGCGCGGTTGACGGCGGCCATGCGCGAGTTGGTGCCCGGATGCAGCGCCGTGTAGCCGTTGGCGACTGTGGCCGGCACTTGCGTGGCCAGGCGCTGCCAGAAGCGGGCCGCGTTGTCGACGTTGTAGCCGGCGCGCGCCAGCAGGTAGATGGCCAGGGTGTCGGCTTGCACGTCGAGTTCCTGCGGCATGGCCTTGATGCCGGCGGCGCCCGTCAGCATCGACACGTCGGGCTGCACGGCGCCCAGGCTGTCTATGATGCTGCCGGCCGTCCCTGCCGTGCGCTGGCTGCGCGCGTGGTCGAGGATGTTGTGCGCCATTTCGCGGGCGATGACAAAGGCGATGCCTTCATCGTTTTGCGCCGCATTGACCATGCCGCGCGTGAGCATGATGCGCGCGCCGTCCGAGTAGGCGTTGATATTGTCCGCATTGCCCAGGGCGACGCGGAAGGCGCAGGCGCGCGTGACGGGAATCTTCAGGTCCTGCTGCTGGCCATCGCGGGCGATGGTCATGTTCAGACTTGCGCTTTTCGAGGCCAGCGGGCCGACGATGGCGCCAAACGGGCCTTCCGCCTTCGGGCCGGCCGGCAGCGGCTTGCCTTCGGCTGCCAGCAAGCCGTCGCCCTTGCGCAAGCCGGCGCGCGCCGCGCCGCTGCCCGGCAAAACGCCGGAGACCTGCATCTGTTCGCCGTAGCCGAGGGCCGCCTGCGCCGCGTCGGCATAGATGCCGGGGTAGGAATACTTGTTCTGCGCCGTGAAGCCCAGCAGGTTGCGCGCATACGTCTTGCACAGGTCCGCATTGTTGATCAGCAGGGGCGCCGAGACTTTCGACAGGCGGTCCTGCAGCGCTACCATCTTCACCAGTTCTTCCTGCGCCGCCTTTTGCTGCGCCGTCGGGGCGGGCGCATCGGGCGCCGGCACCACGTTGAACGGGCCGCTGACATGCGTCGTTGGCGTAGTGCAGCCGGCCAGCATGGCCGCGCCGGCCAGCAGCAGGGGAGTGGCCAGTTGGCGCAGCGAAGTTGGGGCTGTGATCAGATGGCGGAAACCTGGCATGAGAAAATCCTTAATGTTTGCCGGTGCTGCCGAAACCGCCAACACCGCGTTCGCTGTCGCCGAATTCCTCGACGACGTTAAAGCCCACTTGCAGCACCGGCACGATAATCAGTTGCGCCAGGCGTTCCATGGGATTGAGCGTGAAAGCGCTCTGGCCCCGGTTCCAGGTCGATACCATCAGCTGGCCCTGGTAATCGGAGTCGATCAAGCCTACCAGATTCCCCAATACGATGCCGTTTTTGTGGCCCATGCCGCTGCGCGGCAGGATCATGGCCGCATACGAGGGGTCGCCGATGTGGATGGCCAGGCCCGTGGGAATGAGCACGGTCTGGCCGGCTTCGATGGTGATCGCCTCGTCGATGCAGGCGCGCAGGTCCAGGCCGGCGCTGCCTGGGGTGGCGTAGGCCGGCAGCATTTCTTTCATGCGGGCGTCGAGGATCTTGATGTCGATATTTTTCATTAATCTAACTAACTAAGCTAAGTCGTGTAAAAGGTTATTTGAGCAGCGAATTCTTGGCCAGCCGCTTCGAGATTTCCGAAATCAGCTGGCGCGCCAGGTTCAGTTTCGAGGCGCGCGGCAGCACGGTATGGCCTTCTTCGTCGAACAGGATGATGGTGTTGTCATCCTGGCCAAAGGTGTTCTGGCCGATATTGCCGACCAGCAAGGGGATGCCCTTCTTTTCGCGCTTGGTCGAGCCGAATTCCACCAGGTTTTCCGATTCGGCGGCAAAACCGACACAGTACGGATAGCCGGCCAGGTTGGTGCGCGCCGCCACAGTGGCCAGGATGTCGGGGTTTTGCGCGAACTGCAGTTCGGGCACGGAGCCGTCGGCCTGTTTTTTCATCTTTTGTTCGCTGGCGTTGGCCACGCGCCAGTCGGCCACGGCGGCCACGGCGACGAAGACATGCTGGCCGTCGACGTGGGCGAGTACCGCGTCGTGCATCTGCTGCGCGCTTTGCACGTCGATGCGGCGCACGCCGAAGGGGGCGTCCAGGGCCGTGGGGCCGGAAATGAGCAGCACCTCGGCGCCCGCTTCGCGCGCCGCGCGCGCCACCGCATAGCCCATCTTGCCCGAGGACAGATTGGTGATGCCGCGCACGGGGTCGATGGCTTCGAACGTGGGGCCGGCCGTGACCAGCACGCGCTTGCCCGCCAATACCTTCGGCTGGAAGGCGGCGATCAGCTCCGTCAGCAGCTGTTCCGGTTCCAGCATGCGGCCCAGGCCTGTTTCACCGCACGCCTGTTCGCCGGCGGCCGGGCCGAACAGCTTGATACCGTCGTCGCGCAGCTGCTGCACATTGCGTTGCGTGGCGGGGTTTTGCCACATTTCCACGTTCATGGCCGGCGCCACCAGCAGGGGCAGGTGGGATGGACGGGCCAGGCACAGGGTCGACAGCAGGTCGTCGCACACGCCGTGCGCCAGCTTGCGCATGAAGTCGGCCGAACACGGCGCGATCAAAATCGCGTCCGCATGGCGCGTCAAATCGATATGCGCCATGTTGTTGGCTATGCGCGCATCCCACTGGCTCGTGTGCACGGGGTGGCCGGACAGGGCCTGCATCGTGACGGCCGTGATGAAGTGGCTGGCCGCATCCGTCATCACCACCTGCACCGAGGCGCCTGCTTTTGTGAGCGCGCGGCACAATTCCGCCGCCTTGTAGCAGGCGACGCCGCCCGAGAGTCCCAGGACGATTTTTTTGCCGGACAGTTCCATGCCGTTCTCCTGCGTGTTTATTTGTTTACCCGGCGCAGTTCATCGATGATGAACAGGGCCGCGCCGATGCAGATGGCGCTGTCGGCGATATTGAAAGCGGGGAAATGGCCCCAGCTTTTCCAGTGGAAGTCGAGGAAATCGACCACGTGGCCGTACATCAGGCGGTCGATGGCGTTGCCCAGCGCGCCGCCGAGGATCAGCGACAGGGCCCAGCAGAACATGCGCTGGCCCGCGTGCTTTTTCAGCAGGTAGATGATGTAGATGGCGGCCGCCAGGGCGATGCCGGTGAAGAAATAGCGCTGCCAGCCGCCCTGGTCGGACAGGAAGCTGAATGCGGCGCCCTTGTTATACGCGAGCACCAGGTTGAAATACGAGGTGATGACCATTTCCTGCGCATAGCGGAAGGTCTTCAGGATCGTGATCTTGGTGATCTGGTCGAACAGGATGACGATGGCGGCAATGCCCAGCCACAGCGTCAGCGGCGATTGCGGTTTCGATGAAAAACGGTTTTTAGTGGCCATATTTTTCCAGGGAAGATAAAGCCGCCGCCTGGCAGCAGGCGGCGGTTGGACGGATAGCATACAACGGCGGGCAAAATCGTAGCGAGCGGCAGCGATTTGTGGCCGAGAAGCGCAACCGTACTCTAGTACGGTGAGCATCGCAGGCCGCAAATCGCGACGCGCAGCAGATTTTGACGCCGTTGTTTAGGCGAAGCGGCGAACTTCGCCCTTGCCAAACAGGTTGCTGACGCAGCGGCCGCACAGGGTGGCATGCGCGGCGTCCGTGCCCACGTCGCTGCGGTAGTGCCAGCAGCGCTCGCACTTCGGCGCCGTCGACGCGGCCACGACCACTTCCTCGGCCGCTTCGTCGGCCACTTCGGCCACGCTTGCCTGCGAGGTGATGAAGACAAACTTCAAGTCGTCGCCCAGGGTCGTCAACAGCTTGTACTTCATCGGCGCGGCCTTGATCGTCAGTTCCGCCTGCAGCGACGAGCCGATGGCGCCCGAGGTGCGCAAGTCTTCCAGCTGTTTTGTGACGTCCGTGCGCACGGCGCGCAGGGCCGTGTATTTCTCCAGCAGGTCGGCCGCATCCGCCACTTCCGGCAGCTGCCACCAGGTTTGCGTGAAGATGGTTTCATCGCTGGCGGCATACGCTTCGCTGCCGGCGAAGACGGCCCACGCTTCCTCTGCCGTGAACGACAGGGCCGGGGCCATCAGGCGCAGCAGGCTTTGCGTGATGTGCCACAGGGCCGTCTGCGCGGAACGGCGCGCGTGCGACGTCAGGCCGGAGGTGTACAGGCGGTCCTTCAGGATGTCCAGGTAGAAGCCGCCCAGGTCTTCCGAGCAGTACGTCTGCAGCTTCGACACGACCGGGTGGAATTCGTAGCGCGCGTAGTTGTTCTCGATCTGCGTTTGCAGCGAGGCCATGTTGGCCAGCGCATAGCGGTCGATTTCGAACATCTCGGCCACCGGCACGGCGTCCGTGGCCGGATTGAAGTCCGAGGTGTTCGCCAGCAGGAAGCGCAGGGTGTTGCGGATGCGGCGGTACGATTCCGTCACGCGTTTCAGGATTTCGTCGGAGATCGACAGTTCGCCCGTGTAGTCGGTCGAGGCGATCCACAGGCGCAGGATGTCCGCGCCCAGGGTGTCCGAGATCTTTTGCGGCGCCAGCGTGTTACCCAGCGACTTCGACATCTTCTTGCCTTCGCCATCGACCGTGAAGCCGTGCGTCAGCAGCGCTTTATATGGCGGACGGCCATTGAGCATCGACGACACGAGCAGCGACGAGTGGAACCAGCCGCGATGCTGGTCCGAGCCTTCCAGGTACAGGTCGGCCGGGAATTGCAGCTGCGTCGAGTGCGAACCGTGTGCTTGCGGGCCGCCCAGCACCGTCTGGTGCGTGGCGCCGGAATCGAACCACACGTCCAGCGTATCCTTGTTCTTCGCGTAGATGGCCGCTTCGTCGCCGATCAGGTCAGCCAGGTCTAGCGCCTGCCATGCCTCGATGCCGCCTTTTTCGATCAGCTTGGCCACTTGCTCCAGCAGTTCCGGCGTGCGCGGATGCAGGTCGCCCGTTTCCTTGTGCACGATGAAGGCCATCGGCACGCCCCACTGGCGCTGGCGCGACAGGGTCCAGTCGGGACGGTTGGCGATCATGCCGTGCAGGCGCGCCTGGCCCCAGTCGGGGAAGAACTCGGTGTCGGCGATGCCTTTCAAGGCCGTTTCGCGCAAGGTCGCGCCGCCGTCCTTCGGCGTCACGTCCATGCCGGCGAACCACTGCGAGGTGGCGCGGTAGATGATCGGCGTCTTGTGGCGCCAGCAATGCATGTAGCTGTGGTCGAACATCTTGACTTCGAACAGCGCACCGGCTTCGCGCAGGGCGTTGCAGATCGGCTTCGATGCTTCCCAGATGGTCATGCCGCCGAACAGGGGCAGGGTCGAGGCGAACTTGCCGTCGCCCATGACGGGTTTGATGATGTCGTCGTCCTTCATGCCGTGCGCCTTGCACGAGATGAAGTCGTCCAGGCCGTAGGCTGGCGCCGAGTGCACCACGCCCGTGCCGCTTTCCGTGGTCACGTATTCGGCCAGGTACAAGGGCGACAGGCGGTCGTAGAAGGCGTCGGCCGCATGCAGCGGGTGGCGGAAGCTGATGCCGGCCAGGGCCGCGCCGTCGCAGGTGGCGATAGTCGTGCCATCGAGCTTGAAGCGCGCCAGGCTGGCGACGACCAGGTCTTGCGCCAGGATCAGCAGCAGCGGCTGGCCATCGCGCTCGGCTTTCACCAGCGCGTATTTGACTTCCGGGTGCACGTTCAGCGCCTGGTTCGACGGGATGGTCCACGGCGTGGTGGTCCAGATGACGATGAAACCGTTATCGGTCGGCAGGGAAGGCAGGCCGAAGGCGGCTGCCAGTTTTTCCGGCTCGGCGAACTTGAATCCGACGTCGATGGCGGGATCGCGCTTTTCCGCGTATTCCACTTCCGCCTCGGCCAGCGCCGACTGGCAGTCGAAGCACCAGTTGACGGGTTTCAGGCCGCGGTACACATAGCCTTTTTCCAGCAGCTTGCCCAGCGCGCGCAATTCGTCGGCTTCATTGCCGTGCGCCATGGTCAGGTACGGGTTGTCCCACTCGCCCAGCACGCCCAGGCGGATGAAGTCTTTCTTCTGGCGCTCGACCTGCACGTTGGCGTAGGCGCGGGCCTTTTCCAGCACTTCGGCCGTCGGCAGGTTCTTGCCGTGCAGTTTTTCGATCTGGATCTCGATCGGCATGCCGTGGCAATCCCAGCCCGGTACATACGGCGCGTCGAAGCCGGCCAGCGAGCGCGACTTGACGACCATGTCCTTCAGGATCTTGTTGACGGCGTGGCCCAGGTGGATATCGCCATTCGCGTACGGCGGGCCGTCATGCAGGATGAATTTCGGACGGCCGGCGGCAGCCTTGCGCACGCGCTCGTAGATTTTCTTGTCTTGCCATTGCTGTACCCATTGCGGCTCGCGCTTGGCCATATCGCCGCGCATCGGGAACGGGGTTTCCGTCATGTTGACCGGGTATTTGCTTTCAGGCTTCTTGTTCTGCTTGGGCGTGGCTGGCTTGTTTTGATCGGACATAATCTTCTTTAATGGTATGGAGTATATTTTTGCAGCGGGTTTGCGACGGCAAGTGCCGCCAGGCGGCGGAGTTGGCCGGCGTCAAATTCGGTCGGTGGCGGTAATGGCGCCGCTGCGCTGCTCAAAATAGGCGCGCGCCTGGTTCGAGTCGCGCTCGATGGCGGCCGTCAGGGTGGGCAAGTCGTCGTACTTTTCTTCGTCGCGCAGCTTTTCCAGGAATTCCACGCGCACCAGCTTGCCGTAGCAGGATTGATTGAAATCAAACAGATGCACTTCCAGCAAGACGCGGCCGCTGTCGTCGACGGTGGGGCGCACGCCGAGGCTGGCCACGGCCGGCAGCGGCTGCGGCGCCAGGCCGTGCACTTGCACGATGAAGACGCCGGACAGGGCGGGACGATGCGCCACGCGCAGGTTCAGGGTGGGGAAACCGAGGGTGCGGCCCAGTTTCTGCCCGTGGATGACATGGCCGGAAATGGCGTACGGATGGCCCAGCAGCTGCGTGGCCAGCGGGAAATCGCCGGCGGCCAGCGCCAGGCGCACGGCGGACGACGAGATGCGCGTGCTGCCGTTCATCACGGTAGGCAATGTTTCTACATGGAAACCATATTTGCGGCCCGCTTCCTGCAGCATGGCCACGTCGCCGGCGCGCCGGGCGCCATAGCAAAAGTCGTCGCCGACCATCAGCCATTTCACGTGCAAGCCGTCGACGAGGACTTTTTCCGTGAATTCCTGCGGCGTCAAGGCGGCGAACTGGGCGCTGAAGTGCTCGACGACGACACGGTCGATGCCGGCGTCATCCAGCGATTGCAGCTTGTCGCGCAAGTTGGCGATGCGCTGCGGGGCCTTGGACAGGTCGCCCGCGCGCTGCGCGAAGAATTCGCGCGGGTGCGGTTCGAACGTCATCACGGCCGCTTCAATGCCGAGTTCGGTCGCCGCGCCGCGCACGCGCGCCAGCAAGGCTTGATGGCCGATGTGGACACCGTCAAAATTGCCGATGGTCAGAGCGCAAGGCGCTCGTGCCTGGGCATTGGGAAGTCCGCGGAATACCTTCATAGGAATCTGATGAAAAACTGTGCCAAAAGGGGGATTATACGGACTGTTTCAGGGATGCACACCCGGCAGGGTGGACGCAGGGCGAATTTCACTGCTGAAATGATAAAAAGCGTTGCCGGCGGGTATGCTGGCAACGCTTTTGGATGGCACTCGACTAGCTGCCCGACAACGCCTTGGCGGTGTTGTCTTATTTATTCATTAAGGTCCAGTAGCGGGCCAGGTCAGCCGCGCCATCCGTGCCCTTGACGGCTTTGAGAGCCGTCGTGGCGTTGGACTTCTTGCCGGCGTGGATGTAGGCGATGCCCAGGTGCAGCTTGGCTTCTTCCGCATACTTGGCGGTGCCCAGCTTCACGGCGTCGTTCATCAAGCCCAGACCTTTTTCGGCCTGGCCATCGTAGACCAGGGCGAAGCCCAGCTTGCTCAAGCTGTCGGCGTCCTTGTTCTTGGTGTATTCCGCTTCCGACTTGGCCGCGTTGGCTTTCAGGTCAGCCTGGGTTTTCAGGGCCAGGTCTTTCAGACGCTGGTGACGTGGCGCATCGGCGCCGGTACCCAGCACGCCTTTTTTGTAGCCTTGCTCGATGATGCTCAGCGCTTCGCCAGGATTGCCTGCTTGCAGGGCCAGCTGGCTGATTTCCATGTATTCGGAAGGCTTGCTGAACAGGCCGTTGGCCAGGCGCAGGCGCTGGACATCCAGGCCCAGGCGTTGCGAGAAGCCAGGTTTGCCCGAAACGCGGTTCAGCAGGTCGGCCCAGTAGCTGGTTTTCGGATAGCTCGATGCCAGTTTTTCCAGGGTGGCGACGTAGCCGCCCTTGTCGTTTTGCTTCAACTGGATGTTGGCCAGCATTTGCAGGCTCGCTTCCGAGTTGCCGCCGCGCGCTTGCAGTTCTTTTGCCGCTTCGGCGAAGTTGCCGCTGACGTAGTAGGTCTGGATCAGCAGTTCGCGCATCTGTGGATCTTCGCGGTCTTTCAGCGAGCGTTTGATCCAGGTGATGGTGTTTGGCCAATCCTTGGCGCGGTAGTACATGCCTGCCAGCGCTTGCGTGAATTTGGGGGCTTCGGCGGCGCTCAGGCGGCCGGAATTGATGACGGCTTCAAAAGCCTTGATGGCGGTGCCGTTGTCGCCAGCGGCGGCGGCAGCCGAGGCGCGCACGCGTTCGATCTGGTAGCTTTCAAAGGCGGTCTTGCCGCCGACGCTGTCAGCTTCGCGCAGCTTGGCCAGTGCTTCCTTGTTTTTGCCGCTGCCAGCGAGTTTTTGCGCTTCTTGCAATGGCTTGCCCACTTCGGCACGCACGGTGTCCGCGGCATATGCCAGCGAGCCCAGGCCGATTACGGGAGTTGCTGCGGTAAAACCGATAGCGGCCATGACGAGGCCGAGATGAGCGAGACGAAACTTGGACATGAGAAAGTCTTTCAGTAAAAAGCGAATAGGCAGGAAGTCCTGCCTATTCGGATGTAAAGATAACCTGATTGCTACAGCTTACTGGAATTGCTCGTTGCCGACCAGACCGATTTTGGTCACGCCCAGACGCTGCGCCGACGCCATCACACCGGCGACGACTTTGTATTCCACCAGCTTGTTAGGACGCAGATGCACTTCTGGCTGATCTGCTTGCGCAGCAACGTTGCTCAGCTTGGCTTCCAGCGTATTACGATCAGGTACGACCTGATTGTCCCACAAGATAGTGCCATCAAAATCGACATCGATCGTGACGACCACTGGTTCGGTTGTCGGTGGCGGCGGGGTGCCGACCGGCATGTTCAGGTTCACCGAGTGGTTTTGCTTAGGAATCGTGATGATCAACATGATAATCAGCACCAGCATCACGTCGATGAGGGGCGTCATGTTCAGTTCCATCATTGGTTCCGGATCCGCGCCTGCTGCGCTTCCCGAACCGACATTCATACTCATAGTGTTTCCTTTAAGAAGTCCAACGAAGCACCGGGCGATACTGCCGCCCGGCAAGCTTCCGTCAGTGGCGCCCCCATGTTGCCGGGGCGCCGCTGTCAGTCGCTATCAGCCCTTGTCAGGTGGTTCGGTGATGAAGCCGACCTTCTGGATCCCGGCACGTTGGGTCGTGTAAATAACCCGGCCGATCGATTCGTAGCGTGTTTCTTGGTCGCCACGAACGTGTACTTCCGGCTGCGGTACTTTCACTGCTTCAACTTTAAGATAATCGAACAGTTCGTTCGTGTCTTTCAGTCTGGTCTGGCCCAGGTAAATCTCACCATCCTTGTTAACAACGATGTTGACGTTCTCTGGCTTGGTTTGCAGGGCTTGGTTGGCCTCAATCGGCAGATCGATTTTCTGCAATTTGAGGACAACCGGACTGGTGATCAAGAAAATGATCAGCAAAACCAACATGATGTCGACGAGCGGCGTCGTGTTGATTTCTGACATTACTTGATCTTCATCTCCGCTGTCGGAGCCGACGGACATCGACATGATTCTTATCCGATCTTTTTAGCGCCGGCAGCACGGCCAGCTTCGCTGGTGGACATTACGCCGGAAACCAGGACCGAGTGAACGTCGGCGCTGAACGAGCGGATGTCTTCCATTGCGGATTTGTTACGACGAACCAACCAGTTGTAACCCAGAACGGCAGGAACAGCGACCAGCAGACCGAAAGCGGTCATGATCAGTGCTTCACCAACTGGACCTGCAACTTTATCGATCGATGCGTTACCGGTCATGCCGATAGCGGTCAGCGCGCCGTAAATACCCCAAACGGTACCGAACAGACCGATAAACGGTGCGGTCGAACCAACGGTTGCCAGGAACGACAGGCCATCTTGCAGACGCGATTGGACTTTATCCGAAGCGCGCTGGATCGACATCGTCACCCAGGTCGACAGATCGATCTGTTCCAGCAGGGCGCCGTCATGGTGAGCGGTTGCCTTGGTGCCCGATTCAGCGATGAAGCGGAATGGCGAGCCTTCGCTCAGGGTTGCCGAACCAGCAGCGATCGAAGGAGCTTTCCAGAATTTGGAAGCGGCTTCTTTAGCTTGCTTGAAGATCTTCATTTGATCCAGCAGTTTGGTGATGATGATGTACCAGCTGCCGATCGACATGATGGACAGGATGATCAGGGTGGCGCGTGGCACGAAGCCGCCGTCCCATACTGCGGACAGGCCGAACGGGTTGTGCACTTCTTCGGTTTTGGCTGGAGCGGCTGCATCAGCGGCTGGAGCTGCTGCTGGAGCGGCGGCATCTGCAGCAACTGGTGCTGGTGCAGCGTCTGCCGCAGGAGCCGAAGCGGCAGCCGATGCTGGCGCGTCAGCGAATGCCGGAGCTGCTACCAGAGCGGTAGTAGCGGTAACGGACAACAGAACCGCGGCAAAAAATGCGGACAAACGGGTATTCTTAAACATGCTTCCTCCAAAATTAAAAATAACAGATCGCTGAACGTAATGACAACGAAATCATAGTGTGAGACAGGGGATAACTGTCTCGGGTTTTAATCCAGCGACCAAACGTATTGCATTTGCTGCCAGCCTTGTTCCGGCTTGCCGTCAACTGTTGCCGGCTTAAATGTACAGCGGCTGATACCTTGCACCGCAGCTTTGTCCAGGTCCCTGAAGCCGCTGGACTTCACGATCTTCGAATCAGCGACCTTGCCGTCTACACCGATCAGGAACGACAGTGTCACCACACCGGTTTCCTCGTTACGCTGCGACGACTTTGGATAAGCCGGTTTTTCGCAGACGCTGAAGTCAACCACGGCCGGTGTACGCACCGATTTGGCTGGTCCAGGAGTTGGCGCAGGCTGTGCTGGCGGCGTTGGCGGTGCCAATACATTCGATGCTGGCTTCACGGCAGTCGCATTTGCAATCACGTTCTGCTGTGGCGGCGGCTGCTGCACGTTCACCTCGACTGGCGGAATGAATGGCGGCGGTGGCGCCTTCATTTCTGGCGGCGGTGGTGGCGGTGGAAGATCCTTCGGTGGAGGCGGTTTGACTTCCTCGATAATCTTGGTTTCAACCGGTTCCATCATTTTGGTGACCAACCGCTTGCCCAAGCCCGTCGCGATCCCGTAAGCCGCGAGAACGTGCAGCAGGACAACGACGGTTATGCCTGTGTAGTTCTTGGGACTTTTCTCGTTCGAAAAATTCATGCCTGCTTTCTCCAAATACCATCTCTTGTCTTGCAACTGAACCCCAAAATGACGACACAAAGCTCCAGCCGTATCCGGGACGTCGCCGAATTATACATACGAATTCTTTATTTTACACAGATTTTTAACGCCTAAAACCGGTTAAATTTTTGGCGCTTTTGCGCCCTGAAAACGTACTTGCTTATGTCATCTTTGCACGCTTTCGGACATAAAAAAAGGCGGTCTTATCGGTTTTTTACAGCCGTTTTGGGCGACCGCTGCTAAGTTCTCCGATGTGTCGATCTGGCGGAATTATATTTCGTGATATTCAATATGGAAACTGCTAAATTTGGAGAAAAATCTTTCTTTTTGGAAATGTTTTGGCTCGGAACCAGACCACTTAGCCCGTCGCGCGCACCAAACGGGTGCGGAACGCACTTCACCCAGGTCAAAAAAGGCGCTCCTGACAGCCGTTTCGAGGCCGTCAGGCCATACTGAATTCCTATATAGGCATAGGAAGCGCTTATATTCTTGCTATTGATTATTATCAACAAATCATTTCATGGCTTGGCAACCGGGTCATCGCGCCGGTTGCGCTTCTCGCGCCGGCAATTCAAGGTGCCCAGCACCGCCCCCTGCGGGTCGACCGTATCGAGGTGCACATCGAAGCCCCACAGCCGTGCCACGTGCTTGAGCACCTCGGCCGCCTGCTGGTTCAGCGGGCGGCGCTGGAATTGCGTGTGGCGCAGGGTCAGAGCGCGGTCGTCGCGCGTGTTGACGGACCAGACCTGGATATTCGGCTCGCGGTTGCCCAGGTTGTACTGTTCCGCCAGTTGCTGGCGCACGTAGCGGTAGCCGGCATCGTCGTGGATGGCGGAAATGGCCAGTTTTTCATTCTTGTCGTCGTCGAGCACCGTAAAGAAGTGGAATTCGCGGATCAGCCGCGGCGACAGGTACTGGGCGATGAAGCTTTCATCCTTGAAATTGCGCATGGCAAAGTCCAGGCTCTTGCGCCAGTCGCTGCCGGCCATGTCGGGGAACCAGGCGCGGTCTTCATCGGTCGGGTGCTCGCAGATGCGGCGGATGTCGCTCATCATGGCAAAACCCAGCGCATACGGGTTGATGCCGCTGTAATACGGGCTGTCGATGGGCGGCTGGTAGACCACGTTGGTATGGCTTTTCAGAAATTCCATCATGAAACCGTCGCCCACCACGCCTTCGTCATACAGCTGGTTCAATATCGTGTAATGCCAGAAGGTGGCCCAGCCCTCGTTCATGACCTGGGTTTGCCGCTGCGGATAGAAGTACTGGGAAATCTTGCGCACGATGCGCACCATCTCGCGCTGCCACGGTTCCAGCAGCGGCGCATACTTTTCGATGAAGTACAGCAGGTTTTCCTCGGGTTCTGGCGGAAAGCGGGGCGCGGCCTTGCGCTGGTCTTCCTCTTCCTCCTCATCCTCGCGGCGGGGCAGGGTGCGCCACAGCTGGTTGATCTGCGACTGCACGTAGGCTTCGCGCTCTTTCTGGCGCGCATATTCCTTCGCCATCGACAGTTTCGCCGGGCGCTTGTAGCGGTCCACGCCATAGTTCTGGATGGCATGGCACGAGTCGAGCAGCAATTCCACGGCGTCGACGCCATGGCGCTGTTCGCATTCGGCGATGTAATTCTTGGCAAACACCATATAGTCGATGATGGCGTCCGCATCCGTCCAGGCGCGGAACAGGTAATTGCCTTTAAAAAAGGAGTTGTGGCCGTACGCCGCATGCGCGATCACCAGCGATTGCATGGTCAGGCTGTTTTCCTCCATTAAATAGGCGATGCACGGGTTCGAGTTGATGACGATCTCGTAGGCCAGGCCCATCTGCCCCCGCTTGTAGCTTTTCTCGGTCGATAAAAAATGCTTGCCGAACGACCAATGGTTGTAGGAAACGGGCATGCCCACCGAGGTATAGGCATCCATCATCTGCTCGGCTGTGATGATTTCCAGCTGGTTCGGATAGGTGTCGAGGCCAAACTGTTTCGCCACGCGGCGGATTTCCTCGTGGATTTGCTCGATCAGTTCGAACGTCCATTCCGACTGTTCGGGCAGGGCGTTCGGGTGGCGCAGGCGCGCGAACGGTTCGCCCGGGGTGTTGCTGGCGCGGTCAAAGGCTGCACTCATCATTTCACCTGTTTCTTGAACAGTTCGCGGAAGACCGGGTAGATATCGGCCGGTGTGACGATCTTTTGCATGGCGAAATGGGCGTGATGGTCGAGCACGCCCGCGTATTGCTCCCACAGGTTTTGCTGCGGGCCGTCCGTGATCTCGACATAGGTGTAGTACTGCACCTTGGGCATGATGGTATTAATAAGCAATTGCCGGCACAGCACGGAATCGTTGTCCCAGTTGTCGCCGTCGGACGCCTGCGCCACATAGCTGTTCCATTGCCCGGCGCCATAGCGTTCGTCGATGATGGTGTTGAGCAAGTGCAGCGCGGACGATACGACGGTACCGCCCGACTCGCGCGAATTGAAGAATTCATGCTCGTCCACTTCGGCCGCCGCCGTATGATGGCGGATGAAGACCACCTCGATCTTGTCGTAGGCGCGCTTGAGGAACAGATATAACAGGATGAAGAAGCGCTTGGCCGTGTCCTTGCGCGATTCGTCCATGGAACCGGACACGTCCATGATGCAGAACATGACGGCTTGCGTCATCGGCTTGGGCACCTTGATGCGGTTGCTGTAGCGCAAGTCGAACGGGTCGATGAAGGGGATGGCCAGCAGGCGCGTGTGCAAGTGGTGGATCAAACGGCGCAGTTCCGTGACGAGCGGGTCGCTGTCGGGCGCGCCTTCGTGCAGCAGTTCGGCCAGGTCTTCCTCGGCCTGCGCCAGCTGCTTGCGGGCGCCGCCGCCGACGGCGATGCGCCGTCCCAGCGCGCCGCGCAGGGAACGCAGCACGTGGATGTTCGATGGCGTGCCCGACATATTGTAGCCGGCGCGCTGGTTCTTGAATTCCGTGGTGGCCGTCAGCTGGGTTTTCACCATGTGCGGCAATTCCAGGTCCTCGAAGAAGTAATTCATGAATTCTTCGCGCGACAATTCGAAGATGAAGTCGTCTTCCGTCGTCTCGTCGCTATTGCCCGCCTTGCCCCGCCCGGCGCCACCGCCGCCTTTCGGCCGCGCGATCTGGTCGCCTTTCAGGTATTCCTTGTTGCCGGGATTGACCACTTCCCATACGCCGCCATGCGCGTGGCCGAACGACGGTTCGCCCACGTCCTTGACGGGGATGCTGACCTTCTCGCCATTCTCGACGTCCGTGATCGAGCGCCCCTTAATGGCGCGCCCCACGGCATCCTTGATCTGGCCCTTGTAACGCCGCAGGAAACGCTCGCGGTTGACGGCGGATTTATTCTTGCTTTGCAAGCGCCTGTCGATGAGATATGTCAAAGGGTGCCTCCTTGCTTCTCGTCTTGCGCGCCCCGCCAGCCTTCGGGCGGGAGCGCGCCTCCGCTGTCCGCGCTAGGATGACTTGCGCACGCGCAAGTACCATTCGCATAACAGGCGTACCTGCTTGGCCGTATAGCCTTTTTCCACCATGCGGGCCACGAAGTCGGCGTGCTTGTTGGCATCGTCGGCGCTGGCCTTGGCATTGAAGGAAATCACGGGCAGCAATTCCTCCGTATTCGAAAACATTTTCTTTTCAATGACGGTGCGGAACTTTTCATAACTGGTCCAGGCGGGATTCTTGCCGCCGTTCGAGGCCCGCGCGCGCAAGCCGAAGTTCACGATTTCATTGCGGAAATCCTTCGGATTGGAAATGCCCGCCGGCTTCTCGATCTTCTCGAGTTCATTGTTCAGCGATTCGCGGTCGAAGCTTTCGCCCGTGTCCGGATCGCGGTATTCCTGGTCCTGTATCCAGAAATCGGCAAACGTCACGTAGCGGTCGAAGATGTTCTGCCCGTATTCCGAATAGCTTTCCAGGTAAGCCGTCTGGATCTCCTTGCCGATGAATTCCACGTAGCGCTGCGCCAGGTGCTCTTTTATATAGGAGAAGTAGCGCTGCTCGAGTTCCGGCGCGAACTGCTCGCGCTCGACCTGCTGCTCCAGTACATATAATAGATGCACGGGATTGGCAGCCACTTCGGAATTGTCAAAGTTGAACACTTTTGACAGGATCTTGAAGGCAAAGCGCGTCGACAGGCCGTTCATGCCTTCGTCCACGCCCGCGTAATCGACGTATTCGTGCATGGACTTGGCTTTCGGGTCCGTGTCCTTGAGGTTTTCGCCATCGTAGACGAGCATCTTCGAGAAGATGCTGGAGTTTTCCGGGTCTTTCAGGCGCGACAGGATGGCGAACTGCGCCATCATGCGCAGGGTGCCGGGCGCGCAGGGCGCCTTGACGAGCGAGGAATTGGCCACCAGCTTGTCGTAGATCTTGATTTCATCGGACACGCGCAGGCAATACGGCACCTTGACTATATAGATACGGTCAAGAAACGCCTCGTTGTTGCGGTTGTTCTTGAACGTCTTCCATTCCGACTCGTTCGAGTGGGCCAGGATGATGCCGTCGAACGGAATCGCGCCGAAGCCTTCCGTGCCCTTGTAATTGCCTTCCTGCGTGGCCGTCAGCAAGGGGTGCAAGACCTTGATCGGCGCCTTGAACATTTCCACGAATTCCATCAAGCCCTGGTTGGCCAGGCACAGGCCGCCCGAATAGCTGTAGGCGTCCGGATCGTCCTGCGCATAGTCTTCCAGCTTGCGGATGTCGACCTTGCCCACCAGCGAGGAAATGTCCTGGTTGTTTTCGTCGCCCGGCTCCGTTTTCGAGATGGCGATCTGTTTCAGCACGGACGGATAGCGCTTGACGACGCGGAACTGGTTGATATCGCCATTGTATTCATGCAGGCGTTTCACGGCCCACGGGCTGGGGATGTTGCGCAGGTAGCGGCGCGGGATGCCGTAATCCTCTTCCAGGATGGTGCCGTCCTCTTCCTCGTTGAACAGGCCCAGCGGCGACTCATTGACGGGCGAGCCTTTCAGGCAATAGAAGGGCACGTGTTCCATCAGCGACTTGAGTTTTTCCGCGATGGACGACTTGCCGCCGCCGACGGGTCCCAGCAGATACAGGATCTGCTTGCGTTCTTCCAGGCCTTGCGCGGCGTGGCGGAAGTACGAGACGACTTGCTCGATCACCTCCTCGGTGCCGTAGAACTCGCGGAAGGCGGGATAGATCTTGATGATCTTGTTGGCGAAGATGCGCGACAAGCGCGTGTCGTTGCGCGTGTCGACCAGCTGCGGCTCGCCGATGGCGGCCAGCATGCGTTCGGGCGCGCTGGCGTACGTCAGCTTGTCCTTCTTGCACAGGGCCAGGTAGTCGGTGAGCGACATTTCCTCTTCGCGGGTGCGCTCGTAGCGTGCTGCATAGTTATCAAAAATGGTCATGTCAATGTCCTTTAATGTAAACCCGTACTGCCAGTCACCATGGCCGCCCGCCTGGCACTCGCCTGGGCTTGCCGCTTGAACTTTTCCTGTACCCCGTATCGATTTTTATTGTTGTTTCAAGCCCGGCTGTCTTTGCGAGTCCGGATTGCCCGGACCAAAAAACTGGCGCTTGATGCCGTGTGCTGACGTGGCCAGCCGGCTTTTTTTTCACTGTTGATAGCGCTTGCTGCACCTACCATTACCCCATGAAATTTATTATTGCTCTAAAGGATCAGGAAGTCAAAAGATATGTCGGCATATCCTTAATACTTGTTTGTAAATTGTTGATTTAATTGGATAAATCATCAAATTTTTCATCGGTTCCAATGAACTTTTGTATACCTTTTAAACCATCATACGACAATTCGCCAGCGCGTGCCGGAGCCGGCCATGGCGCTGCCGCAGCCTGCGCCATGGCGGCCTGGCGCCGGTGAGGCTGGCCATCTTGCGCTAAGATGCCTGCATGTCTGATGGCCCTGCGCGCCGCGCGTGCGCGTGCGCGAGCCAGCATTTTTATCGTCACCCTATAAGGAACACCCATGATGAACCCCCAATTGCGCGCGATCGTCCGCGGCATGCCGAAGGCCGAACTGCATATCCATATCGAAGGCTCGCTGGAGCCAGAACTGATTTTCGCACTGGCAGAGCGCAATGGCGTGCCTCTGGGCTATGAATCGGTGGAACACTTGCGCAGCGCCTATGCTTTTACGGATTTACAGTCTTTTCTCGACATTTATTACGCTGGCGCAAGCGTGCTCTTGAAAGAGCAGGATTTCTATGACATGACGCAAGCCTACCTGCGCCGCGCCGAAGCCGATAACGTGCTGCACACGGAAATCTTTTTCGACCCGCAAACCCACACGGCGCGCGGCGTGCCCATCGCCGACGTGATCAACGGCATCCACCGCGCCTGCCAGGACAGCCCCGTCAGCGCGGCCCTGATCCTGTGCTTCCTGCGCCATTTGAGCGAGAAAGAGGCGTTCGAGACGCTGGAAGACGCCTTGCCGCACCGCGACAAATTCATCGGCATCGGCCTCGATTCCTCGGAAGTGGGCAACCCGCCCGAGAAATTCTCGCGCGTGTTTGCCCGTTGCCGCGAACTGGGCCTGCACCTGGTGGCCCACGCGGGCGAGGAGGGCCCGCCGGCCTACATCCGCACGGCGCTCGACGACTTGCAGGTCGAACGCATCGACCATGGCGTGCGCTGCCTGGAAGACGCGGACTTGACGGCCCGCCTGGCGCGCGAACAGATCGCCCTGACCGTCTGCCCCCTGTCGAACACCAAGCTGCGCGTGTTCGACCAGATGCATGACCATAACCTGGTGCAATTGCTCGACGCGGACTTGCTGGTGACGGTGAACTCGGACGATCCCGCGTATTTCGGCGGCTACATGAACGACAATTTCGACGCCATCTTCGATGCGCTGCCGCTGGGCCTATCCCACGCGCAACGCCTGGCGCGCAACGGTTTCATCGCCGCCTTCCTGCCGCAGGCGCAGAAAGACGCCTTCCTCGCTACCGTCGATGCGTATTTCGCGCAGCACGCCGCCGCCCACGGCAGCGCGCAGTAACTCTATAAAGACCCGCCGCCCATGTTCCGCCTCTCCCTGAAAATGACCGGCCGCGACTGGCGCGCCGGGCAACTGCGTTTCCTGCTCGTCGCGCTGATCGTCGCCGTGGCGGCCCTGTCGGCCGTCGGCTTCTTCGTCGACCGCCTGCGCGCGGGCCTGAACCGCGACGCGCACCAGCTGCTGGGGGCCGACCTGGTCATCAGCGCCGACCAGCCCGTCAATGCGGCCTGGCGCGCGGAGGCGCAGAAGCGCGGCTTCATCCTGGCCGACACGGTGACGTTTCCCAGCATGGCGCAGGCGGGCGAGGGCGAGCAATCGCTGTCGCAACTGGCCTCCATCAAGGCCGTCTCGCCCGGCTACCCGCAGCGGGGCAAGCTGAAAATCACCACCCAGGTTAGCGAGGCGCAGGATGCCGTCGGCCGACCAACCGACCAGGTGCCGGCGCCCGGCACCCTGTGGGTCGATGCGGCGATTCTGTCCAGCCTGAACGCCAAGCTCGGCGATACGCTGACCCTGGGCGACAAGGCGTTTACCGTTACCCAACTGATCGCCAGCGAGCCGGACCGAGGCGCCTCCTTCCTCAACTTCGCTCCCCGCGTGATGCTGCCCTTGAGCGACCTGGCCGCCACGGCGCTGGTACAGAACGGCTCGCGCGTGTCGTACCGCTTGCTGCTGTCGGCGCCGCCCGCCAAGGCGGGCGAGCTTGCGCAATATCAAGCCTGGCTGGAGAGCCAGATCAAGACACAGGCGATCAAGGGCGTGCGCATCGAATCGCTGGAATCGGGCAGTCCGCAGATGCAATCGACCCTGGACCGCGCCGACCGTTTCCTGTCCCTCGTCGGCTTGCTGTCGGCCATGCTGGCGGCCGTTGCCGTGGCCATGGCGGCGCGCCGCTTCATGCTGCGCCACCTGGACGCCTGCGCCATGCTGCGCTGCCTGGGGCTGACGCAAAACCAGGTCACTGCCATGTACGTGATCGAATTCTTATTGGTGGGACTGGCCGGCAGCGTGGTGGGCGTGATGGTGGGTTTCGGCGGCCACCTGGTGCTGCTGGAGCTGCTGGGCAAGCTGGTGCAGAGCGACTTGCCGCCCGTGTCCATGTTGCCCGCCCTGCAAGGCGTGGCTACCGGCATGCTGTTGCTGCTCGGCTTTGCCCTGCCGCCGATTTTGCAGTTGCGCAATGTCCCCCATAACCGCGTGATCCGCCGCGAGCAGGAGCCGCCGCAGGCGCTGGCCCTGGCCACCTACGGCCTGGGCATCGCCGCCTTCGTCGTGCTGCTCCTGTGGCAAGCGGGCGACGTGAAACTGGCCCTGCTGACGGCGGCCGGCTTCCTGGGCGGCTTCGCCCTGTTCGGCCTGGCCGGCTGGCTGGGCATCCGCTCGCTGAAAACCCTGCGCGGCGCCTTCAATCACCAGGGCTGGCGCTTCGCCGTCACGTCCCTGCAGCGCCGCCCGGGCGCCACCGTCATCCAGGTGGTGTCCCTGGCCCTGGGCCTGATGGCCTTGCTGCTGCTGACGGTGGTGCGCGGCGACTTGATGGTGGCCTGGCGCAACGCTACGCCGCCGGACGCGCCGAACCGCTTCATGATCAATATCCTGCCGGAACAGAAAGACCCCATCGCCGCGCGCCTGGCCCAGGCCGGCGTGGCCAATGCGCCCTTGTATCCGATGATACGGGGGCGCCTGGTGGCCGTGAACGGCAACGCCATCACGGAAACCACGTATGAGGACGACCGCGCCAAGGGCCTGGCCGACCGCGAATTCAACCTGTCGACGATGGCCACGATGCAGGAAGAAAACAAGCTGGTGGCCGGCAAGTGGTTCGGC
This sequence comes from Janthinobacterium sp. SUN137, assembly GCF_030587265.1. NCBI lineage: Bacteria > Pseudomonadati > Pseudomonadota > Betaproteobacteria > Burkholderiales > Oxalobacteraceae > Janthinobacterium > Janthinobacterium sp. SUN137. Next base: position 803,635 of record NZ_JAPWHZ010000001.1, on the reverse strand, counting down.
AATGCGCCGGGCGCGCCAGCCGAGGCGTCGGTGGAAGAAGGCATCGCCAAGACCCTGAAGCTGAAGCTGGGCGACAAGCTGCGCTTCGACATCGCCGGCCAGCCCGTGGAAGCGGCGATTACCAGTTTGCGCAAGCTGGAATGGGGTTCGATGCGCGTCAATTTCTTTGTCATCATCAACCCGGCCGCCATGGCGGACACGCCGCAGACGTGGATCACGGCGTTCCACCTGCCGCCCGCGCAGGCGGACCTGGGCAACGCCTTGCTGCGCGATTACCCGAACCTGACGGTGGTTGACGTGGGCGGCGTGCTCAAGCAAATCCAGGGCGTGCTGGACCAGGTGGTGACGGCCGTCGAATTCCTCTTTGCCTTTACCCTGGCCTCGGGCTTGCTGGTGCTGTATGCGGCCTTGATGGGTTCGCAGGACGAGCGCACGCGCGAAGCGGGCCTGCTGCGCGCGCTGGGTGCCACGCGGCGCCAGCTGGCGCAGGCGCAGCTGATCGAGTTTTCCCTCGTCGGCGCGCTGGCCGGCCTGTTGGCGGCCTCGGGCGCGGCGGCCATGGGCTGGGCGCTGGCCACGTACCAGTTCAAGTTCGCCTGGAGCTTCGCGCCCGGCGTGTGGGCCTTTGGCTTGCTGGCCGGCGCCCTGTGCGCGATCGCCGGCGGCTGGCTGGGCTTGCGCAATGTCCTGAAACATCCGCCGCTGCAAACCTTGCGGGAAAGCTAGGCTCCCACGCTGTCGTCCGCCTGCGCGCGTAAAAATTGCGCGTAGGACATGACTGGCTGCCCCAGCTGGTGCGGCGGCACGTCGAACAGGGCCCAGAAATAGGTTTCGCGCCCCAGGCAGATGGTCGGCGCGGCGCAGTAGCGGAACCAGTTTTCGCCGATGTGCGCCGCATACATGCCGTCGCTGTCGGCATCGGAAAAGTACGGGATCACGCGCATTTCCAGCAAGGCCAGCAGCAGGGACTCGGGCGCGTCGCTGTCGCGCGCCATTTCGTACTGCGTGTGCAGGCTGCGTTCCGTCTCGATGATCATCAGGCGGGCCTGGCCGTCGCGCGTGAAAAACAGGATGCCGCAGGGATTCGGGAAAATATAGAACTCGACAAAGCCATGGCGCCGGCACAGCTCCTGCACGACGGCGGCCATGGCTTCGTCTTGCAGGAAACTATAGTCGTGCAGCAATAGCAAGTCGCGCACCGTGTCCGACTGCTGCAGGAAGAATTCGCGTTGCAGGGAAACGATTTCCTGTTCCAGGATATCGAGCGCATCGTCGTCGCTCTTCTTGATGTAGCGGTCGATCAAGCCCCGGTTGAAGGCCGTCACGGCCACTTTTTCATCGGCCGCGCCCGTAAATAAAATCTTCTTGCACGGCAAGTCACGCACGGCCTGGCAGAATTCCAGGCCATTCATCTGCGGCATCGAATAATCGACCACCAGCACGGAAGGCACGGCAAAGCGCTGCGCCTGGCCGCTGATGCGCCAGATGCGTTCGAGGTCGAGCGCCACGTTGCGCTGGTCGCGCGGCAGGTTTTGCGTATCGAAATTGACGTGCAGCGGCGTCTCGCCCGGCTGCGTGCTGTGGCGCAGCCAGTGCAGCGCGCTGCTGGTGTCATGAAAGGTCAGGCGCGCCAGCGCGGGATCGAGCTGGAACGCCAAGCTTTTCAGGAAGGAATCGCTGTCATCGATCAATACGGTCAGGGTCGGATGGGAGTAGACGGGCAGTTGCATGCATCACCTTGCGGGGGAAGAGGGTTGTAAGCGGGCAGGCAGGGGCTGGGGAAATTCCAGGATGAAAATCGCATACGCATGCTCGCGCGACACGCAGCGGATGCGCGCCTGCCAGGCCGTGATGATCTGCCGGCACAGGGCCAGGCCGATGCCGCTGCCGTTATGCACGGGATACGAATAAAAACGCTCGAAGATCAGCGGCAGGCGGTTCTTCGCGATGCCGCAGCCCGTGTCGATGAACAGCAGCCTGGGCACGGGGCGGGCGCCGTCGATGATGATGCGCACGCGGCCCTTGCCGGCCCGCTGGATGGCTTTCAGCGCGTTTCTCAGCAGGTTCAGCAGGATCACCACGCACAGTTCGTCCTGGCCGGCGAACTGGAAGTCGGCGCGCACGTCCACCTTGACGCGGCTGCGCTGGCTGTTGCCGGTGAATGGGTAGCGCTTCAGCACGGAGTTCACCATCGCCAGCATCGACAGCGCCTGGCTGGGCTGCAGGTTGCGGTTCACGGCGCTGGCGCTCATCAGGAACAAATCGATCATGTGCTGCATGTGGCGCACTTCGAACTGGATGCGCGACAGGGCTTCCTGCAGCGGCGGCAAGTCGTGCGTCTGGCCGGCCAGCTGCGGCAGCAGCCGGCGCATGCCCCGCACATTGGCTTCCACGCTGGTCAGCGGCGTGCGCAGCTCGTGCGCCACGGAACCGAGCCCGGCGGACAGGCCGGCCAGCCGCTCCAGCTCCAGCACCTTGCTGCCCACTTTCACCACGGACAGCGCGGCTATGGTGAACCAGTGCACGGGCAGTTGCTGCAGCACTTCACGCTGCAGCAGGAAGTCGCCTTCTCCCTGCAGGATGACGGCGAGGCAGGCGGTGCTGGTGCCGATCAGGTAGGCGCGGCAAGCCAGCTTCGTTTCGAAATGAAACAGCACGACCAGGCCGATCAGCAGCGATTCGCTCCAGATGGACGACGCGTGGTTCATCAGAAACATGAAGGTAAAGAAGAACGGCAGGATGTAGCTGAGCGCGAACAGCAGGTAACGCGACAGCCAGCGGGCCGAGAAGTGGCGCGCAAACAGGCCGACCGCGCAGATGCCCACGCCCGTCAGGCGCAAGGTCAGGTTTTCATAGGCTTGCGGAAAAAAGTAATTCCACAGCAGGTAGTACAGCGGCATCGCCACCGTGCCCACGGCGGCCAGCATGGCAACCCTGCCGGCCAGGTTTTCATGGGGCATGCGTTCATGCAGCAGCGAATGGAGCAGGCGCCTGCGCCAGTGTGTCCATCGTCCTTGCAATTGCTGCGTCATGACTCTGCCTTGATTCTCTTCAGAACATTATCATCGCGTAAATTTTCCTGGTTGAACGGTTATCTCATCGGACATTGATATACGTCAATGGATGGGTTCGCGAGACGGTCAAGGCTTTAAGCCGCAGCAAACCTTTCCCTAGGAGAAAACTCATGACCATCGCTACCAGCTTGCACGCCCCATCCTTCGTCCGCGCAGAACACTGCTTGCCAGACTACATCGTGCGGCGCATGGATGCGCACCACGTCACGCGCATCGAAAAGCTGCTGGGCGGCCAGCATCCCCATGCCTGGCAACCGACACCCGCCCATGCCATTTTCCTGGCTGGCAATGACTACCTGTCCATCGCCGCCGAGCCGGCGCTGGTGGCGGCCCAGGTGGCGTCCCTGCAGGCGAATGCGGGCGGCATGCTGATGTCGGCCGTGTACTTGCAGGAGGGCAGCGAACAACACCGGCTGGAAAGCCGGCTGGCCCGCTTCATGGGCAGCGAGGACGGCATCCTGGCGCAGTCCGGCATGGCGGCCAACGTCGGGCTGATCCAGTGCATCGCCAGCCCCGGCATTCCCGTCTACCTCGACATGCAGGCCCACGCCTCGCTGTGGGAAGGCGTGCTGTCGGCGCAGGCCCAGGCCGTGCCCTTCCTGCACAACGACATGACGCACTTGCGGCGGCAGGTGGAAAAGCATGGCCGCGGCGTGATCGTCGTCGACGCTCTGTACAGCACCAACGGCAGCCTGGCGCCGCTGCTGGAATTGCTCGACATCGCCGAGCGCAGCGACTGCGTGGTGGTGGTCGACGAGTCGCACTCGCTGGGCACGCATGGCCCGCAGGGCGCGGGCCTGGTGGAGGCGTGGGGACTGGGCCACCGCGTGCATTTCCGCACGGCGTCGCTGGCCAAGGCCTTCGCGGGCCGGGCCGGTTTCATCAGCTGTTCCAGCCGCTTCAAGGGCTATTTTTTGTCCGAATCGCGGCCCGCCATCTTCAGTTCCTGTTTGCTGGCGCACGAGCTGGCGTGGCTGGGCGCGGCGCTCGATTTCATCATGGCCGCCGATGGACGGCGCGCCACCCTGCAACGCCATACGCTGCAGGTGCGCGAAGGCTTGCGCGAACTGGGCTACAACGTCAGCGATGGCACGGAGCAGATCGTGGCGCTGGAAGCGGGCGGCGAACCGGCCACCCTGGTCCTGCGCCAGGCGCTGGAGCGGCAAGGCATTTACGGCGCCATGTTTTGCGCCCCGGCAACGGCGAAGAACCGCGCCCTCGTGCGCCTGACCCTCAATGCGGGGCTCGACGGGGCGGCCATCGAGCGGGTGCTGGCGGGCTGCGCCGCCATCCGCGCCGAAGCGGGCGTGGAACACTGGCCGTCGACGCGGCGCCTGCGCAGGCTGGCGCTCGTGTAGCGTCGTCAGCCGGCCAGCCGGCCCAGGAGGGCTGAAAGCGCTCCCAGCTGCTCTGCCGGCGCATCCTGCAGCAATTCGCGCCCCACCGCCTGCGCGGTGGCGCTCGCATGTCCCAGCAATTCCTGGCCGGCGGCAGTCAGCACGGCATAGCCGACGCGGGCGTCGCGCGCATCGGCCTGGCGTGCCACCAGGCCAATCTTTTCCAGTGGCATCAAGGAGCGCGTGACGCCGGAGGCCGTCAACGCCAGGCGCTCGGCCAGGTCGATGCGGCGCAGGCGCGCACCGGGCGCGCGCTGCAGCTGGTACAGCAATTGATAGTCGCTGAAGCTCAGGCCATGCAAATTGCCCAGGGCGCTGTCGAAGCGGCGCACGATGAGCGCCTGGGCGCGCGCCAGGCGCAGGCAAAAGTCCAGCGCGCCATCGGCGTCCGGCGACGGGAGAGTGTGATCGTTCATGGCGTCCATTTTATCCGTTGCGAAATGCTTGAGTACGCAAGTGTAAAGCAATGCCGCTCAATACAGCGGCTGGCCTTGCTCCAGCCACTGTGCGCGGTGCAGTTCCAGCAGGGCGCCCAGTTCGGCGTCCGCATCGAAGGCGGGGTCGTCGGGCAGCTTGAGCGTATCGATGACGGCGCAGGAAAAGGCCGTCGCGCCGTCGCGCCGCCAGTCCGCCTGCAGCAGGGCGTTGCGGTGCTTGCCCAGGTTCAGCTCGAAGCGGTGCCGGTTCAGCATGCCGGGCGCGTTGCGGCTGCTGTCGAGCAAGGTGCGCCCGCTGGGCAAGTGCCGCAAGGCGATGATGCCCAGCGGCGGCGGCTGTTGCCGGTAGTGCGCTTTCAATGTTGCCTGTCGTGTCTTGTCCATGTTTTACTTCTCCGATATCGTTTGCTTGATCGTTTCCGGTCCTGCGATGCGCGGGATGGCGGTAAATAATGCGGCCGCCACGGCGGCTGCCAGCAGCAGGGCGCCGCCGCCGCAGAACAGCTCCCCAACGCTCAGGTGGCGCAGCAGCGCGCCCGTGGCCGCCGCCGACAGCGGCGCCAGTCCCAGGAAGATGCCCATGAACAGGGCCATCGCCCGTCCCAGCATGGCGGGCGCCACGCGCCGCTGTATCCACGTAAAGATGGCCACCTGCAAGTAGCCGCCCAGCAACCCTGTCACGGCCAGCAGGGCCGCGCCTTGCCAGGCCGAGCTGATTTGTCCCAGCGCCATCAGCAGCAGGCCGACGACCGCGTCGACGAGCAGCAGGGTGGCGCCGAAGTGGCGGCGCAGCCAGGCGCCGCCCAGGCTGGACGCCAGCATGCCGGCCAGGGTGCCGGCGCCATGCGCGCCCATCAGCAAACCCAGCGCGGAGGCGCCCTGCAGGCGCTCGCTGGCCAGCACGGGCAAGGCCACTTGCAGCGGCCCCATGACGAAGAACGCCACCACCGCCCAGTACGCATAGCAGCTGCGCAAGGGAAGGTCGCGCCACACCATAGCCAGGCCCGCCGCCATGTCGCGCCACATGCCCTGCGCCGCCGCCGCGGCCAGTGGCCGCAGGCTCACTTGCCGCAAGGTCCACGCGGAGAACAGGAACGTCAGCGCATCGATGGCAAAGGCGGCGGCCAGCGCCGTCATGGAGGTGTGCTGCGCGCCATCGTGGGCGCCGAGCACGAGCGCCGCCAGCAGGGGGCCGGCCAGCAGGGACAGCTGGCGCGCGCCCATTTGCAAGCCATTGGCGTTCTGCAGCGATTGCGGCGGCACGGCTTGCGGCAGGATGGCCGTGCCGGCGGGAATGCCGAAGGCGGCCGCGATGCCCAGCGCCAGCGCGGCCGCATACGCGAGCGTCACACTGGCCTGGTCCAGCAGCAGCAACCCCGCCAGCGCCAGCAGGATGGCGGCATTTGCGTATTTGCTCAGCAACATCACGCGCCGGGGCGAATAGCGGTCGGCGATGGTGCCGCCCAGCAAAATCAGCACGGCGCGCGGGGCGCCCATCAGGGCCACGGCGATGCCCAGGCTGAGGCTATCGCCCGTCAGGCTCAGCACCAGCCAGGGCAGGGCCAGCATGCTGAACTGGTCGCCCAGCATGGAGACGAGGCCGCCGCCCAGCAGCCAGCGGAAGTTGGTATTGCGTAGCAAAGGAGGTTCTGCGGTGGTGGGCATGGTTGACCTGTCCGTGTTTAAAGATTGCATAGTAGTTGATAAAAGCTTGAGTAGTCAAGTATATTGCTTTTTATGCCGGCAGCGGCAACTGGCGCCGCATGGGCCGCCGGCGCTTGCGCTATCATGGCGGCCATGACTGATACCACTGCCCCCACCCTGTACGAAACCATCGGCGGCGCCCCCGTGCTGCGCGAAATGGTCGACCGTTTTTATGACTTGATGGAACTCGAAGCCGAGTTCGCCGGCATCCGCGTCATGCATCCGCCTTCGACGGACGGTTCGCGCGACAAGCTGTATTTCTTCCTGACGGGCTGGATGGGCGGACCGGACTTGTATATCGAGAAATTCGGCCACCCGCGCCTGCGCGCGCGCCACTTGCCCTACGCCATCGGCACCAGCGAGCGCGACCAGTGGCTGCGTGCCATGGCGTGGGCCATGGAAGATACGGGCATCGAAGAATCCTTGCGCGTGCGCCTGATGGAATCGTTCTATCAGACGGCCGACTGGATGCGCAACAAACCTGACTGACACCCATGAGCCCAATCGAGTTTTACAGCCTGCTGGGCGCCGCCATCGTCGCCATCGTCCTGTTGCTATTGATCTTGCTGCGCCCCCGCGGCGCGGCCGGCGATGGCGCCACCACCCTGGCCCTGGTGCAACAGCATCAGCAGCAAAGCCTGGAACGCATCGACCGGGTCGAGCGCGAAGTGCGGCTGCAGCTGCAGGCGTCGGCACAGGCGACGCGGCAAGACCTGGCCACCAGCCTGGCGCAATTCCAGGCGGCGACCCTGCAGCAGCTCGACAGCCTGCGCACGCAGATGCAGGCGCAGGGAAAAGTCGGGCGCGAGGAACAGGCGCAAAGCCTGGCGCGCTTTGCCGACAGCACGAACCAGACCCTGGCGCAGCTGACGGAGTCGAATGCGCAGCGCATGCTGGAAGTGCGCGCCACCCTGGAAAGCAAGATCCGCGATTTGCAGGCCGACAATGGCGCGCGCCTGGAAGAGATGCGCAAGACGGTCGATGAAAAGCTGCACGCGACGCTGGAAACGCGCCTGACGGCCTCGTTCCAGCAAGTGTCGGAGCGGCTGGAAAAAGTCCACCAGGGCCTTGGCGAGATGCAGCAGCTGGCGCTGGGCGTGGGCGACCTGAAGCGGGTGCTCACCAACGTCAAGACGCGGGGAACGTGGGGCGAAGTGCAGCTGGAAATGCTGCTGGAGCAGGTACTCACTGTCGACCAGTACGCGAAGAACGTGGAAACCTTGCCGGGCAGCGGCGCGCGCGTGGAATTCGCCCTGAAACTGCCGGGCCTTTCCGATGGTGGGCCGCCCGTGTGGATGCCGATCGATGCGAAGTTCCCCAAGGAACAGTACGAGCGCCTGGTCGAAGCGGCCGAGCGGGCCGATGCCGACGGCGTGGCCCTGGCCGGACGCGAGCTGGAACGGGCCGTGCGGGGAGAAGCGAAAACCATCGCGGACAAATACCTGGCGCCGCCGCTGACCACCGACTTTGCCATCCTCTTCCTGCCCACGGAAGGCTTGTATGCGGAAGTGTTGCGCCGCCCGGGCCTGGCCGATGAATTGCAGCGCGTGCACCGGGTCAGCATCGCGGGGCCATCCACGTTGACGGCCTTGCTCAACAGCCTGCAAATGGGTTTCCGCACTCTGGCGCTGGAAAAGCGCTCGTCGGAAGTGTGGCAAGTGCTGGGCGCCGTGAAGACGGAATTCGGCAAGTTTGGCGACGTGCTGTCGCAGACCCGCCTGACCCTGGAAAAGGCGGCGAAGAATATCGAAAGCGCGGAAGTGCGCAGCCGGCAAATGGCGCGCAAATTGAAATCCGTGGAAGCCTTGCCGGGCGAGGCGGCCGCCTTGCTGCTGGGTAAGGCGGACGCGGGGCTGTCCGCCGAAGCGGACGGCGAATAGCGCCGCCGTCGTTCAGGCCGCCGCCGCAGGCCGGCGGCGCAGCGTGGCGCAGACCAGCAGCGCGAGTCCCGCCAGCAGCATGGCCCACGTTTGCGGTTCCGGCACGGCGGGCAGGACGGACAGACCGGTGGGCGGCAGCGAAGGCAGTATGACGGTGGGGTTGAACGGCTCGACGATGATGCTGCTGCCGCGCGGTGGCTGGCCACCGCCTATGCCCGACGGCAACATCGTGTCGCGGCTGCCGCGCACGAAATCGAAGCCCGGCAGGGGCAGGCCGGCCACCACGGCCGGCGGCGCCGCGCCCGTGAGCGAGCCGCCATGCGCGGCGACGGGATGCTCGATGACGGGCACGCCCGTTGCCGCCGGCGCGGCCGCTGCCGGCGTTGCACCGCCCGGTGCGGCGCCAACGGGGGCCGCGCCAGCGCCGCGCGGCGCGGCCGCCGCCTGCGTGATGCGGCTGACATTGCGGCACACGGTGGGCACGAGGATGCAGGCGCCCTGCACGCAGTACACGAGTCCCCTTTCCTGCATCTGCTCGCTCCAGCCTGCACGCGTGACATTGCGGCAAACGCGGCCCGGGCCGAAATGCATGTCGCTGATGCGCGCATCGTAATTGCCCTTGCCGCGGATGGCGTCGCGGCTGATCACGACGATTTCATCATACTGGCGCGCGCGCATGCGCGCCTTCAATTGCTCGCGCACCTGCGGCGCGATGTCCGGGTACCTGTCCACGGCGGCCACGACGTCGCCCATGAACGGGTCGGCGCCGGGGCGGTTCCAGCTGCAGTTGTCCAGTACGTCGGCCCGAGGGGCCCCTTTTGCGTAGGCGGGCGGCGGCGCGAGGGTCAATAGGCCAAGCAGGCAAGCCGCTCCCAGCATGCTGGCGCCCGCGCTCCAAGAGCGGTGTCTCATTATTAGTTTCCTCGTGAAAACAATATCAAAATTGAACTTTTCGTATAAGTTCGGATGTTATCATCGAAGAAACTTCAATATCAACAAATAAATAAAATAATTACAATTAGTGTTGTGTTTGTTGATATGTTATTTAAAGAAATAATTAACATTTTTATCTCAATAGCCGAGCAGTTTCCGGGAAGAAAATTGATTGCGAAGGGGCAATGCAAACGGCCCGCGCAAGGCGGGCCGTTCGGGAGGGGAAGCTTGGGGATGCGCCGCCGGCGGCGGCGCGGCAAGGGATGCTTAGATGCGGCCCGGGCAGGCTTGCGTATCGAAGGCGGGATAGCCGATGGCGGGCAGCTTGTGCAGCCAGGTGCGCATCAAGGTGCGCGCGCCTTGCGCATCGTACTGCCGCCCTTGCTGCAAGTCGGCGGCGAGCGTGTCCAGTTCCGCGCAGATCGATTGCTTGCCGGCCTGGGCCGCCAGCAGGGAGGCCAGCAGTTCCGGCAGTACGGACGCCGCCGGCGCCGCCTGGCGCGTGGCGCGGTAGTGCTGCCAGTAGCGCCCGGCGGCATCGCCATCAAAGCTGGGGACGAAACCGAACGTGGCGTCATCGCGGTGCAAGCGGTACACGGTGGGAAAGTAATGCGGGCCCGTCAGTTCGCCAGGGAAGCGGTCGCGCCGCAGGACGTCGATGGCCAGCGATCCGTCGCGCTCCACGCGCACGGGACTGGGCGCATCGTACTGGTCCACGCTCACCATGGCGGGCGAGGTGCCTTGCATGAAAATGATCTTTTGCGTGTAATGGCGCCCGCCCAGGTGGCCGCACAGGGCGACGAAGCGGTCGTCGAGGGCGGTGACGGCCGCAACGGCGCCGCAGCCGGGCCGCAAGGGCGTGTTTTCCTGCCACACGAGCGCCTGGTCGCTGGTGCGCACGAGGCGGATGCGGCCCACGGGGTAGCCGCGCGAGTCACCGCGTGCATCCTCGATGCGTTCGTCGAAGCGCACCGTGTAGCCATTGCTGTGCACTTCGCCGGCGTATGCCGTCATGCCCTGCAGCAGGGCCAGTGCCAGTGCCAGTTTCATACCAATCCCTGGAACAGCACGATATCGACCAGGTCGCCTGCGGCCACGTGGCCTTGCGCTTCGTGCAGCACGATCATGCAATTGGCTTGCGTCATCGAGCGCAGGATGCCCGAGCCTTGCGCGCCCGTCACGCGCACGTGCTGGCGCCCGTCCGCGCCGCGCTCGACGATGCCGCGCTGGTATTCCGTGCGGCCCCGTTTCTTGCGGATCGCCGCTTGCGCCGCCACTTGCAGCAGCGGCAGGGCGGACGTGTCCGCGTCGGCGCCCATCAGGCGCAGCAGGGTGGGGCGGGCGAGGAAATAAAACGCCGCCATCACGGCGACCGGGTTGCCGGGCAGACCCAGCAGCAAGGCCGATTCGCCCTCGCTGGCAATCCGCCCGAAGGCCATGGGGCGGCCCGGGCGCATGTTGATTTGCCAGAAGGCCACGTCACCGAGGCGCGCGAGGATGTCGCGCGTAAAATCGGCCGCGCCGCTGGACACGCCGCCCGAGGTGATGATGACGTCGGCCGTGGCGCAGGCGCCGCGCAGGGCCGCTTCCAGCGCTTGCGGATTGTCCTTGACGATGCCCATGTCGAGCACTTCGCAGCCGAGGCGCGTCAGCATGCCCAGCAGGGTGTAGCGGTTGCTGTCGTAGATGCAGCCCGCGTCGAGCGGCTCGCCGATCGAGCGCAATTCGTCGCCGGTGGAAAAGAAGGCCACGCGCAGGCGGCGGCGCACGGGCACCGTGGCGATGCCCAGCGAGGCCAGCAAGCCCAGCTCGGCCGGCCCGAGTATCTTGCCTTGCAGCAGGGCCGGCTTGTCCTGCATCAAGTCTTCGCCCTTGAAGCGGCGGTTGTCGCCGGCGCGGATGCAGTCCGGTGCCACGGTAATGCTGGCGTCGCCCGCTTGCAGCACCAGTTCCTGCGGCACCACGCTGTCGCAGCCGTCGGGCATGACGGCGCCCGTCATGATGCGCGCGCATTGGCCGCGTCCGATTTTGACGGTGCCGGGACGCCCGGCCAGGATGGTGTCGACCACGGCCAGGGTCACGGGGGTGTCGCCGCCGAGGTCGGCGCCAAGGTCAGCTCCGTAAAGCGCATAGCCATCCATGGCGGAATTGTCGTGCGCGGGCACGCTGATGGGCGAGATGATGTCGGCCGCCAGGATGCGTTCGAACGCTTGCGGCAGCGGCAGTTCCTCGATGTCGGCCACGGGCGTGACCGTGTCGGCCAGGATGGCTTGCGCCATCGGCACGGACAGGCCCTGCGCCTGCAGGGCGGCCAGCTCGTCCGGCGTATTGATGTTGCCGAATGCACTATTGTTTTCGAAGAGTACTTCGGCCAGTTTCAAGGGGCCGTGCCAGGTGCGCATGCGGCGTTCGCCGCCGCGCAGATAGGCGTCGAGCTGGGGCAGGGCGGATGTTTTTACCAGGCAAAAGACGGGGTGGGGGCGGCGCACGGCCGCTCCCGTCGTCGCATCGATTTCCTCGGTGACGGCGATGGCCAGGTCGGCATTGTCTTGCGTCAAACCGGCGGCCAGGCGCGCCGCCAGGTCGGGCGGCAGCAGGGGTGAGTCGCACGGCACGGTGAGCAGATAGGGCGTGCCGGCGTGCTGCATGCCGCTGTGCAAGCCGGCCAGCGGACCCAGCTGGCCTGGCAGCACGTCGGGCCACACGGGCAGGCCGAAGCGCGCGTAGTCGCCCGCATCCGCGTAGTCGCCCGCATCCGCGTGGACGCTGAGGGCCAGCTGGCCCACTTGCGGCGCCAGGCGCTGGGCCACGTGGCGCGCCAGGGGCTGGCCATGCAGGGGCAGCATGCCCTTGTCGCGCTGGCCCATGCGCGTGCCGAGGCCGCCGGCCAGGATCAGGCCGGTAATGTCGTGTTTGTTGATCATGTCAGGTAGGAAAATTGGCGCATGCGCCATGGTAGCAGCGGCGGGCGCGTGCTGCGCCCGATTCAGCCGCCGATGTACGACATTTCCACTTTCTTTTTACCGTGCTCAAGCGTGGCGCCCGTCAAATCCGTCTGGCTGGTGCGCAATTGCGAATAGCGGTCGCCGCGGCCGCGCCACAGTTGCGCCACGGCCGAGGAGATTTCCGCATCGCTGCGGCCGCCGCGCAGCAGGCTGCGCAAGTCGTGGCCGCTGCTGGCGAACAGGCACGTGTACAGCTTGCCCTCGGTCGAGAGGCGGGCGCGGCTGCACTCGCCGCAGAACGCTTGCGTGACGCTGGAAATGAGGCCGATTTCGCCGCTGCCATCGGCATAGCGCCAGCGCGCCGCCGTCTCGCCCGCGTAGTTCGGATCGATGGGCTGCAAGGGCATGTGCGCGGCGATGCGCCGCACCACTTCCGCTGAAGGGATGACCTCCTGCAAGTTCCAGCCGTTCGAGGCGCCCACGTCCATGTATTCGATGAAGCGCAGGATGTAGGGCGTGCCCTTGAAGTGGCGCGCCATGGGCACGATTTCCTGCTCGTTCATGCCGGCCTTGACGACCATGTTGATCTTGATGGGCCCCAGGCCCGCCGCGTGCGCCGCATCGATGCCGTGCAGCACGTCGGCCACGGCGAAATCGACGTCGTTCATGCGCTTGAAGGTAGCGTCGTCGAGCGAGTCGAGCGACACGGTGACCCGGTTCAGGCCCGCATCCTTGAGTGCCTGCGCTTTTCTTGCCAGCAAGGAACCATTGGTCGTCAGGGTCAGGTCCAGCGGCTGGCCCGACGGCGTGCGCAGTTCGGCCAGCATGGCGATGAGCTTTTCGATATTCTTGCGCAGCAGCGGCTCGCCGCCCGTCAGGCGGATCTTTTCCACCCCGTGCGCGACGAACAGGCGCGCGACGCGCGTGATTTCCTCGAACGACAGCAAATCCGTGTGCGGAAGGTAGACGTGGTTCTTGTCGAATACGTCCTTGGGCATGCAATACACGCAGCGGAAATTGCAGCGGTCGGTAATCGAGATGCGCAGGTCGTGCAGGGGCCGGCCCAGGCTGTCGGCCACGTTGCCGCTGGGGCTATCCAGCTGCGCGGGAATCGCCAAAGCCCCATTGCGGGCTTCGGCGAGGTAGATAATCTTGTCAGCCATGAAAGGTGATACCACTTACGTTGAGTCGTTCAAGGCAGATACGATAGCACGAGGCCGAAGATGGCACAGGCGAGCAGCAATTTGATGGTGCCAACCTGAAACTTGATCAGCGCCACGCCGGCCGCCAGCGCGATGGCGATCGCCAGCCAGTCCCAGTGCGGCAGCGGGTTTTCTTGCCAGAAGACATGGCGGCCAAAGAATAGGGCCAGGCTGGCGATGACGCCCACCACGGCCGCCGAGATGGCCGTCAGGGGCGCGCTCAGGCGCAGATTGCCGCGCGACGCTTCCACCAGCGGCGCGCCGGCCAGGATGAAGATGAACGAGGGCAGGAAGGTGAACCAGCTGGCGACGAGCGCGCCGCACACGCCCGCCAGCCACAGGTGTTCTCCCGTCACGGCATGGCTCCAGCCGCCGACAAAACCGATGAAGGCGACGATCATGATCAGGGGGCCGGGCGTCGTTTCGCCCAGCGCCAGGCCATCTATCATTTGCGCGCTGGTAATCCAATGGTAGTGCTCGGCGGCGCCTTGCACCAGGTAGGGCAGCACGGCATACGCGCCGCCGAACGTCAGCAGGGCCGCCTTGCTGAAAAACACGCCCATCTGCGCCAGCGGCTGGTCCGCGCCGCCCGCCAGCGCCAGGCCCAGCCAGGCGAGGAAGGCCAGGACCAGGCCCACGGCGGCCGTGCCAAGCAGGCGCGGCCAGCTGAAGCGCGCGTGTTCCGGCGTGGGCGTGTCGTCATCGATCAGGGCGGCGCCGTAGCGGGCCGCGCCGCCATGCGAGGCGGCGCCGGCATGGAAGTGGGCCGGCAGCCAGCGGCCGCCCGCCATGCCCAGCAGGGCGGCGGCGAGCACGATCAGCGGAAATGGCAGCTGTAGCGCGGCGATGGTGACAAATGCACCGGCCGCGATGGCGATCAGGCCGGGGCTGCGCAAGGTGCGCCGGCCCAGGCGCCAGGCGGCCGCCAGCACGATGGCGACGACGGCCGGCTTGACGCCGTACAGGATGCCGGCGATGGCGGCCACGTGGCCATACGCCATGTACAGCCAGGACAGGACGATCAGCAGCAGCAGCGAAGGCAGCAAAAACAGCAGGCCCGCCACCAGGGCGCCGCGCGTGCGGTGCATCAGCCAGCCGATGTAGATGGCCAGCTGGGTCGCTTCCGGCCCCGGCAGCAGCATGCAGTAATTCAGGGCGTGCAGGAAGCGCTGCTCGGAAATCCAGCGCCGCTTTTCCACCAGTTCCGCATGCATCATGGCGATTTGCCCGGCCGGACCGCCAAAGCTGACGCAACCGAGCTTGAGCCAGTACCAGAAGGCGCTGCGCAGGCTGACGGGGGCGGGAAGTTGGTTGGCGTTCTCGTGCATGGCGGCTGGCTGGCAAAGTTGGGGACGTAAAAAAGGGGAAGCCTGAGCTTCCCCTTCATCATCGGCGGCTGGGCGAACCCCGCACGCTTATGGACGTTGTGTGTTGACCTGGATCAACGGCTCATCCGATTGCGGCGGCAATGGCTTGCGTTCGCGCGGCTTGCGTACCGGAGCGACTGCCTTGGCGGCCGCTTCCTGCGCCAGGCGCAGTTTTTCCGGATCGGTGGCAGCCAGGGTCAGGCCGGCCGAACCGAGCACTGCGCTCAAGTCCAGCGGCGCGGCCACTGGCGCGGCAGGTGCCGGGGCAGGCGCGGCGACAGGTGCCGGCGCTGGAGCAGGAGCAACTTCGGCAACCACCGGCGCGGCTTCCGCCACGACAGGCGCCGCTTCGGCTACCGGCGCTTCTTCCACCACGACGACCGTTTCCACGACAGCAACTGCTTCCACGACTGGCGCCGCTTCGACGATGACTTCCGCTGGAGCAGGGGCTGGTGCGGCTTGCGCTTTCTCGGCGAAGCTGTACTCGGCAACCGGCGCCGGTTCGGCAGCGGCTGGTTCAGCTTGCGCTGCAGCAACGACGGCTTCGACAGGGGCTGCCGGCACGATCACTTCCGCAACGGGTGCAGCTTCCGCGGCAGGAGCGGCTTCTTCGACCTTGGCGATGTCCACGACCTTGGCCACTTCCACCACTTCAGCCACGACGGCTGGCGCGGCTTCGGCGGCAGCTTCCACTGGCGCGGCAGCGACAGCGGCTTCTGGCGCCGGAGCAACCGTAAAGCTGATCACTGGCGCATCCTGGCCTTCGTTCTCGCCATTTGCCGATTCGATCAGCTCGCCCGTTTCGCGGTCGCGGCGGTTGCGGTTGCGGCCGCCACGACGACGACGGCGGCGCGGTTCTTCGCCTTCCACGTCGTTTTCCGTCTCTTCGCCTTCAGGACCGGCATTCGCCGGTGCTTTCAGCAGGTTGGCCGGTGCGGTGTCGGATTCAGGGCCGTTGGACGGCACGACGACGTTCACTGCGCTGGCGGTGGCGCCAACCAGTGCCAGCTCTTCAGCTTTCACTTCAGCAACAACAGCCTTGTCGGCGCGTGGTTCGCGGCCTTCGCGTGGCTGGCGTGGCGGACGTTCGGCACGTTCCGGACGCTCGGCGCGCTCCGGGCGTTCCGCGCGTTCAGGACGTTCGCCCCGTTCGCGTGGCGCTGCCGTTGCATCGCCGCCTTCGCGTGCTTCACGCGGTTCGCGTGGCGGACGCGGCGGGCGTGGCGGACGGGCCGCTTTTTCCAGTGCTTCCGCTTCTTTCGCGGCATCGTCCTGGGCTGGACGGCCTTGGCCAGGTTCGCGCTCTTCGCGGCCAGGCTTGCCATTGCGGCCACGGCCACGCGGGCCACGGCTGTTGCGGTCGCCGCGGTCGGCGCCGGCCGGCTTGGCTGGTGCGACTGGGGCGGGTGCCGGTGCCACCGGTGCCGGGGCGCCGGTGAAGAAGCTGATGATCTTGGCGATCAGGCCTTGCGGCGCGGCAGGCGCGGCCACGGGAGCCGGTTTCGCTTCGACGGGCTTGCGCTCGACCAGCGGTGCCGGCTGGTCAGGGGTGATCGTCTTGACGACGGCTTCCTGGCGCGGCTTGGCTTCTTCCTTCTGGCGCTTGCTGTAAGCCATGTCGGTTTCAGCGCTTTCGGCCAGGTTGTAGCTGGCCTGGCTATCTTCCAGACGCGGATCGTCGTGCTTGATGCGTTCCAGCTTGTAGTGCGGCGTTTCCAGATGCTTGTTCGGGATCAGGATCACGGCGATGCGGTGGCGGTTTTCGATCTTCAGCACTTCGCCGCGTTTTTCGTTCAGCAGGAAGGCGCCCACGTCCACGGGCACTTGCACGTGGATGGTGGCCGAGTTTTCCTTCATCGCCTCTTCCTGGATGATGCGCAGCACCTGCAGGGCGGACGATTCCGTATCGCGGATGTGGCCGGTGCCGGAGCAGCGCGGGCACGTCACGTGCGAGCCTTCGGACAGCGAAGGGCGCAAGCGCTGGCGCGACAGTTCCATCAGGCCGAAGCGGGAAATCTTGCCCATTTGTACACGGGCACGGTCATGGTGCAGCGCATCTTTCAGGCGCTGTTCCACTTCGCGCTGATTCTTTGCCACTTCCATGTCGATGAAGTCGATGACGATCAGGCCGCCCAAGTCGCGCAAGCGCAGCTGGCGGGCCACTTCTTCGGCCGCTTCGCAGTTGGTGTTGAAGGCGGTCGTCTCGATGTCCGAGCCGCGCGTGGCGCGGGCCGAGTTGACGTCGACGGAGACCAGCGCTTCCGTATGGTCGATCACGATGGCGCCGCCCGATGGCAGCGGCACGGTGCGGCTGTACGCCGTTTCGATCTGGTGTTCGATCTGGAAGCGCGAGAACAGCGGCACGTCGTCGCTGTAGCGTTTTACGCGGTGCACCATGTCGGGCATCACGTGGCTCATGAACTGGTGCGCCTGGTCGTAGATCTCGTCGGTGTCGATCAGGATCTCGCCGATGTCGGGCTGGAAGTAGTCGCGGATGGCGCGGATGACGAGCGACGATTCCTGGTAGATCAGGAAAGCGCCGTTGGCCGACTTGCCGGCGCCTTCGATGGCGCGCCACAGTTGCATCAGGTAATTCAAGTCCCACTGCAGTTCATCGACGTTGCGGCCGATGCCGGCGGTGCGGGCAATGACGGACATGCCGGCTGGCAAGTCCAGTTTATCCATGGTTTCGCGCAATTCCTGGCGCTCTTCACCTTCCACGCGGCGCGATACGCCACCGCCACGCGGGTTGTTCGGCATCAATACCAGGTAACGGCCGGCCAGCGAGACGAACGAGGTCAGGGCGGCGCCCTTGTTGCCGCGCTCTTCCTTTTCCACCTGGACCATGATTTCCTGGCCTTCGCGCAGCGCTTCCTTGACGGAGGCGTTACGCACGTCCACGCCTTCGCGGAAGTACGTGCGGGCAACTTCCTTGAAGGGCAGGAAGCCGTGGCGGTCTTCGCCATAGCTGACGAAGCACGCTTCGAGCGATGGCTCGATGCGCGTGATCACGCCCTTGTAGATGTTGGATTTGCGCTGTTCGCGCCCGGCTGTCTCGATATCGATGTCGATCAGTTTTTGTCCGTCGACAATCGCTACGCGCAGTTCTTCTTGCTGCGTGGCATTAAACAACATGCGTTTCATTTTTATAACTCCGCGACCCGTAGGCCATCTCAAAGCCGCTTCCGGGGAAGCGGCGAAGTACAGGGATATATGCGAGAACGGGAGTGCTGGCGGGGGAAATGCCTAGGCGTGCGGAGCAACAACGCGTACGAGGTATACGTTACGGCCGCAACAGGCGCGGTGAGGTCGATCGTCATGCCGAGTGCACAGGACACCTGCAACTCATCTGAAGCAGCCCGGATGTCGGGGGCAGAGAATGCAAGTGGTCAGCAAATTCAGAGCCAAATCGTAAGCCGGCTCATTACAGGGATCGCGATGGCGAGGCTTGGCCTCAGCCTATTCATCGACAACCCTCAGTATTGTGGCCGCATACGGGGTTTGGCGAAAACGGCAAGCGTTATCAACTTCATCAACCCGCGAGCCCGACTCGATAAGTCGCGCTAACGGGTACTTATCCTTATAATCCAATACACTCACTTCAGCATCTCCACGCGTTATCCGATTACAACTACGGTGCAACCTTGATTCGCGCAGGGATGGTGCATATACATTTTTTTCCACCGAATTTGCAATTTGGCGAGGCCGGTGGAGACGCCCCTGTGTAAAATGTGCTTTTATTCTTACACTCGCAGCAGCCAGGGCCGCAGCAAAAACAATTATATATTCAAAATGAAGGACTTAGAGAGATTTCTGGGAAGACATAGTAAATGAAGAGTCAAAATGATGTTGTTCCCCCTTCAACACCCCCGGTTCAGCCGCAAGCCCAATTCGTAACGATCGCCGAGGAAGAAGCAGGCCAGCGCATCGACAACTACTTATTAAGAGTGTGCAAGGGAGTGCCTAAAAGCCACATCTACCGGATCTTGCGATCGGGAGAAGTGCGGGTTAATAAAGGCCGTATCGATCAGCTGTACCGTCTCGCCGCCGGCGACGTGGTGCGCATTCCACCCGTGCGCGTGGCCGAAAAGGCCGCCACGGGCGCGCCGGCCGCCGAATTCAAGATCATCTTCGAAGATGCGCAGCTGCTCGTCATCGACAAGCCGGCCGGCGTGGCCGTGCATGGCGGCTCGGGCGTGTCGTTCGGCGTGATCGAGCAATTGCGCGCTTCGCGCCCCGACGCCAAGTTTTTGGAGCTGGTGCACCGCCTGGACCGCGACACGTCCGGCTTGTTGTTGCTGGCAAAGAAACGTTCCGCGTTGACGAATCTGCATGAACAGATGCGCGACGGCGTCACGGACAAGCGTTACCTGGTGCTGGTGGCCGGCGACTGGAAGAATGCGCGCCAGCATATCAAGTTGCCCTTGCACAAATATACGACGGCCGAAGGCGAGCGCCGGGTGGCCGTGCAGGCCGACGGCCTGGCGTCGCACACGGTGTTTTCACTGTTGCATAAATATCACAACTTCGCCTTGCTGGAAGCGGAATTGAAGACGGGACGCACGCACCAGATCCGCGTGCACCTGTCTTCGTCCGGTTTCCCCATCGCCGGCGACGATAAATATGGCGACTTTGCCCTCAACCGTGCCCTGTTGAAAGCCGACAGCACGCGCGGCGCCCTGAAACGCATGTTCCTGCACGCGCACCAGATCACGTTCACGCATCCGGAAACGGGCAAGACGATGACCTTGAACGCGCCGCTGGCTGCCGAATGCGAGCGTTTCTTGGTAAGCTTGGGCAAACCATTGGCCGTTGCCGCACGCTAAATATCCACCGTGCGCGCGACACTACCCACAAGGTAGTCGTCGCCAGCATTCATTCTCAAGGAGCCGGCGGCTATGCCGTCGGGAAACATGGCAAGAAAGCAATTTGATCTGATCGTCTTCGATTGGGACGGTACCCTGATAGACAGTACCTCGACCATCGTCAAGTGCATCCAGGCGTCGGCCAAAGACCTGGGCTTGCCAATTCCCACCGAGTTGCTCGCTTCGCACGTGATCGGCCTGGGCTTGCAGGAAGCCATGCAGCTGGTGATGCCCGACGTGGAGCCGAAATACCATGCGCGCATGGCGGAACGCTACCGTTATCACTATCTGTCGCGCGACCATGAGCTGGCTTTGTTTCCTGGCGTCTACGAGATGCTGCAGGAACTGTCGCAGCAAGCGTATTTCCTCGCCGTCGCCACGGGCAAGAGCCGCGTCGGCCTGAACCGCTCCTTGAATGCCGTCAAGCTGCTGTCCCTGTTCGATGCGACGCGTTGCGCCGATGAAACCTTTTCCAAGCCCCATCCAGCCATGCTGCAGGAGCTGACGCGGGAACTGGGGCAGGATATGCGCCGCACCGTGATGATCGGCGACACCAGTCATGATTTGTTGATGGCAAGCAATGCAGGCGCGGCCGGTATTGCCGTAGAGTATGGAGCGCATCCGGTGGCACAGTTGCAAGCTTGCAATCCCCTGTATTCGGCCGCCACGGTGGCCGAGCTGCATCAATGGCTGAGCGAGCACGCATGATGAACGATGTTGTCGACGTTTTCATCTGTGCCGCCGACGCCGTGGCCGATGGCGGCAAGGGCGTGCGCTTTCCCGTCTCGGCCGGCGGTGAAACCACCACGGGCTTTGTCGTGCGCCATGGCGGCAAGGCGTATGGCTACCTGAACCGCTGCGCCCACGTGCCGATCGAGCTGGACTGGGCGGAAGGCGAGTTTTTCGAGTCCAGCGGCTTGTACCTGATGTGTTCGACGCATGGCGCCATCTATGTGCCGGAAAGCGGCTACTGTGCGGGCGGTCCCTGCAAGGGCGGGCGCTTGCGCCCGATCGCCGTGGCCGAACGCGATGGCCAGCTGTACTGGCAACCCGACGAGTATGTCCAGCCGCTGCCGGCCTGAGGCCGGGGCAGGCCTTCTGTAATTTACGCAAAGTGAACCATGAGCGATAACACGAATGACAAGCTGGACAGTAGCGCGCCAGCCGCCGGCCACGGCGCCCCTGCGGGACACTGGGAGCGCGAAGTGCTGGAAAAGCTGGTATTTGCCACTTTGCAAGAGCAACGCGCGCACCGCCGCTGGAGCATCTTTTTCAAGGTCTTCGGCTTGCTGATCGTGCTGTTCGCCCTGTGGGTGTTTTATGACTACAACACGGCCGACGACAGCGAAACCCTGGGCCGCCACACGGCCCTGATCGACATCAGCGGCGCCATCGAGTCCGAAGGCAGCGGCTCGGCCGCCGTCGTCATCCCCGCGCTGGACAAGGCGTTTTCCGATGCCGGTTCCGTGGCCGTGGTGCTGCATATTAATAGTCCGGGCGGCAGTCCCGTGCAGGCCGGCATGATCGTCGACGAGATGCAACGCCTGCGCAAGGGCTATCCGGACAAGCCTTTATATGTGGTGGTCGATGAAATGTGCGCCTCGGGCGGCTATTACATCGCCGCCGCCGCCGACCGCATCTACGTCAACAAGGCCAGCGTGGTCGGTTCCATCGGCGTGCTGATGGATGGCTTCGGCTTTACGGGCGTGATGGAAAAGGTGGGCGTCGAGCGCCGCCTGCTGACGGCGGGCGAGAACAAGGGCTTCATGGACCCGTTCAGCCCCCTGACGGAAAAACACAAGGCGTATGCGCAAGGCATGCTCAATGAAATCCACCAGCAATTCATCGACGTGGTGCGCGCGGGACGGGGCAAGCGCCTGAAGGAAACGGCCGATACCTTTTCCGGCTTGTACTGGACGGGCGCGAAAGCCGTGGAAATGGGCCTGGCCGACGATTTCGGCACGGTCGACAGCGTGGCGCGCGACGTCGTCAAGGCGGAAGACATCGTCGACTACACGCAGCATGAAGGCTTGCCGGAACGGGTGCTCAAAAAGTTTGGCGCCGCCATGGGTGCGGGCGCCATGAAGGCGGCCGTGCAGCAGTCGCAACCGGCGTTGCGCTGAGGATATCACTCTTGGCAGGCAGGCAAGCCAGTCGAGAATGATTTTCAATAAGGTGGTAAATTGGCTTGAAAATAGGGCTGCTTGGGCTATAGTGAAAGCGTAGTTCTTTTCAAGGAGGGGCGATATATCAACTATGTTGTCAGTACTAACTTGATTGGCAGGTCTTGGAACTACTCGCCGCATCGCAGATGTGGTTTTGAGTGAATTTACATTCCTCACTAAAGTCCCGATGGGGCTTGGGAACGGCGGCGCAATGCCGCCGTTTCCTTTTGTGCGTCGTTCATGCTCGATGGTCCGGTGTCGCTGGATGGGGTTGGGCGTGCTGGCAAGGCAGGCATGCGAGGGCGTGGCATGGCTGGTCGGATGGGCCGCGCTCAGACGGCGCAGCCGTTGCAGTGCAGGGGCAGGGGAGCGGCGCTGGTTTCCCTGGCTGCTGTTGCACCGGCGTCAACGTTGCTGCCGATGTCGGACGGCATGTCCGCCATGACGGGCGCGGTCGCGTTGTCGGCCTGCGCATCCGCGTGCGCAAAACCGCCCAGTTCCAGCCAGCACATGAAATGACATTGCGCCTCGGCATGCCAGCGCGTCTGGCTTGCCGGCGATGGCGGCGCGTCCGCATCCTGCGGCGCAGGGGCGGTGCTCCAGCGCGCCACGCCGAGTCTGACCTTGTGCATGGCCGCCTGTTCTGCGGCGATGCGCAGGCGCATGTCGGCGATGTTGCCTTGTAAGGCGATGGTATCGGTATGCTCCATACGATGTCCTTGTCAGTCGTTGCCTAGTTATTATTCCTAAACCTCGTTAGGCGGATTCCTAACGAAGTTTCAGTCTATCAACGCGATATTCCGAGCGCTTGATATTTCTCAAAGGAATCAACCATTTCTCGCCAAATCTCACCTTGTTCTTTTTGGTATTTCTGCGTGCACCATGGTTTCGTGCCGCCTGGGCCGCCGCGCGGACGCCAGGCGCCGCCGCTTCACGCTGCCAGCCGCTTCTGGTAAAGTCACGCCCATGAGTAAATTATCCCTAGACCGCATCCTGCAATCGCAGGGTTTTGGCACCCGTAAATATTGTCGTTCCCTCATCGAGGATGGCGATGTCGTCATCGATGGCGTCACCCAGACCAATTACCGCACCACCGTCGAGACCGAAGGCCTGGTGCTGCACGTGTTCGAAGAAGAGTGGGTGTATCGCGCGCACCTGTACCTGGCGCTGAACAAGCCCGCCAACTTCGAATGCTCGCGCAAGCCCAGCCATCATCCTGGCGTGCTGACCCTGCTGCCGGAACAATTCACCTGGCGCGAAGTCCAGCCCGTCGGCCGGCTCGACCACGATACGACCGGCATGCTGCTGATGTCCGACGATGGCCCGTTTATCCATGCACAATCGTCGCCGAAGCGCCACGTTCCGAAGATTTACCAGGCCACCACGCAAGAGCCCGTGACGGATGAGCTGGTGGCCCTGCTGCTGGCCGGCGTGCAATTGCACGACGAGCCGGCCCCGCTGGCGGCCCTCGTCTGCGTCAAGCGCGGCGAGCACCAGCTGGAAATCGTGCTGGAACAGGGCAAGTACCACCAGGTCAAGCGCATGCTGGCCGCCGCCGGCAACCATTGCAGCGCGCTGCACCGTTCCGCCATCGGCAGCCTGACCCTGGAATCGCTGGGCATCGCCGAAGGCGAGTGGTGCTACCTCACGCCCGAGCAGATCGCGCTCCTGGCCTAGCCCCTTCCTGACCGCCAAAGCCGGGGATATCCCGGCTTTTTGGCGTCTTTAGTCTCCATTGCCTGCATTTGACGAAGTTTCCCGCACATGAAATTAGCTACCCTGAAGGATGGCACGCGCGACGGCCAGCTGGCTGTCGTCTCGCGCGACCTGAAAACGGCCCATCTGGCCGATGGCATCGCCTCGACCCTGCAAAAGGCGCTCGACGACTGGAGTTTCATCGCGCCCCAGCTCGATTTGCTGTACCAGACCATCAATAGCGGCCGCGGCCATCGCGCCTTCGAATTCGATCCCGCCAACTGCATGGCGCCCTTGCCGCGCAGCAGCTTGCGCGTGGCCGGCGCAGCCTACCTGCAGCAGATCGAGCGGGCCTGCAAGGCGGCGGGCAGCGAGGCGCCCGCCAATCTGCGCGATGCGCCGCGCCTGTACCAGGGCGCCAGCGACGATTTCCTGGGCGCCCAGGACGAGATCGTGCTGGCGCATGAGCAGTGGGGCATCGACTACGAGGCGGGCATCGCCGCCATCACGGACGACGTGGCCATGGGGTCGACACCCGACCAGGCGCACCTGAACATCAAGCTGTTGATGCTGGTCAACGACATCACCCTGCGCAACCTGGCGCCGGACGAGCAGGCGAGTGGTTATGGTTTCCTGCAGGCGAAACCCGCCATGGCGTGCTCCCCTGTCGCCATCACGCCCGACGAGCTGGGTGACGCCTGGCGCGGCGGCAAGGTGCATTACGCGCTGCGCTGCAGCCTGAACGGCAAGTTGACGGGCCAGCCCCACGCGGGCGCCGACATGGCGTTCAATTACCCGCAATTGCTCGCCCACCTGTGCCAGACGCGCAACGCGCGCGCCGGCAGCGTGGTCAGCGCGGGCGGGGTCGCCAACAAGGAAGTCAAGAAGGGATTTTCCAGTATTTTTGAGCGACGTAACCAGGAGATGATCGCCGATGGCGTCGCCGGCACGCCGTATTTGCTGTTCGGCGACGTGCTTCGCCTGGAAATGCTGGGCGATGACGGCAAGTCCCTGTTTGGCGCGATTGAACAGACGGTGAAACAGGCTGAAGCGCGCAAGTCCCGCTAAGGTTACTGGGGAGCAAAGGAAAAGCAGGGGATTCGCCCTCCTTTTCCCTTGATGGCGTTGCGGTAATTGAACCGATAATGCCACATGCCCAGTCCGTATTGCGCCTAGCCAGGCTGCAGGACTTCACCGGAGTTGATTGATGTCGGAAGACAGCGACGCAGAAAAGACCGAAGCCGCGTCACCGAAGCGCCTCGAGCAGGCGCGTGAGGAAGGCGACGTTCCGCGATCGCGTGAAGTGGCAACGTTCACTGTGTTGATGGCGTCCGGCTGCTGCCTGTGGTTTGCTGGCGACGCCATCGTGCGGCGGTTGACGGCCGTCATGGTGTCCGGGCTGACCCTGGACCGGGAACAGATACTCAATCCCGACGCGATGATGTTGCGCATCGGCTACGACGTGGGTTCGGTCCTGCTGACGTGCCTGCCGTACGCGCTGGCCATCATGCTCGTCGCCCTGGCTTCGCCCGTGCTGGTGGGCGGCTGGCTGTTCAGTTCCAAGGCGTTTACACCCAATTTTGGCAAGCTCAACCCGATTCGCGGCCTGGGCAACATGTTTTCGAAGAATGCGCTGGTGGAATTGCTCAAGGCCATCGCCAAGACCCTCGTCGTGGGCGTCGTCGCCTGGATGGTGATGCAGCATCAAAAGGACGCCGTGCTGGGCTTGTCGGTGGAATCCCTGCGCGCCGGTTCGGCCCATCTGATCAGCCTCTTGATCACGGCTTTCCTGTTGATCGTCGGCGCGCTGGGCTTGATCGCCGCCATTGACGGTCCGTACCAGATGTGGCATTACGCCAACAAGATGAAAATGTCCTTGCAGGAAGTCAAGCAAGAGTCGAAGGAATCGGACGGTAATCCGCAGATCAAGGCGAAGATCCGCCAGATGCAGCATGAAATGTCGCGCCGCCGCATGATGGCCGACGTGCCGACGGCCGACGTGGTGGTGACCAACCCTACCCACTACGCGGTGGCCCTGAAGTATGGCGAGAATTCGCGCGGCGCGCCGCAGGTGGTGGCCAAGGGCGTCGACGAGGTGGCGGCGAAGATCCGCGAACTGGCCGGCGAACACAAGGTCGCCATCCTGGAAGCGCCGGCCCTGGCGCGCGCGCTGTACAAGCACACGGACATCGGCGACGAGATTCCCGAGGCGCTGTACGGCGCCGTGGCCGAAGTGCTGGCCTACGTGTTCCAGCTGCGCAGCTATGGCAAGGGCCAGGGCGAGCGTCCCGACAAGCCGAAGAAACTCGACGTGCCGCCCGAGCTCGACCCGCTCGACCCCGCGTCGCAGACCAAACCCGCGGCAGACGCGGCAGACAAGAATAAAGGAAGCACACCATGAACGGCCTGACCATGCCAGCCTGGCTCAGCGGATTGAAAGGCAGCGCCAGCAAGGGCGTCGCCGCGCCGATCATCATCATCATGCTGCTGGCGATGATGGTGCTGCCGTTGCCGGCCTTTATCCTCGACATCTTCTTCAGTTTTAATATCGCGCTGTCCATCATCGTGCTGCTGACGGCGCTGTACACGGTCAAGCCGCTCGACTTCATGGCGTTCCCGACCATCCTGCTCGTGTCGACCATGCTGCGCCTGTCGCTGAACGTGGCGTCCACGCGCGTGGTGTTGACGGAAGGCCATACGGGCGCCGACGCGGCCGGTAAGGTGATCGAGGCGTTCGGTCACTTCTTGATTGGCGGCAACTACACGGTCGGTATCGTCGTGTTTATCATTTTGACGATCATCAACTTTACCGTCGTGACCAAGGGTGCGGGCCGTATCGCCGAGGTGGGCGCCCGTTTCGCGCTGGACGCCATGCCTGGTAAACAGATGGCCATCGATGCCGACCTGAACGCCGGCCTGATCGGCGAAGACGAGGCGCGCCGCCGCCGCACGGAAGTGGCGCAGGAAGCGGAATTCTACGGCGCCATGGACGGCGCCAGCAAATACGTGCGCGGCGACGCCATCGCCGGCATCATGGTCACCGTCATCAATATCGTCGGCGGCTTGCTGGTGGGCTTGCTGCAGCACGACATGGGCTTTGCCGATGCGCTCAAGAACTACACCTTGCTGGCCATCGGTGACGGCCTGGTGGCGCAGATTCCTTCGCTGATCATTTCCACGGCGGCCGGTATCGTCGTCTCGCGCGTGGCCAGCGAACAGGACATCGGCACCCAACTGGTGGGGCAATTGTTTGCGAAACCGCAAGTGCTCTATATTACCGCCGGCATCATCGGCGGCATGGGCTTGATTCCCGGCATGCCGAACATGGTCTTCATCCTGCTGGCCTCGTTGCTGGCCGGCTCCGCCTATCTGATCAGCAAGAAGCGCACGCAGGAAAAGGCGGCGGCCGAAAAGCCGGCCGAAGTGCCGCAAGCAACCGTGGCGCCCGAGCAGGAAGAAGCCAGCTGGCAAGACATCATGCCCGTCGATACCCTGGGCCTGGAAGTGGGCTACCGTTTGATCCCCCTGGTCGACAAGACGCAGGGCGGCGAATTGCTCAAACGCATCAAGGGCATCCGCAAGAAATTTGCCCAGGAAGTGGGTTTCCTGGCGCCGCCCGTGCATATCCGCGACAACCTGGAATTGAAACCGTCCGCCTACCGCATCACCCTCAAGGGCGTGGAAGTGGGCGTGGGCGAAGCGTTCAACGGCCAGTTCCTGGCGATTAATCCCGGCATGGCCAGCGGCACCTTGCCCGGCCTGGCCACGAACGACCCCGCCTTCGGCCTGCCCGCCACCTGGATCGACGCCAGCCTGCGCGACCAGGCCCAATCGATGGGCTATACGGTGGTCGACGCGGGGACGGTGGTGGCCACGCACCTGAACCACCTGATCACCTCGCACGCTTCCGAGCTGCTGGGCCGCGCGGAAGTGCAATCGCTGCTCGACCACCTGGGCAAGGAGTCGCCGCGCCTGGTGGAAGACCTGGTGCCGAAGATGCTGTCCCTGTCGACCTTGCAAAAGGTGCTGCAGAACCTGCTGGCCGAGGGCGTGCACATCCGCGACATGCGCACCATCATCGAAACCCTGGCCGAGCATACGGTCAGCACGCAAGACCCGAACGACCTGACGGCGCTGGTGCGCGTGGCCCTGGGCCGCGCCATCGTGCAGCAACTGTTCCCCGGCTCGGCCGAACTGTCCGTGATGACCCTCGACAGCCGCCTGGAGCGGCTGCTGATGCAGGCGATGGGCAATGGCGGCGACGGCGCCGGCATCGAGCCGGGCCTGGCCGACACCATCGCGCACCAGGCGGGCCTGGCTGCCCAGCAACAGGAAGCGCTGGGCCTGACGCCCGTGCTGCTGGTGCCGGCACCGCTGCGCGCCTTGCTGTCGCGCTTCCTGCGCCGCGCCTTGCCGCAGCTCAAAGTGCTGTCGCATGCGGAAGTGCCGGAAACCAAGACCATCCGCGTCACGGCGCTGGTGGGGGCACAATAGTTGGCAGCATTAGTACCGGGGTCAGACCCGCCGGGTCTGACCCCAGCCCTTGTCTTTGGTCAAATAAACATCAATTTCCTCTCGGCAAACTGAATAACGGGTACTTTCCCGTCCTGTTCCTTCGATCATTTCCTGTAAGCATCGCTAATAATGGAAACTGTCCGGGTGATCTGTGTCCATGTGGAAGACAGCACTCAAGCAACAGGAGTCGACGATGGTCACACAGTTCAGCCAATATTGCGCCACCCCCGCCCTGGGAGGCCGGTCATGAATGTGAAGAAATTTACGGGCGCCTCGTCGCGCGATGCGCTGCGCAAGGTGCGCGAAGCGCTGGGCCCCGACGCCGTGATCCTGTCGAACCGCCAGGCCGATGGCGTGGTGGAAATCCTCGCGCTGGCCAATGACGATGCCGCTTCGCTGGCCTCGCCGCCGGCCGCGTCCGAAATGGCCCAGCCCCGTCCCCAGTTGCAGACCCAGTTCGCCACGTCGCAGCGTCCGGCCGCCCCGGCCCAGCGCCCGGCTGCGCCACGTCCTGCCGCGCCGCGCCAGGCTGCCTCCGAGCCAGTGGACATGGCCCGCATGCAGCAGATGATGGCCAGCGCGCTGGCGCACGTCAAGGAAAACGCCGCCGCCGAGATGAGCGGCATGATGAATGAAATCCGCGCCATGCGCGGCATGATGGAAACCCAGCTGGCGGAAATCTCGTGGGGGTCGACGCAGCAGCGCGAGCCGCAAAAAGCCGTCGTGCTGCGCGAAATGCTGGCGGCCGGCTTCTCGGCCAGCCTGGCGCGCTACCTGATCGACAAGCTGCCGGCCGGCCTCGACGGCGCGCAAAGCATGCGCTGGATCAAGACGGTCCTGAGTCGTAACCTGAATACTGTGGCCAATGAAGACGCCATGCTGGAGCAGGGCGGCGTGTTTGCCCTGGTGGGCCCGACCGGCGTCGGCAAGACCACCAGCACGGCCAAGCTGGCGGCCCGCTGCGTGATGCGCCACGGCCCGGAAAAGCTGGCCCTGATCACCACGGATGCCTACCGTATCGGCGCGCATGAACAGTTGCGCATCTACGGCAAGATCCTCGGCGTGATGGTGCATTCGGTGAAGGACGAGGCGGACTTGCGCATCGCCCTGAAAGAATTGAAGAACAAGCACACGGTGCTGATCGATACGGTGGGCGTGAGCCAGCGCGACCAGATGGTGACGGAACAGGTGGCCATGCTGTCGGGCGCCGGCGCCGACGTGAAGCGCCTGCTGTGCCTGAACTCCACGGCCACGCAGGAAACGTTGAACGAAGTGGTGCGCGCGTATCAGGGCAGCGGCCTGGCCGGCTGCATCATGACCAAGCTCGATGAAGCGGCCTCGATCGGCAATGTGCTCGACGTGGTGATCCGCCAGAAGCTGAACCTGTTTTATGTGTCGAACGGCCAGCGCGTGCCGGAAGACCTGTACCTGGCCGACCGCGGCTACCTGATCGACCGTGCCTTCAAGCTCAAGCGTGATGCGGCGGCGACGCAGTTTTCCGACGCCGAACTGCCGCTCCTGATGGCGCAGGCGGCTGCCCGCAACAATGAAGCGCGCGGGGTGCACCTTGGCTAATTTCGATTTCGACCAGGCCGAAGGCTTGCGCCGCATGCTGGCCGGCCCGCAGCCGCGCGTCATGACGTTCCTCTCGGCCACGCCGCAGGACGACAAGGGCGCCATGCTGGTCAACCTGGGCGCGTCGCTCGTCTACGGCGGCAATGACGTGCTGCTGCTCGACGCCAGCGGCGGCAGCGATGGCGTGGCATCGCGCCTGGGACTGGCGCACGGCGCCAGCCTGCGCGACGTGGCGCGCCAGCAGTGCGGCTTGAACCAGGTCATCCACCAGGTGCCGCAAGGTTTCGGCGTGGCCAGCCTCGGCGCGCGCAACCATTTGATGGACAGCATGGATTATGCGGGCGAGGATGAACTGCGCCGCCTGGGCAAGACGTTCGACGTGCTGGCGCGCCAGAGCGGCATCGTGCTGGTCGACGGCGTCGTGGCGGACGAGGGCGCGTGCTTCCCCGTGCCGCTGATGGCGTCGTCGGATATCGTCGTGCAAGTCTCGACCAGCGCCACCTCGATCAAGGCGGCGTACTGCCTGATCAAGCGCCTGAGCCAGGAACTGGGACGCCGTCCGTTCGGCATTCTCGTCACCGGCGCTTCCGAATCCGAAGCAAAAGTGGTATACGATAATATGGCGCAGGCGGCGAGCCGCTACCTGGCCGTGAAGCTGACTTCGATGGGTTCCGTGCCTGCCGACGAGTATCTGCACCGCGCGGCGCGGCTGGGCCGCAGCGTGGTCGATGCGTTTCCGCTGGCGGGAGCGTCGGTGGCGTTTCGCGGACTGGCCGAGCGGCTGGCCCGTTCGGCGGCGCCGGTGCTTGGCGGCACCTTGTACCAGACGGGGAGCCCGCACCAGTTCAGCGCCTGAATCGAACCGCAGCACCAGATAAGATGAGAAAACAATAAGCAGCCTATGTACACGGTCAAAGGGAAATCGAACAAGGACTATTTGCTGACGGAGCATATTCCGCTGGTGAAGCGTCTGGCGCACCATATGAAGGCGAAATTGCCGCCTTCGGTCGAGGTCGATGACCTGATCCAGGCCGGCATGATCGGCCTGCTCGATGCCATTACGCGCTATGAAGAGACGCATGGCGCGCAGTTCGAGACGTATGCCGTGCTGCGCATCCGCGGCGCCATGCTCGACGAATTGCGCACCAGCGACTGGCTGCCGCGCAGCATGCGCCAGAACATGCGCAAGATCGAAGAGGCGATGAGCACCCTGCAGCAGCGCCTCGGCCATCCGCCGACCGAGTCGGAAGTGGCGAAGCTGCTGAAAATGTCGCTGGCCGACTACCAGGAAATGCTGGGCGACGGCGGCGGCCACCAGCTCGTGTACTACGAAGACTTTCATGACCCGGACGGCAATGACAGCTTCCTCGACCGCCACTGCGTGGACGAGGACAGCGACCCCTTGCGTTCCCTGCTCGATACCGATTTCCGGCAATCCGTGATCGATGCCATCGACGCGCTGCCGCCACGCGAGAAAATACTCATGGGCCTGTATTACGAAGAAGAGCTGAACCTGAAGGAGATCGGCGCGGTGATGGGCGTATCCGAATCGCGCGTCTCGCAGCTGCATACCCAGGCCGTCGCGCGCCTGCGCGCAACCTTGAGGGAGCTGGCGTGGACTGGTCCAGCGTAATCGGGCTGGCGCTGGCGCTGGCGGGCCTGCTGGTCGGCCAGGCACTGGAAGGCGGCAAGATGGCCTCCCTGCTGCAGCCGGCCGCCTTTGCCATCGTCATCGTCGGCACCTTCGGCGCCGTGCTGCTGCAGACGCGGCTGCGCACTTTTGTCCGCGGCCTGGAAATGCTGCGCTGGGTCTTCCTGCCGCCGTCCGACACGCGCGCCGCGCTGGCGCGCGACATCGGGCAATGGAGCCTGACGGCGCGCCGCGACGGCCCGCTGGCGCTCGAACGCCTGATGGAAAACACGGCCGACCGCTTCAACGCCAAGGGTTTGCGCATGATCGTCGACGGCATCGCGCCCGACAAGCTGCGCCAGCTGCTCGACGTGGAAATCTCCGCCTACGAAATGGCCGAGCGCCAGGCCGTCAAGGTGTGGGAATCGGCGGCCGGCTATTCGCCCACCATCGGCATCCTGGGCGCCGTGCTGGGCCTGATCCACGTGATGGAAAACCTCACCGACCCCAGCAAGCTGGGCGGCGGCATCGCCGTGGCGTTCGTCTCGACCATCTATGGCGTGGGCCTGGCCAATCTGCTGTTCCTGCCGGTGGCCAATAAACTCAAGGCCATCGTCTCGCGCCGCGTGGTGCAATATGAAATCACGGCCGCCGTGCTGTACGACATCGCCACGGGCGACCACACGCGCATCATCGAAGAGCGCGTGTCCAGCCTCTTGCACGAGCATTGACCATGATGCGGCGCGCGCGCAGGAAGTATGACGAGGAACCGGACAACCAGGACCGCTGGCTGATCTCGTACGCCGACTTCATCACCCTGCTGTTCGCCTTCTTCGTCGTCATGTATGCGATTTCGCAAGTCAACGAAGGCAAATACCGCGTCTTCCAGAACGCCATCGGCCAGGCCTTCAGCCTGGAAAAGGGCGCGCCGCCCATCATCATGGAAGCGCCGCAGGCGATCCCGTTGCCGAACCCCGCCCTGAAACGCCGCACGGAAGCCATCCGCCGCGAGCGCGAACACATGACGCGCCTGGCGCAGGACCTGACGTCGACCCTGGCGCCGCTGGTCAAGGAAGGCAAGGTGCGGGTCACGCAGACGAGCCGCGGCGTGAGCGTGGAAATCAATGCCAGCGTGCTGTTCGATCCGGGTGCGGCGGGCTTGACGGCCGAATCGGACCAGGCCTTGCGCGCCGTGGCCGTGCTGCTCAAGGACGACACGCACGACGTGCAGGTGGAAGGGCATACGGATGTGCAGCCGATCAGTAATTCGACCTTTGCCTCGAACTGGGAATTGTCGGCTGCGCGCGCCAGCGCCGTGGTGCGCCTGTTCATCGCCAGCGGCGTCAAGGCGTCGCGCCTGACGGCCGTCGGCCACGCGGACAATATCCCCGTGGCGCCGAACGCCACGCCGGAAGGGCGCGCGCGCAACCGCCGGGTCGCCGTGACGATTTTGTCGGGCATCCCCGAAACGGTGACGGAAGTGCCGACGGCGCCCGTGGCGCCTGCGCCGGCCAATTGACGCTCGTCAACTGCGGGCTGCCGCTTGGTACAATCGCGCTTTCTTCCTCTTTTATCGTTTCCTCATGAAAAGCAGCTCCCTGGGCGGTCTCGTCTATTCCACTGAAACGGGCCGCATGTGTCCCGCCTGCCGCCAGCCGCTGGCGCAGTGCGCGTGCAAGGCGCAAGCGAAGGCTGCGCCTGCGGGCGATGGCGTGGTGCGCGTCTCGCGCCAGACCAAGGGTCGTGGCGGCAAGAGCGTCACCGTGGTCAAGGGCTTGCCGCTGGA
The DNA here is from genome assembly GCF_030587265.1 of Janthinobacterium sp. SUN137. NCBI lineage: Bacteria > Pseudomonadati > Pseudomonadota > Betaproteobacteria > Burkholderiales > Oxalobacteraceae > Janthinobacterium > Janthinobacterium sp. SUN137. Next base: position 770,465 of record NZ_JAPWHZ010000001.1, on the reverse strand, counting down.
CGCCGTCGCGCTGGCCCTGCTGGGCAAGCAGTTGCGCACGCAGTGCGGCTCGGGCGGCACCGTCAAGGATGGCGTGATCGAAGTGCAGGGCGACCATGTCGACGCCATCCTGGCCGCGCTGGTCAAGCTGGGCCACCAGCCGAAAAAGGCCGGCGGCTGAGCGTGCGGAGGCGTGCGGCCCGCTGCCGCGCGCCTGTGGTAACGTGCATTTCCCATCCACGCGCTTCCTCACCATGAACGTCAAATTCACCGGCATGGCCATCGCCGCCGCCATCGCGGCAGCGCTGGCGCTCGTGTACTGGCCCGCACCCGAGAGCGGCGCGCCGGACGCTGCCGCCGCCTCCGCCGCTGGCGCGCCAGCGGGACGCAGCCTGGAATCGTATCTGAATATCGATGCCAGCCCGGTCGCCGATGCCGCGCCGATGCCCGTCACCCTGGCGCAGCAGCTCGCGCGCCTGACGGCCAGCGGCAAGCCGGAAGACGCGTATGCGGCCTACAATCTGCTCGACGACTGCATTTCATTTGAGAAAGAAAGGCGCTTGCCGGGGCTGGAATTCGAGCTGGGGCGCGAGATGACGGCGCAGGAAAAAGCCGCCCAGCAGCAGCTGTGCGCGGGCCTGACGCAGCGCCAGCGCGAGGAGCGCCTCGGCTACCTGGCGACTGCCGCCAGGGCGGGCGTGCCCGGCGCGGCGACTATCTTCCTGTCGGAAGGGCCGTTCGGCGACCGCAGCGCGCTGCGCAACCGTCCCGACGATCCGCTGGTGCAGGCGTGGAAGCGGCAAGCGATTGCCCAGCTGACGGCGCAGGCGGACGAGGCGGAGCTGACCAGCGTGTCGACTCTGATGATGGCGTATCTGCGCGATGGCGAGGTGGTGCAGAAAGATGCGCCGCGAGCGTATGGCTACCTGCTGGCGCTGCGCCAGGTCTACGACGACATCCTCGCGCCCGGCGTCACCAATCCCTACCAGGATGAGTACTGGCACTGGCTGCAGGCGGAACTGACGCCGGAGCAGCAGGTGGCGGCCAGCGCCAGGGCGCAAGCCATCGTGGCGAAATACCGCCAGCATGCGGGGCGTGCCGCGCACGGTTGAAGGGCAAGGCGGCTGCGCCTTGCCGGCGGATTGCTGTTAACTAGGGGAATCAGCCGATGACGACGCGCCGGCTGGCCGTGTTCGTCGTCGGTTGGCCGCTGGGACCGTAGAAATTGCCGCTCTGGGCCGGGGGGCGCATGGCGTTCAGGGCGCCTTGCGTGTGCAGCATGTGCTTGTTGACGAGCAGGCTGTTCAGGCGGTTTTGCTCCTTGGCTTCGCGCGTCGTCTCGAGCAGGGCTTTCCACAGGGGCGCCGCGTCGGCTTCATTGGCGCCGACCAGCCAGTCTTCCATGCCCGCTTCGGCCGCCGTGAAACCGGCTGCCGCCAGCGCCTGGTGGCGTTGCGCCGCCAGCTGGCTCAATTGTCCTACCAGTGCCGTCTTGCGCGCCGTGAGTTCCGTGATTGCATCGATGTCAGCCGCAACCAGATGCCGCTGTTCTTCTTTCATCAATGCCAGCAATGTGGTCATGAGCTGTTGCTCGTCGCGCAGGCTGGAAAACGGAGTCACTGATTGCATGAGGGAACCTATCTATTTCGTGAGTGCAGCAAGTCCTTGACCGTGTCGAGGAGACCGTCCGCCACTTTTTCTGAGTTGACCTGGAACTGGCCGTCGGCGATCGCGAGCTTGATGCGTTCGACTTTCTTCGTGTCGAACACGGCGCCGCTGCCGGCAGTTGCACTGGCCGCTAATGCCTGTCCTTGCGGCGACAGGCGTACATTGTCCGACGTTGTCGGTGTTGCCTGGGCTTTCTCGGCATTCCGGGCGCCGGAAGTACTCGCGGGCGCCACCGGCAGGCCGGGATTGCTTTTAATGGTGTTATCGGTAATTTTCACAGCGTGATCCTCGTCTGGTCGAAGTCAAAAAACTCCGGGATATGTGTCATTATCGGCACCTTTTGCCGAAACTTTAGTGCGCCAGACCACAATATCGCTGTCCATCCGTGTTTAAAACGCCACCTCCACCAGGCCGCCAGCCCGCGCCACGCCGCTGATCTGCTGGCCGCTCTGCGTGCGCACCTGCACCGTCTGGCCATCGCCGGCGCTGCCGATGGCGCGTCCTTCTGATGCCACCTGGAAACCGTTGCCACTCGAAACGACGCGCACCAGCTGGCCTTGCATCACCACCGGTTTGCGGCGCAGGGTGTCGAGGCGCATCGGCGTGCCTGGCGGCAAGGAAATATTTGTGCTGGCGCCCACGACCTGGGCCATGTCGGTGGCGATGCCTGCCGGCAATGCGGCCAGGTCGCCCTGCATCGTCACCAGCTGGCTGGCGTCGATGGCTTGCCCTTGCGCCAGCGGCACGGCGCTGGCCACGTAGTCGCCGACGACGGCCACGTTCGCTTGTAAGTAAATGGTCCAGCTGGAGGGCGCCGTGCAGCGCACGCCGACGGTGGTCTTGCCCCAGGCGCGCGCGCCCGGCGCCATGAACGCTTGCGGCGCGGGGCAGGCAGCCAGGTTCAGGCGCGGATCGACGGCGCCGACGGTGACAGTCACCTTGCCGGGCAAGCCGTTGCTTTGCACTTGCAGGAATTGTTCCACGCTGTTGCGCAGCGCTTCCGGCGTTTGCCGGCCGGCGTTTTGCGCCTGCGCCAGCAGTGGCAGGGCGGCAAAAGCAAAGAAGAAAGCGAGCGGTGTTTTCATGGTGATAGGCCTCTGGAATAGTGCCATGATAGTGCGCGCCGCCCCGATCGAAGCGCCGATTAAGGGGTAAAAGTACGGTCTGATCCGGCGATGGTCTTGCTGGTGGGCACCTTACTATGTTTCCTGTCATCACTAATCCGCCATCCTTCCGCCATCTCGGGCGCCAGTGGCAGATCTTTCCGGAGCCTGACATGATAGGGAAACTCGACGATTACATGCGCTTCAACGAGACGGCGCTGAGCCTGCGCTCGACGCGCCAGGAATTGCTCGCCTCGAATATCGCCAATGCCGACACGCCCAACTACAAGGCGCGCGACGTCGATTTCGCCGCCGCGCTGAAGGGGGCGATGGCGCGCAAGGATGGCGTGCCGCCGGCCCTGAAGGGCACGGCACCGCAGCATATGCCGGGCAAGGGCGTGGCCGCAGCTGCGGGCGCACCCGGTGGCGGCAAGGTCGAGACCCTGGCCGACGGCACGCCGCTGCTGTACCGCGCGCCGGCCCAGGGCGCCGTCGACGGCAATACGGTGGACATGGATCTCGAACGCAACGCGTTTGCAGACAATGCCATCCGCTACGAGGCGGCCGTGACGTTCCTCAATTCGCAGATCAAGGGCATGCTGACGGCCATCCAGGGAGGACAATAATCATGTCGCTATTTAATATCTTCAATGTTTCCGGTTCGGCCATGAGCGCCCAGGCGCAGCGCCTGAACACGGTGGCCAGCAACCTGGCCAATGCCGACAGCGCCACCAGCGCCACGGGCGAAGCCTACCGCGCCAAGCAGGTGGTGTTCGAAGCCGTGCCCATGGCCAACGGCGCCACGGCCGTCAAGGTGCAGAAGGTGATCGAGGATCCGTCGCCGATGAAGCTGGTCTACGACCCGAAGAACCCGCTGGCCGACGAGAAGGGCTACGTCACCATGCCCAACGTGAATACGGTCGACGAAATGGTCAACATGCTGTCGGCTTCGCGCTCGTACCAGACCAACGTGGAAACCATGAACGCGGCCAAGTCGCTGCTCCTGAAAACCCTCACCCTCGGCCAGTAAGGCTGACTGATCATTATGGCAATCATCGATACGAACACCTCCAAAGTCACCGACCTGATGGCGACGATGAATCCGAAGAAGACGACGGCCGAGGCAGGCAGTGTCGAAGCGGAAACGAACAAATTCCTCACCCTGCTGGTTACCCAGCTGAAAAACCAGGACCCGATGAATCCGCTGGACAATGCACAGCTGACCAGCCAGCTGGCCCAGCTGTCGACGGTGACGGGAGTCAACAAGCTCAATACCACCGTGGAAAGTTTGAAAGCCAGCTACCAGCAAGCCGAATCGATGCAGGCGGCCAACATCATCGGCCATGGCGTCTTGACGGCGGGCAAGGACATCAACTTGAGCAAGAGCGCCGCGCTGCTGGGCGTGGACCTGGCCACGGCCGCCGACAAGGTCAAGGTCGTCATCTACAAGGATGGCAAGGAAGTCCATTCCATCGACCTGGGCGCCCAGCCTGCGGGCACCTTGCCGCTGGGCTGGAACGGTTCCACCGCCGACCTCGACAAGGATGGCAAGCCGGTCGTGCTGGCCGACGGCGCCTACACCTTCGCCGTGGAAGCGACGCGCGGCGGCACCAAGCTCAAGGATGCAACGGCGCTGATGTTCGGTTCGGTCGCCAGCGTGTCGACGGGCGCCAATGGCGTGAAATTGAATGTGCCGGGCGTGGGCAGCATCACCATGGCCGACGTGAAACAGATTCTGTAAGCCGCTTCCCCTTAGCGTGACCCTCTACCCCTAATTTCTACCAGGAGAACACAATGTCTTTCCAACAAGGCCTGAGCGGCTTGAATGGCGCCGCCAAATCGCTGGACGTCATCGGCAACAACATCGCCAACTCGTCGACCGTGGGTTTCAAGCAGTCGCAGGCCCAGTTCGCCGACATTTATGCCAACTCGCTGTATGGCGTGGGCGGCAACCAGGCGGGGATCGGCGTGTCGGTCTCGCAAATCGCCCAGCAATTTAACCAGGGTAACCTGGAAACGTCGCAAAATCCCCTCGATATCGCCATCAATGGCGGCGGTTTCTTCCGTACCAGCGTCAACGGCGCCATCCAGTATTCGCGCAATGGCCAGTTCCAGGTCGACAAGAGCGGTTTCATCGTCAACGCCCAGCTGGCGCAGCTGACCGGCTATCCGGCCGACGTCAACGGCAAGATCGTCGCCGGCGCCGTCGTGCCCCTGCAGATCGACCAGTCGGACATGAAGCCCCAGGCAACGACCAAGGTCGACACGCAAGTCAACCTCAATTCGAACACGGCCATGCCGACCACGGTGCCGTTCAAGTCGACGGACGACACCTCCTACCACAAGCAGTTCCCCGTCGAAGTCTTCGATTCGCTGGGCAATTCCCACAACATGGCGAATTTCTATGTCAAGACGGGCACCAACACCTGGGATGTCTACTCGGCCATTGACGGCACGGAAGTGACCAGCATGAAGGTCGCGGCCGCCCTGCAGACGGACCCAGCCTCGCTGGCCGCGCGCGCCGCCTACCAGGCCGCCGCCACGGCCGTGCCGCTGGTGCCGGCCAACGTGACGGCCGCCGCCGTCGCCTATGGCAATGCGGTCGGTGCCGCCGTCTCGGCCGCCGCCGCCGCCGCGGGCGCCACGCCGGCGCAACTGGCCGCCATCGCCGCCACCTACGGCAGCGCAGTGCCGAACGGCGTCAACTCGAGCCGCACGCCCGACCAGATCGACGAGGCCATCCGCAACGTGACCGTGGTGCCGGCCGTCAAGACCGGTTCCCTGGTCTTCAACACGGTCGGCAGCCTGGACCGGGCCGCCATGCTGGCCCTGACGCCGCCGCAAACCTTGCCCGTCACCGTCAACCTGCCGATCTTCCCGGCCACGGGCGCGAATGCGACCCTGTCGGTCCAGGTCGATTTCACCAGGTCGACCCAGCTGGGCACCACCACGGCGGAAAAGAAAACGGAAGCGGACGGCTACAAGGCGGGCCAGTTGAGCCAATTCATCGTCGGTGACGACGGCGTCATCCAGGGCCAGTACAACAATGGCAAGACGCGCGCCCTGGGCCAAGTGGTGTTGAGCAACTTTACCAACCCGAACGGCCTGGAACCGCTGGGCAACAACGCCTGGGTGGAAAGCTCGGCCTCGGGCAAGCCCATCACGGGCGAGCCGAAGACTGGCACCCTGGGCAACTTGCGCGCCTCGGCCGTGGAAGTGTCGAACGTCGACCTGACGGCGGAGCTGGTCAACATGATCACGGCCCAGCGCGCCTACCAGGCGAATGCGCAGACCATCAAGACGCAGGATTCCGTCTTGCAGACCCTCGTCAACCTGCGTTAAGAGTAAGGGGAGCGGTTCTTTCGGACTGCTCCCGGCTTTCGTTTTGCACGGAGAAAACACATGGACCGTCTCATCTACACCGCCGGCTCGGGCGCCAAGCACATCCTCGACAAGCAGGCGACCACGGCGAACAACTTGGCGAACGCCACCAGCACGGGTTTCCGTGCCCAGCTCGACTCGTTCCGCGCCGTGCCCGTGGTGGCCGACGGCATGATGCCGACGCGCGCCTTCGTCGTCGATTCGACGGTCGGTTCCGATTTCACGCAAGGACCCATGCAGCACACGGGCCGCGCGCTCGACGTGGCCGTGGAAAACGGCGGCTGGATCGCGGTGCAGTCGGCCGACGGTTCCGAAGCCTACACGCGCAACGGCGCCCTGAAACTGAATGAAAACGGCATGCTGCAAACGCAGGGCGGGCTGATGGTGCAGGGCGATACGGGCCCCATGGCGATTCCGCCCGGCGTGACGGTGGCCATCGCCAGCGACGGCACGGTGGGCACGATTTCCACGGACGTGCCGCCCGGCCCCTCGACGGTGCTGGGTCGCATCAAGCTGGTCAACCCGCCCGAGCAGCAACTGGTGCGCGGCGACGACGGCCTGTTTCGCCTGAAGGATGGCACGGTGGCGCAGGCCGACCAGGCCGTCAAGCTGACCACCGGTGCGCTGGAAGGCAGCAATGTCAGTCCCGTCGACTCGATGGTCAGCATGATCGCCCTGGCGCGCCAGTTCGAAACGCAAATGAGCTTGTTGAAGAATGCCGAGAATAACGCGGCGAAAGCCACCCAGATCCTCGCTTTGAATTGATGGGGGCCACCGCATAATGGTCGCATAGAAATAGTCTACAGGGCTGGTTAGCGCTGTTATTGGAGAAATATCATGATTCGTTCCCTTTGGATTGCCAAGACCGGCCTGGAAGCGCAGCAAACGCAGATGGACGTGATCGCCAATAACCTGGCCAACGTCAGCACCACCGGCTTCAAGAAGTCGCGCGCCGTGTTCGAGGACTTGCTGTATCAAAATGTGCGCCAGCCGGGCGCGCAATCGTCGCAGCAGACCCAGCTGCCATCGGGCTTGCAGATCGGCACGGGCGTACGCACCGTGGCGACCGAACGCATCCATACGCAGGGCAATCCCCAGGCCTCGGGCAATTCGCGCGACGTGATGGTCAACGGCACCGGTTTCTTCCAGGTGCTGATGCCGGACGGCGCCACCGCCTACACGCGCGACGGTTCGTTCCAGACGGACGCCAACGGCCAGCTCGTCACCTCGGAAGGCTTCGTCATCCAGCCCGCCATCACCGTGCCGACCAATGCGCTGAGCCTGACCGTGGCGCGCGACGGCACCGTGTCCGTCACCTTGCCCGACACTGTTGCGCCATCGCAAATCGGCTCGTTGCAACTGACCACTTTCGTCAACCCCGCCGGCCTGGAATCGAAGGGCGAAAACCTGTACATGGAAACGGGCGCCTCCGGCGTGGCGCAAACCAACACCCCGGGCACGAACGGCGCCGGCGTGCTGATGCAGGGCTATATCGAGACGTCGAACGTCAACGTGGCAGAGGAAATGGTCAACATGATCCAGACGCAGCGCGCCTACGAGATCAACAGCAAGGCCATCACCACATCCGATCAAATGCTGCAGAAATTGTCGCAACTTTAATTTTCATAGTCGTCATGCCATCCGCCGCCGGATGGCAGCGGAGGTTCGCCATGCAATACCCCATCATCGCTTTGTTCTCTGCAGTCCTGCTGTCCGGCTGCGCCATCACGCCTACGTCCATCGTGCAATATCCCACCACCACGCGCGCGCCGATGCCGGAACCCGTGGTCGTCAACAACGGTTCCATCTACCAGCCGTCGACCTACCGTCCCGCCTTCGAAGACCGCCGCGCGCGCCACGTGGGCGACACCATGACGATCGCCATCACCGAGCGCACGAATGCCGTCAAGGCGGGCGCCAGTTCCGGCAACAAGTCCGGCAGCGTGGGCTTTTCCACGCCCGGCTTCGCCCAGGGCCGTTTCGGCGGCACCGTGGCGGCGAATGGCGCGACGAAATTTGCCGATGGCGACAACCAGTCCGCCAGCAACACGTTTTCCGGCACCATCGGCGTGACGGTGATCGAGGTATTGCCAAACGGAAACTTGATCGTCGCCGGCGAAAAACAGATCGCCATGAACAAGGGCACGGAATTCATCCGCTTCTCGGGCATGGTCAATCCGGATACCATCGGCACGGGCAATGTCGTGCCCTCGACCCAGGTGGCCGAAGCGCGCGTCGAATACCGCACCAACAGCCAGATCGACCGCGCCGAAATGGCGTCGATGGCGTCGCGCTTCTTCCTCAGCCTGTTGCCGTTCTGATCATGGCAACGTCGACCTTTCCCCGCTTTCTCGCCATTTTCGGCTTGGCCATCTCCCTGCTGGCGCCCGTGGCGCAAGCCGAGCGCATCAAGGACCTGGCCAGCATCGCCGGCGTGCGCCAGAATCAGCTGATGGGCTATGGCCTCGTCGTCGGCCTCGACGGCAGCGGCGACCAGACCACGCAAACCCCGTTCACCATCCAGAGCGTGGCGGCGATGCTGCAGCAGCAGGGCATCAACTTGCCGCAAGGCACTAGTTTGCAGCTGAAAAACGTGGCCGCCGTGATGGTGACGACGGCCTTGCCCGCGTTTGCCCAGCCGGGCCAGTTGCTCGACGTGACGGTGTCGTCGATGGGCAATGCGAAAAGCTTGCGCGGCGGCACTTTATTAATGACGCCCCTGAAGGGCGCCGATGGCCAGGTGTACGGCATGGCGCAAGGCAACGTGCTGGTGGGCGGCGTGGGCGCGCAGGCGGCCGGCAGCTCCGTCGTCATCAATCACCTGAGCGTGGGCCGCATCTCGGGCGGCGCGACCGTCGAGCGCACCGTGCCTTCGGCGCTGGGCGCCAACAACACCATCCGCCTGGAATTGAACGCCACCGATTTCGCCACCGCCAGCCGCGTGGTCGACGCCATCAACAGCCGCTACGGCGCCGGCACGGCCGCCGCGCTCGACGGCCGCGTGATCCAGGTGCAGTCGCCGAGCGGCAGCGACCAGCGCGTGTCCTTTTTGGGCCAGCTGGAAAGCATCGAAGTCAACCCGGCCCGCCTGGCGGCCAAGGTCATTATGAATGCGCGCACCGGTTCCGTCGTGATGAACCAGTCCGTGACCCTGGAAACGTGCGCCATTTCGCACGGCAACCTGTCCGTCACCATCAATGTCGAGCCGCAAGTGAGCCAGCCGGCGCCCTTGTCGGGCGGGCGCACGGTGGTCACGCAGACGGCGCAGATCGATATCAAGAAGGAACCGGGCAAGGTCATGCTGGTCAAGGGCGGCGCCTCGCTGTCCGACGTGGTCAAGGCCCTCAACGCCATCGGCGCTTCGCCGCAAGACTTGCTGGCCATCCTGCAGGCGATGAAGGCGGCCGGTTCGCTGCGCGCTGAACTTGAAATCATTTGATGGACACGCCATGATCAGTCAAACCGACCTCAGCAATACCGCCGCCTATGACGTGAAAGGCATGGATGGCTTGCGCCAGTCCGCCAAGGCGAAGGACCCCGCCGCCCTGAAAGAGGCGGCCACGCAATTCGAAGCCATGTTCATCAACATGATGATGAAAAGCATGCGCGAAGCCACGCCGCAGGACGGCATCATGGATAGCCAGCAAAGCAAGATGTACACCTCGATGCTGGACCAGCAGACGAGCCAGAACCTGGCCAAGCGGGGCACGGGCCTGGCGGACGTGCTGATCCGCCAATTGTCGTCGTCGAACCAGGCGCTGGCCGCCGATGGCGCCGAAGCGCCGTCGCCCCGTTCCTCGAGCATGGCGCAGGCGCTGGCCGCCTTCCGCCAGCAGCAGGGCGCCCTCGCCGAGGGGGCCGGCAGCGCCGCCGCCAGCGGCAAGACTCTGAGCGACAAGGCCAACGCCACGCAGGCGCCGCACGTGCGCGCCTTCCAGGAAAAGCTGGGCGTGCATGCGGAAGAAGCCAGCCGCGCCACGGGCATCCCGGCCAAGTTCATGCTGGGCCAGGCGGCGCTGGAAACGGGCTGGGGCAAGCGCGAAATCATCAGCCGCGACGGCAGCAGCAGCCACAACCTGTTCGGCATCAAGGCTTCCAGCGACTGGAAGGGCAAGGTCACGGAAGCCGTCACCACGGAATACGTGAATGGCAAGGCGCAGCGCAAGGTGGAAAAATTCCGCGCCTATGACAGCTATGCCGACAGCTTCAAGGATTATGCGCAGTTGATTACCAACAACAAACGCTACGAAAAAGTCCTGGCCAGCGCGGGCGACGCCAGCACCTTCGCCCAGGGATTGCAGAAAGCCGGTTATGCGACGGACCCGAATTACGCTGCCAAATTGACAAAAATCATTAAAAATTCTCTGGTCGGCTGACGCCCCGCCTTGCCCCCGTGCAAGCCGCGCGCTTCAAGTTTTCGCCGCGGCTGCCGTAAATACTTTTGACGGTAACCAATAAGACACCATGACTTCGAATCTACTCAGCATCGGTAAGAGCGGTTTGCTTGCAGCGCAGGTGGGCCTGTCGACGACCGGGCATAACATCACCAATGCCAACGTGGACGGTTACAACCGCCAGGTGGTGCTGCAGCAGACGGCGCAGTTCAACAATGCCGGTTATGGCTTTGTTGGCAATGGTACCGAGGTATCGCAAGTCAAGCGCCAGTACGACGGTTTCATGGCGGCCCAGGTGAATGCCGCGCAGTCGGCCACCAGTTCGCTCGACGCGTATTACACGCAGATCACCCAGATCGACAATATGCTGGCGGACCCGACGGCCGGGCTGTCGCCGGCGATGGCCGATTTCTTCAAGGGCGTGCAGGATTTCAGCTCGAATCCCTCGTCCGTCTCGTCGCGCCAGGCATTGTTGTCGAGCGCAAACTCGCTGACGGCCCGTTTCCAGGGCCTCAGCGCGCGCCTGACGGAGATCGGCGACGGCGTCAATTCGCAGATCACGTCGAACGTCAAGGTGATCAATTCCTACGCCAAGCAGATCGCGGAACTGAATACCTCGATTACCAACCTGACCGTGAATGAAAGCAATCAGCCCAACGATTTGCTGGACCAGCGCGACCAGTTGATCACGGAACTGAACAAATACGTCAAGGCAACTGTTCAGCCTGGCGCCGGCAACTCGATTACCGTTTCGATCGGCTCGGGCCAGCCGCTGGTGGTGGGCGACAAGAACTTTGAACTGGCCACCACACCGTCGCCGACGGACCCGAACCGCCTGGACATCGGCTATGTGACGGGCTCGAGCGTCAGCAAACTGTCGGAAAGCTCCCTCAGCGGCGGCGCGCTGGGCGGCTTGCTGGAATTCCGCAGCGGCAGCCTGGACCGCATCCAGAATTCGCTGGGCAAGGTCGCCATCGCACTGGCGTCCACCTTCAATGAGCAGCACAAGCTGGGCCAGGACTTGAATGGCGACATGGGGACCGACTTCTTCAAGTTGCCCGATCCCGTCATCGGCGCCGACTACCGCAACAATGCGACCAGCACGACCGTTCTGTCGGCCAAGGTCAGCGATCCGACCAAGCTGACGGCCAGCGATTATGCCGTCAAGTATGACGGCTCCAATTATGTGGTGACGCGCCAGAGCGACGGCGCGAAAACGACCATCAACCCGTATCCGCAAACCGTGCCGCAAACCATCGACGGCGTGGATTTCTCGATCTCGGGCGCGGCCGCCGAAGGCGACAACTTCATGGTCAGGCCGACGGCGCACGGCGCTTCCGACCTGGCCGTGGCGATTACCGACCGCAACAAACTGGCCGCCGGCGCGCCCATCGTCACGGCTGCGCCCGTCAGCAACACGGGTAGCGGCAAGCTGGGCGCAGGTAGCGTGGACAAGGCGTATTTGACGCCAGGCAACGCCTTGACGGGCCCCGTCACCTTGACGTATGACAAGGCGACCACTTCGCTGTCGGGTTTCCCCGCGGGCCAGGCCGTGACGGTGAAAGGCTTGAACGGTGCCACCACCACGTATCCGGCCGGCACGGCGAACATCCCGTACACGGAAGGCGACAGCTTCAGCTTTGGCGGCATCAACGTCAACATGACGGGGGCGCCCGCGCAGGGCGATAAATTCACCATCGGGCCGAACTCGGGCGGCGTGGGCGACAACCGCAATGCCTCGCTGCTGGCGGGCTTGCAGACGAAAAACATTCTCGACGGCGGCAAGGCCACGTTCCAGGGTTCGTACGCGGAAACCGTCAGTTTTGTCGGCAACAAGACGCGCGAAGTACAGGTCAGCGGCTTGGCCAGTCTTGCGTTGTTGCAACAAACCAGCACGCAGCAGCAAGCCGTCTCCGGCGTCAACCTCGATGAAGAGGCGGCCAATCTGCTGCGCTACCAGCAAGCCTACCAGGCTTGCGGCAAGGTCATGCAGATCGCCAGCACCCTGTTCGACGTGGTCATCGGCCTCGGACGTTAATTATTCAAGCGGCGGCGCCTGGCGTCCGCCGCCATCAGGAAGGGCAGCATCATGCGCATCAGTACCAAAATGATCTATGACGCGGGCAGCACGCAGCTGAACAACCTGCAGGGCGCGTTGAACCGTAGCCAGATGCAGCTGTCGGCGAACCGCCGCAACCTGACGCCGGCCGACGACCCGATCGCCTCGGCGCGCGCGCTGGAAGTGACGCAGTCGCAAACGATCAACACGCAATTCGTGACGAACCGCTCGAACGCCAAGAATTTCCTCTCGCAGGAAGAGCTGGCCCTGGCCAGCACCACCTCGCTGCTCGCCGACGTGCAGGAACTGGTGCTCAAAGCCGGTAATCCGGCCTTGAAGGATGTCGACCGCCAGAGCCTGGCCACGGAACTGCAGGGCCGTTTGACGGACCTGCTGGGCATCGCCAACACGTCCGACAACGCGGGCGGCTACCTGTTCGGCGGCTACAAGTCGACGACGCAACCGTTCAGCCAGACGCCGGGCGGCGCCACCTACGCAGGTGACCAGGGGCAGCGCGAACTGCAAGTGGGCTCGGCCCGCTACCTGGCCACCAGCGATTCGGGCGCGGCCGTGTTCGAGAATAATTTGACGGGCAACGGCAAGTTCACCACGGCGGCCGATCCGGGCAACTTCACGCGCGGCGGCGCCGGCATCATTTCCGGCGGCACCGTCACCGATCCCACCAAGTTGACGGGGCACAAGTACTCGATCGATTTCCAGGTGACGGGCACGGGCACCGCCGCCGTCACGACCTATACCGTGACGGACGTGACCCTGGGCCAGACCATCCCGAATCCGGCCGTGCCGGTGGCCTACAAGTCGGGCGATGCCATCAACTTTGACGGCCAGCAAGTCAATGTCGCGGGCAAGCCGGCCGACCTGGACAAATTCACCCTGGAGCCCAGCAGCAAGGAATCGATCTTTAGCACGATTACCAACCTGATCGGTGTGCTGGGCCAGCCGGCCTCGGGCGACGCGGGACAGGCGCGCCTGACGGCCGGTCTGAACGCGGCGCACGACATCCTCGATACGGCTTACGACAACGTGCTGTCGGTGCGCGCGGAAGTCGGTTCGCGCCTGAAGGAACTCGACACGCTCGACAGCGCCGGCGACGACCTCGACCTGCAATATGCGAGCACCCTGTCGGGCTTGCAGGACCTGGACATGGTGAAGGCGATTTCCCTGTTCAGCCAGCAACAGATCACCCTGCAGGCGGCGCAGAAGTCGTTTACCTCGATCTCGGGCCTGTCGCTGTTCAATTACATCAGCTAAGCGGCCCGCATCGGATAACCGGCAAGCCGGGGCAGGGAGGACATCTCCCGCCCCGGCTTTTTTACGTCCGCAAGATGGCCGTTCTGGCAAGATATACAGGCAAACTGTGCAGTCTACCTGCATATCTGCTATAGTGGAGGCCGTTGATCCACTACATGACTGCCATGACCACCCCGCAAGAAGACCACGAACAAGTTCTGCAACTGGCCGGCGAATTGCGCATCCTGGTCGGCAAGCTGCGCCGCCGCCTGCGCGAAGAGGCGCACCTGGGGGATGTCAGCATGTCGCAGGCATCCGTGCTCAGCCGTCTCGAACGCGACGGCCCGGCCACGGCCAGCAGCCTGGCGCGCGCCGAAGGCATGCGGCCCCAGTCGATGGCCGCCACCGTGCTGGCGCTGACCGAGGCGCGGATGGTGACGGGGTCGCCCGATCCGCTGGATGGCCGGCAAACCATCTTGACCCTGACGGACAGCTGCCGCGTCTGGATCGCAGCCAGCCGTGCCGCGCGCGAAGACTGGCTGGCGCGCACCATTGAAACCCGGCTCACGCCGGACGAAGTCACCGAACTGAACCATGCGGTGGCATTACTCAAACGCTTGGCGGAGTGATCCGCTGAATTTTCCACCACGACCCCGGCAAGGAGCCCGCACGCCCAGATGAACAACACATTCCGTTCGCTACGCATACCCAATTACCGTATCTGGGCCGGCGGCGCCCTCGTGTCGAATATCGGCACCTGGATGCAGCGCACGGCGCAGGATTGGCTGGTGCTGAGCGAATTGACGCAGCACAATGCCAGCGCCGTCGGCATCGTCATGGCCTTGCAATTCGGCCCGCAACTGCTGTTGCTGCCCCTGACGGGCATGGCGGCCGACTTGCTCGACCGCAGGAAATTGCTGTTGTGTACGCAGGCGGCCATGGGTTTGCTGGCGCTGGGCCTGGGTTTGCTGTGCATCAGCGGCCTGGTGCAACTGTGGCACGTGTATGTGTTTGCTTTCCTGCTGGGCTGCGTGACGGCCTTCGATTCGCCCGTGCGCCAGACTTTTGTGGCCGAAATCGTCGGCGAGGAAGACCTGACCAATGCCGTGGCGCTCAATTCCACCTCGTTCAATGCGGCGCGCATGCTGGGCCCGGCCGTGGCCGGCTTGCTGATCAGCAGTGTCGGCAGCGGCTGGGTCTTCATCATCAACGCCGTCTCGTTTGCCGCCGTGATCGGTTCGCTGTTGCTGCTGCGCGTGGAATTGCTGCGCCGCGCGCCGCGCCTGAAGGCTACGCGGGCCAGCCTGGGCGAGGGTTTCCGCTATGTGCGCCAGCGGCCCGACCTGATGGCCATTTTGCTGATGCTGTTCCTGATCGGTACCTTCGGCCTGAATTTCCCCATCTTCCTGTCGACCATGTCCGTGACGGCCTTCCATGCGGGTGCGGGCCAGTACGGCGTGCTCAGTTCCGTGATGGCTTGCGGCTCCGTGGCCGGCGCCCTGCTGGCGGCCGGACGGGGCCAGCCTACGCTGGCCTTGCTGCTGGGCGCTGCTGCGCTGTTCGGCCTGGCTTGCGCGCTGGCCGCCGTGATGCCCAATTACTGGCTGTTCGGCATGATGCTGGTAGTCATCGGTATCGCCGCGCAAACCTTTACCACCAGCGTCAACAGCAGCGTGCAACTGTCGACGGCGCCCGCCATGCGGGGCCGGGTCATGGCCATCGTGCTGGCCATCTCGGCGGGCGGCACGCCGCTGGGCGCGCCCATCGTGGGCTGGGTGGCCGACACCTTCGGCCCGCGCTGGGCGCTGGGCATAGCCGCCTTGTCGGGCCTGGCGGCGGCGCTGGTCGGCGTGCGCTACCTGGTCAAGCATCACCAGTTGCGCCTGAACGTCGACATGCGGCGCTGGCGCGCGGCGCTGAGCAGCGACCCGCGGTGAGTCAGCGCGCCGGCGCGGCCGGCGCCGGGGGGCGCAAGGGATTCGGCGGTGCGGGTGGCGGCGGCCGGTCGCGCGTGGC
The DNA here is from genome assembly GCF_030587265.1 of Janthinobacterium sp. SUN137. Taxonomy (NCBI): domain Bacteria; kingdom Pseudomonadati; phylum Pseudomonadota; class Betaproteobacteria; order Burkholderiales; family Oxalobacteraceae; genus Janthinobacterium; species Janthinobacterium sp. SUN137. Next base: position 754,614 of record NZ_JAPWHZ010000001.1, on the reverse strand, counting down.
GAAGCCGCGCGGCAGCAGGCGCGCTGTTTCTATGCCGCGCAGGAACATGTTCTGGAAGGGCGTGGCCAGGTAGGGCAGGACCATGCTGATCACCAGCAAGCCCACGCCCAGGGTGACGGGAAAACCGATACCGAAGATGTTCAGCTGCGGCGCGGCCCGCGTCAGGATGCCCAGGGCCACGTTGGTCAGCAGCAGGGCGGCGATGATGGGCAGCGAAATTTGCAGGCCGGAACGGAAAATTTCCCCACCCCACGCCGCCAATTGCTGGAAGCCGCCGCCGCTGATGGGACTCGATGAAATCGGCAGGCTGACGAAGCTTTCCGCCAGCGCCGCCAGCAAGACCAGGTGGCCGTTGACTGTCAAAAACATCAAGGTGGCCAGCATGACGAGGAACTGGCTGATGGCGGAAGACCTGCCCTTGGTTTGCGGATCGAAGAACGAGGCGAAGCCCAGGCCCATGGTAAGACTGCTGATTTCGCCTGCCATTTCGATGGCGGAAAACACAATGCGGATGGAAAAGCCCATGGCCAGGCCCACCAGCATCTCCTGCGTGAGGATCAGCAGGCCGGGCAAGGACATCGGGTTGACGGCAGGCAAGGCCGGCACGGTGGGGGCGATGATCATGGCCAGCAGGGCGCCCAGGCTCACCTTCACGGTGGCCGGCACGGCCGCGTTGCCGAACAGGGGGGCGGCCGCGATCAGGCCGAGGATGCGGCTAAGCGGCCACAGCAGTGCTGCGATCCAGGTATTGAGTTCGATGCTGGACAGGGTCAGCATAGCAACAAGCGCGGCACTAGCCCACCAGGTTCGGGATGCCCGTGAAGACCTGGCGCATGTAGTCGAGCATGACGGACAGCATCCAGGGGCCCGCCACGACGAGGGCGACGAAAATGCCGACCAGTTTGGGGATGAAGGACAGGGTCGCCTCGTTGATCTGCGTTGCCGCCTGGAAAATACTCACGATCAAGCCGATGATGAGGGCGACGAGCAGCATGGGCGCGGCCACCATGAGGGTGATTTCCATCGCATGGCGGCCCAGGGTCATGACGCTTTCGGGTGTCATCGTATTTCCCCTAGTAAAAACTCTGTGACAGCGAGCCCAGCAGCAACTGCCAGCCATCGACCAGCACGAACAGCATCAGCTTGAACGGCAGCGAAATCGTCGCCGGCGACATCATCATCATCCCCATCGACATCAGCACGCTGGCGACCACCATGTCGATGATCAGGAACGGGATGAAGATGGCAAAGCCGATCTGGAACGCCGTTTTCAGTTCGCTGGTGACGAAGGCGGGCACGAGGATGCGCAGCGGCACGTCTTCCGGACCTTGCAGGGCCGGCGAGCGCGACATCTTGGCGAACAGGGCCAGGTCGGCCTGGCGCGTCTGCTTGAGCATGAAGGTTTTCAGGGGATCGACGCCCTTGTCCATCGCCTGCTGCATGGTGATCTTGTTTTCCTGATAAGGAAGATACGCATCCGTATAAATCTTGTCGAACACGGGCCCCATGACGAACAGGGTCAGGAACAGGGCCAGCCCCACCAGCACCTGGTTCGGCGGCGCCGATTGCGTGCCGATGGCCTGGCGCAGCAGGGACAGCACGATGATGATGCGCGTAAAGCAGGTCATCATCAGGAGGGCCGCCGGCAGGAAGGTGAGCGACGTCATCAGGATGAGCGTCTGCACCGGCAACGAGTAATTCTGGCCTCCGCCCGGGGCCGGCGTGCTGTTGAAAGCCGGGATGCCCGGCTGGGCCATGGCCCACAGCGGCAAGGCCAGGGCGGCGGCGGCCAGCAGCCAGGTCAGGGGAGTCTTGAAGGTGGACCACGCCATCTGCTGCTTATTTCCCATTGCGTTTTTCGATGGTCTGTTTCAGCCACTCGGAAAAATTGGCGGCCGCGGGGCCGTTTTGCGCCGTGGCCAGTTGCGGCAAGTCGCCTTCCTGGCGCGGCATGGTGGCCAGCGCGTTGATCCTGCCGGGCGAGGCGCCGACGACGATCCACTGGTCGGCCACTTCGACGAGGACGATGCGTTCGCGTCCGCCCAGGTTGAGCGAGCTGACGACGCGCATCTTGCTGTTGCCGCCCATGACCTTGGGGCCATAGCGCTTCATGAACCAGGCCAGGCCGATCAGGAGGGCCAGCACGAACACGAGTGCGAAGATGGTTTGCAGCAAGCTGCCGGCCGAACTGGTCGGCGCCATCGTCATCGGCGCGCCGGGCGGCATGGCGGGCAGGGCGGCGGCAGGCGCGGAGGCCGGCACCGCCGTTGCAGCTGAGGCGGCCGGCGCCGTGGCGGCTGGCGGTGTCTCGCTGGCCGCCGCGACGGAAGCGCTGGCGGCGCTGGCCGCCGGTGCCGAGGCGGTTGCCGGTTCGGCGTGCGCGATGCTGCATGCCGCCAGGAACGGCAGCACAGTGGAAATCAACAGGCCAGGCTTCATTTATTCAATTTTCGGATGCGTTCGGAAGGCGTGATGATGTCCGTCAGGCGGATGCCGAACTTGTCATTCACCACCACCACTTCGCCCTGGGCGATCAGGCAGCCGTTCACCAGCACGTCCATCGGTTCGCCGGCCAGGCCGTCGAGCTCGACCACGGAACCCTGCGCCAGTTGCAGCAGGTTCTTGATGGCGATCTTGGTGCGGCCCAGTTCGACCGTCAGCTGCACGGGGATATCGAGGATGAAATCGATATCGTTGTGCGTTTCCGACTTCGATGCCTGCTTGGAAAAGTCCTTGAACACGGCGGCGCTGGCCGCGCTGGCCGTATTGGCAGCCTGGTTTTGCAGCGCTTCGGCTTCCGCCTTGGCCTGCTCGGCAATGGCCGCGCCCCAATCGTCTTCCGCGCTTTGATCGTCTTGGTTGTCAGACATGTGTTTCTCCTGTTGTACAGATGCGGGCCGCAGCGGCCCGGGTATTTTTTAATGATTGTTCATGTTATCGGCGTTAGCCAGCAACTTTTCAACCTTCAGCGCATATTGTCCGTTCAACACGCCGTACGTGCAATCCATCACGGGCACGCCGTCGACGGTGGCGGCGATCAGTTCGGGAATATTCAGGGGGATGATGTCGCCCACCTTCATGTTCAGGATTTCATCGAACGACACGCGGGCCGTGCCCAGCGAAGCGACCAGTTCGACTTCGGCGATCTGGATCTGCTGCGTCATCAGGCGGATCCAGCGCTTGTCCACTTCCAGCGCCTCGCCCTGCAGGCTCGAGGTCAGCGAATCGCGGATCGGCTCGATCATCGAATACGGCATGCAGAAGTGGATTTGTCCTGAAACGGAGCCCAATTCCACCGTAAACGTGGACGCCACCACCACTTCGTTCGGCGTGGCGATATTGGCGAACTGCGTGTTCATTTCTGAACGGATATATTCGAACTCGACGGGGAAGACCGGCTCCCACGACTTGGTGTACGCTTCGAAGACGATATCGAGGATGCGCAGGATGATGCGCTGCTCCGTCTGCGTAAAGTCGCGCCCTTCGACGCGCGTATGGAAACGTCCGTCGCCGCCGAACAGGTTGTCGACCAGCAAGAACACGAGGCCCGGATCGAAGACCATCAGGGCTGTGCCGCGCAGCGGCTTCATGTGCACCAAATTCAGGTTGGTCGGCACCACCAGGTTACGGATGAACTCGCTGTATTTCGACACGCGCACGGAACCGACGGACACTTCGGCGCTGCGGCGCAGGAAGTTGAACAGGCCCACGCGCAGCAGACGGGCGAAACGCTCGTTGATAATTTCCAACGTTGGCATCCGGCCGCGCACGATGCGCTCCTGGGTTGCCAGGTTGTAGGTACGAACTCCCGTGACATCTTCCGGCGCCTGCGCGTCGTCCTGGTCTCCGTTGACGCCCTTCAGAAGGGCATCGACTTCTTCCTGGGAGAGGAAATTATCGGCCATGGCTGCTTATTGAATGATGAATGCGGTAAATAATACGTCCGTCACGTCCTGCTCCGGCCCTTTGTCCTCGAACGGCTGGTTCACCTGATTGATGATTTCGGCCGCCAGTTGCTGCTTGCCTTCCACGGTATTGAGTTCGGACGCCTTCTTGCCGGACAGCAGCAGCAGCAAGCGGCTGCGCACTTTCGGCATGTTGACCTTGATCAAGTCCATTTCTTCCGGGCTGCTGGCCTGCAAGGTAAACGCGATTTGCAGGTATTGCTCGCCATTTTCCGGCTGCAAGTTGACGGTGAAGGCATCGATGGGCACGAAGACGGGCGGACCTGCCTTGGAAGCGGCATGTTTTTTCTTGCTGGGCGCCGATTCTTCTTTATCGGCCTTGCCATGCAGGAAATACCAGGCGGCACCGCCACCGATACTGCCAGCCACCAGCACCGAGGCCAGCACGATGATCAGAAGCTTCTTTTTCGAGGCGCCGGCGGGAGCCAGGCCTGCATCTGCTTTCGGATCTGCTTTCATTTTTGGATTTGCTTTCAATGGTACTCGAGTGCATAGAAGTGGATCACGACGCCATTATGTCATTATCGGCAAATTCTGCGCAGAAGGATGCAGTGAAAAGAGGGCGGAAGCGCCCTCAACTCGCTGTTTTTAGACGAAAAGTTACGTCAGGGAGTGCGCCAGCGGCTGACGGACGACGAATTGTCCTCAGGCAAAGGTATCCACGGCACTCAGGCTGGGCCGGCTGCGTCCGCCTGCCGCTGGCGCGATGGCGATCTCGCCGCCCGTTACGCCGCCGCCCTGGCCATTGCCACGGCGTCCGCCGGATGCTTCCCGGTTACCCTGGTCCTGCTGTTCCGGCGTGCCAGCCGAGACGGTGGCGCTGCCAAAGGCGATGCCCGCTTCGCTCATCATTTCTCGCAGGCGCGGCATGGCCGCTTCCAGCGCCTGGCGTACTTCCGGCTGGGCCGACATGAAGGCGGCATCGGCCTGGTCATTGGTGACTGTCAGTACCACTTGCACAGGTCCCAGGTCGGGCGGATTCAAGGTCAGGGTGGCGCTCTGGTCGCCGCCGGCCGCCATCCACACGACTTTCTGTCCCAGCTGCTGGTCCCAGGCCGGCGTGCCGACCCGGCCCGTCAGCTTGTCGGCCGGCACGGCCACGGCGGCCGCCGCCTGCTGCAGCGCGCCCGGCTGCAACTGGGCCGCCAGGCGGCTCAGGTCGGCAGGTGTTTCCTTGATGATCGGTTCGGCCACGGCGGTGCCCGCCTTGGCGGTGGCTGCCAGCTGGGCGTCGATGGCCAGCTTGCCAGGTTCGGCCTTGCCGGTTGGCACGCTGGCGCCCGGTGTGGCGGCCGTTTTGCCCTGGGCCTGGCCCAGGCTGTCGGCAAAGTCGCCGCCGTCGGCTTGCGCGACGGCGGTGGCGGCAGCCTTGCCGCTGCCCTGGCCCGCTGCCAGCAAGGGGCCTGTGGCCGGGTTCTTGCCGTCGGCCTTGATGCTGGCGCGCGCGGGTAGTTCCGGCACGGCCTTGGCGGCTGCGGCCGGCGGCTGGATGGCCAGCTGGATGCTACCTACCAGGGCCAGCATCTCGGCGGCCGGATCGGCTGGCGGCGCGACTGTCGCGGTAACGGGGGCGGCGGGTACGCTGGCCTCGGCCGGGGCGCTGGTGTTGTCGGCGGTGGCGGGCGCGGCCGCCTCGCTGGATTGCGCTGGCGGCTGTTCGCTGCTGGCCGCCTGTTCGGTACCCGTTGGCGCCGGTTTCGCTTCGCTCGCTGGCGCCTGGGCCGGTGTGGCCGCAGGGCTGGTAGGGCTGGCAGGGCGGGCCGCCGGCGCAGGCGCTTGTACTTGCGCCTGCGCCATATTGCGGCTGGCCTGGCGTTGCTCGATCTGGCGGTTCAGGGTGCGCTGGAAGTCGCCCGCCGTGCCGCTGGTGGTCGGCTGGCTGCGGTTGGCGGCGCCCGGCGTGGCGTTCGGCGAGATAATCTGGGAAATCGGGGTTGGCTGGGTTTGCATGATGCTGCCTCAGTGTTGCTTAGCGTTTGTAATAGGCTTGTCGCGCCGCGTGCTCATCCATTGCTTTCTGGTCGCGCTTGTTTTCCAGCTTCAGCGCCTGTTCCTGCGCCCGGTTGTTCAGGGTGGTGTACGACATGCGCTTGCGTTCGGCCAACTGCCAGCGCATCTTTTCATTGTCGCTGCGCGCTTGCGCATGCTCGACTACCTGCTGCTGGCCCAGGATGGCGCTGTCGAGCTTGACCATGAAGGCCTGGAAGTTGCGGTAAGCCATGGGCGTAATGCCGCTGCTCATGCTTGTCTCGAAGCGCTTGGCGTAGTCGTCGCGGTAGCCGGACAGCATGTCGAGCTTCTGGCGGCAATCGTCGAGCGCTTTCAGGGCCGCGCCCAGGCGCTTGGCGCAGTCATCCGTTTCGCGCTGGGCAAGGTCGATCAGGGTTGCAAGTTGGGAAGGAGAAGCCATGGCTGATTATATTCCCGCAATGCAAGCCCTAATCAGTCGAATAGAGCGGTAAGTTGCCCCAAGCTCTCGTCCATGCTGACCCGCTCCGTGATTTGCTGTTGCAAAAACGCCTCGATCTTTTCATGCAGGGCGATGGCCTGGTCCAGCACGGGGTCGGTACCGGCGCTGTAGGCGCCCACGCTGATCAGGTCGCGGCTGCGTTCATAGCGCGAATACAGCTGTTTCAGCTTGCGCGCCTGCTGCTGGTGTTCGTGCGTGGTAATCGAGTGGGCGGCGCGCGAAATCGATTGCTCGATGTCGATGGCGGGATAATGGCCCGCTTCGGCCAGGCGCCGGTTCAGCACGATATGGCCATCGAGAATCGCGCGCGCCGAGTCGGCGATCGGGTCCTGCTGGTCGTCGCCCTCGGTCAGCACGGTGTAGAAGGCCGTGATCGAGCCGCCGCCTTCCTCGCCATTGCCGGCCCGCTCCACCAGCACGGGCAGCTTGGCGAAGACGGACGGCGGATAGCCCTTGGTGGCGGGCGGTTCGCCGATGGCCAGGGCGATTTCGCGCTGCGCCATGGCGTAGCGGGTCAGCGAATCCATGATCAGCAGCACGTTTTGCCCCTGGTCGCGGAAATGTTCGGCAATCGCCGTCGCATACGCGGCCCCTTGCAGGCGCATCAGCGGGGGCGTGTCGGCCGGCGCGGCCACGACGACGGAGCGGGCCAGGCCTTCGGGGCCCAGGATCTGTTCGATGAATTCTTTTACTTCGCGTCCCCGTTCGCCGATCAGGCCGACGACGATCACATCCGCCTCCGTGTAGCGGGCCATCATGCCCAGCAGCACGCTCTTGCCCACGCCGGAACCGGCGAACAGGCCCATGCGCTGGCCACGGCCCACGGTCAGCATGGCGTTGATCGAGCGCACGCCCACGTCGAGGGTATCGACGATGGGTGCGCGGCCCAGGGGATTGGCGGGGCGTACATTGATGGGGGCGCTGTCCGTCGTGTGCAGCGGGCCCAGCTGGTCGAGCGGACGGCCCGCGCCGTCGAGCACGCGGCCCAGCAGTTGCGGACCCACGGGCAGGTGGCGCGCGCGGTCGCTGGGGCGGCGGCGCGGGTGCGCCACGCTGCCGGGACGGGGGATGGCCGGTTCGACGGAAAACACGCGCGTGCCGGGCACGATGCCCTCGACGTCGCTTTGCGGCATCAAAAACAGGCGTTCGCCTTCAAAACCGACCACTTCCGCCTCGACCCGGCCGCCATTCGGCAGCGGCACAGTGCAGGCGGCGCCGACGGCCAGGCGCAGGCCCACGGCTTCCATCACCAGGCCGGCCACGCGCGTGACGCGGCCTGAAATCTGCATCGGTTCGACAAAGCCGACCACGGCCGTACAGTCGCTCAGGTAGGCGCGCCAGCGCGCCGCATGGGCAGCAGGGCCTTTGACGGGCTCGCTCACGGCGCCAGCCAGTCCAGGTCTTTGCCCAGCGCATGCGTCAGGCGGTGCCAGCGGGTGGACGTCTGCGCATCGATCTGGTTGCTGGCCGTGTCGATCTTGCAACCGCCGCGTTCTACGGACGGGTCTTCGATGACGCGCCAGCCGCCCTTGTCGAGCTCATCGCCGATGCCGTCGCGCACCACTTGTGCATCGTCCGGGTTGAGCATCAGCAAGGCTGGTTGTTGTAGTACAGGCAAGTATTCGATGGCTTCGCGCACCATCGGCAGCATCAGTTCGGGGCGCACGGGCAAGGCCGTCTTCAGCATGCCCTTGGCCAGCTGCAAGGCCAGTTCCATCACGTCATTGGCGATCAGCTCGTCGGCCTGGTGCACGGCCGTGCCGAAGTCGACGGCGATGGTTTGCAGGTGCGCCAGTTCCACGGCGGACGCCGCCTTGCCTTCCGCATACGATTGCGCATGGCCGTCGGCATGCCCGGACGCATGGCCTTCCGCATAGCCGGCCGCGCGGCCTTCGTCGAAGGCCGTGGCGCGCGCTTCCTCGCGGATGGCGTCGAGTTCTTCCTGCGTCGGGTATTCCAGCGGCGGGGCCAGCTCTTCCTGGTGCAGCTCGCCGTAGGGATCGGCTTCCGGATCGATCTCGGGCTCGGGGTCCGGTTCCAGCAGCTTGCGCGCCGCCACCACGCTGGGACGCTCGTCGCCAAACGAGGTCATTTCCCAGCGCTGGTAGGCGGTTTGCTGCTCTTTGGGAATTAAACTAGACAAACGAATCCTCGCCTTTTCCGCCTAAGACAATCTGCCCCTCGTCCGCCAGGCGGCGCACGATCTGCAGGATCTGTTTCTGCTGCGATTCCACTTCCGACAGGCGCACGGGGCCTTTCGACTCCAGGTCTTCGCGCATCATCTCGCCGGCGCGCTGCGACATGTTCTTGAAGATCTTGTCGCGCAGCTCTTGCGAGGCGCCTTTCAGGGCGATGATCAGCATTTCCGACTGCACTTCGCGCAGCAGCAGCTGGATGCCGCGGTCGTCGATATCGATCACGTTGTCGAACACGAACATTTCGTCCATGATCTTTTGCGCCATGTCATTGTCGTAATTCTTGATATTGTCCATGACGGAGCCTTCTTGCTCGCCGCTCATGAAGTTCAGGATCTCGGCCGCCGCGCGTACGCCGCCCAGCGACGATTTCTTGATGTTTTCGTTACCGGACAGCAGTTTCGTCAGCACGTCGTTGAGTTCGCGCAAGGCGGCCGGCTGCACGCCGTCCAGGGTGGCGATGCGCAAGACCACGTCGTTGCGCAGGCGGTCGGTAAAGTGGCCGAGGATTTCGCACGCCTGGTCGCGTTCCAGGTGGACGAGGATGGTGGCGATGATCTGCGGGTGCTCGTTGCGGATCAGCTCGGACACGGATTGTGAATCCATCCACTTCAGCGATTCGATGCCGGACGCGTCCTTGCCGCCCAGGATGCGCGACAGCAGCACGGATGCCTTGTCGTCGCCCAGCGCCTTGGTCAGCACCTGGCGGATGTATTCGTCCGAGTCGAGGCCGACGGTGGAATTGAGTTCCGTCTGCGCGCGGAAGTCGTCGAGCACCTCGACCACCTGGTCGTGCGCGATGCCCTTCATGGTGGCCATGGCGGCGCCCAGTTTCAGCACTTCGCGCGGCCCGAGGAATTTCATGACCTCGGCCGCTTCGCTCTCGCCCAGTGCCAGCATCAGGATCGATGCTTTTTGCAGTCCCGTTGTCTCAGTCATTATTGCCTATCCATGCTTTGATTACGTTGGCCACGACGCGCGGGTCTTCCTGCGCCAGTTTCCGGGCCATCGCCAGGTTTTCGCGATAACCGCGGGCCGTATCTTCTTCCAGTTCTTCCAGTTCCGCTTCGCTGAGCAGGACTTCGTTTTCTTCGCCGTCCTTGCTCAGTTCCGGCTCGATGACGGGCGGCGGGGCGCCGAAATCGTCGATCTTGCGCATGACCGGGCGCAGCATCGGGCGTACGATCTTGATGAAGATATACAGCAGGATCAGGGCCGTGATGAGGAATTTTGCCAGTTCCTTGGCCAGCGGCAAGTTTGCCGGGTCGCGCCACCACTCCAGCTTGCCTTCCGGCGCGCGGTCGATGCCGTCGAAGGGCGAGTTGGCCACGCTGAAACTATCGCCGCGTTCCTTGTTGTAGCCCATCGCTTCCTTGACCAGGTTATTGATCTGGATCATTTCTGCTGGGGAAATCGGCTTGACCGTGACCTTGCCATCCTTGTCGAAGCTGCGGCGGTAGTTGACGACGACGGCCACCGACAGGCGGCGCAGGCCGCCCATGGATTTCTGTTCGTAGCGCACGGTCTTGTCGACTTCATAATTCGTCGTCGATTCCTTCTGCGTCGGCGCCGTCGGCGCGCCGCCCGGGGCGCCCGGCGCCTCGGCCGTCAATGGCGCCGTGGCCACGCCTGGCGGCTGGTTCGACAGCGCGCCCGGCACGCCGGACGGGTTGGCATTGCCGGCACCCGTCGATTCGCTCGTCTGCTGGCTGCGGATGGTGGACGCTTCCGGCGGCGAGTTCGGCTTGTAGGTTTCGGCCGCCTGCTCGCTTTGCGAAAAATCAACATCGGCCGTCGCTTCGGCGCGCACATTGCCTTCGCCGACGATGGGCAGCAGGATCGATTCGACCTGCTTGATCACGCTTTGCTGCAATTGCTGCACGTACTTCAGCTGGTTCGGGTCCAGGCTCTTGATGCCGTTGGCGCGGTCCTTGTCCTTTTCCTGGTTCGACAGCAGGGTGCCGGCCTGGTCGACCACGGTGACATTGATTGGCAGCAATTCCGGTACGCTGGACGCCACCAGGTGCACGATGGCGCTCACCTGCAGCTGGTCCAGGCCGCGGCCCGGGTGCAGGTTCAGCAGCACGGAAGCCGTCGGTTTTTGCTGTTCGCGCACGAAGACGGACGGTTTGGGCAGGGCCAGGTGGACGCGCGCCGTGTCGACGGCGGACACCGATTCGATCGATTTCGCCAGTTCGCCTTCCAGTGCGCGCTGGAAATTGACCTGTTCCAGGAATTGCGAGACGCCCAGCTTCTGGTTTTCCATCAGCTCGAAACCCACGTTGCCGCCCTTCGGCAAGCCTTGCGCGGCCAGTTTCAGGCGCGCGTCGTGGACTTGCTCGGATGGCACGAGAATGGCGCCGCCGCCTTCGGAAAACTTGTGCTTGATGCCCAGCTGGTCCAGCGATGCGGTGATGGCGCCGCCGTCGCGGTCCGTGTAGTTGGAAAACAGGACCTTGTATTCGGGCGGCTGGTTCCACATGTACAGGGCCACGCCGATGGCGACCAGTGCCGCCACGCCCAGGCCGCGCAGGAAATTCTTGCCCATCGGCGTCTTGGCGAACGCTTGTACGGACTCCACGGGCGAGCGGGCAGGCGCCGGTTCCGGCGGTATGCGGTTCACATCGATTTCTTCGGCTACAGCCATGATTGCCTTCCAGGGCGGTGTATTTATGTGTATTGGGTGGTGCGTGGGGGCCGCTTCCTCGGGAGGATTGGGCGATATGCAGAATTATCCGCCACTGTCACGCGCTTCAATCGTCCAAATAGAAGGCGCTTTTGCCGCCTGCTCGGCCGAGCGGCTGGCGTTGGCGCTGGTATTGTGGAACCCTGGCAACATGTGACGGAAGTTATTGTACCCGTCGTTGCCTTGCAAGCCAGGGTTTTGTTCTCTGGGTGCAACAGGCATGGAACAGTTACGAAGCACACCAGAATCGGGAGGCAAAGTGAAAACAGGCGGTATCGATAGCAGCAGGATCGAGGCGATGATCGCGCAACTGAAGTCGGCGGCCACGCGGCCGGAGGCGAAAATACCGGCGATCCAGACCGAGATGCCGGCGGCGAAGGTGAATTTTGCCGATGCCTTCAAGAGCGCGCTCGACTCCGTGAGCGGCGCGCAAAAAGCCTCGTCCGCGCTGGGCCAGCGCTTTACCATGGGCGACGAAAAGGTCAGCCTGTCGGACGTGATGGTGTCGATGCAAAAGTCGAGCATCGAATTCCAGGCGACGGTGCAGGTGCGCAATAAGTTAGTCTCGGCATATCATGAGATCATGAATATGCAGGTTTGATACAGGCAAGTGTATTGGTTCGTCACGAACGCCTTACAAACCGTAGCGAGCGGAAGCCAGTTGTGGCCGAGAAGCGGAACTGTACTCTAGTACAGTGAGCATCGCAGGCCGCAAATGGCGACGCGCAGTAGGTTTGTAAGGTGTTAACCTAACCCAGCCATGCGGGCGTTGCGCTCGCGTTCCAGGCGCGTGATATAGCGCTGCACATGCGCCAGCATGCTGCGCGGCAGGTCGACGAACTGGCAGCCGAGTCGGCGGTTTAGTTTATTATTCAGCAAGGTCATGTCCAGCGAGTTGCGAATTTGCAAAGTCGCCGTGACGATGCCGACGTCGGGCAAGTCGATGCGGCAGCCGGGATAATTCCGGCCGATGGTCTCGCCCAGCATCAGTTTATTGTCGAGGATGGCGATGCCGCCGCAGCTGATGTCGGCCAGCGGGAATAGGGTGTCGGCGCCGCCCAGCGAGGGCGGCAGGGGAATCGCTACGCGCACGGGATTGCTCACGGGCGTAGTCATGCGGTAATACTCGCGCCGCTGCAAGCGGATCAGTGTTTCTGGAATGGCAATTTTCAAGGCGGGCGTGCCGCCGTAATTGCACTCTTCCACCAGGGCGCTGGCAAACAGGATGCGGATCTTGTCGAGCGAGGTTTCAAACGAAATGCCCTTGGCGGCCACCATGCGCCGGTTCTGGTCGGCATTCACGGAACGGTCGAGGATGACGCTATCGTGGTCGGCATCGACTTCCAGGATGGACGTGACGCACACATCGGATTCACCGTGGATCAGCATGCGGATCAGCTGGTTCTTTTCGCCTATGCTGCGCAGCAAGGCGATGATTTCCCGCCGCGATTCCACTTCAAAATCATGCCAGTTTTCGAGGCCGGAATCCATAATATGTGCTTGCATTGATGCCTGTCTATGTATCGGTGAGGTTGATGCTGGTGTCGGGCGGCGGCGGGATGGGCCCGCCATTCGCAGATTCAATATGATATAACCAGGCCAGCAGTTCCGCAATCGCCCGATACAGGCCGGGCGGAATCTGGCGGTCCAGGTCGACATCCATCAACAACGCCACCAATTCCTTCGATTCATGCACGAAGACGCCGTGTTCGCGCGCCGTGCTGATGATCTGGTCCGCGATCAGGCCGCTGCCCTTGGCCACCACCTTGGGGGCGGGCGCGCCGCTCTGGTAGGCCAGCGCGACGGCCGTCTGCGGCACCTTGCGCTTGGTGTCGTCAAGCATCGTCCGCTTCCGCTGGCCCGGCGGCGTCCGGCTTGCCGGCGATCGTCAGCGACGTCAATGGCCATCCGGCCGCATCGAGCGACGCTTCCAGCGCCGCCGCATGCTGGCGCAAGGTGTCGGCGCTGCCTTCGCTGCCCGCTTGCAGCTGGATGGCCACGCGGCCGCCCTGTAAGACCACGTGCGCGGCCAAGTCGCCCAGCAGGGGAAACTGGAAGCGCACGTTGCTGCGCCAGGCCGTCGCTTCCTCGTCGCCGTCGCGCCCATCGTGCTGCTGTCCTTCCGGCGCATCCTTGCTGATATCCCACTGCATCTTCTGGCCGGGCCACGCTTCGCCCTGCCACTGTACGCGCGCCTGTTCGTGCGTATGCAGCTGCAAATTGATCAGTTGCGCCGAGGCTAGGTCGGTCCCCGTCCTGGCCGCGTCGCCCTGTGCCGCCTTCTGCATCTGCGGCTCCAGCAGCAGCGACGCCAGCGGCCGCTTGCCTTCGGCCCATTCGGCCACATGCGATTCATAGAACAGACCGCTGCTGCCGACGGCGTCGTGCAGCTTCTGGGCCACCTGGGCCGGGGCGGCGCCCGGCGTGGCCATCAGCGGCGTCTTGCCGACCAGGGACAGGGGTGCGCCGGGCACGCTTTCCGCCTGGCTGAGCACAGTGCTGATGGCGCGCGCGGTGGTGCTTAGCTCGGGCGCGGGCGTGTCGCCAGCCAGGGCGGGCAGCAGATTGGCCGGCGTCAGGGGCGCGCGGCTGAGCAGGGTGGCGGCCGTGCTGCTGGCGCGCGTGCCCGCCTGGGCGGCGCCGGGCTGGGGACCGCGCGTTTCAGCGGCGTCCGGTTCGGCTTCCGCATCCGCATACGTCAGCAGGGCGCTGGCGGGCTGGTCGCGGTTATTGCCGATTTGAAAAGAGGGGCGGGGATTGATGCCGATCAAGGTCAGCGGGATTTCCGTGCCGGGCTGGGCGCCGGCAGGCAGCTGCATGCGGGCCGGCGTACCGGCCACGCGCACGAGAAAGCTGCCGTCGCCCATGCGGGCCAGCACCTGTCCCTGCATGGATTTGCCGATGAGTCCCTGCAGCGAGCGCTGGAACTCGGCCTGGCGCGGGTCGGCGACGGTGTCGGCCGGGCGAGTGCCCTTGATCGGGGTCAAGGGCGTCATGCCGATTGCATCCATCTTCGGCAACATGATAGCGGACCTTGCCCCGTGGGCGCTTACGCGCCGTAGGCGTTGGCCAGGCGCCGCTCGGTGCCGGTGCTGTTGATCAGCTTGGACAATTGCGCCATCCACGGCATGGTGAGGTCGCGGATCTTGCGGTCGTCTTCCAGGATCTGCTTGATCAGGGCGACCTTGCGCTGGCGGCCAGCGCTTTCCAGCACGACTTTTTCTTCATTCGCCTTCAGCGCGGCCACATGTGCGCTGATGCGCTGTTCCAGCGCTTCCAGCGCATCCCAGTCGGCGTTGGTGGCGGCGGTCACCATCTGGCCCGTCAGGGTCTGCATGGCTTCGTAGGTGGTCAGGACTTCTTGATTCGTCATCATGGGTCAGGCGCTCGCAAGGCTGGGCATACGTTTCAGATCGGCGCCAGGCATGGCGGCGGGAGTGGCGCCGATGGCGTTCCAGGTTTCGCGCAAGTCGGTGAGCAGGCGCTGCACTTCTTCCAGCAGGGTAATATCGTTGTGCAGGTTGGCCGTCAGCAGGCGCGCACTCATGTATTCATACAGGGCATCGAGGCCTTCGGCGATCTGGCCGCCCGCTTCCTTGTCCAGGCTGGCGCGCAAGCCATTGTCGATGATCTGGATGGCTTTCGAGATGGCCTTGCCTTTTTCCGGCACATTGCCCGATTTCATGTGCATCTGCGCGCTGAGCACGGCCACCAGGGCGCCGTCGTACAGCATCACGATCAGCTTGTGCGGCGAGGCCGAAACGATGCCCGTTTCCAGACCGACCTTGGCATAGGCGTTGACGCCGCGTTGTTGGGTTCCAAACATGTAATTCTCCTGATGAATGGGCTTAACGGTTGGCGGCGATGGCGGCCAGCTGCTGGGTCAAATAAGTTTGCATGCCCTGTAATTTATTCAGGGACACGTCCAGGCGCGAGTACTGGGCGCGGTAGCGCGCCTCGATGTCGGTCAGCTTCTCGCTGAACTTGTCGCGCTGCGCCGCTATCGACTTCAGGGTTTCGTTGATGCCGCTCGTGCGTCCGGTGATCATGCCTTTTGTGCCGAGGAAGGACGTGGCCAGGTTGTTCAACTGATAGGCATAGCCTTGCGAGAAACTGACCGTGCCGCGCGAACCGGTGGTGCCGCCGGTCACTTCAATTTTCAAGCCTTCCGCTGGCGAACCGGGTGCGCCCGTCAGGCTCTGGCCGGAGCCGACGACCGGTTGCCCTCCAAGGGTGCCGGCTACGTCCGCGCCCTTGACGGGCTTGGCGGCGCCAAACAGGGTCTCGATACCGGTCCCCTTGCCGTTACTCAAGGCCAGATTCGATACCGAGCCATAGCGGCTCGACACCAGGACCAGTTTGCCGGTGCCGTCGATCGACGCGGAGACCGTTGAGCCAATGTCCGAAAAAGCCTTCACCCCGTTGATCGACGATTGTATCAGCGATGCCATCTGCGCCGGAGTATAGGTGCCCGCCGGTATCGACACCTGGGCCGTATTCTTGGCGGAGCTGGGATCCGTATCATTGAGGGTGATATTCCAGGTAGTGTCGCTGGCAATCGTGGTGCTGGCTGCCAGCACGCCGTCGGACGTGAGCGAACCCTGGCTGGCCATGGTCGTGATGCTCAGGTCATAGGTGCCGGGCTTCGTGGCGGCCGTCGAACTGGTGAAGGCGACGTTGCTGTCGCTGGCCTTGCCGATGGCTGAAAACAGACCGGCGATATCATTGAAATTTGTACTGATGGCTTTGTCAAGCTTGCTGGAATCCAAGGCCAGGCTGCCATCTTTTTGGAATGAAATACCCACCTGGCTCATATTGCTCATGCCGCTGCTCAAGCCGGTAATCGGTGCGCCCAGCTGCCGGCGCAACTGGCTTTGTATCGATTGAACGGTCGAATCCCCCAGCAAGATGCCTCCCGTCTTGGTTTCGGGATTGTAGGCTGTCATCTTGCCGATCGAAGTGTTCAGCTCGTTGTAGGCCTTGACGAAGGCAGTGATGCTGGTCTTGACCGTCGTTGTATCCTTGGCCACCGACAGGCTGGACGTGCCTATCTTGGTAATGCCCAAGGTGACGCCTTCGATGGCCGTATCGACGTTGTTCGAACTGCTGGTGATGGCGATGCCGTTGACGCTGAACATGGTGTTTTGCGCCGCGCTGTTCTGCTTGAGGTTTTGCGTGCCGCCCGCATCGTACGACAGCAAGTCGTTCAGGGCGCTGTCGGCGGGCTGGCCATCGCTGCCGCTGAGCGAAATCTTCATGGCCGAATTGGCGCCTGTCTTGGTCGAACTGAGCACCAGGTGATACGGTTTGTCCGTGCCATCGGAAACGATGCTGGCGGTGACGCCCAGGCCGGCGTTATTGATGGCGTCGCGTATGCCTTGCAAGCTGTTGTTGGTGGAATCGATCACCACCGAACCCGTCGCCTGCGTGCCATCCTGGGTAAAGTTCGTGTTCATGTAGCTGCCGCCCGTGCCCGCGGTCAGCCCTGCTGCGGCAGGATTGCTCCCCCCGACGACGATGGGACTGGCGTTGCCCGAGGCCAGGGTAATCGAACTGGCAATCGTTACGTTCGAGCCGTCATTGACCGAGTTCGATGCATGGCCGATGCCGCCCTTGACCGAACCCGTCACCACTTCCTCGATGTTGAGGTTGGAGCCGTCGGCGCGCGTAAATTTCAGGGTGCCATCGGCGGCCTTGCCGGTGACGGTAATATTCGCGGCGGCCAGTGCATTCGAGACGGCATTCGGGCCTTCGAGCGTCGTGTCGAGCGACGCGGCCGTAATGCCGGCGCCTGCGCCGACGCCGTTACCCTGGGTCACGATCTCGATGCCGCCTATCGACAGCGAGTAGGTGCCGTCCGCGCCCGTTTCGATATTGCCGAAACCGTTGAACATGGTGGCGTTGCTGGCCGTCGGCTGGGCCGTGGCTGTCACACCCGTGGTGCTGCTCTTGGCGTTGATGGCGTCCGCCAGCGCGCGTGCGCTCTTGGTGCTGGCGTCCGTCGGAATGGCCGTGCCATTGATGATCAGCGAGCCGTTGCTTACGCCCGTGAGCAGGGTGCTGCCGCTCAGTGTCGTGCCCGTTACACCAAAGGTGCCGCCGGCGAGTGAGCCCAGCTGGAAGGAAATCGTGGTCTTGGCGCCGCTGCCGATGGTCGACAGTTTGCTGGCCATGCCGCCCGACGTCAGCGTCTGCGCCTGGGCCAGCTGGGAAACATTGATGTTATAGCTGCCGGCGACGGCCTTGGCGCCGGCACTGGCCGATAGCACCAGTGGATCGGACGGCGTGGCGCTGACGGCGCGGAAGTTGCTTGAGTTGGTGAGCGCTGACAACGAGCCCTGGAAAGTGCTGACGGCGCCGCTCAGCGTGCCCAGCGCGCTGAGCTTGGCCTGGTACGAGGCCGTTTTCTTGTCAAAGGTACCCAGCGGCGCGGCTTCGGCCGTCATCAGCTTGTCGATGATGGCATTCACATCCAGGCCGCTGGCGCCGGCGCCGATGCCTATGGATGAAAGGGTAGGTGTGATGGCCACTGAATACTCCTAGGAAAACGCTAATATAAGCTGTTATCGGCAGAATCAATCAGGACTTGAGAGGGGGATTTACCGCGCTGTTTTCAGCGGGAGCAAAAAAGCGGGGAAGAGATAGGAAAATATTGCACGAGTTGCAATAAAAAACGGGGCCGGATAGCCAGGCTACCGAACCCCGTGGTCATGCTGATGCCTGCTGCCGCGATGTCGCATGTCCGTGTGCCATGCCATCATCAGGCGCTTTGGCGGATCAGCGAACCCTTGGCCGAGTCAAAGGTCTTGGCCAATTCCAGCGCTTCCCGGGTGGGAATCTGGCGCAGTACTTCCTTGGTTTCCTGGTCGATGACCTTGACGACCGTGCGCTGGCTGTCTTCATCGACGGAAAATTCCAGGCCTTGCGTCTTCATCTGCGACGACTGGTTCAGCTCCGATACCGCCTTGTCGAGCTGCTCGCGGCTGGGTTCCTTGCTGGCTTGCTGTGGTGCAACCTTGTCGGTTTCCGTGGCGGCGCGTGGCGCTGCCGGGCGCGCCGGTGACGTGTCCGCAGACACATAACTCTTGTCTATCCTGGCCGCGGAGGCGGCCGCTATCGTGTCGATAGTCATGGTGCTCTCCTAGTGAAAATTCCCCGGCCGAAAAAATCCGGCAGGGGAATCAGAGTCCTACGCTGTTGCGCTACTAATCAGGGATTAGCCACGCAGCAGGCTCAGGACGCCGTTTGGCAGCGAGTTTGCTTGTGCCAGCATGGCCGTACCAGCTTGTTGCAGGATCTGGCCGCGGGTCATGTTGGCCGTTTCCGATGCAAAGTCGGTATCGACGATGCGGCTGCGCGATGCGGACAGGTTTTCCGTGGTCGATTGCAGGTTGGAAATCGCCGACGAGAAGCGCGATTGCAAAGCACCGTACTGGGCGCGTTGGCCGTTCACCGTTGCCAGTGCTGCATCGGCAATTTTCAGTGCCAACTGGGCGCCGTCAAACGACGTCACGTCCAGCGAAGCCACCGATTTCAAGTCCGATGTCTTGTTCGTGGCTTTCAAGCCCGACGTGTCGGTGATGGCAAAGCTGCCCGGCGCATCGTAGGTAACGGTGCCGTTGGCGACGGCGACCGCGTTATTGGCTTTTGCGTCGAACGCCGAACCCGTCAAGGTTTTGTCGGCCTTGTAGGAGTCGATATTGAACACCGTGTTACCGGCAGCTGCCGTGTTTTTGATGGCAATGTCGGCGCCGTCAGCATGCGTCAGTTTCATGCTGCTGGTCGATGCATCGTATTCGGCGGTGATGCCGGTTTTCGACGTTTGCGCATTGATTGCATTGATGCCTGCCGCATAGTCCGAAGCCGACTGGCCTGCGCCCACCGAGAAGGAAATCTGCGCTTCCTTGCCGGTGGCCGTATTGTCGCCCACCAGGGTGAACGAGTACGCTTCGGTGGAACCGAGTTTCAGGCTGGTGGCGGTTTTTGCCGTTGCCGTGACGCCCGTGTCGGCGCTAACCTTGTTGACGCTGGCGGCGATGGCTTGCGCGCTGTCGTTGGCTTTGGTGGTGACGGTGGAGGTGCCGCGTGCGCCGGCGACGACCACCGAACCTGCCGTTGCCGTTGCCGAGGTGGCGAGGACGGCGGTCGCATCATTTTCCACGCGGTTATTGCCGTAGGTACTGGTCAGGAAGTTCGCGCCGCTGGCGGAAATCAGCTGATTGGCATCTGCGCCGACCTGGAAGTTGGCCGTACCCATGGTGCCGTCCAGCAGCGCCTGGCCGTTGAACGAAGTCGTGGTGGCGATGCGGTTCAGTTCCGAACCCAGCTGGCCTACCTCTGTTTGCAGCGCCTGGCGGTCGCTGGCCGAGTTGGTGGCGTTCGACGATTGCACGGCCAGTTCGCGGATACGTTGCAGGATGTCGCCCGAGCTTGCCAACGCGCCTTCAGCCGTTTGGGCCAGCGAGACGCCGTCGTTTGCATTGCGGGTGGCTTGGGTCATGCCGCGGATTTGCGACGTCATGCGGTCGGAAATTGCCAGACCAGCGGCGTCATCCTTGGCGCTGTTGATGCGCATGCCGGAGGACAGGCGTTGCAGCGAGGTGCTCAGGGCCGACTGCGAGGTCGACAGGTTGCGTTGCGAATTCAGGGACGAGATGTTGGTATTAATTACTGCAGCCATGATAATTCTCCAAACAGGTACTACATTGCGCTATGTGCTAGTCACTTTGGCCTGCCCCGCTGTTCCGGGACAATCAAGCCGCTGTTGTTTAGGGTAACGGTTGCTCTGCGGGAAAATTTATGGCGAAAAGTGCTTTAAATTTTAATTTTTAGCCCTTCAGTTTGCCGCCGGCCGCGCGCTAGACGACATGATTTAAAGAAACTTGAGGGTAAAAATAGTTTTATTTTCATATCGCGCGGACGCCGGCGGAAGGCGGGAAGGCGATGAATGTTATTGTTTTTGCCATGAAAAATGCCGTCCGGCCGGGTGGCGGGACGGCATGGCGTGAAGCGGACCGGGCTTAGTCGGCCACCACCACGCGGTTCTTGCCCGTCTGCTTGGCCTGGTACATGGCGCGGTCGGCGCGCTTGACCAGCTCGGCCTGGTCTTCGTTGGGCAGGCGCAGGGCCACGCCGGCGGAAAAGGTGATCAAGACTTTTTCGTTGTCGTGCAGGAAGAAATGCCGGGTCAGCTCGCGCTGCAAGCGCGTCATCGTCGACGAGGCCGCCTCGACCGTGGTTTCCGGCAGCAGGATGAGGAATTCCTCGCCGCCGAAGCGGGCGATGACGTCCATCGAGCGCAGGGTTTCCTTGACGATCTTCACCAGGTGTTTCAAGGCGGCATCGCCGGCCAGGTGGCCGTAGGTGTCGTTCAGGCGCTTGAAATCGTCCAGGTCCAGCATGGCGATGCACAGCGGGGTGCCGCGGCGGTCGGAGCGGGCCGTCTCGCGTTCGAACACGTCGTCCAGGCCACGGCGGTTCAGGCTGCCCGTCAGCTGGTCTTCCCGCACCAGTTCGCTCATATGCTGGAGCTTGGCTTCCAGGGTGTGGATGCGCTGTTCCGCGTCCTGCACTTCCTGGCGCGCCAGCACCATCTTGTCGCGTGCGCGCAAGGCTTCGTTCTGCACCATGCGCGTTTCGCGCAAGACTTCGTCGAGAACGCTGTTCAGTTCGCTGATATTTTCTGCCTGGCTGATCTTTTCCGAATAGCCGCCGATCTTTTCATGGAAGTCGCCCGTGCTGGCCGCCACTTGCCCCAGGCGGTCGATGAAGGTCATCATCATGTTCTTGACCGTCAGCTTGACGTCGGACAGGCTGTGCTTGAGCTGGCCTTGCTTGTAGATGACTTCCTTCAGGCTGCGCGTGGCGTCTTCCAGCGCGCGCTGGTCGAGCGGGCCGGCGATCAGGTTTTGCACGGCATCGACCTGGCCGCGCAGCCAGCTGTCGTCGTCGAGCAACTGGCTGACGTTGTCCAGCAGCAACTTGAACAGGCGCAGCAGCAATTCCTGCTGCTCGGCCGTGTCGCCGCTTTTCAGTTCGATCTGGTAGCACAGCTGTTTCAGGCGCAGCGCCGCTTCGTTCAGCGCTTCTTCCGTGTGGGCCAGCTTGATGGCCGCACCCAGCGATTCGGCCTCTTCCACCAGCGCGGGCGTGCCGGTCAGCAAGGTGGCGACGGCAAAGCCCAGGGTGCGGCTGAGCAACTCGCGCAGGGTGCGCGTCTGTTCGCCGTCCGGCAGGGGCGGCAATTCGATGCCGCCGCCTTTCTTCACCTGTTTTTCCGCCAGTTGCGCCAGGGTGCGCGCATAGCTGTCCCAGTCGCGCGCTTTCAGGGCGCGCTGGAAGCGCCGGCCAAAGTCGCCCAGTTCGCCCGCCGATTCGCTCATCTTGGCGGCAAACTGCGTCAGGACGTTTTCCGCGCCACTCTCCGTGGGTGCGCTGGCGGCCAGCACGGCGGCAGGCGCGCCGGGCGTCTCTGCCGGTTCGCTGATGCCGGCGATTTCATTGTAGATATCGCGGTAGGCGCTCGGCGTGGGGGCGATGCGGCGCGTGGCCAGGCGGCGAAACGCTTCGCGGGCGATATCGGCAGGGTTCATCGCTGCAGCGGCGGCGGTATTCGTGGCGCCGGCGGGAGCGCTTGCTGGTGAAGTTGGCAATTTACTGGACATGTAGGCACAGCCTTTTTAGATATTTCTAATTATCCTCATGATATGCGAGTTGGCAAAGAACTTATTGTGCGAGAAGCAAGGAGAACTCCTGTCAATTCGCCCGATGCCAGCGGGCATGCCGCTTTGCCGTCAATCCACCAGCTGGTTGCGGATGGCGTAATGCGTCAGTTCGGCGCTGTTCTTGAGTTTCATCTTGACGAGCAAGCGGGCGCGGTATTCGCTGACGGTTTTCACGGACAATTTCAGCTCTTCGGCGATGGCGCCCACGGCCTTGCCCGAGGCGATCATGACCAGGGTCTGGTATTCGCGGTCCGACAAGGTGTCGTGCAAGGCCGTTTCGTGGTCGTCGCCCACCGTGTTGGCCAGTTCCTGCGCCAGCGAGGCGCTGATGTATTTCAAGCCTTGCGCCACCTGGCGGATGGCCGTGACCAGTTCGCGCGGCGCGCTCTGTTTCGTCAGGTAGCCGGCCGCGCCCGCCTTGAGCGAACGGATGGCGTACTGGTCCTCTCGGTGCATGGACAGCATCAGCACGGCCAGTTCCGGCTTTTCCTTCTTGATCTGCTTGAGCACCTCGATGCCGCTGCGGTCGGGCAGGGAGATGTCGAGCAGCAACACCTGGCATTTCGAGCCGCGGAACAGCTTGATGGCGTCGTGGCCATTTTCGGCCTCGCCGGCCACGATGATGTCCTTCGTATCGGCGAGGATTTGCTTCAAGCCCTCGCGCACAATCGCGTGATCGTCGGCGATGAATACCCGGATGGTGGCTTTTTCTTTCATGACTGCGTTGTTTCCTATCTAATTCACCCACTGGTCGCGTCTGGTGGCGGCCCGCTGTGCGCGGGCGCACTGGCTGCAGCCGCTATTATCGCCTCTCGCGGCGTGGTCAGCCGGATTTTTATGCTCAGGATGGTGCCGCCGTCCGGCCCGTCCATCAGGCTCAGGGTGCCGCCCAGCGCGCTGGCCCGCTCGGCCATGCCGCGGATGCCGAACGATTGCGGCTTGGCGCGGTCGGACAGGCGCATGCCGACGCCATTGTCGGCGATCGACAGGCTGAAATGCTGGCGCTGGCGGGCCAGGCGCACGCTGACCTTGCTCGCCTGCGCATGCTTGGCGATATTCGTCAGCGCTTCCTGGGCGATGCGGAACAGGCTGGTCGCCTGGTCCAGCTCCAGTTCGATGTGTTGGCGGTTCGAAATGAACTGGCATTCGATGCCGGCCTGGCGCGCGAATTCCTTCACTTGCCAGTCCAGCGCGGCGACCAGGCCCAGGTCCAGCATGGAGGGGCGCAAGTCCAGCGAAATGCGGTGCACGGCGTCGATGCTGCGGTCGACCAGGGCATCGACATAGTCGGCCTTTTCCTGCAGTTGCTGGTCGTCCGGCGGCAGGCGGCGCGCCAGCATGGCCAGCGCCATCTTGATCGCCGTCAAATTGCCGCCCAGGTCATCGTGCAATTCGCGCGCCAGGCGCGTGCGTTCGTGTTCCTTGACCTTGTCGATATGCGCCGTCAGCTCGGCCAGGCGGGCGCGCGACTGGCGCACTTCGCTCTGTTCCAGCCGGCTTTCCGTGATATTCGTCATGATGCCTTCCCACTGCACCGTGCCATCGGCCAGCGCGCGCGGCGTGGAGCGCAGGTTGATCCATTTGACATCCTTCCAGGCATCGATCCAGATGCGGCCTTCCCAGTTCCAGCTCCACAAGGCGTTTTTCGACGCTTGCATCGATTCCAGATACGAGGCGCGGTCGTCGGCGAGGATCAACTGGTAAAACAGTTCCGGGCGCGCGTGCAGCTGCGCCGGCCCCAAGCCCAGCAGGGCCTGGCAGCCATCGCTCAGGTAGGGGAAGGCGGCGCGCCCATCCGCATGCAGGCAGAACTGGTACACGAGACCCGGCGTATTCGAGACGATGGCGTTGAAGCGCGACTGCACCTGCGCCAGGGCGGCGGCTGTCGCCTGGGGCGTGCGCAAGTCTTCGCCCTCGGCCAGCAGCAGGGCGCGTCCGTGGCGGCTGGCGCGCGACAGGTGCAGGCTGAGCGAATACAGGCTGCCGTCGCGGCGGCGCTGCTGCACGTGCAGCAGGGCTTGTGCACCGATGCTGTCGTCCAGGGTCGCCAGCACGGCGGCCAGTTGCTGCGCGTCCAGCTGCGGCGCCAGGGTGAAGGGTGTCATCGACAGCAATTCCTTGCGCGCATACTGCAAGTTGTCGCAGGCGGCATCGTTAGCGTCCAGCAATTGCAAGCTGGCCGCGTCGTACAGGTAGATTTCCGGCGCCGCCGCGCGCATGGCGGGGGCCAGGCGGGGAGTGTCGTGCATGGAATGGCCTTTCTTCATCAGCGGCGGGCGCGCCAGAAGGCGGCAAAGCGGCGCAGCACCCTGGCCAGGCGCGAATTATGGCGCCCTGGCGTGCCCTTGCGCAAGCGTTGCCACCAGGCACGGCGGGCGCGGCCCAGCGCGGCCGACAGGCGGCTGACACGGCGCCAGGGGCGCGTGGCGCGCAGGCGGGCGATCCAGCGGTCCTTGGTTTCCATGAACAGACCATGCCAGTGGGCAAACCATGGCAAACTGAGCAGGGTAGGGCGCGTCAGGCTGTACAGGCGCGCCACGGCGGCCGCGCCGCCCAGCTTGGCGATGACGATCACGCCGATGCCGGAAAAGGCATGGCCGCGCGCGATGGCCAGCAGGGCCAGCAGCTTGACGGGGAACAGCAGCACGGCCGGCAGCACGAAGATGGCCAGCGCCCAGTACGGCGGCAGGCGCTTGATCCACGCTTCCAGCGCATGCAGGGGCGGAAATTGCGCGATCACCTGCATGAGGCGTGCCCCGGTCGCCCACAGCCATTCCTCGATCAGCAGGAAGATGGCGGCCAGGTAGACCAGCGGCGCAAACAGCCAGCGCCTGACTCTATAGAATTTTTTCATCCGTCTCCGTGTGCGGCGCAGGTTTGCCGCGATTGCCACGATGATACGTCAAAAAAGCCCGTTTGCCCCCGCATCCCGTGTGCCCGTGGCTCCCTGGCGGGGCTACAATAGGCAGATGAATAAAGCCTTTGTAAAAGAATCCGACAACGACGACGATGAAGAAGCGGCCGCGCTGGCGCTGGCCATTCCCGCCGGCGCCAAGAACTACATCACGCCGGCCGGTTACCAGCGCATCAAGGATGAGCTGCTGCAGCTGATCGACGTCGACCGTCCGGAAGTGGTGCGCATCGTCCATTGGGCGGCGTCGAATGGCGACCGTTCGGAAAATGGCGACTATATCTACGGCAAGCGGCGCCTGCGCGAAATCGACCGCCGCATCCGCTTTCTCACCAAACGCATGGACCTGGCCGCCATCGTCGACCCCAGCGTGCACCATGGCAACGACCAGGTGTTTTTCGGCGCCACGGTCACCTACCGCACGAGCGACGGCGAAACGCACACCATCACCATCGTCGGCATCGATGAATTCGACCCCTTGAACGGCAAGATCAGCTGGGTCTCGCCCATGGCCCGCACCATCACCAAGGCGCGCGAAGGTGATGTGATCACCCTCAACACGCCGCTGGGCGAGCAGGAACTGGAATTGCTGGAAGTGACGTATCCGGCGCCGGGGGAGACCTGAACTGATGTGTTCCGCATGAAAAAACGGCTGGGCAGAGAATCTGGCCAGCCGTTTTCTAGTTGCGCTCGCGCAATATCCTATTGACCCCGGCGACCCGGCGCACATTGCGCAGCAGGGCGGCCAGGTGGACGCGGTCCTTGACTTGCACGGTGAAGCGCAGCTGGTCGAGGACGTTGTCCTTGTCTTCGTCCATGCCCACGTAGATGATGTTGGCGTCGGATTCGCCGATTTCGGCGGCGACTCTGGCAAGGATGCCCCGTTCGCTGTTGATCAGCACCTTGATGCGGCAGTCGAAGCGGCGGTTCAGTTCCGTTCCCCAGCGTACGGCGATCCAGCGGTCCGGTTCCTTGGCGCGCTGGCGCTTCGCTTGCGAGCAGTCGCTCGTGTGCACGAGCAAGCCCTGGTCGCGGCGCAGCTGGCCGATGATCTGGTCGCCGGGAATCGGCAGGCAGCACGGCGCCAGCTGCACGGAGACGCCTTCGCTGCCGCAGATGGTGACGGGGTCGAGTTCGCTGCCGCTATTGTGTTCCACGGGCATGCTGGCCGCTTCGCCGCCGATCAAACCGAAGATGTGGCGCGCCACCAGGGTGGCCATGCGCTTGCCGATGCCGATGTCCGCGTACAGCTCGTCCATGGAATTGGCGCTCGATTCGTTGAGCAGGCGTTCGACCAGCGGCGCCTGCAGGTCGGCGTCGATGTTCAGGGCGTGCAGCGCCTGCGACAGCAGTTGCTGGCCCAGGGCGATCGATTCGGGCAGGTTGATCGTGCGCAAATGGTGGCGGATGGCCGAACGGGCCTTGCCGGTGCGCACGAACGACAGCCACGTCGGGCTGGGGCGCGACGAGGAGTCGGTGATGATTTCCACGATGTCGCCATTGTGCAGCTCGGTGCGCAGGGGCGAGGTTTCGTTGTTGATCTTGACGGCCACGGTCTGGTCGCCGATGCCCGTATGGATCGAGTAGGCGAAGTCGATGGCCGTGGCGCCGCGCGGCAGGGCGATGATCTTCGACTTCGGCGTAAACACGTAGACGGAATCGGGGAACAGGTCGACCTTGACGTGTTCGAGGAATTCGGCCGAGTCGCCCGTCTGCTGCTGGATGTCGAGCAAGGATTGCAGCCAGGCATGCGTGCGCTGCTGCAGGTCGGACGGGTTCGATTCGCCGCTCTTGTACAGCCAGTGCGCCGCCACGCCCGATTCGGCCGTGCGGTGCATTTCCTGCGTGCGGATCTGGAATTCGACGGGCGTGCCGTAGGGGCCGATGACGGTCGTGTGCAGCGACTGGTAGCCGTTCAGCTTGCGGATCGCGATGTAATCCTTGAACTTGCCCGGCATGGGCTTGTACAGGCTGTGCAGGGTGCCCAGGGTCACGTAACAGTCGGCAAAACTGCCCACCACCACGCGGAAGCCGTACACGTCCAGCACTTGCGAGAACGACAAGTGCTTGCTGCGCATCTTCTTATAGATGTCGTACAGGGTCTTTTCGCGGCCCGTGACGTCGGCATCGAGCTCGGCCATGGACAAGGTGCTTTTTACGGCTTCCATGATCTTGTTGACCACTTCGCGCCGGTTGCCGCGCGCCGCCTTGACGGCTTTCGCCAGGGTGCGGTAGCGCATCGGATACAGGTGCGAGAACGACAGGTCCTGCAGCTCGTGGTAGATGTTGTTCAGGCCGAGGCGGTGCGCGATCGGCACGTACACTTCCATGGTCTCGCTGGCGATGCGGCGCTTTTTGGCCGCCGTCATGAAGTCCAGGGTGCGCATATTGTGCAGGCGGTCGGCCAGTTTGATCAGGATCACGCGCACGTCGGACGCCATGGCCAGCAGCATCTTGCGGAAGTTTTCCGCCTGCGCTTCGATCTGGCTCTGGAATTCGATCTTTTCCAGCTTCGACAGGCCGTCGACCAGGTGCGCCACGGGTGCGCCGAAGCGCTCGATCAATTCTTCCTTCTTGACGTCCTGGTCTTCCATGACGTCGTGCAGCAGGGCGGCCATGATGGCTTGCGCGTCGAGCTTCCAGTCGGCGCAGATTTCCGCGACGGCGATCGGATGCGAGATATACGGCTCGCCCGAGCGGCGCATCTGGCCCAGGTGCATCTCGTCGGAGAAGCGGTAGGCTTCCTTGACTTTCTTCAGGTCGGCGGGAGACAGGTATTCGGCCAGCTTGTCGGCCAGGTGGCTGACGGAGGCTACGCCCAGGGCGGGCGCTGGCGGTGCTGCGGGGATGTTGCTGCCGGACGTGCCGACGCCGGGCGTGGAAGCGCCCTGCGATTTTGCCGCCTGGCGCGAGGCCAGGGGCGGCAATGCTGCGGAAGTCGTGTCGGCTGGGGTCAGACTCATAAAACGTCGCGTTGCTTCACAGTGTGAATAAAGGATACGGTAGAACCAGGGGTCAGCACTGTTCCGGCACGCGGGTTCCCACTTACATCGGGACCTTTTTCAGCATTTCGATGCCGACTTTGCCGGCAGCGATTTCACGCAGTGCAACAACGGTAGGCTTGTCCTTGGCTTCCACCTTAGGGGTGTGGCCTTGCAGCAACTGACGTGCGCGATAAGTCGCAGCCAGGGTCAGCTGGAAACGGTTAGGGATCTGCTTCAGGCAATCTTCGATTGTGATACGGGCCATAGTAACTCCTAAAATTTTTGCGTGGTGCTGTGTGAACTGGCGTGCAGGCGAATTACTCTGCGTGCAGGCCCAGCTGGGCGAATAGCGATGCGTTGCGGGCCGCTTGTTGCGCAAACCGGCAACGGGCCGCTCTCACGATCGCGCTCAGTTCGGACAAAGCGACCGTAAACTCTTCATTGATAATAACATACTCGAACTCGGGAGCGTGTGCGATTTCGCCGCCGGCCGCCAGCAGGCGGCGCGTGATCACGTGCGGCTCGTCCTGGCCGCGCTTGTTCAAGCGTTCTTCCAGCGCATCGATCGATGGCGGCAGGATGAAGATGCCGGCCGCGCGGGGGAATTGCTTGCGCACCTGGCGCGCGCCCTGCCAGTCGATTTCCAGCAGGATATCGGTGCCGGCCAGCATTTGCTGCTCCACCATGATGCGCGAAGTGCCGTAGTAATTGCCATGCACTTCCGCCCATTCCAGGAATTCGCCCTGTTCGGCGCGCGCGACGAAGTCTTCCGCCGTCGTGAAATAGTACTCGCGGCCATGCTGCTCGCCCGGACGGGGGGCGCGCGTGGTGGTCGAGATCGACAATTTGATGCCGGGCTCTTGCGCCAGCAATGCATTGACCAGTGTCGATTTGCCGGCGCCCGAGGGCGCGGCGACCACGAACAGGCTGCCGGAGAAGGCGGTAGGGTGGCTCATGCGGATCTTTCCATTTGCGTGTGATGGCGGCGTTTGCGCTTGCGTGGGCGCCGCCCAATTCGGTATTTTACCAAGAGGCAAGGCGGCGAGCCAGCCCCGCGATGCGCCTCGCCGCCCCGCTTGTGCATATTTTTCTTGTTATCCTGAGGAAATAGTTATTTAATTTGGATGGTTTTTTCTCAATAACTATTCTACTGACAGGATGCGCGCATGAAGAATTTCCCGTTTCTCAGTTCCGCCCAGGCCATGTTGTTGTTGCGCGTGGCCATCGCCGTGATGTTCATGGCGCACGCCATCACGCGCATCGCCAATGGCACCATTCCCCGCTTTGCCGGTTTCCTGGAAGACAAGGGGTTTATTTACGGCCTGGCCGTGGTGTGGGCGATTACCGTCGTCGAGATCGTTTGCGGCAGTTTGCTCATCGTCGGCAAATACACGCGCTGGGCGGCGGCCGGACTGATGGTGATCTGCATCGGCGGCATTGCCATCGTGCATGCGGCCAAGGGCTGGTTCGTGGGCGAGCATGGGGCCGGCGGCGTGGAATACAGCATCGTGCTGTTTGTCGCCTGCGTCGTCATCGCCGCCAGCGACCAGGGGCGCGCCGGAGCGCGCCTGGCCTGACGGGGTTTATTCCAGGTTCTGCACCTGTTCGCGCATCTGCTCGATCAGCAGCTTCAAGTCCATCGAGGCGTCGGCCAGTTCCTTGACGGACGCCTTGGCGCCCAGCGTGTTGGCTTCGCGGTTCAGTTCCTGCATCATGAAGTCGAGGCGCTTGCCCACTTGCCCGCCCTTGGTGAGGATATGGCGCGTTTCGCCCAGGTGGGCCGACAGGCGCGCCAGTTCTTCCGACACATCGATGCGGATGCCGTACAGGATGACTTCCTGGCGGATGCGTTCCATGGCGTCCTGGCGCGACAGGGCCGAATTCGAGCCCTGGCTGGCCAGGCCCAGCGCGTCCTGCATGCGCTCGATGGCTTTTTGCTGGAAGGCCGCCACCACTTGCGGAATCAGGGGCGTGATGCGCTTGACGATGGCTTCCATCGCCTCGATGCGCGACACCAGCACCGCTTCGAGCGCGGCGCCTTCGCGCTTGCGGCTGTCGACGAAGGCGGCCACGGTGCGTTTGGTCAGCGCGCCCACGTCGGCCTGCAGGGACTCCTGTCCCACTTGCGCTTCTTCGATGACGCCAGGCCAGCGCAGCAGTTCGGCCACCGTCATGACGGGGGCGGAGACAAAATGCTGGCCCACTTCGTTTTGCAGGCGCGCCAGTTCGGTCAGCAGGGGCAGGTTCAGCGCCTGCGTGCCGTTTGTGGCGGCCTTGCGGCCAAAGCTCAGGCGTACCTCGACTTTGCCGCGCGTGATGGCGGACATGACGGCGGCGCGCAAGTCAGGCTCCAAGGCCCGCAGATCGTCGTTGATCCGGAATTGCAGGTCGAGAAAGCGTGAGTTGACGCTCTTGATTTCAATTGTCAGTGTGCCTGCAGCACCTTCGCTGGTGGCAACCGCGTAGCCTGTCATGCTTGAAATGCTCAAAGGATTCCCCGATTTGGTCTTGTATACAGTCACTTATACACTTAATCAGCCAGCGCAGGCAATACCGCCCGCGCCGCAAAAACAGAACCGCATGGTCTGATGGCCTGAAAATTGCTGAATAGTGTGCGTTTTACGGCATTGTAAAGAAAATTGTGTTTGGTGGGGCAGGATTGTAGGGATCATGTGTGCGCCGCCTGCCATTGCGTCTTGCGCTGTTGCATGACTGCAAATAGACGGGCGCGCGGTGGTAAAATCGCCGCCGCAACTCCAATCACACAGGACATCCCATGACATTTGAATCCCGCCCGAGCGGCCGCGCCGTCGACGCGCTGCGCGCCATCCGCATTACCCGCCAGTACACCAAGCATGCCGAAGGCTCGGTGCTGATCGAGTGCGGCGACACCAAGGTCATCTGTACCGCCAGCATCGAAGACAAGGTGCCGGGTTTCCTGAAAGGCAAGGGCCAGGGCTGGTTGACGGCCGAATACGGCATGCTGCCCCGCTCGACGCACACGCGCATGGACCGCGAAGCGGCGCGCGGCAAGCAGTCCGGCCGCACGCAGGAAATCCAGCGCCTGATCGGCCGCTCGCTGCGCGCCGCCTTCGATTTGCAGGCGTTCGGCGAACGCACGCTGCACCTCGATTGCGACGTGATCCAGGCCGATGGCGGCACGCGTACGGCGTCGATCACGGGCGCGATGGTGGCCGCGTATGACGCGTTTTCCCAGCTGCAGGCGCGCGGCGCGATCGCCGCCATTCCCGTGAAAAGCTTTGTCGCCGCCATCTCGGTGGGCGTCTACCAGGGCATGCCTGTGCTGGACCTGGACTACGTGGAAGACTCGGGTTGCGACACGGACATGAACGTGGTGATGACGGAAGCGGGCCACTTCATCGAAGTGCAGGGCACGGCCGAAGGCGCCGCCTTTGACCGCGCCGGCATGAACCGCCTGCTGGACCTGGCGCAAGGCGGCATCGCCGACCTGATTGCCCTGCAGAAGCAGGCATTGGGGATCTGATCTTTACACAGATTTACATCCGCTGGCCCGCCGCGCCAGGCAAAAAGCCCACAGTTGCCGCTTCTTGCGGCAGCTTCGGGGCGAGGTGAGGGGGGCGCAAAAGGTTTACAATGTCGGCACTTCAACCGGACTATTGACATGACCCAACGCCTCATCCTCGCCTCCAACAACGCCGGCAAGCTCAAGGAATTCAACGAGCTGCTCTCGACCATCGGTTTTTCCGTCCATGCCCAGGGCGAGTACGCCGTGCCGGAAAGCGACGAACCATTCCACACCTTCGTTGAAAACGCCCTGCAAAAGGCGCGCCACGCGTCGCGCCTGACGGGCTTGCCGGCGCTGGCCGACGATTCCGGCGTGTGCGTCAATGCGCTCGGTGGCGCGCCCGGCGTGTATTCGGCCCGCTATGCGGGCGAGCCGAAATCGGATGCCGCCAACAGCGCCAAGCTGATCGCCGACCTCGAGGCGCATGCCGACAAGTCCGCGTACTACTATTGCGTGCTGGTGTACGTGCGCCATGCGGATGACCCGCAGCCGGTGATCGCCGACGGCCGCTGGAATGGCGAGATGATTGCCGCGCCGCGCGGCAACGGCGGCTTCGGCTACGATCCGCACTTCTTCATTCCCGCGCTGGGCAAGTGCGCGGCCGAACTGACGTCCGATGAAAAGAACGCGCTGTCGCACCGTGGCCAGGCCCTGCGCGCGCTGGTGGAAAAGCTGCGATGATCCCGATCAAACTGGTGGGCGCCGTTGCCAGGTCGGCAGCCAAGCCCAATACCGCTCCCGCGCCGCAGGAAGGCATTTCCGGCGCGGCCGGGGCGGCCCTGAAATACCTGCAGCCGGGCGCGCTGAACCTGACGGCCCTGCCGCCGCTGTCGCTGTACATCCATTTCCCGTGGTGCGTGAAGAAATGCCCGTATTGCGACTTCAATTCGCACGAGGTGCGCGGCGACTTGCCGGAAGCCGAATACCTGGCGGCCCTGCGCCTGGACCTGGAAATGGCGCTGCCGCTGATCTGGGGCCGCAAGATCCACACCATCTTCATCGGCGGCGGCACGCCCAGCCTGATGTCGGCGGCGGGCCTGGACCGTCTGATGTCGGATGTGCGCACCTTGCTGCCCCTGGAACCCGATTGCGAAATCACCATGGAAGCCAATCCTGGCACCTTCGAAGCGGAAAAATTCAAGTCCTACCGGGCCAGCGGCATCAACCGCCTGTCGATCGGCATCCAGAGTTTCAACGGCCGCCACCTGCAGGCGCTGGGCCGCATCCATGACGACAGCGAAGCGCGCCGCGCAGTGGAGATCGCCCACGCGAACTTCGACAATTTCAATCTCGACCTGATGTATGCGCTGCCCACGCAAACCCTGGCCGAGGCGCAGCAGGACCTGGAAACGGCGCTGTCGTTCGCGCCGCCGCACCTGTCGCTGTACCACCTGACTTTGGAGCCGAACACGCTGTTCGCCAAGTATCCGCCCGTGCTGCCGGACGACGACGAGAGCGCCGATATCGCCGACATGGTGGCCGCGCGCGCGGCGCAGGCGGGCTATGGCCGCTACGAAGTGTCGGCCTACGCGCAGCCGGGCCGCCAGGCTAAGCACAACCGCAATTACTGGGAATTCGGCGACTACCTGGGCATCGGCGCAGGCGCCCATTCGAAGATTTCGTTTCCGCACCGCGTGCTGCGCCAGGCCCGCTACAAGCAGCCGCGCGCCTATATGGACGCGGTACTGGCCGGTAAGCCGGTGCAGGAAGAGCGCGAACTGGCGCGCGAGGAAATGGGTTTTGAATTCATGCTCAATACCCTGCGCCTGACGCAGGGATTTTCGCCGAACCTGTTCGCCGAGCGCACGGGCCTGGCCATCAACGCCATCGAACAGCCGCTGAACGCGGCCGAAGCCAAAGGCTTGCTGTACCGCGACCACCAGGTCATCCGCCCGACGGCGTTGGGATTGTCCTTCCTGAATGACCTGCAGCAGATGTTCCTGGAAGACTGACTGCCTTAATGGCGCCTGCTAATGCGCGCCGGCGGCGCGCAGGCGCTGCAGCTTGGCCGCGTACAGCCCGTGCTCGCTGCGCGTGGTGCTGTTGTCCATCGCCAGTTCCAGCTGCTTGTCCGCCTGCGAGAGCTGTCCCATGCGCGCATACGCCTGCGCCAGCCAGAAGTGGAATTCATGGTAATACGGATCACGCGCGATTTCGCGCTTGAACAGGCGTGCCGCTTCCTGGTAGTCGGCGGCCTCCATGGCGCGCTGGCCCAGGTTGAAGAAGTGGAAGGGCGGTTCTGGCTGCAGGGCCAGCAATTTGCGCCGCAGCAGCTGCGCTTCGCCCGCGTGTCCCAGGCCGTCGAGTGCCTGCGCCAGGTTGGACAACAGCACGGTGTTCGATGGCGAGCGTTCCAGTGCGTAAGCGAGCGTGCGCCGCGCCGGTTCGGTGTCGCCGTGGCGCAGCTGGATGATGCCCAGCGTATTGAAGGCGCCCGCAAACGTGGGGTCTTGCAGGATGGCGGCGCGCGCATACCAGTAGGCTTGATCGAGCTCGCCGCTGGCCATGGTTTCGGCAGCGCGATTGTTGAGGTACATGGCCAGGATGGTCGCCTCGCTGATTTGCTGCGTGCGCTGGCCGGCGAGGTCTTCGCCAGGCAGGAAGTCGATGAGCAGGATGGCATCGGCGTCGTAGCCGACGGTATTGCTGACGGCACGGCGTTCCAGCGCGAGATTGACGTGGCCGGCAACGAAATACATGCCGCCGCTGCGGCTCCAGCTTTCCTCTCCCAGGACCAGCTGGTAGTGCACATCGAGCCCCATTTCCTTGGCCAGCGCGGCCGTCATCAGCACCAGCGACAGGCAATTGCCGCTGCGCGCGTCGAACGCCTCGGCCGCCGTGCGCGTCATGGCGGCATCGTATTCCAGCTGCAGCCCGGACCTGTTGCGCAGGGCCTCGGCCAGCGCGCGGCGGGGATTCTTGTTGCGTGCCTCGCGCGCGACATCGACACGCAGGTAGTACCGCATGGCCTCGCTCATGGCGAACGCCTGTTGCGGGTCGACCGGCACGGCGGGTGCGGCAAAGCTGGCATCGTTGAACAGGTCGGGCGGAGGCGGGGTGGCGGGTGTCGTGGCGCAGCCGGCAAGGGCTGCACACAGCAGCAAGGGGGACAGGAAGCCCAGGCGCAGCTGTGCGCTGACGCGGCGGATACATTTCATGTTCGTGCTCCCGCAGAACGATGTCAGGCGCAACACGTATTGCTGCCGGTGGTGCGCCATGCCACCTGAAACAAGTATCCTCGCGCGCCAGGGCGCTGTCAAACCCTTTCAACTGGCGCCGCCGTCAGCCTTAGAACTCTTCCCAATCCTGCTCGCCCGCCACCTGCGCCTGGGGCTTGCGTGCAGGAGGCGCGCTCCGGGCCGCGCTGCCTGGCTGCCTGGCGGGTGTGCTTCTGGCCGCCGGCTTGGCCAGCTGGGCGGCGGCCGGCCGCGCGGCGCGTACCGGCGCCGCCGCGGCCATGTGTTCGAGCTGGAAGCCGGCCGCCACTTGCGCCAGGCGCGCCGCCTGGTCCTGCATGCTTTCGGCGGCGGCCGCCGCTTCCTCCACCAGGGCCGCATTTTGCTGCGTCACCTGGTCCATCTGCGCGATGGCCTGGTTGACCTGGTCGATGCCCATGCTTTGCTCGGCGCTGGCGGCAGTGATCTCGGCCATGATGTCGGTGACCCTGCGCACGCTGTCGACCACTTCGCCCATGGTGTTGCCGGCCTGCTGCACCAGCCGCGTGCCGTTGTTGACCTGCTCCACGGAGTCGCCGATCAGGGTCTTGATTTCGCGCGCCGCCGCCGCCGAGCGCTGCGCCAGGCTGCGTACTTCCGTGGCGACGACGGCAAAGCCGCGTCCCTGCTCACCGGCCCGGGCCGCTTCCACGGCCGCGTTCAAGGCCAGGATATTCGTCTGGAAGGCGATGCCGTCGATGACGCCGATGATATCGACGATTTTCGTCGATGCCGTATCGATGGCGCCCATGGTGTCGACCACCTGGCTGACGATGCTGCCGCCCCGTTCGGCCACGCCGGAGGCGGCCACCGCCATCTGGTTGGCCTGGCGCGCATTGTCCGCATTCTGCTTCACGGTGCTGGTCAGTTCTTCCATCGACGACGCCGTCTCTTCCAGCGAACTGGCCTGCTGTTCCGTGCGCGCCGACAAATCCTGGTTGCCGGCGGCGATTTCGCCAGACGCCGTGGCAATCGCATTGGTGCCCGTCTGCACTTCCGACACCACCTTGCGCAGCGCCTCGTTCATGCCGTGCAGCGCACGCATCAGGTCGCCGATTTCATCGCTGGCAGGCGTGCCGAAATGCGTGCGCAAGTCGCCGTCGGCCACCGTTTCGGCCACCTTCACGGCGGCCTTCAGCGGTTGCGTGATCGAACGCGTGATCAGCCAGGCGCAGACGCTGCCCAGGGCCACCACCAGCGCGCACAAGGTCAGCAGCAGGGTGAAGCTGCGTTCGTTGGCCGCCTCGATGGCTTGCGCCGTGGCGTCGATGGCCTGGCGCTGCTGCGCCAGCAGGGCCTTGACGTTGTTCTGGTAATTGGTGGCGGCCGGCGCAAAGCTGTCGCGGTAGGTGCTTTCCGCCTGCGCCGCATTGCCCGCCTTGCGCGCATTCATGACCAGGGTCTTGGCATCCTGGTATTTGACGCGCTCGGCGATGGATGACTTGAAGATGGCTTTTTCTGCATCGCTGTCGAGCAACGCCTCGATTTTCTTCAGCAGTTCGCTGCCCTGTTTCGTGCTGTCGGCGATGGTGTCGGCAAACACGTTCGACAGCGTTTCATCGGTGCTCCTGGCGATCATCGAGGTGCGGGCGATGGCCGAGTAAATCAGCACGTACCAGTCCGATACGAGGCGTTCCTTGGCCAGCGGCTTTTCCATCATTTGCCGCGTCGCTTCGGCATTCACGTGGGCGCTGTACAGCGCGTACGAGGTGGAGATCACGGACAGCAGCAGCACCAGCGCGAAGCCTGCAGCCAGGCGTGTGCCGATACGAAGGTGGGAGAGGGCGTGCATGGTCGGAACTCCTGTCGCAGAGGGATTGAAGGTTGCCTGTGCGACATAGTATGCACTGATAAGTGACCAATAGGCGAGGGAAAAGCGCGCTTGTTTTGGCGCCTGTTGCAGTCTCGCCCGTGCTACAGATCGAGCGCCTGGCGCAGGTCCGGCTGCTCGGCCCAGCGGGCGAAGGCGGCCGCCATGCGCTCGCTTTCCGCGATGGCGCGGCGCCAGTCGCGCATGCGCGCCGCGTGGTCTTGCCCGTAATGGGCGAAGTCGCGCCGGTCCGGCAGCTTGCCGTTGGGCAGGCTGGCCACGAAGGCGGGCGAGGGCGAGACGAGGATCATGTTGTCGAGCGCGCTATCGCCGCTGCGCGCGCGGCGCCAGGGCATGGCCTTGTCCAGCCAGCCCGGCACGATATGGTCGGCAAAATGCGGGTACAGCACCAGGTCCGGTTCGCGCTGGTAGGGCAGGTGCAGATGGTAGTCGACCAGGCCGCCATCCCAGTAGCGCCCCGGCGGCGCACCGGCGATGTCCGTGACCGCGTCGAGCACCAGCGGGATGGAGCCGGAGGCCAGCAGCGCGTCGCGCAGGTTGTCTTGCGCCAGCGGCACGAAATGGGATTGAAAGGCGTCGAAGCGCGAGCGCAGCCAGCTGGCGCCGTCCGGCCCTGCATGGAACACCGCGCGCTCCAGCGACGCGGCCAGGCGCGCGCGCGCCACGGCATTGCCGGCGGCCGCCAGCAGAAAGCCGCGCCGGTCGCGCCATTTGCCCGGCTGCGCCAGCGCGCCGATGCCGCGCACGGCCAGCACGGACAGGCTGTGCTGGCCGTGCTGCAGCAGCTGCGCATCCTGGCCATCGAGGACGGCGTCGAGCAGGGCGCGGCAGGTGCGGCTGACGTGCGCCGCATCGGGTTTGTCGGGGTAGCGCTGGCCCACGTATTCGCGCACCAGGCGACGCTGCGCTGCCACCGGGTCCGGGAACACGGCGGCGGCCATGCGCCAGGCGCCGATCGAGGCGCCGACGAAGTGGCGCGGGCGCGGCGCTTGCGCCAGGAAGTCGCCGAACAGCCAGCAATCGAACTGGTGCAGGATCAAGCCTTTCGGCCCGCCCGCGGCGGCAGGGACGATGGCGACGTCAAGCGCGCGCAAGCCGTTGTCGGCGATGCGGGCACGGGCGCGGCGGCCCAGGCGGATGGTGATCGGTGATTGCATGCGTAGTTGTTGACGGCGTATGGCCAGCTATTTTACCGCCAGCGTGGCGTCACGACACAGTCGCGCTCGTTATAGTCACATTGTTGGTATTAATAAATTTCTTTAAGGCAACCATTCTCTTGAGAAATATTGCATAATATTGGACGTTGAATTTTTGGCATGTGCCAAGGATTCCTTATGTCTTGCTTTTTTATCGGAATCGTATGCAACTGAATCACGCTTTTGTTTTGACCCTGATCGCCGGCTCTCTCGTTGCCTGTGGCGGTGGCGGCTCGTCCTCCCCAACTGACCCGGTAGTCGCCGTGAATCCACCCGTGACGCCTGTGGCACCTGTTGCCCCGCCAGTGGTGCCTGTTGCGCCACCAGTGGTACCTGTCACGCCGACGGGCACTGGCGAAAACACGGGCACCGTCAGCGCCCGTTTCGTCAATGGCGACAACAGCCGTTTCATCTTTACGTCGATCGGCTTGCAGAGCAGTGGCAAGGCCAGCCTGGTGGTACAGGATGCCTCCGGTGCCTTGAGCACTATCGGCGGCATTTTCCTGACGGGCAACCCGTCCGTGACGCGTGAAATCAGCGGTGACGCCGCCTTCGCGCAGGGCCGCTGGTTCAAGGGCGCGTTCAGCTATAGTTCCGGTGCCACGACCTTGACCGGCAACAATGCCAGCGCACATTACGTCGCCTATAACGTGCTCGCCGCACTGCCAGCGACCGGCACGTTGACCTGCGATGCGGGCGCGTTCACGGCGCCGAGCTATACGGGCGGCAACAGCGTCTCGTCGAGCGCTTACTTCGGCACGGCCAGCGGCACGGCCAGCGTCTCGTTCGATGCCTCCGGTGCCAAGGTGGCGCTGTCCATCGACGCCAGCGCCGGCGACAGCACGGGCAAAGTAACGGCTTCCACCAGCATGGGCTCGGCGGCGTCCAGCAGCATCACCGGCAACTATCTGTCGAGTGGTACGGGAGCGCAGCTGATGCTGGGCGACGGCGGCGCTGGCCGTTATCTGCTGATTGCCGCTTACAAGGCGCAGCTGGCGAATGGCGCCAATTACCAGGGCATGGCGACATTCCGCTGCTCCTGATCGCGCGGGCATGAAAAAGCGGCATCCGTGCACTGCACGGCGCCGCTTTTTTTTCGTCCGTCGTAATTATCGCGATTAGCGCAGTGCCGCGATCATCTGTTTCAGCTTGCCGGAGTCGACGCAGAAGGCGCGGATGCCTTCGGCCAGTTTTTCCGTCGCCATCGCGTCTTCATTCATCATGAAGCGGAAAGCTTCTTCGTTCAGCGACATTTGCACGATGTTGGTCGATGGCGCCGCTTCGGCGCTCAGCTTGCGCTCCACCGGCGCATCGCTGTCGGCCAGCTTTTGCAGCAGGTCGGGGCTGATGGTGAGCAGGTCGCAGCCGGCCAGTTCGAGGATTTGCGAGGTATTGCGGAAGCTCGCGCCCATCACCTCGGTCTTGTAGCCGAACTTGCGGTAGTAATTGTAGATGCGGCGGACCGACTGCACGCCCGGGTCTTCCGCGCCCATATAGTCGATACCCGTCGATTTCTTGTACCAGTCGTAGATGCGGCCGACGAACGGCGAAATGAGCTGCGCGCCCGCTTCGGCGCAGGCGATGGCCTGGGCCAGCGAGAACAGCAGGGTCATGTTGCAGCGGATGCCTTCCTTTTCCAGGATGGCGGCGGCGCGGATGCCTTCCCAGGTGGAGGCGATCTTGATCAGCACGCGTTCGCGGGCAATCCCCGCGTTCGAATACAGGGCGATCAGGTCGCGGCCCTTGGCCACCGTGCCTTCCGTGTCGAACGACAGGCGCGCATCGACTTCGGTGGAGACGCGGCCGGGAATGGTTTGCAGGATTTCCACGCCAAAGGCGATCAGCAGGCGGTCGATGATTTCAGCGGTGGAGGCATTCGGATGGTCGCGCACGGCCTTTTCCAACAGCGGCTTGTATTCATCCTTTTGCACGGCCTTCAGGATCAGCGACGGATTCGTCGTCGCATCGCGCGGCGTGTAAGCCTGGATCGATTGGAAGTCGCCGGTGTCGGCCACCACGGTAGTAAATTGCTTCAGTTGTTCGAGTTGGTTCATGGCTGCACGGGAAAGAGTGAATGGGCTTGCCGGAGTATTGTACCGAATCCCTTGCCCGAAGCAGCGACTATTGTCTTCCCCGCGCACTCCTTGTTCAATTGAATCTTGCTTTTTTAAGAACTCGCGCATAATTGCCTGGACTTGTTTATTTTGCACATTGTTTTGACAAGTAATGTGCGATGCCACTTTCCAGATGAAGAGCATCCTTTGACACAAGATATCGTTAGCGCGGTAGCCGCCTTCAATGGCGCGACGCGCCTGTATGCATTGGCCATCGGCGACGATGGCCAGGACAGCGGTTTGCTGGTCGAAGCCTTTGCCGCCGATGAACGGCTGCAGGAGCTTGGCGCGCGCGAGATTATCGCCTTGTCCACGAATGCCGATGTTGCGCTGGCCTCCTTGCTGGGGCAGCCGGCCAGCCTGCAAATCAGCCTGGCCGACGGCACGCGCACGCAGTTTTCCGGCTATATCAGCGCAGCGGCCATGCTGGGCAGCAATGGCGGCCTGGCGCGCTACCGGCTGCGCATCACGCCCTGGCTGTGGCTGTTGACGCAAGTGCGTAACAGCCGCGTATGGCAAGATCGTAGCGTGACGGCCATCGTCGACGAGGTATTGCAAGCCTATGCGCCGCATGCCCTGTGGCAATGGAGCGACGAGGTGGCGCAGTGCATGCAGCAGGCGGGAGAGCGCAGCTATTGCTGCCAGTACCGGGAATCGGACTTCGATTTCGTGCGCCGGCTGCTGACGGAAGAGGGCATCTCCTGGCGCTTCGACGAGCACACACTGATTTTGTTCGCCGACAGCAGCCAGCCCTGCGCCACACCCGAGGATGCCAGCAGCGCGCAAGGCGGCGGCTTGCGCTTTCATGGCGCCAGGGCCGGCGAAGCGAGCGACAGCGTGCAGGCGTTGTGCGCGCGGCGCAGCCTGCACGTCGGGCTGAGCAGCGTGCTGAGCTACGATTACAAGGCCAAGAAGGCGGTCGCCGCCAGCGTGCCGACGAATATGGCCATCGGCGGCCAGCATGCGCCGGTGCTGGAAAGCTACGATACGCCGGGCCAGTACTGGTATGCGAATGGCGCGCAGGCACAGCACTATGCCGCGTTGCAGATGCAGGCCCGCGAAGCGCGCGCCCAGTTGTGGCAGGCGCGCTCGACGGTACGCACCTTGCGCGCCGGCACGCGGTTTACCCTGACGCAGGGACCGTTGCCGCAGGCCGATGGCGCCGCGTCCGACTATGTCGTGCTCCGGGTGGCGAGCATCGGCATCAACAACCTGCCGGCGCCCGCCTCCCAGGCGCTGGCTGAACTGTTCGGCCCGGTGCCCGAACTGCTGGACGAAGCCATGCCCGGGCTGGGCGACGGCTTTGCCGACTTTGCCGCCGCGATTGCGCAGGCGCAAGCCAGCGGTTACGCCAACTGCATCGAGATGATCGCCGCGGCGACGCCATGGCGTCCTGTACATGGCGACAACGACGCGCGCCACCATCCGGAGCCGACGGCCCGCGGCAGCCAGAGCGCCATCGTCGTCGGTGCCGACGGCGGCGCCAGCGCCAGCGGCGGCAGCGAGATCCATTGCGACAAGCTGGGCCGGGTGCGCATCCGTTTCCACTGGCAGCAGGAAGGCGGCGCCACCTGCTGGGTACGCGTGGCGCAGCGCTCGGCCGGCGGCGGCATGGGCAGCCAGTTCCTGCCGCGCATCGGCCAGGAAGTGCTGGTGCAATTCCTGGAAAACGATATCGACCGCCCCATCATCGTCGGCGCGCTGTACAACGGGCAGGGCGAGGGCGGCGTCGCGCCCTCGCCGGGCGGCATCACGGACAAGCCTGCGGATGCCAGCGTCTTCGAGCCGGCGCGCGACCATGCGCCGTCGGCGCAGGGCAACGTGGCCGGCGGCAACAGCCCGGTCTGGCATGGCGCGGCCGGCGGCAGCGCCGGCCACCGCAACGGCGCGGCGCAGTGGGGTATCCGCAGCAAGGAATTCGGCGCCGCCGGCTACAACCAGTTGCTGTTCGACGATACCGACCAGCAGGGGCGCATCCAGCTCAAGAGCAGCCATGCGGCAAGCGAGCTCAATCTTGGCCACCTGATCCATGCGGCCGACAATTACCGGGGCAGCCTGCGCGGCACGGGCGCCGAGCTGCGCACCGACGCTTACGGCGCCGTGCGGGCCGGCGCCGGCCTCCTGATTTCCAGCTACCTCGTCAATCACGACGCGCAGGCACGCGATCCGGCCGGCGACAATGCGCCGGGCATGGTCTTGCTCAAGCAGGCGGCCAAGCTGGGTGCAACCTTCAGCGCCGCCGCCGTCACGCACAAGACGGTCGCGTATGCCAGCCACCTGGGGCCGGCCAAGGCGAATGCCAGCGTGCTCGACGAAAAGGCGGCGCCCTTGCCGGCGTTTTTGACGAGCGTTTCCGGCATGCTGAGCCAGGACGATACGGCCGCCGCCAAGCGCGACGCGGCGGGCAAGCCGACCAGCCCCGGCGATGACAAGTTGCCGCACAGCAGCGACGCCATCATCGCCATTGCCGCCCGCGCCGGCCTGGGCGTGCTGGCGGGCCAGGATATCCAGCTGGCGAACGGCGAAACCACCTCGCTAATGAGCGGCCTGGACACCCAGTTCGTTGGCGGCGGCCAGTTGCGCGTGCACAGCGGCCAGGCCATCGGCGCCCTGGCCGGCGTGGTCAAGGCGGGCGAGAACAATATCGGCCTGCAATTGATCGCCGCCAAACAGGCCATCGACCTGCAGGCGCAGGCCGACGTGCTCAACGTGCATGCGCGCGAGGAAGTCAACATCGTCAGCGCCGCCGCGCACATCGACTGGGCGGCGGCCAAGAGCATCCGCCTGTCGACGGCGGGCGGGGCGAACATCACGATCGAGGGCGGCAACATCACCGTGCAGTGTCCGGGCAAGATCACGGTGCATGCCGGCAAGAAGAGTTTTATCGGGCCGGAACGGCTCGCTTATCCATTGCCGGCGCTGCCTGCCAGCGTCTGCAAGGCGTGCCTGCTGGCGGCGTTGCGTAGCGGCAGCCCGTTTGTCGCGCCCACGGCAGCCTAGAAAAGGAATCCTGATGTACTTTGCCATCGATCTTCCTGACCCTGCGGTTCCAGCGCAGATCGCGCAGCAAGTGCAAGCCTTGCGTGCGGAAGCGGCGGTGGCGAACGGCGGCCAGCCCTTGCACCTGCTGGCGCTGCTGGACGGCGCCTGCGATGAGGAGTTTTTTACCAAGCGCTACCCGAGCCGCTTGCGGCGCCAGTCGCTGTATGCGCACACCTCGCTGCAAAACTTCAAGAGTGCCGCACCGCATTTAATGGCGGCGCCACAGGCAAGCAGCGAGCAGGCCGAGTGGCTGCAGCGCCTGTTCTCGCTGTGCGCGGGCAAGCCCATGCTCAGCATCATCGCCAGCACGCTCGATATCGACCGGCTGGAGCAGCATCTGCGCCCCTATTTGATTGCCATCACGCCAGACACCGTCGAATGGCCTGTGCGCTGGGCCGATAGCCGCACATTGCCGGCCTTGCTGGC
This sequence comes from Janthinobacterium sp. SUN137, assembly GCF_030587265.1. NCBI lineage: Bacteria > Pseudomonadati > Pseudomonadota > Betaproteobacteria > Burkholderiales > Oxalobacteraceae > Janthinobacterium > Janthinobacterium sp. SUN137. Next base: position 711,308 of record NZ_JAPWHZ010000001.1, on the reverse strand, counting down.
GGCCTTGACGCAAACCCAATATGCGCATTTGCTGAGCCCCATCTACCGCTGGTGGTCGGTGCAGCGCGATGGTTCCCTGATCAGTTGGCAGGGCGAGGCGCAGCCCAGTCCCGTCCCGGCGGAGTTTGACAAATTTCCGCTCAGTGACGCCGCCTTTGCCGCCTTGGTGAATATCGCCGAAGCCGACGCCATCCTGGCCAATCTGCATGATGTACAGCCGGACCTGTTTCATTCCGGCACCCCGGCCCAGTGCCACGCGCGCGTGGCGCGTCATTTACTAGTGGCAAGCGCCAGTGGCATCGAGGCGGCAGGCCAGCGTCAGCATTTCAGCGCCCTGGCCTTGATGCTGGCCGATGATTTCACCTTGCATCCTGCGATGGCCAGCCTGTTGCGGCGGACGCGCCAGGGGGCGAATTACCTGTCCGAACTCGACACGCTGCCCGACGATTTCTGGCAGGCGCGCTCGGCTGCCTAGCCTTGTTCCTTCAACTGCCTATTTTTATAAAAGGAAAATCATGAAATGGATTATGTATCTTGGCACGGCCTTGCTGCTGAGCGGCTGCGCCCTCAAGGCCAGGCAGGCTGAGCAAGTTGGCCCAAGTCCTACCGCGACGGCGCAGGTGGGTATTGTCAACCATACGGGGAAGTATATTTATTCCGCGTCAGTGGATGGGGCGGGAGGAGCCAATATGGCCAGATGGGGGGCGGGGGGGGCAGAAATCTGTTGCGCCTCTATCCCGAGAGTGTGGTATCCGGGAATGATGGTTCTGGTGCGGTGGGATATGCCAGAAGAACATACGCATATTGTCAAAGAAAAAATGGTGGAAGTGGAAAAATACGATGAAACAGGAAGTATTTATATCCATTTTTTTCCAAACGACGAAGTTAGGGTTGTGGTTTCAGTTTATCCCGGATATAGCACTGCTCATCCAATACGTCACTATGGAAAGCCGGGAAATATCAATCCTTAGAGGTTTATTGCGATCAATGAAACTCCACTCTTGCACATTTTCCTGGTTTTTCTTAAACCATTTGCGACGCGTGGGAGTTCTATGTTTTCTATTGTCATATGTGGCAGTAAAATGAAAAATGGCGTAGCATTTTTTATAAGGTGCAAATGATGAAATGGATTATTTATCTTGGTGCGGCCTTGCTGCTGAGCGGCTGCGCGTTTAAGGCCAGGCAGGCTGAGCAAGCTGGCCCAAGTCCTACCGCGACAGCGCAGGTGGGTATTGTGAATCATACCGGGAATTTCATTTACTCCGCGTCGGTGGATGGGGCCGGAGGTGCGGATATGGCCAGATGGGGGGCGGGGGGAGCAGAAATCTGTTGCGCCTCTATCCCGAGAGTGTGGTATCCGGGAATGATGGTTCGGGTGCGGTGGGATATGCCGGATGGACTAAAACATATTATTAAAGAAAAAATGGTGGAAGTGGAGAAATATGATAGGCCAGGAGATATCTATATGCATTTTTTTCCCAATGACGAGGTGAGAGTGGTTGTGTCAAATGTGGACGGCCATAGTAAAAATCATCCTATTTTTCATTCCGGAAAACCTGCCAATATTCCTTGATATTATGATCAGCGAAACTCCCAATTCCGCACCGTTTCCCGTCGATTTTTTTTTGAATCCGTCGACGAAAGAACAATCAAAAATTGCGAAGGAGGCATGTGCTAATAAAGATGGTGCGCCGTGCAGTATTCCAGTGAGGGTTGGGCTTTTCTTTGATGGAACCAATAATAACTTGGAACGCGATAGAAATGGGGTTAGAACGGGCGTGCTCGACCCTAAAACAAAGAAGCCTATTCCTATAAGTAATGCTGTAGTTGACGCCAATAGCGCCAGTCATAGCAATGTGGCGCGGCTATTTTCGAGTTTTCCATCTGATAAGCGGGATGCCGGTTATTTCCGATATTATATTCCTGGCGTCGGAACGCCATTTAAGGAAATTGGTGAATTGACTGAGTCGGACGAGGGGAAGGCTTTTGCCAAAGGAGGGCAGCCGCGTATTATATGGGGGTTGTTGCAGGTTTTAAATGCAGTTCATCTGACTGTTGTTGGTAAGTTAATGTATGAATCAGATGAGGCTGGCGAACTTGCCCGTACTTATGATAATGCCGTAGGCCACAAAAAGGTACCGCATCCCTCAACCGGCAGGGAGCGCTTCATGACCCACTCGGACTGGTTCGCTGAGCATATTGAAAAACTCAAAGTGGCGGTGGCGGCACAACCCAAGCCGCATATTCCATCGCTGACCTTGTCGGTGTTCGGTTTTTCGCGTGGCGCCGCCGAGGCGGTGGCGTTTTGCCAGCTGTTTGCCGATTTGCTCACGCCACGCGAAGGTAAGGTGCAGGAGTTTGCCGGCATCCTAGCCAGCATCGATTTTCTTGGCGTATTCGACACGGTGGCAACCGTGGGCAGTTCGGCGTCTGTAGCGAAAACCACGATCGCTCCTGGCGCGATGTTCGATGGTCATTGGGCCTGGGCCAACGAATTGCTCAAGCCGCTGCCTCGCTGCGTTCAGGCAGGCTTGCATTGCATTGCCACGCATGAGCAGCGCATGAATTTTCCTGTCACGCGCCTGACAGGGAAAATCGAGGAAGTATATTTTCCTGGCGTGCACTCCGACGTGGGAGGCGGCTATGGTCCGGGCGAGCAGGGAAAGGGGCGTGGCGGACAAGCGGCCTTGCTGTCGCAAATCCCGCTGGCACATATGTTCAAGGAGGCGCGCCTCAAGGGCGTACCTTTGAGGCCGTTCAGCGAACTCGAGGCTACGGTACAAGTTGATTTCCAGGTCAGTCAAGAGCTTGCCAAGGCATGGGAAGCTTATACCGCCGAGCTTAACAAGCAAGGCGGCTTGCTGAGCAAGCATATGGAGCTGTATTACCGCTGGCGCGCCGTGCGCGTCAAGACCCTGGAAGCCACGGCCAGCTTCAATGCGGCCAACGCGCAAGAGCGGGAGGATCTGGGTTCCTACAACCGCTTGCTGGCAGGCGATCTGGAAGCGCTGCGCGCACGCAAAGCCTTTCGTCATGGCGATGAGGATAAACCGTTCAGCGCCCGGGATATTGCGCGCATCAATCACTGGCAATACTATCGCGCGCAAAATCATACACCGCTGGATGACTGGGAAGCTTGGGCGCTCGACATATTCGATCACCCCAAACCGCTGCCGCCCGAAGTGATGCGTTTTTTTGACGACTATGTACACGATTCCCTGGCCGGATTCTATATGGCGGGCGAAGTGACGGAATACGACAAGCGGGCCAAGCTCGCCTCGTTCGCCGATAAACCGCCTGAAGAAGGCTTTTATAAACGCGCGTATGAACTGAGCCGGAAGACCGAAGCCGCGCAACTGAAACAGAAGAATGGCGAAGCATTGACGCCGGAAGAGGAGACGCTGGTCAAGGAAGCGCAGTACGGCACTCCCTATCCGATCCGTACGGATGCCGACAGCGCCGACATGCGCAGTGCGGTGATCACCACGCAAACCTATACGCGTCGCGAGGGTGGCGGCTATATCTTGCGCCGTGGCTACTACCCGCAAAGCGGCTTTTTCCGGAAAAGCGTGCACGAGAAGGAACTGCAACGCATGCCGACGTCCGGTATCCAGGCGGAAGAAACACCAGAAAAATTCGTGTGGAGTGAAAACTTAACACAGGATATTGCGCAAGCCAAAGCCGATGAAGAGATTTACCTGGCGCAGCAGCGCTATGCAACGCGGATCGAGGCGCTCGCATAGAGCGTGATTTCAGCGCGGCTGGAGCCGGGTAGATTCATTTGGCGATTTTATAGATAGCGATGACATCATGACGACGTTGCTCAAGCACCATTGCTGGCGAGGCCTCTTGCTGGCCGCATGTTTACCCGGCATCGCCATGGCCGCGAGCATTCAGGCGCTGAATTATTCTTCGCGCGAAGTCGATTACATCGCGGTTGAAAATCCCGGCAATACCAACAGCGGCGGCGGTGGCGATTCGATCCGTCCATACGGGCAGGGCGGATCGATATGCTGTTTCAGCGTGCCGGAAAAGTGGCATGCGGATTTGAAGGTGGTGGTGGTCTATCAGTTCTCCCCGGACCCGACCTTTCATCGCGAGACGGTCAGTGTTCCACCGTATCCGGATGGGAAGGGAGGTGATATCTGGCTGATTGTCTATGAAGATGGCAGCGTGGGAGCCGTGGCGTCACATTACGGACCGAGCCGGCCGGAGTGGCCGGGAAAAATCAAGGGGTATCCAGTACCGACGAAGGAGTATCAGGCACAGCGTCGTAAGGCAAAAATAGAATTGGAAAGAAAATGGTTAGATACTATGGAAAAAGGATTGGAACGTAATAGTAATAAGATGACGGCCACTGAAATTGATGAATTAAAGGATGTAATTGAATATAAGAAGAAACTCATTCAGAGCCTTGAGGGAATGCATCCATGACTGAATTTTTTGCTGCTAGTTATTCTGCTGAAAAAATGAGTCAGAAGATTCATCTAAGTTTTTTGATGACGAGACAGAATTGAAAATATTAGGTGATTTAGTCAAAAAAGGGAATTTCCCACCCCAGGCTTTCCCCTAGATGCGATGCGAATCCAATTTTCGGTTTCTTTTTTGACGGCACCAACAATAATATGGAGCGGGACGTGCCGTTTCACTCGCACAGCAATGTGGCGCGCTTGTATCGTGTATTTCCCGGTGGTAAAGATACGCATGGCAGTGACGTTTGGCAATGCAGACTGGATGCGTAACTGACCGTTAACAATGGCGTCAAGGCACGCGCTCTGAGTCTTGGCATTGATGCATAGGGGGAAACCATGAATGTGTTACTCAAGAGACAACTGTTGCGAGGTCTTTTGCTGGCTGCATGCTTACCCGGCGTCGCCATGGCCGCGAGCATTCAGGCGCTGAATTATTCTCCGCGCGAAGTCGATTACATCGCGGTTGAAAATCCTGGCAATCCCAACAGCGGCGGCGGTGGCGATTCGATCCGTCCATACGGGCAGGGCGGCACGATATGCTGTTTCAGCGTGCCGGAAAAGTGGCATGCGGATTTGAAGGTGGTGGTGGTCTATCAGTTGTCCCCGGACCCGACCTTTCATCGCGAGACGGTCAGTGTTCCACCATATCCGGATGGGAACGGAGGTGATATCTGGCTGATTGTCTATGAAGATGGCAGCGTGGGAGCCGTGGTGTCGCTTTACGGACCGAGCCGGCCGGAGTGGCCGGGAAAAATCAAGGGGTATTCGGTGCCGACGAAGGAGTATCGGGATGAACGCCGCAAGGATAAACTAAAGAGAGAGAGAAATACACTCGATTTTTTGGAAAAAAGATTTTTGCGTGATTTTCATACTTTGTCAGACGAAAAGATAAAAGAAAAAAAAGAAATTATTGATTTTCAAAAAAAAATTGTCCAGAGTTTAGAGGGGGATGTGCGATGACATATTTTTTAGCCGAAAGCTATTCTGTTGATAAAGCTGATCCATCTGACAAGGACCATTTTTTTTGACGGAATTAATGAAAAGGATGAAATTATAGAACTTATGAAGAAGCGTGAGTGCCCACTTCCCGGCTTCCCTCCCCCATGTGATGTCAATCTGTTTTTCAGCCTCTTCTTCGACGGCACCAACAATAATATGGAGCGGGATGTGGCGCTTCACTCGCACAGCAATGTGGCGCGCTTGTATCGTGCATTTTCTGGCGATGAAGATACGCATGGCAGTGACGTTTGGCTATGAAAACTGGATACGCAACTGAACGTTAGTAAGGGCGTCAAGGCACGCGCGCTGAGTCTTGGCCATTTATGCATAGGAATATAACCATGAATACGTTACTCAAGAGCCAACTATGGCGAGGTCTTTTGCTGGCCGCATGCTTACCCGGTATCGCCATGGCCGCGAGCATCCAGGCGCTGAATTATTCTTCGCGCGAAGTCGATTATATTGCGATTGAACATCCCGGCAATACCAACAGCGGCGGCGGTGGCGATTCGATCCGTCCATACGGGCAGGGCGGCACGATATGCTGTTTCAGCGTGCCGGAAAAGTGGCATGCGGATTTGATGGTGGTGGTGGTCTATCAGTTGTCCCCTGACCCGACCTTTCATCGCGAGACGGTCAGCATTCCACCGTATCCGGATGGGAAGGGAGGTGATATCTGGCTGATTGTCTATGAAGATGGCAGCGTGGGCGCCGTGGTGTCGCTTTACGGACCAAGCCGACCGGAGTGGCCGGGAAAAATCAAGGGGTATCCGGTACCGACGAAGGAGTATCGGGATGAGCGTCGAAAGGAAAAGATAAAAAGAGAAAAGGCTTGGTTGAACGCTATGGAGAAGGGTTTGACAGAGGATACAAGTGCGTTGTCAAATGATCAGATTATTGGTATTAAAGATTCAATTGAGCGAAAGAAAAGTTTTATAAAATATCTTGAGGATATAAAACCATGACGGCATTTTTTTCTGATATTTATCCCGCTAATAAAAATGTCCCATCGGGTTTAATTCAGTTTTTTGATAGGCAAAAAGAACTGTCAAAAATTGAAAAAATTACTGAAAAAGAGAATGCCCTTCCATAGGATTTCCTCCCTCATGCGATGCGAATCTATTTTTCGGCTTCTTCTTCGACGGCACCAACAATAATATGGAGCGGGATGTGCCGTTTCACTCGCACAGCAATGTGGCGCGCTTGTATCGTGCATTTCCCGGTGGTAAAGATACGCATGGCAGTGACGTTTGGCAATGCAAACTGGATGCGCAACTGACCGTTAGCAATGGCGTCAAGGTACGCGCGCTGAGTCTTGGCATTGATGCATAGGGATGAAATCATGAATACCTTACTCAAGCACCATTGCTGGCGAGGCCTCTTGCTGGCCGCGTGTTTCCCCGGCCTCGCCATGGCCGCGAGCATCCAGGCGCTGAATTATTCTCCGCGCGAAGTCGATTACATCGCGGTTGAAAATCCTGGCAATCCCAACAGCGGCGGCGGTGGCGATTCGATCCGTCCATACGGGCAGGGCGGATCGATATGCTGTTTCAGCGTGCCGGAAAAGTGGCATGCGGATTTGAAGGTGGTGGTGGTCTATCAGTTGTCCCCGGACCCGACCTTTCATCGCGAGACGGTCAGCATTCCACCGTATCCGGATGGGAAGGGAGGTGATATCTGGCTGATCGTCTATGAAGATGGCAGCGTGGGCGCCGTGGCGTCGCATTACGGACCGAGCCGGCCGGAGTGGCCGGGAAAAATCAAGGGGTATCCGGTGCCGACGAAGGAGTATCGGGACGAGCGCCGCAAGGAAAAGATAAAAAGAGAAAAGGCTGCTCTACATTCTATGGAGAATGCATTAGATGGTGATGTGAGCGACCTAACTCCTGTAGAGTTGATGAGATTGAAGGGGGCAATTGAATATAGTAAAAAGCTTATTAATTTTCTTGAGGAAAATGATAAATGACTGCTTTTTTTTGGTTGATATTTATCCAGCCATAAAAAATGACCCTTCTGATTTCATTGTTTTTTTGACGCGAAAAATGAAAAACCAGTTCTTGGTGATTTTGCAATGGATCGTGAATGCCCACTTCCAGGTTTCCCTTCGTCATGTGATGTCAATCTGTTTTTCGACTTCTTTTTCGACGGCACCAATAATAATATGAAACGGGATATGGCATTTCATTCTCATAGTAATGTGACGCGCTTGTATCGTGCATTTCCCGGTGGTAAAGATACGCATGGCAGTGACGTTTGGCAATGCAAACTGGATGCGCAACTGACCGTTAGCAATGGCGCCAAGGTACGCGCGCTGAGTCTTGGCATTGATGCATAGGGATGAAATCATGAATACCTTACTCAAGCACCATTGCTGGCGAGGCCTCTTGCTGGCCGCGTGTTTACCCGGCATCGCCATGGCCGCGAGCATTCAGGCGCTGAATTATTCTCCGCGCGAAGTCGATTACATCGCGGTTGAAAATCCCGGCAATACCAACAGCGGCGGCGGTGGCGATTCGATCCGTCCATACGGGCAGGGCGGATCGATATGCTGTTTCAGCGTGCCGGAAAAGTGGCATGCGGAGTTGAAGGTGGTGGTGGTCTATCAGTTGTCCCCGGACCCGACCTTTCATCGTGAGACGGTCAGTGTTCCACCGTATCCGGATGGGAAGGGAGGTGATATCTGGCTGATCGTCTATGAAGATGGCAGCGTGGGTGCCGTGGTGTCGCTTTACGGACCGAGCCGGCCGGAGTGGCCGGGAAAAATCAAGGGGTATCCGGTGCCGACGAAGGAGTATCGGGATGAGCGTCGCAGACAAAAATTGAAGAGGGAAAAAGCGACCTTACTTACGTTGGAAAGGGTGTTGTTACGTGACATCAATATTTTGTCAGTTGAAGATATAAAGGAGACTCAAGAAATTATTGAATTCCAAAGAAAACTCATCCAAAGTCTGGAAGGAAACCCATGACTGCTTTTTTAGCTGAAAGCTATTCTGTTGATAAAACTGATCCATCTGACAAAGACCGTTTTTTGACGGAACTATTGAGATGAAAGAAATTGTGAAATTAATACGCCTTGATGCCTGTCGCGCAAAGCAGAGGCTCCAGCGAGGCTGGAGCCGATGGGGGGATCAGCCGATGAAGGAGTCGAACTGCATGTCGAATTCCTGCAGCGCCTTCTGCGCATTCTGCATCTTCTTGCGGAACTCCGGTCCTCGTTGCAGGGCCAGGCCCACGGCCAGTACGTCGATCACCACCAGGTAGGCCAGGCGGGCGGAAATCGGGGTGTAGGGGTCGGTGTTGAAGACCAGGTCGATCGGGATCAGGACGGTCGCCAGGTCGGCCAGCGGCGTGCCGGACGGGGCCAGCACGACGACGTCGGCGCCGCCGCGGCGCGCCAGTTTCACGGAGCGGACCAAGGCGGGGCTGTTGCCGCGCTGCGAGATGGCCACCAGGCAGTCGCCGCCGCGCAGCAGCGCTGCGGCGATGCTGTGGATGTTCGGGTCGCTGTAAGCCACCGTCGGCACGCCCGAGCGGAAGAACTTGTGCTGCGCGTCGGCCGCCACGATACCCGACGTGCCCTGGCCATAGAATTCGATCTTGCTGGCGCGCGACAGGATGTCGAGCGCGCGCTGGATCGCTTCCGGGTTCAGGTTGTTGCGCAGGTCGAGCAGGGTGTTGATCGAGCGGCTGCAGATTTTATTCACCAAGTCGGCAGCCAGGTCGTCCTGCGCCGGCTGCTCGTTCGCGCCCGGCATGGCCAGGGCCAGGCCCTGCGCCAGCTTCAGCTTGAATTCATGCCAGCCGTCGTAGCCCAGAGTGCGGCAAAAGCGCACCACGGTCGGTTCCGACACCTGCGCGCTTTTCGCCAGCGCCGTGATGTTCTGGCTGACCGTCTGGTTAGGCTGGTCAAGCACGGCCAGGGCAACCTTCTTCTCCGATTTGGAGAGCGAATCGAGCTGGGTGCGGATGGAATCAAGCAGCATTAAATTAGTCTTCTGTTTTCGGGAAGCGGTGAAGCAGGGGGTTCGCAGAGCACCGCTCCGCACCTGCGTAACGGCCTGTCCATGCATGGGCAGGCTCCTTGCGTTGCCAAACTAGTCTTCTGGCAGGGGTGAAGCAGGGGTTTCGTGGAGCACCGCTCCACGCCTGCGTAACGGTCTGGCCTTGCAAGGCCAGACTCCTTGCGCTTCCAAACTAGTCTTCAGGAAGCGCCTCTTCACGCCACTGCAAGCCATCGCGGCCGATCAGGGCGCTGGCGGCCGCGGGGCCCCAGGTGCCGGCCGTGTAGGGAATCGGCGCGCTGTCGTTCTGTTCCCAGTTGTCGAGAATCGGCTCGACCCATTCCCAGGCCGCTTCCAGTTCGTCGCCGCGCATGAACAGGGTCAGCTGGCCGCGCAGGACGTCGAGCAGCAGGCGCTCGTAGGCGTCCATGCGCGGGGTCTTGAACGATTCGCGGAAATCGAGTTCCAGTTCCGCCGGTTTCAGACGCATGCCGTCGCCCGGGGTTTTCGCCATCAGGTTCATGCGCAAGCCTTCGTCCGGCTGCAAGCGGATCACCAGGCAGTTCGGCTGGAAGCTGGACGTCGGCTGGTTGAAGATCGAGTGCGGAATCTGCTTGAAACGCACGACGATCTCGGCCAGGCTGTCAGCCATGCGCTTGCCCGTGCGCAGGTAGAACGGCACGCCTGCCCAGCGCCAGGTGTCGATTTCCGCCTTCAGGGCAACGAAGGTTTCGGTGCGCGAGTGTTCCGGCGCATCCGGCTCGTCGCGGTAGCTCGGCACGGTGGCGCCATCGACGTGGCCGGCGCGGTACTGGCCGCGCACGATGTTCTGCGCTAGGGTGGTGGGCGTGAATTTTTTCAGCGAGCGCAACACTTGCAGTTTTTCATCGCGCACGGCGTCCGGCGCGATCGAGGTCGGCGGTTCCATGGCGACGATGCACAGCAGTTGCAGCAAGTGGTTTTGCAGCATGTCGCGCAGCGCGCCCGAGGTGTCGTAGTAACCCATGCGGTTGCCCACGCCCAGCTTTTCGGCGATGGTGATCTGTACGTCGGAAATCCATTCGCGGCGCCACAGCGGTTCGAACAGGATGTTGCCGAAGCGCAGGGCCAGCAAGTTCTGCACGGTTTCCTTGCCCAGGTAATGGTCGATGCGGTAAATCTGCGATTCCTGGAAGACCTTGCCCACTTCGGCATTGATCTGCTTGGCGCTGGCCAGGTCGCGGCCCAGCGGTTTTTCCAGGACCACGCGCGAATTCGGCGTCACCAGGCCGTTGTCTTCCAGGTTGTCGCAGATGAGGGCGAACAAATGCGGCGGCGTCGCCAGGTAGTACACGCGCGTCAGGTCGGCATCGCCGCGCAGCGCTTCGACCAGCGGCGCGTACGTGGCCGCATCGCTGGCGTTGAGCGACACATACACGATGCGCGCGCAGAATTTGCTCCAGGTGGCGGCATTCAGGGTGCTGGCCTTGATGTGGGGACGCGAGTTGGTCTCTACCATTTTCAGGAAAGCATCCTGGCCGCTGTCCTGGCGGCCCACACAGATGATGCGCGCCGTCGGCGGCAAATCGTTCGCGACGTCGCGCGCATACATTGCAGGCAACAACTTGCGCATTGCTAAATCGCCGCTGCCGCCAAACAGGACCAGGTCAAAATCGGTAAGTGCCATAAGTGAGTGTCGTCGCAAAAGTAAAAGGGCCGGAGCGGGGAGGAAGCCGACCGGAAGTGCCAGTCTGTCGCTACTATAATCGATGGTGTAAATTTACTACGTAGAACAGGCAATTGCAAGAAATTTTACTACATTCCCTCCGCTGCCGTCGCCATTTTGCCCGGTATGCATGCCAGCGATGCCGGCATGGCCATTATATGCCGTTCGCCGGCGCCGGCGCAGCGTCCTGCTTTGCATTGGCTTTTCAAAGCAACCATGGTTGCCAGGGAAATTTTCGATTCTCTCCATCATCATTTGCGCTGTAGCAACAAGCAAATCAAGAAATACTGTCAGGATCGCTGTTGGCAGCGTAAAGTAGCTTTGAAGAAAGTAAAAAACCGTATAATTCAAGCTCGAATCGATAGCAACTATTGGTTGTAAGAAATTGTACGATATACACTGCACCGCTAGCGCCGGCCATGCCCCGAACCCGCCATCCGACGTCCATGCGACGTGCAGTCCGCACTGTCCGCAGCATCAGGGCAGGCGACTTAACTTTACAAGACGGCTCAAGGGGACACAATGAATTCAATGCAGCAAGATGTCGATGAACGCACCAGCCTGACAGGCAATAATAAATTCGAACTGTTCCTGTTCAAGCTGGGCACCAGTGATCACTCGACCAGCCGCGAACTATTCGGCATCAATGTGTTCAAAGTCCGTGAAATTATGGAAATGCCGGCCATCACGGCCGTAGCCGGTTCGCACCCCCACATGCTGGGTGTGGTCAACATCCGTGGCCAGATCGTGCCCGTGATCGACTTGCCGATGGCGGTCGGCTGCAAGAGTAATGGTTTGAAGATCCTGATGGTGACCGAATTTGCCCGCTCGACACAGGCGTTTGCCGTGGAAGAGGTCGATGAAATCGTGCGCCTGGAATGGAATCAGGTGCTGTCGGCCGAATCGAGCGTCGGCGGCGGCCTCGTCACCAGCATCGCGCGCCTCGATGGCGACACGGACAAGACGCGTCTGGCCCAAGTGCTTGATGTGGAACAAATCCTGCGCAACGTGCTGCCGTCGGGTGACCCGGATGTGGACGAGAACAGCATCGGCCCGCAAGTGCGCTTGCCGGCCGGCGCCGTGATCCTCGCGGCCGACGATTCCTCGCTGGCCCGCTCGCTGATCGAAAAGGGCCTCGAAGCGATGGGCGTGCCTTTCATTATGACCAAGACGGGCAAGGAAGCGTGGGAGCGCCTGCAGGCGATCTCGGCCCAGGCCGCCACGGAAGGCAAGACGGCGAAAGACAAGGTCGCGCTGGTGCTGACGGACCTGGAAATGCCGGAAATGGATGGCTTTACCCTGACGCGCAACATCAAGAACGATGGCCGCTTCGCCAACATCCCCGTGGTGATCCACTCGTCGCTGACGGGTTCTACCAACGAAGACCACGTCAAGGGCGTGGGCGCCGATGGTTATGTCGCCAAGTTTGTGGCGGCTGAACTGGCGGAGACGATCCGTAAAGTACTGGCGCGCTGATTTGCTCGCTCGCATGTGAAAAAGCGCCGGTACCCGCGAGGGGCCGGCGCTTTTTTTATGCGGGCAAACGATTACGCCTGATACAGGTGTTCCGGCTGGCCTGCCACGTCCACGCGCACGGACAGCACGTGGCCGCTCAAAGGGTGGCTGGCAATTTCCTCGGCCGAGCGGTTATGGCTGGCGCTGGTGATGTACAGGGTGCGCAGGTCCGGGCCGCCAAACGTCACCATGGTGGGGCAGCGCACGGGCACGGCGATTTCGCCCAGCAGATGGCCATCGGGGGCGAAGCGCAAGATCTTGCCGCCTTCAAACATGGCCGACCAGTAATTGCCTTCGCTGTCGACGGCCGCGCCATCGGGGCGCCCGCCGTAATCAAAGGCTTTCTTGTCCGTGGAAAAGCGCTGGAATGGTTGCGGCGCGGAAATGGCTCCACTTGCCGCGTCGAAATCGAAGCGGTCGATGCGGTGCGTGGTGGTATCCGAGTGGTACATGGTGCGCTTGTCCGGGGAAAATCCCAGGCCGTTCGATACGGTCATGCCGCCCGACCAGACCTTGCGCACATGGCCCTTTTCCAGCACGAACATTTCTGCCGCATCGGCGTTGCGCGGCTCGAAAATCGTGCCGACCCAGAAGCGTCCGGCAGGGTCGACCTTGCCATCGTTGAAGCGCGTGGTGGCCATGTCGAACGGCGCCGGGGCGATTTCCGCCAGGCTGCCCGTCTTCGTGTCGAGGTGGGCAAAGCCGCTGCGCAAGGCCACGACCAGGCCGCCGCCCGCGTTGATGGCCAGCGCCGATGGTTCCGTCGGCATGCTCCACTGTTCATGCTTGCCGCTGGCGGGGTGCAGGCGGTGCACGGCGCGGCCATCGATGTCGACCCAGTACAGGGCCGCTTCCTTGCCATGCCATAGCGGGCATTCGCCCACTTGCATGGCTTTGTCGCTGACTACTTTGATTTCGTAAATGTTCATAAACCTCAATTAAGTTAATACGCCGCCTTGGCGGCTTTCGCCAGGGCAATCAAGCCATTGGTCGAGCTGTCGTGATGGTCGGGACGGGCTTCGCCCGTCAGTTCGGCCTGGATTTTCTTGGCCAGTACCTTGCCCAGTTCCACGCCCCACTGATCAAAACTGTTGACATTCCACAAGACGCCCTGCACGAAGGTCTTGTGTTCGTACAGCGCGATCAGGGCACCCAGGGTGGTCGGGGTCAGCTGGTCCATCAAAATGGTATTGCTGGGGCGGTTGCCGGGGAAAGTCTTGTGCGGCACCAGCGCTTCGATCTCGCTGTCCGGCAAGCCTTGCGCCTGCAAGTCAAGACGCACTTCCTCGCCCGTCTTGCCCGTCATGAAGGCTTCCGACTGGGCAAAGCAGTTCGCCAGCAGGGCGTCGTGATGGCCGGGCAAATCGTGCGTGGCGCGCAGGGCGGCGATGAAGTCGATGGGCGTGATGTCGGTGCCCTGGTGCAGCAGCTGGAAATACGCGTGCTGGGCATTCGTGCCGCAATCGCCCCAGATGACGGGGCCGGTCGGCACGTCGACGGGCACGCCATCCTTGGTGACGCGCTTGCCGTTGCTTTCCATGTCCAACTGTTGCAGATAGGCAGCAAAGCGGCTCAAGTCCTGGTGGTACGGCGCGATGGAAACGGAGCCGCAATCGAGGAACTGGCGGTTCCAGAAACCCACCATGGCCAGCACCACGGGCATGTTCTGCTCCAGCGGGGCCTGGCGGAAGTGTTGATCCATCGCATGCGCGCCGGCGAGGAAATCGCTGAAGTATTCAAAGCCGACGGACAGTGCCACGGCCAGGCCGATCGACGACCAGACGGAATAGCGGCCGCCGACCCAGTCCCAGAACGGGAACATGTTGTCCGGCGAAATGCCGAAGTCGACGATGGCTTGCGTGTTGGTCGAGACGGCCACAAAATGCTTGGCCAAGTCGCTTTCTTCGCCTTCGAGCAGGAACCAGGCACGCGCCGTGTTGGCGTTGAGCATGGTTTCAGCCGTAACGAAGGTTTTCGACGCGACGATGAACAGCGTCGTTTCCGGGTCGACTTTCGACAGGGTTGCTTCCATGTCGTGCCCGTCGACGTTGGAAACAAAGTGCATTTCCAGGCCCGGGTTGGCGTAGGAGCGCAGCGCCAGGCACGCCATTTTCGGGCCCAGGTCCGAGCCGCCGATGCCGATGTTGACGATGTCGCAAATCGGCTTGCCCGTGTAGCCGAGCCAGCTGCCATTGCGCACCTTGTCCGTAAACGCCTTGACGCGTTGCAGCACATCTTGCACGTCGGCATCGATATCCTGGCCATCGACCACCAGCTTCGTGCCGCGCGGCGCGCGCAAGGCGGTATGCAGAACGGCCCGATGTTCGGTAAGATTGATTTTCTCGCCAGTGAACATGGCTTCGCGCTGCGCTTCCACGCCGCGCTCGCGGGCCAGTTCCATCAGCAGGCCCATGGCGGTGGCGTCGACCCGGTTCTTCGAGTAATCGAGCAGCAGGCCGGCCGCATCCACCGTCATGCTGGAAAAGCGCGCGGGGTCGGCCGCGAACAGCTGGCGCAGATGCACGTCGCGCAGGCTGGCGCTGTGCGCTTGCAGGGACTGGAAACTGGCGGTGGCGGTGATGGCAGGAGTAGGTGCTGGCTGGCGCATGGCGGTCGGCTTGGGTGCTTGTCTCGGTTGAAAGGAGCGCGGCGCGTTCGGGGTGGCGAACTGCGGATCCGGCGTTGATGTGAGAATAATACATCAGAAAAACGTAATTTCACTACAGTTTGTGATGTGACGCTGATTTTGTTGTGCTTTTTTTAGCGATTGCGCCAGTGGTATACAAGGGAGAGGTTGGCCGGTGCTGATACGCGATATTGACCGGGTTTGCTTTGATACGCCGCAATCCGTGGCTTATTTGTGTTGTTGGCCCATGCAAGAGTGCTTCTTCTTCGCCATTTTGTAGTAAAATTTCACGAAATACTCATTTTTAAGGAAATCCATATGGCGCTGCATCCAGTAGTCGAATCCGTAACAGCGCGCATCATCGCGCGCAGCCGGCCATCGCGCGGCGCCTACCTGGCGCATCTGGATGCGGCCCGCATCCAGGGCGTGCAGCGCGGCGCCCTGTCGTGCACCAACCTGGCGCACGGCTTTGCCGCCTTTCCCGCCAACGACAAGCTGTCGCTGAAGGAATATAAAAAGCCGTCCGTGGCGATCGTTTCCTCGTACAACGACATGCTGTCGGCGCACCAGCCGTTTGAAGGCTTCCCGCAGATTATCAAGCAAGCAGTGCGCGAAGTGGGCGCCGTCGCCCAGTTCGCCGGCGGCGTGCCTGCCATGTGCGATGGCGTGACGCAAGGCCAGCCGGGCATGGAACTGTCGCTGTTCTCGCGCGACACCATCGCCATGTCGACGGCCGTGGCGCTGTCGCACAATATGTTCGACTCGGCCCTGTACCTGGGCGTGTGCGACAAGATCGTGCCGGGCCTGTTGATCGGCGCGCTGCACTTCGGCCACTTGCCGGCCGTCTTCGTGCCGGCCGGTCCGATGACGTCGGGCCTGTCGAACCAGGAAAAAGCCAAGGTGCGCCAGTTGTATGCGCAAGGCAAGGCCACGCGTGAAGACTTGCTCGAAGGCGAGTCGAAAGCCTACCACGGCGCCGGCACCTGTACCTTCTACGGTACGGCGAACAGCAACCAGATGCTGATGGAAGTGATGGGCCTGCATTTGCCGGGCGCCGCCTTCATCACGCCGAACACGCCGTTGCGCGATGCGCTGACCGCCGCCGCCGCCCAGCGTGCCGCCGTCATCACGGCGCAAAGCGCCAATTACTTGCCGGTCGGCCATATTGTCGACGAGAAATGTATCGTCAACGCCGTCGTGGGCTTGCTGGCCACGGGCGGTTCGACCAACCATACCTTGCACCTGGTGGCCATCGCCAAGGCGGCCGGCATCGTCATCGACTGGAACGATTTCAACGAGCTGTCGGCCATCGTGCCGATGCTCACGCGCATCTACCCGAACGGCGACGCCGACGTGAACCATTTCCACGCGGCCGGCGGCACCGGTTACCTGATCCGCGAACTGCTGGACGCGGGCTTGCTGCACGAAGACGTCAACACCATCCTGGGCCACGGCTTGCGCGCGCACTGCATGGAGCCGTTCCTGGGAGAAGACGGCAAGGTCTTCTGGAAAGACGCGCCGGCCGCCAGCGCCGACGAAAATGTGCTGCGTCCGGCTTCGAACCCGTTCGCGCCGGACGGCGGCATGGTATTGGTCGCAGGTAACCTGGGCCGCGCCGTGATGAAGGTGTCGGCAGTCAAGCCGCAGCACCGCACGGTGGAAGCGCCTGCGCTGGTGTTCAATTCGCAGGAAGATTTCATGGCCGCCTACAAGGCGGGATCGCTGGACCGCGACTTCGTCGCCGTGCTGCGCTTCCAGGGCCCGCGCGCCAACGGCATGCCGGAACTGCATGCGCTGACGCCGGCGCTGGCCAACCTGCAGGATGCGGGCCGCCACGTGGCGCTGGTCACCGATGGCCGCATGTCGGGCGCGTCGGGCAAGGTGCCGGCCGCCATCCACGTGTCGCCTGAAATCCTCGCCGGCGGCCCGCTGGGCCTCGTGCGCGACGGCGACATCATCCGCCTCGACGCCTTCACGGGCGTGCTCGAAGCGCTGGTGCCGGCCGACGTCTGGCATGCCCGTTCGCTGGTCACTGCCGACCTGTCGCCGAACCACATCGGCATGGGCCGCGAGCTGTTTTCCATGTTCCGTTCCACCGTCAGCGCGGCGGAAGAGGGTGCCACCACCTTCGGCCTGCCGTCGCCGATTCCCACCACCGTCGCCTTGCACGACGCCGACAATGTCGGTGATACCGTACCGGGTTCCGATGAAGACTTTTTGGCTAGGAAATAAGAGATGACCATGACACTACTGGAAATTATGCGCACCTCGAGCGTGATCCCCGTGATTGCGATCGACGATCCTGAACATGCCGTACCGCTGGCGCGCGCGCTGGTGGCGGGCGGCATCCGCGTGCTGGAAGTGACCCTGCGCACCAAGCACGGCCTGGAAGCGATCCGTGCCATGTCGGCCGTGCCGGGCGCCATCGTCGGCGTCGGCACCCTGACCCGTCCCGAGGAATTCGCGCAGGCGCGCGACGCGGGCGCCGTCTTCGGCGTCTCGCCAGGCCTGACGTCCGCGCTGGTGGCGGCGGCGAAAAGCAGCGGCTTGCCCTTGCTGCCAGGCGTGATGACACCCGGCGAAGTGATGGCGGCGCGCGAAAATGGCTTCCAGCAGCTGAAACTGTTCCCGGCCGTGCCGGCGGGCGGCATCGGCATGCTCAACGCCATTTACGGCCCGCTGCCGGACATCACGTTCTGCCCGACGGGCGGCATCTCGCAAGAGACGGCGTCGCAGTTCCTGGCGTGCAAGAACGTCGCCTGCGTGGGCGGTTCGTGGCTGACGCCGAAAGACGCGATCGCAGCCGGTAACTGGGACCGCATCACGGAAATCGCCAAGGCTGCCAGCGGCCTGCGCTCGGTTTAGTCGTACCTGACATAAGCTACTGCGCGTCGCGCTTTGCGGCCTGCGATGCTCACCGTGCTCCAGCACGGTTGCGCTTCTTGGCCACAAATCGCTGCCGCTCGCTACGCTTCTGTCAGGAACTTGACGCTTTGATAATGCGGCAGGCATGCATGCCTGCCGCGCTTTTTTCTCCTCTTCTTATGCGCGTCTTGCGCCGTCCCCTCACCATCGGCGAAACCGCCATGGCCCGCAGCGTCTTCCAGGGCGCCATCGACTACACGCGCGTGCGCGTCGTGCGCGGCTCCTTTCTACCATTTGGCTTGCAGGATCAGAACACGGCGATGACGCCGCGCGGCAGCCTGCACTTCATGCCGGCCCAGTACCGCGACGATTTTTCCCGCGAAGGCAATGGCGGCAAGCTGTTCTTCATCCACGAGATGGTGCATGTGTGGCAATACCAGCTCGGCTACAGCGTGCTGCTGCATGGCGTGTTGCTGGCGCTGTGCGGCGGCTACATCCGGCAGCGCGCCTACCGCTACGACGCGCAGGCGGGCGGCGTCCTGTCCGACTTCAACATGGAACAGCAGGGCGACCTCATCGCCCACTACTTCGGCGCGCGCCAGCTGGGCATCCCCACCTATGTGGCGAAGCTGCCGCAACTGCAGGAGATCCTGCAGGGCTTCCTGCTCGATCCCGCCAACCGCCGCCTGCTGCCACGCTGACGCCGCCGCTGATGCCACTGCTACGGTGCCGTGTTCGATGCCAGGCGCGCATCCGGCGCGCGCAGGCTGGCCGCCGCATCCTTGCCCAGCAATAAACGCAGGTCGGCGCCCGTGCCGATGCCGCTGTCATCAGACGCTTGCAGTTGCGGCATGCCGCCCAAGGCGAGGGCGAGGGTGGCGGCCGCCTGCGCATGGCCGGGCCGGTAGACGATGCTGCTGGCCTGGACGCCGTATGGCCGCTGGTTGCCCAGCCGCAGTACGCTGATGCCCATGCCACCCAGCATGCCGCGCATGCGCGCCGCCATCCCCGTTTCGCCATTGCCGTTGATGACTTCCAGCCGTGGCAGCGGCGCCGCCAGCGCCACCGTTTTTGCCGGAGCGGGCAAGGCGGCGCGCGCCGCCACGGGAGCATCGCGCCAGCTCAGCGCGAAGATATTCGGCTGCAATTGCGTCAGTTGCAGGCGGCTGGCAGGCGCCGCTGGCGCCAAGTCGGGCGCGAGGGACTGCGTGGCGGCATCGCCCGCATCGGCCACATCGACCGTGCCGATGCTGCGCGCCAGCGCCGCGATGGCCAGCTCCAGATTGGCGCGCGCCGGCTGCTGGCCGTTGTCGAGCTGCAGCGACTGGCGCAGCACGCTTGCCGCCTGCGCGTAGTCGCCCTGCAGATACAGCACGTAGCCGAGGTTGTTGTAGGTCCTGGCCGTCGGCGCCTCCTGTGCCAGCGCCTGCAGCATCGCGCGTGCCGTTTCCAGCTGGCCCAGCTGCGCGTGCAGCACGGCGGCGCCATTGCGGGCATCGGCCGAGTCGGGTGTCAGCAGCAGGGCTTCGCGGTACGCCGCCAGCGCCGCGCGCTGATCGCCCAGTTCCTGCTGGCGCTTGCCCAGCTTGCAGAACGCTGTGGTGCGGGTGGCGGCGCTGTCATCGATGCGCGCCTGGGGCGGCGCAGCGTGACTACCCTGGCTGGCCGGGCCGGGCAGGTGGCCGCAGGCGGGCAGCAGGCCGGCGCAGGCGAGCATGAGCATCAGGGTGGTGTGCTGTGACATGGCGGTTCTCCGGTCAGTTGCCGCTGCCCATGCTGGGCAGGAGCACGCGGTAAATTTGCAGGAAGGCTGGTCCCATCAGGACGACCAGCAGCGACGGGAAGATGAAAAAGATCAGCGGGAACAGCAGCTTGAGGGCGATCTTCGCCGCTTCTTCCTCGGCCATCTGGCGGCGCTTGGTGCGCAGCTGATCCGACTGCACGCGCAGCGAGGCGGCGATGCTGGTGCCGAAGCGCTCGGCCTGGATCAGCATGGCCACCAGCGCGTCGACATCCTCGACGCCCGTGCGCAGGGCCAGGTTGCGCAGCGCCCGCTCCTTGGTGTTGCCGGCGCGTAGTTCCAGCATCACCAGGTGGAGTTCCTCTGCCAGCACGGTGCTTTTCAGCGCGATTTCGGACGCTACCCTGGCCAGCGCCGCATCCATGGCCAGGCCCGCTTCCACGCACACCGTCATCAAGTCCAGCGCATCGGGAAAGCTTTCAAAGATATCGCGCTGGCGCCGCTTGATCATTTGCGCCAGGACAATATTGGGCAGGTAGTAGCCGATGGCGGCGACGATCAGCAGCCAGAACAGCAATGCCTTGCCCGCCATCTGGCTGCCTGAGGCGCTCAGTCCCAGGAACAGCAGCAGGGGCAGGCCGATGGCCAGCATGGTCTTGGCGGAAAAGAACAGGATGGGCGCCGACGCCTGGCGCAAGCCGGCATTCATGAAGCGCCGGCGCATCACGGAGCCTTCCCAGCCCTGGTCGGGAAGCGACAGTTTGGCCAGGGGACCGCTCAGGCGCACCATGCGCGCCAGCCAGGGGCTGGGTGCGGAGGCGCCAGGCGCCGCCGCGCTCTTGCCTGTGGCGTTGTCCATGCGCTGGCGCAAGGGATCGGGTGCAAAGCTGCGCATGGCCACCAGCACGGTGCCGAAGACGGCAATGAAAAGCAGGGCGAGGAAGGCGAAATGGACGGGGTTCATGAGGATTCTCCTTGCGGGCTCAGACACGGATGCGGATGATACTGCGCATGACCAGGACGCCGCACACCATCAGCAGCAGGGCGCCGACGAGCATCTTGCGTCCGCCCGGGTCGACGAACAGCATTTCCAGGAACTGCGGATTGGTGAGGTGGATCATGGCCGCCGCGCCGAACGGCAGCAGGGACAGGATCCAGGCCGACAGGCGGCCTTCGGCCGACAGCACGCGCACCTGTCCCAGCAGCTTGATGCGCTCGCGGATGATGCGGCTGATGCTGTCGAGCAGTTCGGCCAGGTTGCCGCCCGTTTCGCGTTGGATCAGCACGGCGATGACGAAGTAGCGCAAGTCCGTGCTGGGCACGCGCGTGGCCAGGTTCATCAGGGCATCCTGCATGGCGATGCCGAAATTGACTTCGTCGAAGGTGGCGCGAAATTCCACGGCCAGCGGCGCGTTCATTTCATCGCCGACCATTTTCAGGGCGGTGGGAAAGGCGTGGCCGGCGCGCAGGGCGCGCGCCATCAGGTCCAGCGCATCGGGCAATTGCTGCTCGATGCGCTGCAGGCGCTTGGCCTTGGCGCGCAAGACCACCAGCAGCGGCAGCAGGGCCGCGCCGGCCACCAGGGGCAGGCGCAGCAGCCACGGCACGGCGAAGTAGCTGAGCAGCAAAAACGCCGCGCTGGCCGAGGCCAGCATCACGCCGGCGAAGCTGGCCACGCTCCAGCTCAGGCCCGACTGTTCCAGCAGGCGGTCGAGCGCATGCACGCGGGGCACGCTGAGCAGCACGCGTTGCAGGGCCGGGGTGTCGCTCAGCAGGCGCTTCTTGATCATCGAACTGCCCGCGTCGCCATGCGCGCCGGCCGACATGATGCGCAGGCGGCGCGCGACCCGTTCCGCTTCCGGTCCGCGCGACGTGTTCCACGCCAGGTACAGTCCCTCGATCAGCAGCACCACGGCGATGAAGGTGAGGATGGCGAATACGTAATAGAGATAGTCCATGATGCTCCCCTTAATGGTACTGGCGGGCGGGATCGAACAGGGTTTCCGGCAGGCTGATGCCGAAGGCGCGCAGGCGTTCTAGGAAATGCGGCCGCACGCCGCTGGCATGGAAGTGCCCCTGCACCGTGCCGTCCTCGCCGATGCCTGTCTGGCGGAAGGTGAAGATTTCCTGCATGGTGATCATCTCGCCTTCCATGCCCGTGATCTCCTGGATCGAAATGATCTTGCGCTTGCCGTCCGTCAGGCGCGCCACCTGCACCACCACGCTGATGGCGGAACTGATCTGCTGGCGCATGGCTTTCACGGGCAGGCCCGCCGAGGCCATGCTGATCATGTTTTCCAGCCGCGTCAGCGCGTCGCGCGGGGTGTTGGCGTGGATGGTGGCCATCGAGCCTTCGTGGCCCGTGTTCATGGCGCCCAGCATGTCGAGCGCCTCGGCGCCGCGCACCTCGCCCAGGATGATGCGGTCGGGACGCATGCGCAGCGCGTTGCGCACCAGCGCCCGCTGCGTCACTTCGCCCTTGCCCTCGATGTTCGCGGGCCGCGTTTCCAGGCGCACCACGTGCGGCTGCTGCATCTGCAGTTCGGCCGCGTCCTCGATGGTGACAATGCGTTCGGCCGTGCTGATGAAGCCGGAAATCGCATTGAGCATGGTGGTCTTGCCGCTGCCCGTGCCGCCCGAGATCAGGATGTTGACCTTGGCCTTGCCCAGCGCCTGCAGGGTGGTGCTCATTTCCTCCGTCAGGCTGTGCTTGAGCATCAGGTCGGCCAGGCGCAGGGGCTGGGCCGAGAAGCGGCGGATCGACATCACGGGGCCGTCGATGGCCAGCGGCGGGATGATGGCGTTGACGCGCGAACCGTCGGGCAGGCGTGCATCGACCATGGGGCTCGATTCATCGATGCGGCGGCCCACGCGCGAGACGATCTTGTCGATGATTTTCATCAGGTGGGCGTCGTCGGTGAAGCAGACGTCGCTCAGCTCCAGGCGGCCATGGCGTTCGACATACACCTGGCGGTAGGTGTTGACGAGGATATCGGACACGCCGGGATCGGCCAGCAGCGGTTCGAGCGGGCCGAAGCCGAGCACCTCGTCCTGGATGTCGCGGATCAGCGAGCGCCGTTCCAGCTCGTTGATCACCACATTGTCTTCCGTGAGCACGTCGCTGACGAGGATTTTCAGTTCTTCGCGGATCTGTTCGCGCGACAGGCGCTGCATGCCCTCCAGGTCGACGCGGTCAAGCAGCGCCTGGTGGGTGCGGTGCTTGAGTTGCTGGTAGCTCTGGCTCGATGCGCCTTGGTGCGCGGCATCGTCATTCAGGCTGGCGTCATCCTGGGCATAGCCCAGTCGGTCCCGCAGGGTGAGTTTTTCGGCAGTCATGGTCGGTCTCCGGTAAATAGGGGGTATCAGGCGCGCGCCAGCAGCCGCGAAACCCAGCCTTGCGCGGCGGGCGGGGTCTCGCCGGCCAGGCTGGCGGCCAGTTCCTGCAGGGCGCGCGAGACGGGATTGTGCGACGCCAGCTTGAGGATGGGCACGCCCTGGCTGACGGAGGCCGCCACCGCCTCGTAGTGGTTGGGGATGGATTTGTAGACATGCTTGCCATACGCCGCTTCCAGGTCGGCCACGCGGATGTTGTCGCTGCTGGCATAGCGGTTCAGGATCAGGCGGATCTTGTCTTCGCGGTAGCCCAGGCCGCGGAACACGTCGAGCAGGCGCTTGCCGTCGCGCACATACGGCAGCGTTGCCTGCAGCACGGGGAAGATCAGGTCGGCCCGGTCCAGCGCGCGCACGCTGACGGGGTCGAGGCCGCGTCCCACGTCGAGCAGGATGTAGTCGTACTGGCTGCGCGCCAGGGTCAGCAGACGGTCGATATGGTCAGCTTCGACATCGGCCGCATGGGCGGGATCGTCGGCGGCTGCCAGCACGCTGTAGGCGGGCGTGATCTGGATCATGCTGGCGCTGAGCAGCGAAGCGTCGAGGCGCACGATCTGCTGCGACAGCTGCGACAGGGTGGTGGCCGGCTTGTGGTCCGAGACGAACAGGGCGGCGTCGCCGAACTGCAGGTTCAGGTCGAACAGCGCCACCTTGCGCTGTTCGCCGGCGGCCAGCGCGTAGCCGAGGTTGGCGGCGATGAAGGTGGCGCCGCTGCCGCCCTTGCACGAGACGAAGGCCAGTACCTGGCCCTTGCGCGTGACCTGTTTTTGCAGTTTTTCCTCGATGCGGCGCAAGGCGGCGCACAGGGCTGCGTCGTCGTCCGGTTGCAGCACTTCGCGTACGCCGGCGCGCATCGAGCGCAGCAGGAATTGCGGATTTTGCTGCGTACATTGCACGATGATGGCCAGGTTCGGATGGCGCCCGCCCAGCAGTTCCAGCTGTTCCAGCTCCGCCTCGCCCGTCTGCTCCTGCTCCAGCAGCAGCAAGTCCGGCGTGACGCCGTTGTCGAAGACATCCGGTATGCTCGCCAGCAGCGCGACGCGGTCGGCCGCGCTGCGTTCGCGCAGCAGGCGGGTGAGCCGCTTGAGCTGGGCTTCATTTTTCGAGACGATGACGATATTCACGTGGTACTCCTGGTAAAGGCGTTCAGTTGATCTGGAAGCCCAGGCTTTCGGCGTGCATGACCACCACCGAGGCGGGTACGGCGATATTGAGAAAACCGAACAGGCTGACCATTGGCGTATAGCTGACGTTGTCGATCGATACGCGCACGCTGTCGATGCAGCTGGCCGTGCGCGTGTTGTCGCCGCAGGCCGACAGGTTGTCGCCGGGATCGGTGGGCGGCGAGGTCACTTCGGCGCCGCTCTTGTTCAGGTAGCTGATGGTGATGTTGGCGGCCGTCAGTTCCGGGGCGGCCGGCAGGGCCGTGCCGCCGAACAGGGCCAGCGTCTTGACGGCGTCGGTCTGGTCGATCCAGCGCACCACCGCTTCGCGCGCGGCGCGGCGGCTCACTTCCTGCACCGTGTTGTACAGGTACAGCATGCGGCCAAATTCGAGGATGCCGAACAGCAGGGTGAAAAACAGCAGCGCCACCAGGGCGAATTCGACGGCGGCGGCGCCGTGCTGGCGGCCGGCCCGGGGTGCAAGCGGAAGGCGGTGGCGCATGGCGTTCTCCTTACAGCATGTAGCGCATGGTGGTGCGCGGCGACAGCGGCGTGGCATAGCTGCTGGCCGCGCCGATGACGAAGGGCAGGTACTGGCCCACCGACAGCGTGTAGTTGACGACTTCGACGCGGATGCCGCCCGGCGCCGTGCCATCGGTGCAGCTGCTGTCGTTGAAGCTCGCGTCCAGGCAGGTAACCGTTACGTTGGCCGTGGTGAAGCCGCTGATGCCGGCGCTGACGGCCGCATCGACCACCGTCTGCCTGGCCGCCGGCACGCCCTGCGAGGAGATGCTCGCCTTTGCCTTGACGGACATGTTGCGCGCCGCGTCGCGCGTGGCCTTGGTCAGCGCGTCGTAGTACCAGAAGGCGCGGCCGAAGCCGAAGATACCGGCCAGCAGGGTAACCAGCAGGGCCAGCACGATGCCGAATTCGACGGCGGCGCCGCCGCGCTGCCTGAGGGGGGGAAGGGGGATGCGCATGGCCGCCTCACTTGTAGAGTTTGATTTCGGAATTCGGCACGGGCTCGATCAGGCCCGCGAACTCGACGTCGAGGCGCGCGCCGCCGCTGAAATCGGCCTTCATCGTCATGAAGAATTTGCCGATGCCCACGGCATCCATGGAGCCGCACGAGGCCGGTCCCACGGGCGCCGTGCGGCAGTCGACCAGCACCACGTTGAGGATGCGCCGGTTGTTGCGGCCCGGATGGGCTGCCGAGGGCGCCTGGAACGTGGGGCCGCTGGTCTGGTTGTACGGCGAAGGCGGCGTACTGGCAGGAAAGCTTGCGCCGGGGCTGACGGGGTAGCTGGCCGTGTCGAAGTAGTTCGCCTTGGCCGTGCTGTACATGGGATTGGCGTTGGCGTCCGCGACGCTATAGGCCGTGCCGGCCTTGGCCGGGGTGGCGCCGTTGCTTTGGTAGGCGGGGCCGTAGGACCACAGCACGCCGTAGCCGGCGAACTGCGCCTGGGCCGCCGTCACGGGCGTCGTGAAGGCCGGCGGCAGGCGGTAGTTCGGCTTGTTGCCGGACAGGCTGACCGATTGCTGGCTGGGCAAGGTGCTGGCGCCCGGTTCCATCCAGCCGGTGGGCGGCGAGTTGGCGGCGCTGGCGACGCAGGGCGATCCGCCGCCCTTGCATGGATATTCCTTGATGTTGGTATCCGGCGGTGCCGTCGCGGGGTCGCACACGGAAGGCGAGGAATAATCGTCGAAGCGCGAATTGAGGGCGGCTGCGATCTTGCCGGCGCTCAAGCCTGTGTTCGTGTAGACCTTGCCCGAGCCGCTGCTGACGACGGCGCTGCTGCCCGTGCACATGAACGGCGCGGTGGAATTGGCGCTGGAATGCGAAGCGTCGCAGGCGCCAGGGGGCGCGTCGACGGGGTTGATCAGGTAGGGATCGGACGAGCCGCCCAGTGGATTGAGGCCGAACAGGTTGTAGGTGACGCCGCGGCGAAAGCCGAATTCCAGCAGTTCCGTCAGGCCCGTGCCGGCCGGTGCGGCCGGATACGTGTATTGCGCCGTCTTGTTGGCCGGATCGACGGCGCACACGCCGATCGGCGTGACGTCGTTGACGAAGCGGCCTGCCACCGCCACGCCCGAGGTGCTGGTGCTGGCGATGCCGGCGATGCCCATCAGGTAGGTGGCGAAGGTCTTGCTGCCCGTGTCGACGCGGATGAAGGTCTGGCCCTGGGGGCTGGTGCGGGCGCTGGCGCCGGACGACCATGGCCCGTCCGGGCTGGGGCCGAAGCTGATGTTGGCGGCCGTGATGGTCAGGGTGGTGGAAAAATCGTAGCGGTTCTTTTGCGCGATGGCGATGGCCTTCGTCTGCGCGTTGTCGATGCCGGCGGCGCTTTGATTGAGCTCCACGGCGCCTGCCAGCGCCGAGCTGTCGGCGCCGTTCTGCAGCTCCGTCTTGGCGATGTACAGGTGGCCCAGGTCCAGCACCAGGCCGCCCATGGCAAACAGTACCACCAGGGTGAGCCCCAGCACGATGGCGATCGCGCCCTGCTGCTTGTCGTGCCTGCGGAATGCGGTGTTCATGGCTGTCTCCTGGTGGCCTTGGGGAAGTGCATCGCGGGACTGGCGCCTACTGGCGTCCGCCCACGCCGATGGTGAAGACATTCGGTTGCGGGTCCGGCGCCGCAAACGATTTCTGGTAGCGCTGGTAGGCGCTGGCGCCGGCCTTGCCGTCGATGCCGCTGACGGGGTTGGTATTGCGGTAGGCGTCCGGATACATGATCTGCTGGGCCTTGAGCAGGGCTACCGATTCGCCGAAGTGCGAATCGAGCACGGGCGTGGTGGTGGCGGTGCAGCCGGCCAGCAGGCATACCAGGGCGGCGTAAGGCAGGCAATGAGCGGTTTTCATGGTGTTCTCCTATTTGAGGTCGAAGCCGGCGGCAGGCTGGGGCGCGGCCGCTTGCGGCTGCATGGGGGCTGCTGGCGCTGCGGGGGCGGGCGCAGGGGCGCTGCCTTCCATTTTTCCCTGCATGAACATGTCGCCGCGCGTCGGCTGGATGTAGCCGTCGGTGGGCAGCTTGTAGTCGGCCGGCAGCGGCTTGACCAGGTGCGGCGTGATGATGAAGACCAGTTCCGAACGGTCCGTCTGGAAGTCCGTGCTGCGGAACAGGGCACCCAGCACGGGCACTTCGCCCAGGCCCGGCAAGGCTTTGATATTGCTGGTCACGTTGTTCTTGATCAAGCCGCCGATGGCGAAGCTCTGGCCGTCGAACAGCTGCACCGTGGTGGTGGCGCGCCGCGTCGTAAACGAAGGCAGGACGGCGGTGGCCGAGATGCCGGTGGCGGTGATGCCGATGCCGTCCTTGTTCAGGTCCGACACTTCCGGCGCCACCTTCAGGTTGATGCGTCCCCCTTCGAGCACGGTGGGCGTGAATTTCACGGCCACGCCGAATTCCTTCTCTTCCAGCGTGATGGTGGGCACGCCGCCATTGTTGGTCTGGCTGACGGGGATGAAGATTTTGCCGCCGGCCAGGAAGCTCGCCTCCTGCCCGCTGATGGCCATGATGTTCGGTTCGGCCAGCACCTTGATCAGGCCATCGCGTTTTTGCGCGTCGAGGTTGAAGAAGTTGTTCTTGCTGGCGCCGCTCAAGCCGCTGGGATTGTTGCTGAGCAGGCTGGACAGCAGCGAATACGACCAGCTGCCGATGGTCTTGTTGATGCCCAGGCTGGCGCCCAGCTGGTCGACCAGCACCTTCGACACCTCGGCCACCTTCACTTCCAGCATTACCTGCTGCGGCGCGGCGATCGACAGCAGGTTGATCACGCGCGGCATGCCCGCATCGGGCGCAGGGGCTGGAGCGGCGGCGCCTGCGGCCGGCGCTGCGCCGGAGGTGGCGCCGCCGCTGCGGGTGCTGCGCTGCACATAGGCGTTGGCCAGCGACAGGGCCTGGTCGGCCTTGACGACATCGCTGACCATGCCCGACAGGATCAGCGTGTCGCCTGCCACCGTGACGTGGATCTTTTCGTTCGGCAGCAGCTCGGCCATGCGTGCCTGCAGGCTGCTGCTGTCGATGCCGACGGCCAGGTCGATGATGGTGGCGTCATTGCTCTTGTTCCACAGGATCAGGTTGGTGGTGCCGACGGAGCGTCCCAGCAGGTACACCTCGGTGGGGTTGAGCAGGATCACGTCGGCGATGCGCGGATCGCCGACGGACATGCGGCTGGCGGCGAACGGCAGGCGCACCAGGGTCGACTTGCCTTCGGCCAGGCTCATTTGCGGCGCCATCTCGGTGCGGCCGGTGCGCGATTCGCTTTGCGGCGGCGTGGACTTGGGACGGACGGCGGCCCGGCTGCTCCTGGCGGCGCCCGTTTCGGCAGCGACGGCGGTAGCGGCCGTGGCGGCGACTGGCTCGGCGTGCGCCCGGGGCGCCAGGGCGCCGATGGCGGCGATGGCAAGCGCCAGGCGCAGGCCCCGGATGCCGCTTGCTGTGCGATATGTACTCATGGCTAGGCTCCTCTGGTGCAGGTTAGAATTGTTGGGAGCTGCGTTCCAGCCCCTTGATGACATCGACGCGTGGACCGGCCTGTGGCGCAGCTGCTGCGGCAGGACGGCGGCGGGGGAGCGGCTTGGCTTGCACCATGGCGGCGGGGGCTGCCATGGCGACTTTTTCATCGAGCAAACTGGATTTGGTGGCGCCTTCCGTGTTGACGGGCTTGTCCTCGACCTGGTTGCGCAGCACCAGCGACAGGGTGCCCACGCTGCGCGCCAGGTCGAGTTTTTCCGCCTGCTCCGGCGTCAGCTCTAGGGTCACGGCGTTGACCACCTTGGGCTTGGTGTCGTCGCGGCTCGATTCCTGGGCGATGGCCAGCACGAGGATGCGTTCGAGCACGATCTTGGATATGTTCGGATCGCGGTCCGGTGTCTTGCGCGCCCCTTCGCCCTGGGTGTTGACGAGGATGTCGACGAAGTTGCCGGGCAGGGCGAAGCCGGCCACGCCCACCACATCGTTGACGCGCACGGTCATGGCGCGCTTGCCCTCGGCGACGACGGCCGACAGGCCGCCTTGCGTGCCGGGAGGCGCCAGCTTGCCTTCCATGATCGGTTCGCCGTGCTGGATGCTGGTGCGCGTGACGCGCGTTTCCAGCAGTTTCGGATCGTTGACGGCGCCCGGCGGCAGCGCGTTCGATGGCCAGTCCACCATGCGGACCATGTCGGGCGTGAGGCGCGCGCCCAGGCTGATGTCGACCTGGGCCACGGCCACCTTGTTGATGTTGCCCGAGGCTTGGGCATTGATCCAGCGCGCGGCCACGATGACCGCGGCGAACGCCAGGATGACCGCAATGGCCATCATCGTCAGAGCGCGTGCGTTTCTCATTTTGCTTCCCCTTTGTGCTGGACCGCTGCCGGTCCGTTATGTGTGCTTGCAAGGTCGTCATCGCTGCCGAAATAGTTTTTCCATGCCCACAGCAGCACTTCCGGATTCAGCTGCGCTGCGTGGTCTTCATAGCGCGCCTGGTCGCACACCTGCGCCAGGATGTCGCGCGGATAGCAGGCCAGCAAGGGCCGCTGGTACTGGCTGTGCAGGTGCAGCAGGTAGGTGTAGGAGGCTTCGTCGAAATTGATGCCCAGCTGGGCGCAGGTGCTGCGGAACACGGCCAGGTAGTGGTAGGCGCTCAGGGGGCCCACGTGGATCTTGTAGCCGATGCGGCGCAGGAAGGAGTCGTCGGCCAGGTGCTGCGGCGCCAGGTTCGACGAGAACACGACGATGACGTCGAAGGGCACGGGGAATTTGTAGCCCGTGTGCAGCGACAGGTAATCGATATGCCGCGCCATCGGCACGATCCAGCGGTTCATCAGCTCCACGGGCGAGCAGCGCTGGCGGCCCAGGTCGTCGATGATGAAGATGCCGTTATTGGCCTTCAGGTGCGGCGGCGCCTGGTACAGGCGGTTACCCTGGTCGAATTGCAGGTCCAGCATGTCGAGCGTCAGCTCGCCGCCCGTCAGCACGGCGGGACGCTCGGCGCGCACCCAGCGCGGGTCGGGCGGCACGGAGCCGCCGTGCGACAGGGTGTGCAGCATGGGGTCGAGGAAGGGCAGCACTTCGCCGTCGACCATCACGGCATGGGGCAGGGCGATGGCGCCGCTGAGCAGGCCGTTCAGACGCTCGGCCAGGTAGCTCTTGCCGCTGCCGGCGGGGCCGTGGAAGAACAGGGCGCGCCCGGAATTCATGGCCGCGCCCAGCTGGTCGAGCACGGCCGAACTGGCCACCACGTCGCGAAATTCGCGCTGCACGTCGTCGCGGGTGACCTGCATGTCCGCCACGCTTTGCGCCAGCACCTGGTTGCTGTAGTCGGCCAGGGTGACGGGGGCGGGACCGCTGTAGGCATTGCGGCGCATGTATTCGGCGGCGCGCAGGCGGCCCTGGTCGCCCAGCAGGTAATACAGGTCGGCGTCGGTGCCGCTGCCGCCGTTGCGGCGTGCCTCGCACAGCTTTTCGGCGCGCATGAAGGTCAGCAGCGGTTCGAGCACGCCGGCGCCCAGTTTCACGTGCGTCGACAGGGCGGGCAGGCCGATCTGGCCGCGCAGGAAGAGTATCTTGACCAGCAGTTCGACCAGGAACAGGAAGGGCAATCCCGTTTCCTCGACCGTGCGTGGCGCGCGCTTGGCCGCCGGCTCGATGCCGCCGCCGTCGCTGCGTTCTGGATAGGTGTCAGGCATGATAGGTACTCCTCTTGCTTGGGTGGCCGGTTATCAGAAAATGAAGGGCAGCAGGCGGTACTTCACCTGCCGCATGTAGACGCGGTAGCGCACGTCGGTGGACAGGAAGCGCTCTTCGCGCAGCAAACGCGCCACCAGCATCAGCATGGCCAGCACGTACACGACGCCGTTCATGGGCGAGGTATTGGCCAGCAGGTAGCCGCTCAGGGAAATCAGGTAGCTGGCATACAGCGGATGGCGCACCACGCGGTAGGCGCCGCCCGTCTTGATCTCCCGCTGCGCCGCCACCAGGCCGAAGCTGCGGTTCAGCGACAGCAGGCCGGCGATCTGCAGCAGGCTGCCGAGGGCCAGCAGGTAGCGCGCGCCGGGCCAGATGGCCATGTCGGCGGGCGAGAGCAGGAAGGGGGCGAAGGTGGCGCCGATGGCCAGCAGCCAGTCGCCCGCATCGGTGGAGACGCTGACGGGGGCCGAGCGCACGATGAAGAACAGGGCGGCGAGGGTTTCGGCGGCGCAGAACAGCAAATAGCTCCAGTCGCCGCCGTGCAGGTAGCCCACCACGTGGGCACTGGCGAAGAAAGTCCACAGGCAAGCCATGGCGATGCTGGTGAACAGGCTGGCGTGGCGCGAGTGGCAGAGGGTGGCGAGGGTGTGCATGGTCGGGTCCTGTGGTGGCTGGTCGTCGGAGCGGCGCGTTTCAGCGCAGGCTCCACAGATGGTGGTATTGCAGGAACACCTGCAGCGCGGTGCCGCTGGCAATGGCGAAGGCGTAGGCCAGCTTGCCGGTGGCTGGCGGCGGTTCGGCGATCGTGGCGGCGCCGCCGGCAAGGCTGTGCAGCAGCGCGCCCAGCATCATGTGATAGGTGTTGCGCAGCACCAGGCGCAGGCGGCGGCCTGCCAGCGCGGCGGCCAGGGCCAGCACGCCGCCGCACAGGAAGGTCAGCAGGGCCGCTTCCAGCACCGCATCGGGGCCGAGGAAGGCGCCGCACATGGCCATCAATTTGACGTCGCCGGCGCCGAGGGCGCGCAGCAGGTACATGGGCAGCAGCAGGGCCAGTCCGGCGCCGGCGCCGGCCAGCGCCTGCAGCAGGCCCAGGCCGCCGAAGGAGGCGTCGAACAGGCCGTCGCCGGATGGCACGAAGCTGTTCAGGATCAGCCCAGCCAGCGTACCCCACAGCACCAGCAGGTTGGGGATGCGGCGCGTGCGCAGGTCGTGCCACAGCGCGGCGGCGAGCAGGGTGGCCAGCACGGCCAGGCACAGCAGCATGGGCAGGCGGGCGCTCATGATGTCAGTCCTCCCTTGCTCAGACAGGGCGCCGTGGCCAGGTTCATGGCGGGGGCTGCGGCCTGGCTGCCCAGCATGCGTCCCACCAGGTGCCACACCAGCGCCGCGCCGGCCGCACCCACATAACCGTCGAGCGCATAGTGCCAGCCCAGGTGGATGGAGCCGAGCAGGATCAGCACGGCGAAGGCGGACAGGGCGAGCCCGGCGGCGCGGCTCACTTTCCAGCCCATGATCGCCATCAGCACGGCCGTGGCCACATGCATGCTGGGCATGGCGGAGATGCCCAGTTCGCCGTTCGTGCCCTTGCTTTGATAGCCTTGCCACAGCATGTCCTGCACTTGCAGGGCCCACACGGGGACGTGCTGGTTGGCGTCATGCAGGTAGGCCATCAGCGGCGCATACGGGTCGCTGGTGTGCAGGTGGCCGTAGTAGCAGGGGCCGACCGAGGCAAACAGCACGGCCAGGATGCTGCCCAGGGCGATCCAGGTCAGCGCAAAGCTGAGCAGGAACTGCATGCGCAGCAGCGGCCGGCGGGTATCGAGGATGAGCCAGTACAGGATGGCGTAGAACAGGAAGAACCAGAAGTGGTAACTGAAGTTGAGCAGGCCCGTGATGAGCGGGTGGCCCAGCAGCGGCTGCAGCCTTTCCCATGGGGCCTTGCCGCCATGCAGCGCCATGTCCCAGGCGGACAGGCTGGCATCCCAGGTGTACGGATGCAGGCGGGGGATGGCGGCCTTGAAGACGGTGAAGCTGGAGGCGAATATGGGGATCAGCAGCATGGCCGGCAGCGCGTGCAGCAGGCGCTCGTTGCTCAGGTAGCGGCGCAGATCGTGGTACAGATAGTGGCACAGGCGGTGCGGGCGTTTCACCACCATGACATGGATGGTGTAGCCGCACAGGATGAAGACGGGGCCCGTGAGGATGGCCACGAGGAAGCCGGCCAGTACGTTGAGGGTGTCCGAGGCGCTGGGCAGGCCGCCGGCCAGCAGTGCGGCGGCGGCGGCATACAGCAGCACGATCAGCAGCAGGGCGCGGTGGGTGCGCAGCGAGGCGCGCAGGGTATTCATGACAGGGCCAGGACCACTTGGTCCTTGACGTAGACAAACAGCAGCTTGACCTGGTCACCGAGCAGGGTGATCGTGATCACCAGCACTGCCGCGATCAGGCCCGCCAGCAGCGCGTACTCGATCGCCGTGACGGCGGACTCGTCGGATAAACGGCTGAAGAGAGTTTTCACGATGGGCCTCTGATAGGTGAGCAGGGGGAAACTTGCCTGTGGCATTGACCTGGCGGTAACCGGACTGGCGACGTGCCAGCCCGGAGTACCGTGTTCAGGCGGCAGCGGTATTGGCGGAGGTGAGCTTGGTGCCGATGGTGCTGAACGTTTTTTTCAGCTGCGTGCCGACGATGGTGACGGCAGCGATGATCACTACGGCAATCAGGGCAGCGATCAGGCCATACTCGATTGCGGTGACGCCATCTTCTTCGCGGATAAAGTTTTTGATGAGGTTCATGACAACTCCTGGTGGTGGTTAAAGTACAGCGGTGGGTAAAACGGCATGGCAGCGTTGCTTCCTGGCGCACTCATGGACTTTCGCCCAGTGCCAGCAGTCCGATGATGCAGACCACCGCCATGAGGGCCGCCACAAGTGCATAGCGGTAGAACGCAGCCTTTTCCTTGCCCTGTAAATAGGTGATCAGGGCTGTCGGAAGAAACTTGTCAAAGCGCATGCTGTGCTCCGTGTTGTGGTGGGCCGCGCGGTGATTTGCACTCCGGTAAATCCACTATAGAAGTCGGCACCTTGATCTACATCAGAAGAACATCCTTTTATTGCGAGGAGGAACTGCTTGTTTTTTCCGTGACAATTGTCATGGTCGAGTTTGGCGTGCAGGGGCGAAGGGAGGCCATGCCGGTGGCTGGCGCAGGGAGGTGGCGGGGAAGGGCGTGCGCGGCCGTGCAGTGGCCGGGCAGGGGGAGCGGCGGCGTCAGGCGCCGGGCGGCAATTGGCCCAGCTGGTGCTTGGTGGCGTAGGCGTACAGTTCCAGGCGGTTGTACACGCCCAGCTTGCGGTAGATCGACGTCAGGTGATTGCGCAAGGTGTGTTCGGAGATGAACAGCTGGTCCGCCAGCAGCTTGGCCGGCGTGCCGCTGCCGTGCACCAGCGCGGCGATGATCTTTCTTTCCTTGAGGGTCAGGCTGGCGACGGCGATGGCTTGCGCCGACCCGCCGCCGGGCTGGGTCAGCTGCGTGAGCATGCGTCCCAGCATCGCGTGTTCCAGCCACAGTTCGCCCTGGTACACCTTTTCGATGGCTTTCAAGACCATTTCCGCCGGCGCGTCCTTGCTGACGATGCCGCGCGCGCCTTTCAGTACCGTCTGGTCCAGGATGGCCTGGTCGTGGCTGGCCGTCAGCACCAGCACGCGCGTGCTGCCGCACTGCGCCAGCGCGGGCAGGATGGCCAGCGAGCTGATGCCGCCCAGGTCCAGGTCCAGCACGATCACATCCGGTTGCAGCGCCTTCGCCTGTTCCAGCGCCTCGGCGCTGTCGGACGCCGTGGCGACCACGCGCATGCCCGAGTGCTCGCCGCCGATCAGCCGCTCCAGGCCCCACAGCATGGTCTTGTGATCGTCCACCAGCATGACGCTGATGACATGGCCGGCCGGAGGGATGTGGCGTAAGTCATTCATATGGGGATCTCGATCTGCACGGAGGTGTTGCCCAGCATGCCATGCGTGACGCGGGCGGTACCGCCCAGGGCGGCGGCGCGCTCGGCCAGCGAGTCGGGCAGGAAGTCGGGGACGTGCGCGGCGGCGCATTCGTTGTCGATGCTGATGTGCAGCGCGCCCTGCACGCAGGTCAGCTTGACGGCGCCGTGGCGCGCCGACGTATGCTTGCGGATATTGCTCATGCCTTCGTTGACGATCTGGAACACTTCGGCCGCCAGGCGGTCGTTGATGTGCAGGTCGCCTTCGATATGCAGGGCGATGTCGATGCCATAGAATTCGCGGATCTGCGTGGCCTGGCGGCGCAGCGCGACCAGCAGTTCCGGCTCGCTTTGCACTTGCCCATTCTTGAACGTGCGCGCGTAGCTGCGCAGGTCGGTGATCACCTGGCCCGACATGATGATCAGCTTTTCCAGCTCGGGCAGCAGCGGGTTGCCCGGCGTGGCTTCGTTGCGCAGGGCGGCCAGGGCATGGCGCAAGCCGATATACGGCTGCACGGCCGTGTCATGCAAGTCGCGCGCGATCTTTTCGCGCTCGCGCGAGGCCGCCTGCGATGCCAGACGGTCGAGCAGATCGATGTTTTCAATGACGGGGAACGCTTGCGCGCCGATATGGCTGAGAAACAGGGCGTCCGTCTTGCTCATGCTGGTGGCGGACACGATGAAGATGCGGCCCTTGCCGTTGCGCAAGGGCAGCGGCGCGCTGATGAAGGCGTGCGCTTCGAGCAGTTCGGCCAGGCGGCCGCCTGCCGCGTCGTCGTGCCGCAGCCAGCGCCCGCTGTCGGGCTCGAGCATGCGCGCGCCGCCTGACCATGGCAGCCAGCGGCCGGCGGGCTGGTTGTACAGGGCGATCTTGTCGTACGGGAAAGCGAGCAGGGGACTGGCCGCATCGTCGCTGAGGATCGAACTCGTATGCACGACGCCCGTGCCCGTATGAATCACGCTGCGCAGCGACCAGACCCGCGTGCCCTTGTCCTGCATGATCAGCAGGCAACTGCGGCCGTTGAAATAACTGCGGGTTTTTTCCAGCACCGAGGTGATGGTCTGGTCGACGCCGAAGCGCGGATTGGACAGCTGGCTGACATCGCGCAGCAGCGCCAGGTGGCTGCGCTGGGTGATGGCCGAGCCGCCCCAGTAGGCGATCATGTAGCCGAGCGCCAGCAGGAAGGTGGTGCGCAATAGCAGGCGCGACAGTTCCGCATCCGTTTCGCCGAACAGGGCGGTGGCGGCAAACAGGCCGGCTGAGGCCAGGGTGACGCGCGCGCCTTCTTCGAAGCCCCGCTGGAACGACGAGGTCAGGATGGCAAAGAAAAAGAACAGGAAGAATAAATTGTTGTGGCTGCTGGTGGAAAACACGATCAGCGCATACCAGGCCACGTCCAGCCAGTACAGCAAGATATCCTGCGGCAGGCTGAGGCCCAGCAGGGTCAGCAAATAGAGCAGCAGGCTGTGCATGGTGTAGGCGGAAAAGATCAGCCAGGTGATCTTGCTCAGCTTGCCGGCGCTTTCGGGGTCGATGAACAGGGTCAGCAAGGTGGCGCTCGACAGCAGCAGGCGCATGCCGTTCACCATGGTCGTATCCATGCCGGCACCCGGCAAGCCGGATATGAGGGGAGGATCGAGATTCACAAGCGCTCCTGGCCATGTCCCGCATGGGTGGGCCATGCGCAGGGATAGATACCACAGATAAATTCTTGTTATTGTTGCTGCAATCAGTGACGAGTCTACGCACACGCCGTAAAGATGTCTACTGGAATCATTTGCTCTGCGTTGCTTTTTTTATAGCGGCTGCGCCATCACGCGGTTGCGCCCGGCGCCCTTGGCCTGGTACAAGGCGCGGTCGGCGGCGCCGATCAGGGCGGAGATGGCCAGCGGCTGCTGCGGGTACTGCGTGGCGATGCCGATGCTGACCGTGATGTGCTTGACTTCATTGCCCGTCTTGGCATGCGGAATGCGCAGGTCGGCCGCATGCTGGCGGATCGCCTCGGCCATGCGCAGCGCCTGCGCCGCGTCCGTATCGGGCAGGATGGCGGCAAATTCTTCGCCGCCATAGCGGGCCAGCAAGTCGGTGGGGCGCTGCAGCATGGCGGCCAGCTCGGCTGCCACGCGGATCAGGCAATCATCGCCCTGCTGGTGGCCGTAATGGTCGTTGTAATCCTTGAAATGGTCGATGTCGATCATCAGCAGCGACAGCGGGCTGCTGGTGCGCATGGCGCGCCGCACTTCCTTCTCTATCGCCACGTCGAAGTGGCGGCGGTTGGCGATGCCCGTCAAGCCGTCGGAAAAGGTTTGCGAGCGCAAGACCATGGTCTGTTCGCGCAGCAGCTTTTCGCGTCCCACGGCGATGGTGACGTCATTGATCTGGATCAGGCAGTGGCGCGGCGAATCGGGTAAATTGATCGGTGTGACGGCGATGGCTTGCTGCATGCGTTCCTCGGCGTCGTTGCCGCCCGTGGCCGCGCCATGCGTGTACAGCGCAAACGGCGCCTTGTGCAGGGTTTGCGACAGCAGCGACTGGAAATTGTCGCGCAGGGCCTGGGTGATGGCCGAATCGATGCGCTTGTGCCGCATTTCCGGGAAGACGGCGAAGAAATCCTGGCCCAGCACGGCGTCGGCCTGGCGGGCCGAGTGGCGCGCCATCCAGCTGTTCCACAGCACGATGCGGTGCTGTTCATCGAGCACGATGGCGCCCAGGTTCACGGCGCCGAGTATGCTCTCGAGCAGGGCGAGTCGATGCAATGCATCCGGCATGATCGTCACGCCTGTCCCAGGACCTTGGCCAGGTAGCGGCTGACCTGCTGTTTCAGGTCGTGCAGGGCGGACAGGTCGAGCACGAAGGCCACATAGCCATGGATCTGGTGCTTGGACAGCACGAAGTCGATATGCAGCATCAGCACGACGGCTTCGTCATCCTGGCCGCCGAACGAGGACAGGATTTCCGCGCTGGTGCCCACGTGGTACAGGGGCAGCGAGCCATGCAGTTCGCTGTCGAACAGGTTGGCCAGGGTTCCGACGCAGGAGTTGAGGATGATGTTGCCGATCTCGCTCATCGCCTCCTGTTCCATCTCCGTCAGTTCCTGCAGCGGCATGGCGTCGCCCACCATCAGGCGCACGATTTCCAGGCTCTTGTCCTCGGGAAACATCAGGATGGCTTCGGTGGCGAAAGCGCCATCGTAATGCTGGCTGACGCCGCAGATGCGTTCGCCATCCTTCTTGCTGCCCAGCAAGGCGGCCGCGTCGGCACGGTTCAGGAAGGTGATCGACGGCACCGACATGGTGACTTCTTCATTCACGATCTCGCTCATGGCCGCCGCCGCATGGCCCACCCCGA
This sequence comes from Janthinobacterium sp. SUN137, assembly GCF_030587265.1. Classification (NCBI taxonomy): domain Bacteria; kingdom Pseudomonadati; phylum Pseudomonadota; class Betaproteobacteria; order Burkholderiales; family Oxalobacteraceae; genus Janthinobacterium; species Janthinobacterium sp. SUN137. The sequence continues at coordinate 672,825 of NZ_JAPWHZ010000001.1, read as the reverse complement.
TGTTGAATATCTCTACCAGGGCATCATTCTCGAGTTCGGAAAGATTGACCATGCTCACAGTCCCAGTGATTCGATCAGCTGGTGGATGCGCGTTTCCGTGATCGGTTTTTCCATGAAGCCGACGCCCAGTTCGCTGGCGCGGTTGCGGGTGGCGTTCTGCACATTGGCCGTGACGAGAATGATGTGCGTCTGCGGACACAGCGCGCGCAATTGTTCCGCCGCCGCGATGCCGCCCATGCCGGGCATGTTGACATCCAGTAGTATCAGCACAGGGGTGGCGGTCTTGACTTTCTCCAGGGCTTCCTCACCCGTCGCCGCCTCAATCACTTGCCAGTCGGCATGTTTGCTGAGGATGAACTGATGCGACATCAAACGTGAAACCCGGCTGTCATCGACAACAAGTACCTGTTTACTGTGATTCATGTGCTATTCCTGAAACGTCATATCGGTCAATCGTGCCATTTTCGCATATTTTAAAGGGCATAGAGTGTAAATGGACGCGCAATTGCCTTATGGCAAGGTTTTCGCGCTTGCCTGTTGTATCGCGGCGCCTTGTCGGTCATGATGGCCGGCTGGCCGGGCTGGCAATCCGTTAAAATAGCGCCATTCCTCACTTTAGCCTGAATGCCATGACCCAAGACGAATTGAAGCAAGCCGTAGCCCGCGCCGCCATCGACTACGTAGTAAAAGGTGAAATCATCGGCGTCGGCACCGGTTCCACCGCCAATTTCTTCATCGATGAACTGGCCAAGATCAAGGACAGCATCAAGGGCACGGTCGCGTCGTCCGAAGCGACGGCCGCGCGCCTGGCCGGCCATGGCATTCCCGTCTTCGACTTGAACGATGTCGAGTCGATCGCCGTCTACATCGACGGCGCCGATGAAATCACGGCCAGCGGCGCCATGATCAAGGGCGGCGGCGCGGCATTGACGCGTGAAAAGATCGTTGCTTCCGTATCCAAACAGTTCGTCTGCATCGCCGACGGCTCCAAGCTGGTGGAAACCCTGGGCGCCTTCCCGCTGCCGGTGGAAGTGGTGCCGATGGCGCGCGCCGCCGTGTCGCGCCAGCTGGCCGCGCTGGGCGGCACGCCCCGCCTGCGCCTGAAGGCAGGCACCACCGAAGCGTTCATTACGGATAACGGCGGCGAGATCATCGACGTGCTGGGCTTGAAAATTGCCGACCCGGTGGCGCTGGAACAGCAGATCAACCAGATCGTCGGCGTCATCGCCGTCGGCCTGTTCGCCGTGCGCGGCGCCAACGTTTGCCTGCTGGGCATGCCGGAAGGCGTGCGTACCCTGGCGTACTAAGATGATAGCCGGCGTTCGCCGGCATAGATGTGTTAAACGGCGGCCCCTTGCGGGCCGCTTGTCATGTGTGCCTGGCGGTACACGGCCACGGTGCGCAGCAAGCCGCCGAGGAAGATGCCGCTGAAGCAGCCATAGGCGAGGCAGACAGGTACGATGAAGCTGGTCGCATGGGCATAGGCCGGGGCGACGGCCAGGGTCACGGCGACCGCATATTTCATGCAGAAAATGCTCATCATCAAGATCATGGGTACCCAGCTGCCGGGGCGCTGCACGCTGGCCCGCTGGGGAATGGCCACGATGGTGTCTGTCTTGGTCAGCGACCATGCCAGCGCCGCGCCGGCCAGGGCGCCGGCGACCCAGGCGAACGGCGCCACGCCGGCCAAGCCGAAACTGCCATGCACGCCGCTCAGCGACAGGGCCAGCATGACGAGCGGAATGATGCACAGCTTGCGCAAGGTCACTTCGCGGGCGCGGCTGGCCAGCACGCCGCGGTAGACGAGAAAGCCCAGGATGGCCCAGACGTAGAGGGGAGTGTGGCTGAAGATTTGCTGCAACATGGTGTCCGCCTTGGTGTGAGGTTGTCGATGGACGTACTGTGCCAGCCGGCGGCGTGGGCGGCGAGCGGCTTGCGACGAAACGGGGAGGTGGTGCCGTGAAACGGCGGGGAACGGCGTGAAACGAAGGTGAAACTGCCCGTGACGTGGTCACGGGCAAGCGATACAGCTTATTCCGTAGGTGGAACGTAACCCATGGCCGCATCGGCGCCATCGCCGAAGAAATGCTTTTCCATCTGCGTGGCCAGGTATTTGCGGGCGCGCGCGTCGGCCAGGTTCAGGCGGTTTTCATTGACCAGCATGGTCTGGTGCTTGAGCCAGGCAGCCCACGCTTCCTTCGACACGGATTCGTAAATCTTCTTGCCCAGTTCGCCCGGGTACGGCGGGAAATCCAGTCCTTCGGCTTCCTTGTTGAGTTTGATGCAGTGGATCGTGCGGGCCATCTGTGCTCCTGAATCAGTGTAGAGATAAAGCGTGATTATAAGGCACTTTGCGCCTGCCCTCGCGGGGCCGTCGCGGCCTGGCGACAAGCCGTTTGCCGCGCCCTTGCGTTGGATCAAATTTGATCTGCGCCGCCCTAGCTAGTAAGATGCCTTATCGCGCCAGCCGCTGGCGGCGCCTCTTCCAACCAAGTAGTAATAATTAACCAATATGGAATCCCTATGACCTCAGTGAAAGTCCATGGCATCGATGTCAGCAATACAGGCAGCTTTGCGCTGTTTGGCGGCATCAACGTGCTCGAATCGCGCGATCTCGCCATGCGCGCTTGCGAAGAATACGTGCGCGTCACGCAAAAACTGGGCATTCCATATGTGTTCAAGGCCAGTTTCGACAAGGCCAACCGTTCATCGATCCATTCCTACCGCGGCCCGGGCCTGGAAGAAGGCATGCGCATCTTCCAGGACGTGAAGGCGGCGTTCGGCGTGCCCGTCATTACCGACGTGCATGAACCATGGCAGGCGCAGCAGGTGGCCGAAGTGGTGGATGTGCTGCAATTGCCCGCCTTCCTGGCGCGCCAGACGGACCTTGTCGTGGCCCTGGCGAAAACCGGTAAAGTCATCAACATCAAGAAGCCGCAATTCCTCAGCCCTGGCCAGATGGCCAATATCGTCGAAAAATTCAAGGAAGCGGGCAACGATCAATTGATCCTGTGCGACCGCGGTACCTGCCTCGGCTACGACAACCTGGTGGTCGACATGCTGGGCTTTGGCGTCATGAAAAAGACGTGCGATGACTTGCCGATCATCTTCGACGTCACGCATGCGCTGCAGCAGCGCGACCCCGGCGGCGCCGCTTCGGGCGGCCGCCGCCAGCAAGTGGCGGACCTGGCCCGCGCCGGCCTGGCTGTCGGCATCGCCGGCCTGTTCCTGGAAGCCCACCCCGATCCCGACAACGCCCGCTGCGACGGCCCCAGCGCCTTGCCGCTGGACCAGCTGGAACCGTTCCTGGCGCAATTGAAGGCGCTCGACGACCTGGTCAAGTCGTTTGCCCCGCTGAACATCAAGTAATGGTGTTTCAGTAAAGGTGTTTCAGTAAAGAAAAAGCCCGGCATGCCGGGCTTTTTCAGTTTTACAGTGTCTTGATCAGCACTTGGGATTTACGTTGCCAGTTATACATATGCTGGCGGTCCTTCGGCAAATCGTCGACGGTAGCCGGCACGAAGCCGCGTTTCTTGAACCAGTGCGAGGTGCGCGTGGTCAGCACGAACAGCTTGTTCAGGCCAGCGGCGCGCGCGCGGTTTTCCATGTGTTTCAGGATGCGCTCGCCGTCGCCCTGGGCTTGCACTTCCGGGTTGACCGTCAAACATGCCATTTCTGCCATCTTTTGCGCGGGGAACGGATACAGGGCGGCGCAGCCGAAGATCACGCCGTCATGCTCGATGACGGAGAAATAATCGATTTCGCGCTCGATCAGCTCGCGGCCCCGCTTCACCAAAGTGCCGTCCGCTTCCAGCGGTTCGATCAGTTTGATGATGCCGCCCACGTCTTCGATGGTGGCCTGGCGCAAGCTTTCCAGGTTTTCATGGCTGATCATGGTGCCCACGCCATCATGGGTAAACAATTCCAGCAGGGCGGAACCATCCATCGAGAACGGCACGATGTGCGAGCGCTCGACGCCGTTGTGGCATGCTTTGACGCAATGTTTCAAATAAAACGCCGTGGCGTCTGGCAAGAAGCCGGCCATCAGCACGGCTTCGGCCTGGTGCGACGACAGTTCGCGGATTTCCACGCCCGTCGCGTCTTCCATCATCGGTGTTTCCGTGATGAAAATCAGCTTGTCCGCGTGCAGGGCGATGGCGGCGCTGCACGCCACATCTTCCATGGTCAGGTTGAACGCTTCGCCCGTCGGCGAAAAACCCAGCGGCGACAGCAGCACCAGGCCGTCCGAACCGAGGATGGAATGGATGGTTTCGGCGTCGACCTTGCGCGTGATGCCCGTCAGTTCCAGGTCCACGCCATCGATCACGCCCAGCGGGCGCGCCGTGATGAAGTTGCCGGAAATGATACGGATGGCTGCATGCGACATGGGCGTGTTCGGCAAGCCCTGGCTGAACGCGGCCTCGATATCGAGGCGCAGCTCGCCGGCGGCTTCCTTCGCACATTCCAGAGCGGCAATATCCGTGATGCGCACGCCGTTGTGGAAGCGGCCTTCGACGTTACGCAAAGCCAGTTGTTCCGCCACCTGCGGCCGCGAGCCGTAGACGACGGTGACATTGATGTCCAGCGCATGCAGCAGGGACAAATCATGGGCCAGCACCTGCAGCGCCCCGGCGCTGACGAGTTCACCGGGGAAGGCGACCACGAAGGTCTTGCCGCGAAAGGCGTGGATGTAGGGCGCGACTGAGCGCAGCCATTGGACGAATTGGGTAGGGTTTTCCATTAAGCGCATTATAATTCGCTGCGCGATGTGCGCGCTTAAAATACCTGTAAAAAACAATGTCTTCAGCCAGCAATAAGTCTTCCCCTCCTTCCACCGTTGCAAATGTGCCCGCCAGCGGGGATGTTTCCGCGCCTGCGCAGGGCCGCCCACGCCCGCCCGTGAGCCAGCAAAGGCAGCAAGCGCCGCGCGCGGAACAGCAGAAACAGCAACAGCAGCAGCGATCGGGAGAGGGCAAGCCCCAGGCCGCGCGCCCGCCGCGCGAGGGGCAGGAAAGCCGCGAAGCCCGCGATGCGGCCCGCGCCGCGCGCGAAGCGGAAAAGGCTTTCCGCAACCCGCTGCCGCCGATCACGTATCCGGAAGACTTGCCCGTCTCGGGCCGGCGCGCAGAAATCGCCAAGGCCTTGACGGAAAACCAGGTGATCATCGTCTCGGGCGAGACGGGTTCCGGCAAGACGACCCAATTGCCGAAGATTTGCCTGGAACTGGGACGCGGACAGAAGGGCTTGATCGGCCACACGCAGCCGCGCCGCATCGCCGCCTCGTCGACTGCCAAGCGCATCGCGCAGGAACTGGGCACGCCGCTGGGCGAAACCGTGGGTTTCAAGGTGCGCTTTGCAGACACCTTGACGAAGGGCGCATCCGTCAAGCTGATGACGGACGGTATCTTGCTGGCCGAGACACAGACCGACCCGTTGTTGAAAAATTACGACACCATCATCATCGATGAAGCGCACGAACGCAGCCTGAACATCGACTTCCTGCTCGGGTATCTGAAGCAGCTGCTGCCGCGCCGGCCCGACCTGAAAATCATCATCACCTCGGCCACCATCGACGCGGAACGCTTTGCGCGCCATTTCGGCACGCCGGAAAAGCCGGCGCCCGTGATCGAAGTGTCGGGCCGTTTGTACCAGGTGGAAGTGCGCTACCGCCCCGTGGAGCGGGAGCAGGTGGCCATGCCGGGTGCCGGCGCGAATGCGGACAAGCCGGGCCAGCGCACGGCCGCCGCGCGCGAAAAGCGCGATTTGATGGATGCCGTCGTCGATGGCGTGGAAGAGCTGTGTCGCATCGGTTCGGGCGACGTGCTGGTGTTCTTGCCGGGCGAGCGCGAAATCCGCGACTGCGCCGAAGCGCTGCGCAAGCACCACCCGCCGCATGTGGAGATTTTGCCCCTGTTCGCCCGCCTGTCGGCCGAAGAGCAGGAGCGCGTGTTTAAAACCAGCAATGCGCGCCGCATCGTGCTGGCCACCAACGTGGCGGAAACCTCGCTGACGGTGCCCGGCATCCGCTACGTGGTCGATGCGGGTCTGGCCCGCGTGAAACGCTACAGCTACCGCAACAAGGTGGAGCAGCTGCAGGTCGAGCCGATCGCCCAGTCGGCCGCCAACCAGCGCGCCGGGCGTTGCGGCCGCGTGGCCGACGGCGTCTGCATCCGTCTGTACGAAGAGCAGGATTATTTGCTGCGCCCGAAATTCACGGAGCCGGAAATCCTGCGCTCCTCCTTGGCCGCCGTCATCCTGCGCATGAAGTCATTGCACCTGACGGACGTGGAAACGTTCCCCTTCATCGAGCCGCCGCTGGCGCGCGCGGTGGCCGACGGCTATCAGCTGTTGCAGGAGCTGGGCGCCGTCGATGAAGTCAATAAACTCACGCCGCTGGGCAACAAGCTGGCCAAGCTGCCGCTGGACCCGCGCGTGGGCCGCATGATCCTGGCCGCGCTCGACAACGCCTGCCTGACGGAAGTGCTGATCGTCGCCTCGGCCCTGTCCGTGCAAGACCCGCGCGACCGCCCGATGGAGCACCAGCAGGCGGCCGACGAGGCGCACAAGAAATTTGCCGACGAAAAATCGGAATTCCTCAGCTATCTGAAAATCTGGCGCTGGTTCGAATCCGCCATCGAGCACAAGAAAACCAACCGCCAGCTGCAAGACAATTGCCGCACGAATTTCCTGTCGCAGATGCGCTTGCGCGAATGGCGCGACGTGCACTCGCAGTTGTTGACCATCGTCAAGGAACAGGGCTGGCGCCTGAACGAAGCACCCGCTACCTATGATAATCTGCACATGGCCTTGCTGACTGGCTTGCTGGGCAATATCGGCTTCAAGGGAGAGGACGAGCCGGGCGCGGGCTACCTGGGCGCGCGCGGCATCAAGTTCCATATCTGGCCCGGTTCCTCGCTGCTGAAAAAACCGGGCAAGTGGATCATGGCGGCCGAGCTGGTCGACACGACGCGTTTGTACGCGCGCTGCGTGGCGCAGATCCAGCCCGAATGGCTGGAAAAGGTGGGCGAGCACCTGCTGAAGAAATCGTGGGGCGAGCCGCGCTGGGAAAAACGCTCGGCGCAGGTGACGGCGTCCGAACGGGCTACTCTTTATGGCCTGGTGGTGTACAGCCAGCGCCGCATCAATTACGGCAATTTCAACTTGCCGGAAGCGCGCGAAATCTTCATCCGCGACGCCCTCGTGGGCGGCGACTTCGATACGCGCGCGCCGTTCTTTGCGCATAACCATAAACTGATCAAGGACATCGAAAACCTCGAGCACAAATCGCGCCGCCTGGACGTGCTGGTCGACGATGAACTGATCTCCGCCTTCTACGACAAATTGCTGCCGGCGGACGTGTGCAATGGCGCCGGTTTCGAGAAATGGCATAAAGAGGCCATACGCGACAACCCGAAGCTGCTGTACCTGAACCGCGAAGAGCTGATGCGCCACGAGGCGGCCGGCGTGACCACCGACCTGTTCCCGAAAACCATGTCCGTGACGGGCCTGGAAATGGGCCTCACGTACCATTTCGAGCCGGGCAGCGTGCGCGATGGCGTGACGTTGTCGGTACCCCTGTATGCCTTGAACCAGTTGCCGCGCGAACGCTGCGAATGGCTGGTGCCGGGCATGCTGAAGGAAAAAGTGCATCTGCTGCTCAAATCGCTGCCGCAAAAGCTGCGCCGCCACTGCGTGCCGCTGCCCGATTACGCGGCGAAGTTCTGCGAGCGCGTGCATGCAGCGGGCGTGTTTGGCCGCGGCGACCTGATCGACGCCATCATCCTCGACATCCGCACGCAGATCACGATCAATGTGCTGACGACGGATTTCAAGCCGGAAACCTTGCCTGCCCATCACTTCATGAATTTCAAGGTGATCGACGAGCATGGCCGCCAGCTGGACATGGGCCGCAACCTGGCCACTTTGCAGGCGGAATTCGGCGGCCAGGCGCGCCAGAGTTTCCAGAAACTGGCCGAAGTGTCGGGCGTGTCCGGCACGGGTACGCCCGGTGCCAAGGTGGCGGGCGCGCAAGTGGCGTCGCGGCTGCAGGCGCAAGCGCAGGGTGCCAGCGCGGCGGCAGGCAAGGGCGGTGCGCCGGCCAAGGGCGCAGCCGCCGCTGCGGCGCCGGTGTCAGGCAATGCCACCGTTTCGCAGCACATGGGCTTGACGGGCTGGACCTTTGGCGAATTGCCGGAGTTGCTCGAAATCGTGCAAGGCAAGCTGACCCTGATCGGCTTCCCCGCGCTGGTCGACAAGGGCACGCATTGCGACCTGGAAGTGTTCGACGATCCGACGGTGGCCGCCCGCACGCACAAGGTGGGGTTGCGCCGCCTGTTCGCGCTGCAAATGAAGGAGCAAATCAAGTACGTCGAGAAAAGCATCCCCGGTTTGCAGCAGATGGGCATGCAATTCATGGCCCTCGGTTCGCAGGAAGAATTGCGCGAGCAAATCATCAACAAGGCGCTCGATATTGCTTGCCTGCAAGATCCGCTGCCGCTGGACGCCGCCTCGTTCGCCAAGCGCCAGGCGGAAGGCAAGTCGCGCCTGGTCTTGCTGGTCAATGAAATCGCCCGTTTGCTGTCGCAAGTGTTGACGGAATTCCACGGCTTGCCTAAGCGCCTGCAGAATATTCCTGCGGCGGCGGCCACCGATATCCAGTCGCAGCTGCAGGGACTCGTGCATAAGCGTTTCCTGACGGAAAACGAGTACACGCAGCTGGCGCATTTCCCCCGTTACTTAAAAGCGATCAACGTGCGCCTGGAAAAGCTGCGCGCCGATCCCGCGCGCGACACCAAGTTGATGGCCGAGTGGCAATCGGCGGCCGCGCCGTATTTGCGCCAGGCCAAGGACCGCCAGGCCGGCAAGAACACGGACCCGAAACTGGTCGACTTCCGCTGGATGCTGGAAGAGCTGCGCGTTTCGCTGTTCGCGCAGGAATTGCGCACGCCGATGCCTGTTTCCGCCAAGCGCCTGCAGAAGGTATGGGAGTCCATGCAGCGCTAGGTTTTTTGCCCCCGGCCCACGCGTAGGCTGCATGACGCGGTTTTACCGCTAGTCCGGCTGGCGTTGATCCTGCTCATCATCGCCGAGCGATGAGCGCGAGCCACCCTGGCTGCTGCCCGTGCCGGCGCGGCTGCCGCTCATGGAGGTGCCGGACATGCTGCCTTCGCTGCCCGATTGCAGGCTGGCGCTGCCGCGCAGGTCGCTGCCCGATGGCATGCGGCTGCCTGCCATGGCGCCGCTGCCGTAGCGCGTGCTGCTGCCATAGAAGGCTTCCATCTGCTGGTTCCACGCTTCGCTGCCCATGTCGGGCCAGTTGTTCTTGTCGAAGCCGGGTGCGTCTTTCAGCAAGTCTTTGTCCACGTTGAGCAGGAAGCGTTTGTTGACGGTGTCCAGGGTCAGGCGTTCCCAGGGTACGGCAAACAGCTTGTCGCCCATGCCCAGGATGCCGCCGAAGGACAGCACGGCATAGGCGATCTGGCCCGTGCGCATGTCGAGCATGATTTCCTTGATGTCGCCCAGTTCCTCGTCGTTGTGATTGTAGACATCGTCGCCGAGCAGGGTATCTGCCCCCATCAGTGCCGGCCCCGGGCCGTCGTGGTTGCGGTACATGCCCAGGATGTCGCGGTCCAGATAGCTCATGGTGTTCTCTCCTCTGGTGAAGTGCGGATCGAACATCCAGATTAAGCATGCGCACGAGGTCGCGCTTGATCTGCCTCAATCGTGCCAGCGGCACTTTTATCCGTGTGCAAACGTACGGTGTTGCCAGACAATTGCGGTACTCTATGCATTCTACGGAGGAGGCCGCACATGCTGACGATGCAACGATGCAGTGGGATGAACTTGCGGTACGCTCCACCACGCCATGCGCGCCGCTTGCCATGGTAAAGCCCGCCACCAAATGGCTGCGCGGGCTATTGCGCGCCGGTAAGGCGCAGCAGCGCACGGCCAGCAAGCTGGCCAAGGTGCTGTTCGGGCCCGTGCCGGCCAAGCCCAAGGCCAAAGCCCGCAGCAAGGTCGTGGCCAAGACCACGCAGGCGAGCCACAAGCCGCGCGCCAGGCCCGCCAGCGACGCGCTGCCCGCCCTGGCGCCCTTCGGCACGCCCCTGTCGCCCCCGCGCGTGCGCAAGCGAACGGCGCCCCCGCCGGGCAAGTGGCTGGCCGCCCACTATGCGCCGTTGCCGGAACTGGGGCAGTTGCCGGGCCGGCGCCTGCCATATTTCCTGTACCTGCCCGAGAAGGCGCCGAGCGCCGCCATGCGCAGCCGGGGCCGGCCGCTGCTGGTGATGCTGCACGGCTGCGAGCAGAGCGCCACGCAGTTTGCCGAAGGCACGCGCATGAACCGCCTGGCCGAGCGCAAGGGCTATGCCGTGCTGTATCCGCAGCAATCGCTGCGCTCGCATGCGCGCCGCTGCTGGAAGTGGTACGACAAGCTGACGCAGGACGGCGGCGGCGACGTGCGCCTGATCGTCGGCGCCATCGAGCAGGTGGCAGCCCGCTATGCGATCGACCGCGCGCGCATCTATATCTGCGGCATTTCCGCCGGCGCCGGCATGGCGCATATCGTGGCCCTGAACCATCCGCAGCTGTTTGCCGCGCTGGGCCTGCATTCCGGGCCCGTGTTTGGCGCCGGGCATAACCTGATCGGCGCGCTGGGCGTGATGCAGCATGGTGCGGCCGCCCGCGCCGACGCGGCCATCGATGAAGTGCTGGCGCGCCAGCCCGCGTTTCCCCGCCTGCCCACCATCCTGCTGCAAGGGCTGGCCGACAAGGTGGTGCGGCCCATCAACCAGACGCAACTGGTGCGCCAGAGCGTGCGCGTCAACCGCTTGCCGGTCGATACCGTGGTGACGGCGCAGCGCCTGCCTGGCGGCGCGGCGGGCGGACGCAATCCGGCCCATGCGTATGGGCTGCACGATTATCAGGTGGACAAGCAGGTGCTGCTGCGCGTGGCGCAGGTCGAGCACCTCGAGCACGCCTGGAGCGGCGGCGACGCCAGCCTGCCGTTCAACGACAAGGCCAAGCCCGACGCCAGCAAGATGCTGCTCGATTTCTTCGCCAGCCACCGCCGCCGATAAGCCGCCGTGCCGCGCGCCGCAACGGTGCGCAGGCACTGGTACGCATCGTTCTTCCCTTCCTTGCAGGGCCGCTGCCGCGCGCCGGCACGCTGGCCGCGCCCTTTCCAGTGCCGATTTCCAATGCCGCAGTAGCAGGGATTTTTCTCAAGTGGTATTGCTGCGGTATTTAAAAATCACAAAAACAGGCGCTAAAAATACTAACTGGTATACAATTGGTACACGTTTTCAGTGAAGTCGTGTCCGCCGTCCCATGCCCCGACAGCCGGTACGCACTGACGGCAGCCACCCACGTTACGGAACGCGCCATGTCCATCAAGTCCAAGCAGTTGCTGTGGTTTTTTGCGTTTTTCCTCGTCTTTGAACTGAATATCTATCTGTCGAACGATATGATCATGCCGGCGATGCTGGGCATCGTCGGCGAGTTCCAGGCGGAGGCGAAATTCGTCCCCTTGTCCCTGAGCCTGTATCTGCTGGGCGGCAGTTCCCTGCAGATATTCCTGGGGCCCCTGGCCGACACCATCGGCAAGCGCAAGCTCGTGTTGACCGGCAATACCTTGTTCCTGCTGGCCACGTTGGCCGTGCCATTGACCGCTTCGATCGAGCAATTTCTCGTCGCGCGTTTCATCCAGGGCATGGGCTGCTGCTTCATCTTCGTCGGCTATGCCATGATCCATGAACTGTTCGACGACATGGCGGCCGTCAAGCTGAGCAGCATTCTGTCGAGCACCACCATCCTCGCGCCCCTGGCCGGCCCCATCCTCGGCAGCGCCATCATCAGCCGGCTGGACTGGCGCTACGTGTTTTTCCTCTCCGGCCTGCTGGCGCTGCTGTCCTTGCTGGGCCTGTGCAAGACCATGCCGCGCACGCCGGCGCCGGTCGCTCGGCTGGACCTGGGCGCCATCGCGCGCAGCTATGGCGCCATTTTCAGCAACCGGCGCTTCATGTTCGGCATGTTCACGGCCGGGCTGGCCACCGTGCCCCTGACGGCCTGGATCGGCTTTTCGCCCCTCTTCGTGCTGCAGGAAATGGGCGCCTCCTACGCCACGTATATCGCGCTGCAATGCGTGATCTTGTCCGGCTTTGTGCTCAGCAGCATCGCCATCCAGCGCCTGCGCCAGGATTTCCCCCTCGTGTCCCTGCTGCGCCTGGGCGGGCTGATCGCGGCCGCCGGCATGCTGGGCGCCGGTGCGGGCCGCCATCATGTCGACGTGTTTGCGGCCTGCATGTTTGTCTATTCCATCGGCTTCGGCCTGTTCAACGGCGCCCTGATCCGCAGCGCGATCACGGCCAGCAAGGAATCGATGACCTTGACGACAGCCGCCATGAGCTTGCTGTACTGCATTTATCTGTCCGCCTGGCTGCAGCTGTACAACGTGCTGTGCCAGCGCTTCGGCTATGCGCTGGAAACGTATGCGCTGCTGAATATCCCCGTCATCGTGGTCATCACGGCCTGCCTGCTGCTGTTTACACGGGGCATGGCGGGGCGCCGGGAAAGCGAGGTGCTGCTCGCCCGGCACTGATGGCGCAACGATGCGCATGTTGTCGACCTTGTTTTATCTCCTGCGACGTTTATTGACACTCTCCTGCGGAAAATGGTGCGCCCATGAAAATAGATGACCTGGCCTCGAAACACGATCAAGCAAAGATTTTCAACCTGGAATACGAGTTCCGCATCAACCGGCTGAAACTCGATTACATCACCCTGGCCGATGTCAGGCCGGCCGGCAGCGACCTGGAGCAATTGGCAGCGGAGCACCAGGCGGGCATCGCCGCCCTGCGCAGCTTCGTTGCCCTGAACTTCAATCATTTCAATGCGGCAAGCTGTTCCTCGCTCAGCTGCATCCCCACGCGCGCGCTCGGCGAGGACGAGCGCTACCTGCACCGCATCTGGATGGGCGGACCCTTGCCGGCCATCGCCTGCGAGGCGATCCAGCAGTGGGGCGCGGCGCTCGACGACGTGCGCTGCAACGGCGGCGCGCCGTATGTCTCCATCCTGTGGGTGTGGGATGCGCAGCAGCTGCGCGATGACGAGCGCTTCAGCCCCACGGGCGGCGCCGGGCGCTACACGATAGGCCGCTACGACATCGGCGGCACGACCCTGCATATCAATTCGCTGCGCGCGCTGGCGCTGGACTTCGCGCCGGCCCGCTTCGATATCCTCGATACCCTGCATACGCAGCGCTATTTCGCCACCTTGTCCGATTATTTCCGCATCCTCATCATGTGCGAATACGGCGGCCTGTATATGGATGTCGATACGATCCCGCACAATCCGGCGACGATTTTCCTGATGAAGCCGGAAGTGCCCGATTATTTCCAGCGCAAGGATGATGACAGCGAAGAGCGCCGGCATGTCAGCTGGATGAATCTGTTTCTCGATGAAACGGGTATGTTGATCGCCAAGAAGAACGATGCGGCGCTGCGTGTGATCCAGCGCAATGTGAACCGCGCGTATGCGGACATCGACCAGCAGATTCCCCGTTCCTGCCCGCAATTCGAGGCGCGGCTGTTCGGCCAGTTCTATGCCGAATGGAAGAAAAACCTGGGCGTGACCCTGCTCAGCCATGCCGAGTTTTACCAGCGCTATTGCGTGCTGTATGACGGCGCGCGGGAAGCGGTGGCGGGCGGCATCCGCGGCATGCGCCTGCTGGACGATATCATTACCGACATGCACATCCCCTTGAGCGACGAGGAGCGGCGCGCGTATGCGCGCTGCGTGGCGCGGCTCGACGAAATCGGCTGGCAACTCGACGATCCTTTGATCTTGCCCAATATCGTCGACGTGTTCGATATCGAGGAAGTGCCGCGCATGGCGTATGCTGCCCAATTGCGGGCAGATATCGAGCATTTCCACTATTACTCGGTGCTGTCGGACGATCCGCAGCTCGATCGCGTGAATGACGTCTTTTGCCGCTACCTGCTGGCCCATCGTTCGCAGCATATTGCTGCAGGCAACTTCTGGCGCCCCACCGTGGGCCGCCACGGCAGCCGCATGCCAACCGCTGGCGATACCGCCCCGTCCGGCGACGAAGTTCAGGCTCAGGCGGGCTTGCTGTCGCATGCGCCGCTCACGCTGGTGCCGGGAGAACTGCTGGGCGACGAGGCAAAGAACCGCATGGCCAAATTGCTGTTTGCCACCAGCTACCTGGAATACTGTTCGTTCGGCAATAAACTCAATCTGCAGTTCGTCGAATTGCAGCGGCGGCAGAACATCGACCCGTACCTGGCGCACATCCACGGCCTGCATGACGAGGACGGGCGCTTCATCGGCTTCTTTACGGCCGCGACGATGGACGAGTTCCAGGCTTGCGGCGCCGTCTCGTATTACCGCGATGACATGAAGGCGCTCGACGATGCGTATGACGCCTTCGTGCTCGCGCATGCGCGCGCCGACGACTGTTTCGTCAGCAGCTTGGCCATCGACGAAAAATACCGGGGCCAGGGTTTATTCAGGCAGATGTTCCATGAGATCCGCGACCTGTCCAGCCGCAAGGGCTGCGCGCGCATCACCCTGACGGTGTGGGAAAAGAGCGAAGCGCTGCAAGTGTATCTGCACAAGGGTTTTCGCAGCGTGGGCACGTTCGACTATGCCTACAGCCTGTTCTATGACCGGCTGCATTTCCTCGTGTATGAAGGAAACTGAGGAAGGTAACTGAGGAGGGAGAACGAGGGAGAACAGGGGCGGCCGGCAGCCGCCCCGTGTAGTGTCTTACAGGGCCAGGAAGGCCAGGCCCGCCACGGCCGTCGGCAGCAGGGCACCCGCCAGCAGGCCGACGGCGCCGATCGATTCATCCTTGAAGCCGCGGCGCAGCAGGGCCACGCCGGCCGGGTTCGGCGCATTGGCGATGACGGTCAGGCCGCCACCGGCCACGGCGCCGGCCATCAACATGTATTTCGCTTCGTCCGTCATGCCGACGATCAGCGAACCGAGGTAGGTGAGGGCTGCATTGTCTGTAATCGCCGTCAAGCCCAGGGCGCCGAAGAACAGGGCCAGCGGTTTCAGGCTGGAAACGATGGGCTGCAGCCACCATTGCTGCATGCCGCCCAGCACCACCAGGCCGCCCAGGAAGAAGCCGACCAGCAAGCCTTCCTTGAGGATCAGCGGGCTTTGATAGCGCTCATACGCCTGCACGAAGCCGAGGAAGAACAGGAACAGGCCGATGAACAGCACGGGATGGTGCGCCAGGGTGACGACGCCGGCCAGCACGATCATGTGCACCAGGCTGACGGCCAGCGGCACTTTCGGCGCTTCCACTTCGCCAGCCTTCGGCTTGATGTCGGAGGTGTTGCTGTGCAGATATTTGCGCAGCAAGATGCTCACGCCCGTGGCGTTGACCAGCACGGCGATGGCGGCCTTCCAGCCGAAGTGGGTGGCCATGTAGGCGCTGTCCCAGTTCCACGTGGTGGCCACCATCAGCACGGGCGGCGCCGCGTACGAGGTGAGGGTGCCGCCGATGGAAACGTTGACGAAGAGCACGCCCAGCGCGCCGTATTTCAGCCATTCAGGGATGCCCGGGCGGAAGATTTGCGGCGCCAGCATCAGCGCGGCCAGGGTCATGGCGGCCGGTTCCGTGATCAGGGAGCCCGTCAGGGGCACGAGCGCCAGGCCCAGCCAGACGAGGGCCAGTTCCGTGCGCAGCGGCATCACGCGCGCCACGCCCTTCAACAGGCGCTGCACGGCGTCGAGCACGGGGCGCGAGGCGGCCACCACCATGACGACAAAGACGAACAGCGGCTCCGTGTAATGGCGCGACTCGGCATACTCGATGGCCGCATCGCCGCCCGAGACAAAGGCCATGATGATGATCAAAATGAAAGCCCAGAAGCCGAACACGACTTCCACTTCGCCCAGCAAATGCAGCAAGCCCGCATGGCGGGGATGGCGCCGCGATAATGTTTCAAACGACTTGGCGGCGAAGGTATGGATGAGCGCGAGGCCGAAGACGATGGCGCTGATGAGTTGGATGGTGGTCAAATGCGTTTCCTTATGGACGGAGGAAGCCGCCCGGTGCATTGCCGAGCGGTAAGGAGAGTGCTTATGGTACAGCAATCGATGTGAAAAACGGTGTTTTTCGGACGTCGCGGGACGGCCCCCGGATGGGGATGCGCAGATATGCCTTGCCAAAAGGGGGACTGGATAGTACTGTATATGCATACAGTATTCATCTTCATATTCAATTATGCAACATTCCCAATTGATGGCCTCGCCGGAAGCCTTGCACCCGTCCCTGTGGCGCGCATCGCAGCTGGGGCAGGGCGCCACGCGCTGCCTGGACACGGGCTTTGCCGCCCTGTCCGCGCAGCTGCCCGGCGGCGGCTGGCCCTGCGGCAGTCTCATCGATCTGCTGGTGCAGCAGCCGGGCAGCGGCGAAGTGCGGCTGCTGGCGCCCGCGCTGGCGCAGCTGCCCGGCTTGCCCATCGTGCTGCTGCAACCGCCCCACCCGCCGCAGGCGCTGGCCCTGGCCGCGCAGGGGCTGGCGCCGTCGCAACTGCTGTGGCTGAAGAGCGCCGGCAGCAAGGATGCCCTGTGGGCGGCGGAAAACATCTTGCGCAGCGGCACGTGCGGCGCCTTGCTGTTCTGGCAGCCGCACGTGCGCGCCGACAGCCTGCGCCGCCTGCACCTGGCCGCGCAGTCCGGCAACACCCTGTTCTGCATGCTGCGCCCCTTGCATGGCGCGCAGGATGCGTCGCCGGCGCCGCTGCGCCTGTCCGTGCGCCCGGCCGCCGGCGGCATCGAGATCGGCTTCATCAAGCGCCGGGGACCGCAGCGCGACGCGCCCCTGTTCCTGCCCCTGCAACCTCCTTCATTACTGCTACGCCATGCGACTCTGGATCGGCCTGTACCTGCCCCGGCTCCCGCTCGAAGTGTTTTGCCCGCGCTGGTCGGCTGACCTTCTCGGCGTGGTGCTGGAGCAGGAGCAAGTGATGGCCGTGTCGCCGCTGGCGCGGGCGGCGGGCATCCGGCCGGGCATGCGCCGCGCGGGCGCGCTGATGCTGGCGCCGCAGGCGCGCCTGCACGAGCGCTCTTTGGCACTGGAGGCGCAGGCGCTGCAAGCGGTGGCGCTGGCGCTGCTGCAATATTCGCCGCTGGTGGCGCAGGGCGAGGAAGCGACCCTGCTCGTCGATGCGGGCGCCAGCCTGCGCCTGTTCGGGGGCGTGCGCGCCCTGTGCCGGCAGATTGCGGCCAGCTTGCGCGCGCTGGGCTACACGGCTCAGCTGTCGTGCGCCCCCACGGCGCGCGGCGCCTGGCTGCTGGCGCGCGCCGGGACGCGCCGGAGCCGCGTGCTGGGCATGGCGAGCCTGGTGCGCCGTCTCGACGGCTTGCCATGCGCCTTGCTGCCGCCCGCGCGCCCCTGGCTGGAATGGCTGGACGGCATCGGCTGCCGCACCCTGGGACAGTTGCGCCACTTGCCGCGGCCCGGCTTGCAGCGCCGCTGCGGCGGGGCCTTGCTCGACATGCTCGACGATGCGCATGGCCACGGCACGGAACTGTACCTGTGGCTCGAAGCGCCGCCCACGTTTTGCGCCAGCCTGGAACTGTTCGACCGCGTGGAGCACGCGGAAGCGCTGCTGTTCGGCGCGCGCCGCCTGCTGCAGCAAATGACGGGCTGGTTGTGCGCGCGGCAATTCGCCGTCGAACGCATCCAATTGCTGCTGGCGCACGAGCGGGGCAGGGTGGCGCGCCCGCCCACCGTCATCGACCTGGCCCTGGGCGAGGCCGTCTGGCGCGACGAGCATTTATTGCGCTTGCTCAAGGAACGCCTGGCGCAGCTGGTGCTGGACGCGCCCGTGATCGGCCTCACCCTGGAAGCGCTGCAGGTGCAGCCGATGGCGCCGCCCAGCGACACCCTGTTTCCCGAGCCGGGCGGCACGCCGCAGGAGCGCCAGCGCTTGCTGGAATTGCTGGTGGCGCGCCTGGGCGCCGAGAATGTCTTGCAGGCGGCGCCGCGCGCCGATTATCGCCCCGAGGCGGCCAACCAGTGGCTGCCGCTGCCGGCCAAGCCAGGCGCACAAAACGCGCAGCCGGACTTGCCGCCCGGCTTGTCCAGCATGCCCCGTCCCGGCTGGCTGCTGGCCCAGCCCATCGCCCTCCTGATGCGCGAACACCGGCCGTTTTATGGCTCGCCGTTGAAAATGGTGTCCGTCGCCGAACGCATTGAGGCGGGCTGGTGGGGGCAGTCGCAGGCGCGCGATTATTTCATTGCCGAAGGACTCGATCACGCCCATTACTGGGTCTACCGCGAACGCATCGCCGGCAGCGGAGAAGATGCCGCGCCGCGCTGGTTTTTGCATGGCTTGTTTGGCTGAATGCGTTGTCCTGCTGAAACTGTCATGCTTGGCTATACTTGCCTGCTTGTGCCACGTCATACACCTCAAAAGGATTTCCATGTCCCAACTCTCCGACTTCCCCATCACCCAAAAATGGCCTGCCCGGCATCCCGAGCGCTTGCAGCTATACTCGCTGCCGACGCCGAACGGCATCAAGGTCTCCATCCTGCTGGAAGAGCTGGGCCTGGCGTACGAGCCGCACCTGGTCAGCTTCGAGCAAAACGACCAGCTGTCGCCCGCCTTCCTGTCCCTCAATCCGAACAACAAGATTCCCGCCATCCTCGACCCGGACGGTCCCGATGGCAAGCCGCTGGCCCTGTTCGAGTCGGGCGCCATCCTGCTGTACCTGGCCGAGAAAACGGGCAAGTTCATCCCGCAGGACGCGGGCTTGCGCTATGAAACGATCCAATGGCTGATGTTCCAGATGGGCGGTATCGGCCCCATGTTTGGCCAGGTGGGCTTCTTCCACAAATTCGCCGGCAAGGATTACGAGGACAAGCGGCCGCTGGAACGCTATATCGGCGAAGCGAAGCGCCTGCTGGGCGTGCTCGAGCAGCGCCTGCAGGGCCGCGACTGGATCATGGGGAGCCAGTATACGATTGCCGACATCGCCATCTTCCCGTGGGTGCGCTGCCTGGTGGGATTCTATGGCGCGGGCGACCTCGTCGGCTTTGCCAACTTCCCGAACGTGCAGCGCGCGCTGGACGCCTTCCTGGCCAGGCCAGCCGTTGCCAGGGGCGTGGATATTCCCAAGCGTGATTGAGGCTTGCCAGCCGCCAGCGGCGACGGCCGGGCGGCGCTACAATGCGCCATCGGCCGCCCTGCGCGGCAGCTTTGATCTGAGACAATGAAATCCACCCGGCAAGATTTTCCCGGCGCGCACGGCCATGTGCTGGCGGCGCGGCTCGATGCGCCCGACGGCGCCATCCGCGCCTATGCGCTGTTCGCCCACTGTTTTACCTGCGGCAAGGATGTGCTGGCCGCGCGGCGCATCGCGCAAGGTCTCACGGAACACGGCATCGCCGTGCTGCGCTTCGACTTCACGGGGCTGGGCGCCAGCGAAGGCGAGTTCGCCGCCACCAATTTTTCGTCGAACGTGGACGATCTGGTCGCCGCCGCTGATTTCCTACGGGCAAAACATGCCGCGCCGCAATTGCTGATCGGCCATAGCCTGGGCGGCGCGGCCGTGCTGGCCGCCGCGTCGCAAGTGCCGGAAGCCACCGCCATCGCCACCCTGGCCGCGCCCAGCACGCCCGCGTACGTGACGCGCATGTTCAGCGAGCACCTGGAGCAAATCGCCGCCGAAGGCGAAGCGCTGGTGCAGCTGGAAGGGCGGCCCTTCCGCATCCGCCAGCAATTCGTCGACGACGCGGGCCGCCACAGCCTCAAGTCCCACATCACCGGCCTGCGCCGCGCCCTGCTGGTGATGCATGCACCGAACGACACGACGGTCAGCCTGTCGAACGCGATGGAGATCTTTACGGCGGCCAAGCACCCGAAAAGCTTCGTTTCGCTCGACGATGCCGACCACCTGTTGACGGGGCGCGACGACGCGGCCTATGTCGCCAACGTCATCGCTGCCTGGAGCGCGCGTTACCTGCAGCCAACGCCTCCTGCGCCATAGTTTCAGCTGCCCGCAGGCGCGGCCAGTTTTTTCCTGACAAGCAGAAACAGGATGGCGCCCAGCGGCAAGGAGGCGACGAATGTCCAGGGCTGGTAGGCGCTGGTGCCGGCGGCAACGCCAAACAGCTGGATGGCGATGGGCAGGAACAGGTATTGTCCCGTCGCCCAGTTGAGCGACAGCCGGCCGAAGCCGATGCTGATGAACAGCAGCCAGGGCCATTTCCTGACGGTCAGCCTGCTGCGCAGGCATAACACCAGGGTCGACAGGATCAGCAAGGGAGAGAGGATGGCAGCGCCGAGCACCACGTAGTGGCGCAGCGATTTGCCGCGCAGCGTGAAGGTCGCCTGCTGTTCCAGCGATGCGGTCTGCGGCGCCACGCTCAAGCCCATGATGGTGGCGTCAGTGCCATATTTTCTCAGCGTGATGGTGCTGACGATCCATTTTTCCGGATAGGCATACTCGAAGCTGACACGCAGCAATTGAGGCATATCGCGCTGCTCGATGCGCTGGTAGCCCACCACCTTGACGGACAGGGGTTCGCTTTGGGGGAAGGCGGCGCTCAAGGCGGGCAGCGCCTGGCGGATTTGATCGCCGTTGTTGCCCGGCTCGGTTGCCATGCGTACGTAGTCCAGCTGTTTTTCGCGCAGCAGGTCGCTGTAATGCCGCGCCAGCTGCTGGTCTTGCAGCGGCACTATCTGTTCAAAGTCCTTGATCAGGTCGGATTGTTGGCATCCGGTCAGGATGCAGAGCAGGACAGGCAGGGCGCAGGTGCGCAGAAAGAGCAGGAGCATGGGTAGAGAAAGCAAGGAGACAATGAAAAACGCCGCCCCTGCAGTGGCAGGTGCGGCGCATGATGGGGCGGAAATGGATCAGTCTTCGTCAAACTCCGCCGAAAGATCCTTCCAGCCCTTGCTCACGGCAAAGGCGGAAAATTCCTCGGGCGCTTCCAGGACGATCAGTTTCTTGTCTTGCAAGCCCAGGTCGCCATGACCGAAGTCGGGGCCTACGTAGCCAAGGCCGCGCAGGCGGGCCAGGATGTGGCCGACCAGGGTCTTGTCCTTATAGGCGCCCGTTTCGAGCGGGGCGGCGAAATCGACGTAGACGTCGATGATGCCGTAGCCTTCGTCGAAGATGCGGATGGCCTTGATGTCGTGGGCACGGCCGGAGCCGTCGGTGGCCTTGAAGGGGCCGCTGAGCTGGATGTCGGTGTCATTGTTCATGCCGCCAGCATACACCAAAAGCCGACCCTGCATGAGGGGTGTCATGCAACCCATCGCTGGATGGGGCATGTAAAAATTTCTTACAAATTCTTTGCCGTCTGGGGCGTTTTTTGCCAATTTCAAGGCCTTGAAAGGGCGTTGGCAGGCCGTATATCGGTAACAGGCGGATGCTCATGGTGAGGTCCGCCCCTCTTATCGCTTTAATGAAAAGGATATTTATCATGCGTACTTTTGACCTTGCTCCCCTGTACCGTTCTGCCATCGGCTTCGACCGCCTAGCACAATTGCTCAACGAACAGCGCGCCGATGCGCAGCCCAGCTACCCGCCCTATAACATCGAACTCGTATCGGAAGACAAGTACCGCATCGTGATGGCATTGGCCGGCTTCTCGCGCGAAGAGATCGACATCATCACGGAACGCGATTCCCTGCACGTCACGGGCCGCAAGCAGAAAGATGGCGTCGAGCGCACGTTCTTGCACCGCGGCATCGCTGCCCGCGATTTCGAACAGCGTTTCCAGCTGGCCAACCACGTGAAAGTCACGGGCGCCACGTTTGAAAACGGCATGCTGACCATCGACCTGGTGCGCGAAGTGCCGGAAGCGCTGAAGCCGCGCAAGATCGAGATCGGCACCACCACTGGCGCCACCGTCAGCGCGCTGGAACAGCGCCAGGCAGCCTGAGCTGAGCTGAGCTGATTTCGGCGCCACGCGCCGGCATTGGCGGGAGGGAATATTCCCTCCCCATGCAGTAAAATACTGGCCGGTCAATCCGGCCAGTGTCACGTCCGGAGCCCGTTCGGGCCGCATTCAGGGCTTCCATTGGTTGCCCATGATACGCAAGATTAAACCCCGCTTAAAGGCGCAAATGCCTGTTTCCAAATGGAAAAATGTTAAGCACCGCCTAAGACTCGTGGCCCACTATTGCATACATCAAAATCTCATTGAATGAGGAGCAATTCATGGAACAGCAAACGAATACCGCATCGCTGAAAATCAAACGCACCGTAGCCGCGTTGGCCGCGATCGGTGTGCTGGGCGCCGGTGGCGCCATGGTGATGCATCAGAACAATGCCGGCGCGAATGCCGCCGCAGGCACTCCCGCCGCACCCGTGGCCGCCG
Source organism: Janthinobacterium sp. SUN137 (assembly GCF_030587265.1). Classification (NCBI taxonomy): domain Bacteria; kingdom Pseudomonadati; phylum Pseudomonadota; class Betaproteobacteria; order Burkholderiales; family Oxalobacteraceae; genus Janthinobacterium; species Janthinobacterium sp. SUN137. The sequence continues at coordinate 650,453 of NZ_JAPWHZ010000001.1, read as the reverse complement.
CCGTGGCGCCTGCAGCAAGCGCGCCGCTGGTGGCCTTGCCCGACTTTAGCCAGATCGCCGCGCGCAACAGCCCGGCCGTCGTCAATATCAGCGTCACGGGCAGCACCAAGGTGGCGTACGATCCATCGGCCCAGGCCGGCAATGACGACTTCGGTAACGACCCCTTCCTCGAATTCTTCCGCCGCTTCCAGGGCCCGCAAGGCGGGCAGCGCGGCGGCCGCGACGTGCCTACGCACGGCCTCGGTTCCGGCTTCATCGTCAGCCCCGACGGCATCATCATGACGAATGCCCACGTGGTGCGCGATGCGCGCGAAGTGACCGTCAAGCTGAACGACCGCCGCGAATTCCGCGCCAAGGTGCTGGGCACGGATCCGAAGACGGACATCGCCGTGCTGAAGATCGACGCCAACAACCTGCCCATCGTGCCGCTCGGCCACTCGAGCGACCTGAAAGTGGGCGAATGGGTGCTGGCCATCGGTTCTCCTTATGGCTTCGACAGCACGGTGACGGCTGGCGTCGTCAGCGCCAAGGGCCGTTCCTTGCCGGACGACAGCAATGTGCCGTTCATCCAGACGGACGTGGCGGTGAACCCCGGCAACTCGGGCGGCCCCCTGTTCAACACACGCGGCGAAGTGGTCGGCATCAATTCGCAGATCTACAGCCAGACGGGCGGCTTCCAGGGCTTGTCGTTCGCCATCCCCATCGACCTGGCCGGCCGCATCAAGGACCAGATCGTTGCAACGGGCAAGGCCAGCCACGCCAAGCTGGGCGTGACGGTGCAGGAAGTCAACCAGGGCTTTGCCGACTCGTTCAAGCTGGCCACGCCGGAAGGCGCGCTGGTGGCCAACGTGGAGCGGGGCAGCCCGGCCGACAAGGCTGGCCTGAAGTCGGGCGACGTGGTGCGCAAGGTGAATGGCCAGCGCATCATCGGCTCGGCCGACTTGCCGGCGCTGGTGGGCACGTCTTTGCCAGGCGACAAGATCAGCATGGATGTCTGGCGTGACGGCAAGATCGTCAGCCTGACGGCAACCCTGGGCAATGCGGCCGACAAGGTGGCCGAAGTGGCGAAGAGCGACAGCGCCGCCGGCAAGGTAAAGCTGGGCCTGGCCCTGCGTCCGTTACAATCGGATGAAAAACGCGAGGCGGGCATCAGCGCCGGCCTGCTGGTGGAAGATGCGGGCGGCGCCGCCGCGAATGCCGGAGTGCAGCCGGGCGACGTGCTATTGTCGGTGAATGGCCGTCCCGTCAACACGGTCGAGCAGGTGCGCGACGTGGTGGAAAAATCCGCGAAGTCGGTGGCCTTGCTGATACAGCGCGGCCCCGATAAGATCTTCATTCCCGTGCGCCTCGGTTGATCTGGCGCAGGATGCAAGGTCGATAAAACAGTCAAGATGAAGGAGTAGGGCATGCGCTTATTGCTGGTAGAAGACGATACGATGATCGGCGAGGTGGTGCTCGATTTGCTGCGCGCCGAGCATTACGCGGTGGATTGGGTCAAGGATGGCGACATGGCCGATACGGCCCTGCAGACGCAAACCTACGACCTGGTGCTGCTGGACCTGGGCTTGCCCCGCAAGGATGGCCTCGACGTGCTGCGCTCGATGCGCTTGCGCAAGCTCGACACGCCTGTGCTGGTAGCCACGGCGCGCGACGCCATCGAGCAGCGCATCGCGGGTCTCGACGCGGGCGCCGACGATTACGTCTTGAAGCCGTATGACCTCGACGAATTGCTGGCGCGCATACGCGCCCTGCTGCGGCGCGCCTCGGGGCGGCCGGAACCGATCTTCGAACACCAGGGCGTCTCCATCAATCCGCTGACGCGCGAAGTGATCGCCGAGGGCCACCCGGTCAACCTGTCGGCGCGCGAATGGGCCGTGCTGGAAGCCTTGATCGCCCGCCCCGGCATCGTGCTGTCGCGCGCGCAGCTGGAAGAAAAGCTGTACAGCTGGAAGGATGAAGTCAACAGCAATGCCGTGGAAGTGTATATCCATGGCTTGCGCAAGAAACTGGGCAGCGACCTGATCCAGAACGTGCGCGGCCTTGGCTACATGGTGCCCAAGGCATGAGGATGAAGGTCACGGTGACGCATTCGCTGCGCGGCCGCCTGCTGTGGTTTTTGCTGGCAGCCATCATCATGGCGGCCCTGGCGCAAGCTTCGATCGCCTACCGCAGCGCCCTGTACGACGCCGACCAGATCTTCGATTACCACATGCAGCAGATGGCCCTGTCGCTGCGCTCCGGCGCGCCGCTGGCCAACCATGCGCAGGCGTTGCCGGCCGACCCCGTCAACAACGACATGGTGGTGCAGGTGTGGACGCCGGACGGCGTGCAGGTGTTCCGCTCGATCACGCGCGCGGAATTGCCGCAGCGCGCCGTGCTGGGCTTTTCCAACGTGAAAGCCAACGGCACGACGTACCGCATCTTTTCCGTGCAAACCAGTTCCCAGACCGTGCAGATCGCCCAGGACATGGCCGTCAGGAAGCGCATGGCCGGCAGCCTGGCCCTGCGCACGGTGGGGCCGATTGCGCTGATGGCGCCTATTTTGATGCTGGTCGTCTGGTGGGTCGTCAGCGGTTCGCTGGCGCCCGTCTCGCGCGTGCGCAAGCAGGTGGCGGCGCGCCAGGCGGACGATCTGTCTCCCGTCTCGGAAGCGGGCTTGCCCGACGAGGTGCGCCCCCTCGTGCATGAACTGAATTTGCTGTTCGGGCGCGTAAAAACGGCGTTCGACGCGCAGCAGCATTTCGTTGCCGACGCCGCGCATGAATTGCGCACGCCGCTGGCGGCCCTGAAACTGCAGGTATTGAGCCTGGAGCGGGCCGAATCCGAGGAAAAACGCAGCCTGGCGATTTCCCGCGTGAGCGCCGGCATCGAACGGGCCACGCGCCTGGTCGAGCAGCTGCTGGTGCTGGCGCGCCAGGAAGCGAGCGCCGCCAGCGGCGACCAGCTGCAGGCGGTGGACTTGAACGATGTCGTCAAGCGCGCGCTGGGCGACATGGCCGGCATCGCGCAGGCGCGCAAGATCGACCTGGGCCTGCATCACATGGACCCGGCCAAGGTGGCGGGGCAGGCCGATGCGCTCAACATCATGCTGCGCAACCTGGTCGACAACGCCATCAAGTACACGCCGCAGGGCGGCACGGTCGACATCGACCTGCGCGCCAGTCCCGTCGGCGTGACGTTATCGGTGGAAGACAGCGGCCCCGGCATCCCGCCCGAAGAGCGCGAGCGCGTCTTCAGCCGCTTCTACCGCGTGCCCGGCACGGACGCCAACGGCAGCGGCCTGGGGCTGGCCATCATCAAGGCCATCGCTGAACGCCACGGCGCGCGCCTGGTGCTGGACAAATCCGAGCGCCTGGGCGGCCTGTGCGTACGCGTGGAATTCCCGCAAGCCGCGAAAAGAGCATTTTGATCATGATCTTTGGCATGTTGCATTGACGCGCGCGCCGTGGCCCTATATTGTCTGCGAAACAAGCAGAACCAGACCACGGAGCGCAGCATGCAGAAGATCGGATTTTCAGGAACCCTCGACCCCATCACCAACGGCCATATGTGGGTGATCGGCGAAGCGCGTTCGCTCGCCGACGAGGTGATCGTGTTCCTGTCGCAAAACCCCGCCAAGAAGCCGCAATTTCCCGCCGAAGACCGCAAGCGCATCATCGAACAGAGCGCGCGCGAGTGCGGCTGGGACAATGTGCAGGTGGTTATCGTCAAGGGCGACTACACGGCGCGCGCGGCGAAGAAGCATGGCTGCGACTACCTGATCCGCGGCATCCGCACGACGGCCGATTTCGACTATGAAAACCTGATCCAGCAAACGAATGTGGACGTGTTGCAGGGCGCCAAGACGATTTTCGTCATGCCCCCGCGCGACCTCGGCTCCGTCAGCTCCAGCTTCGTCAAGGCGCTGGAAGGCCCCGTGGGCTGGAACTGGACCATGAAGAAATTCGTCCCCGGCCCGGCCTACCAGGCGTGGATACTCGACTGCCTGCGCAAGGAGTGGGAAGCGTTGTGGAACTACGCCACCGCGTCCGATGCCGACATCGCGCTGGCGGATCACTGGTTCGCCCACCTGACGGGGCCGCAGGCGTATGGCGGCGCGGACCGCCACTATCACAACCTCGACCACCTGGTGCACGGCCTGTCCGAAATCCGCGTGTGGGCCGACAATACCTATGCGCCCAAGCGCGACAGCGCGCTGGTCAAGAAAGCGTTCTGGTTCCACGACGCCGTCTACAGCCACGATGACGATGCCCTGTATTCCAGCGAAGAGGCGAGCGCCCAGCTGTGGCTGGCCAGCGGCCTCGATGCGGGCGACAACCTTGATGTGGCGCAATTGATACGCGTCACCGACCATTTCCAGGGACCGGGCATCAGCCATCCGCTGAAAGACGCCATGCTCAGTGCCGACCTGGCCATCCTGGGCCAGGATGACGAGGTGTACCAGGCCTACACGCAAGCCATCGGCCGCGAATACGCGCACGTGGACCCCGTGCGCTTCAACGAGCAGCGGGGCCTGGCCCTGCAGCATTTGTGCGGCAAGGCGCAGGCGGGCCAGCTGTTCGGCGATGCATACTTTGCCGACCAGTACAACGAACGGGCCATTGAAAACATGCAGAAGGAAATCGCGGCGCTGGCCGGCTGATTATCGTCAGGGGAGGGCGGCGGCATGCGCCAGCGCATCGTCGAGCCGGTCGTTGCCCCAGAACAGTTCACCGCCGCTGAGGAAGCTGGGGGCGCCGAACAGCTTCAACGCTTGCGCCTGCTCAGTCTGGCGGCGCAGGCGCAGCTTGTTGTCCTGTGTCAAAGCCAGCGCCACGATGGCGCGCGCATCGAGACCCAGCCCTTCCAAGGCTTCGCTGACGGCTTCGAAGTTGTCGATGTCGCGGTCTTCGGCGAAATTCATCGCCATCATGCGGCGCGCAAACGGCGCGATCCAGCCCTGGTCCGCGCCGACCAGGGCCACGCGCATGGGCAGCAGGGCCGCGCGGGGAAAGGAACTCGGTTGCTGCCATGGCAATGCATACTTTTCGCACTGGCGCGCCATGTCGCGCCACGTGTAGTCGCCCTTGATTTTTTGCAAGACGAACGGCGACGTTTCCCAGCCCAGCGCCTTGAAGACGACGCCCAGCAGGAAGGGTTTCCAGATCACTTTTACCTTCTTTTCACGCGCCAGCGCATCGATGCGCATGGCGCTCAGGTAGCTGTAGTTGCTGCCGAAGTCGAACCAGAATTCCAGTGTGGCCATGGTCTCTTTTCCATGCGGTCGCGCAGGGTTGATTCCTGCGCCGGGGCGCGAAGGCGCGACTGCCGCGCCGGCCCCCGCCTGTCGCCTTAGCGGGCCGCTGCCTTGGCGCGCGCCGCGTGCAATTTCTTGAAGCTGTCGATCAGGCGCTGGTGCCGGTCGAGGCCTTCCAGTTGCATGCTGGTCGGGGTCAGGCCGAAGAAACGCACGCTGCCGTCCACCGAGCCCAGCACCGCATCCATGCGGGCGTCGCCAAACATGCGGCGGAAATTGACGACGTAATCGTCCAGCTCCAGCTCGTCATCGAGTTCCACTTCCAGCACCACGTTCAATGCTTGATAGAACAGTTTGCGCTCGAGCGTGTTGTCGTTGTACTGCAAGAAGGTTTCCACCAGCTCTTTCGCTTCCTCGAATTGCTGCAGGACGAGCTGTATCAGCAGCTTCAATTCCAGGGTCGTCAGCTGGCCCCACACCGTGTTTTCGTCAAACTCGATGCCGATCAGGGTGGCGATGTCGCCGTACTCGTCGAGCTCGCTGTTTTCCAGGCGGTCGAGCAAGTCTTCCAGGCTGGCATCGTCCAGGCGGTGCAGGTTCAGGATGTCGGCGCGGAACAGCAGCGCCTTGTTGGTATTGTCCCAGATCAAATCCTCGACCGGGTACACCTCGGAATAACCGGGCACGAGGATGCGGCAGGCGGTGGCGCCCAGCTGGTCATATACGGCCGTGTAGACTTCCTTGCCCATGCCGGCGAGGATGCCGAACAGGGTTGCCGCTTCCTCGGCATTCGAGTTTTCGCCGTGGCCGGAAAAATCCCACTCGACAAAATCGTAATCGGCCTTGGCGCTGAAGAAGCGCCACGAGACGATGCCGCTGGAATCGATGAAGTGCTCGACGAAATTGTTCGGCTCGGTGACGGCTTCGCTGGCAAACGTCGGCTGCGGCAAGTCGTTGAGGCCCTCAAAACTGCGGCCCTGCAGCAATTCCGTCAGGCTGCGCTCCAGCGCCACTTCCAGGCTCGGGTGCGCGCCGAACGAGGCAAACACGCCGCCCGTGCGCGGGTTCATCAGGGTGACGCACATCACCGGATACACGCCGCCCAGCGACGCATCTTTCACCAGCACGGGGAAACCCTGTTCTTCCAGGCCGGCGATGCCGGCCAGGATGCCCGGATATTTCGCCAGCACTTCCTGCGGCACGTCGGGCAGGGCGATTTCGCCTTCGATGATTTCGCGCTTGACGGCCCGTTCGAAAATTTCCGACAGGCATTGCACCTGTGCTTCGACGAGAGTGTTGCCGGCGCTCATGCCATTGCTGACGTACAAGTTTTCAATCAGGTTCGATGGGAAGTACACGGTCTCGCCATCGGACTGGCGCACATACGGCAGCGAGCAGATGCCGCGCTCCGCATTGCCGGAGTTGGTGTCGATCAGGTGCGAGCCGCGCAGTTCGCCATCGGCATCGTAGATGTCGCGGCAGTAGGCGTCGAGAATCTCCTTCGGCAGCGCATCCTTGCGGCCCGGCTTGAACCAGCGCTCGTTCGGGTAATGGACAAAATCCGCGTTGGCGATGTCTTCGCCCCAGAACGAACCGGCGTAGAAATGGTTGTTGCTGAGGCGTTCGATATACTCGCCCAGGGCCGACGCCAGCGCGCTTTCCTTGGTTGCTCCCTTGCCGTTGGTGAAACACATGGGCGAATGCGCATCGCGGATGTGCAGCGACCACACGTTGGGAATGATGTTGCGCCACGAAGCGATTTCAATCTTGATGCCCAGGCCCGCCAGCAGGCTGGACATATTGGCGATGGTCTGTTCCAGCGGCAAGTCCTTGCCGACGATATAGGTGCTCGCGCCAGGGGCGGGATTCAGGGCCAGCAAGGCCTGGGCATCGGCGTCCAGGTTCTCCACTTCTTCAATGACGAACTCCGGCCCCGCCTGCACCACTTTTTTCACCGTGCAACGGTCGATCGAACGCAGGATGCCCTGGCGGTCCTTGTCCGAGATATCGGCCGGCAACTCGACCTGGATCTTGAAAATCTGCTGGTAGCGGTTTTCAGGATCGACGATATTGTTTTGCGACAGGCGGATATTTTCAGTGGAAATATTGCGCGTATCGCAATACAACTTCACGAAGTAGGCCGCGCACAGTGCCGATGATGCCAAAAAGTAATCGAACGGGCCGGGCGCCGAACCATCGCCTTTATAGCGGATGGGCTGGTCGGCGATGACCGTAAAATCGTCGAACTTGGCTTCGAGACGCAGCTTGTCGAGAAAGTTGACTTTAATTTCCATGAGGTAATCCAATACTGTGCTTATGAGTTAGCCGCTATTATCCGTGCTTTCCGCCGCAGGGCAAAGATTGTTCGCGGCGGCCGTGCTGGCGGGGAGCCGCAGGACCAGGCCGGCAGGGCAGGCAAGGGGCAAGCTCCCCCATGAAGTGGACGGATAAATGTGCGAGGCGATCTGACTGGACATGCGAATAACATTAATGAGACACGGCGAGCCCCGACTCGCCAAAGGGCGCTGGATAGCGCCGCTGCAAATGGGACAGTGGATTAATCTCTACAATCAATCGATCATCAAAGAAGGTGGCATCCCTGCGCAGTGCGCTGCGGCAGCGCTTTCCGCGTCGACCATCGTGGCCAGCACGGCACCCAGGGCATGCTCATCGGCCAGGGCATTGGGTGACTTGCCATTCATGCAAGAGGCGATGTTCTCTGAAGCAGGGTTGCCCTTTGCGCTCTGGAAGGCCCCTTGGCTGCCGGCTGAAGCCTGGGCAGCGATTTTTCGCCTACTCTGGTTGTTTGGTTATGCGCGCGGATCGGACTCGTTGCAGATAACCCGGCGGCGCGCCAGGGCCGCCGCCGAGCGGCTGGTTGCGCTCGCCGCCAGGGGGCCCGTGCTGCTGGTCGGGCATGGCATCATGAATCGATTGATCGGCAAGGAGTTGCAGGCCTTGGGTTGGCTTGCCCGCAACAGGCAAGGCAGCCGGTACTGGAGTATGGGAGTGTATGAGCTGTGAAAACCTGTGACGAATGCGGCAGCCGATACCGTGACGACGCCGAAGGCATGGCCAGCCTGTGTCCCGAATGCGCCTCGGTCATCTATGGCTTGCCACGGTGCGAGCACGTGTTCGAGGCAGGCCGATGCCGGAAATGCCTGTGGGATGGCCGGAAAAGTGACTTTGTGCGAAAACTGGAGCAGCAGGGGCGTTGAAGCGATATCCATGTCTGTGGGGGGCAGCGTCCATCGGCGGTCACCGGTGTTTCCGTGACAATGCATGAGTTTTTCGGATGGATAATTGGCTATCCTCCATGGGGGCTGCCTGCAGCCACTGCTGGACGGTTGATCGCATCTGAATCTCCTGCCGGTGACCGCTCCGTCACTTTCGCTTTGCCTAACCTGATGCAAGGATGAGCTGATGCAATTATCCAATTATCTTTTCTTTACTACCACTTGCGAACAAGCCTTGGCGTTCTACACGCAATGCGGGCTGGGCAAGATAAGCGATGTCTTGCGCTTTGGCGTGGATGGCATGCCGCTCCGTCATGAAGCCATGCGCGGGAAAATCATGCATGCCCGATTTGAAGGACCAGGCGTGTTGTTTTTTGCTTCTGACAATGACGATGCCGAGCCCATGCGAGGGTCCGCACATATTTTGCAAATGCATGACAGGCAGTTAACGAAAGAGCTTTTTGACAAGCTGGCGTATCAAGGCGTGGTGACGACACCGCTCGCCATCCAGGTATGGGGCGATTATTACGGTAAATTGACGGACCAGTTCGGGGTGCAGTGGATGCTGAACTGTTCGGCCTAACTAAAAAACAGCGGCTGCCCATGCTGGCGCAGCCGCTGTTTTTATGCGGACACGGTGATCAGAACTTCACCCACAGCCGCCCGAAGTACGAAGCGCCGTTCAGGCCGAACTGCACGCTGTCGTATTTGAAGCCGTTGTCCGTCTCGTCCGCGTTTTGCGTGGTGGGCTTGACGTTGAAGATGTTGTTGCCGCCAAAGGTCAGCTTGGTATTTTTGCTGATGCTGTAGGTGAAGCTCAGGTCGGCGGACGTCTTGGCTGCGTAACGGGCATTCGGCACGCCTTCGGCCGTGCCGCTGAAGGTGCCCAGGGTTTGCGGGCCAAAATAAATGATGCGCAAGTCCGATTCCAGCTTGCCCGTGATGTAGTCGAAGCCCAGGGTGGCTTTCGCGCGCGGGCCGCCCTGTTCGATGAACAGGCGTTCGCGCTCGGACAGCAGCACGTCTTCAAAGCCCGTCAGCGAGGCGGGCGTCTTGACCTTCGTCACTTCCGTTTTGCTCAAATTCAAGGCCAGGAAGGTGTTCAGGCGGTTGCCGGCCAATTCTCCCTTGTGCGACGCCGTCAGGTCCAGCCCGCGCGTGCGCGTGTCGATGGAATTGACGAAGAATTGCGCCTCGCCCACGCCCAGCAGGGCCAGGCGCGCCGCCAGGTCCGGGTAGTTGTCGGCATTGAAACGGCCCGACAGCACGATGCGGTCCTTGATCTTGATGTTGTACAAGTCGGCCGTCACGGAAATGGCCTGCGTCGGCGTCCAGGTGGTGCCGAAGGTAAAACTGGTCGACTTTTCTTCCTTCAGCTTCGGAATGCCGGCCGCGTTGGCGACGGCGCCGCCATTCGGCGCCAGCACCACGTCCGTGGGCACGCCGCCGATGAAGTCCGTGAAGGTGGACGAGAAATACACTTGCTGCAACGATGGCGCGCGGAAGCCCGTGCTGGCCGAACCGCGCAGCAGCACGTTGGGCGCCACTTTATAGCTGGCGGCCAGCTTGCCCGTCACGGTGGAGCCGAAATCGCTGAATTTCTCGTAGCGCAGGGCCGCCTGGGTTTTCAGGCGTTCCGTCCAGTCCAGTTCCACGTCGCCATACGCGGCGATGCTGTGGCGCTTGGCCTTGGTGGCGTCGCCGGGCTGGAAGCCGGGGAAGCCCTGGCTGCCCGCATTGCCGCCCACGCCCACGCCGTCGGCGTCGTTGTAGGAGCCCGGTTCGCCGGCCATGATCTTGTATTCCTCGCTGCGGTATTCGGCGCCGAAGGCCACGTTCATGCCGCGCATCACCGTGTCGTAGTAGCGGCTGAAGTCGGCGTTGCTGGTCAGTTGCTGGAACGAAAAGCCGCCCGCATCGAAACGGCTGGAGCTGACGCCCTTGCCGCCGTTCATCAGGTCGAGGTTGGCGATCGAGGCATTCAGCGTGTTGCTGATGTCGTAGCGCATCTTGTTGTAGCCATAGGTTTGCGAAAAATCAGCATGCCATTCGCCGATCTGGCTGCGGTGGCCGATGGTGGCGTACTGGTCGTCGATCTTGCCATTGATGAAAGGCACGAAACCATCCGGATACATGGCGGCCGAATTGCGCGATGGAATGTCGTCGCTGCCGATGCCGCCCCGGCCGAATGCGGCGCTGGACGCGTCGCGCGTCTGCGCGCCGGCCGTGAAGTACAGCTTGCCCGTGGGGCTGGTGGCGTAGTCGCCATTCACGTACAGGGTCTTGTTCTTGGACTTGGTGTCGCCGATGATGCGCATGCTGTCCGCATCGGCCCGGTTCGAGCGGCCACGGTCCAGGTATTCGCCCGTGATGGCCAGGGTACCCTTGTCGCCCAGCGCGATGCCGCAATAGGCGGAGGTCATGTAATTCTTGCCGTCGCCTGCGGAATACTGGCTGTAGCCGGCCACGGCTTCGCAGCCCAGGCTTTTCTTCAGTTCGATGTCGATCACGCCGGCAATGGCGTCCGAGCCGTACTGGGCGGCGGCGCCGTCGCGCAGCACTTGCACGTTCTTGATCGCCAACAAGGGAATCGCATTCATGTCCGTGCCCGTGTTGCCGCGGTTGCGCGCGCCGAACAGGTTGACGAGGGCTGTCGTGTGGCGCCGCTTGCCGTTCACCAGCACGAGGGTCTGGTCGGAACCGAGGCCGCGCAGGGCGGCTGAATCGATCAGGTCGGCCCCGTCGGCGCCCGTCTGGCGCGTGGAGTTGAACGAGGGCGAGATGTATTGCAGCGACTGCGCCAGATCAAACTGGCCGCCTTGCTCGGCCACCTTGGAAATGGGAATGATATCGACCGGCACCATGGTATCCGTGGCGGAACTGGCGACCCGGCGCGAGCCGACCACGCTGACCGTTTGCACGGGGCCTTCCGTGGCGGCCGCTTCCGTGTTCTGGGCCATGGCGGCAGGACTGAAAACGGCCAGGGCGGCGCTGCCGTACAGGCTGATGAGGATGGCTTGACGCAAGGTGGTGAGGGTCGGCACGCAGTATCTCCAAGTGGCTGATGAGCAAGATTCGTGACTTGATTCTAGTGCCATCTTTTCAGCATTCACCAGCGATACTTTGTTTTGTTATTACAAATTTGCTGTAACTGTTGTTTCCTGGTTGATTATCTTTTGGCCACTGCCTGGCTTGCCTTGTGCTGGTGCGGCATGCCCCATTCAGGTGCTGCGTTGCACCATGCCGCCCACCCAGATCGCTTGCGTGCTGTATTGCACTTCGATCAGGCAGGGCTGCTGCGTCACGTGGCCCTGGTGCAGGCGCAGCGACTGTTGCAAGTGCGCTGCCAGCGCGCCCGCCGCCACGCCCGTGGCGCTGTCTTCCAGCGCCGGATCGAGGTGGTTGAAGTTGCGCCCCTCATATTCGTGCTCGCCCGTGCGGCAATACGCATAGCAGCCGCTGACCTTGTGCAAGGCGCTCCAGTCGGCGATCAATTCCAGGTTCGGCCGCAGCGCGCGCAGGGTGGTGCGGTCGGCCACTTCCAGCAGCAGCTTCGGGCTGCCGACGGACGCGACGACGGGCGGCGACAGCAAGTGCATGTGCTGGCCCATCAGCTCGGACGGCACATACTTTTCCACCAGGACGGCAGGCGCCGGCTGCGGCGCCAGGCCGATGAACAATCCCTCCGCGCGGCGCACCAGCTGCAAGGCTTGCCCGCGCATGGCGGTCGTCACCGTCAGCGCCGCCGGCGCGCCGGGCGCCGCCAGCAGCACATGCGCGGCCGCCAAAGTGGCGTGCAGGCACAGGGGACTGCGCGTGTGCGGATAAAAATAGTCGAGCACGATGCATCCCTCCGCGCCGTCCGCTTGCCGGTCGAGGAAGACGCAGGCGCTGACCTGGCGTTCGCGGGCAAAGGCCTGGCGCTGCGTTTCGCTGGCGTAGTCGTTTTCCACGACCAGCGCCGCATTGCCGCCACCGGGGGCGGCGCCGAAACATTTTAATGAGTGGACGATCATGGCGGGCACTGTGCAAGGTAAAACCTCAGCATAACTGAGATGGCCGTTTTCAGATGAGTATAATATACTGTGTTTATATACAGTATTGAGGTAGATCATGGGGAGCGCAGTCTTACCCGAGTATGCTGAGTTGTACTGCTTGAGTAATTTCAGCTTCCTGCATGGGGCCTCGCATGCGGAAGAGCTGGTGGCGCGCTCTGTCCAGCTTGCTTACCGGGCGCTGGCCATTACCGACGAATGCTCGCTGGCGGGTGTCGTGCGCGCCCATGCGACGGCCAAGCGGGCCGGCTTCCCCCTGATTATCGGCGCGCATTTTCACTTGACGCAGGCCGACGGCAGCCCGGGGCCGTCCCTGCTGGCGCTGGTGCGCGATGCCGACGGATACGGCAACCTGTCGGAACTGATCACCATGGCGCGCACGCGGGCGGCCAAGGGCCGCTATCTGTTGACGCCCGACGATTTCGCCGCGCCGCCGGCGCAGTTTGCCCATTTGCAAGGGCTGCCCGGCTGTTTGATGATTTTGCTGCCCGGCTATCCGGCCCAGCCCGCGACGCTGCGCGCGCAGGGGGCGTGGATGTTATCCACCTTTGGCGGCGAGCGCAGCTGGATAGGCTTGAACCTGCTGCAGCGGGCGCAGGATGACGCGCACCGCAGCGCCGTGCAGGACGCCGCGCAGGCGCTGGGCTTGTCCGTGGTGGCCGTCGGCCATGTGTGCATGCACGTGCGTTCGCGCAAGCCGCTGCTCGACACCCTGTGCGCGATACGCGTGGGCAAGCCCGTGGGCGAGTGCGGCTATGCGCTGGCGCAAAACGCGGAGCAGCATCTGCGCGCGCGCTTGCGCCTGGCCAATGTGTATCCGCCGCAGGCGCTGGCGGAAACCCTGCGCATCGCGGACTTGTGCACATTCTCGCTCGACAGCTTGCGCTATGACTATCCCGACGAGCTGGTGCCGCACGGCCACACGCCGGCGACGTATCTGCGCGCAGAAACGTATGCGGGCGCGCGCATCCGTTTTCCGCTGGGCATACCGGCCAACGTGCAGCAGCAGCTCGAACAGGAGCTGGAACTGATTGCGGAGCTGTCGTATGAAGCCTACTTTTTGACCGTGTACGACATCGTGCGCTTTGCCCGCTCGCAAGACATCCTGTGCCAGGGCAGGGGGTCGGCCGCCAATTCGGCCGTCTGCTATTGCCTGCATATCACGGAAGTGGACCCGGCGCGCGGCAATTCATTGGTCGGGCGCTTCATGTCGCGCGAGCGCAACGAGCCGCCCGACATCGACGTCGACTTCGAGCACCAGCGGCGCGAAGAAGTGATTCAATATATCTACGGCAAATATGGCCGCGAGCGGGCCGCGCTGGCGGCCGTGGTGATCAGCTACCGGCCGAAAAGCGCCTTGCGCGACAGCGGCCGGGCGCTGGGGATCGACCTGGCCATCGTGGAAAAAGTGGCCAAGGCGCACCGCTGGTTCGACGGCAAGCGCGATCTGCTGGAGCGCCTGGCCGAATGCGGGCTGGACCCGGAAGCGGCATTGTCGCAGCAGTGGGCCGGCCTGGCGCAGCAATTGCTGGGCTTTCCCCGCCATTTGTCGCAGCATCCGGGCGGCTTTGTGATTGCGCAAGGAAAGTTGTCGCGCCTGGTGCCGATTGAAAACGCCGCCATGGCCGAGCGCAGCGTCATCGAGTGGGACAAGAACGACCTGGAAGAACTGGGTTTGATGAAGGTCGACGTGCTGGCGCTGGGCATGCTGTCGGCCCTGCGCCGCGCCCTGGAACTGGTCGGTGCGCGGCGCGGCGAGCCACTCCGCCTGCAGGATATTCCGGCGGAAGATCCTGCCACCTACGACATGATGTGCCAGGCCGACACCATCGGCGTGTTCCAGATCGAGTCGCGTGCGCAGATGAGCATGCTGCCCCGTTTGCGTCCCCGTGAATTCTATGACCTCGTCATCGAGGTGGCGCTCGTGCGTCCCGGCCCCATCCAGGGCGGCATGGTGCATCCGTATCTGCAGCGGCGCCAGCAGAAAGAGCCGGTCGATTATCCCAAGGGCTTGGAAAAGGCGCTGGGGCGCACCCTGGGCATTCCCATTTTCCAGGAGCAAGTAATGCAGGTGGCCATCATCGCGGCCGGTTTCACGCCTGGCGAAGCGGACCAGTTGCGGCGCGCCATGGCGGCCTGGAAACGCAAGGGTGGCATGAACAATTACCATGACCGCATCGTCAATGCCATGGTGGAGAATGGTTACGGCAAGGAGTTTGCCGAGGCTATCTTCAGCCAGATCGAGGGTTTTGGCGAATACGGTTTTCCCGAGTCGCACGCGGCCAGTTTCGCGCTGCTGACGTACGCCAGTTCCTGGCTGAAATGCCACGAACCGGCCGCCTTCCTGTGCGCCTTGCTCAACAGCCAGCCCATGGGTTTTTACAGTCCCTCGCAACTGGTGCAGGATGCGCGCCGGCATGGCGTGCCAGTGCTGCCCGTCGACGTGACCGTCAGCGGCTGGGAAGCGGTATTGGAAGCAGGGCAGGACCCCGCGCCCGCCGTGCGCCTGGGCTTGAACAGCCTGTTCGGCATGCGCGCCGAGGCGGCCCGGCGCATCGAGGATGCGCGCGCCATCGCCGCCTTTGTCGACGTGGCCGACCTGGCGCGGCGTGGCGGCCTGGATCGTCATGACTTGCAGGTCTTGGCGGCAGGCAACGCGCTGCACGCGCTGGCCGGGCACCGGCGCGCGGCGCTGTGGCAGGCGGCCGGCGCCGTGCCCGACAGGGATTTGCTGCGCGTCACCACGCCAGAGGAAGACTTGCCCGTGCTGGCCGCGCCCACGGAAGGCGAGAGCATCGTCAGCGACTACCGCGCGCAAGGCCTGACCCTGGGCCGCCACCCGCTGGCGCTGTTGCGCAGGCAATTGCTGGAGCAGCGTTTCCTGCCGGCATCCGCGCTGGCCAGCTACACGGATGGCCAGCTGGCGCGCGCCTGCGGCATCGTCACCGTGCGCCAGCGTCCGGGCACGGCCAAGGGCGTCATCTTCATGACCCTGGAAGACGAGACGGGCACGGTCAACGTCATCGTCTGGCCCGACCTGGTGGAAAGCCAGCGCCGCGAAGTGCTGAGCGCGCCGCTGCTGGGCGTGTACGGCGTGTGGCAGCGCGAGGGGCTGGTGCGCAACCTGGTGGCCAAGCGCCTGGTCGACATGTCGCATCTGCTGGGGCGTTTGAGGACCAGCAGCCGCGATTTCTGTTGATGCTTGTCAATGTCGGCCAGGCGGTGGCATGATTATCATATGACTACTTTGCCCGAACCGACACTGCGCCCCGCCCTGGTCGCCGACGCGCCCGCCATCGTCGCCCTGATCGACGACTTGATGCCTTTTTTGACCCTGCACCCGGACGGCGCGGGGGCGGAAAAGTTCATCGAACATTGCCGCCAGCCGGCCATCGAAAGTTACCTGTCTCTCCCCAACTATCGTTACCAGTTGGCGCACATCGACGGCGAACTGGCCGGCGTGGTGGCCATGCGCGACAACACGCACCTGTTCCACATGTTCGTGCCGCGCGCGCTGCACCGGCGCGGCATGGCGCGCCGTCTGTGGCGGGCGGCCCGCGATGCATCCTTGGCCAGGGGGAAGGTCACGGCGTTTACCGTCAATTCCTCGGCCTATGCCTTGCCCCTGTACGAAAGCCTGGGCTTTGTCGCCACGGGGCCGAAGGTGGAGACGGGCGGCATCGCCTTCGTGCCGATGCGCATGGAATGGACGGCCTGATTACCAGCGCACGATCTTGCCCGGATTCATGATGTTCTTCGGATCCAGCGCGTGTTTCAGGGCGCGCATGGTGTCGATGGCGCCTTCGCCATGTTCTTCCACGAGAAAGGCCATCTTGTGCATGCCCACGCCATGTTCTCCCGTGCACGTGCCGTCCATGCCGATGGCGCGCGTGACCATGTCGCTGTTGACCTTTTCCGCGCGGGCGATGTCGTTTGGATCGTCCGGGTCGACCAGCATCTGCACGTGGAAGTTGCCGTCGCCCACGTGGCCGATGATGGCGTAGACGAGGCCTTGCGCTTCGCAATCGGCCTGGGTGGCGAGGATGCATTCGGCCAGGCGCGAAATGGGCACGCAGCAATCGGTGGAAATGGCGCGGCTGCCGGGGCGCATCTGCAGCAGGGCAAAGTAGGCGTTGTGGCGCGCGGCCCACAGGCGCGAGCGGTCTTCGGGGCGGCTGGCCCACTCGAAATCGCTGGCGCCGTGTTCCGCCGTGATGGCTTGCACCAGCTGCGCCTGCTCAGCCACGCTGGCCGGCGTGCCGTGGAATTCAAACAGCAGCAAGGGTTTTTCCGGCAAGGCCATCTTGTCGTAGGCGTTGATGGCTTTCACGCCGTTTTCATCGAGAAACTCGACCCGGGCCACGGGAATACCCATCTGGATGGTCTGGATCACGGCGCTGACGGCCTCGCCCGTGCCGGGGAACGAACACACGGCCGCCGAGATCGCTTCCGGCAACGGATACAGTTTCACCGTCACTTCCGTGATGATGCCCAGGGTGCCTTCGCTGCCGACGAACAGGCGCGTCAGGTCGTAGCCGGCCGACGATTTCTTTGCCCTGGTTCCCGTCTTGATGATGCGGCCATCGGCCGTCACCACCGTCAGGGCCAGCACGTTTTCGCGCATGGTGCCGTAGCGCACGGCGTTCGTGCCCGAGGCGCGCGTGGCCGCCATGCCGCCCAGCGAGGCATTGGCGCCCGGGGCGATGGGGAAGAACAGGCCCGTGTCGCGGAGCTCTTCGTTCAGCTGCTTGCGCGTGACGCCCGCCAGCACGGTGGCCGTCAAGTCTTCACTATGCACGGCTACCATCTGGTTCATTTGCGACAGATCAATTGTCACGCCGCCATGCAGGGCCAGCACGTGGCCTTCCAGCGAAGTGCCGCTGCCGTAGGCGATGACGGGCACGTCGTGCGCGCTGCACAGCTTGACGGCGGCCGCCACTTCCTCGGTGGAATGGGCGAAAATGACGGCGTCCGGCAGCATGGGGGGATAGCTCGACTCGTCGCGGCCATGGTGTGCGCGCATGGCTTGCGTCATGGAAAAGCGGTCGGCAAAGATCAGGGAAAGTACGGCAGCAAGGGATACGGGCAGCGGTTTTTTCAGTACCGCCAACTGGTCAGTTTGATTCACGCAAGTCCTCCGTTTTTTTTATTCTACTCCGCGCCTGGGGATTTCACCGGCGCAGCCTGTTGATTTTTTGCCAGTTGTAAAAAAATCTGCATGGTTCGCCGCGCTTTGGTTGTAAATGAGAATCATTTCTATTAGAATGCCCGCCTATACCTATTTTGCAACAGTTTGACCCGCAGCTCAGACCCCGAAAGGCCATGCCATGAAATTCCCCCTGTCCTTCTCCGCAGTCCTGCCCGCCTGTGTGCTGGCGCTGAGCGCCTGCAGCAGCGTGGCGCCAGCGACGGACGCTGCCACCGGCGCCACCTCAGCGTCCGCCGCGCAAGACGTGCGCCAACTGGGCGAAATCGTCGACTTGCGCAGCGGTCAGCGCGTGACCGCCGAACAATTGCTGGCCCAGCTGGCCGCCGCGCCCCGGGTCATCGTGGGCGAGCAGCATGACCAGCTCAGCCATCACCAGATCGAGCAATGGCTGCTGCAGCAATTGCAGGGCCAGCGTCCCCAAGGCAGCGTGCTGCTGGAAATGCTGAACCCGGACCAGCAAGCCAAGGTGGACAAGGTCAAGCCGTGGCTGCAGACGGACCCCGTCGTGCGCCCCGAACACGTGGCCGAGCTGCTGGCCTGGCAGCCCAGCTGGAAGTGGGCGCAATATGGCGACCTGGTGATGACCGTGATGCGCGCGCCGTATCCCGTCTGGTCGGCCAACCTGGACCGCAGCGAAATCAAGCAATTGTTTATCGACAAGCCGGCCGTGCAGGGCAAGCATTCGAACCTGGCCAACGACGGCAAGGTACATGAGAAACTGAAAGACATCATCCGCGTCATGCATGACAACCAGATCGACGAGCCGCGCCTGGCCGCCATGCTGTCGGTGCAGCAGCAGCGCGACCGCCGCATGGCCGAGCGCCTGCTGGCCGCGCCCGCGCCGGCCGTGCTGATCGCCGGCGCCTACCATGCGCACAAGGACCTGGGCGTGCCGCTGCACGTGCAGGACTTGACGGGCGGCCCGGCGCCGCTGGTGCTGGTCCTGGCACAGCAGGGCGCCACGGTGCTGGCGCCGCAGGCGGATTTCGTCTGGTTCACACCCGTAACGCCCGCCGTCGCCAGCGCCAAGTAATTTCTTGTATCGCCGCCGGGCGTTCTGCCCGGCACTCTCCCCCAGCAAGCTCCCCCATAGCAGCCAGGTAGTTCGTCCGATTTTTTTGCATGCGCGTGCGCGCCGTTGGCGCAGCCATGCCTGTTACCTGTCAAAGTTCTCATGCGTATCCCCTTGTTCCGTATCAAAGCCGCCAGCTGCGGTGTCGTTCTTTCCCTGTTGCATGCCACCGCGCAAGCGTCCGCCTTACCCCATGACATGTCGCCGCTGGGCATGTTTTTCGCCGCCGACCAGGTCGTCAAAAGCGTGCTCATCGGTTTGCTGGTCGCCGCGCTGGCCACCTGGGTGGTCTTGCTGGTGAAGGGCGCCAGTTTGCTGCAAGCCCGGCGCGAGGCGGCGCATGCCGTCGCCATGCTGAAGACGGCCACTTCCTTGCCGGACGCGGCCGTCAAAGTGGAGGGCGCAGGCGCCATTTCGCTGGCGCAACAGTTGCTCGCTGATGTACAGCAAGAACTGAGTCTGTCGCACGCCAGCGCGCCGGCGGCGGCACTGAAGGAGCGGGCCGGCTTTCGCCAGGAACAGTTCATTGCGCAGCAGGTGCGCGCCATGACGCAAGGCATCGGCTTGCTGGCCAGCATAGGCGCCGTGGCGCCGTTCGTCGGCCTGTTCGGCACCGTGTGGGGCATCATGAACAGTTTTATCGGCATCGCCGTCAGCCAGAGCACGAACCTGGCCACCGTGGCGCCGGGCATCGCGGAAGCCTTGCTGGCCACCGCCCTGGGCCTGGTGGCGGCGATCCCCGCCGTCGTCATCTATAACGTCTTGAGCCGTGGCATCAACCAGTACAAGGCGCAGCTGCGCGCCGCTTCCGCGCAAGTGCTGCTGATGCTGAGCCGCGACCTCGACACGCGCCAGCAGGCCTGAGCCATGGCTTCCCTGTTTCCCTCCCAGGACGATGACACGGCCGACATGCCGGAGTTGAGCGAGATCAATGTCACGCCCTTCATCGACGTGATGCTGGTGCTGTTGATCATCTTCATGGTCGTTTCGCCGCTGGCCACCGTCGACTTGAAAATCGACTTGCCGGCCGCCACGGCCAAGCCCGAACCCCGTCCCGAGAAACCGTTGTTCGTGTCGCTGAAGGCGGACCGCAGCCTGTACCTGGGCGAGTCTCCCGTGGCGCGCGAGCAGCTGGGCAGCCTGCTCGACGCGCAAACGGGCGGCGACCGCCAGCGCCCCCTGTTTTTCCAGGCCGACAAGCAAGCCGCGTATGAAGACGTGCTGGGCGTGATGGATGCCCTGCGCCAGGCCGGCTACCTGAAAGTGGGCCTGGTCGGCCGGGAGGGCGGGTGAGTCCGCAGTCCGGGCCGGCGCCGCGCCCCCTATTGAGCTGGGGCATTGCCACGTCGCTGGTGGTGGCCGCAGCGCTGGCGCTGCTGCTGTGGGCCGGCTGGCAGCCCGTCGCCGTGGCGCCCGCCAATCCGGCGGCCAGCGTGATGGTGGTGTTTGCCGCGCAAGCGATGTCGCCGGAGACGCAGGTGGCGCACGCCCTGGGCGCGCGCCAGTCGGCCGCGTCCAGCGCCGCCCGGCCGCCAAAGAGTGCAATCAAGCAAGAGGCGCTGCCGGTGCTGGCGCGCGCCGCTGCGCCGGAGATCGTCGCGGCGGAAAAAGAGGAAAAGGCGGCGGCGAATCCGTCGGCGGAGCCGGGCAAGGATGCCGCGAAGGAAGCGTCCGTGCCCGCGCAGGCCAGCAGCAGCGCCACGCCGGCGCCGGCCGCCGTGCGCGGTCCGCAGGCGGCGCCGTTCAACAGCGACACGCCGTCAAGCAGCGCGGCGCCGGCCAGCTGGCAAAGCCAGGTGCTTGGCCACCTGGCGCACTTCAAGCGCTATCCGGGCGATGCGCGCCAGCGCAAGCGGGCTGGCGCCGCCTGGGTGCGCTTCCAAGTGGACCGCGACGGCAAATTGCTGGCCAGCGAGCTGGTCACCTCGTCGGGCACGGTGCTGCTCGACCGCGAAGCCTTGCAAGTGCTGCAGCGCGCGCAGCCGCTGCCGGCGCCGCCCGATAACGTATTGCGCCAGGGCACGGTGACGGTGACCTTGCCCGTGTCGTTCAAGCTCGACGCCAGCTGAATTTCAAATTTTTCAATAACATAACAAATCGAGGGTGTATGCATATCAAGACAATGACGCAGGCCGTGGGCATCTGCATGGCCTTGCTCGCGCAGCAGGCGTGGGCGCAACAGGCGCAAGACAGCGGCAAGGTGGAATTTTCGCCGCTGAACGTATCGGGTGAAACGGTGCCCGCGGAACGGCAGGCGCTGGAAAAACCGGGCGCCGTCAGCGCGCGCGGGGCCGATACGCGCTTGCAGCCCGTGGACCAGATCGTGCGCAGCATGCCGGGCACGTTTACCCAGATCGATCCGGCGCAGGGCGCCGTCAGCGTCAACATCCGCGGCTTGTCGGGCCTGGGGCGCGTCAACATGATGGTCGATGGCGTGAGCCAGAATTACTATGGCAGCGCGCCGTCGTCCGTGTCGCACGGCGGTGTGCCCAGCAGCCAGTTCGGCGCGCTGATCGACCCGAATTTCATCATCGGCGTGGATGTGTCGCGTGGCAATGTCGTCGGCGGCGACGGCGTCAATGCGCTGGCCGGCAGCGCCAATTTCCGCACCATCGGCGTCGATGACGTCGTCTTCGCCGGGGAAAAGACGGGGGCGCGCACGAAGATGTGGACCGGCAATAACGGCGTGGGACGCAGCGCCATGCTGGCCGTGGCCATGAAAAACCCCGCCTTCGATGGCGGCAGCGTGGGCTTCATGGCCGCCACCAGCGCGAGCGTGATCGGCAACAACTACAAGAATGCGAAGGGCGTCAACAGCGAGGAATTCGGTTTCGGCTACAACCGCTATTACAAGCAAAAGCCCAAGTCGCAATTGCTCAAGCTGGACCTCAAATTGAGCGACTTCCATGCGCTGGAACTGTCGGCGCGCGATTACCGCAGCACGTTTACGCGCCGCGACATCCACAGCGATGACTACTACGTAAAATATCACTACACGCCATTTTCCGAGTTGATCGACCTCAATGTGGTGGCCAGCAGCAGCCGCGGCAACCAGAAATACATGCCCGAGGCGCTGACCAATTTCATCAATACGAATGCGGCCAACCGCGCCGACGCGGTCGACATCAACAACACCAGCAGCTTCAGGCTGGCGGGCGGCGATGCGCTGGTGACCATCGGCGGCAAGCTGATGCGCAATAAATACAGCAAGCACGTGGAAAGCCTGGTCGACGATCCGGACAACCCGGATGCGAACCAGCAATCGATCGAAAACAATACGTTCGGCCCAGAGGGCGTGCAAAAGATCAACAGCCTGTATGCGGGCCTGCAATACAACCGCGGCATTGTTCAAGTCAATGCGGGCCTCAACTACACGCACTTTGATTTGACGGGTCACAAGCCCGCCTGCGACTTGCGCGTGCAGTGCTTCCCGCAAGGGGCAAGCAATATTGCGTTGAAGGAGCATGGCATCAATCCCTCGCTGCTCGTTTCCGCGCAAGTGATGCCGTGGTTCCAGCCGTTTGCCAGCGCCGAGCGCACCATGCGCGGGCCGAATCCGCAGGAAGTGTTTTTCTCGAATGACGGCGGGGCCTCGATGAACCCCTTCCTGAAGGGCGAGCGGGCCAGCACCTATCAGCTGGGTTTCAATTCCAGCCTGCATGGCTTGCTGAGTGCTAACGATGCGCTGAATTTCAAGGCCCTGTATTTCAAGAGCAAGATCGACGGCTATATCACCAGCCAGTCCTTCCTCGTGTGCGACAGCGGGCGCAAGTGCAATATCGCGGAAGTGATCGCCAAGGACTGGCAGAATGTGGATGAATACGTGACCAATATGTATATCTACATCAACTCGGCCACGCCCGTGTATACACGCGGCTGGGAACTGGAAGCGCAATATCACCTGGGGCCGGCGTATGCGCGCCTGTCGTACACGCGCGAAACGACGCGCCAGCCCACGTCGATCGCCAGCGCCTGGTTTGGCGCGGCCGACATCAGCGAACTGCCCAGCGTGTACTACAACCTCGACGTGGGCACGCGCCTGCTGGACAACAAGCTGGAAGTGGGCGCCATCCTCAAGCACACGGGCTCGAACCGCCGCCTGTCGCCGGACAATGACGCCGATGAAGCGACGGGGGAAGTGCTCAAGGCCGACAATCCGAAGATCCCGGCCGTGATCGACCTGTATGCGAGCTACCAGGTCAGCAAGAACCTGTTCCTGCGCCTGTCCGTGCAAAACGCCATGAACAAGGATTTCTCGGAAGCGCTGAACCGCCTGAACTCGATGCCGTCGCAGTCGCAGGAGAATACGCCGCTGAGTACGGCGCGGGGCAGGACGTATGTGGCAGGGCTGGAGTACCGCTTTTAAAGCAGGCCCAAGCCCCGCGCCTTGGCTTAATTAATACTCGCGCGGCGTCGTTCCATAATAGCTATGGATCGACGTCGCCCAAGCGCTGTCCGCCATGTTCGGCCAGTTATCCGTGTCGAAGCCGGGGGCGTTTTCGATGCGTTCCTTGTCGACGTTGAGGGTGAAGCGCTTGTTGACGGTGTCGAGCAGCAGCGCCTCCCACGGCACGGCGAACAGCTTTTCGCCGATGGTGAAGACGCCGCCGTGCGACATGACGGCGTAGGCGATCTTGCCGCTGCGCATGTCGAGCATGATTTCCTTGATTTCGCCCAGGTGTTCATCCTTGGCATTGTGCACATGGTCGCCGATCAGGGTGTCGGCGCCCATCAGTTCAGGGCCGGGGCCTTTGTGGCCGCGGTTGACATACATGCCGTAGGCGTCGCGTTCTTCGTAGCTCATGATGGACCTCCTGTTGAAAAATCCCAGTCTGCCGCCGGGGCGCGGCAGGGTCTGTTCGCTCGCCCACACAACATATGGAATTGGAAATATTTCAATTATTGTTATTGGGTAATTTTGTTGCGCGTAGACAGCAGGAGGGGGAGGGATAGTCGGTATTTGGCGCAAATTTCCGTGCGCGGGGAGCGACGCAGGCGGGCTTTAGTGTATAATTTCAATTTCCCGCACGTGCCGTTCGGCACCATCTGCAATGACCAAATTTGTCTTCGTCACTGGTGGCGTTGTGTCTTCCCTTGGAAAAGGGATTGCCGCCGCCTCCCTCGCCGCGATCCTCGAATCGCGCGGCCTTAAAGTCACCATGCTCAAGCTCGACCCGTATATCAACGTCGATCCTGGCACGATGAGCCCTATGCAACACGGTGAAGTATTCGTCACCGATGACGGGGCCGAAACCGACCTCGACCTCGGTCACTACGAGCGCTTCATTTCCACCCGCATGAAAAAGGTGAATAACTTCACCACTGGCCAGATCTATGAATCGGTGATCCGCAAGGAACGCCGGGGCGAATATCTGGGCAAGACCGTGCAGGTGATTCCGCATATCACCAATGAAATCCAGGATTACATCCGCCGTGGCGCCGAAGGCTACGACGTGGCCCTGTGCGAAATCGGCGGCACCGTCGGCGATATCGAATCCTTGCCATTCCTGGAAGCGGCACGCCAGCTGAGCCTGCGCGCCGGCCGCAAGAACACGGCGTTCGTCCACCTGACCCTGGTGCCTTACATCGCCTCGGCCGGTGAACTGAAAACCAAGCCGACCCAGCACTCGGTGCAAAAGCTGCGCGAAATCGGCATCTTGCCGAATGCGCTGCTTTGCCGCGCCGACCGCGCCATCCCGGAAGACGAGCGCGCGAAAATCTCGCTGTTCTCGAACATCGAGGAAGACGCCGTCATTTCCGTGTGGGACGTCGACACCATTTACAAAGTGCCGCAAATGCTGCACGACCAGGGCCTCGACAAGATCATCTGCGACGCGCTGGACCTCGATCCTGCACCGGCCGACCTGTCGATCTGGAGCAAGTTGATCTACACGATGGAGCACCCGAAGGCGGAAGTGACCGTCGGCATGGTCGGCAAGTATGTCGAGCTGACCGAGTCGTACAAGTCGCTGATCGAAGCGCTGCGCCACGCCGGCATCCACACGGAAAGCCGCGTCAACATCGAGTACATCGATTCGGAAGAAATCGAAACGACCGGTTGCGACAACCTGGCCAAGTACGATGCCATCCTGGTACCGGGCGGCTTCGGCAAGCGCGGCGTGGAAGGCAAGATCAAGGCGGCCCAGTTTGCCCGTGAAAACAAGATCCCTTACCTGGGCATCTGCCTGGGCATGCAAGTGGCCCTGATCGAATACGCACGCAACAAGGCTGGCATGCCGAACGCGAATTCGACCGAGTTCGACCTTGATACGGATCAACCTGTTGTTGCACTGATCAATGAGTGGCAAAACCACGATGGTAAAGTCGAGTTGCGCGATGAAAACTCGGACCTGGGCGGTACCATGCGCCTGGGCGCGCAGACCTGCGCCGTCAATCCGGGCACCCTCGCCGCCGAGATCTACGGCAGCGTGGTGACCGAGCGTCACCGTCATCGCTACGAAGCCAATAATCACTACCTGGCCCGTGTCGAATCGGCTGGCCTGATCGTGTCGGCCCGCACGCCGAGCGAAGATTTGTGCGAAATCATGGAATTGCCGCGCACGGGTGAAAATTCCCACCCTTGGTATATGGGCGTGCAATACCATCCCGAGTTCAAGTCGACGCCACGCACCGGCCATCCGTTGTTTACGTCGTTCATCAAGGCAGCGCTGGCGCACAAAGAAGCCAACGCCGCTGCGGAATAACGCGGTCGATCGCGACAGTATTACCCGTAAGACAGCTCCCGGCCAGATCGTTCCCGCCGGGAGTTTCTTTGCCCCCTTTGTGCAATTGCGCATCAGAACGCAGTGTGCAGCCCCCTGTTAAGCTTAACTTTGGAGAATGACATGAGTGCTATTGTTGATATTATCGGCCGCGAAATCCTGGACTCGCGCGGTAACCCGACCGTCGAATGCGATGTGTTGCTGGAATCGGGCGTGATGGGCCGTGCAGCCGTACCGTCGGGTGCCTCGACCGGTTCGCGCGAAGCCGTGGAATTGCGCGATGGCGACGCCAAGCGCTACTTCGGCAAGGGCGTGCTGCAAGCATGCGAGAACATCAACACCGAAATCTCCGAAGCCATCATGGGCCTGGACGCCAATGAACAGGCTTTCCTGGACCGTACCCTGATCGACCTGGACGGCACGGAAAACAAATCGCGCCTGGGCGCCAACGCCATCCTGGCCGTCTCGATGGCTGTCGCCAAGGCCGCCGCCGAAGAAGCCGGCTTGCCGCTGTACCGCTATTTCGGCGGTTCGGGCGCCATGCAGATGCCAGTGCCGATGATGAACGTCATCAACGGCGGCGCACACGCCGACAACAACCTGGACATCCAGGAATTCATGATCATTCCCGTGGGCGCCCCGTCGTTCAAGGAAGCCGTCCGCTACGGCGCGGAAGTGTTCCACACGCTGAAAAAGATCCTGCACAAGAAGGGCCTGAACACCAACGTGGGCGACGAAGGCGGTTTCGCGCCATCGCTGGCCAACCATGAAGAAGCCATCAAGCTGATCATCCAGGCCATCGAAGAAGCGGGCTACGAGCCAGGCACGCAGATCGCCATCGGCCTCGATTGCGCCGCGTCCGAGTTCTACAAGAACGGCAAGTACGAAATGGAAGGCGAAGGCCTGAGCCTGACCGCCACCGAGTTCACCAACCTGCTGGCGACCTGGTGCGACAAGTACCCGATCATCTCGATCGAAGACGCGATGCATGAAGGCGACTGGGACGGCTGGGCGATCCTGACGGCAGAACTGGGCAAGAAAGTGCAACTGGTTGGCGACGACCTGTATGTCACCAACACCAAGATCCTGAAAGAAGGCATCTCGAAAGGCATCGCCAACTCGATCCTGATCAAGATCAACCAGATCGGTACCCTGACGGAAACCTTCGCCGCCATCGAAATGGCCAAGCGCGCCGGCTACACGGCCGTCATTTCGCACCGCTCGGGCGAAACGGAAGACTCGACCATCGCCGATATCGCCGTTGCCACGAACGCCCTGCAGATCAAGACGGGCTCGATGTCGCGTTCGGACCGCATGGCCAAGTACAACCAGTTGCTGCGTATCGAGGAAGACCTGGGCGACATCGCCAGCTACCCTGGCCGCGATGCGTTCTATAATCTGAAGTAAGCTGATGTAAAACCCACTGGCCGGCCGGAGATGTTCCGGCCGGTTTTTTAACTGAATGCCCCATGCGCCTCATTACGCTCGCCCTGGCAGCCCTGCTGCTGTTGATACAATTTCCCCTCTGGCTGGGTAAAGGCGGCTGGCTGCGTGTTGCCGACATGGAAGCCCAAGTGGCGGTGGCCAACAAGAAGAACATGGAATTGAAGGCGCGCAACGCCAAGCTCGAATCCGAAGTGCGCGACCTGAAAGATGGCACGGGCGCCGTCGAAGAGCGTGCCCGCTATGAGCTGGGCATGGTCAAACAGAATGAGATTTTCGTGCAGATCGTGCGCAAGGGACAAACCCCGCCACTGCTGGAAACACCGGTGGACGCTGCTGCGCCACATTAAGACAGTACTACTTCCCGCTTGCCAGCCTGGACCGATTGCCAGGCTGACATATCACTTTACTTCCTTGTACTTATTACCTTGTACTGCTGCACACGATTGGCCGCATGGCGCGGCGTGCTGCTGTCTTGCTGCTTGCTGATCAGAAACGGGCCTTGCCGGTCGTGATCAGGTAAAAATGGATGCCGGTGACCACGACGGCCACACTTACCAGTACGGTTTCGAGAAACATCATAAAATTTCCTTGTTAATATTTAGTTAGGTAAAAACGTCCAGGGCCAGGCGCCCAGCCGAACGTACGGCAAGGCGCAGGCAACGTCGCCATGAACGTTTTTTAACCGCGCGACGCCAGGAAGCGCAGTTCTGCGGCCAGATTCGGCATCAGCTTTTCGTAGCGGTTCGCTTCCGAGTTCAGCAGGGCGAAATCGCGCTTGCTTGGACGCACATAGCGCTGTTCTTCGTCGCTGACGCTGCTGGCGATGACTTCCTTCTGCGCCAGTTCGCTGTACGGCTTGGAAGCGAGCAGGGCGCCCAGGAAGGCGCGCGTGGCGCGGCCCAGGTTGCTGAAGTAATTGTCGTTGTCGTTGCTGTAGGTGTTGGTAAAAGTGGACATATGCCCTCCATGAATGGTCTGTTGTTGCATTGCACAATAATGGAGTTTGCGATATGCGTCCAATTTCAAATTCCAATTTCAGAAATTCAAGAAACGCATAATAAGGGCGTAGCCATCGGCCACGCCCTGAAAATGAATTTGTTACGAAATGTTTATCCTGCGGCGATGCGCCCCAAACCCGGATCGTCGCTGAAAAAACCGTCGAGTCCCGTCTCGATATAGCGCCGCATTTCCGCCACGGATCCCGCTTCGTTGCGCGCATTCTCGCCATTGCCGTCGCGGAAGTCGGCCGCCAGGAAGCGGTTTTCCGGACGGAAGGTCCACGTGTGCAGCAGCAAGCCCGCCTGGTGCGCATCGTCGACGATGGAAGAGGGCTTGGCCAGGCGCTGGTCGGCGCCCAGCGGGATGATTCCCCGTGTTGGCGGCGCCACCACGTCCGCGTAGGCGGCGATGTCGCGCAGGCCGGCCGGCGTCGTCATCTGCCCGAACGTCAGCTTGCCGCCCGCCTTGGCCACGTCCATCGGGCGGATATCGCCGCCCACCACCAGCTGCATCAGGCGCACGTTGGCGCGCCGTCCCAGCTTCTCGCGCAAGTATTTCAAATTGGCCACTTCGAAGGACTGGATTTCGATGGGCGCGCGGCGTGTGTACTCGTGCGCCAGCAGGGTCGACAGGAAACGGTCTTCCAGCGCCAAGCCCGCATCGCGGAAATACGTGGAGCTTTTCAGCTCCGGCACGAGGCCGATGATGCGTCCGCTGGCGGCAGATTGCGCTGCAACAAAATCGATGATTTCTTCCCAGGTCGGAATCTGGAATTGTCCATCGTACAAGGTGTTGCCGGTGCGTACTTTCGGCAGCCGTTCGATGGCGCGCAGGGTTTTCAATTCCGCCAGCGTGAAGTCGTCGACGAACCAGCCTTCGTGCCATTCGCCGTCGACCATCTTCTTGCCGCGCCGGCTCGCAAACTCGGGTCGGCGGGCCACGTCGGTGGTGTCGATCAGGTTGCTTTCGTGGCGGGCCACGAGAATGCCGTCGCGCGTGGCGACCAGGTCCGGCTCGACGTAGTCGGCGCCGTCGAGGATGGCCTTGGCGTAGGACGCCAAGGTATGCTCGGGACGCAGGGCGCTGGCGCCCCGGTGGGCGAAGACGAGCGGACGGCTTGGCTTTGTTTCCAGCAGGCCCGCGGCAAAGCCGGGCGCGGCGGCCAGCGCCAGGCCGCCGACGGCCGCCTGGACGAAGCTGCGGCGCGAAAAGTGCCGTTGCGGAAGGATAGGCGCGCGCATCAGAAATCCGCCGTCAAGGTCAGGAAGCCCTGGCGCGGGGCGATGGGGAAGGTGTTGTACGTCTTGTCGGCGGCGCCCACCACCACGTTCAGCGCGCCTTCGCGGTTGGCCAGGTTGCTCACATTCACGCGCCAGCGCGGGTTTTTCAGCCAGCCGGCCATGGCCGGCAGCTTGCCCGACACGCCCAGGCCCATCAGGAAATAGCTGGGCACGGACAAATCGTTGGTGTATGTCGCGTAGCGCTTGCCCACATAGTCTCCGGTCAGTTGCACTTCGATGTCGCCAACCGTGGCGGACGCGACGAACTTGTTCAGCCATTCAGGCGAGCCCGGCACGTTCTTGCCCGCCGTCAAGACCAGCGCGGCGCCATTGTTGTAATTGTCCGCGTACTGCGAGCGGTTGTACGACAGGGCATTGTAGAACGAGAAATTGTTGCCGAAGTGTACGGTGCCCGCGATATCGATGCCGTCCGTGCGCACGCTGCCCACGTTGGCCAGCACGGGGTTGCCGCCAATGATGGAGGAAATCACGGGCGTCGGGCTGATCTGCAGCAAACGGTTGCTGAAATCGACGTGGTAGACGTTGACCTGGCCATCGATGGCCGTGATGGCGCCCAGGCTCAATGGGTGGCTGCCGCGCACGCCCACTTCATAGGTGAGGGCCGTTTCCGGCTTGGCGTCGCGCTTGAACAAATCAAACGCGGCCTGGCTCGACAAGCTCCAGGGCGAGGCGCCGCCGCCGCCGTAGGTGACGAACTGGCGCATGTTTTTCTGGATATTGAAGTACAGCTGGTCTTGCGGCGTGAAATCCCAGCGCGCGCCCACTTGCGGCAAGAACCATTTTTTCGTGTTGATGGTGCCGACCGGCAATGCCGTCGAGCCGCCGGCGATGGCGCCCTTGGCCGGCTGCACGGGGAATTGGCCATCGGCAAATTGCAGGCTGGACTTGAAGCCGGCTTGCAGGGCGATATCGGGACGGATGCGCCATTCATCCTGCAAGTGCAGCTGCACCACCTTGTTGTCGATCTCGCTGCCGTACTGCGTGATCAAAGGATTGCTGGGACGGTCGTACGGCGACGTCGGGTTGTTGACGTCCAGCGCATACCAGCGGCGGTAGGCGGACGAGCGGTTCTGTTCCAGCCACAGGCCCGCTTCCAGCTGGTGATTGCCGATTTCCTTGCGCAGGGTGGAAAGGAAGCCGCCCCGCTTGATGTCGTATTCCGTCGTGCGCACGGCGTAGCCCGAGTTGCCGAACACCTGTTTCAGGTTCTGTTTCGGGTAGTACACGCTGAACAAGCCCGGCAAGCCGGCCACGCCGATGGGGCCGGCCACCACGCCCGCGCCGTCATCCTTGTGGTAATACACCTGGTTCGACCACGTCATGCCTTCGGACAAGTTGGCGTCGAACTTGGCGTAGGCCAGGTAATCGGTGCGCTGCGCATCGCTGTAGTAGTTGCGGTAATTGTTGCCGTCCGCGGCAGGCGTGGCGCCCGTGGGCGACAGGTAATTCAGGGCCGTCTTGAAGTCCGGATACAGGAAGGGGCGCGTGTATGGCGCGCTCGTCTCGCCCGCCACGTGCACGGTGCTGTCTTCGTTCGGCTCGATCTTGTCCGAGTAATTGAAGAACAGGGTCAGCTTGCCCGCCTCGCTGCGGTTGACGTATTTTGCGTTGAACTGGTCGCCGCCCTGGCGCGCATCGAAGTCCCAGGCGCGCGCTTCATGGTGCAGGATGGAAAAATAGGCGCTGCTGCCATCGCCGAAGGCGCCCGTGTCATAGCGGGCAAACGTGCGCGATGTGCGGTGACTGCCCACTGTTTGCTGCACGCTGGCGCCCTGCGTGGCCAGCGGGTCGCTGGAATAGGTTTCGATGGTGCCGCCCAGGTTGCTGGTCGACGCCGTGGCCAGGTCGCCCGCGCCCGACGACAGTACGACGCTGCGCACGTTTTCGCTGATCACGGCGCGCTGCGGCGACAGGCCGTTGTAGTTGCCGTATTGCTGGTCGCCCAGCGGCACGCCGTCCATGGTGTAGCCCAGTTGCTGGCCGGAAAAACCATGCACGAACAGCGACAGGTTTTGCTCGTTGTTGCCCCATGGGTCGGCCGTCTGGAAGCTGACGCCAGGCAAGGTTTGCAGGGCCTTTAACGGATTCGTGCCGGGCAGGATTTTCTGGATTTCATTCTTGCTCAGGGCGACGGAAGAACGCGTCTTACGCGAGGAAATCTCCACGGTGGTCATCGGAGCATTGTCATCGGCAGCGGGGACGGCGGCCATGTCGGTGGCGGCGGACGCCACGGCGGCGGCGACGGCCGTTTGCGCCAGGGCCGGCAAGGAGAAGCCAGCGGCGCAAGCGCCCAGCAACACATGGAAGGAATGGCGGCGCAGGGCCAGCGTCAAGTGGGTATTCATCATCAGCCTGTGGAAAGTATTGGAAGTAATACAAGCTGCGCAGCGTAACGGCGGCGCGTGACGGGCTGATGACGAACTGATGACGGGAAGATGACAGCAGAAACAATTGCGCCGCCTGAGGGGCGGCGCGGGGATTATTACAATTAGTTAATACTTGCCGCGGGGGGGATCAAGACTTCGGCCGGCGCATCCGTGATGAACAGCTGCGCGCAATCGACCTTGTCGAATTCATAGTGCTGGCCGCAGAAATCGCAGTTCACGCCCACCTGGCCCACTTCTTCCAGGGTGCTGTTGACTTCTTCCTCGCCCAGCATCTTGAGCATATTGCCCACTTTTTCGCGCGTGCAAGTGCAATGGAAGCTCGGGTGCAGCGGGTCGAAGACGCGGATCGTTTCTTCCCAGAACAGGCGCTGCATCAGGGTATCGATATCCGTCGACAGGATTTCCGCCTCTTTCAGGGTCGACGCCAGCATCACTGCGCGGTTCCACGTGTCCAGCGCGTCTTCTTCCGAGACGGGCGTCGCTTCGGCCTTGCCGCCATGGTGGGGCAGCTTTTGCAGCAGCAGGCCGCGCGAGACGCTGTCGTCCGTGGCCAGCCACAAGCGGGTGTCCAGCTGTTCCGAGCGCAACATGTAGTTTTCGATCACGGTGGCCATGTCATCGCCGTCCAGCGGCACGATGCCCTGGTACGGTTGCTGGCCCGGCACCTTGTCGGCCGGATCCAGGGTGATGATGAAGCGGCCCTTGCCCGTGGCGTTGAGCAATTGCGGCACGGTCGCCACGTCGGGAATCGTGGCGTCCGGGTCCAGCTTGGCCGTGGCGCGCAGGCGCAGGTCGGAGTCGCACTCGACCACCATCAGGCGCACGGGGCCGTCGCCATGGATTTGCATGATGATGGAACCGTTGAATTTCAGGTTGGCCGACAGCAGGGCGGCGGCGGCCACCATTTCGCCCAGCACTTTTTTCACGGCCGTCGGGTAGGCGTGGCGCGACACCACTTCCTGCCACGTGGTCGAAACGTCGATGAACTGACCGCGCACGGCGGCGTTGTCGAAAATAAATTTTTGCAGGGTATCCTGGCCGCTAACGGCTGCGCTGATTGCGCCCGTGGTTTCAGTCGTCATTCTCTTATCCAATCTTCTTGAGTTGCGTATTAAATAGCTGGCCGCGTTGCACATAGTTCACGGCGTTGCCTTGTAGCCTGGTGATATCGTCTGCCGTCAGGGCCCGCACGGCTTTCGCCGGTGAGCCGATGATCAGCATATTGTCGGGAAATTCCTTGCCTTCCGTGACCAGCGCGCCCGCGCCGACCAGGCAGTTCTTGCCGATCTTCGCGCCATTCAGGATCACGGCCTGGATGCCGACCAGGGCGCCATCGCCGATCGTGCAGCCATGCAGCATCGCCTGGTGGCCGATGGTCACGTTCCGGCCGATGTCCAGCGGGTAGCCCGGGTCCGTGTGCAGCACGGCGCCTTCCTGCACATTGCTGTTGGCGCCCACGGTGATGCGTTCGTTGTCGCCGCGGATCGTGGCGCCGAACCATACGGACGTATTCGCTTCCAGGGTCACCTTGCCGATCACGTTGGCCGTGTCGGCAACAAAAGCGGAAGCATCAATCAGCGGCGCATCGGCGCCCAATTGGTAGAGTGTCATCGTTAGCCTGTGGCGGTGGTGGAAGCGCCGGGCACGGCCGGACGCGGAAGTTTTGCGCTATTTTACGCTGTTGCAGGGCAAGTCCGAGCGCCGGCCGCTAATCCGGTATAATTATCGAACGGTCGTACTTTTATGTGCGCCCTATCTACAGACACAGCATGTGGCGCCATCTGCGCCACTTTCAAGGCAGGCATCCGATGAAACCCATGAAACTTTCCCGTTCCGAATTCATCAACATCCGCGGCGCCCGTACGCATGTGCGCCATTGGGGCCGCGAAGGCGCGCCCATCCTGTTCATGGTGCACGGCTGGATGGACGTGGCCGCCTCGTTCCAGTTCGTCGTCGACGAGTTGCAGGGCGACTGGCACGTGATCGCGCCCGACTGGCGCGGCTTTGGCCTCAGCGACTACACGCAATCGGACACCTACTGGTTCCCCGACTACCTGGCCGACCTGGACGCCATGCTGCTGCATTATTCGCCGGACGCGCCCGTCAACCTGCTGGGCCACAGCATGGGTGCCAACGTGGCCGGCCTGTACGCGGGCGTGCGCCCGGAGCGCATCAGCCGCTTCATCAACCTGGAAGGCTTCGGCATGATGGCAACGCAGCCGGAGCAGGCGCCGGGCCGCTACGCCAAGTGGCTGGACGAATTGCGCGAGCCGCCCGCCATGCGCAGCTATCCTTCGCAGCGCGCCGTGGCTGAGCGCCTGCAAAAGACCAATCCGCGCCTGCCGGACGAGCGCGCCGCTTTCCTGGCCGAACACTGGTCGGCGCGCAACGAGGCGGGCGAGTGGGACATCCTGGGCGACCCGCAGCACAAGCGGGTCAATCCCATCCTGTACCAGGTGGAAGAAGTGATGGCGTGCTGGCGCCGCATCACGGCGCCCGTGCTGTGGGTGGAGGCCGATGACACGAATATGTGGCAATGGATGGGGCCAAAGGAACAGGCGCGCATCGAAATCGACCGGCGTTTGGCCTGCATCAAGGATGTGCGCTGCGAGATGATGGCGGATGCGGGCCACATGCTGCATCATGATCAGCCGCAGGCACTGGCGCGGCTGGTGGAAGCCTTTTTGGCCTGATGTGTGTCGGGAACGCTGCAGCGCGATTGGCCAAGCAGCGTACAATGAAAACTTCTTCCATGCTGAGCCCGTGCAGGGTATTGTTTTCACATGCTTAAAGTCGACCTGCATTGTCATTCGAATATCTCCGACGGCGTGCTGTCACCGGCCGCCGTGGCCGCTTACGCGCGCAAGGCGGGCGTGGACGTGTGGGCGCTGACGGACCACGATGAAGTGTCCGGCGTCGCCGCCGCGCGCACGGCCGCGCTGGACCTGGGCATGCGCTTCGTGGCCGGCGTGGAAATTTCCATCACGTGGGCCGGCGAAACCGTGCACATCGTCGGCTTGCAAGTCGATGAAAACAATCCGGGTCTCGTGCAGGGCTTGCACCGCACGCGTTCGGGGCGCGATGCGCGCGGCCGCGAAATCGCCCGCCAGCTGGATTTGGCCGGCATCCCCGACGCCTATGAAGGGGCCTTGAAATTCGTCGGCAACCCGGACCTGATGTCGCGCACGCACTTTGCCCGTTACATCGTGGAAACGGGCAAATGCGCGAACATCCCCGACGTGTTCAAGAAATACCTGTCAGAAGGCAAGCCGGGCTACGTCGAGCACCGCTGGGCCACCCTGGACGAAGCGGTCGGCTGGATCCGCGGCGCGGGCGGCGTGGCCGTCATCGCCCATCCGGGCCGCTACCGCTTCAGCGACATGGCGCAAGGCGTGCTGTTCGATGAATTCAAGCAACTCGGCGGCGTGGCCATCGAAGTCGTCACGGGCAGCCACAGTCCGGACCAGTATCCGGAATACGCGCAGCTGGCCAACGCCTACGGTTTCCTCGCCTCGCGCGGCACGGATTTCCATGCGCCGGGCGAGTCGCGCGTGGATTTTGCCATGTTGCCGCCTTTACCATCGAATGTCACGCCAATCTGGCACGACTGGTTTTAGCTGACAGCCAGGCAAATCTGCTGCGCGGCGCGCTTTGCGGCCGGCGATGCTCACCGTACTCCAGTACGGTTGCGCTTCTCGGCCACAAATCACTGCCGCTCGCGACGATTTTCCTGGCTGCCGATGCGCCGTCGTGTCGCTGCTTGAAATCTGCGTTAGCGTGCATATCTTTTTGTTATTCTTGTTATACATAGTCATCCGGAGCCATCGCCCATGAAACGTATCGTCCTGTTTATTGCAACCAACCTGGCCGTGATGCTGGTGCTGTCGCTCGTGCTCAGTTTGCTGGGCGTGGGCAATCCGGCGCGCGGCAGCACCCTGAACCTGGGCAGCCTGCTGGTGTTTTCGCTGGTGGTGGGCTTCACGGGCTCGATCTTTTCGCTGTTGATCAGCAAACCCATGGCCAAGTGGAGCACGGGCGCGCGCGTGATCGACAATCCGACGTCGTCGACGGAGTTGTGGCTGGTCAATACCGTGCGCGCGCTGTCCGAGCGGGCCGGCATCGGCATGCCGGAAGTGGCCGTGTACGAAGGCGACGCGAATGCGTTTGCCACGGGCGCCTTCAAGAATTCGGCGCTGGTGGCCGTCTCCACGGGCTTGCTGCAAAGCATGAACCGCGATGAAGTGGAAGCCGTGCTGGGCCACGAGATCGCCCACGTGGCGAATGGCGACATGGTCACCTTGACCCTGATCCAGGGCGTGGTGAATACCTTCGTCGTCTTCATGGCCCGCGTGGTGGGTTTCTTTGTCGACAATGTCCTGTTGAAAAATAACAACCGCGAAGGCGGCGGACGCGGCATCGGTTACTTTGTGACCGTGATGGTGTGCGAAGTGATCTTCGGCTTGCTCGCTTCCATCATCGTGGCCTGGTTCTCGCGCCAGCGCGAATTCCGCGCCGACGCCGGTTCCGCCAAGCTGCTGGGCAGCCCCACGCCGATGATGCATGCGCTGGCCCGCTTGGGCGGCGTGCCGCCGGGCGAGCTGCCGCAATCGATGCAGGCGCTGGGCATCAGCGGCGGCAATGGCGGCTGGGGCGCGCTGTTCGCCACCCATCCGCCGCTGGAACAACGCATCGCCGCGCTGCGCAGCGTACAATAATGCCAACTTAACAAGCTGGTTCGCCAGAACGCTTACACATGAGTCAATTTTTTCATATTCACCCCGACAATCCGCAATTGCGCCTGATCAAGCAGGCGGCGCAGATCATCCAGTCCGGCGGCGTGGTGGCCTTGCCCACCGACTCCTGCTACGCGCTGGTGTGCCAGCTCGACGACAAGGGCGCCGTCGAGCGCCTGCGCCGCATCCGTGGCGTGGATGAAAAGCACCATTTAACCTTGCTGTGCCGCGACTTGAGCGAGCTGGGCGTGTATGCCCGCGTGGACAACCGCCAATTCCGCCTGCTCAAGGCGGCCACGCCCGGCGCCTACACGTTTATCCTGGAAGCGACCAAGGAAGTGCCGCGCCGCCTCAGCCATCCTTCGCGCAAGACCATCGGCCTGCGCGTGCCGCAGCACCGCATCGTGCAATGCCTGCTGGAAGAGCTGGGCCAGCCCCTGCTGGGCGCGACATTGACCTTGCCGGGCGACGAAGACAGCCTGACGGATGCCGACACGATCCGCGAACGGCTGGAAAAACTGGTCGACCTGATCGTCGACGGCGGCGTCTGCGCGCATGGTCCCAGCACCGTGATCGACCTGACGGGGCCGGAGCCTGAAGTGGTGCGCGTGGGACGCGGTGACCCGGCTGTGCTGGGTTTGTAGAGGGGCACGGCGCGCCCGTTGCGGCGCCGGTCTTCACCTGTTCTTAATGACAACGTAAGAAAGAGCCTAGTTCGCCTCTGGTAGAATCGCGGTCATGAGCGATTTCAATACGATAGTCCAGACCGTTGCGGTCTACCTGGTGCCGGTGCTGTTTGCCATTTCCCTGCATGAGGCGGCGCACGGCTACGCGGCCCGCTATTTCGGCGACCCCACGGCCTCGAACGAGGGCAGGCTGAGCCTCAATCCCATGCGGCATATCGACCCTTTCGGCACGATCTTGCTGCCCTTGATGCTGTATTTCACGATCCAGGTGCCGTTCGGCTATGCCAAGCCGGTGCCCGTCGATTTCAGCCGCCTGCGCAATCCGAAGAAGCAGATGGCCTGGGTGGCGTTTGCCGGGCCTGGCGCCAATTTCGTCATGGGCCTGGGCTGGATGATCGCCTTTGTCGTGCTCAGCGTCTTGCCGCCGACGGAAATGGGCATGTTTTTCCGCAAGATGGCGGGCGCCGGCGTCAGCGTGAATGCGGCCATGTTCGTCTTTAACCTGATTCCCGTGCCGCCCCTCGATGGCGGGCGCATCATGACGGGCTTGCTGCCGATGCAGCTGGCGCGCCCTTACGCCAGCATCGAGCGCTACAGCCTGTATGTCTTCGGCGCCCTGGTGCTGCTGATGTACACGGGCATCTTGAACCGCGCCTTGCTGGCGGCGATCGAATTTGTCATCGGCATTTTTGTCACCCTGGTCACGCCCCTGACGGCGATATTGACTTGATGCCCGCAACTGGATGTACGCACATAATTGATGGAAGTACCGATGCAAGTAACTGAACCAATATTAGAAACCGAAGCGATTTCCGGCTGGCTGCGCCGCTGGGCGCCCCTGATCCCGGGCGGCGAGGTGCTGGACCTGGCCTGCGGCGCAGGCCGCCACGCGCGCCACCTGGTAAGCCTGGGCCACCCCGTGATCGCGCTCGACCATGATCCGGAAATGCTGGAAAAGGCGGCTGGCACGGGCATCACCACCTCGCTGGTGGACCTGGAAGCGCCGGGCGCCGTGTGGCCTTTCGCTCCCGGCCGCTTTGCCGGCATCGTCGTCACCAATTATCTGCACCGGCCGCTGCTGGAAGCCATGGTGGCCAGCCTGGCGCCCGATGGCGTGCTGCTGTATGAAACGTTTGCCGAGGGCAATGAGCAGTTCGGCAAGCCGTCGAATCCGAAATTCCTGCTGAAGGAAGGCGAAATGCTGACCTGGGCGGTGCAGCACGGCTTGCGTGTGGTAGCGTATGAGGATGGGCGCGTGGAACAGCCAAAAGCTGCTCTGGTGCAACGAATTTGCGCCGTCCGGCCGGATTTTCCACGGTTGGCAGCCCTGCTGCCGACGTTTTGAGCGGCCATACTATGTCAGAATGCACCACAGGCGCGGGCTATCCGCTACAATCGTTGTTTTATTTATCGGCGCTATAAACTTACTATGATCAAGGGCAGCATTGTAGCAATCGTCACCCCGATGCACGCAGACGGCAGTCTGGACTTTCCAGGTCTGCGCAAGCTGATCGACTGGCATATCGCCGAGGGTACGGACGGCATCGTCATCGTTGGCACGACGGGCGAATCGGCAACAGTCAGCGTGGAAGAACACTGCGAACTGATCCAGTTGACCGTCGAACATGCCAAGGGACGCATTCCTATCATCGCCGGCGCCGGAGGCAACTCCACGGCCGAGGCCATCAAACTGACGCGCTACGCGAAAGAAGCGGGCGCCGATGCTGTCTTGCAAGTGGTGCCGTACTACAACCGTCCTACCCAGGAAGGCATGTACCAGCACTTCAAGGCCATCGCCGAAGCCGTCGACATTCCCGTCATCCTGTACAACGTGCCTGGCCGCACGGTTGCCGACATGAGCAACGAGACCATCGTGCGCCTGTCCGCCATCCCGAATATCGTCGGCGTGAAAGATGCGACCGGCAATATCGGCCGCGGCATCGACCTGCTGCGCCTGGTTCCAGCGGACTTCGCCGTGTACTCGGGCGACGATCCGACGGCCATGGCGCTGATGTTCTGCGGCGGCCACGGCAACATTTCCGTGACGGCCAACGTTGCGCCACGCGCCATGCACGAACTGTGCGTGGCAGCCATGGCGGGCGAGCGCGCCACGGCGATTGCCATCAATAACAAAGTGTTCCCTTTGCACCAGAAATTGTTTGTCGAGCCCAACCCGGTGCCCGTCAAATGGGCGCTGGCCGAAATGGGCCTGATGCCAGCCGGCATACGCTTGCCACTGGTACCGCTGGCTGAAAATTGCCATGCCACCGTGCGCGATGCCTTGCGCGACGCTGGCATCCTGTCTTAAGCCGAACTTCAAGCCCGGGCTTGACCAGTCCGGACCTTTCCTGATTCCAGCTGCTACTTAGCTTCTTATCCAGTTACGACATGACTAATTGCAAGAAAACCAAACCGGCGCCTGCCACCATCGCCGTCCGCGGCATCGTCATCGGCGCCGTCGCAGCCAGCCTCGCGGGCTGCGGCATGATCAGTTCGGTAGTCGGCGGCGACAAGGTCGACTACAAGTCGGTCAAGAAAGCCAGCACCCTGGACGTGCCGCCTGACCTGACGCAATTGCAGCAGGACAACCGTTATTCCTTGCCGGATTCGAAAAACGGCGTGGCCACGGCTTCCGGCTACAACGCGCAGCGCAACGCCACGGCCGGCACGCCCGTCATCGTGGGCGCCGACGGCGTGGTGGGTGTCGTGCCCGTCACGGCCGGTGGCGTGAAGGTCGAGCGCGCGGGCAACCAGCGCTGGCTGGTCGTCAAGCAGTCGCCTGAAGTGCTGTGGCCGCAACTCAAGCAATTCTGGGAAGATTCGGGCTTTACCGTTGCCATCGACCAGCCTACGGCTGGCATCATGGAAACCGAATGGAACGAGAACCGCGCCAAGCTGCCGCAAGACTTTATCCGCAACACCATCGGCAAGGCCTTCGATTCGATGTATTCGACTGGTGAAAAAGACAAGTTCCGCACCCGCGTGGAGCGCCTGGCCGATGGTTCGACCGAGATCTACATCAGCCACCGTGGCGTGGAAGAGGTCGTCACGGGCCGCGACAAGGAAACCACCACCTGGACCGCGCGTCCCAACGATCCGGGCCTGGAAGCGCAATTCCTGGCCAAGCTGATGACGCGCCTGGGCGCGGCCAGTGACGAAGCACAGGCGAAGACAGCCGTTGATGGCGCCATCGTGCAGCCGCTGCACGCCAAGCTGGTGGGCGATGCCGCCACGCCGGCGCGCGCCATCGAAGTCGATGAAGGTTTCGACCGCGCCTGGCGCCGTGTCGGCCTGGCGCTGGACCGCGTCGGCTTCACCGTGGAAGACCGCGACCGCACGCAAGGCACGTATTTCGTGCGTTACGTCGATCCGGACGCGGTCAAGAAGGATGGTTTCTTTTCGAAACTGTTCAGCTGGGGGGCGTCGTCCGACAAGGACAAGGAAGCGCAGCGCTACCGCGTCCTGGTCAAGGCCGGCAATGGCTCGACCAGCCTGGTCAGCATTCTCAGCAACGAAGGCCAGCCCGATGTCTCGCCAGTGGCCGAGAAGATCCTGGGCTTGCTGAACGAGCAGCTGAAGTAAACGGTGCATTCGCGGCGGGTATCGC
This sequence comes from Janthinobacterium sp. SUN137, assembly GCF_030587265.1. NCBI lineage: Bacteria > Pseudomonadati > Pseudomonadota > Betaproteobacteria > Burkholderiales > Oxalobacteraceae > Janthinobacterium > Janthinobacterium sp. SUN137. The sequence continues at coordinate 609,764 of NZ_JAPWHZ010000001.1, read as the reverse complement.
AACCTGCCGCGCAATAAAAAAGGCTGATCCGGGAAACCGGCGCAGCCTTTTTTATTGCCTGCGTCCGGCCTTATATCCTGCGGATAAAACGCCGGACGCAAAAAAGCCGACCCGAAGGTCGGCTTTCTTTAGTGCAGGGTGCTAAATTACTTAGCAGCCGATGCAGCAGCCGAAGCAGCCGAAGCAGCGTCGGTAGCGGCCGAAGCGGCAGCCGAAGCAGCAGCAGCAGCGTCGGTAGCGGCCGAAGCAGCAGCGTCAGCAGCAGCAGCTGGAGCAGCTTCAACTGCTGGTGCTGGTGCTGGGGTTTCAACTACTGGTGCTGGTGCAGGAGCTTCTTCTTTTTTGCTGCAAGCAGCCAGAGCAACAACCATCAGGGAGGCGATCAGCAGGGATTTTTTCATTTGTTTTCCTTAATTATTTCAAAAAATAAATCAATATTGTTGCGATGAATAATTACCGGTAATTATCGCTCGTTAGGTCGTCTTCGAAGGCTTTTCGTACCAGGTGGTGCCTGCCAGACAACGGAAACTTCCTAACCGAATATTATAGCGATTTTTGGTGCGTCGCAATAGGAGCAAGAGGCAAATTCGCAACTATTTTGTGATATCGCAATATTTGCCGAAGCAAATTGCAAGCAAGTGTAAGCGATTTGCGAAAGCGCGACAAAACGATATAAAAATAATATGTTTTATTGCGCTAACGCAGATGCTGTTATTTTACCTACTGTAATACCACTTTGCTACGCCGCCCCCATTCAAGCCAGTTCGAGCCAGCCATCCTGATACCACGTATATAACGCATCCATCACGTCATCGGAAGCCTGGGCCACGGCGGCGCCATCGAGGGCGCGTTCGTTGGCCAGGGTTTCCAGGGCCGCTTTATCGGCCTTGCCAATGGCAAACGATTCGCCATTGATGAAGACATTCTTGCCACGATACAGCATCAGGGTCTTGCGCGACAACACGACACCCTTTTTCTGTGCGGCGTCCGCGAAGCGGCCTACCGTCAGCGGCTTGGACAGCGGCGTGAAAAATACATTGTGCTTCGGTTCCGACAGGTGTTCGCCCAAGAAAATGGTCACGTCTTCTTCCGTGAAGCGCACCTTGTTCATTTCTTCCGCGATGGTGCTGAGCATTTCACGGGGGATTTCCGCCGGTTTGCCCGACGCTTTCAAGTCCGGATCGCTGTAAATGCCTGGCAAGTCGATCGAGTCGGCCATGAATTGCAGGAATGCCTCGCCCAGCTCCTGGAACGTGGGCGAGCGGAAGCCGATCGAATACGTCTGGCAATCGCCGATGGCCACGCCGTCGTGCGCGTAGTGGGGCGGCAGATACAGCATGTCGCCCGGTTCCAGCGTGAATTCTTCATCGGGCGTGAAGTTGCTGAGGATCTTCAGCGGCAAGCCGTCGATCAGGCTCAGGTCTTTCTGCGCGCCGATGCGCCAGTGGCGCTTGCCCTGGCCTTGCAGCAGGAATACGTCATAGGAATCGAAATGCGGGCCCACGCCGCCGCCATCGGTGGCAAAGCTGACCATCAGGTCGTCCAGGCGCGCGTCCGGCAGGAAGCGGAACTGGCGCAGCAGGGCGTCAGCCTTGGCGCTGTGCAGGTTGGCGCCCTGCACCAGCAGGGTCCATTCCTTCTGTTTCAGCGAAGGCAGGCTGGTCAAAGGGCCTTGCTGCATGTTCCAGTGGCCATCCGCATGGCTGACCAGGCGCGATTCGACGTGATCGAGGGTAGCCAGCTCGGCCAGGGCCTTGAAATCGAACAGCGCCTTGAAGCCAGGCACGGCTTGACGGATCAACAAGGGTTTTTTATGCCAGTAGTCGCGCAGGAATTGCGCCGGCGTGATATCGCCGAGGAGAGTTAATGTTTTCATGCGCCCATTATAACAACCGGAAATGCAGGAATGCGCCTGCCGTTGGCGGCGTGAAGGTATAATTTGCCAGCTTATACAATGAAAGGAAGCATAATGAAGATTGCCAAAAATACGGTCGTGACTGTCAACTACAAACTGTCAGACGCGCAAGACAATCTGATCGAAGACGGCCGTCAGCCGATGGTCTACCTGCACGGTGATTATGAAAACACCCTGCCGAAGATCGAAGAAGAGCTCGACGGCAAGGAAGTTGGCTATTCCAACACGATCCAGATCGAACCGGATGATGCTTTCGGTGAATACGATCCAGCCCTGGTGAAGGTCGAGCCGCGCAATCGCTTGCCTGAGCCGCTGGAAGTGGGCATGCAGTTCGAAGGCATGCCGGAAAGCGATTCACCGGATGAAGAAGCGATGATCTTCACGGTCACCGATATCGCCGACGACAAGGTCGTGCTGGACGGCAACCATCCACTGGCCGGCATCGCGCTGCGCTTCTCGCTGACCGTCGCCGACGTGCGCGAAGCCACCGAAGAAGAAATCGCCCATGGCCACGTGCATGGCGCACACGGCCATGACCATGGCGATGAAGATGATGAAGGCGAAGGCGAAGGCGAAGAGGGCGACCACTTCCGTACGCATCCGATTCATTAATACTGCTTGTTCCAGGCCGGCTCTATGCCGGCCTGTTCGTTTGTGCGCTGTTATTAACGGCGCACAGTCGACGCCTTGGTTCGCGCCTGCGCCGATGGGCGGGTAGCGCGTTGACGGACCTCAAAGAAGGGCGTCTTGCCGGGCCTGACGGCGATGGCGGACCAGTCGTTGTCGATGCTGACGTGGCCCAGGTTGCCTTTCCAGCTGATTTTCGGCCCGCCTGCCCTGGCTGCGGCCTTTTTACTTTTTCCCTCCTTGCCATCCGCGTCGCCATCGCGCTGCGTATCGACCAATAACACCTTGCCGCTGAACTTCTTGGCCAAAGTGCGGATCTGCTTGCGCGGTCCGGCAAAGCCATCCTGTTTCGAGCTGAAGCTGGGCAGCAGCGAATTGTCGTCTTCATCGAGCACGCCCACGTCGCCATCGGAAAACAGCACGATGCCGTCGAGCTGCTTGCGCTGCGCCATGGCGAACAGGCGTTGTAGCCAGGAACGGTTGGCGACCAGGCGGTCTTCGAACTCGCTGTTGCGTCCCGCTTCCGGCAGGAAATGGTTGTTATTCGCCGGCAGATTCACGGTGGCAAACAATACGCCGCCGTATTCCCAGTGGGCATTTTCCGCATAGCTGCGGAACTTCGCCGTCGATGACAGCCGCGACAGGGTCAGCTTGTGCTGGCCCAGGCTCTGGTCATCTGCGAAATACACGTCGCGCAAGCGGTTCAGGCGTTCGATGGCGTTGACCCTGCCGCGCGAATTGCGGCAGTTGGCCCAGTCGCTGGCCGACAGCGAGACGATCAGCGGCGGGCCGCTGGCGTCGAGCAAGTCCTTGCGCTGGCCATACAGCTTGTCGCTGCACGATTCGCTGGCGGCCTTGATGCCGGTGGCCACGACGAACGACGCATTGAAGGCGCTGGTGTCGGCGATGGCTTTTTTCAGGGGGCCATCGTCCGGCCCCGCGTTGAAGGAATGGCCCAGTACGGCAAACTCGAAGCCGGCCTGGTCGGCGGGGGCCGCCACCGCCGCTTGCCATGGCAGGCTGGCAGCGAGCAAGCCGGCGGCCAGCAGGCGTATCGAGCTGCGCCGGCAGGTCATGCGGCGGCCAGCCGTTTCAATTGATACAGCTGTTCCAGCGCGTCGCGCGGCGTGAGCGCATCGGGATCGAGGTCGGCGATGGCGTCGAGCAAGGCTTGCTGCGCCGCGTTCAGCGCGGCCAGCGGCGCCGCGGCTTCCTCTTCTTCCTCTTGCGCATACGGATCGGCGGAGGGCAGCGCGAACAGGTCGCGTTGCGGCGTGGCGTCGAGCGCCTGCGCTTCCAGGCGCGCCAGGTGCTTGCGCGCTGCCTTGATCACGGGCTGCGGCACGCCGGCCAGTTGCGCCACCTGCAAGCCATAGCTTTGCGAGGCGGGACCGGCTTGCACGGCGTGCAGGAAGACGATGCTGTCCTTGTGCTCGACGGCGGACAAATGCACGTTGGCGGCGCTCGGGTGACTGTCCGGCAATTGCGTCAGCTCAAAGTAATGTGTGGCAAACAGGGTGAAACTACGGCTGGTGTCGATCAAATGGCGCGCGATGGCCCACGCCAGGGCCAGGCCGTCGAAGGTGGAGGTGCCGCGGCCCACTTCATCCATCAGTACCAAGGAATGCTCGGTGGCGCCGTTCAGGATGGCGGCCGATTCCGTCATTTCCACCATGAAGGTCGAGCGTCCGCCCGCCAGGTCGTCGGTGGCGCCGATGCGCGTGAAGATGCGGTCGATGGGGCCGATGGTGGCGGACGCGGCCGGCACGTAGCTGCCCACGTAGGCCAGCAGGGTGATCAAGGCCACCTGGCGCATGAAGGTCGATTTACCGCCCATGTTCGGGCCGGTGATCAAGAGCAGCCGGCGCTCGTTGACGAAGCGGCAATCGTTGGCGATGAAGCGTTCGATCTGCTTTTCCACCACGGGGTGGCGGCCTTCGACGATGTTGATGCACGGCTCGTCGACCAGTTGCGGCGCGGCCCAGTTGTGCTGTTGCGCATGTTCCGTCAGCGCATTCAGGGTGTCGAGCTGGGCCAGACCCTGCGCAATCGTCTGCAGGGTGCCGATGTGCGGCGCCAGCTCGGCCAGCAGCAGGTCATACAGCATCTTTTCGCGCACCAGCGCCTTGTCTTGCGCCGACAGGGCCTTGTCTTCGAACACTTTGAGTTCGGGCGTGATGTAGCGCTCGGCGTTTTTCAGGGTCTGGCGGCGACGGTAATCGTCCGGCACCTTGTCCGTCTGGCCGTGCGTGACTTCGATGTAGAAGCCATGCACCTTGTTGTATTCGACGCGCAGGTTGGCGATGCCCGTGCGCGCGCGTTCGCGCGTTTCCAGGTCGAGCAGGAACTGGCCCGCGTTTTCCGACAGCGCGCGCAATTCATCGAGTTCCGCGTCGAAACCGGTGGCGAAGACGCCGCCGTCGCGCACCATGGCGGCCGGTTCCTGCGCCACGGCGCGCACCAGCAAATCCAGGCAGGCCGTCGGTGTGGCCAGCGCCGCGTGGATGGCGGCCAGCAAGCCGCTTTCGCCGCCCTGGCCGGGACCATAACAACGGACCACGTCGCCGCGCAGGGCCGGCAGTTGCAGCAAGCCGTCGCGCAGGGCGGCCAGGTCGCGCGGACGGGCCGACAGCAGTGCGATGCGCGTGGTGATGCGTTCGATGTCGGGCACTTGCGCCAGGGTGGCGGCCAATGGCCCCGCCGCTTCGCTTTGCGCCAGCGCGGCGATCGCTTCATGGCGCGCGCGGGCCACGTTCTGGTCGCGCCGCGCATGGTGCAGCCAGTGGCGCAGCATGCGCGAACCCATGGCCGTGCGGCAATGATCCAGCAGGGAAAACAGCGTCGGCGATTCCTGCCCGCGGATGGTTTCCGTCAATTCCAGGTTGCGCCGCGTGGCCGCATCCAGGCCGATGAATTCGCTTTCCGTTTCCGTGATCAACGAGCGCACATGCTGCAAGCCGCGACCCTGCGTCGATTGCGCATAGCGCAGCAGCGCGCCGGCCGCGCCGAACGCGGCGCCGAGGCCGTCGGCGCCAAATCCCGTCAGGGTCGCCACGCCCAATTGGTCGAGCAGGGCCTTGTGGCCGCCGACCACGTCGAAATGCCAGTCCGGCACGCGGTTGATGTGCGTGCCCGCGTAATCGTCGAACAGGTTGCCGTTGTCGCCGCTCAAGATTTCGGCCGGCACGATGCGTTCCAATTCCTGCTGCAGGCGTACGGCCACGGTGGCGCTGTCGCCGGAAAACTCCATCAGTTTCAGCGCGCCGCTGGCCAGCGACAGCCAGGCCAGGCCCGTGGTGACCGTCTTGCGCTGCGTGATGCTGCACATGGCCAGCAGCGGGCGCTCGGCCTTTTCGGGCAGCAAGTCCGCATCCGTCAGGGTGCCGGGCGTGACAACGCGCATGACCTTGCGCTCGACGGGGCCCTTGCTGGTGGCCGGGTCACCGATCTGTTCGCAAATGGCCACCGACTCGCCCATCTTGACCAGCTTGGCCAGGTAACCGTCGAGCGAATGAAACGGCACGCCGCACATTTTAATCGGGTTGCCGCTGGCCACGCCGCGCGCCGTCAGGGTAATGCCCAGCAGGCGCGAGGCTTTTTCCGCATCTTCGAAAAACAGCTCGTAGAAATCGCCCATGCGGTAGAAGACCAGCATCGTCGGGTGGTTTTCTTTAATACCAAGATATTGTTGCATCATTGGCGTAAGCTTTTCAGCGGAATTCTTCTTTGCCGCGGCGGCGTTGATTTCTTTTGGGACGGTGGTCATGTGTTCTTTGTCGTTGGTCCGGCGGCCGGAAAATGCGTGCCTGCCGGGCTGTGGGTGGTGCTGTGTGCGTGCCAGGCCGCGCCAGTGGGCGCAGCTTGGGTTAAGGCCGTCATTTTACCGCTTTCGGCGGGTGGGGCGGCGTATTGCGTGCGGGTGTGAAAAAGCCGCATCGACCGGAGGTACGCTGCTTCCTATCTAGAGTGCTAGTGTTGGCGCAAGCGATAGGGCAGTGGGTGAGGGCTTGGAGCAATATCTGCCATGGATACAGCCGCTCATGATCAACAAAGGGACTGTGGCGCGGGCATTGTGCAGGGACGGTAGAGTACCTTCCATTGCCTGTATCAGGAAGCATGCAGCGGCAATGGAAGGAGGAAGTGCGCTACGGATTTGCGCACCAATGTTCTTACATGCCAGAAGAGCCGCCGACCGAGCTTTCCGGATCGAAGGAGAAGACGCGTAGTTCCGGTTGGACGTCCTCGCCGCGCATGATGCGTACCGTCATGACGAACGACAATTCCCAACGGCCTGCTGCATAGCCTACGTCCAAATTGTGTTTCCACTCCTGGCGGATGCGGTGCAGAGGTGTCTGATCGGGTTCGCCCAACAACTGCTGGATCTCGAAGTCCAGCGGCAAATGATAAGTAGCGCCTACAGCTTGCAAAAATGGCGATGGCGGCGAATAAATGGTTGGTACTTTCGGGCCGATCTGCGTCAGTTGCGGTACGGTGATAATGCAGCAGTCGACAATTTGGAATGAGGTGAAGCCGCTCTCGCTGGAGCCGCAGCAAGTGACATCCAGGTACACATGCTGGCCTTTCTGGAAGTGCACGCCGCCCATGTAGGGGCCGTGGCGTGGGTCTGCTGTGCCGTCACAGGAGGTGAAGCTGTAGTCGAGCTGATTGGTGATCTGGTCTGCATCAAAATGCACGGATAACTTCATCCAAGGGCTTACAGGCGTCATTTTTTACTATCTCTTTCAGTTAGGAAGTTGAAGTACTGAGGATCTCGTCGCAGGTTTAAAAGTTCCGGTTCTGATTCAATCAGATTGAGTGGATAGCCTCGCTTGTCGGCAAGACGTAGCGCAGCTAAGGCTTGTTCACGGTTTCCAAGGAGTTCGTGTGTCATGGCAGCACGAAACTGCACATCGGCTGTATCAGGTGCCAAGGCGATCGCCTTTCGCATGATCGCCAGTGCTTGTTCACGTGCTCCGGTATACGCGCTGTATAGCGCCATGCGCGAGTTATAGGTGATTTCATCCGGGGCTGCCTCTAATAGAGGTGCCAGCAAATCAATTGCACGTTGGTAGGAGCGCCGCGATTTTTCCTTTTGGGCTGGAATCCACCTTTGTGCATCTGCCAAGTTAGCCCAGAGCAGATAATTTCCAGGGCTGCCTTTGCTGCTGGAAACGGCATCTTCAAATGCATTGGCGGCACCGATATAGTCTCCACGGGCAAACAGCGAAGTGCCCAAGTTGGTGTAAAGCTCCCAGTGCGGTTGGATCTGCAAACCCTGCTGCAATACACGCAGCGCCTCATCGCCGCGATCCTGGCGGAGCAGGGCCGCATTTAGGTAGGCATACGAGTTTGCCGCCTGCGGATCCAGTTGAATGCTGTATCGGAACGACTGTTCAGCTTTTTTGTAGTTACCCTGCTGGAACTGCATGATGCCTCGCTGCAAACTGAATAATCTCTCCCGCGGATAAATACTAGTAGCGTTTTCGAGCAGTGGAAGTGCTTGTTCGAACTGCTTCATATAAATTAGATTGCGTATCTTGCCGTACAGTCCCAGCAAGTTTTGCGGATCCAGATTCAATGCCGTCGTCGCGGCCTGTAATGCCGTCACGCGTTTGCCTTGGAATTCCAAGACCCATGCCTGGGCCACATGCGCCAAGGCTAGTTGGCCATCCACAGCTAAGGCTTGCTGTGCACTCGCGTCGGCGCGTTGCAACCAAGTCGGATCCCGGCCATCACCGACATAACGTAGGCTATATGCCAACGATAGTCCGGCCGCCGCCGCTGCATTGCGTGGATTGTGTTCCAGCACTTTGTTGAACAAGTCAATCGCCTGTTGTTGACTGGCCTGGTGATCGAATAGACGGAGTTTTTCCATGCCATTCTGCATGGCCTGGATTTCTGAATATGCGGCATCCCGAGGTTCCGTGGACAGCGACCTGGGTAGTTGCCATGCCGCAAGTGCCAGCAGCATAGCCCCGGCGGCCAGTTTTAATGTGCGTTTTCTAGGCAAGGGCAGGCGGATGGAGACGCTGGCGGGTGGTTCTTCCTTCGCGGGTATCTCGTCGGCAAGGGGCGTGGCCAGGGTGAGCGGCTCCCCGCGCTGCGCCCCGATAGCCTCGCGTACGTCGCGCATGGTGCGTGGCCGTTCGGCCGGGTCGTGCGCCGTCATCGCGCGCACGAGGGCGTTGATGGCGGGCGGGACGGAATCGGGCAGGTCGGGCCACGGTTCCGTCGCCTGCATGTGGGCGGCGGCCAGGGCCAGGCCGTTCAGGTGGGCGAAGTGGCGCTGGCCGGCCAGCATTTCGTACAGCATGGCGCCCAAGGCATACACGTCGCCGCGCGTGTCGGGCAGGCGGCCCATCAGGCGTTCGGGCGCCATGTAGGCGATGGTGCCCTGCAAGTCGCACAGGGTGGTCGTTTGAGTCGCTTGCGGGTCGATGTGGCGCGCCAGGCCGAAGTCGAGGATGCGCACCTTGCTGTCCGCCTCCAGCATCAGGTTCGACGGTTTCAGGTCGCCGTGGACGAGGTCCATGGCGTGCGCCTCGTCCATGGCGTCGGCGATCTGGTAGGCGATGTCGAGCGCCCCCTGCAAGTCGGCCTTGCCGCTGTGCATGAACTGCCCCAAGGTCTGGCCTTCGACCAGTTCCATGACGATGGATTGGCTCGTGCCCTGGCCCTCGATGGCGAAGATGCGCACGAAGGCCGCATGCCTGAGCGAGGCGGCCAGGCGTGCTTCATTGATGAGTTTTTCCGGATGCAGCACGTCGGCTTGCGGTTTCAGGCGCTTGAGCGCCACGCTACGGCACAGCTTGGCATCCCAGGCTTCGAACACATGGCCGAAACCGCCTTCGCCCAGCAAGCGGCGCACTTCATAGTGCCCGCTGATCGTGTCGTCTTGCGGCGGGGTCTGACGCAGGGAGTCGAGCAGTTCCATATACCTTGGCTTCAGAGTGCATCAACGTGGACATCCAGCATTGAAAAGGGTCAATGCGATGTTGGAATGCTCAAGATGATTGATTTTGAGTAACTTCCTGATTTAAAACGATTGTTTCGAATAAGTCAATTAATATTGACAAGGAGTGAACAAAAGCTGCTTTACCTGCGCCAGGAAGGCACTCCTTGCTGACGCATGCACGCAATCTTGTTCAAACTCAATTTTCCTCCCTCCCGCTTCATCAATAATGCAGACGGGGCTATACCGGCATGTGCCGATCAGGCGATGGGGGAGGGCATGGACGAGTTGCTGCAATACTACGAGCGCGAACTGGGCACCTTGCATGCGCACAATCAGGCGTTTGCCCGACGCTATCCGGCCATCGCCGGCGCACTGGGCATCCTGGGCGGCGACATGGGCGACCCGCACCTGGCGCGCATGCTGCAGGCGTTTGCCATGTTCAACGCGCGCACGGCCAAGCGCCTGGCCGACGGCTTCGGCGCCTTCAGCGAAACCTTGCTGGAAGTGAACTTCCCCCATTATTTGCGCCCGTTTCCCGCCTGCGCCATTGCGCGCATCGATAACGATTCGGCGACGGTGACCGAGCTGGCCACCATTCCGCGCGGCACGGTCATGCATGCTGCCGAGCATCAGGGCGTCACCTGCAAGTTCACCACCACCTACGATGTCGCCGTGGCGCCGCTGCGCCTGTCCGACGTGCGCTTCCAATCCATCGTGGCGGCGCCGCCCGCGGTGCGCCTGACGCCGGATCTCGGGGCGGCGATCAGCATCACGCTCGAAGCGGCGGGCGCCACGTCCACGCTGGACGGGCTGGCGCTGCCGACGCTGCGCCTGTTCCTCGACGGCGAACCTGCGTTCTGCGCCACCCTGCGCGACAGCCTGTTCCTGCGCGCCCGCCGCGCCTATGTGGAAGTCGATGGCGCGTGGCAGGCGCTGGACGCGGTGCCCGTGCATCCGGTCGGCTTTGCCGCCGAGGACGCATTGATACTGGCCAGGGCCGCCTCGCATCCCGCTTACCTTCTGCTGGGCGAATGGTTTGCCTTTCCGGATAAATTCAATTTCGTCGACCTCGACCTGGCCGCGCTGCGCCCATTGTTGCCGCCGGCCTGCCGGCGTTGCACCGTGCACTTGCTGCTGGCCGACGTGCAGGCCGACGCGGATATCGCGCGCATCTTGCGGCCCCTGTCCGCAAGGCATCTGGTGCCGGGGTGCACGCCTGTCGTCAACCTGTTCCGCCAGGCCGCCAATCCCATCCGCCTGACGCACGCGAGCGCCGATTATGTGCTGCTGCCCTCGGTCAGGCAGGCGCATTGCTACGACATCCACAGCGTCGACAGTGTGCAGGTTCTCGGTGAAACGGCGCAACGAGGATATGGCGTTGAGCCATCCCGGCTATGACATGCGCATCTCCTTCGTCGACGGCGCCATGCAGCCGCTGCACGACGCGACGCAAACGGTGTCCATCATGCTCACCTGCAGCAACCGCGACTTGCCCAGCCGCCTGGTGTTCGGCAATGCCGCGGGCGACTTGCACCATGACGGCGCGGCCAGCGCCTTGCCGGTGCGCCTGCTGCGCAAGCCCGGCGCGCCCTGCCGCTTCCCTGCGGGTGCGGCGTCGCACTGGCGACTGATCGCGCAATTGTCCCTGAATCATCAGTCGCTGAGCGAGCAGGGCTTGCCGCTCTTCAAGCAGATACTCGAGTTGTACAACTTGCCCAGTTCGGCCAGTGCCGCGCGCCAGATCGCGGGCATGACCGGACTGCGCCAGCGCGCCGCCAGCACCTGGCTGCACGACGAGGCGGGCGGCAGCCTGGTCTTCGGCATCGACGTCCTGCTGTCCGTCGACGAGGAAGCCTTTGTCGGCAGCGGCTTGCATGCGTTTGCCCAGGTCATCGAACGCTTTCTCGGGCTGTACGTGCACCTGGGTTCGTTTACCCGCCTGATCGTCTTGTCGCAGAAGAATGGAAAGGAGTTGCTGTGCTGCCTGCCACGCAATGGAAACCAGACGCTGGTGTAGTCGCGCGCCTGCTGGCCGATCCGTCCGGCACCGGTTTCTTTCAGGCCGTGCGTTTGTTGTGTGCCTGGATGATGCAGCAAGGCATTTCACAGGAGCAAGTGTTTCGCGATTGCCTGCGCCTGCATGGCAGTGCCTCGCTGTCGTTTGCTCCAGGGGAAATCGAACAACTGTGGCTGGAGCCGCAGGCGGACGGCGAGACGCAGGTGCATGTGCAGGCGGCCATGCTGGGTTTTTTGGGCGTGCATGGCAGCTTGCCGCTGCATTACACGGAAACGCTGGTCCGCCATGAGCGGCAGACGGGCGACGGTGCTCCCCGCGACTGGCTCGATGCGCTGTCGCACCGGGCGCTGACCCTGTTTTACCAGGCCTGGGCCCGCTATCGCATCGAATGCCAGCAGGACGCCGACGGCGGCGAATTCCTTCCCCTGCAACTGGCGTTGGCGGGCGCCTGGCCTGCCGAGGTGGCCAGGCAGGAAGATGGCTTGCCTGCGCACGTGCTGGCCCATTACGCGGCCTTGCTGCGCCACCGGCCCGTGTCGGCCGACGCGATGCAGGCGGTGCTGGCCGAGTATTTCGGCGTGCCCGTGCGCTTGCAGCGTTTTGTCGGCGCCTGGTTCCGGCGCGCAGCGCAGGAGCGCACCTTGCTGGCCGCCGCCCATGCCCGGCTGGGGCAGGGGGCCATGCTGGGCGAACGCTGCCGGCGCGCCGACTTGCGCGTGCGCCTGGTGCTGGGGCCGTTAAGTCGCCGCGCCTACGAGGATTTCTTGCCCGGCCGGCCAGGCGCGCTGGCCCTGCGCCAGATGCTGGCGCTGTTCGGCTTGCCTGGCGTGAGCTTCGAGATCCGCCTGGTCTTGCGGCGCGAAGACGTGCGTGGCTGCGTCCTGGGCAGGGGCGCCTGCCTGGCGGAGGATGCCTTTCTGGCCGGCAAGTTGTCGGCCCGTGACCGTGATGACATGCATTACGACCTGCGATTCGATGGCTCCGCCTGAGACCGCCGTGAATGATGGACCCCGCTGCCTGTTGGAAGGAAGAAAACCATGGAAGACTTCGCGCAATGGCTGGCCGTGGACAAGGTCTTGACTGCAGGCAATCGCGCCTTGCGGCTGCGCCTCGCCTACCCGCAGGGCGTCAATGACGATGTCTTGCTGCCGCAGCGCATCAGCGGCAGCGAGGCCATCTGCGGCGGTCTGGAATACCGCATTCTGTGCGTGGCCACGGAGGCACAGCTGCCGCTGAAGCAGTTCATCGCCGTGCCGGCCGAGCTACAGATCGTGAACGACCAGGGACAGCTGCGCAAGGTGTGCGGCATCGTCGCCGAGGCGTGCGCGGGGCAGAGCGATGGCGGTCTGGCCACCTATCAGCTGGTGCTGCGTGACGGCCTGGCCTTGATGGAGAAACGCATCAATACGCGCGTGTTCCGCAACAAGCATGAATTGCAGATCGTGCAGCTTCTGTTTGATGAGTGGCGGCAGGGCAATAGCTTGCTCGCGGCCAGCCTGGATCTCGCCATCGACGGGGCGCTGGCGGCGCGCAGCTTGCCCGCGCGCGAATTCACGATGCAGCACAATGAATCCGATGCCGCCTTTATCCGCCGCCTGCTCCGGCGACGCGGCATCGCCTGGTGCTTCCAGGCGGGAGCGCCGGCCAGTTCGAACGCCGCCACTACGCCCGTGCATACCCTGTTGCTGTTCGACGACGCCAGCCGCCTGGCGCACAACGCGGCCGGCACGGTGCGCTATCACCGCGATGACGCCACCGAGGAAAGGGATGCCGTGACGGCCTGGAGCGCCGTGCGCCGCTTGCAGCCGGGAAAGTCCGAGCGCTACAGCTGGGACGATGGTCACCCGCACAGCCCGCAGTTCATGGCAACGCAGTCGCAGGGCGGCGTGGATCAGGGCAGCAATGGCAATCGCCTCGCAGCCAGTCTCGATGACTATATCGTGGAGCCGCCGCTGGCCGCCGCCGGCAATGACGACTTGCGGCAACTGGGCCAGCTGGCGATGGCGCGTCACGATTTGGACAGCAAGTGTTTCCAGGGAGAGGGCTGCGTGCGCGACTTTTGCGCGGGCCAGTGGTTCAGCCTGGAAGGGCATGCGGACATCGACAGCCACCCGGTGGCCGAGCGCAGTTTCGTCATCACGGCCTTGAGCGTGGCGGCCAGCAATAACTTGCCGACAGGCCTGGATGCCCGGGTCGAACGCCTGTTTGCGCAGAGCGGCTGGCAGTGTGACGCTGGCCGGCCGCAAGGGGCGGGTGCCGATGGCCGGGCGGTCTTGCGTTACCGCAACCGTTTTACTTGCGTGCGGCGCGGCATTGCCATCGTCCCTGCCTTTGACCCGCGCAGCGATTTTCCCGTCGTGCGCCTGCAAAGCGCGCTGGTCGTGGGGCCTGCCGGCGAAGAGGTGCATTGCGATGCGCTGGGGCGCGTCAAGGTGCGTTTTGGCTCCACGCGCGCGCCGGACCACGCGCATGCCAACGGCAGCGGCGCGTCCGATACGGAGCGCGATTCGGCCTGGGTGCGCGTGGCATCGAGCTGGACGGGCAATGGACCGGGCAACGGCAGGCAATGCGGCACGCTGACCTTGCCGCGCATCGGCGCGGAAGTGCTGATCGATTTTCTCGGCGGCGACCCGGACCGGCCCATCATCGTCGGCCAGCTGTACAACGCCGTGGGCGCGCCGCCGGGCTTGAGTGCGCGCGGCGCCTTGCCCGGCAACCGCTACCTGTCCGGCATGCGCAGCCGCGAAGTGCGGGGCGGGCGCGGCAATCAGCTGTGCTTTGACGACACGCCGTCGCAGATCAGCGCACAGCTGGCCAGCGACCAGGCAGCCTCGCAACTGAACCTCGGCTACCTGACCGAGCCGCGCAGCGACGGGGCAGGGCGGCAGCGCGGCGACGGCTTTGAATTGCGCAGCGACGCCAGCGGCAGCGTGCGCACGGCCCGCTCGCTGCTGATTTCTGCCTGGAAACAGCTGGGCGCCAGCGGCAAGCAGCTCGACAGCAGCGAGCATGCCGCCGTGATGAAGGAATGTCTGGCATTGTTCACGTCCCTGGGCGAGTTTGCCGCCCAGCACCAGGCGCTGGCGCTGGACGCGGCCGGCAGCAAGGCGCTGGGGGCCGCCATTGCCGCCGACCAGCCCGCCGTCAGCATCGCAGCGCCCGAGGGCGTGGCGCTGAGCACGCCCAGGACCATCGCCGGCAATGCGGGCGCGAATATCGACCTGGTGGCGCAGCAGCATCTGCAGCTGAGCGCGGCCCAGCGCTGCAACGTCAACGCGGGCAAGGGCATTTCCCTGTTCGCGCACCAGGATGGCATCGTGCAGGTGGCCCACTTCGGCAAGTTCTTGCTGCAAAGCCAGCACGACTTGCTGCAGGCGGACGCCGCCAAGGACATCCGCCTGACGGCGGGCACGCGTTTGGTCGGCGTGGCGCAGGATGAGATCACCTTCATGACGGCGGGTGGCGCCTACCTGAAACTGTCCGGCGGCGCCGTGGAGCTGGGCGGGCCGGGCGCGCTGACGGTGAAGACCGACGGCCACCACTGGAGCGGTCCGGCCAGCATGAAAGGCGAACTGCCCACCTTCGGCGAAGGCGACTTGGGCCGCGTGCCGCGCTTGCTGCGTCCCACCGACGGCTTGCCCGTCGAAGGCGTGGAAGTGCACATCGAGCGCGAAGGCGACAGCCCGTTGACGGGCGTCAGCGATGCCGATGGGCGCGGGCCGAAGGTGGCGACCGACCACCTGCAGCGGCTGAAGGGATTCTTCTTCCGCCGCCGTTCCTGAACCCCGACATAGGAGACACGCCATGCAGTTCGATCCCCGCCCGCCGCTGTGCGACGATCCCAAAATCGATATCCTCGGCCAGTTTTCCTGCAACGCCAATTTCCAGAGCAGCGACCGGGACACGCTGCAACAGTTGCCGCTGCCCGGCATCATCATCTTCGTGCACGGCGTCAATTCCGACGGCGAGTGGTACGCGGCCGCGGAAGAAGGCCTGTGCAACGGCCTCAACGAGCGCCTCAAGCGTTCCTGTCATCACCTGCAGCACCGTGGCGTGGAAGGCGGCGAACTGAAGGCGGTCAATTATGGCGCCGAGATCACGGCGGAAGGCTTTCTCCATCCGGAGATGTCGGCCGATACCCTGATCCGCGATGCCGGCACGTTTTCTCCCGTGCTCCGCTTTCGCTGGGGCTACAAGGCTTCCGGCGAAGAACTGCAGAAATACGGCAAGGGCATCTACCTGAACGAACAGGATTACTGGGGCGGCGGCCCGTTTGCCAATGGCTGCAGCGCGCTGGCCGACCTGTGGAAGGAGGGGCTGAGCGAGGATTTGTTTTTGTGGAACAAGATCCAGCACATGAATCCCTTTTCGGAGCGGCAAGTGTACAGTTGCCCGCCGCGCCCGTATTTCGTGCTGGCCGCCTATCGCCTGGCCAGGCTGGTCGAAGCCGTCCGCCAGCAGCAGGCCGACGTGCCGGTCACCATCGTGTGCCACAGCCAGGGCACGATGGTGGCGATGGCGGCCGCCTTTCTCGGCGCCCGCCTGCCCAAGGTGGATGGCGTTCCTTGCGTGGCCGATAACTATGTCATCTGCAATTCTCCGTACAGTTTGGCGAAACGCAATAGCGCCGAGAACTGGGTAGCCGGCAATCTGCGCGCGGCGGACGGCAGCACGGGCAGGGTGACGGTGCAGGCGCGCCTGGATACCTTGAAAAACTTCTTTGCCATCATCCGCCAGCGCGCCACCCTGGGCGAACTGCAGACAGACGAGGAAATCGACCGCTGCATGGCCAACCTGCAGCACGGTTTTTCCGCCGCCAAAGATCGTGAACGATACGGGATTGCCGGCGCCGCGCGCGGCGGCAAGAAGTCATCATATGGCCGGGTGACCATCTATTGCAATCCGCACGACGTGGTGGTGTCGTCCGTGGCCATCGAGGGCATCGGCTGGCGCGGCCTGTCGGGCTCGCTGGCCAGGGACAGCAAGGACGGCGGCGAGCTGGCCGCCACCGACGCGGCAGGCGTGTGCGTGCAGCGCGTGTTTGCCCAGGGTTTCGAGGTGGGCAAGCAAGGCAGCTATCACTACTGGACCGATCACTGGCGCAAGCCTGCGCCGGGCGGCAACGATTTCTGGTTTCCGGCACAGAAATATGCGTCGTATTCCGTCAAGCAGGGCGTCGAGGCCAGCGAAGGCGCCTTTTCCACCATCCTGACGGTGGGATTGGCGCCCCTGTTCATCGTGATGACGGGCCTGGCTCGCAGCCCCTGCAATGCCTCTCCCCACAAGGATTGGAAAATCGAACTGAACGCGCCCGACCTGCTGCCGCCCTTCAAGCCGCAGTCCTTGCGCTTTGGCCAGACCAGCGAGGAATTCGACGAAGGCTACGATCCGCCCGGCGAATCGCGTCAGGCCGGAAAACAGCGTACTGCCGGCGACGATTACCTTGCCGATCATGCCATCCCGCCCGGCGGCCTGCAGGGGCAGGCGGGAAAAGACGAGGCCAAACGCGTGGACAGCGCGAAGGGCACGGCCGACGACGAGGCGCGTTTGCGGTTCGAGCAGCGCGCGGTGATACGCGCCCAGGCTGTACGGGAAGGGAAAAGTCCTGCGGGCAAAAAAGTGCAGCAGGAAATGCCCAACGCCACGCCAGACGCCGACTACCAGCAATGGCGCAGCACGCTCATCGGCGAAATGATGTCCAGCCAGGCGGGCGCCTACGCCACCGACCATTCCTCCATCCTGACCAACGCCATGCACGCGGAGCGGGCGCTTGCGTATGACGTGGCGGTGGGCGTGTGCCGCATCAAGGCTGAGCAGTTGCGCAAGTTGCGGGTGGCGGCGGATTGGAGGTTGTTGGAGTGGGTGGACGAGCCCGATTTTGCAAAGACTTTTGAGCAATATTTCGCAAGTGCCACCATTGATGAATTAAAGATAACCGTTTGGGCAGGTAGCGAAGGCGGACCGGCCAGTATGCCTAGTTTGATAGTCGATAAGCGTGAAAATCCACCACCTGCCGTCAAGCCAACGTCAGGAGAGTGCGCCCATGGGTGACATTGCAGTGTCTTAAAAATGGAGAATTCAATATGACGAAATCCTTTTTTATTTATGCTTTGATGGTTTTTCTGGCGTTGATTTCCCTGACGGCCTGTGTACGTCTTCGTTCATCGCCGCCTGCGTCGGAAAATGCCGTTACCGAGGTACCTGACACTGACAAACGCCGCTATATGGCACAGGTCGTCGCTGTGCAATGGTTGAATCCGCTGCAGCCTCGGGATTACCCCACGCAATGGCAACTACTGTGGACTATGGGACTGGTGCAGCCGAATCCAGGCGACGATATGGTCAAAGAAAATCCGAAAAAGTATTCCAGCTTGCAGGCTATTTCACCAGTCGCAGGGGGAAGTGACGGTGCGGAAACGTTTGATGGATATCATCGTAAGTACATTCGGAAAGTATTTAATTTGTTCCATGATATTTATTATTCCGACCCCGAGTATTTTTACAACGTCCATTCTGCTGAAGACAGATCACGCTGGCGTGAGCTGGCCGGCATCCATATCGAATATGCTATCCCTGAAGGAAAACTCGACCCGGTAGATGCTGGTGCTTTCGTGCAAGACTATGTGCGCCGCACCTTTACCATCGGCAACCCAAACTTCCCTACACTGTGGACCCGCTCCATCCTGCCCGAAGTTCGCGTCACCATGGGCGGCCCTAACGCCGGTTTTACCTCCTTGGCCGCCGCGCTCGACTACCTGCAGAGCCATCCCAAGGAAACCGTCTGGGCCATGAACTGGGATGCGCCCAGCCGGCCTCTGGACCGACAGATCAACGAGAATCTAGTGCTGCTGGTGCTGGCCGGTCCGGACTACAAGACGGAGCGGGCGCCGCTGGCGTGGCTTGGCTATCCAAGCACGAAACAGGCGGCGGATTTTGAAGCTAAAAAGGGCGAACCGCCGCGGCTGGTGCAGGCGTGGACGGCAGCCATCGAGGAGGCGGCGGCGAAGGCCAACAGGCAAGATACCGACATCGGCTATCTGATTCACGATGCGGGCAATACGCACAAGGACTCTTCAGCACGGCTGGGTGCGCTGGCGCAGACGCTTACCCTGCAATTGCCGGAATTCGATTTCCTCAAGCAAAGCTTCAATCTGACTGCCGTGCTGGGCGAAACGGGCGCGGGCACGGCCCTGACAAACGTGGCGCTGGGCATCGCCTATGCGCATCACTTTGGCAAGCCCGTGCTGGTGGCCGGCACCAGCGACCTGTCGGCGCCCGTGGCGCTGGTGGTGGCGCCGCCCGCCGTCGCGCGGCCGATCCGGCCCGACAAGCCATGGTTCCGCGCGCGCAGCGGCAACCATGCCTATTTGCCGTGGTGGGGCTTGCGCCACGATGCGCCCGAGTATTACCAGGGGTTTTCGCAATGAGGGCGCTGATCGCTGTTCTCATGTCGCTTTTGCTTGGCGCGTGCGCGACGCCACCCTTGCAGGAGGCGACGGTGGCACGCAGCGGCCCGTTGATGGCGCAGGTGGTGGGGCTGCAATGGCTGAATCCCCTGCAGCGTCGGGATTACCCCACGCAATGGCAACTATTGTGGACTATGGGGCTGATACAGCCGAACCCAGGCGATGATATGGTCAAGGAAAATCCTATTAAGTATTCCAGTTTACAGGCTGTTTCACCTGTCGTTGCTGGAAATGAAGGTCAGGAAACGTTTCGTGGTTATCATCGAAAATATATTCGTGAAGTCATGAATCTATTCCACGATATTTACTATTCCGACCCCGAGTATTTTTACAATGTCCATTCTGCTGAAGACAGATCACGCTGGCGTGAGCTGGCCGGCATCCATATCGAATACGCTATCCCTGAAGGAAAACTCGACCCGGTAGATGCTGGTGCTTTCGTGCAAGACTATGTGCGCCGCACCTTTACCATCGGCAACCCAAACTTCCCTACACTGTGGACCCGCTCCATCCTGCCCGAAGTTCGCGTCACCATGGGCGGCCCTAACGCCGGTTTTACCTCCTTGGCCGCCGCGCTCGACTACCTGCAGAGCCATCCCAAGGAAACCGTCTGGGCCATGAACTGGGATGCGCCCAGCCGGCCTCTGGACCGACAGATCAACGAGAATCTAGTGCTGCTGGTGCTGGCCGGTCCGGACTACAAGACGGAGCGGGCGCCGCTGGCGTGGCTTGGCTATCCAAGCACGAAACAGGCGGCGGATTTTGAAGCTAAAAAGGGCGAACCGCCGCGGCTGGTGCAGGCGTGGACGGCGGCCATCGAGGAGGCGGCGGCGAAGGCCAACAGGCAGGATACTGAGATTGGCTATCTCATCCACGATGCGGGCAATACACACCAGGATTCTTCAGCACGGCTGGGCGCGCTGGCGCAGACGCTTACCCTGCAATTGCCGGAATTCGACCTTCTCAAGCAAAGCTTCAATTTGACTGCCGTGCTGGGCGAAACGGGCGCGGGCACGGCCTTGACAAACGTGGCGCTGGGCATCGCCTATGCGCATCACTTTGGCAAGCCCGTGCTGGTGGCCGGCACCAGCGACCTGTCGGCGCCCGTGGCGCTGGTGGTGGCGCCGCCCGCCGTCGCGCGGCCGATCCGACCCGACAAGCCGTGGTTCCGCGCGCGCGGCGGCAACCATGCGTACTTGCCGTGGTGGGGCTTGCGCCATGATGCACCCGAGTATTACCAGGGGTTTTCGCAATGAGACGCTTGATACATCCGGGGAGAAGAGCATGCGTGGCGTGATCCGCTTGAACGACCCCACCAGCCATGGCGGCAAGGTGGTGGGCGCGGCGCCGAAGAGTACCGTGCTGGGCGTGGCCGTGGCGCGCAAGGGCGATCCTTGCGTCTGCCCGATCAAGGGCCACGTGCGCTGCGTGATCGCCGAGGGCGATCCGCAGGTGCTGATCGACGGCGTGCCCGTGGCGTTCGACGGTCACAAGACCAGCTGCGGCGCCAGCCTGATGTCTACCGTGGGCAACAGCGGGCGCGCTTAGCCCACGCAGGCGTCGATGGCCGTGCCCAGCTTGTCGACGATCTCGTCGACATGGCTGGCGTCGATGATGTAGGGCGGCGCCAGCAGGATGTGGTCGCCGTGCAGGCCGTCGATGGTGCCGCCCATGGGGTAGCACATCAGTCCGTTCTGCATGGCGTGCGCCTTGATGCGCGCGTGCAGGCGGCGAGCGGGGTCGAACGGCTGCTTGGTATTGCGGTCCTGCACCAGTTCCAGACCCAGGAACAGGCCGCGGCCGCGGATGTCGCCTACGTGCGCATGGCTGCCGAAGCGCTGGTGCAGCCGCTCTTGCAGCAAGGCGCCCATGGCGCGCACATTGGCCAGCAGATCGCGTTCCTCGATCTGCCGCTGCACGGCCAGCGCGGCGGCGCAGGCCGTGGCGTGGCCGATGTAGGTGTGGCCATGCTGGAAGAAACCCGTGCCGGTGCGGATGGTGTCGCGGATGTCCTGCGACACCATCACGGCGCCGATCGGCTGGTAGCCGGCGCCCAGGCCCTTGGCGATGCAGATCAGGTCGGCCGTGACGCCTTCCTGCTCGCAGGCGAACAGGCTGCCCGTGCGCCCCATGCCGCACATGACTTCGTCGAGGATCAGGAGGATGCCGTGGCGCTGGCAAATGGCACGCATGCGCTGGAAGTAGCCGGAGACGGCGGGCAGGGCGCCGGCCGTGGCGCCGACGACGGGTTCGGCGATGAAGGCCATGACCTTGTCCGCGCCCAGCGCGGCGATATGGTCTTCCAGCTCCTGGCCCAGGCGCGCGACGTAGTCGCTGTCCGTTTCATGGGCTGCCTGGTCGCGCCAGGCGTAGCAGGGCGACACGTGCGTCACGTCGATCAGCAGCGGCTCGAACTGCTGGCGGCGCCAGGCATTGCCACCCGTGGCCAGCGCGCCCAGGGTGTTGCCGTGGTAGCTCTGGCGGCGCGCAATGACGTGGCGGCGCTGCGGCTGGCCCCGTTCGACGAAATACTGGCGCGCCATTTTCAGCGCGCTTTCCACCGCTTCCGAACCGCCCGAGACGAAATACACGCTGTCGATGCCGGCTGGAGCGCGGGCGACGAGGAAATCGGCCAGCTGCTCCATCGGCTCGGTGGTAAAGAAGGAGCTGTGCGCATACGCCATGCTGGCAACCTGCTGCTGCACGGCGGCGATCACGGCCGCATCCGAATGGCCGAGGCAGGAGACGGCCGCGCCGCCGCAGGCGTCCAGGTAGCGCTTGCCATCCGCATCGATCAGGTAAGGGCCGTCGCCGCCCGTGGCGATGGGATAGCTGGCGGTCAAGCTGCGGTGGAAGACATGGCTCATGGCATCGCTTTCTTATCGGCAAAGGGGAGATTGCCGATTATAGGATGCGTTGCGCTGCATTACAACGTTTGATGTATTTATTTTTAATCTGCATCATTTGATGTTTTTGCGTAGGCGCCCAGCGCCCGCAATTGCTGTTCCGCCGCGCCGATGGCCGTGACGGCATCCGGCCCCGCGCGCGCCACCAGCAGTTCCACCAGGCTTTCGACGGCCGCGACGCCGGCCACGATGGAGGGGAAGAACGAGGGGCTGTCGACGGCGATGACGATGCTGGCGTCGGCCTGCAGGGCCAGCGGCGACATGGCGCTGTCGCTGATGGCGACGACCCGGCAGCCGGCCTGGCGCGCCGCCTGCGCCACCAGCAGCGCTTCGCTCGAATACGGCGCGAAGCTGACGACGACGACGGCTTCGCCCGCCTGCAGGGCGCGCAAGTCCATTTCCAGGGTGCCGCCCTGGCCGCTCAGCAGCTGTACGCTGGGGCGCAGCAGCCGGTACAGGTAGTGCAGGGTGTAGGCGATCGGGTGGGCGGCGCGAAAGCCGGCCACGTGCACGCGGGGCGCCGCCTGCAGCAGATTGGCGGCAGCATCCAGGGCCGCGTGGTTGGCGCTTTCCGTGGCGGCCAGGTTTTGCTGCTGCACCGTGAACACTTCGGTGACCAGGTCGCGCTCTTTCCCCTCTTTGCCGGCCAGCGCGCCCGCCTTGGCCGCGTAGCCGCTTGGCCCCGCGCGCAGGCGTTCGACGAAGATGGCCTTGAGTTCCGGCCAGCCGGCAAAGCCCAGCTGCTGCGCCAGGCGCACGAGGGCGGCCGACTGCACCTGGGCGCGCGCGGCGATGCTGCGCATCGACGAGACGGCCACCTCGTCCGGATGGTCGGCCAGGTAGCGGGCGCCGGCCTGGAATTGCGGGCTCAGCTGCGCATGGCGCGCCTTGATCAGGTCCATCAGTGCCGCATAGGAATCGTGGGGTGTCGCTGCCTGCATCGCCGTGCCTCAGTTGATAGGTTGCGGCGATGGTACAGGATTCGTCAGCGCGCCGGTAGCGGCGCGCCTTGCACCCGGGCGGCCGTGCGTGGACGCAGGCGGGCAAACAGGTGCGGCCCGGCCGGTTTGCGGCGCGGTCCCGTCGTCAGTACGCGCAGGGCGGTGGGCAGCGGCACGTCGTGGCAGTGCAGAAACAGGGCGGCGGCGCCCGTGCCGGCCATTTCCTGCAAGGCCAGCGCATGCTCGACCAGCGCCGCCGTGCGCATGTCGAGCCGTACCGGGATGTCGGGTTGGAATAACTGTGTGTCGATGGGCCGTGCATTGCGCATGCTGTCCCCCGCCGGGTTCGCTAGTCAAGCTGCCAGCATAAAAGCGCCCCGGCGCCACCACTTTGCGCCAGATCAATTCCACTGTCGGATAGATTCCACAAGGCAAAAAAACGCCAACCGTTGCCGGCTGGCGCTGAAAACCCTCGAAGGAAGAAAGGGTGGGGGACGGGCTAGTAGCTCCAGCGGACTGAGATACCTACAACCTTGTCATAGCGCCGCACATCGCGCACATAGTCCGGCGTGTCGTGATAGTCGCGGTAGGTCGAGTCGAGCAGGTTGTTCGCGTCCAGCGTCACCGTGGTATTCGGGTTGAGCTTGTACGAGACCGACGCGTCCAGGGTCTTGGTGGGCGCCACGGTCAGGTGGATGCCCTTGCCGCGGTAGTTGTAGTCGTCGACGTACTTGTCGCGCCAGCTGTAGGCCAGGCGCGCCGACCACGGTCCCTGTTCGTACAGGCCGACGATATTGGCCGACCATTTCGACATGCCAGTGAACGGATGCGCGCTGCCATTCAATTCTTCCAGCTCGCCCGTCATGTAGGTGGCGTTCGCCTGCAGGCCCAGGCCGCTCATCCAGCCGGGCAGCTTGTCGTAGAACTGCTGGTAAGCCATTTCCACGCCTTGCAGATGGCCCTTCGAGGTGTTGCGCGGACGCGTGATGTCGTACTCGATGCCGTCATACGTTTCCTTGGCCGAACCGGACAGGATGTAATTCTTGAAATTGTGGCGGAATACGGTGGCCGTGACGGAACCCGTCTGCGCGAAATACCATTCCAGCGCCGCATCGAGGTTCTTGCCTTCCACGGGTTTGAGGTCGGGATTGCCGCCGCTGCCCGTCGGACGCACCATTTCCAGGCTCTTGCCCAGGGTCACGCCGGGGTTGAAGTCGGCGAAGTTCGGGCGCTGCACCGCCTTGCCAGCCGTCAGGCGGGCGACCAGGTCCTGGCGCAGCATGGCTTTCAGGGTCAGGCTGGGCAGCACGTCCGTATCGGACGTTTTCACGCGCACGGGCGTGACGATGCCGTCTTGCGAGGAATTGCCTTGCAAGTCCTGCTTGGTCTGCACCACGCGCACGCCCACGGTGCCATCGACCGGCACTTGCGCCAGATCAAAGCCGATGCGCGCCTTGCCGTAGACGGCATTGGTTTTTTCCACATCCTTGAAGTGGGTCATCGGATCGTCCGGGCTGCGCTCGCTGCTGCCCGTAAACAGCTGGCGCAAGGTGTCCGTGTTGTTGAGCATGTAGTCGCGGCACGGCGTGAGCCAGCTTTGCAGGCCGAAGTTGCCCGTGTTCTTGTGCGAGGTGCAGGCCAGGCCGGGCAGGGAGTCCGCAGTCATGATCGACGTCAGCCCGCCTTGCACGTTCTTTTCGCGGATCGATTCGGCCTTGCGCTTGGCCAGGCGCACGCCGCCCGAGAATTCACGGAAGAAGCCCATGCTGTCCATGTCGTAGGTAAGGTCGCCGCGCCAGTCGGTCGAGCTGCCTTCGTCGTGGCTGTGGTTATCGTAGAAGCCGAGCAGCGTGTAGTTCTTCGGGTCCAGCATGTTGTAGCCGGGGTAGCTGATTTGCGCGCCGCCGTTGACGTTGGTGCTGCCGATCACGCTGGTCGGATGGGCGAGGAAGTCGAGGATGGGAAATTCGCGTTCGAAGTTGCTGACCGTGCGCGCCAGTTCCGTCGTGGCGCGCAGCTGCGGCGTGATGTCCCAGCGTGCGCCGATGGCGCCTTGCGAGCCGATCGAGCGGTCGCGCCGCGCCTGGGTCGAACCGAGCGTGAACGGCGACCAGGGGCCGTCGATCTTGCCCACCGTGGCCGCCTGATTGGTGCCGGGGATCAGGGTGATGTCCGGGTTCTGGCCCCAGGGCAGCGAACCGACGAAGAACTGGCTGTCGAACGCGTGCTTGATCAGGGTCGACATGCCTTCCGCATACACTTCCACCTGCGAGTTCGGGCGCCACTGGAAGGCGGCATTCGCCGCGTAGCGCTTGCGGTCGCCCACGGTGGGGATCATGCCGACGGAATCGGGACCCGTGATGTTGCCCGCGTCGGGGCGCTTGACGGGTTCGGCGTTCCAGATCGTCTCGTCATAGTATTTGCTGCGCTGGTAGGACAGGCCGAGCAGGGCGCCGAATTCGCCGTATGGGGTCTTCCAGCGGTTCGAGACCATGCCGCTGACGTTCGGGTCCGTCGAGCCGGACTTGTCGCGGTGCTCGGCGCGCACGTTGCCCGATGCCGTGAAGCCCTTGAAATCGAACGGGCGGTTGGTGCGCACGTCGACCACGCCGGCCGTGCCGCCTTCGACCATGTCCGCGCCCTGCGATTTGTACACGTCCACGCGCTGCAGCATGGCCGTCGGGATGTCGGCCAGGTACAGGCTGCGGCCCACGGAGGTGAACATTTCACGGCCGTTGAGCAGGGTCACCACGCCGGGCAGGCCGCGGATGATGACGGAACCCGCTTCACCGCCTTCGCGGCGGATCTGCACGCCCGTCACGCGGCCGAGGATTTCGGCCACGTTCTTGTCGGGGAATTTGCCGATTTCATCGGCGACGATGGAGTCGACCACCTGGTCGTTATTCTTCTTGATCGTTTGCGCGCTCTGTGCCGCCCTGCGCACGCCCGTGACGGCGACGACGGCGATGCCGGCATTGTCGGCTGGCGCCGGTGCTGCCGTTTCCACCGTTGCTACCGCTTCCACGGCGGGCGCCTGTTGCGCCCAGACGGACGCGCTGCTCAGCAGGCCGGCGCCGGCCAGGGCGGCCACCGTGGCCTTCAAGGTCAGCCGTGTGTTTTGCTTGGGCGTGCGGGTGCCCGTTGCCATCGATTGTTTCATCTTGTCTCCACCTGTATTTTAGTTATGTTGAGAACGCCGCGGCAGTCGCCGCCAGAGCTGGAACTTGCTCAGAAACATGGTAGGTGGGAATGACTTTGCCCCACAAATGACTTCTTTTGCGATGTCAATACCAATTCCGGTATCCCTGCTGCATTCATGCGCCCTGGCGGCGCGCCGCGCGTTGTCGACCCTGGCGCGGGCGCGTTGCGGACGCTCCACAGCAGGTGTCAGGCGGCGCAGGGCGCGGCGCTGTGCGCTAGCCAGGCCATGAAGTGCGCTTGCGGCATGGGGCGGGCAAAGTAGTAGCCCTGCAATTCATCGCAGCCGGCGTGGCGCAGCACGTCCGCATCGGCCGCGCTTTCCACGCCCTCGGCGGTCACCGTCAAGCCCAGGGTATGGCCAAGGCCGATGATGGTTTTCGTCACCGCCAGGTTTTGCGGCGAGCCGTGGATGTCCTGCACGAAGCTCATGTCGATTTTCAGCTTGTCGAGCGGGAAGCGGCACAGGTAGTTCAGACTCGAATAGCCGGTGCCGAAATCGTCGATCGACAGCGCGAAACCCAGCGCCTTGATGGCGTGCAGGGTGGCGATGGTGTCGTCCACGTTGTCCATCAGGATCGATTCCGTCAGTTCGAATTCGATCTGCCCCGGCGTGACGGGAAACTCGCGCAGCACCTCGCGCAAGGTGGCCACCAGGCCGCCGCTTTTCAGCTGGATGGCCGACAGGTTGATCGACACGGCGATGTCGCCCGCGCCCGCCTCGCGCCAGGCCACCTGCTGGCGGCACGCCTCGCGGATGACCCACGCGCCGATGGCGACGATCAGGCCCGATTCCTCGGCGGCGGGAATGAAGCTGTCGGGCGCGATCAGGCCGTGCTGCGGGTGCAGCCAGCGGATCAGGCTTTCCACGCCATTCAGGCGGCTGCTTTTCGCATCGATGCGCGGCTGGTAGTACAGCACCAGTTCCTGTCGCTCGATGGCGTGGCGCAGATCGCTTTCCAGGTGCAGCTGCTGCAGCTGCTGTTCCTGCATCTGCGGCGTGAACATGCGCGCGTGATCGCGCCCGCCGCTCTTGGCCTGGTACATGGCCGCATCGGCGTGGCGCATCAGGGTATCCATGTCGCCGCCGTGGTCCGGGTAGATGGCCACGCCCACGCTGCACGAGACATACAGCTCGTTGCCTTCCACCTGGTGCGGCTCGCGCATGGCGGGGATCAGCCGAGTGTCGAGCAGGGCGGCGATGGATGCGGCATCGCCGACGCCGTTGAGGATGACGACGAATTCATCGCCGCCCAGGCGGCTGACGGTATCGCCTTCGCGCACCAGCTGCAGCAGGCGCTTTGAGACCGATTGCAGCAGCGCGTCGCCCACGTGGTGGCCCAGCGCGTCGTTGACGTGCTTGAAGCGGTCCAGGTCGACGAACAGCACGCCCACCTTTTCGCCGCTGCGGCGCGCCTGCGCGATGGCGGCCGCCAGGCGCACTTTCGACACGTGGCGGTTCGCCAGTCCCGTCAGCGCATCGTGGTGGGCCATGTGCTCGATCTGCCGCTCGCTGGCCTTGCGTTCGCTGATGTCGAGCGAGCTGGCGATGAAGTGCGTGGTGACGCCGTCGAGGTCGCGCACGGCGTTCATCACCAGCCAGGCGGGATAGCTTTCCAGCGACTTGCGCTGCACCCGGATCTCGCCCTGCCAGTAACCGCGCCGCGCCAGGGTCTGGCGCAGGCTGTCGAGCTGCTCGGGCGGGTTCTCGGGCGCGAGCAGGAAGGCCGGGCGCTTGCCGATCAGCTCCACCATGTCGTACAGCGAATGGCGGCGGAAGGCATGGTTGACGGTGATGATGCGCATGCCGGCGTCCATCACGATCAGGCTTTCGGCCGATGCCTCGAATACCTTGGCCCACAGTTCCAGGCGCGACTCCATCAGCTTCATCTTGTTGATCGGCGTGAAGGTCGACAGCACGGCGCGCTGGCCCTGGTAGTCGATCAGGCGCGCGGAAATCAAGGCCCAGGTGGGCGTGCCGCCGCCGCTCCAGCACACCTCGAATTCATCGACGGCGCCCAAGTCGCTCAAGCGCTGGAAGAAGCGCGAACGGGCTTGCGGATGCATGCCGCCCACCCACGGGTCCAGTTCCAGGCCGCCCTGCCACGCGTGCGCGGCCTGGTTCGCGTGCAGCACCTGGTGATGCGGAATCGAAGTGACCATCAGCGGGATGGGAATGGCGTCGACCAGCTGGCGCTGCGCATCGGCCGCGCTGGCGCGCGCCACCAGCTCCTGCTGCGCCATGCGCTGGAAGTCGAGCTGCTGCAGCATGGTATTGAAGGCGCGGACCAGGCGGCCCGTTTCATCCTCGCTGTCCCAGACGGCGCGCAGGCTATGGTCGCCCGTTTCGCGCACTTCCTGCGCCACGCGCGCCAGGCGGCGGATGGGCAGGGCGATCTGGCGCGCGACGAAAAACACCAGGCCCAGTATCATCACCAGCAGCAGCACGGCCGTGCCCAGGTGCAGCCACATGCGCGTGAAGAAGCCGTCCACGCGCAGCTGGATCAGACGGTGCAATTGGCCTTCCGCCGCGCGCCAGGCACGCTGCAGGGCCGCTGCGGCCACCGCATCGCGGCGCAGCAGTTCCTGCGTGCCTGCGGGGTTGGCTTGCGCGCCGGCCAGCGCCTGGGTACTGGCGCGTAACTGCGCCACGGCTTGCCGCAGGGCCGCGCGCGAGCCATCCAGGTGCTGGCGCAGCAGCGGCGTGCTGGCCGCGAACGCCTCCGTGTAGTCGCTGCCGATGCCGGCCATGGTGGCGTCCATGCGTCCCTCCAGTATCAGGAACTGGGTCTGCAGGCGCTGGCGCTGCGCGCCTTCGGCCGTCGCCAGTTGCAGGGCCAGGGCGCGCGTGCTGTTGATCACTTCCAGCAGTTCGGGGAAGCGCAGGATCACCAGCGACATCGTGTAGTAGCTGTCCAGGTCCGGGTCGAGGATCAGGTTCGATTGGTTGCCCACGCGCGTGAGCAGTGCGCGCCCGGCCACGAAGGCGGGCGAGGGCGCGATGCTGTCGTCCGGCGCAGCGGAAATGCTGCCGGCCTGGCGCAGCAGGGCGGCAAATTGCGCATTCAGTTCGGCGCTGCGCATGCCGGCGCCGAAGCGGCTTTCGGCCTGCTCCACGGCTGCTGCCTGCGCGCCCGGCTGCGCCGTGCTGCGCGCCAGGGGCAGCAGCGCATCGCGGATCGCGGCGATATAGTCATTGCCCGCCATCTCCTTGCGCGAGAAATCGATGGCGATGTATTTTTCGTTGATGAGGATGCCGGAAATGAAGATCACGGCGGACAGGTCGAGCAAATAGATCAGCGCCAGTTTGCGCCCCACCGTCAATTTCCCGATCATGCGCGAGATTCTGCCCACCATGCGTGCCCCACCTTCTCGTCAGCCCATTTATGTTTTCTTATGAGCAATTTTCATGCCTGAATTTACAAGCTTGCAAGGGGGCTTTTGCACCATGCAGGTGCGCGGCGGGAGACGGCGGACGATAAAAAAAGGGCGGCCCGCAGGCCGCCCTTGTGTGCACTGTTACGGCGCTCAGGCTTCGGCGACGCGCTTGGCGATGTGCGCCAGCGCTTCTTCCACCTGGTCGATCAGGATCAGGCACAGGTCACCTTCGCCGAGGCGTGCCAGGGCCTTGTCGATGGCGACGAATTCGCCGTTGATTTCATCGATATGGCTGGTGCGCTTGGCGCCGTCCAGGCCCTGGCGCAGCAATGCCACCACTTCGCCGTCGGCGCGGCCGCGCTGGCACTGGTCCTGGTACAGCAGCACGTCGTCAAACGCGGCGCCGAGGATTTCCGTCTGCTGGCGGATGTCTTCGTCGCGGCGGTCGCCGGCGCCGCTGATGACCACCGAGCGGCGCTTGGCCGGCATGCTTTCCACGGCCTGCACCAGCGCCAGGATGGCGTCCGGATTGTGGCCGTAGTCGGCGATCAGGGTGGCTCCACGATAATCGAAGACGTTGAAGCGGCCCGGCGCGTTGTCGGCTTCATTGGCGAAGGTTTTCAGGCCCAGCGCGATGGTTTTCCAGTCCAGGCCCACGGCCCAGGCGGCGGCCAGCGACGCCATGACGTTGTCGACCTGGAAGCCGATGGCGCCGTTGCGCGTGATCGGCACTTGCGACAGGGCGATTTCGTGGCGCTCGTTGCCTTGCGCCGCGACCAGCTTGCCGTCTTCCACGTACACCACGCGGTTACCTTGCGCGCGGTGCGTGGCCATCACGGGATGCGTCTTGTCGGCGGCGAAGAAGGTCACCGTGCCGCTGCAATTCTTGGCCATGCGCGCCACAGCAGGGTCGGTGGCGTTCAGCACGGCCACGCCGCTGTCGGCCACGTTCTGCACGATCACGCGTTTCAGGACCGCCAGGTCTTCCACGGTGGTGATGTAGTTCAGGCCCAGGTGGTCGCCCGCGCCGATATTCGTCACTACGGCGACCTGGCAGCGGTCGAAGGCCAGGCCTTCGCGCAGCATGCCGCCGCGCGCCGTCTCGAACACGGCCGCGTCCACGTCAGGGTGCAGCAGCACGTTGCGCGCGCTGCGCGGGCCGCTGCAGTCGCCGCTGTCGATCTGGCGCCCTTCGATGTACACGCCATCCGTGTTCGTCATGCCCGTGCGCAGGCCGGAAGCCGTCAGCAGGTGGGCGATCAGGCGTACGGTGGTGGTCTTGCCGTTGGTGCCGGTGACGGCAACGACGGGGATGCGGCCATCGTCGCCTTCGGCGAACATGGCGGCGATGATGGCTTCGCCCACTGGGCGCGGCTTGCCGAACGACGGCGCCAGGTGCATGCGCAAGCCCGGCGCGGCGTTCACTTCCACGATGCCGGCGTTCTGCTCTTCCAGCGGTTTCAAAATGCTTTCGGAGACGACGTCCACGCCGCAGATGTCCAGGCCCACCATGTGCGCGGCGGCGACGGCGCGCGCCGCCACTTCCGGGTGCACGTCGACGGTGACGTCGGTGGCCGAGCCGCCCGTCGACAGGTTGGCGTTATTGCGCAAGATCACGCGCTGGCCCACGGGCGGCACGGATTCGGCCACGTAGCCCTGCTTGGCCAGGCTGGCCAGGGCGATGTCGTCGAAGCGGATTTTCGTCAGCGAGGTGGCGTGGCCGCTGCCGCGGCGCGGGTCCAGGTTGACCTGGTCGACCAGTTCGCGCACCGTGTGCTGGCCATCGCCCACCACTTGCGGCGGGTCGCGGCGGGCCGCCGCCACCATCTTGTTGCCGATGACGAGCAAGCGGAAATCGTGGCCCGGCAGGTAGCGCTCGACGAGGATATCGTCGCGGAATTCCTGCGCCGCGAGGAAGCCGGCCGTCAGCTGTTCGCGCGTGGTGACGTTGACGGTCACGCCCTTGCCCTGGTTGCCATCCTTCGGCTTGACGACGACGGGCAGGCCGATCTCGCAGGCGGCGGCCCAGGCGTCGTCCGCGTCGATGGCGACACGGCCGTGCGGCACCGGCACGCCGGCAGAATCGAGCAGTTTTTTCGTCAGTTCCTTGTCTTGCGCGATGGCTTCCGCGATGGCGCTGGTGCCGTCCATTTCGGCGGCCTGGATCTTGCGCTGCTTGCTGCCCCAGCCGAACGTCACCAGGCTGCCTTCGGTCAGGCGGCGGAACGGGATGTTGCGGGCCACGGCGGCGTTGACGATGGCGCCCGTCGAGGGGCCCAGGCGCACGTCTTCATCGAGTTCCTGCAACTGGTGCAGGGCGCCGGCCAGGTCGAACGGAGCATCGGCCAGGGCGGCCTGGCACAGCTGCTGCGCCAGTTCCAGGGCCAGGCGGCCAACGGCTTCTTCCGAGTATTCGACGACGACCTGGAAGATGCCCGTTTCCAGGGTCGGCGTGGTGCGGCTGAAGGTGACGGGGCAGCCGGCTTGCGCCTGCAGGCCCAGCGCCGCCAGTTCCAGCACCTGCGCCATCGGCGCGGCGTTGTAGTTGCCCAGCGGTTGCAGCGGGCTCAGTTGCGGGAAGAGCGCGCGCAGGCGGGCTTCGAAGCCGGGCAGCTGGGCGATGTCGAGTTCCTGCGTGGTGCAGGAAACAATGGCTTCCACGGCGGTGTCGTGGCTCCAGAGGTTGGGGCCCCGCAAGGCCCGTACGCGAGATACTTCCATAATTAAACCGTAATCCTGTTGTGTTCTTGTGGGCCCGGCCGTGCTGGCCGGGCTTGAGTGCTACTTTGCCTGTGCTGTCAGTTCCCGATGCAGCCGGGGGCCGCGTCGAAGGTGCGCAGGCCCGCGCAAATGAGGTCGACGGGCAGGTTCAGGGCCCAGGCAGCGGCCGCTACGGCCAGCACGCTGTCGACATTGCCGGCCGTGGCCGGTTTCAGCAGGTCCAGGCACAGCAAGACCGTTTCGATGCCGCCTTCGGCCAGCACGATGTGGTTGCCGCGCACGAATACGGCGCGCTGGCCGGCGGCCAGTTGCGCCGCGATGGCGGCCAGGCCGCCGTCCTGCGCATACAGGATCACGCTGCCGTCGCACAGCTCGGCCAGTTCCAGCACGTGCGCGTTGGCGGCGTTCAGCACGGCCACGCCCGTCGGTACCACCACGTCGACCTGGCTGCGCACGGCCTTGTACAGGCCCGCTTCGTCCAGCACGTCGAAATCCTTGACGCTATCGAGGCTGCCCATGTCCGTGACGACGCCGATCTGGCACTTGTCGTAGGCCAGGCCTTCGGCCAGGATCATGCGCGGATTGCTCTCGAACAGGGCTGTCTGCACGGTGCGGTTGAGCAGCAGGCGCTGGCCCGCGTCCCAGTTCACGCAATCGCTGCTGACGACACGGCGCTGGTCCAGGTACATGCCTTCGCTGCAGACGGCGCCCGTGTGCAGGCCCGACAGGTTGAGCAGCTTGCACAGCATGCGCACGATCAGGCTGGCGCCGCGCGTGCCCGTCACGCCGATCAGCGGAATGCGGCCCGTTTCCTCGGCGGCGAACAGGTGGTCGACGATGGCCGCGCCGACAGGGCGGGGCTGGCCCACGCCCGGCTTGATGTGCGCCAGCAGGCCGGGGCTGGCATTGACTTCGATGATGGCGCCGCGCTGTTCTTCCAGCGGACGCGTGATGTCCGTGGTGACCAGGTCGATGCCGGCGATATCCAGGCCTACCACGCGCGCGGCCAGCAGGGCCGCATGCACGACGGAGGGATGCACGTCGTCCGTGACGTCGATGGCTACGTTGCCGTTCGGCTGGATCAGCACTTTCTGGCCCGCCTGCGGCACGGACAGGGCGGTCATGCCCTGGCGCTGCAGTTCCAGCACGATTTCGCCCGATTCATGCGGCTTGACGGTACCCAATGGGAAATCTTCGCCTTCGCCGCGGCGCGGGTCGGTATTGATCTGCGTGTTCACCAGTTCCAGCACTGTGGAGATGCCGTCGCCGTCGACCCACAGCGATTCGCCCTTGGCGGCCGCGATCAGCTTGTTGCCGACGACGAGCAGACGGTGTTCGTCGCCCGTGATGAAGCTTTCCACCAGCACGGCCGAGCTGTCGCCCTTGCGCGCGGCCAGGTCGTAGGCAGCCTTCACGTCCGCTTCCGTCATCAGGTTCAACGACACGCCGCGGCCATGGTTGCCGTCATACGGCTTGACGACGACGGGCACGCCGATGTCCTGCGCTTCCTCCCAGGCCGCCTCGGCGCTGCGCACCAGGCTGCCCTCGGGCACGCGCACGCCGCACGATTTGAGCAGGAATTTGGTGAGATCCTTGTCGCTGGCGATGCCTTCGGCAATCGCGCTGGTGCGGTCCGTTTCGGCCGTCCAGATGCGGCGCTGTGCGGCGCCGTGGCCCAGCTGCACCAGGTTGCCGTCGTTCAGGCGCAAGGAAGGGATGCGGCGCTCGGTGGCGGCATCGACGATGCTGGCCGTGCTCGGGCCCAGGCAACGCGAATCGACCATGTCGCGCAGGGGCGCCAGGGCCGCTTCCAGGTCGTAGGCTTCATCGTTGATGGCGGCCATCAGCAGTTCGCGCGCGGCGGCCAGGGCGGCGCGGCCCACGTGCTCTTCGCGCGTGCGGAAGGCCATCTTGTAGACGCCGCGCTGGCTGGTCGAGCGCGTCTGGCCGAAGCCCGTGCGCATGCCTGCCAGGTTTTGGAGTTCCAGCACCACGTGCTCGAGGATGTGGGCCGACCACGTGCCTTCGCGCAGGCGCTCGAAAAAGCCGCCCCGTTCGCCCACGCCGCAGCGGTGCTCGATCATGCCGGGCAGCCACGCCACCAGGCGTTCGTACAGGCCGGGCAGGGTATTGGATGGATAGTCTTCCAGTTCGCCGATGTCGACCCAGGCTTCAATCACCGGGCGGTAAGTCCAGATGTTGGGGCCGCGCAAGTGGGTGACGCGGGCAAATTCGATGTTCTTCTTCTTGATCATGTAAGTGGTTTCTTGATAACAAGCCAGGCGTCTGGGCGCCAGATACTTTATGTTGGCTCTACAGAGTCTTTTCAGGCTCGTGCTTGGTTCTTTATCCCGGGTATGCGCAGTGTGCCACTTTTAGAGGCCTCTTGTCGCGTTTGCTTCTCGTATTCTGCTGGTGTTGTCATTCTAATTGTTACTAATTGTTGCCATACTTGTTATAAAGATACCGACTCTGGGCTAAGCTGGAGCATTTGCGCAACAGCGGGCTGTTGTATACTTGCTCCGTATCGCGGCCGCGTTGCAAAAGCGCCGCGCCTGCCTGGCACTTCCTGCGACAGCCGCGCATTTTTTTTGCGCCGTTTTGCCATCATTCCTTACCGGCAGGCATCCATTCGATACAATACAGGAAATTGCCACTGGTGCATCCACCTCGCCATCGCGCAGTACACAAACATTGATCGGGCGTCTGCCCCATCCCCCAAATCCCGCCCTGAAGGGCTTGGCCTCGAGCCGGAGTATGCTTTACGATGACAACTGAACTGAGTGTTCCTGCAACAACTATTCCCCTCACCTCGCTGCCGGAACACTGGCTGGCGGAAGTCGAGAGCAACCTTTCTCCAGGGGAGAACGTTTTAAGTAGCGTTGAGGTTGACCTCGATGCGCGATTACGTTTCACAAAAGGCATAATTGTTGTCACCGAGAAGCGTTTACTGGCCCGTTCGCCAGGCGATACGGCCTGGAAGAGCTGGTCTTTCCGCCCTGGATTGCGCCTGACGCACCATGACCACGCCGGTGTCGGCCACCTGGAACTGTTCGACGATCACGGCCGCCTGGCTTCGTGGCGCTTCACTTTGGGCCAGAACCTGCACGCCATCCGCGTGCTGGAACAGTTCGTCGAGTGCCTCGACAGCCACCTGACGGGCCAGCCCGTGCTGGAAGCGGAGCAGGAAGTGTGTCCTAGCTGCAAGGCCCCGCTGGAGCCGGAGCAGGAAGAATGCCCGATCTGCGCCAAGGTGCTGTACACGCCGCCATCGACCTGGACCCTGTTCCGCCTGTGGCGCTTCGCCCATCCCTACCGCGGCCAGCTGGCCCTGGGCTTCCTGTTGATGCTGCTGAGTACGGCCGCGCACATGATTCCTCCCTACCTGACGGCGCCGCTGATGGACAATGTGCTGATCCCGTATCAGAACGGCAAGCATATCGACCCGTGGCTGGTGGTGTACTACATGAGCGGCTTGCTCGGTTCGGCCCTGCTGGCCTGGCTGCTGGGCTGGGGCAAGACGTATGTGCTGGCCCTGGTGTCCGAACGCATGGGCGCCGATTTGCGCTCGGCGACCTATGAACACCTGATGAAGCTGTCGCTGGAATTCTTTGGCGGCAAGCGCACGGGCGACCTGATGGCGCGCATCGGCAGCGGCAGCGACCGCATCTGCGTCTTCCTGTCGCTGCATTTGCTCGATTTCGCGTCCGACGTGTTGATGATTATCATGACCGGTGTCATTTTGTGGTCGATGAACCCGTGGCTGGCCATCATGACCCTGGCGCCATTGCCCTTCATCGCCTGGATGATCCACCTGGTGCGCGACCGCCTGCGCACGGGCTTTGAAAAGATCGACCGCGTGTGGAGCGAAGTGACCAACGTGCTGGCCGATACGATTCCCGGCATCCGCGTGGTCAAGGCGTTTGCGCAGGAAAAACGCGAAGCGGCCCGCTTCCGCGACGCCAATGCGCATAACCTGGCCGTCAACGACAAGTTGAACAAGGTCTGGTCGCTGTTCTCGCCCACCGTCTCCTTCCTGACGGAGATGGGCTTGCTGGTCATCTGGTGCTTCGGCATCTGGCAGCTGTCGCGCGGTGAAATCACCGTCGGCGTGCTGACCGCCTTCATCGCCTACAGCACGCGCTTCTATGGCCGCCTCGATTCCATGAGCCGCATCGTCTCCGTGACGCAGAAATCGGCGTCCGCCGCCAAGCGCATCTTCGACATCCTCGACCACGTGTCGAGCGTGCCGGAGCCGGCGCAACCGGTGAAACTGGACAAAATCGAAGGACGCATCGATTTGCGCGAAGTCGGTTTCCGCTATGGCAACCGCGCCGTCAACCGCGGCATCACCCTGAACATCAAGGCGGGCGAAATGATCGGCCTGGTGGGTCACAGCGGTTCGGGCAAGAGCACCCTGGTCAACCTGATCTGCCGTTTCTACGACGTCTCGGAAGGGGCGATCTTGCTCGACGGCGTGGATATCCGCTCGTTCGCCGTGTCCGACTACCGCCGCAACATCGGCCTGGTGCTGCAGGAGCCGTTCCTGTTCTTCGGCACCATCGCGGAAAATATCGCCTATGGCAAGCCGCACGCGACGCGCCAGGAAATCATCGCCGCCGCGCGCGCCGCGCATGCGCACGAATTCATCCTGCGCCTGCCGCAAGGCTATGATTCGATGGTGGGCGAGCGTGGTCAGGGCCTGTCCGGCGGCGAACGCCAGCGCATCTCCATCGCCCGCGCGCTGCTGATCGATCCGCGCATCCTGATCATGGATGAAGCCACATCGTCGGTGGACTCGGAAACGGAAAAAGAAATCCAGAAGGCGCTGGACAACCTGGTGCAGGGCCGCACGACGATCGCCATCGCGCACCGGCTGTCGACCCTGCACCGCGCCGACCGCCTGGTGGTGCTGGACCGCGGCCAGGTCGTCGAAGTGGGCAGCCACGATGAATTGATGGCGAAAGAGGGCGCCTATTTCCGCCTCTACGAAGCACAGGCGCGCAACAACGAACTCGCCCTGGATGACAAGGAATAAGCATGGCCAGTACAACTTTTACATTACACCGCGACACCTTCGGCAAGCTGGTGATGACGGACGCGGATGGCCAGGTCTTTGAAGGCGTGGCGCCCGTGCGCGCCTTCCCCATCCAGTCTCCCGATGAAGGCATTTCGCTGGTGCTGGGCAATGGCAAGGAAGTGGCGTGGATCGATCATGTCGACACCTTGCCCGAGCCGGCGCGCAGCCTGCTGCAGGAAGAGCTGGAAGGGCGCGAATTCATGCCAGAGATCGCGCGCGTGAAAAGCGTCTCCAGTTTCGCCACGCCGTGCACCTGGTACGTGGACACGGACCGGGGCGAGACTCAGTTCGTGCTGAAGGGCGAGGAAGACATCCGCCGCATCGGCGCCGCGTCGCTCTTGATCGCCGATAACCACGGCATTCACTTTTTGATTCGCGACATGTTCAATATCGACAAGACGACGCGCAAGATCCTCGACCGCTTCCTGTAGGCGATGCAACAATCAAAAACGGCGCCTTCACGGCGCCGTTTTTTTTATTGGAAGGCCACTTCCGCAAAGCTGCGCAATTTGCGGCTATGCAGCCGGTCCACGCCTTGGCGGCGCAGCAATTCCACGGCGCGGATGCCGATACGCAGGTGCTGGTCGACGCGTTCGCGGTAGAAGTGGTTGGCCATGCCGGGCAGCTTGATTTCGCCGTGCAGCGGCTTGTCGCTCACGCACAGCAGGGTGCCGTACGGGACGCGGAAGCGGAAACCGTTGGCGGCGATCGTCGCGCTTTCCATGTCCAGCGCGATGGCGCGGCTCTGGCTGAAGCGGCGCTCGGGCGTGCGCTGCGGCAGCAGCTCCCAGTTGCGGTTGTCCGTGCTGGCCACCGTCCCCGTGCGCATGATGTGCTTTAAATCATGCCCCGTCAGTTGGGTGATTTCCGCCACCGCCGTTTGCAGCGCCTGCTGGATTTCCGCCAGGGGCGGGATCGGCACCCACAGCGGCAAGTCTTCATCGAGCACATGGTCTTCGCGCACATACGCATGCGCCAGCACGTAGTCGCCCAGGCTTTGCGTGGTGCGCAAGCCCGCGCAATGGCCCAGCATCAGCCACGCGTGCGGGCGCAGCACGGCGATATGGTCGGTGATGGTCTTCGCATTGGCGGGGCCCACGCCGATATTGACCATGGTGATGCCGCTGCCGTCCGCGCGCAGCAGGTGGTAGGCGGGCATCTGCGGCAGGCGCGGCGGGGCGGCGCCCAGCGCATCCTCGCTTTCCACCGTCTGTCCCACCCGGCGCGTGACCACGTTGCCCGGTTCGACGAAGGCGACGTAGCCGTCGTCGTCCGAGGGCGCGGCGGCGTCGGGTGCGCGGTCCATCAGGGCGTGGCCCAGGCGGATGAATTCGTCGATGTAGAACTGGTAATTGGTAAACAGGACGAAGTTCTGGAAATGCTGCGGCGAGGTGCCGCTGTAGTGGCGCAGGCGCTGCAGCGAGTAATCCACGCGCGGCCCCGTGAACAGCGACAGCGGTTGCGCTTCGCCATGCGCCGGTTCGTGCGTGCCGTTGGCGATGCCGTCGTCCATGGCCGACAGGTCGGGCAGGTCGAACAGGTCGCGCATGGCCAGGCGGCGGCCCGCATCCATATTGCCTTCGATATGGTCATGCTCGGCGAACGAGAAATGCACGGGGATGGGCTGGGCGCTCACGCCCACTTCCAGGTGCACCTTCTGGCCGCTGTTATGGTTTTTCAGCAGCAGCGTGAACTGGTCGAGGTAATAGTCGCCGAACAGGTCGGGGCGCGTCAGGGTGGTCTCGAACACGCCGGGACCGGCGACGAAGCCGTAGGCCAGCGGCGAGTCGGCGCGCGCCACGGTGTCCGTCTGGATGCGCACGAAGGGGTAGCAGGCGCGCACCCGTTCGTGCATGTCTTCGCCGGCGACAAATCGCTGCAGCGCATCGCGCAAGTGTTCGATGCTGCTGCGGTAAATGGCTTGCACTTGGGCCAAAGCCAGGCGTGGATCATCGAAGCGGGAGGAGGCGATGAAGGGGGGCGTAAGCAAGCGGATTCTCCTTGTAGCGGTTCGTGCATACCATTGTAAGGCAGCAAGGCAAGTCGCGTTGGACGCGTTTTTCAGCGAACGGGGCCGCTTGACGGATTCAAATAGAATCTGTATTCTATTTGAATGGTCAGACTAGCCAAATTCAACGAAAACAACTTCATCGACAGCGCGATCGCCGTCGCCGCCCAGTGCGGCGTGGGCGCCGTCTCGATGGCCGCCATCGCCGTCAAGGCCGGTGCGCCCATCGGCTCCGTGTATCACCGCTTCGATTCGCGCAACGCCATCCTGGCGCGCGCCTGGCTGCGCGTGAAGAGCGACTTCCGCGAGGAAGTGGCCAGCCGCTGGCTGGGCGGCGATACGTGGGCCGGCGTGCACGGCTTGCTGGACTGGTGCCGGCGCAAGCCCGTGTATGCACGCTTCCTGCTGCAATGCGCGGACAGCCCCGATTTCAGCAGTGGCCTCAGCGAGGAATTGCTGGCCGCCGTCGAAGAGGAGCAAGCGGCACTCGATGCCTGCTTTGTCCGCTGCGCTGAAGCCATGCCCGCCACCACGGAGCTTGACCTGGATCACATGCTGCTCAAATTCGTGCTGATCGACGCCCCCGTGGCCGTCGTCAAGCCTTACCTGACCCAGGAGCGGCCGATCCCCGCCAGCGTCGACGCCATGCTGCGCGCCTCGCACGACGCCGTGCGCGGCTGGGCCGCCCACACCACACACTAACCAAGAAGAAAACCATGCGCTATTCCACCCAGCTTGAACACGGCAAGAAAATCCCCCTG
This sequence comes from Janthinobacterium sp. SUN137, assembly GCF_030587265.1. Classification (NCBI taxonomy): domain Bacteria; kingdom Pseudomonadati; phylum Pseudomonadota; class Betaproteobacteria; order Burkholderiales; family Oxalobacteraceae; genus Janthinobacterium; species Janthinobacterium sp. SUN137. The sequence continues at coordinate 569,791 of NZ_JAPWHZ010000001.1, read as the reverse complement.
CACGACGAAGAAGGCTTCATCGGCATGCGCGCGGCCGGCCGCATCGCCGCCGACACGCTCGACTACATCGCGCCCTTCGTCAAGCCTGGCGTCTCGACGGCCAAACTCGACGCCCTGTGCGAAGAATTCATGCGCGCCGCCGGCGCTATCCCCGGCACCATCGATTACCACGGCTACAAGCACGCCAGCTGCATCTCCGTCAATCACGTGGTCACGCACGGCATCCCGTCCGAGACCAAGATCCTGAAAGTGGGCGACATCCTCAATATCGACGTGACGCCGAAGTTCCAGGGCTGGTTCGGCGACACCAGCCGCACCTTCAAGGTGGGCGCCGTCTCCATCCTGGCCAACCGCCTCGTCAACACGGCGTATGAGGCCATGATGGCCGGCATCCACACCGTGCGTCCGGGCGCCACCCTGGGCGACGTGGGCGCCGCCATCGAGGCGGTGGCCAAGGCGCAGGGCTTTTCCTCCGTGCGCGACTTCTGCGGCCACGGCGTGGGCCAGGTGTTCCACGACACGCCGCAAGTGCTGCACTATGGCCGCGCCGGCACGGGCATCGTGCTCGAACCGGGCATGATCTTCACGATCGAACCGATGCTCAACGTGGGCAGCTACCAGGTCAAGGTCTTGCCGGACAAATGGACGACGGTGACGAAAGACCGTTCGCTGTCGGCGCAGTTCGAGCACTCGCTGGCCGTGACGGAAACGGGTTTCGAGATTTTCACCCTGACCGGCTCGACCGACCCGCTGGTGTAAGCATGGATGACGCGCGCCGGCGGCAGCTCACCGATATCGTCGCCGCGAAAGCGGGCGTGGATGTCGCTTGCGCGGCGCGCCACCTGGCGCTGCATGACGACGACGTGGCGGCCGCGCTGCGCGGCATCGACATCGAACGTTTTACGCTCACGCAGCGCCTGCTGAACAAGTACCGGCGCGATCCGGAAGACGCGCTGCAGCACGTGGCGCTGGCCGTGCTGCAGCACGAAGATATCCGCAGCGACAGCGTGCTGCGTCTGGAGCGCATCGCGGCCCTGGCGCCGCCCGTCGCCGGCGTGGTGATGCTGGCCGAGTGGCTGGCCTATGTGGACTGGGAAGGCTTCGACAGCGCCCTGTACGCGAATATCGACGCGGTGGCGGCGTTCATCGGCGGTGTATTGGACCTGCCCGAGGTGGCTGCCAACCTGCTGCAAGCGCGCGATGCAGACGTGTTTGAAACGCGGCGCCCGGCGCTGGCTGCCGCGGCCCTGCTGTTCATCGAGCGCCACACTACGCAGTTTCCCTGACGGCTGGCGCTTTGCCGCCGGCGGGCGCGCGTCTTACAATGGCGGCAAGCACTGTTGCCCCATTTTGAAGACTTCCGCATGAGCGATTTTCCCGAAGATATCTACACCGAGCCGTCCGCCGACGTGCACACCCTGAACAACCTCGGTCCCCTGACCGGCATGGCCGGCATCTGGACGGGCACGCGCGGCCTGGACGTCAAGCCGAAGGCCGACGGTCCGCGCAAGCAGGCCTTCGTCGAGCGCATCGAACTGCAGCCGATCGACCCCGTCACCAACGGCCCGCAACTGTTCTACGGCTTGCGCTACTACATCCACATCACCAAGCCGGATCAGGTCAAAACGTATCATGAGCAGGTGGGCTACTGGCTGTGGGAACCGGCCACGGGCGCCGTGATCCAGACCCTGGCCATCCCGCGCGGCCAGATTGCCATGGCGTCCGGCACGACGACGGCGGACGCCACCAGTTTCGAACTGGTGGCCAAGCGCGATTCGACGGCCTACGGCATCTGCTCGAACCCCTTCCTCGAACACGCGTTCACCACCGTCGAATACCGCATCAAGGTCGATATCCACGCCGATGGCACCTGGGGCTATGACGAGGACACGGTCATGTTGATCCGCGGCAAGGACGAGCCGTTCCACCACACGGACCGCAACCTGCTGACCAAGGTCGGCGAGCCGACGCCGAACCCGATGGCCCTGCAGGCGCTGGCGGCGATGTAAAAATCAAAAAGCGGCGACTTTTTCCGCCGCTCTGCTGGAGCGCCTGAAAAATGCTCAGGGCTAGGCGCGTTGCCGCAGGCAGTACGAACGTACGGCCAGGCAACGCAACAACGCCATGGGCTTTTTCTCAGGTGCTCCTTAAGGCTGTCCCTGGGCCACGGCCTTGATCGCGCGCTCCTCGCCCATGGCGGCGGCGATCTTCCAGCGCTGCATGGCGCTGGCGCGGTCCGGGCGTTTCAGGCCCGCGCCTTCCCAGTCCATCAGGCCCAGGTTGTAGATGTCGCCCGCGCTGCCCTTGTCGGCGGCCAGGGTGAACCATTTGCGCGCTTCCTTGTGGTTGACGGGAATCTGGTAGCCGCGCACGTGGTACAGGCCCAATAAGTGCATGGCTTGCGCATTGCCCTTATTCGCGGCCTGTTTCAGCAGGTCGAGTCCGCGCGCCATATTGCGCGGCTCCTGCCAGCCTTCGGCCAGCATCACGCCCTTCGCCGTCAGCGCATAGCTGTCGTTCTTTACCAGGCCCTTGCCGATCAGGGGCTTGGCGGCCACCTGGCGCGCTTCGCGCTGCTGCGCCGTTGGCGCGGTGATAGGGCCGGGCTTGCCTTCGCCCATCAGCAGCATCCAGCCATACAGGCCGTACGCGCCGGCGTCGCCCTTGCCGACTAGGCTTTCCAGCATGGCCAGCGCCTGCGCCTTGTCGCCATTTTCATACAGCTTGACGGCCTTGGCGCTGCTCGCGTCCTGCGGCACGGCGGCCGGCGCATGGGGCGCGACGGGCGCCGACGCCATGGCCGTTTGCTGTGGCGCGGAAACCGGGTGCACGCGCGTCGGCAAGCCATAGCTGGCGGCCAGCACGGCCAGGCTGGCGGGGGCGAGGATCAGCACTTGCGCCAGCTGGTTGCGGCGGCCCTTGCCGGCGATGCCCATGGCCCGTTCGGCCTGCCGTTCACCGCCCAGCGCCTCGCTGAGTACCGTCTTGACCTTGCGGTTGAACAGCCAGTAACCGGCGCCCGTGACGAGCAGTCCGGCCACGGCAGCGGCACCGCGGCCGGCGAAGAACCAGGCGGCGATGGCGGCGGCCAGCGCGGCCAGCGCGCTTTTCCACCAGAACTGCTTGGCCAGCCGCGTGTAGACCTGGCGCAGGGCGCCCAGCACGCAGGTGCGCACGTTCTGCGCATAGTCGGCGGAAACGACGTCGACGTGCGCGTGGTCCGCGTCGCCGCTGAGGACCGATTCGATCACGTCCGCATTCAGTTCCGAGGCGGCCACGTCGCGCAGCGGCGTCAATAAACCCTGGACGTGGGCCGAGAACAGGCCGTCGTCGGCGCTGCCGGCCAGCGCATCGCTGAGCGCCTTGAGGTCGCCGCGCAGCAGCTTTTCCACGATGTCGTCGAGCGTCAGCCAGCGCAAGTCCGTACCGTACGCCACCAGGTGATGTTTTTCCGCGTTGCACGATGCGTCCAGGCGCACGATGCGCAGCTTGCCGCCATACAGGGCGTCGACTTCCTGCGGCTGGTCTTCATTGTAAATGCTCACTTTCGCCAGGGCCAGGCTGCTGGTGATGGCTGCCAGTGAGTGCACGCTCTCCTTGTCGCGGATGCGGCGCGCGTCGTCCGGCGCCTGCTTGGGCAGGCTGACGCTGTAGCCGGGAGCCACGTGCACGTCGACCCAGGCCGCCTTGCCCACCTTGCCGGAGCCGTCGCAGGGGTTGCAGCGCAAGTCGCCCACGCCGCTGCAGGTGCGGCACGTAACCTTGCCGCTGGCGCGGCACGTGCCGCAATTGATGTTGCCGGAACCGTGGCACGTGTTGCAGCTGACCTTGCCGAAGCTGCAATGGTAGCAAGAGCGGTATTCGGTGCGGTATTGCGTGCGCGTTTCGCTGTGGTAGCTGGTGTGCGAGCTGCCGTTGCTGTAGGTGGTAGTGGGCACTTGCACCGTGACGTAATCGGTGACTTGCTCGGACACCGTGCCGCTGCCGCTGCAATACGAGCACGACACCTTGCCGCTGCCGTAGCAGCCATACGCGTCGCAGCTGACGGTGCGCCCGCCGTGGCAATTCCAGCACGTTTCCGTCGTCGCGCCATAACAGGTGTGGCAGCCGATGCGACCTTTGCCGGAACAGTTGCTGCAGGTATCGAGGTGCCAGTACTTGACGGCGTGCGGCAGGTAGACGCCCGCCTTGACGCCGTTGTAGGCCTGGCCCGCCTGGCGCAAGGCATTGTCGAGCTTGCCCGCCGCGCGGCGCAGCCGCTCCTTTTCCTGCGCGTGAGCGAGCGCTCCCACTTCGTGCGAGCCACAGCGACAGTCATTGCCCGCCGGCGCGAAGTAGCCATTGATGACGCGCTGCTCGAAGCGCGCCTCGAGCGCGTAATTGGCTTGCAGGGAAAAATCCTGCAGCACGTCTTCCTCGCCCAGCGGCGTGATGTCGTGCGGCTCGAAGCGCGTCTTGTCCTGCACCAGGGTGCGCAGCTTGCCCAGCACGGTGGGCATGTCTTCCTTGTCGAGCTTGATGGGCGCGGGCGCCGTCACGGCCGTCGCTGATGCCTGGGGCATGTCCTCGCTGCCTTGGGTATCGGTGGCCGTGTCGGTGCTGGGGTTCATGCGCGTCCTTTTGCTCTCTGGAAAGATGTTTGAATTTTAGCATCCCCATATGACAAGGCGGCTACCCCTGGCCCCTTTTTCAGCGCAGGCCGCGGCGGAACTGGTCCGGCGTGCCGCCGCCTTGACGGCGGAACATGGCGATGAAGGCCGAGGCCGTGCTGTAGCCCAGTTCCAGCGCGATCGCTTGCACGGTTGCTCCCTGTTCCAGCAGGGGCAGGGCGGCCAGGAAGCGCTGGCGCTGGCGCCATTCGCCGAACGGCATGCCCAGTTCGCGCTGGCAGCGCCGGGCCAGCGTGCGCTCGGTCACATGCAATTGCGCGGCCCACTCGGCCAGTGAGCGGTTACTGCCGGGATCAAGCTGCAGGGCGGCCAGCAGCGTCGCGATGACGGGTTCGTCGCTGCCGGGCAAATAGTTGCGGCTGCACGGCGCCAGCTCCAACTGGTCGACCAGCACTTGCGCCAGGCGCTGGTCGGCGGCCGTGGCGGGCGTGGTGACGCCCCGTTCGGCAAAGTCGCCGAGGATGGCCTTGAGCAGTGGACTGAGCACCAGCGCGCACGGCTGCGCCGGCAACTGCGCGCACAGGCTGGCATCGATGTAGGCGGAGTGAAACACCACATCCTGGCGGATATAGCCGTCGTGCAAGGTTTCGGGCGGTATCCACACGGCGTACTGGGGCGGCGACAGGTAACGCTGGCCCGCCACCATGATTTCCATCACGCCCGTGGAGCAATACGTGAGCTGGCCCCACGGATGGCTCTGGTAATCGAATTGCTGGTGCGCGTGGTAATCGTCGAGGCGAAAGTACACGGGATAGGGCAGGGCGTCGGAAACGGCGGGAAAGTGCTGGTTGCTGGCCATCGGATCTCCTGTTTTGTCCTGTTCTTTGCATCGTTTGTCCGATATGCATTATATCCATGGAATCGGACCATGCGAAAATGGTGCTCGTTGAATAGTGGAGTTCCTGCATGAAAGCCAAGCATTATCTGTTTCCCGTGATCGCCGTGCTGATCTGGGCCATCAATACCATCGTCAGCAAGATGGCCGTGGGCGTGATCGATCCGGCCGCCATCTCGTTCTACCGCTGGCTGCTGGCCGGCGTGCTGCTGGCGCTCGTGTTTGGCCGCGCTGTGTGGAAGCAGCGGGTCGTGGTGAAACCATATCTTGGGAAACTGTTTGTGCTCGGCATGTTGGGCATGGTCATGTACCAGTGCCTCGCGTACATCGCGGCGCAAACGACGACGGCCACCAACATGGGCATCCTCGCATCGCTGATGCCGCTGCTGGCCGTGGGCCTGTCCGTCTTGTTGTTGAAAGAGGCGCCCACCGTGGGCGGCGTGTTCGGCGGCTTCGTGTCCTTGCTGGGACTCGGCTACTTGCTCAGCCATGGCGACCCGGCCGCCCTGATCGCCCATGGCGCGGCCGTGGGCGACGCCCTGATGCTGCTGGCGTGCCTGTCGTATGCGGGCTATGGCGTGCTGCTCAAGCGCTGGAAGATTCCCCTGAATAACTGGCACTCCCTGCTGATCCAGGTGTGGTGCGCCGTGCCCGTGCTGTTCGTGTATTACCTGAGCCAGTCGGCGCCGCCCGTCACCAGCGCCGGCTTGCCGCTGGTGCTGTTTGCCGGCATCCCCGCATCCATCATCGCGCCGTTCTTGTGGATGCATGGCCTGGCCAAGCTGGGCCCGAGCCGCGCCACGACCTTGATGAATCTGCTGCCCGTGTTCACGGTGACTATCGCCATGCTGTTCCTCGGTGAAACCTTGCACAGCTACGATGTGATTGGCGGCGGCGTGACCCTGCTGGGCGTGGTGATGGTGCAGTACCTGAAACGCCCATTGAAGCGCGCACAAGCGTAGTATTTTTGCTATGCTGATGTTTTGCACAAGGAGGCGGCATGCACAGCATCGATACCCTCGATACCCTGTTAAGCGAACTCGAAGCATTCGGTAACACCAATGACGCGGCGCATACGGAGCGTGCCAGCCGCATGCTCAATATCACGCGCGACACGGGAGAATTGCTGGCCGTGCTGGTGCACGCGCGCGGTGCGCGGCGGGTGCTGGAAATCGGCACCTCGAACGGCTATTCCACCCTGTGGCTGGCGCGCGCGGTACAGCCGCTGGGCGGCAGCGTGGTGACGGTGGAAAAGGCGCAGGACAAGTTCGACATGGCACATGCCAACTTTGTGCGCGCGCAACTGCAAGGCGTGATTGGCCAGTTGCTGGCGGACGCGGGCGACGTGCTGCGCGATGCGGCTGACGGTGCCTACGATTTCATCTTCCTCGATTCCGCGCGCCAGCAATATGAGTCCTGGTGGCCGCAGCTGGACCGCGTGCTGGCGGCCGGCGGCGTGCTGGTGGTCGACAATGCCAGCTCGCACTACGCGGACATGGCCGGTTTTATCGACGCCATACGCGCCGACAGCCGCTACACGGCGTGCCTGGCGACGGTCGGCAAGGGCGAATTCATCGCCGTCAAGGCGGGCAACTAATTACTTAGTTACCCGGCGACGATAGTTTCTTCCAGTACGCGCACCAGCGATTCGACGCCTTGCGCGTCGACGTCGTCGAAGCGGCCGACCAGCGGGCTGTCGAGGTCGAACACGCCGATGATTTGACCTTGCGCAAACACGGGCACCACCAGTTCCGAGCGGGAATTAACGTCGCAGGCGATGTGACCGGGAAACGCGTGCACATCCTGTACGACGATGGACTTGCCTTCGACCACGGTGGTGCCGCACACCCCGCGACCCTTCTTGATGCGGATGCAGGCTGGCTTGCCCTGGAATGGACCCAGCACCAGTTCCTCGCCTTTCAGGAAGTAAAAGCCGGCCCAGTTGAGGCCCGGCATCGTATTGAAGACCAGCGAACTGAAGTTGGCCGTATTGGCGATGAAATCGCTCTCGCCGGCCAGCAAGCCTTGCAGCTGCGAACGCAGGTCCGCATACATGGCGTGCTTGGCTGCGGGGGTGTCGGTGCCGTAGGCGGCGTCGCTGATGGTAAACGTCATGGTCGTGGTGGCGCTGAAAAATGGGGAAGGCGCCATGGTAGCGCGTCTGGCGCATCCGCGCGCGGCGTTCACTTTTTCAGATGTTCTTGCGCCAGCCGGCGCAGCAGGGGCATGGCCGCATGGCCGTGGTCTGCCCGCCAGGCCAGGCCGATGCCGGCCGCCAATTCCTCGCCCTCCACCAATGGCCGGTAGGCCACGCCAGCCAGGCGCAGCGCGCGGAACGAGTCGGCCAGCAGGGCCATGCCCTTGCCGGCCGCCACGTCGCCGAGCAACACATGGTGGTCGGGCGCTTCGCGCAGGAAAATCGGCGCGAAACCATGCCGGCGGAAAACTACCTGGCAATGGTCGAAGAAGGCGGGCTGGCGCGCCCGTTCGAACCAGTAGACGGATTCCTGGGCGATGTCAAACAGGCTGAGCTTGCGCTTTTTCGCCAGCCGGTGCCCGGCGGGCAGGGCCAGCATCATGGGCTGGTGCGCCAGCGGCTGCACGGCCAACTCGAAGGTGGCGCTGGGCAAGGCCAGCAAGGCCGCATCGAGCTGGCCCTTGCGCACGCCGGCCACCAGGCGCGGCGAGGGGGCGGACGTCAGTTCCAGGCGGATACTGCCCAGTTGTCCTTCCAGCGCCGCCAGCAAGGGCCGGAACAGGCCAGCCGCCACGGAACTGGTCAAGCCCAGGCGCAGGCGCGCGGGCGCGCTGTCTTGCCGCAGCGACGTTTGCGCAATATCAAGCAAATCGAGGATGTGCAGCGCCTGCGGCAGCAAGGTATGCCCCGCCTGCGTCAAGGCCACGCCCTGCGTGTCGCGCTCGAACAATCGCGCGCCCAGCCGCTCTTCCAGCGCCTTGATGGCGCGCGACAGGGGCGGCTGGGTCATGTGCAATTGCTCCGCCGCCTGGCGGAAGTTCAGGCAGCGGGCGACGGCGAAAAACAGGCTCAAGGCATGGGTATCGAGGGCTCTCATACCAGAAAGGTATCACGAAATCGCGCATTCCCCCGCTGGCCGGCACGGCCTAGACTGGCTGCATCGAGTCAACACGTGAGGAGAGCAGCATGCAACAACGACGCATCGGCAATAGCGGCTTGACCAGCTCGGCACTGGGCCTGGGCTGCATGGGCATGTCGGAATTTTATGGTGCCACGGACGAGGCGCAATCGCTGGCCACCCTGGAAGCGGCCCTGGCGGCGGGCGTGACCCTGTTCGACACGGCCGACGCCTACGGTTTCGGCCACAACGAGCAATTGCTGGGACGATTTCTGGGCAACCATCGCGGCCAGGCCCTGGTCGCCACCAAGTGCGGCCTGGCGCGCGAGGCGGGCAGTTATGCGCGCCGCGTCGACAATTCCCCCGCCTACATCCGCCAGGCGTGCGAAGCGTCGCTGGCGCGCCTGGGCGTGGAGGCCATCGACCTGTTCTACCTGCACCGCCTGAACCTGGAGACGCCGCTGGAGGAATCGATGGGCGCGCTGGCGCAACTGCGGCAAGAGGGCAAGATCCGCGCCGTGGGCCTGTGCGAAGTGAGCGCCGCCACCTTGCGGCGCGCGGCGGCGCTTTGCCCCGTGGCGGCCGTGCAGAGCGAATACTCGCTGTGGACGCGCGAACCGGAGCAGGGCGTGCTGGCCGCCTGCCGCGACGTGGGCGCCAGCTTCTTTGCCTACAGCCCGCTGGGGCGCGGTTTCCTGACGGGCGCCATCGCCGATGCGGCCAGCCTTGACGCGGGGGATTTCCGCCAGTTCAATCCCCGTTTTTCATCCGACAACCTGGCGCGCAACCAGGCCATCGTCGCGCAGGTGAAGGACCTCGCGCGCGCCAAAGGCTGCACGCCGGCCCAGCTGGCGCTGGCCTGGCTGCTGGCGCAAGGCGACGACCTCATTCCCATTCCCGGCACCAAGCGCATCGCGTATTTGCACGACAACCTGGGCGCGCTGGCCGTGCGGCTGGACGGCGCGGAACTGGCGGCGATGAATGCCGCCTTTCCCTTGGGCATGGCGGCGGGAGCGCGTTACACGGAGGAAGGCATGAAGGGCGTGGATGCCTGAAAAAGATGGCGCAGTGTACGCCAGCGTACCTAACTGACACTTTCCTTGCGGGATAATCGCCGGCGATCTGCTAGCATTTGGCAGTGACTGCATGGTGTGCGTTGCACTGTGTTCAACGGTCAGGTATCCGATGAGGTGGATGTTGTTAGATGACGATATTTTCGATATAGAACTGAAATTGTTGCTTGAGGGAATCTTGTTGAGGTATCAGCACGATTTCCGCGATTATTCGGTGGCGTCGCTGCGCCGGCGCATGCGCCAGGCCATGGAGCGCTTCGGCTGCGCCAGCCTGTCGCAGTTGCAGGACCGCATCTTGCACGAGCCGGCCATGTTCGCGCAGATGCTGCAGTTTTTCACGGTGCAAGTGAGCGAGATGTTCCGCGATCCCGCGTATTTCCGCGCCTTGCGCGAAAAAGTCGTGCCCATCCTGCATACCTATCCCTCCATCAAGATATGGGTGGCCGGCTGCAGCAGCGGCGAAGAGGTGTGGTCGCTGGCCATCTTGCTGGAAGAGGAAGGCTTGCTTGAACGTAGCATGATTTACGCGACCGACATCAATGTGGAAGCGCTGGCCGCCGCCGAAGCGGGCATCTATCCGATCGAGCGCATCGCCCAGTTCAGCGAGAATTACCAGTTGGCGGGCGGCAAGCGCTCGCTGTCCGACTATTACACGGCCGCCTACAAGGGCGCCATCTTTGAGCGGCGCTTGCGGCGCCAGTTCGTCTTCGCCGACCACAGCCTGGCGACGGACAGCGTGTTTTCGGAGGTGCACATGGTTTCCTGCCGTAACGTCATGATTTATTTCAATAAAGACTTGCAAGACCGCAGCCTGGGCCTGTTCCACGAAGCGCTGGTGAACCGGGGCTTCCTCGGCCTGGGCATGAAGGAAAGCCTGCATTTCAGCCGCCATGCGGCCAGCTTCAACGAGCTGAGCCCGGCTGAACGCATCTTCCAGCGTGCCTGACATGTTGCCGACCTGCGACGTCGCGCCACCGCCCGCGGGCCTGCGCCTGATCGCCATCGGCGCCTCGGCCGGCGGCGTGGAAGCGCTGGGCATCGTGCTGCGCGCCTTGCCCGCCACCTGCCGCGCGGCCGTGGTCGTGGTGCTGCACCTGGCGCCGGGCCGTTCGAGCCAGTTGCCGCAGCTGTATGCGGAACGTTGCCAGCTGCCCTTGCGCGAAGCGCAGGACAAGGAACCCTTGCAGGGCGGCACCGTGTATTTCGCGCCGCCCGATTACCATTTGCAAGTCGAACCCGATGGCAGCTTTTCCCTGTCGCAGGAAGCGCCCGTGTATTTTTCGCGCCCGTCCATCGATGTCTTGCTGGAAACAGCCGCGTACGCCTACCGGCGCGCCATGCTGGCCATCATCCTGACGGGCGCCTCGGCCGACGGCGCGGCGGGCCTGGCGCGCGTGCGGCAGCTGGGCGGTAGTGCCTGGGTGCAAGACCCGCAGTTGGCCAGTTGTGGCATCATGCCGGCCGCCGCGCTCAAGCGGGCCGGCGCCGACCGCGTGCTCGATTTGCCGCAGATGGCTGCCAGCCTGGCCTTGCTCGGCGATGGTGAACACAAGTGAATGGGAATGGTGTAGTGCGTGTAATATATGTGAGAATTGAAACAATGTTTATGTCCATATCGAAACACGATGGCATCTTGCCGTTGCGATGCCTGAAGATGATTCCGTGACCGCCCCTATCCATATCCTCGTCGTTGACGACATCGCGCAAAACCTGGTCGCCGCCGAAGCTGTGCTGGCGCGGCCCGGTATTGTCATCCTGAAGGCCGGCTCGGGCGCCGAGGCGCTGGAATTGCTGTTGACGCATGACGTGGCGCTGGCCCTGATCGACGTGCAAATGCCGCAGATGGATGGTTTCGAGCTGGCCGAGCTGATACGCGGCAGCGAACGCACGCGCAGCATTCCCTTGATTTTTCTCACCGCCGCGTCGCGCGAACCGAGCTACAGTTTCCGTGGCTACGAGGCGGGCGCCGTTGATTTCCTGTACAAGCCCATCGACGTGAAAGCCTTGCAAAGCAAGGTGGCCGTGCTGGTCCAGCTGTACCAGCAGAAACGCGAGTTGTCGGCCCAGCTCGACGAGCTCAAGCATGCGCTGCACCTGAATGAACTGTTCACGGCCGTGCTGGGCCACGACTTGCGCACGCCCCTGTCGGTGGTGATGAACGGCGCCATGCTGTTGCCGATGATGAGCGACCACCCGAAGGTGATCGTCACGGCGCAGCGCATCGAAAGCAGCGCCAAACGCATGGCGCGCATGGTCGACCAGTTGCTGGACCTGGCGCGCATCCGTTCCGGCACGATGGAGTTGCGCAGCAGCACGCACGATTACCTGGCGCTGGCGCGCGCCATCGTCGAGGAATTCGAGACGGCCGGCCAGGCGCCCCTTGTCGAACTCAGCAGTGTTGGCGAGCTGCACGGGCAATGCGACGCGGGCTTGCTGTCGCAAGTCATCTCGAATTTGCTATGCAACGCCCTCACGCATGGCGAGGCGGGCGCGCCGGTGCAGCTGGCCCTGGACGGACGCGACGCCGACAGCATTGAATTGCGCATCGCCAATCGCGGCGTCATTCCCGCCGCCTTGCTGCCGACCCTGTTCGAGCCGTTCCAGCAGGCGGGCGAAAAGCGCAGGACGGGGCAGGGCCTGGGGCTGGGCCTGTACACGGTGAACATGTTCGTCAAGGCCCATGGCGGCACGGTCGAGCTCAGTTCGACGGACGCGCAGGGCACGCTGGCGACGGTGCGCATCCCGCGCCAGTGCCAGGTGCGCGTGCAAGCGGGATTGGCCACATGAGCGCGCCAGCCTGGCCGCGCGGCGGCGGCAATATGGGCGAGCTGGTGCGCCAGCGCGACTGGTCCGCCACCAGCCTGGGCGACCTCGATGGCTGGCCCGCCAATTTGCGCACCAGCGTCGACATCGTCCTCAATTCGCCGATGGCGATGGTGCTGATGTGGGGCCCGCAGCATGTGATGATTTACAACGACGACTACATCCAGATCGCCGGGGCGCGCCATCCGGCGGCGCTGGGCGGTACGGTGCCGGCCGTCTGGCCCGAAATCTGGGATTGGAACGCGCGCATCCTCGACGCGGGATTGCGCGGCGAGACGCAGGTGCACCGCGAGTGCTGCCTGCCGCTGTTGCGCGGCGGACAGCACGCGGATGTCTGCTTCGACCTGTTTTACACGCCCGTGCATGGCGCCGGCGGCCAGGTCGATGGCGTGCTGTGCACGGCGCTGGAATTGACGGCGCGCATGGAGGAGGGGCGCCAGCTGAAACTGGCCACGGCCGAACTGGGCGAGCTCAATACCACCTTGCAAGCCGAGAGCGAGGCCGTGCGCGCGGCCAACCGCCGCCTGGGCGAGGAACGCGCGCTGCTTCGCGCCCTGTTCCAGCAGGCGCCCAGCTTCATGGCCATGTTGCGCGGGCCGCAGCACGTGTTCGAATTGGCGAATGAACATTATCTGCGCCTGGTCGGACGCCCCGAGCTTGAGCTGCTGGGCAAGACAGTCGAAGTGGCCTTGCCCGAAGTCAAGGCGCAAGGTTTCATCGCGCTGCTCGACCAGGTCTACCGCACGGGCGAACCTTACGAAGGGCGCCAGGTCAAAGTGGATTTGCAGACGGCGGACGGGCAGACGGGCCAGCGCCACATCGATTTCGTCTACCAGCCCATCAAGGATGACGAGGGCGCGGTCACGGGCATCCTCGTCGAAGGCATCGATGTCACCGAGCGCATGGAAGGCGAGGAGCGGTTGCGCCTGGCCCAGCAGGCGGGCGGCATCGGCACCTTCGAGTGGTTCCCCGAGACGGGCGCGATGCTGGTGTCGCCCACCTTCCGCCGCCTGTGGGGCATTGCCGACGAGACGGAAGTGACGGAGCGCCTGCTGGTGAGCCTGGTCGATGCGCGCGACCAGCAAAAGGTCGGACCCAGCAAGCTGGATCTGGCGCCCAATCCCCTCGAATACGTGGAATACCGCATCCGCCGTCCCGCCGATGGCGCGCTGCGCTGGATCGCGCGCCAGGGCGAGGTGGTGGCCGGCCGCGTGCCGGGCCAACGCCGCTACGTGGGCGTGTCGTTCGACGTGACGGAGCGGCGCCAGATCGAGGATGAACTCAACGCCAGCCAGGAGCGCATGGCGGCCATTTTCGGCCAGGCTTCCGTGGGCTTGTCCGAGCTGGGCCTCGATGGCCGTTTCCAGCGTGTCAACGGCGCCCTGTGCCGCATGCTGGGACGTTCCGCCGAAGAACTGCTGAGCCTGAACATGAACGACATCATGCATCCGGCGGACGTGCCTGGCAACGGCGTGCTGTTCCAGCGCCTGGTGGAAACGGGCGAATCGTTCTCGCTGGAAAAGCGTTACCTGAAGCCCGATGGTTCGCAAGTGTGGGTGTCGAGCAATGTCAGCCGCCTGGTCGATGAGCAGGGTCATACGCGTTCCTTGATCGCCGTCAAGACGGACATCACGGACCGGCGCCGCGTAGAAAAGGCGCTGCATGAATTGAACGAAACGCTGGAACACCGGGTCGAACAGGAAGTGAATGAGCGCACCAAGGCCGAAGACGCCTTGCGCCAGGCGCAAAAGATGGAAGCCGTGGGCCAGTTGACGGGTGGCATCGCACACGACTTTAATAATGTGCTGCAAATCATTTCCGGCAATTTGCATTTGCTGCAGCACCTGGCGGGCACGGATGGCCTCATGCGCCAGCGCCTGGACACGGCGATCGCCGCCGTCGAGCGGGGCGCCAAGCTGTCGTCGCACCTGCTGGCGTTTGCGCGGCGCCAGCCCTTGCAACCGGTGGTGGCCGACCTGACGCGCGTGGTGCGCAACATGGATGCGCTGCTGCGGCGCGCCCTGGGCGAAGCGATCGACATCGTGCTGGTGGGCGGCGGCGGACTGTGGAATACCCTGGTCGACCGCAGCCAGATCGAGAACGTCATCCTCAACCTGGCCATCAATGCGCGCGACGCCATGGATGGCGTGGGCAAGCTGACCATCGAACTGGGCAACGTCGTGCTCGACGAACAGTATGTGCACAACCTGGTCGACGTGCCGGCGGGCCAGTACGTGATGCTGTCGGTGACCGATACGGGCCGCGGCATGAGCGGCCCCGTGCTGCAGCGCGCCTTCGAACCGTTCTTCACGACCAAGCCGGAAGGCGCGGGCACGGGCCTGGGCTTGTCGATGGCGTACGGCTTTGTCACGCAAAGCCGCGGCCATATCCGCATCTACAGTGAACCTGGCGTGGGCACGGGAGTCAAAATCTATTTGCCCCGTTCCCTGATGGCCGAAGCGGACGAGGAACTGGAGTTGAGCGGCGTCGTCACGGGCGGCACGGAAACGGTGCTGGTGGTGGAAGACGACGTGGGCGTGCGCACCACCGTGGTCGACATGCTGGGCGCGCTCGGCTACAAGGTGCTCAAGGCCGAGGATGGCGAAAGCGCGCTGGCCGTGCTGCACAGCGGTGCGCAGATTGACGTGCTGTTTACGGACGTGATCATGCCCGGTCCCGTCAGCAGCACGGAGATGGCGCGCCAGGCGCGCGAGTTGCAGCCCGATATCGCCGTCTTGTTTACCTCGGGCTACGCGCAGGATGTCATCGTGCACGAAGGCCGGCTCGATGCGGGGGTGGAATTGCTCAGCAAGCCATACCGGCGCGAAGAGCTGGCGCGCAAGCTGCGCCATGTGCTGGCCAACCGCCAGCAGCAAATGCGCGCGCGCCAGTTCGAACGGTCCGGCGCACCCGTGGCCGGCACGCTGGCAAGCGGCAGCACGGCGGCCAGCGTGCTGGGAGGCGGTACGCCGGGGCTGGACTTGACGGGCCATGCCTTGGTGCCGCAGGGGGACATGCCGACTTCGATGAAGATACTCGTGGTGGAAGATAATCTCGATTCCCAGCTGATGGTGTGCGAGCTGGTGGGCATGCTGGGCCACACGGTCAGCGGCGTGTCCGATGGCGAGGCGGCGTGGGAGTTGCTCAACGAGCAAGACTTCGATATCCTGTTTACGGATGTCAGCCTGCCCGGCATGTCCGGCATCGCACTGGCACGCATGGTGCTGCGCGATAAACCGGACATGCGCATCATCTTTTCCACCGGCTATGGCAAGGAATCGATGGATGAGCTGGGCTTTTCCGCCAGCGTCTTGCGCAAGCCCTATGATTTGATGGAGTTGCAAGCGGCACTCGACCAACCCTGACGGGCATGCGCCGGCACGGCCAGCCTGTCCCACCCTGCAGAGGTAAGGCATGACTCCTGAACTGACGATGCTGGCCTGTACCCTCGTGCTGGCGCTGGTGCAAATCCTGTTGCCCGCGCTGTTTCGCACGCGCGAGACGGGCACGGCGTATAACGTGAGCGCACGCGACGGCGAAGGCCCGCCCGTGGGCAAGATCACGGGCCGCTTGCAGCGGGCCCAGGCTAACCTGTTCGAAACCCTGCCCCTGTTCGCCGCCGCCGTGCTGATCGCCCACGTGACGGCGCAGGAAAGCGCGCTGACCCTGTATGGCGCCGCCCTGTACCTGGCCGCGCGCGTGCTGTACTTGCCCCTGTATGCGTTTGGCGTGCCCGTCGTGCGCACGCTCGTGTGGTGCGTATCGATTGCCGGTTTGCTGATGCTGTTCTGGGCCATCCTTTTCGCTTCCTGAATTCCCCGCCGCTGGCGTCCCGTGGCCGCGCGCCCGAGGCGATGCGCGGCAAGTTCCGATGCCGCCGTTCTCCAGCCGCCCTGGCGCCTGGCCGCGTGCGCTGCCTCGCTAACTGCTGAGTATCTGGTACTTTTGGTGGAAAACTGAAAGTAACTACGCCACCACGGGCGGGACTCATCCTACATGCGCTCTTGGCATCCTCCTATTTCTTGCACCCCATGCGCGCACTAAGATGACGGTTCCCTTGCCATGCGAGGGGAAAGAATTGCATGGTTTGCACTGTTTCTGATTCCATCGATCAAGGAGATCATCATGGCCACATCGAGCGACAATAAACAGCAAGGTAGTAAAACCAGTAGCAGCAGTAGCGGCAGCGGCAACAAGCAAAGCGATACCAGCAAACGGGGTTTCGCTTCCATGGATCCCGCCCAGCAGCGCGAAATCGCCAGCGAAGGGGGACGTGCCGCGCATGAAAAGGGCACGGCGCATGAATTCACGTCGGAAGAGGCGCGCCGCGCAGGCAGCCAAAGCCACAAGAACGATGCCAGCCGGCAAAGCGCCTCCAGCTCCAGCTCCAGCGGTACGCGCGACAATGCCAGCATGAACCAGGAGGGCAACCGCGACAGTGGCAACAAGCAAAGCGGCGGCGCGGGGTCGGGTTCGGGTTCCGCGGGGTCGCGCAACAAGTAGCAGCAAGTGGTAATGAGCGGTAGCGGTGACCATGGCCAGCGGCAGGCACGCCGCTGGCCATGGCCGCATCTGTCCGGTCGCCGCAAAATTTTGATGCAATGCAGCAGGCATGGACTATGATGAAATAGCTGCGCTGGCAAGGTGTAATCGCCTGGCAATCGCCGCGCAGTCAACTCGCATTGATGATCAGGGAGAAGATAATGGGCAACGCGAATACGCCGCAACCGGGCAATAGCCAGGGCGGCACGCCATCCACGGCGGGCAGCAAGCAAAGCACGGCCGACTCGGCCGAAAACTTTGTACTGGTCGATAGCGAGCAAGGTCTCGATATCGGCGACGATCTGTTTTCCATCGGCGAAGTGCGGCGCGCCGACCGCTTGCCGCATCACCAGTCCGGCTCCGCCGGGCAGAGCCGGCAGAGCGCCGACGATGCGCCCGACACCACGGGCAGTACGGGCGTCTGAGCTTCCCTTCCTGACTGTCTGACAATTTCCGCAGGGCCAGCCGCCGGGCGTGTTCGCGCACGGCGGCTGGTCGTTTCCCCTTGCGCGCGGACAACGTCGCCTGCTTGCCGGCGCGGGTAAGACTGGCAACCCGGCTCCGGCTACAGGTCGACGCGTCCGTGTTCGCCCAGATCCTTTGGCGGTTCGCCCGTGATGGCGGCCTTGGCCATTTCATAGAATTGCATCATCTTGCTGGCGCCGCTATCCCAGTATTCGGCTGACTGTATCGTTACCTTGATCAGCGACAGCTTCGGATCGTCGACACCGCCCGGGAACCAGGCTTTTAGCAGCGGGTTCCACAATTCTTCCGCCTTGGCGCGGTCCTTCAGCAACTGCGCGTGACCGCAGACGGACACATACAGGCTGTCGCCCGTATCGACAAAGCTGACGTTGACTTGTGGATTGTTCAGCAAGTCGCGCGTGTAGGCGGCTTCGTCCGAGACAAAGAACCAGATGTGCCCTTCGCTGTCCACCTGCTGCTGCGTCAGTGGCCGGCTGGTGAGGGTGCGCATGTCATCGCTGGTGGTCAGCATGCCGAATTTGACGTCCTTGATCCTGGCCGCGATGCTGGCCAGTTGTTCGCTGGAATATGTTTGCATGGGTGCTCCCTTGATGGTTGTCCTGAACAACAGCATAGGCGGGCGCGGCAGGCGGCTCTGTACGGCAGCTTACGTAGTGGCGACTGCCTGCCTCGCGCCATGTTTCAAAGCTGTTACAAAACGCTGGCCCGGCGGGGCGCCCCATGTATTGACTTAATAAATGATAATCATTATCATTTGTTTGAAAATGAGGCATGAACTTTGATTGAAGGATGGGAATGAAGCACACTGACTTGTCGCGCCACCTGGCCCGCTCCTTGCCGGGAGCGCTCGATGGGTAATGCGGGCGCAGCAGACAAGGCCAAGAACAACGCCAGCCGCGCCGTCTGGCTGAAGAACTTGCATCAATGGCACTGGATCAGCTCAGCGCTTTGCCTGCTGGGCATGTTTCTGTTCGCCATTACCGGCATCACCTTGAACCACGCCGGCCAGATCGAAGCCAAGCCGGCGATCACGCGCCAGAAGGCCGCGTTGCCGGTACCCCTCGTCACGCAACTGGCCGCGTATGCCGCCAAGCACGATGGCGCCAATGCGCCCATGCCGGCCGACGCCGAAGCCTGGCTCAAGCAGCAGTGGTCGCTCAATGCGGGCGGCCGTCCCGCCGAATGGTCGATCGACGAAGTCTACCTGCCGCTGCCCAGGGCGGGTGGCGACGCCTGGGTGCGCATCGGCCTGGAAGACGGGGCCGCCGAATACGAATTGACGGACCGGGGCTGGGTGTCCTGGCTCAACGATGTGCACAAGGGCCGCAACACGGGCGTGGCCTGGAGTTGGTTCATCGACATCTTTGCCGGCGCCTGCATCGTGTTTTGCCTGACGGGCTTATTGATTTTGAAGTTCCACGCGGCCAACCGGCCATTTACCTGGCCGATGGTTGGCCTCGGTATCTTGATACCCTGCGCGATCGCCTTGCTGTTTATTCACTGATCGTTTTTACTCTTACTTTCTTACAGGCACACCATGAAATTACGCTACACCCTGGCGCTTGGCCTTCCCCTGATCGGTACGTCGGCGATGGCGGCCGACCTGTCCCTCAAGCTTGAACTCCCGCAATTGAACGTGGCGGAATACCACCGTCCCTACGTGGCGGCGTGGCTGGAAACGGCGGACCAGAAGGTGGTTGGCAACCTGGCCGTGCTGTATGACGTGAAAAAGAAAGACAAGGTCGGTGAGAAGTGGCTGAAGGACATGCGCCAATGGTGGCGCAAGAGCGGCCGCGACCTGGCCATGCCGGTTGACGGCGTCAGCGGCGCCACGCGTGCGCCAGGCGAACATACCTTGACCTTCCCTGGCGCCAAGGCCTTGCTCGACAAGTTGCCGGCCGGCGAATACCAGGTGGTGGTGGAAGCGGCGCGCGAAGCGGGCGGACGCGAACTGGTGCGCGTGCCGTTCCAGTGGCCGCTGAAATCGGCCCAGTCCGTGCCAGCCAAAGGCAAGGAAGAACTCGGTAATGTCGTCGTCCAACTCAAACCATAAGGCGCACCCCATGTTCAAGCAATTCAACAAACCCCTGATCGCCCTGGCCCTGGCTGGCCTGGCCATGAACGCCCACGCCCACCGCGGCTGGATGGTGCCATCGAGCACGATGGTGGAAAGCAAGGACGCCTGGGTGACGGTGGATGCCGCCGTCTCCGACGGCCTGTTCGAGATCGACCACCAGCCGCTGCGCCTGGACGCGCTGCAAGTCATCGGCCCGGACGGCGCGAACGTCACGCCAGCAAATACGCTGACGGGCCGTTTGCGCAGCGTCTTCGACGTGAAAATGGAAAAGCCGGGCACGTATAAAGCGGCCATCGTGTCGCAAAACGTGATGGGCAGCTACACCGTGAACGGCGAGCAGAAGCGTTTCCGCGGCAACGAGGAAACCTTCAAGAAAGACGTGCCGGCCGACGCGAAAGACGTGAAAATCACGCGCACGGCAGCGCGCCTGGAAACTTTCTTCAGCAATGGCGAAACCAGCACGGAAGTGTTCAAACCGACGGGCGTGGGCCTGGAATTCGTGCCGGTGACGCACCCGAACGACTTGCGCGCGGGCGAGAAAGCCACCTGGCGTTTCTTGATCGATGGCAAGCCGGCGGCGAACCAGGCGTTCAGCCTGGTGCCAGGCGGCGTGCGCTATCGTGGCGTGCTGGGGGAAATCCGCCAGAGCACGGATGCCAAGGGCGAGATCACGTTCACCGTGCCGGCCGCCGGCATGTATTATCTGAGCAGCACCTGGCCAGCGGCCGCCCCAGCCGTGGCCGGCCAGCCGCCCGTGATGCCGGAGCGCCGCGCTACCTACGCGGCTTCCGTGGAAGTGCTGCCGCAGTAAGCGGCGGCATCTTCGCGAGCGAGAGCGCCGATGCGCCGGGTCCTGCTGCCGCAGCATATTTCCGATCAGGTCGCGCCGCCCGGCGCCGCGATCCGGGACTTGCGCGGCCTGTCGATGGGCACCAGCTGGTCGGTGCGCTTGCTGGAGCCCGCAATGCCGGGACGCGCGGGCAGCGCCGACCTGCAGCAGGGCTTGCAGCAGCAGCTGGATCTTGTTGTAGCGCAAATGAGCCACTGGGACGAGGACTCGGACCTGGGCCGCTTCAACCGGGCCGAGCCCGGCAGCTGGCACAGCCTGCCCGCCGCCTTTTGCGAAGTGCTGGGCTTTGCCATGCACGTGTCGCAGGCGTCCGGCGGCGCGTATGACCCGTGTGCCGGTACCCTCGTCAACCTGTGGGGCTTCGGTCCCCGCAAGCGCTACGATGAGCCCGGCTTCCTGCCGCCGAAAGACGATACCGTGGCGCTGCTGCTGGCGCAGCGCCAGCGCCGCCGCCTGGAACTGGACTTGCCGGCCCGCCGCGCGCGCCAGCCGGGCGGCTTGCAGCTGGACTTGTCCGCCGTGGCCAAGGGCTATGGCGTGGACCGCCTGGCCCGCTACCTGGACAGCCAGGGCATCCATCATTACCTGGTCGAAGTGGGCGGCGAGCTGCGCGGCGCCGGCAGCAAGCCCGACGGCCAGCCGTGGTGGGTGATGCTGGAACAGGTCGATGGCGCCGCCGATAATGCGCAGCATCCGCCGGAAATGCTGCTGGCGCTGCACGGCTTGTCCGTGGCGACCTCGGGCGATTACCGGCGTTTCTTCGAGGATGGCACGGTGCGTTTCTCGCACACCATCGACCCGCGCAGCGGCATGCCGATCGCTAATCAACTCGCTTCCGTCACCGTCGTGCACGCCGAATGCATGGCGGCCGATGCCTGGTCGACGGCCTTGACGGTGCTGGGCCCGGAAGCCGGCATGGCGCTGTCTGAAGAGCAGGGCCTGGCCGCGCGCTTCCTGCAGCGCGACGGCGATGGCTACCATGAAACGCTGAGCAGCCACATGCTGGCCATGCTCGACGAATGAACGATTGATTCCATGATTTTTACGCACGATACGACGCGGCTGGCCTTGCTGGCCGCCCTGTCCCTCAGTTATGCGGGCGTATGCCTGGCGCCCTGGCTGCGCGCGCGCGCCAGGCGCCGCGCGTCCGACGCCGCGAAGGCGGCGCTGGCCAACAGTCCCGCCTGGCTGGTGGCGTATGCGAGCCAGACGGGCAATGCCGAGGAACTGGCCACACAAACGGCGCAGAGCCTGCAACTGGCCGGCATTCCCGTGCGCCTGTGCGCGCTGGCCGACCTCACGGCCATTGATCTGCAACAAGCGGAACGGGCCTTGTTTTTGGTCAGCACGTATGGCGAAGGCGATGCGCCCGACAATGCGGCCGCCTTCATGGGCCGTTTGATGACGGGCGAACTGGCGCTGCCGCAATTGCACTACGCCGTGCTGGCCCTGGGTGACCGCAGCTATGGCCAGTTCTGCGGCTTCGGCCGCGCGCTCGATGCCTGGCTGGCGGAGCAGGGCGCCTCGCGGCTGTTCGAGCGCATCGAAGTCGACCGCAGCGCCAGCGCCACCATCGAGCAATGGTTCCAGCACCTGAGCCACCTGGCCGGCACCAGCGACGCGCCGGACTGGAGCGCGCCCGCATTCGGCGACTGGCGCCTGACGCGTCGGCAGTTGCTCAATCCCGGCAGCGCCGGCGGCCCCATCTATCACGTGGAACTGGCGCCCGTGGCGGGTAGCCTGCCTGACTGGCAGTCGGGCGACCTGGTGCAGGTGGCCGCGCCGCTTGATCCTGCGCAACCGCGCGAATATTCGATCGCCTCGATTCCGCGCGACGGCGGCGTGCACTTGCTGGTGCGCCAGCATGCGCATCCCGACGGCAGCCTGGGCCTGGCCTCGGGCTGGCTCACGGCGCAGGCCGCTGTCGGCGACGTGGTGCAACTGCGCTTGCGCCAGCACCGGCGTTTCCGCCTGGAAGACAATGCCCAGCGGCCCCTGATTTTAATTGGCAACGGCAGCGGCATCGCCGGCTTGCGCGGCCATTTGAAAAGCCGCGTGCTGGCAGGGCAGCGGCGCAATTGGCTGATCTTTGGCGAACGCAACCTTGCCCATGATTTCCATTACCGAGAAGAGATTGAAGGCTGGCATGCCAGCGGCGACTTGCCGCGCCTGGACCTGGCGTTTTCGCGCGACCAGGCGGAGCGAACCTATGTGCAGGACCGCTTGCGCGGCAATGCCGATGAAATCAAATTGTGGCTGCAGCAGGGCGCGGCCATCTACATTTGCGGCAGCCTGGCCGGCATGGCGGGCGGCGTCGACCAGGCCCTGCAAGACATGCTGGGACGGCCCGCGCTCGACGCGCTGGCAGCGGAAGGGCGCTACCGGCGCGACGTCTACTGAGTTGTTGACGCCGCCAGCGCGTTCGCGCACACACGGCTATCATGATTGTTTTATCCGCCGAGGAGATACATCATGAGCGACAGTATTTACGACATTCCCTTGCGCCGCATCAATGGCGAACCCACCAGCCTGGATGCCTATCGCGGCAAGGTCGTGCTGGTGGTCAATGTCGCCTCCGCCTGCGGCTTGACGCCGCAGTACGAAGGACTGGAAAAGCTCTACGCCGACAAGCAGGCCGAGGGCCTGGTGGTGGCCGGTTTTCCCGCGAATGAATTCGGCGCGCAGGAGCCGGGCAGCAATGCCGAGATCGCCGATTTCTGCCGCGGCACCTTTGGCGTGCAATTTCCCCTGTTTGAAAAGATCGTCGTCAAGGGGCCGGGCCAGCATCCGCTGTACCAGCGCCTGGTGCAAGAGCAGCCGCGGGCGCAGGAAAAGCCGGGCAGCGATTTCCGCGCCAAGCTGGCCGGCTACGGCATCACGCAGGAGCAGCCGAGCGACGTGCTGTGGAATTTCGAGAAGTTTTTGATCAGCAAGGACGGCAAGGTGGTGGGGCGTTTCGCGCCCGACACCACGGTCGATGATGCGCTCTTGCGCGAAGCGATCGCGCGCGAGTTGCAGGCCTAAAGTTGCAGGCCTAAGTTTAGGCCCGGCTTAGTCGGCGGCGTCCAGCGCGGCCGGCTCCATCTCGCCACTGACTTCCTGCAAGCCCCGTGCCAGGCTGGAGATGCTGGGGTTGTCGATGAAGACGCAGCGCTTGCCCGTGCGCTTGCAATAATCCTTCACGCGCCAGTAGGCGCTGTGGCTGATGCAGCCCGTCTGGCAAATCACCAGGTCGGCCGCCGCCAGGCTCGAATCGAGCAGGTTGGCATTGTCTTCCAGGCCGCCGTCGTGGTGGGCGAATTGCGCGCCGACCCGCTCGATCAGGGCGCGGTAGGTGGCGACATTGCCGCTGCGCCCGCCCACGCACAGGACGCTTTGATCGACGAGGCGGATCGGCATTTTCAGCTTGCCGCCCGTCGGCACTTCCAGCTTCGGCGCCGGTGGCGGCACGGCCGCGGCCGGACGTGGCTGGGCTTGCTTCAAATCCGCGATTTGCTGGCGCAATTCCTTTTCGCGCTCATCCATTTGCGTCAGGCGTTCGACCAGGCGCGTGCGCGATTCCAGCGCCGGGATGGCCGCCTGCAATTGCGCCAGTTCCGCGCGCAAGCCGTCGATCACGCTGTCCTTGCCGATCGCTTCGGCACGCGTGCGCAGCAGCACGGCTTCCTGGCGTTCCAGTTCGCCCGTTTTTTCCATCAGTGCGGCCTGGCTGCGCTGTTGCAGCTTGGCCAGTTCGTGCGTCAGGCGCGCATTTTCTTCCTGCAAGGCCGTAAACTTGCCCATGTCGGCGCGCACGCAGGCGCCGGCCTGGTGCTGGATCATGTGCAAGTCTCTGCACATCTGCTCTTCCAGCTCGGCGTCGCAGCGCGGGTGCGTCAGGCCGGCCCAGAAAGCGCCCGACACGTCGCCGTTGGCGACGGCCGTGCGCCACAGTTCGGCCACTTGTTCCGTCGTCTTGGCGCCGCGAAAGCGCAGGATCACGGGGGCGTAGCGGCGTTCGAGTTCCTTTTGCAGCGCTTCGGACAGGCGGTTGCGCGCGCCGCATTCCGTCACGGCGCCCACGTGCACTTCGTAGTCGTCGGCCAGCACGCGCCCGCCCGTCATCTTGCCCACCAGCTTGCGCAAGTATCCCAGGGGCAAGCCCACGCCGACCAGCGGGCAATGACAGGTATGCGACAGTTCCCACAGCCGGCGGCGGCGGGAAGCGAGCGCGGCCGGTTCGGCCCCGCCGCTGGAACAATTGCTGATGACGGGCAGGGACTGGTCTTTGTCACACATGGCGATATCCTGTTGGACGATGGGGATGGAAAAGAAATTATTGCGGCAGGGGCGAGGCGGGGCGCTTGGCGCTCAGCATGCGTGCCAGGCGCTCAAGCCAGCTGGTCCTGGGCGGCGCGGGCCGGTGCAGCGCCACCAGGGCGGCCCATTGCTGCGACAGTTGCTGGCAGGTCGCTTGCAGCACGGGGCCCAGGCCGGGCGAGTTTGACAGCACTTGCAGATGGCGTTCGATGACACCCGCCAGTTTCTCGCAGGGACTGCCCGCATGGTAGTGCGACATCAGGTGCAGCACGGCCGACAGCAGCAGTTCAGGCTGTTGGCCTTGCGGAGGAGGAAACATCGGGGAAGGTCGGTCGTTCGCCATCAAACACTCCTGTGCGGTGGTTTGGCTGGCTGCGCGCACGGGGCACGACTGGCTGGCGAGTGTGGTGACTGGCTGCCGTGCTGCTTCAGGCAGTCAGGATCAGCTTGTTCAATTGGGTGACGCGCAGGCGATAGATCTTGCCGCTGTGCTCAATCTCCACTTCGCGGCCCTGCTGCAGCAGCGCTTCGCTGGTGATGCGGCGCGCCGGCTGGGCCATGCTGACGGGAGGACGGACGTGGGCGGTAGCGGCATCCTGGATCAAGGCTGGTTTTGAGCTTTGCATGTTGGGCTTTCTTTGTCTCAGTTGAGAATGATTCGTATTTGCATTATTGTTGAATGTGGCCCGAAAAGCAAGGCTTATTTGTGCGGAATCCGCGCTTTTTTACGGTGGGACGGCAGCGTGGGAGCGAGTGCTGCGCAAAGGCGGCCGCTGGCGCGGCGCGGAAGGGGGCGGCAGCAAAAAAGACCCGGCAAGGCAGTGCGCCTTGGCCGGGTCAAGCCTGTGCCAAGCTTGAGGAAATCGGGATGGGGCTAGATGGTGGCCAGCAATTGCGCCGAGGCGCTGGCGGCCGCGGTGGTATCGGCCTTGAGCTTGGCGGCGGCCAGCTGCTTGGCGCGCGAACGCGACGGCGGCAGGCGGCGCAGGGTTTTCAGGGCGTCCGGATCCTTGATGCCGATGGTGCGCTGGTCAACCGTGATCAGGCCGATTTCATTGAAGGCGGACAAGGTGCGGCTGACCGTTTCCAGGGTCAGGCCCAGGTAGCTGCCGATTTCGTGGCGCGTCATGCGCAGGTTGAACAGCTTGCTCGAGTAGCCCATCTGCGCAAAGCGGTCGGCCAGCGAGACGAGGAAGCGCGCCACGCGGGCTTCGGCGCTGAGGGCGCCCAGCATGCCGATCATGGCTTGCTCGCGCACCAGTTCGCGGCTCATCACGCCGTACATGACATTTTCCAGTTCCAAGTGGACACGGCCCAGCGCCGTGAGTTTCTTGAACGGCAGCAGGATCAGGTCGCAGTCGGACAGGGCCACCGCTTCCGAGGAATAGTGGCGCGAGTGGATACCGTCGACGCCCAGCATGTCGCCCTTCATGGGAAAGCTGAGTACCTGCTCATTGCCGAACTCATCGATGAGCACGGTTTTCAGGAAGCCCGAATTGACGATGTACAGGGTGTCGAACGGCTGGCCGATCGTATGCACGCGCTGGCCCGTCTTGAATTGCACGTGCTGGAACAGCAGTTCGTCGGCGGCGATGGTGCAGGCGCTGGAGATATGCAGCAGGTCGCACACCTCCTTCAGGTTCGACCAGAGCCGGCCCTGGCGCTGGCGTCCCGCTTCCATCGGAGCGGAGGGGGGCAGCGATGGTGAGGCGGCGCGGGTGTCGGGCATTTGCGTGGACAGCATGTTCATCTCCTGGTGACAGGTAGTTCAGAGTTGAATGACGGGGTGCGCGGGACGGCGGGCAGGCGTGGGCCGGCGGCGCGCGTTCGGGCAGGTAATGCTCAATTCGCTGAAGACTTGCTGTGTGATGAAATAACTTTCCAGCAACTTGATTACTGGTTTCAGTATGCCAACAAGCGTATGCAATTAATATCAGCAGTGGCTGAATATGGCAGTAGGAGCTGTGGTAGATGAAGTAGGATTGTTCCTACAGTCGACGCGCGGGCGCGCGCCGCCGTATTCAGGTCTTGAAGGGGGAGAGCAGGCGGTGCGCCACGGCATACTGGACCATTTCAGACAGCGAACTCATGCCCATCTTTTGCATGATGCGCGTCTTGTGCGTACTCACCGTCTTGACGCTCAGATGCAGGTTGTTGGCAATTTCCGTGATCGACTTGCCTGCCACCAGCAGGGAAAAGACTTCGAATTCGCGGTCCGACAACTGTTTATGCAGCAAGCTTTCATTCGGCATCATGATGTTGAGCACGAGCTGCTCCGCCACCTCGGCGCTGATATAGGGACGTCCCGACGCCACCTTGTGGATGGCGCCCACGAGCTGGGTGCCCGCGCTTTCCTTGGTCAGATAGCCTTGCGCGCCGGCGCGGATGGCGCGCACCGCATATTGCTCTTCCTCGTGCATGGTGAGGATCAGGATGGACAGCTTGGGCGCCTCGCTGCGGATTTGCCGGATCAGGTCGACGCCGCTGCGGCCCGGCATCGACAGGTCGAGCAGCAACAGGTCGAAGCCGCCCTGGCGCACATGGTTGAGTACTTCAAAACCGTCGATGGCTTCACCCACGATGTCGATATCCGGCGCGCCGTCAAGGATGCGCTTCAATCCTTCACGCATGATGGTGTGGTCGTCGGCAATCACAATACGTATCATAGGCGGGCAATCTGGTGGCGTGTAATCTGCTCTGTCCGTCATCGGACAATCAAATGTTGAGAAACGAGAAACGTTGTCATTTTAACCGAAGCGGCCGCACTGTGCCTTTTCTTGAGATGTGCCGGTGCGACGGCCCCCGTGGCCATGTGACCCCTTATTTCGTCAGGGGTTCCTTGATCAGCCTATGCACCAGCACGGGCAATTTCGAGTGCGACAGCACCTTGTTGGTCACGCTGCCCAGCAGCAGCTGACCCCAGCCGCTGCGGCCATGCGAACCCATGAAAATCAGGTCGCATTGCTGCAATTGCGCCACTTCCACGATTTTCAGGGCGGGACTGTCGGAAAAGGCCGTCAATCCCGTCGCTTGCAAGCCCCGCTTGGCAGCCGCGTCGAGCACGGGTTGCCAGTGGTCGGCGCCCGCCTTGCGCATGGCGACGCGGTATTCCTCTTCGCTGGGATAGCTCGGCGGAATGATTTCGATGTACACCGGGTACTGGTACTCGGGCGCCACATACACGGCAAGGATGTCGGCGTGCATTTGTTCGGCAAAGGCAACGCCGGCACAGGCCGTCAAGTTGGAGACGGTGGAGCCGTCCGTGGCGATCAGAATTTTCTTATACATGGCAGGTCCTTTGGCAGTGACTCAGCGCGCGCAACGCCTCTCATTGTAGACGTCGCGGCAGCATTGTATTCATGTAAAGACTTGATAATTATCAATACTACTGCACCTTCAGTATAGACAACATTGGCAGAAAGATCGTGTTTAGCTGCGGCAGGGTCCGCCTGGCGCCGTTGTACAGGCGCTTGAGAGCAGGATTTCTTGTGTCGCGCGTGGTCTTGCACGCACGCCAATGGTAGTATTTCAAAATACAACAGCAGGAACACTTATTTCCTGGCGGAAAAGCTCTTGCGGACCCGCTTTGCACCAGGAAGCGCGTTTTGAGATTTACCAACAGGGCGGCGCCCTGCTACACTCGCACCATCGCAGCGGTATTGCCTCAAATCATCTTAATCGAGAAATTGTGGGTATCAGTCTGTAAAACGCACAGTTCAGGCGGAATTTTGACAAATTATGGAGAAGCAGGGATATGACCAACGCCGCTGATGATTTCGATGCATTATTCGATGAAGTATCCGCGCAAAGCGCGGCCGCAGCCACGCCGGCACCTGCCGCCGCGCCCGCTCCCGCCGTGATCGCGGATGACGATTTTGATGCGCTGTTCGACTCCGTGTCGGCCAGCGTCGCCGTACCGGCAGCCGCAGCGGCGCCGGTGGCTGCCGCGCCAGCCGCAGCGGAAGCGGCCCCCGTGGCCGGCGCCGACGCGCCTGGCGAAGCGGCCGACCCGGTCGACCAGTCCGACAAGCCGATGTTCGAGCGCCTGGGCGGCATCGTGCGCCTGCTGCACGATTCGCTGCGCGAACTGGGCTACGACAAGGCGTTGACGGAAGCGTCGTCGCAGATCGTCGACGCCCAGGACCGCCTGGAATATGTCGCCACCCTGACGGAACAGGCCGCCAACAAGGTCTTGAACACGCTCGACGAGGGCATGCCGGCGCAGGACGTGCTGTCGAAGAAAGCCAAGGACATGGACGGCCGCTGGACGGCGCTGTTCGACGGCAAGCTGAGCCTGGAAGAATTCAAGGCCCTGGCCGGCGATTCGCGCCAGTTCGCGCAAGCCGTTGCCGAAGCGACGGAAGCGGAAAAAGCCCGCTTGCTGGAAATCATGATGGCCCAGGACTTCCAGGACATCACGGGCCAGCTGATCAAAAAAGTGGTCAACATCACCAAGACGGTGGAAAACGAGCTGGCTCAGCTGCTGCGCGACAACGCGCCGGCCGAGGTGCGCGAAAAACTGGCGCAAAAGCCGGTGCCGCTGATGCAGGGCCCGTCCGTGCCGTCGGTGGCGCTGGACCAGGATAATGTAGACGACCTTCTTGCGGATTTGGGATTCTAATGGACGATATGCTCAAGGATTTCGTTGTTGAGGCGATGGATCTTGCGGTTAATGTTGAAGAGCACTTATTGCGCCTCGAGCGTGATCCTGACAACAAGGAAACACTGAATGCCGTGTTTCGTTCCTTCCACACCATCAAGGGTGGCGCCGGTTTCATGGGCCTGCCTGCGCTGGTGGCGGCCTGCCACCTGACGGAAAACCTGTTCGACGCCTTGCGCACGGGCGCCGCGCCCGTGACGCCGATCGCCATCGAGGCGGCGCTGCAAGCGTCCGGTTTCGTGGCCGACCAGCTGACGGAGCTGGCAAATGGCGCCGCGCCGGAAAGCTTGCCGGCCATGCCGGAAGAGCTGGAACACATCCTGACGAACGCCATCGAAGGCAAGGGCATGGACGCGCCTGCGCCTGCCGCCGCCGTGGTGGCGGAAGCGGCCGCGCCTGTTGCCGAGGTCGCTGAAGTGCTTGCGGCCGCGCCTGCCGCTGTCGTGACCACTGCCAGCGCCGATGGCCTGGACTGGGAAGGCATGTATAACGCCGTCGTGCCCGAGGGCAGCCGCGTCGCTGCCGCACCGGTGTCCGTCGTCGCCGCTGCGCCTGCCGTCGTGGCCGCCGCGCCTGCCGCTGCTGCCGCCGCCAAACCGGCCGCCAAGGCCTGGGATGGCGCCGAACGCCGCGAAGAGCGTCCGGAAGTGCGCCATGCCGCGCCCGTCAAGGAAGACAGCATCCGCGTCGACGCCGTCAAGCTCGACGCATTGCTGGAAGTGGCCGGCGAATCCGTGCAGGCCGCCAACCAGGCTGCCGTGCTGCTCGAGCGTTTGCTGCAATTCAAATTCGAAGGCCAGGCCGCCACCTTGATGGCGACCCTGGCGGAAACCCTGGAACGCGCTTCGCGTTACTCGACGGAACTGCAGCGGGCCACTCTGGCCACGCGCATGCAGCCCGTCGGCCGCCTGTTCCAGAAATTCCCGCGCCTGGTGCGCGAACTGGCCAAGGATCTGGGCAAGGATGTCGAACTGACCATCGAAGGCGCGGAGACGGAAGTCGACCGCGTGGTGGTCGACAGCCTGTACGATCCGCTCGTGCACATGCTGCGCAACTCGCTAGACCATGGCGTCGAATCGCCGGAAGCGCGCCTGGCTGCCGGCAAGCCCGCCAAATCGTATATTTCACTGAAGGCATGGCAGGAAGCCAACAGTGTCATGATCGTGCTGCAGGATGACGGCAAGGGCATGGACCCGGCCTTCCTGCGCAGCAAGGCCCAGCAAAAGGGCTTGATCAGCGAAAACGCGCAGTTGAGCAACGACGAATGCTTCCAGCTGGTGTTCCTGCCGGGCTTCTCGACCAAGGAAGTCGCGTCCAGCGTCTCCGGGCGCGGCGTGGGCATGGACGTGGTGAAAACGGCCGTGGAGAAAAACCGCGGCGCCATCCACATCGAATCGGCGCTGGGCAAGGGCACGAAGTTCGCCATCCGCCTGCCGATCGAACTGTCGATCGTGCCGACCATGCTCGTGTCGACCTCGGGCGCCGCGCTGGCGCTGCCGATGGCCGTGGTGCAGCGCGTCGTCGAATTGCCGGAAACCTTCATGGAAGTGGGCGGCGCGCCCGTGCTGAAAGACCAGGGCCGTCCATTGCCCGTGCGGTCGCTGGCCGGTTCGCTGGGCTACGAATCGTGCAGCGAACGCGTCGGCATTGTTGTCGCTGCGCCACAGCCGTACATTCTCGCCGTGGAAGCCGTCGATGGCACGGCCGACCTCGTGATCAAGCCGATGACGGCCATCACCGTGGAAGGCATCACGGGCACGGCCCGCTCGGCCGAAGGCGAGCTGGTGCTGGTCGTCGGCCTGTCGTTCCTGATGGACGGTTGCCGCAGCAGCGTGCGTCTGGCGGCCTGATGACACCTGACCAAACCTGCTGCGCGTCGGTGTAGGCGGCCTGCGATGCTCACCGTACCAGAGTACGGTTGCGCTTCTTAGCCACCTCTCCCTTCCGCTCGCGACGGTTTTGTCAGGCGTCGTAAGTATTGCTTTACTCATTAAAAAGCCCGCTATGTGTAGCGGGCTTTTTTTATGGCGCCAGCGGCGTCAAATGTTGTCCGGGCGCAAAGTTCCGCCTTCCAGCCAGCGCTGCACGCGCACGATTTCCTGGGCGCGGCCCGCTTCGTCCTTCGGCGGCGGCAAATAGATGTCGGGCATGATGCCGCCCAGGTCCACCTGCAGCTGCGGCAAGCGGGCAGAGCGGGAGGTAGCGTATTGCAGGTGGCGCTGGCCCGACGGCAGGATGTGCAGGCGCATGTTCGAATAATCGAGCGCGCCGTAACTGTTGCGTCCGATCAATTTCACATGAAAACTTTGCCGCGCCGCCAGCAGAAATTCTTCGCAGGAACTGGCGCAGTCGCGGTCGACCAGCACCGCCACGCGCGCCGGCCGGCGCGGCTCCGGCATCTCCACGCGCGTATAGCTGACGGTGCCGCTGCTTTGCTGCGGCGCGTATTGGCCCGGCTTGACGGTGCGCATCTGCGTCACGGCCTGGCCCGCAAAGGCGGCGCACGCCTGGTCGCCGGGCGCCAGCAGCGCGCAGACTTTTTCCTGGCCGTCGATATTGGCCGGCGTGGACAGCCATTCGGCGCCCATCGTGACTATTTCGTCCGAACTGATCCAGGACAACAGCGGCGCATACGTGCTGTCGCTGCCGCCGCCGTTGCGGCGCACGTCGAGGATCCAGTTGGGACGGGCCGCCAGCGCCGTGCGGTGCGTGTCGAGCAGATTGGCCACGGCGGCGCGGTAGCTGCCGTGAAAGCTGGGCAAGGTCAGGAGCACGGTCGAGTCCGATAATATCTGCAGCGCCGGCTCCTTCGTTAGCGCTGCCTGTCCCGGCGCGGCCGGCCGTGCCGGCGCCGGTTTGGCGATGTCGAGCGCGCTGCCTGGCTTGATATGCAGGTGGCCCTTGCGCCACATGCGTGCATAGTTTTCCAGGATTGCATCGCAGGCCTTGCCGTCGGCCGCGCCGGCCGCCGCCGTGGTGGCCGTGGCCAGCGCCAGGTCGAAATATGCCTGGCCCTTTTGCTCCAGGTGCTGGCGCGCGCCCGTGTCGTTTTCCAGCAGGAAGGGTGCTATAGCGCGCAAGTCCTGCACGCAGGTGTCTCCCGGCGTAGTAGCCGCCGCATGGCTGGCGGCCAGGGTGAGGGCGGCCAGCGCCAACAAGTTCAGTTTCATCGAGGTCTCCAGGTGGGCCAGCGCGTGTGCACCGGTCATTATTGTCGAAATACAATACACGAAAGATTGAGGAAAAAATATCCATTTCGGGTGGCGCCGTGGCTCGTTCGGCAGCCCGCCTGCGGATGGGGCCGGCATGCCGCCAATATGCCGATATCGGCAATTTCCAGCTCATATCCAACAATGTGGCCAAACTTTGTATCGCCAATCCCACGCTTTTGCCTGTTTCGGTTCTGTATTCTCCGATATATGGCATAATCCTTGTGGATCACCGTATGACTTGGTATCACTTGATCACTTAAACAGGCTGTGGCAACGCTGCATAAATCATGATGAAGACGCTTTACGACAAACTTTGGGAATCCCACGTTGTTCGGGCCGAAGATGATGGCACGACAATTCTGTACATCGACCGGCACCTGCTGCACGAAGTCACCAGCCCGCAAGCCTTCGATGGCCTCAGCGTGGCGGGCCGCCAGCCGTGGCGCATTTCCGCCAACCTGGCCGTGGCCGACCATAACGTGCCCACCACCAGCCGCGTCGACGGCATTGCCGACCCGGTCTCGCGCCTGCAGGTGGAAACCCTGGACAAGAACGCCCGGCACTATGGCTTGACCTACTTCAACATGAACGACAAGCGTCAGGGTATCGTGCATGTGATCGGCCCCGAGCAGGGCGCGACCCTGCCCGGCATGACGGTCGTCTGCGGCGATTCGCACACGTCCACGCACGGCGCGTTCGGCGCGCTGGCGCACGGCATCGGCACGTCCGAAGTGGAACACGTGCTGGCCACGCAAACCTTGCTGCAAAAGAAATCCAAATCCATGCTGGTGCAGGTCGACGGCGCCTTGCCTGCCGGCGTGACGGCGAAAGATATCGTGCTGGCCATCATCGGCAAGATCGGCACGGCCGGCGGCACGGGCTACTGTATCGAGTTCGGCGGCTCGGCCATCCGTGCCCTGTCGATGGAAGGCCGCATGACGGTGTGCAACATGGCCATCGAGGCGGGCGCGCGCGCCGGCATCATCGGCGTGGACGACACCACCATCAATTACGTCAAGGGCCGCCCGTTTTCGCCGGCCGGTCCCCACTGGGAACGCGCCGTGGCCTATTGGCGCACCCTGCATTCGGACCCGGGCGCCCGCTTCGACCTCGTCGTCACCCTGAACGCGCAAGACATCGTGCCGCAAGTGACCTGGGGCACGTCGCCCGAAATGGTGATCGGCGTCGATGGCCGCGTGCCGGACCCCGATTTGGAAAAAGACAGCGTCAAGCGCGATGCGATGGAAAAGGCGCTCGTCTACATGAACCTCAAGCCGAACACGGCCATCGAAGACATCCGCATCGACAAGGTCTTCATTGGTTCCTGCACCAATTCGCGCATCGAGGATTTGCGCGCGGCAGCGGCCGTGGTGCGCGGCAAGTACCGCGCCTCGAACGTCTCGCTGGCGCTGGTGGTGCCCGGTTCCGGCCTGGTCAAGGATCAGGCGGAACGCGAGGGACTCGACCGCATCTTCAAGGATGCCGGTTTCGAATGGCGCGAGCCGGGCTGTTCCATGTGCCTGGCCATGAATGCGGATCGTCTGGAACCGGGCGAGCGCTGCGCGTCCACGTCGAACCGCAACTTCGAAGGCCGGCAAGGGCAGGGCGGGCGTACCCACCTGGTGTCGCCCGCGATGGCCGCGGCGGCGGGTATCGCCGGCCACTTTGTCGACGTGCGGGGCTTGCGATGACGGCAGGGACTGGTGCCGCTGGTTTACACTAGCGTTCCCAGTCCCTTACTTACTATCAAGAAATCATCATGAAAAAACTCTTCGCCCTCCTCATCGCCACCGTCATCTTGTCTGGCTGCAACACCGTCTCCGGCATCGGCCGCGATGTGCAGAAAGTCGGCCAGGTTGTCACTGGCGCCGGCGGAAAATAAACCGCGACGTGCCGGCGCCCTGCGCCGCGCGTCTTACCGAGTAGAAACAGCATGGATAAATTTACGATTTACGAAGGCCTGGTCGCCCCGCTGGACCGCGCCAACGTCGACACCGACGCGATTATCCCGAAGCAATTCCTGAAATCGATCCACCGCAGCGGTTTCGGCCCCAACCTGTTCGACGAATGGCGCTACCTCGACCATGGCGAACCGGGCCAGGACAACAGCCGCCGCCCGCTGAACCCGGAGTTCGTGCTCAACGAGCCGCGCTACCAGGGCGCCTCGATCTTGCTGACACGCAAGAATTTCGGCTGCGGTTCCTCGCGCGAACACGCGCCTTGGGCGCTCGATCAATATGGCTTCCGCGCCATCATCGCGCCCTCGTTCGCCGACATCTTCTTCAATAATTGCTACAAGAACGGCTTGCTGCCCATCGTGCTTTCGGAAAGCCAGGTCGAGCACCTGTTCAATGAAGTCAAGGCTTTCCCCGGCTTCAAGCTGGTGGTGGACCTGGAACAGCAATGCGTGCGCACCAGCAATGGTTCCGTATCGTATCCGTTCGAGATCGATGCCTTCCGCAAATATTGCCTGATGAATGGGCTCGACGATATCGGCCTGACCCTGCGCCACGCGGACGATATCCGCGCCTTCGAAGAGCGTCATTTGAACAATCAGCCTTGGCTCGCCAACGTCATCTAATCGATAAAAATATGAAAATTGCAATATTACCCGGCGACGGCATCGGTCCTGAAATCGTCGCGCAAGCCGTCAAGGTCTTGAATGTGCTGGGCGAATCGTTCGAGTTGGAAAGCGCGCCCGTGGGCGGCGCCGGCTATGCGGCCCATGGCCACCCGCTGCCGGAAGGCACCCTGGCCTTGGCCAAGGCGGCCGATGCCGTGCTGTTCGGCGCCGTGGGCGACTACCAGTACGATAACCTGGAGCGCCAGTTCCGTCCCGAGCAGGCGATTTTGGGCTTGCGCAAGAACCTGGGCCTGTTCGCCAACCTGCGTCCGGCCATTCTGTACCCGGAACTGGCGGGCGCTTCGACCCTGAAGCCGGAAGTGGTGTCCGGCCTGGACATTTTGATCATCCGCGAATTGACGGGCGACATTTATTTTGGGCAACCCCGCGGCGTGCGCGAGTGCCCGGACGGTCCGTTCAAGGGCCAGCGCGAAGGATTCGACACGATGCGCTATGCGGAAGGCGAAATCCGCCGCATCGCCCACGTGGCTTTCCAGGCGGCGCAAAAGCGCGACAAGCGCCTCACCAGCGTGGACAAGGCTAACGTGCTGGAAACGTTCCAGTTCTGGAAAGACATCGTCATCGACGTGCACAAGGAATACCCGGATGTTGCGCTCGATCATATGTATGTCGATAACGCGGCCATGCAATTGGTGCGGGCGCCGAAGAAATTCGACGTCATGGTGACCGGGAACATGTTCGGCGACATCTTGTCGGACGCGGCCGCCATGCTGACGGGGTCGATCGGCATGCTGCCGTCGGCCTCGCTGGATGCCAACAACAAGGGTCTGTACGAGCCATCGCACGGTTCGGCGCCCGATATCGCGGGCAAGGGCATCGCCAATCCGCTGGCGACGATCCTGTCGGCCGCCATGATGCTGCGCTATTCGCTCAACCGCGAAGAGCAGGCAAACCGCATCGAAACGGCCGTGAAGCAGGTGCTGGCGCAGGGCTTGCGCACGGCCGACATCCATGAAACGGGCACGACTTTGGTCGGTACCGAGGCCATGGGTGATGCAGTTGTAAAAGCACTGGGATAAAATAGTCTAATGACGGCAGTCGCCGTCTCATCTTGAGGAATGGTAATGAAATTAGTTGGCTTGGTAGGTTGGCGCGGTATGGTCGGTTCGGTCCTGATGCAGCGTATGCAGGAAGAGGGCGATTTCGCCCACATCGAACCGGTGTTTTTCACCACCTCGAACACGGGCGGCGCGGCGCCGGCCATGGCGAAGAATGAAACCATCCTCAAGGATGCCAACAACATCGCCGAACTGTCCAAGTGCGACATCATCATTTCCTGCCAGGGCGGCGACTACACGAGCGCCGTCTTCCCGCAGCTGCGCGCAGCGGGCTGGAATGGCTACTGGATCGATGCGGCCTCGACCTTGCGCATGGAAAAAGACGCCGTCATCGTGCTCGACCCCGTCAACCTGCACGTCATCAAGGATGCGCTGGGCAAGGGCGTCAAGAACTACATCGGCGGCAATTGCACCGTTTCGTGCATGATGATGGGCCTGGGCGGCCTGTTCCAGCACGACCTGATCGACTGGATGACGTCGATGACGTACCAGGCGGCATCGGGCGGCGGCGCGCAGCACATGCGCGAACTGCTGACGCAATTCGGCACCATCAACGGTTCCGTCAAGGCGCTGCTGGACAACCCCGCTTCCGCCATCCTGGAAATCGACCGCCAGGTGCTGGCCACCCAGCACGGCTACTCCCCAGATGAAATCAAGCAATTCGGCGCGCCGCTGGCCGGCAACCTGATCCCGTGGATCGACAAGGACCTGGGCAACGGCCAGTCGAAGGAAGAGTGGAAGGCCGGCGCGGAAACGAACAAGATCCTGGGCCGCGGCATCGATTTCGGCACGAAGGAAATCCCGGTCGACGGCCTGTGCGTGCGCATCGGCGCCATGCGCTGCCATTCGCAAGCCTTGACCATCAAGCTGAAGAAAGACGTGCCGCTCGATGAAATCAACGACATCATCGCCAGCAACAACGAATGGGTGAAATTCGTGCCGAACACGCGCGAAGCGTCCGTGCGCGACCTGTCGCCGGCCGCCGTCACGGGCAGCCTGACGATTCCCGTCGGCCGCGTGCGCAAGATGAGCATGGGCGGCGAATACCTGTCCGCGTTCACCGTGGGCGACCAATTGCTGTGGGGCGCGGCCGAGCCGCTGCGCCGCATGCTGCGTATTTTGTTGGACGCATAACGGCAATTAATTGCTGATCCAGATCAAGCCGGGGCTGTTTTCCCGGCTTTTTTTTCGTCCTGAGCCCGTCAAGGCTCAACCATGCGGAGCTTGCATAGCTCTGGGCATGATGATATGTTGATACCTCTGGAAAAGTAACAGTTTTCCCATGTCAACTAAGATGCCGCCAACTATGCCTGTACACACTCGTCCCCGGGTCGCCTCCCTTGCCATTAAAACACTCAGCAGCGCTGTCGCCTGTGCGGTGTTATTGTCACCGGCGGTATCCGCAGCCGAGCTGGGCAAGATCACGGTGCTGTCCGCCGCCGGCCAGCCGCTGCGCGCCGAGGTCGAATTATCGGCCGTCAAGCCAGGCGAGGCTTCGAGCCTGCTGGCCAAGCTGGCGCCGCCGGACGCCTACCGCCAGGCCAACGTGGAATTCAATCCCGCCCTGAACGCCTTGACGTTTGCCGTGGAAAACCGCAACGGCAAGTCCTTCATCCGCATCAGCTCGGCGCAACCGGTGGCCGAACCCATGGTCGACCTGCTGCTGGAGCTGAGCAGCAAGAGCGGCCGCCAGGTGCGCGAATATGCGTTCGTGCTCGACACGCCCGAAGCGCGCCAGACGCGCGGCGCGCAAGTGACGGCGCCAGTCGAGCCTGGCAAGGCCAAGCCGGCCGCTGCCGCTGCTGATTCTGCGCCACCAGCCGCGAAAAAGGCGGCAGGCGAATACAAGGTCAAGGCGGGCGACACCCTGAGCCGCATCGCCAGCGAACTGAAGCCATCGGGCGTGTCGCTCGACATGATGCTCGTCGCCCTGTACCGCGCCAATCCCGATGCCTTCAAGGGCGAGAACATGAACCGCATGCAGGCCGGGCGCATCCTGGCCGTGCCGGGTGCGGACACCGTGCGCGCCACCGGCGCGGCCGAAGCGAAGGGCATCGTGACGGCGCACGCCATCGATTTCGACGCCTACCGCAACAAGCTGGCTGGCCAGGTGTCGCAAAGCAAGCCGGCCAAGGCCGCGCAGGCGACGCAAAGCACGGCCGGCAAGATCGGCCCGACCAAGGTGCAGGAAAAACCGACGGCCGTGAGCGAGTCGCAAGACAAGCTGAAACTGTCGAAGGCGGAGCCGGCGGCCAAGTCGGCCGGCAAGAGCGCCGTTGCCAGCGAAGAAGACAAGATCGCCAAGGCGAAGCAGGTCGATGAAGCGGCCGCCCGCGTCAAGGAACTGGAAAAGAACGTCAGCGACCTGGAAAAGTTGATGGCGGTCAAGAGCAAGGCCATGGCCGACAAGAGCGCCCCGGCGCCCGCCAAGCCGGCCGAGGCCGCTG
This sequence comes from Janthinobacterium sp. SUN137, assembly GCF_030587265.1. Lineage (NCBI taxonomy): Bacteria > Pseudomonadati > Pseudomonadota > Betaproteobacteria > Burkholderiales > Oxalobacteraceae > Janthinobacterium > Janthinobacterium sp. SUN137. Next base: position 531,020 of record NZ_JAPWHZ010000001.1, on the reverse strand, counting down.
CCAGCGCAGCGGCAAGCGCATCGGCCAGCGCCGTTGCCAGCGCACCTGCCGAAGCCCAGCCGCCCGTACCGAAGGCAAAACCGGTGCCGCTGGTGAAAAAGCCATCGCCGCTGGAACCGACCTTCGCCGACAAGATCAGCGACCACCTGGGCGCTATCGGCATCGGCCTGGCCGCGCTGCTGGCCGCCGTGGCCGCGCTGGTGATCGCGCGCCGCCGCAAGGAGACGCCGCCGCCCGCCGAAGATATCGCCCCCGTGTTCGAGCCGGAAGCGCCAGTGGCGCCGCCGGCCGGCCTGGCGCCGGAAGACCAGCAGTCCGAAGCGAGCAACCACCTGTTCGGCACGGGCGCCGCCGCTGCCGGCGTGGCCGCCGCAGCGGGCGCCAGCATGCTCGACGCGAATGAAACGGATCCCGTCGCCGAAGCGGACGTGTATATCGCCTACGGCCGCGATGGCCAGGCGGAAGATATCCTCAAGGAAGCCTTGCGCATCCACCCCGAGCGCCATGCGGCCCGCTTGAAGTTGCTGGAAATCTATTCGGCCCGCAACGACGTGCGCGCGTTTGAAGACCAGGCCAGCGAGCTGTACAGCCTGACGCGTGGCCAGGGCGAAGAGTGGCCGCAGGCCGCTGCCTTGGGCCTGGCGCTCGACCCTTCCAATCCCCTGTATGGCGATACGGAAGACGACGCCGTTGTCAGCCTGAGCAAGGCTGCCGGCGACGACTTGCATGGCCAGAGCATGGACTTGCCGGACGATTTGTCTACTCCTGCGCCGCTGGCTGACCTGGCGCCGGCCGAACCGGTGTCTTCCGTGGCGGCCCGCGATGCGCGCGATCCGCTCGATTTTGACCTCGACAGCCTCGATTTCGAGCCCGTTTCCACCAGCGACCCGATCGTCATGCCGGGGCCGGACAGCAAGCCTGTTTCTGCCGCGCAGGATGCGCACTATGTGCACTATGACGCCAGCATGGATTTCGGCCTGGACCTGGAGCCGCCAGCCGGTCCCGTGAACGGCGTGGGCGCCGGCTTGACGCCGTTGCCTGATCCGTTGAAGGATGTCGACCTGGCCCATTTCGACCTCGACGAGCCTGTCGCGCCCGCTGCCGCGCCGGTGGCGGCGGCCGAGCCCTCCATCGACAGCCTGTTTGACGACGCGCAAACGCCCGCCACCTTGCCGGAAGCCATACCGCCGGCGCAGGAATTTGACCTGTCCGGCATCGACTTGGACCTAAACGATGGCAAGACGGCCAGCGTGGGCGTGGACGACCCGTTGTCGGCCATCCACATGGAAATGGATACCAAGCTGGACCTGGCGATCGCTTACCAGGAAATCGGCGACAAGGAAGGCGCGCGCGAGCTGATCGATGAAGTCATCAAGGGTGGCAGCGAAGAGCAGGTGAAGAAAGCGAATACCATGAGAGCTTTGCTGAGCTAAGCACCTGATACGACGTCCATGGCTGCGTTGCACGGTCTCGCCGTACTATTCGTACTGTCTTCGACCGCGCGCCTTGCCCTGAACGCCGTCTCAGGCGCTTGTGTGGCCGGAAGGCGGGGCCGCCTTTGCGCCGGTATAATGCTTCGATGCAAAATATTACGACAGCAACGCCATTGAAGCGTATCGTCCTCGGCCTGCAGTACGACGGCACGGCCTGGCACGGATACCAGAAGCAGGAAGACGGGCAGACGGTGCAGGACCAGCTGGAAAACGCGCTGGAACAGTTTGCCCGCGTGCGCCTGGCCACCACCTGTGCCGGCCGCACGGACACGGGCGTGCATGCGCTCGAGCAAGTCGTGCATTTCGATACGGAATTGAACCGCGACGTGCACTCGTGGGTGCGCGGCGTCAACGCCTTCCTGCCGAAATCCATCGCCGTGCGCTGGGCCAAGGAACTCGAAGGCGATCCGACGGTCAATGACTTCTTCCACGCCCGTTTCAGCGCGCGCGCGCGCACCTATCATTATGTGTTGTATAACAACGCTACCCGTTCGCCGCTGGTGGAAGGGCGTGCCGGTTTCTTTTTCCGTCCGCTGGACGTGGAACTGATGCGGCAAGCCGTGCAGCCGCTGCTGGGCTGGCACGATTTCACGGCCTTCCGTGCCGCGCAATGCCAGGCCAAGTCGCCTGTCAAGCTGATGCATGACATCCGCATCGAGCGGCGCGGCGATTGCGTGATTTTTACGATTACAGCCAATGCCTTCCTGCACCACATGGTGCGCAACCTGGTCGGTTCGCTCGTCTACATCGGCACGGGACGCGAAAAACCGGACTGGCTCGGGCACTTGCTTGAAAGCAAGGATCGTCATGCGGCCGCGCCCACGTTCATGCCGGACGGCTTGTACCTGGCGCAGATCGATTACGATCCGAAATGGGCCTTGCCGCAAGACAGCAGCAGCGCCTTGCCTTGGTTTTGATCTGCATCAATAAAGGATAGCCATGCCTCGCACACGCATCAAGATCTGCGGCCTGACCCGCGCCGAAGACATCCAGGCCGTCGTGGCGGCGGGCGCCGACGCCATCGGCTTCGTGTTTTATCCGAAAAGCCCCCGTTACGTCACGCCGCAGCAGGCGGCCAGCCTGATCGCCGCCATGCCGCCCTACGTGACGACGGTCGGCCTGTTCGTCAATGCCACGCTGGAAGAAGTGCAGGCAACAAAGGCCGTGGCGCCATTGTCTCTGCTGCAATTTCATGGCGACGAGACGCCCGAACACAGCGCCGCGCTGGCTGGCGCCGTGAATACGCCGTTTACGCAAGTGTTCCGCGTCAAACCCGACACCTCCTTTGAAGATTTGCTAGAATACGAACAGCGCTATCGCGCCGCCAGTCCCTTGTTTTCGAGTCTCTTGCTCGATACCTATGTGGATGCCTACGGTGGCGCAGGAAAGGTATTTGATTGGTCCCTCATTCCAAAAGAACTCGCGCCTCGGGTCGTTTTAAGTGGTGGCTTGAGCGTACAAAACGCGACTGACGCAGTGGTGCGCGTGCGCCCTTACGCCGTCGACATCAGCAGTGGTGTCGAAGCGTCCAAGGGCATCAAGGACGCATCCCGTGTCCGCGCGTTTATCGCCGCGGTGCAGGATGCCGATGCCATCATTGCCAGAGGAAACAACCATGAATGACCACACCACCGCGCCCGGCGCAGCCGCCGCATTGTTCCACGCCACCGATTACCCGTTTCCCGACCCGCGCGGCCACTTCGGCCCGTACGGCGGTTCCTTTGTTGCCGAAACGCTCACGCATGCGCTGGCCGAGCTGAAGGAAGCCTACGCCCGCTACAGCGTCGATCCCGAATTCCTGGAAGAATTCCGCTACGAGCTGAAGCATTTCGTCGGGCGCCCATCGCCGATCTACCACGCCAAGCGCTGGTCCGAGATGGCCGGCGGCGCGCAAATCTATTTCAAGCGCGAAGACTTGAACCACACGGGCGCGCACAAGATCAATAACGTCATCGGCCAGGCCCTGCTGGCCAAGCGCATGGGCAAGCCGCGCATCATCGCCGAGACGGGTGCCGGCCAGCACGGCGTGGCTACGGCCACCATCTGCGCCCGCTTCGGCCTCGAATGCGTGGTCTACATGGGCAGCGAAGACGTCAAGCGCCAGGCGCAGAACGTGTACCGCATGAAATTGCTGGGCGCCACCGTCGTGCCCGTCGAGTCCGGCTCCAAGACCCTCAAGGATGCGCTGAACGAAGCCATGCGCGACTGGGTCACGAATATCGAAAACACTTTTTATATCATCGGCACCGTGGCCGGCCCCCATCCATATCCGATGATGGTGCGCGACTTCCAGTCCGTGATCGGCGAGGAATGCCTGGTGCAGATGCCGGAAATGACAGGCCGCCAGCCCGACTACGTGCTGGCCTGCATCGGCGGCGGCTCGAACGCCATGGGCATTTTTTACCCATATATCGACCAGAAAGACGTGAAACTGATCGGCGTGGAAGCGGCCGGCGAAGGCCTGGGCACGGGCAAGCACTCGGCCTCGCTGACAGCCGGTTTTCCGGGCGTGCTGCACGGCAACCGCACCTACCTGCTGCAGGATGAAAATGGCCAGATCATCGAGACGCATTCCGTCTCGGCCGGCCTCGACTATCCCGGCGTAGGCCCGGAACATGCGTGGCTGAAAGACTCGGGCCGCGCGCAGTACGTGTCGATCACGGATGAAGAGGCGCTGCAGGCGTTCCACGATTGCTGCCATATCGAAGGCATCATCCCGGCCCTGGAATCGTCGCACGCGCTGGCTTACGCGGCCAAGCTGGCGGCCACCTTGCCGAAAGATAAAATTGTATTGGCCAACCTGTCGGGCCGCGGCGACAAGGACATGCATACCGTGGCGGAACGCATGGGACTCAATTTCAGTTAAACAGCTGAAAGATCCCGCGCAGGTCGGATGAGCGCATAGCGCGCCATCCGACATCTCTCACCGATAATACGAAAGCTCGCCATGTCCCGTATCTCCGCCACTTTTGCCAACTTAAAATCCAACAACAAGACCGCCCTGGTCACTTTCATTACCGCCGGCGACCCCGGCCCTGACGCCACCGTGCCCCTGATGCATGCGCTCGTCGAGGGCGGCGCCGACGTGCTGGAACTGGGCGTGCCGTTTTCCGATCCCATGGCCGAAGGCCCCGTCATCCAGCGCGCCTGCGAACGGGCCTTGAAATTCAACGTCGGCATCCACGACGTGTTCGGCTATGTGCGCCAATTCCGCGAAACGAACCAGACGACGCCCGTGGTGCTGATGGGCTACGCGAATCCCATCGAGCGCATCGGCAGCACTGCTTTTATTGATGCAGCGCAAGCGGCCGGCGCCGATGGCGCCATCGTCGTCGACTATCCGCCGGAAGAATGCGAGGAATTCGCGGCCGCCATGCGCGCTGCGGGCCTGGACCTGATCTTCCTGCTGGCGCCTACCTCGACCGAAGAGCGCATCGCGCAAGTGGCCAAGGTTGGCGGCGGCTTCAGCTATTATGTGTCGCTGAAAGGCGTCACGGGTGCCGGCAACATTGATACGGAACAGGTGGCAGAGCGCCTCGCGGCCATCCGCCAGCATGTAAAATTGCCTATCGGCGTGGGCTTCGGCATCCGCGATGGGGCCACGGCCAAGGCCGTTGCCAAGGTGGCCGATGCCGTCGTGATCGGCAGCCGCATCATCCAGGAGATTGAAAATGCCCCGGAAGGCGGCGCCGTCGACGCCGTGCGCAGCTTTACGGCAGGCATCCGCGCCGCACTGGACGCCTGAGCAAGCTTGCCGTTTACGCAATATGCGTTGGCGGCAAAGTTCGACAGCCCGGCGATAAACGGCTACACTTCGGCCACTGATTTGCCTGTTATTGTGCAATAGATAAAATTTTTGGTGGCGCCCTGCGGGGCGTCGCCGTTTACCGTCTGCCGGGGGCGTCCACCGACGCTACCCCTACAAGGGCCCAAGGAGAAAATATGAGTTGGTTGGAAAAACTGCTGCCACCGCGCATACAGCGTTCTGATGCTGCCGCGCGCAAGACCATGCCGGAAGGCCTGTGGGTCAAATGCCCGTCGTGCGAAGCCGTGCTGTACCGTACGGACCTGGAATCGAATTTGCACGTGTGCCCGAAATGCGATCACCACATGCGCATCCGCGCGCGTGAGCGCCTCGACAGCCTGCTCGACGCGGGCGGCCGCTATGAAATCGGCCAGGAAATCCTGCCTGTCGATACCCTGAAGTTCAAGGACAGCAAGAAATACCCGGACCGCCTGAAATCCGCCATGGAAGCGACGGGCGAGACGGATGCGATGGTCGTCATGGGCGGCGCCATCATGAGCCTGCCGGTTGTCGTGGCGTGCTTCGAATTCGAATTCATGGGCGGCTCCATGGGCTCCGTCGTGGGCGAGCGCTTCGTGCGCGGCGCGCAAATCGCGCTGGAACAGAAAGTGCCGTTCATTTGCATCACCGCCACCGGTGGCGCGCGCATGCAGGAAGGCTTGCTGTCCCTGATGCAGATGGCGAAAACCACGGCCATGCTGACCAAGCTGTCGGAAAAGAAATTGCCATTCATCAGCGTGCTGACCGACCCGACCATGGGCGGCGTGTCCGCCTCGTTCGCCTTCATGGGCGACGTGGTCATTGCTGAACCGAAAGCGCTGATCGGCTTTGCCGGCCCCCGCGTGATTGAAAACACCGTGCGCGAAAAACTGCCGGAAGGCTTCCAGCGCGCCGAGTTTCTCGTCACCAAGGGCGCCGTCGACATGATCGTCGACCGCCGCAAGATGCGCGAAGAAATCGCCCGTCTGCTGGCCTTGTTGCAAAACCAGGCCGTCGAAGTCTTGGCGTAGCGCCAACGTAACAGGCCGGGCGGCGTCCGCAGGACACGCCCGGTTGCCACGCCACACCATCTCCGCGCCTCGCGCACTGTCTCCTCATCAAGAAGTCTCCCATGCTCAAGCTCCCCACCACCTTGCCGGACTGGCTCGCCATGCTGGAAACCCGCCATTCGGAAACCCAGATCAATATGGGCCTGGACCGCGTGCAAGCCGTCAAGGCGCGCATGCAGCTGGCGTTTACTTGCCCCGTGATCATGGTGGCGGGCACGAATGGCAAGGGTTCCACCTGCGCCATGCTGGAATCCGTGCTGTTGCGTGCCGGCTACAAAGTGGGGCTGTACATCAAGCCGCACTTTCTCGATTTTAACGAGCGTGCCCGCGTGCTGGGCGAGATGGCCAGCGACGAACAGATCGTCGCCAGCTTCAATGCCGTCGAAGCCGTGCGGGGCGACACGCCGCTCACGTATTTCGAATTCACCACGCTGGCGGTCCTGCACCTGCTGTCGCAGGCCAAGCTGGATGTGGCCATCCTGGAAGTGGGCCTGGGCGGGCGCCTCGACGCCGTCAACGTGATCGACGCGGACGTGGCCATCGTCACCAGCGTCGATATCGACCACACGGATTACCTGGGCGACACGCGCGAAGCGATCGGCTTTGAAAAGGCGGGCATCTTCCGCCCAGGCAAGGCGGCCATCTGCAGCGATCCCGTGCCGCCGCAATCCCTGATCGACCATGCCGAGGCCATCGGCGCCGACCTGTGGCTGATGGGCCGCGATTTCAATTATTCGGGCGACAAGCAGCAGTGGAACTACGGCGGACGCGAGCAGCGCCGCAATTCGCTCGCGTATCCAAGCTTGCGCGGCGCCAACCAGATCCTCAACGCGACGGCCGTGCTGGCCGCGCTGGAAGTGCTGAAGCTGAAACTGCCCGTGGGCGCGCAGGAAGTGCGCACGGGCCTCGTGACGGTGGAACTGCCGGGCCGCTTCCAGGTCTTGCCTGGCCGCCCCAGCGTGATCCTTGATGTAGCGCATAACCCCCACGCGGCGTCGGCGCTGAACCAGAACCTGGGCAATATGGGTTTCCACCCGTACACCTATGCCGTGTTCGGCTCCATGCTGGACAAGGATATCGATGGCGTACTGGCCGCGATGAGCGAACACGTCGACCACTGGTGCCTGACGGGCTTGCCTTCGCCGCGCGCGGCCACGGCGTCCGAGCTGGCCGCCAAGGTGCAGATCATGCTGGAAGATAAGCCCGACAGCAACGAGCATACTGTATCTATTTTCGATGATCCGGCACAAGCTTTTGCAAATGCAATGAGCCGGGCCGGTGAGAATGATAGAATTGTGGTCTTTGGTTCTTTCCTCACCGTTGCCGGCGTTATGAAGGCCCGAAAATCCTCACTTCACTGAAACGCACTCGACTGAAAATCACGCATGGGCTTGTTCTCGAAACTGTTTAAAAACAAGCAAGAATCCTCTGGCGAAGACAGCGGCTTTTATGTCCCTGGCGAAGCACAGTCGCCGACCCGCAAACGCGCCGCCAACACCTCCGGTGGCGGCGGATCGCGCCGTGGCGGCAAGGAAGCGCCGGATCCGGTCTTGCCTGAAAAAAAGCGCGCACGCCGCCGCCTGGTCGGGGCCATCGCCCTGGCCCTGGGCGTGGCTGTCGGCTTGCCGATGCTGCTCGATTCCGAGCCGAAGGCGCCGTTCAACGATATCGCCATCGATATTCCGTCGAAGGAAAAGGCCGTAGCGCCTGCACCGGCACCCGTGCCGGCCGTTCCGGCCCGGGCCGCATCGAATGGCCTGGACCAGTCCGAGGAAATCGTCGACGCGCCGCTGCCGCCTGCGGCCAAGCCGACGCAGGCACCGGCACCGGTGCTGGCCGCCGTCCAGCCTGCGCCGGTCAAGCCAGCCTACGTGGAACCGAAACCCGAGCCCAAGCCGGTCAAGGTGGAGCCAAAACCGGAACCGAAGCACGAAACCAAGCCGGAACCCAAGGCCGAGCCGAAACACGAGTCCAAGCCTGAACCCAAGCATGAAGTAAAACCGGAAGCCAAGCCCGAGCCGAAGCCTGCCAAGCCGGCGCAATCGGCCGACGATGCCGCGCGCGCGCTGGCCATCCTGGAAGGCAAGCCGCAGGACAAGCCACAAGAGAAGGTGCAGGACAAGGCGCACGACGCCGGCAGCGGCAAGTTCGTGGTGCAGGTGGCGGCGCTGGCGACGCAGGACAAGGTTGACGAATTGCAGGACAAGCTGCGCGAAGCGGGCATCAAGTCGTACACGCAGAAAGTCTCCAGCCCGGCGGGCGAACGTATCCGCGTGCGCGTGGGACCGTTCGGCAGCCGCGAAGACGCCGAAAAGACCCGCGCCAAGCTGCAAAAGCTGGGCCTGGGCGGCAGCCTGGTACCGGCGTGATGTTGCAAGGCTGAACGGGCGTGACGATCTTCGATTACCTGGTGCTGTTCGTGCTGGTGACGTCCGTGCTGATCAGCATGATGCGCGGCCTGGTCAAGGAAATACTGTCACTGGTCAGCTGGATTGTGGCTTTCGTCATTGCCAATGCCTATGGCGCCACCCTGGCGAAATTCCTGCCGGAAGCCGTGCCGGGCGAAGCCATCCGTTTGTTGCTGGCTTTCGTGGTGCTGTTCATCGGTGTGCGTATTTTGATGGGATTGCTGTCCATGACGGTCGACGCGCTGGTCAAGGTGACGGGCCTGAGCCTGGCCGACCGCACCCTGGGCAGCCTGTTCGGCGTGGCGCGGGGCCTTGTGATCGTGCTGACCGCCGTCATCTTGTGTGGCATGACGTCCATACCGCAGCAGCCATTCTGGAAAAACGCGCAGCTCAGCCCGCTCGCGGAGCAGGGCGCGCGCGCCATCAAGCCTTATCTGCCTGCCGCTTACGCGCAGCATGTGAAATTTTGAATTTTTTTAAAATCAGTAGCACAGTTTAGGAGCACACCATGTGTGGCATCGTCGGCGTCGTTTCCCATCAACCTGTCAATCAATTGCTCTATGATGCATTGTTGCTCCTGCAACATCGCGGTCAGGACGCGGCAGGGATTGCGACCAATCACAGCAGTATGTTTTCCATGCACAAGGCCAATGGGCTCGTGCGTGACGTCTTCCGTACGCGCAACATGCGTTCGCTGCAAGGCACGACGGGCATCGGCCATTGCCGCTACCCGACGGCCGGTTCGTCGAGCGAAGAGGAAGCACAGCCGTTCTATGTGAATGCGCCGTTCGGCATCACCCTGGCGCACAATGGCAACCTGACCAACTGGGAACAGTTGAAGCTGGAAATGTTCAAGAACGACCGCCGCCACATCAACACCGATTCCGATTCGGAAGTGCTGCTCAACGTGCTGGCGCATGAAATCCAGGAAGCGACGACAGGCCTGAACCTGGACCCGGAAGCCATCTTCAAGGCTGTCACCGTGCTGAACCGCCGGGTCAAGGGCGGCTACGCTGCCGTGGCGCAAATCGCCGGCGTGGGCTTGCTGGCCTTCCGCGACCCGCACGGCATCCGTCCGCTGTGCCTGGGCATCAATGAAACGGAGCAGGGTCCCGAATACCTGATCGCTTCCGAATCCGTGGCCCTGGAAGGCATGGGCTTCCGCTTCGTGCGCGATATCGGTCCCGGCGAAGCCGTCTTCATCGATGCTGACAAGCAATTGCACAGCGCCCAGTGCGCCGACAATGCCAGCCTGAACCCGTGCGTATTCGAATTCGTCTACCTGGCCCGTCCCGATTCCGTCATCGACGGCGCCTCCGTGTACGCCACGCGCCTGAAAATGGGCGAGTACCTGGCCGAAAAGATCCGCGCCGAATTGCCTGGCGTACATATCGACGTGGTCATGCCGATTCCCGATTCCTCGCGTCCGGCCGCCATCCAGCTGGCCATGGCGCTGAACATCGAATACCGCGAAGGCTTCATCAAGAACCGCTACATCGGCCGCACCTTCATCATGCCGGGCCAGGCGGCGCGCAAGAAGTCCGTGCGCCAGAAGCTCAACGCGATTCCGTCCGAATTCAAGGATAAAGTGGTGCTGCTGGTCGACGATTCCATCGTGCGCGGCACCACCAGCCGTGAAATCGTGCAGATGGCGCGCGAAGCGGGCGCGACGAAGGTCATCTTCGCTTCGGCCGCGCCACCGGTGATTTACCCGAACGTGTACGGCATCGACATGCCGACGCGCGACGAACTGATCGCCTACGGCCGCACGACGGAAGAAGTGTGCCGTGAAATCACGGCCGATTACCTCGTGTACCAGGATATCGGCGCGCTGAAACAGGCTATCGCCGACGTCAACCCGGCTCTGACCAACTTCGAGGCTTCGTGCTTCGATGGCGTGTACGTGACGGGCGACGTATCGCAGGAATACCTGGACCGCCTGGAATATGCGCGTCACCATCCGAAGGCGGCAGCGCCCGAAGATACGCCGCGTTCCCAGCTGAACCTGAACCTGGCGACAACAGAAGCATAAGTAAGCTGCCCGGCCGATGCCGGGCATTTTTTTCTCCGCGATCATGAACGATAAAAAAAACTACGGCTTTACCACCACCATCCTGCATAACGACCGCCGCAAGGGCATCGAACATGGCTCCCTGCACAAGCCCGTGCACACTTCCGTTGCCTTTGGTTACGCCGATGCGCGCCAGCTCGCTTCCGTGTTCCAGGGCAAGGAACCGGGTTTCCGCTATGGCCGCCAGGGCAATCCGACCGTTTCCGCGCTGGAAGACAAGGTCAACAAGATGGAAGACGGCGTGGCGACCCTGTGCTTCGCCACCGGCATGGGCGCCATCGGTGCCGTGGTGCAATCCTTGCTGCGCGCGGGCGACCATGTCGTGTCGTCGGCCTTTTTGTTTGGCAACACCAACAGCCTGTGGCAAACGGTGACGGGGCAGGGCATCGCCGTGTCGTTCGTCGACGCCACCGATGTGGCCAATGTGGCGGCCGCCATCACGCCGGCCACGCGGATTGTTTTCGTGGAAACTATTGCCAATCCGCGCACGCAGATCGCCGACCTTAAGAAGATCGGTGACTTGTGCCGCGAGAAGGGCATCCTGTACATCGTCGACAATACGATGACGACGCCATACCTGTTCCGTCCCAAAGCCGTGGGCGCGGGCCTGGTGGTCAATGCCTTGACGAAATCCATCGGCGGCCACGGCAATGCGCTAGGCGGCAGCTTGACGGACACGGGCGTGTTCGACTGGACGCAGTATCCGAACATTTTCGAGAATTACAAGAAGGCGGCGCCCGCACAGTGCGGCATCGCGCAAATCCGCGCCAAGGCCTTGCGCGACTTTGGCGCCTCCCTGGGGCCGGAAGCGGCGCACCATATCGCCGTCGGCGCGGAAACCATGGCCTTGCGCATGGACCGCACCTGCTCGAACGCCCTGGCGCTGGCCACCATGCTGGCCGCCGACCCGAGAGTGGCCGCCGTGCATTACCCGGGCCTGGCGTCGCACCCGCAGCACGCGCTGGCGACGGACTTGTTCCGCAGCTATGGCTCGCTGTTCAGCTTTGAATTGAAGGATGGCATCGACTGCTTCGATTTCCTCAATCGCCTCAATCTTGCCATTCCCGCCAGCAACCTTGGTGACACGCGCACCCTCGTCATTCCCGTCGCCCACACGATTTTCTATGAGATGGGCGCCGAGCGTCGCGCCAGCATGGGCATCGCCGAATCCCTGATCCGCGTCTCCGTCGGCATCGAGGATGAGGCCGATTTGCTGGGCGACTTCAAAAATGCGCTGGACGCCTAAACAGCCGCGCAGCATGTAAAAAGGGCCGCAACAGCCATGCTGTTGCGGCCCTTTCTTTAGCTGCAGCGATTTAATGCCAGCTGCGCATCAGGCCGACAGCCAGCCCTTCCAGGGCAAACTCATCTTCCGGCGACACGGTGATCACCTTGAAGTCCGGGTTTTCCGGCAGCAATTCGATGACGGAACCCGTCTTCTTGTAGCGCTTGACTGTCACTTCGTCGCCGATGCGGGCCACGACGATCTGGCCATTCTTGGCGCTGTCGACTTTCTTGACGGCCAACAAATCGCCATCCATGATGCCGGCGTCGCGCATGGACCAGCCGCGCACCTTCAGCAGGAAGTCGGGCTTGGCCGAAAACAGGGCCGGGTCGACGTTGTAGCTCGCTTCCAGGTTTTCCTGCGCCAGGATGGGCGAACCGGCCGCTACCCGGCCGATCAGGGGCAGCGACATCAGCAGCGCTGCCGGCACCTTCGACGGCAGCGCTTCGGCGGCGGCGCCGATCAGGCGGATGCCGCGCGAGGTGCCGGGCGAAATCTCGATCGCGCCCTTGCGGGCCAGGGCCTGCAAATGCTCTTCGGCCGCGTTGGCCGATTTGAAACCCAGTTCATTGGCGATTTCGGCACGGGTGGGAGGGAAGCCCGTGTTTTCAATCGCGTCCTTGATCAGGTTCAGGATTTGTTCTTGTCGTGCTGTCAGCTTGATCATGAGCGGTGGGTGCATACTAAAATGCTGTCTATATGAACAGTCTGTATTTTTGTACAGTATCGCCCACTATGCAAGGGGATTTCCGTGTTTTAGGCGAATTTCGCAAGAAATACTTGTCCACGGGCGGAAAGCACGGTGGCGCGCGGGCTTTTCGGGCCGATGTGGAAGGAATGATTGAAACGTTTGCAAAAGGCGGTTATAATCTTCGGCTGACCTTCCCACACCCGTCTTGACGCCGGGGTGGGCGATTATCAATCCGACCTGAAGGAGTTTGCATGCGTCATTATGAAATAGTCTTTATCGTCCATCCGGACCAAAGCGAGCAAGTGCCCGCGATGATCGAACGCTACAAAGCCAGCGTAACCACCCGCGGCGGTTCGGTTCACCGCGTGGAAGATTGGGGCCGCCGTCAAATGGCTTACTCGATCCAAAAGCTGCCTAAAGCACACTACATCTGCCTGAACATCGAATGCGACAACGAGACCCTGGTCGAGTTGGAAACAGCATTCAAATTCAATGATGCCGTGTTGCGTCACCTGACCGTTAAAATGAAGAAAGCTGAAACAGCTCCTTCGCCGATGATGAAATCGGTACAACGCGAAGACGCGGCCAAAAGCCACCGCACCGAAGCACCAGCAGCCGCTCCAGCCGCAGCAGCAGCTTAATTCTTGACCAGGATCGTGCGCTGAACCAGCTACAAGTAACCGCCATCATTGCCGAGCGCGAAATATTGCGCTATACCCCGGCAGGGCTGCCGATTGTGAATGCAGTATTGCAACACAGTTCGCAGCAGATGGAAGCAGGAATTGCCCGTTTGACCGAGTTTGATGTTGCCGCGCTAGCCGCTGGCGAAATCTCAGGCCGGTTCAGCCAGGCAAGCTTGGGCGGGGTGTATCAGTTCACGGGTTTCCTGGCCAGGAAGAGCCGCAACAGCAAGAGTTTGGTGTTTCACATCATTGATTTTAGTGCAGTCAATTCTGACTAGCGCATTTTAGATACAGGAGCCTGACATGGCATTCGGTAAAAAGTTCGACAAAAATAAGCTCAAGCTTAAAGAAAAACGCAAACAGCAAAACCCGTTGTTCAAACGCAAGAAGTTCTGCCGCTTCACCGCAGCTCACGTTGAGCAAGTCGACTACAAAGACGTCGACACGCTGAAAGACTTCGTCCAAGAAAACGGCAAGATCATGCCAGCACGCCTGACCGGTACCAAAGCGCATTACCAGCGCCAAGTTGACACCGCAATCAAGCGCGCTCGCTTCCTCGCGCTGCTGCCATACACCGATCTGCACCACGCTTAATCGGTCAGATATTCCTGGAGAAGAACTATGCAAATCATTCTGTTAGAAAAAGTTGTTAACGTCGGTAACCTCGGCGAAGTCGTCAAAGTCAAAGACGGTTACGCACGTAACTTCCTGATCCCGCAACGCCTGGCACGTCGTGCTACGGCAACCGCTGTGGCTGAATTCGAAGTCAAGCGCGCCGAACTGGAAAAAGCTGCTGCCGCTAAACTGGCCGCATCGCAAGCCCAGGGCGAAAAACTGAGCGGCCTGACCGTTCAAGTTGCTCAAAAAGCTGGTGTGGATGGCCGTCTGTTCGGTTCCGTCACCAACTTCGACATCGCTGAAGCGCTGACCAAGCAAGGTTTTGCTGTTGAAAAAGCACAAATCCGCATGCCTACCGGCCCGCTGAAGATCGTTGGCGAGCACAACGTTTCGGTTGCTCTGCACACCGACGTGGTTGTGGAAGTTGTTATCGCTGTCGTTCCAGACGCGAACGCGTAATCGTCTGCGGGCCTGGCCCGCAAGCGTTGCCGCACTATGAAAAGCCGGGTTCGCCCGGCTTTTTTGTGGCCTTTTTTTCGCTCAATTTCAGCCCTTTATTTTTGCCAGCACGCCGAAGCGGGTATAATTCGCGCCATGAACGCCCCCTCTGATCCGCAACTGGATTCCCTCCGTATTCCGCCGCATTCGATCGAAGCAGAACAATCCGTTATCGGTGGTCTGCTGCGCGACAATGCCGCATATGACCGCATCGCCGACTTCATGCATGCGGAGGATTTCTATCGCTATGACCATCGCATCATCTTCGAGCAAATCGTCAAGATGGTTAACGCTTCCAAGCCAGCCGATGTCATTACTGTTTTTGAAACCCTGACCCAGCTCGGCAAGGCCGATGATGTGGGCGGACTCGCTTACCTGAACGCCATGGCGCAAAACACGCCATCGGCCGCGAACATCCGGCGCTACGCCGAGATCGTGCGCGACCGCGGCGTGCTGCGTAAACTCATCACCGTCGCCGACGATATCTCCGGCACGGCCTTCAGCCCGCAGGGCAAGGAAGTCAAGCAGATGCTTGACGAGGCCGAATCGAAGATTTTCGCCATCGCCGAAGAGGGCGCGCGCGGCGCCCAGGGCTGGACCGCCATCCAGCCCCTGCTGACGCAAGTGGTCGAGCGCATCGACGAACTGTACAGCCGCGACAACCAGAGTGAAATCACGGGCGTGCCCACGGGTTTCATCGACCTCGACCGCATGACCTCGGGTCTGCAGCCGGGCGACCTGGTGATCGTGGCGGGCCGTCCGTCGATGGGCAAGACGGCGTTTTCCGTCAACATCGGCGAAAACGTGGCCATCGACAGCGGCTTGCCCGTGGCCGTGTTCTCGATGGAGATGGGCGGCGCCCAGCTGGCCATGCGTATGCTCGGCTCCGTCGGACAGCTCGACCAGCATCGCCTGCGCACGGGCCGCCTGAACGACGAAGACTGGCCGCGCCTGACGAATGCGATCCAGAAGATGAACGACGCGCAGTTGTACATCGATGAAACGCCGGCCTTGAATTCCATCGAGTTGCGCGCCCGATCGCGCCGTTTGTCGCGTCAATGCGGCAAGCTGGGCCTGATCATCGTCGATTACTTGCAGCTGATGTCGGCCAATACGCCGGGCGACAACCGCGCCACGGAGATTTCCGAGATTTCACGGGGCTTGAAAGGCCTGGCGAAAGAACTCGGTTGCCCCGTGATTGCGCTGTCCCAGCTGAACCGCTCGCTGGAGCAACGCCCGAACAAACGTCCTGTCATGTCCGACTTGCGCGAATCGGGCGCTATTGAGCAGGATGCCGACGTGATCCTGTTCATTTACCGCGACGAGGTGTATAACCCCGACTCGCCGGACAAGGGAACGGCCGAAATCATCATCGGTAAACAACGTAACGGTCCAATCGGCAGCATCCGCCTCACCTTCATGGGGCAGTACACCAAATTTGGCAATTACAGTGGTGGCCTGGCGCTTTACCAAGGCGACTAACACAGCAGCACTGATATTCCATTGGCCGCCCCTTCATCAAAAGGGGCGGCTTTCTGTAGTAAATAACACGACTCAATGCTTAACGGAGAATGACATGTTTGGACGCTTGATGCCCACTGAGGGCAAGTTTTTTGAATTGTTTAACCAGCACGCGGAATTGTGCGTCAAGGGCGCCAAAGAGATGCTCGGCCTGATGACCAATTTCGATGACCTGGAAAACCGCGTGCATGCGATCGAAAGCATCGAGAAACAGGCGGACAAAGTCACCTACGCCACCGTGGAAATGCTGCACAAGACCTTCATCACGCCGATCGACCGCGATGACATCCATCAGCTGATCACGCGCCAGGACGATATCCTCGACCTGCTGGAAGATGCGGCGCAAACCGTCTCGCTGTACGACCTGAAGGCCGTCACGCCGGAAGCCAAGCGCTTGGCCGAACTGGTACTGGCCTGTACCGAAAAAGTGCGCGACGCCGTCGCCATGCTGCACAACATGGACAACTCGCGCAAGATCGTCGCCATCTGCGAAGAGATCGACCGCCTGGAATCGGACGCCGACCACGTGATGCGCGCCGCCATGTCCAAGCTGTTCCGCGACGAGCCGGACGTGCGCAACCTGATCAAGCTGAAAGCGATCTACGAAATTCTGGAAACCGTGACCGACCGTTGCGAAGATGTGTCCAATATTATCGAAGGCATCATCGTCGAAAACGCGTAAGCGTTGGGCCTGTCCTGAACCAGAATCAGAAAAGAAACTACAATGACCATACAAATCAGCATCTACGTGCTAGGCCTGTTGATCGTCCTCGCACTGCTGTTTGACTTCATGAACGGCTTCCACGATGCCGCCAACGCGATCGCCACGGTGGTCTCGACGGGCGTATTGAAACCGCAGACCGCGGTTGCCATGGCCGCCACGTTCAACTTCGTCGCCATCTTCGTGTTCCACCAGCTGACCGTGGCCGCCACGGTGGGAAAGGGGACCATTGACCCGGCGGTGATCGACCAGTACGTGATCTTCGGCGCGCTGATGGGCGCCATCTTCTGGAATTTGTTTACCTGGTACTACGGGATTCCTTCGTCGTCCTCGCACGCGCTGATCGGCGGCTTGGTGGGCGCCGCCGTCGCCAAGTCCGGCACGGGCGCGCTGGTCGCGGCCGGCCTGTGGAAAACGGTGGCCTTCATCGTGATCGCACCGGTGCTGGGCTTTGTATTCGGTTCCATCATGATGCTGCTCGTGTCGTGGATCTTCGTGCGTTCGACGCCGCGCAAGGTCGACAAGTGGTTCCGCCGCCTGCAGCTGGTATCGGCCGCCGCCTACAGCCTGGGTCACGGCGGCAACGATGCGCAAAAAACCATCGGCATCATCTGGATGCTGCTGATCGCCGCCGGCTACTCGAGCGCGGCCGATGCCATGCCGCCGATGTGGGTCATCATCTCGTGCTACACGGCCATCAGCTTCGGCACCCTGTTCGGTGGCTGGCGCATCGTCAAGACCATGGGTCAGAAGATCACCAAGTTGAAACCGGTCGGCGGCTTCTGCGCCGAAACGGGCGGCGCGATCACCCTGTTCGTCTCGACGGCGCTGGGCATTCCCGTGTCGACCACGCACACCATCACGGGCGCCATCGTCGGCGTCGGCTCGTCGCAAAAAATGTCGGCCGTACGCTGGGGCGTGGCGGGCAATATCGTCTGGGCCTGGATCTTCACGATTCCCGCGTCGGCCTTCGTCGCAGCAGTCGCGTGGTGGATTGGCCACCACATCATGTAATGGATAGCCAACGCCAGTAAAAAGGGAGCCTCGCGGCTCCCTTTTTTTATGCGCCGGCCAGTTCCACCGTCAGCCCCTCGTAGGCAAGGAACACTTGCAGGCCATTGAGGCGGCTGCTGTAGCGCCCCATCACGTCGGCAAACACGGCTTCGAGCTGCTCGTCGCTGCGGGTCGGTTCGTGGTGGGTGCAGTACAGGCGCCGCGCGCCGCAGCGCAGGGCGAGGTCGAAGGCGGCGTCGAAGGTGCCGTGGCCCCAGCCCTGCTTGCCCGGGTATTCCTCGCGCGTGTACGAGCAATCCATGATCAGCGCATCGACGCCGGCGACCAGCGCGTCGATGCCGGCCTGGCGCTGCGCATTGCGCGCCGCGCAGGCCGCGTGCTCGGCATGGCCGGGCGGATGCAGGTTGTAGAACGGTTCATGGTCGCCGCTGAAAAACAGCGCGGCGCCGCCGCAGTCGATGCGGTAACCGAGATTGACGACAGGGTGGTTCATTTCCGCGCCGCGCACGCGCGCGCCACCCACCTCGACGGCTTCGCCGGGCGCCAGGGTGTGGTACTCGATGCTGGCCGCCATGGCCGCTTCGCTGACAGGAAAATAGCTGCCTTGCAGCTGCACCGCCATCACGTGCTCGATGCCGCGTCCGCTGATGGCGTCAAAGGCGCCATGCAGGCGCATGCGGTTGCCGGCCACGAACAGGGGCGAAAACATGGGCAGGCCGTGGATGTGGTCCCAGTGGCTGTGCGTGATGAAGACGTGCGCGTCGACGGGCTCGCCCGGTGGCAGTTGCTGCGCCAGCGAGAAGATGCCGCTGCCCGCATCGAGGATGATCAGGCTATCGTTGTCGGTGCGTACTTCGATGCACGTGGTGTTGCCGCCATAGCGCGCCGTGCGCGGGCCGGGAGAGGGGATGGAGCCGCGCACGCCCCTGAACGTGAATTTCATTCAGTACCTTGTTACGGTGTAATTATTGTTGATTCTATTCTAATTAATGAGATTAGCGGCAACATTTATGCGTGTTGCAATACGGCAAGTTATTTCATTTTGTTGCAACTAAGTAATGTACAGTGCGCAGGGTGGCCGTTACACTGGCGCTTGCCGACTTCCCCTTTTTTGCTTGCCCATTACCTGATTGCCACCAACATGCCTCAGTTGCACCCTGAGAAAATCGCCCACAGACTGGAGCAATTGACCGAACTCAGTGTCGCGCTTGGCCATGGCCTGGGCGGCGAAGGGCACGATATCGGCGCGCTGTTGCAGCGCATCGTGCTGCTGGCAAAAAGCATGAGCGGCGCCGATGGCGCCACCCTGTACCGGCCCATGGCCGAGGGCCGCCAGCTGGCGTTCGACATCAGCGTCAACGACAGCCTGGGCATCGCGCAGGGCGCCGACATGGGTTTGCCTGGCGTGCCCCTGTTTGACGATGTCGGCCAGCCGAACCTGGCGTCGGTGGCCGCGTATGCGGCGAACCTGCGCCGCAGCGTGAACATCGCCGACGTGTATCGCGACGAGGGCTTCAATTTTTCCGGCATGCGCGAGTTCGACCGCCACCACGGCTACCACACGCAATCGATCCTGACGGTGCCCATGAGCGACCACGAGGGCGACCTGATCGGCGTGCTGCAACTGGTCAATGCCAAGGATGGCGAGACGGGCCAGGTGCGCGCCTTTTCCTCCACCGACCAGCGCTTCATCGAGGCGCTGGCTGCCCAGGCGGGCGTGGCGCTGACGAATCAGCTACTCATTTCGCAGCTGGAAGAGCTGCTCGAATCGCTCGTTACCCTGATCAATATCGGCATCGATGAAAAATCGCCGTACACGGGCCGCCACTGCCAGTTCGTGCCCGAGCTGACGATGCTGCTTGCCGACGCCGCGCACGCCACGCAAACGGGGCCGCTGGCCGATTTCCGGCTCAGCGACAACGAGCGCAAGCAGCTGTGGCTGGCCGGCTTGCTGCACGACTGCGGCAAGATCACCACGCCCGTGCACGTGGTCGACAAGGCTACCAAGCTGGAAACCATTTTTGATCGCATCGCCCTGATCGACACGCGCTACGAAGTGCTGCTGCGCGACGCCGAGATCGCAGCCCTGCGCCAGCAGGCGGCGCAGCCGCAGCAAAAGGACGTCATCGCCCGCGCGCTGGCGCAGGAGCAGGCGGCGTTGCGCGAAGAGCGCGACTTCATTCGCACGGTCAACGTCGGCGGCGAGAGCATGGCGCAGGCCGACCAGGAGCGCGTGCGGCAGATCGCCAGGCGCCGCTGGCGCGCGGCCGACGGCGAACTGCGCGATTTCCTCGACGCCGACGAGACGGAAAACCTGACCATCCGCGCCGGCACCCTGACGGCGGCCGAGCGGGCCATCGTCAACAACCATATCAGCGTGTCGATCCGCATGCTCGAAGCGCTGCCGTGGCCCAAGCACCTGCAGAAGGTGCCGGAATACGCGGGCGGCCACCATGAGCGCATGGATGGCAAGGGCTATCCGCGCGGGCTGACGAAAGAGCAGATGTCGGTGCCGGCGCGGCTGATGGCGATTGCCGATATTTTCGAGGCGCTGACGGCGCGCGACCGGCCGTACAAAAAGGGCAAGTCGCTGTCCGAATCCCTGCGCATCCTCGGCAATTTCAGCCTGAACGGGCATATCGACCCGGAGCTGTTCGACGTTTTCATCCGCAGCAAGGTCTATCTGACCTTCGCTGAAAAGCACATGCATCCGAGCCAGATCGATGCCGTTGACGAGGCGGCCATTCCGGGCTATACCCCTTGAAGCTTTCGCTGGCCTTGCGCACGCATGGGGCGCGGTCGCTGCTGGGCATACTGCTGACCTTGGCGGCGGCCGTCCTGTGCCTGGCCGGCAACGACACTGTCGCGCGGCTCGACGCCATGCTGGGCGACTGGCGCATGCGTGCCGAGACGCCGCAGCTGGACCGCCGCATCGTCATCGTCGACATCGACGAGCAAAGTCTGGCCCGGGTGGGCCGCTTCCCGTGGAGCCGCGATATCCAGGCGCGCCTCGTGCGCCAGCTCACCACGCATTACGGCGTTGCCGCGCTGGGCTTCGATATCTCGTTTCCGGAAGCGGACACCAGTTCCGGCTACGCCGTGCTGCAGGGCCTGGCGCGGGGCGAACTGGCGGGCGTGGCCGGCTTGCCGGCGCAGCTGGAAAAACTGCGCCCGGCGATGGATTACGATGGCCTGTTTGCCGAGGCCATGCGCGGCCAGCCCGTGGTGCTGGGCTACAGCGTGTCGGAGCAGCAACGAAAGGGCGTGCTGCCCAAGCCGGCTTTTACCGTCGCCGATTTGAACGGGCGCAGCGTCACGGCCTATGTGGCGCGCGGCTACGAAGCCAATATCGCGCCCCTGCAGGCGGCCGCGCAGGGCGCCGGCATCTTCACGGCGCTGACCGATGCCGATGGCGTGGTGCGCTCCTCGACCCTGTTGCAGCGCATCGGCGACGGCTATTATCCTTCGCTGTCGCTGGCCACGGTGGCCGTCTACCTGCAGGCGCGCGCCATCGCTCCCCGTTTCACGGGCACGGCCGATACCCTGTCGGCGCGCGAACTGGCCAGCGGCGGACTCGAACACATCATGCTGTTCACGCCGCGCGGCGCGCTGGCGATCCCCGTGGGCGAAGCTTTGACCACCACGGTGCAGTACCGCGGCGCGGGCGGCCCCGATGGCGGCGCCTTCCGCTATGTGTCGGCGTCCGACGTGCTGGCCGGCGCGGTGCCGCCCGCGCTGCTCAAGGGCGCCCTCGTGTTGGTGGGGACCACGGCACCCGGCTTGAACGATATCCGCGCCACGCCCGTGAATGCCGAGTATCCGGGGGTGGAAGTGCACGCCAATCTGATCAAGTCCATGCTCGACGGGCGCTTCAAGGCGCGGCCCGACTATGCGCTGGCGCTCGAACTGGTGCAGATCGTGCTGTTTGGCTTGCTGCTGGCGGGCGCCCTGGCCATGCTACCGCCGGCCGGCGTGATGCTGGCGACCGTGGGCGCGCTGGCGGCCGTCATCGCCATCAATCTGTACCTGTACGCCGTGCACGACCTGGTGCTGGGCGGCGCCGTGCTGCTGTTGCTGATCGTCGCGCTGTTCATCGCCAACCTGGCGTGGGGCTATTTTTTCGAGGTGCGCAAGGGACGCGCGCTGGTGGCCCGTTTCGGCGAATATGTGGCGCCCGAGCTGGTGGCCGAGATGGCCGACGATCCGCGGCGCTACACCATGGAGGGGGAGAGCCGCGAACTGACGGTGCTGTTTGCCGACGTGCGCGGTTTCACGGCCATTTCCGAGCAGCTGGCGCCGGCCGCGCTGCGCGAATACATCAACGAATACCTGACGGCCATGTCGGAAGATATCCGCGACAGCCATGGCGGCACCCTCGACAAATACATCGGCGACGCCGTGATGGCGTTCTGGGGTGCGCCCGTCGCCTTTGCCGATCACGCCAGCCGGGCCGTGGCCAGCGCCCTGCTGATGCAGGGCAGCGCGGCGCGGCTGAACCAGCAGTTTTGCGCGCGCGGCTGGCCGGCGCTGCGCATCGGCATCGGCCTCAATACGGGACCCATGCATGTGGGCGACATGGGTTCGCGTATCCGTCGCGCCTATACCGTCATGGGCGACAGCGTCAACCTGGCCGCGCGCCTGGAAGGCGCCAGCAAGCTGTATGGCGTGGGCATCGTGGTGGGCGAGGCCACGCGCGCGGCCGCCGTCGAATTCCTGTACCGCGAGCTGGATCGGGTCAGAGTGCAGGGCAAGCAGGAAGCCGTGGCCATCTTCGAGCCGCGCGGCTTGCTGGCTGATGCTACGGCCGCGGAACTGGCGCAGCTGGAACGCTGGCACGCGGTGCTGGCCTTGTTGCGCGTGCGCGACTGGGCGGCGGCCGGCGCGCAGCTGGCCCGCTTGCAGGCGGACTTTCCCGATGATGGCCTGTACCGGCTGTACGTGGCGCGCCTGGAGCGCTATCGCAGCTTGCCGCCGCCAGCCGACTGGGATGGCGTGACAGAATTGCACAGTAAATAAGGCTGCCAGCGCGCCGGAAAATGCCCGTTATTGCGGCATTTTTATCACTGTGCGCGCACTGTTTGTTGCGTTGCGATAAAAATCAGGGAGAAATGTTAGAAATTTCTGACTGGAAACAAAAAGCCGTCTAAAATTTGTCTTCAATCCATTGCCGGACACGCTGGCGCCTGCGGGTCGCGCGCTTGTCCGGTTACACAAGAAATCCTTCACATGACATATCGTTTGGTGCACCTGCTTGCGGGTTCCGCGCTGCTGTTCGCCGTCGGCGCTGCCGGCGCTGCCGTTTCCATGGATGAAGCTGCTCCTGCCCTGCAGGAAGACGGCGTGCCGCGCTTCGAAATCCGCCGCTTCGATGTCCAGGGCAATACCCTGCTCACGTCGGCGCAGGTGCAAGCCTTGCTGGCGCCCTTTACGGGAGTGCAGCGCGATTTTTCCGACATCGCGCGCGCCGTCGAGGCGCTGGAGGCGGCTTACCGCGAGCGCGGTTACAGCGCCGTGCAGGTGCAACTGCCGGAACAGGAACTGGAACGGGGCGTGGTGCGCCTGAGCGTGCTGCAAACACCGCTGGGCAAGCTCGCCATCAGCGGCAATACTCATGTCGACGAGGCCAACGTGCGGCGCGCCTTGCCGTCGCTGCGCGAAGGCGAGACGCCGAACTTGCCGGCCTTGTCGCAAAGCCTGAAGCTGGCCAACGAAAATCCGGCGCGCAAGATCGAAGTGCGCCTGCAGGCCGACGAGCCGGCGGGCGCCATCGACGCCATCGTCACGGTGGCCGATGAGCAGCCCTGGAAAGCCATGCTCAACGTGGACAATACGGGCAATGCGCAAACGGGCAAGACGCACGTGGGCGTGGTGCTGCAGCATGCCAACCTGTTCGGCCGCGACCATGTGGCCAGCCTGCAATACACGAGCAGCCTGGAAAAGCCGGACAAGGTGGGCGTGTATGGCGCCGGCTACCACTTGCCGCTGTATGCGCTGGGCGACTCGATGGACTTTTTCGCCAGCTATTCGAACGTCGATTCGGGCAGCGTTTCGGCCGGCATCTTCGACCTGGCCGTCAGCGGCCAGGGCAGCATGGCCGGCATCCGCTACAACCAGAACTTTGCCCGCAGCGGCGATTTCGAACCCAAGCTCGTGTACGGCATCGATTACAAGGCGTACCGCAACAGCGTGCAGCTGTTCGGCATGGAGCTGGGCGCCGACGTCACCGTGCACCCGCTCAGCGTCAGCTACATCGGCAACTGGACCTTGCCCGCGGGCGAGACCAGCGTGGCCGTCACGTTCGCGCATAACATTCCTGGCGGCAAGCATGGCGCGCAAGCCGATTTCGACCGCGTGCGCGCGCATGCCAAGGCCGCCTACAACACGGTGCGCCTGAGCGCCAGCTCGGGACGCGTGCTGGCCGGCGACTGGCAATGGCGCGCGCTCGTCAATGCGCAAGTCACGCCGGACGCGCTGGTGCCGGGCGAGCAGTTCGGCGCCGGCGGCGCCGCGTCCGTGCGCGGCTTTGCCGAGCGCGAGGTGTCGAATGACTCGGGCGCCAGCCTGAACCTGGAGCTGTACACGCCGAACTGGTGCGGCCAGGCCCTCGGTTACCAATGCCGCGCGCTGGCCTTCTATGACACGGCCTGGCTGCGCCGCAACCATGCGCTGCCCGGCGAAAGCGCTTCGCAAGGCATAGCCAGCGGCGGACTCGGCTTGCGTTTGCTGCTGAGCCGCTATGCCAATCTGCAACTCGATTATGCCCATGTCGTCAATGGCGGCGACACGGGACAGCGCGATGCCAACCGCCTGCATTTCCGCCTCGCCTTGGCCTACTAGTATCAGGATGAACACCATGCAAAACCATGCCCAGCACGCCTCCGTTTTCATCCTGACGCCATTATTTTCTTCACCTCGTGCGCTACCCCTGCGCCGCACGGCGCTGGTGCTGCTGCTGGCCGGCTGCTTCGGCGCGGCGCAGGCCAACCCCGCCTTGCCGCAGGTGGTCCATGGACAGGCGACGTTCAACCAGCAGGGCAATGTGTTCTCGATCACGAACACGCCCAACACCATCATCAACTGGCAGAGCTTTTCCATCCATGCGGGCGAAATCACGCGCTTCATCCAGCAAAACGGCAATAGCGCCGTACTCAACCGCATCACGGGACAAGACCCCAGCAAGATCCTGGGCGCGCTCGAATCGAACGGCAAGGTGTTCCTGATCAATCCGAACGGCATCGTCTTCGGCCTGGGCGCGAAAGTGGACGTGAATGGACTGGTGGCGTCCAGCCTGGGCATGACGAACGAGGATTTCCTGGCCGGCAAGCGCCAGTTCACGGCGGGCGGCGTGGCCGGTGCCGTCGGCAATGCGGGCACCATCAACGCGGGCAAGGGCGGAGAAGTGCTGCTGATCGCGCCGAACGTGGAAAACACGGGCCTCATCACGGCGCCGAACGGCGAAGTGATCCTG
The DNA here is from genome assembly GCF_030587265.1 of Janthinobacterium sp. SUN137. Lineage (NCBI taxonomy): Bacteria > Pseudomonadati > Pseudomonadota > Betaproteobacteria > Burkholderiales > Oxalobacteraceae > Janthinobacterium > Janthinobacterium sp. SUN137. The sequence goes on along the minus strand of NZ_JAPWHZ010000001.1, from coordinate 505,695 downwards.
GCGGCCGGGCGCAGCGTGCAGCTGGCCGACCCCGGCAATCCGCAATTGCGCGTGCTGGTGTCGGCGCCCGCCGACCAGGCCCTGAACCTGGGCCAGATCATCGCCCAGGGCGGCAGCATCGGCATGGCCGGCGCACTGGTCAGCCAGCGCGGCGTGCTCAACGCGAACAGCGCCGTCGTCGGCGACAACGGCAGGATCGTCCTCAAGGCCAGCGGCAAGGCGCTGCTCGAAGGGGGCAGCGTCACCAGCGCCACGGGCGCGTCGGGCAAGGGCGGCGACATCCAGGTGTTGGGCGACCAGGTGGGCTTGCTGGGCAATGCGGCGATTGACGCCAGCGGCGCCACGGGCGGCGGCACGGTCTTGCTGGGCGGCGATTACCAGGGCAAGAACGCGGCCGTGCAGAATGCGCGGCAAGTGCTCGTCGGCAAGGACGCCAGCGTCAAGGCCGATGCCATCGACAGCGGCAACGGCGGCAAGGTCATCGCCTGGGGCAATGAATCGGCGCAGGTGCACGGCAGCATTTCCGCGCGCGGCGGCGCGCAAGGCGGCGACGGCGGTTTCGTGGAAACCTCGGGCCATTCCCTGGCCGTGGGCGGCATCCGTGTCGATACGAGCGCACGCCGCGGCAAGCGCGGCACCTGGCTGCTCGACCCCTACGATATCGATGTGGTGCAAGGCGGCGGCGGCAGCCTCGGTGACGTGGACGAGTTTGCCGAAGGTCAGCCCTCCAGCAGCACCAGCATCGGCGCCGACGTGATTTCCAACGCCAACAGCAACGTGACCTTGCAGGCCCAGCACCGCATCAATTTCAGCAGCGCCGTCAATATGCTCAATCCCGGCATCGGCCTGAGCGCCACGGCGGGCGAGACGATCAATGTGTATGCGGCCATCAGCACCAACGGCGGCAATGTGACCTTGTCGGCCAACGACGCCAGCAGCGGCGGCGCGTATGGTCCCGCCGCGAATATCCACCTGAACGCGCCGATCACGACGAACGGCGGCAATGTGTCGCTGTCCGGCGCCAGCGTGGCGGGCAGCGGCGTGGTCAGCGTCGGCAGCGGCAACCTGTCCCTGCGCGCCAATTTCTCGGGCGGCGAAATCAACCTGACGGGCGGCGGCGCGCGGCTGACGGGCAGCGGCACCGGCGGCCAGACGGTGACCTTGCAGGCCGACAGCATCAGCCTCGGCGGCACGCTGGATTTCGGCGGCAGCGGCGGGCGCGCCAGTGTGGTGATCAAGCCCCTGAGCAGCTCGCGCCTCATCGACCTGGGCAGCAAGTCCGGCGGCGCCCTGGGCCTGGACGCGGCCGAACTGGCCGGCATCTCGGCATCCTCGCTGACCATCGGCGACGGCAGCAACACGGGCGGCATGCGCATCTCGAATGCGATCAATCTGGCGGGCGACCTGCGCCTCAATTCAGCTTCCCCCATCACGTCCACGGGCGCCGTCACGGTCGGCGGCCTGTTTGCCCTCGACGGCGGCGCGTGGATGCAAAATGCGCCTGGCCTGGCCGCTTTCTCCGCCAGCCGCTTTGCCATCGCGCCGGGCGCCAGCTTCCTGCGCGTGAGCGGCGGCGACGGCAGCACGGCCGCGCCTTACCAGATCGTCGATATCTACGGCTTGCAAGGCATCGGCAGCCTGGGGCTGGGCAACAACTATCGGCTGATGGGCAATATCGACGCCAGCGGCACGACCAGCTGGAACCAGGGCGCCGGTTTTGCGCCCATCGCCGGCGGCGATGGAGCAGGGTATGCGGGCATGTTCGACGGCGGCGGTTTTGTCATCAACGGTCTGTACATCAATGCCCTGAACCCGACCGTCAGCTCAGGCGTAGGCCTGTTCGGCAAGGTGCAGGGGGGGACGGTACGCAACCTCGCCCTGCAAAATGGCAGCGTGGCGGGGGTGAACAATGTCGGCGCGCTGGTCGGCCTGAATATCGGCGGGACGCTGGACAGCGTGCGCAGCAGCGCCGCGGTCAGCGGCGCCAGCGCCGTCGGCGGCCTGGTCGGCAGCAACGGCGGCACGCTGCGCAATGCCAGCGCCAGCGGCAGCGTCGCGGGCATCAATGCGGCCAATGGGGGCAGCATTGGCGGGCTGGTGGGAGCAAACCTGGCCGGCGCCAGTATCGATGCTGCCTACGCCACGGGCGACGTGACGGGAGCGCGCGACAAGGTCGGCGGCCTGGTGGGGAACAATGACGGCGCCATTTCCCAGTCCTACGCCACGGGCACCGCCCGCGGCGCGGCCAATATCGGTGGCCTGGCGGGACGCAATGGCGGCAGCATCAGCGACGCCTACGCCACCGGCGCCGTCGGCGTGTCGGCCGATGGCGACCTGGCGGTGCCCCGCGCAAACCTGGGCGGGCTGATCGGCTGGAGCGTGGCGGGCAGCAGCGCCAGCCACGTCTACAGCAGCGGCGCCGTGGCCGGCAGCGGCTTTGCTGGCGGCACGGTGGGCGGACTGGTGGGCCGCGCCGATGTGGGCGCGGGCATTGCGTTTGGTTTCTGGAACTATGAGACGGCCGGCATCCTGATGGACCAGGGCGGCGCCAGCGGCCGCACCACGGCGCAGATGCAGCAGCAGGGCAGCTTCAACGATTTCAATTTCAGCAGCGTCTGGCGCATCTACGATGGCTATACGACGCCGATGCTGAAGGCGCTCCTGAAACCGCTGCAGGTGAATGTCACGGACAATGCCAGCGGCAAGGTCTACGATGGCCAGCTGGCCGCCTTCCTGGGCACGATAGGCTACGTGGGACTGCTCGACGGCGACGCAGGCGTGAATGGCAGCCTCGGCTACGGGAGCAACGCACGCAATGTGGGTACCTACGGCCTGACGGGGCTGTGGTCGACCAAGTACGACATCACCCTGGGCGGCACGACCACCTATGCCATCACGCCGCGCATCCTGACGGTCGGCATCGGCGGCAATGGCAAGGTATACGACGGCAACCTGGGCTATGACGGCGCCACCTTCGTGCTGGGCAATGTGGTAACGGGCGACAATATCCGCATCAGCGGCAGCGCCGCCTTCCTCGACAAGAATGCGGGCGGCAGCAAGGCCGTGCACGCCAGCGGCCTGACCCTGGACGGCAATGAGCTGGGCAACTACAGCCTGGCCGCGACGACGGCGGACGGCACGGTGGCCATCACGGCGCGCGTGCTCAACTATGGCGTCACGGGCGCGCACAGCCGCGTCTACGACGGCACGCTGCAAGCGGCCCTGGATGGCTATTTTGAAGGCATGGTGGCGGGCGACCAGGTCGGCATGGCCGGTTTGCTGGGCAGCTTCCGCGACAAGAACGTGGGCAGCGGCAAGAGCGTCGACTACCAGGTGGCGACGGGTCACCTGACGGGCGCCGATGCGGGCAACTATGTGCTCAACGATTACACGGGCAGCACGACGGCCGATATCACGGCGCGCGTCCTGAACGTGAGCTTTAACGGCATCAACAAGACGTATGACGGCACGACGGCCGCGCAAGTCGGCTTTGCCGACGACCGCATCCAGGGCGACGCCTTGAGCGTGAGCGGTAATGGCTCGTTTGGCAACAAGAACGCGGGTGCGGGAAAAACCGTCACTGTCACGAATGTGGGCCTCGATGGCGTGGATGCGGGCAACTATGTGCTGAGCGCGAATGCAGGCAGCACCACGGCCGATATCGGCGCGCGCACCTTGCACGTGAACTTTAACGGCATCAACAAGACGTATGACGGCACGACGGCCGCGCAAGTCGGCTTCGGCGACGACCGGATCAGCGGAGACAGCCTGACGGTGGCGGGCAGCGCCGCCTTTGGCAACAAGAACGCGGGTGCGGGAAAAACCGTCGCCGTGACGAATGTGGGGCTCGATGGTGCGGATGCGGGCAACTATGTGCTGAGCGCGAATGCAGGCAGCACCACGGCCGACATCGGCGCGCGCGCGCTGAACCTGTCCGGCGTGGCAGGTAACAAGGTCTACGATGGCACGACGGGCGCCAGCCTGGTCCTGGGCGATGACCGTCTCGCCGGCGACAGCTTGGTGGCCTCGGCAGCGGCCAACTTTGCGGACAAGAACGTGGGCGCGGCCAAGGCGGTAGAGCTCAGTGGGGCGGCGCTGACGGGCGCCGATGCGGGCAATTACTTTATCGTCTTGCCGACAGGCCTGCTGGCCAGCATTACGCCCGCCAGCCTGACCCTGACCAGCCTGAGCGCGGCCGGCAAGGTGTATGACGGCACCACGAATGCGGCCGTCAGCGCGTCGGCGAACGGCGTGCTGGGCCAGGATGTGGTCAGCGTGGTGGGCGGCAGCGGCAGCTTTGCCGACAAGAACGCGGGCGTTGGCAAGCTGGTGACGGTCAGCGGCTTCCGCCTGGCGGGCGCCGATGCGGGCAATTACACACTGGAAACGACGGGTGGCACGGCGCAGGCAACGATTGCGCAAAAACAATTGTCAACCTGGGTCGGCAGCGGCAGCGGCTTGTGGAGCGACGCCGCCAACTGGGACGGCGGCGTGGTGCCGGAAGGCGCGAACGTGCTGGCCGTCGACTTCAGCAACAGCAAGGGCATCGTCACCTACAGCGCGGCGGCCGGCAATACCATCCTGAAAAACCTGCATTCGGCGTCGGGCTTGTTGTTGACGGGCGGCAATCTGACGCTCGGTGAAAGTGCGCTGGACCTCTCTGTGCTGGGCGGCCTGGCGGGCCTGGAAATCAACGGCGGCAGCTTGCTACTGAACGGCAGCCTGTCGGCCGACCGTTATGCGCAAGGCGGCGGCATGCTGAGTGGCAACGGTAACTTGCTCGTCGCCAACAGTTTTAATCAGACGGCCGGCGCCATCCGGCTGGCGGGCCAGCTGGCCATCACGCAAGCGGCGGGCGATATGCGCTTCGCCAGCCTGGCGGCCAACGAGGTGAAACTGAGCGCCCTGAACGGCGCTATCGGTCAGGATGGTGCCTTGCTTGCCGGCAGCCTGGCTGCGCAGGCGCGCGATGGCATCGTGCTGGGCCATGCGGGCAACCAGGTGGGCAGTTTTGCCGCCAGCAATAGCGCAGGGGGCGGCATTGCGCTGAACAATACCTCGGCGCCGGGCACCCTGGTCCTGGGAACCTTGGTTACAGGCGCAGGTAACATTGCCATCGACAACACGGGCGGCGTCACGGCCGGCAACATCAATGCGAATGGCGGCAACGTCAGCGTGACGGCGCACAGCCCCGTCACCGTCAACGGCAAGATCGAGGGCAAGGACATTGCGCTCAATGCCAGCACGGATGTGCTGCTGGGCAATGGCGCGCAGCTGGCAGCGGCGCGCGACATCAGCCTGGCGGCTGGCGGCGACATTCGTATCGAGGGCAATGCCCAGGTTCTCGGCGGCGGCAATTTCAGCGCCAGCGCGGGGGGCAATGTGCGCTTTGCGGACACGGCAAGCATCGCCTTGCCGGCTGCGGCAAACATGAGCGTGCTGGCGAAAGCGGGCAGCATCACGGGCGACTCGGGCGTGCGCATCAACCGCCAGCGCGCCAACGTCAGCTTGCTGGCGCCGAATGGCACGGTGAACATGGCGGACGCCATCTTCCTGCCTGCCACGACCGTCGACAAGCCCGCCATCGATGCCAGCGCCAGCGCCGCCATCGATGAAGCCTTGCGTATCATCAAGCAGGCCGACCGTGCCAACGCCCCGCTCGCTTCTGCGTCGCCAGCCAAGGATGATGACAAGAAGAAAGACAGCAAGGATGTTGCCGATGCCACAGATAAACCCACAGGATACAAATACGATGATGCCGCAAAAAAAATGTACTGCAATTAAGGCCTTGCTGTGGCTGGCCCTGATGTGCGTGGGCGCGCACGCCTGGGCTGGACAGGTGGCGGGCACGGTGATGCAGTTGAGTGGTCCGCTGATGGCCAAGAAGGCGGATGGCAAGGTGAAAATCCTGGCCATCAAGTCCGAAGTCGAGCAGGGGGACACCTTGCTGACGGAAAAGGAAACCTATGCCTTGATCAAGCTGATCGACAATAGCGAAATCACCCTGAAGCCGAATACAAGTTTCGTCATCGAGCAATTCAGCTACACGGCCGAGCAGCCCGACGGCGACCACGCCATCTTCAGCCTGCTCAAGGGCGGCTTGCGTTCCGTCACAGGCTTGCTGGGCAAGCGCAACAAGGAGCGTTTCGAGATGAAGACGCCGGCCGCCACCATCGGCATCCGCGGCACGACGTTTGTTGCCACCTATATGCCGGCCTCGGCGCAGGCGGTGCCAACGGTGCCGACACCAGGTGGGGGGGCGAGGGCGCCGGGCCTGTATGTCCAGGTGCTCGATGGCTTGATTCACGTGACCAATCCTGCCGGGACGCAGAATTTTGCCGCCGGGCAATTTGGTTTTACGCCCAGCTTCAAGCAGCCGCCCGTGATGCTGCCTGTCAATCCCGGCATCCCGTTCACGCCACCGCCGGCGTTTTCGGCGTCGCCGCTATCGAGCACGGGCGCCGCCAGCGGCAAGCCGGCCGCCATCGATTGCATCGTGCGTTAAACGTTGTCAAACAAGCCCGGCACACCGTGCAAATAGGGCTTGACCTTCCCATCATGGGATAGCAGATCCTGTGACCCTATTCGTTACTCTTTCGTACAGGATCTGCCATGAACCAGGCCGCACTCGCTCCCGCCAATTCCAGTTCTCCTCCTCCCTCCGCCGCCCATGCGCAGGCGCTGGCCATCGAAGGCATGAGCTGCGCCTCGTGCGTGGGCCGCGTGGAAAAGGCCCTGGCCGCCGTGCCCAGCGTGACCCAGGCCAGCGTCAACCTGGCCACCGAAGTGGCCAAGGTCACGTCCAGCACGCCGATTCCCCTGGCCACCTTGCAGGCGGCCGTGGAAAAGGCTGGCTACAGCGTGGCGCAGCGCGAAATCGACCTGAACGTCGCCGGCATGACGTGCGCCTCTTGCGTGGGCAGGGTGGAAAAAGCCTTGCTGAAACTGCCGGGCGTGCTGGCCGCCAGCGTCAACCTGGCCACGGAAAGCGCGCGCATCAAGGTGACGGGCGAGGCCGATGCGGCCACCCTGATCGCCGCCATCGACAAGGCCGGCTATGAAGCCACCGTGCCCGCCGCCAGCCGGGCCAGCGCGCCCCTTGCCGCGCCGAACCGCGACGGCTTGAAAGTGGCGTTCGCGGCCGTGCTGGCTTTCCCCCTGATGCTGCCCATGCTGCTCGAATGGGCCGGCATCCATCTGATGCTGCCCGGCTGGCTGCAATTCGCCCTGGCCACGCCCGTGCAGTTTTACTTTGGCGCGCGTTTCTACAAGGCGGGCTGGAAGGCGGCCCGCGCCGGCAGCGGCAACATGGACTTGCTGGTGGCGCTGGGCACGAGCGCCGCATATGGCTTGTCCGTCTACCAGTGGCTGACGGCGGGCGAGATGCTGCCGCACCTGTATTTCGAAGCGTCGGCCGTCGTCATCACCCTGGTGCTGCTGGGCAAATGGCTGGAAAGCCGCGCCAAGCGCCAGACGGCCTCTGCCATTCGCGCGCTGCAAGTGCTGCGTCCGGAATCGGCCCGCGTGCGCCGCGACGGCGTGGAAATCGACTTGCCCGTGGAACAAGTCAAAGTGGGGGACCTGGTGGTCATCCGTCCCGGCGAGCGGGTGGCCGTCGATGGTGTGGTGGTGGAAGGCGCCAGCCAGATCAACGAATCGCTGATCACGGGCGAAAGTTTGCCGGTCGATAAGCATCCGGGCGACAAGGTCACGGGCGGCGCCATCAATGCGGATGGTTTATTGCTGGTGCGCACGCAAGCCGTGGGTGGCGAGACGACTTTGTCGCGCATCATCCGTCTGGTGGAAGATGCGCAGGCGGCCAAGGCGCCGATCCAGCACCTGGTGGACAAGGTCAGCGCCATCTTTGTTCCCGTGGTGCTGGTGCTGGCGCTGCTGACCATGCTGGGCTGGTGGTTCGCCACGGGCGAGCTGGAAAACGCCATCATCAATGCCGTGGCCGTGCTGGTGATCGCCTGCCCGTGCGCGCTGGGCCTGGCCACGCCGACGGCCATCATGGCCGGCACGGGCGTCGCTGCCCGTTACGGCATCCTGATCAAGGATGCGGAAGCGCTGGAAGTGGCGCACGCCGTCAATACCGTCGTGTTCGACAAGACGGGCACCCTGACGGTGGGTAAACCTGCGCTGGCGGCCCTGCATGCGCATGGCATCGACGATGCCCGGCTGCTGCAACTGGCGGCCAGCATCCAGCGCGGCAGCGAGCACAGCTTGGCTACGGCCGTGCTCGATGCGGCGGCCGCGCGCCACCTCGAACCCTTGCCAGCCACTGGCCTGTCGGCTTTGCCGGGGCGCGGCCTGGCGGCCCAGGTCGATGGCCTGGAGTTGAAACTGGGCAGCACGCGGCTGATGCAGGAGTTGCATGTAGACATGACGCCGCTGGCGGAGCAGGCCTTGTCCCTGGAAGCCACGGGCAACACGATTTCGTGGCTGGCTGCGGGATCGGAACTGCTGGGCCTGTTCGCCTTCAGCGACCAGGTCAAGCCGAACGCGCAGGCGGCCATTGCCCATCTGCACAGCCTGGGCATCCGCACGGTGATGTTGACGGGGGACAATCAAGGCAGCGCGGACACCGTCGGCAAGCTGCTGGGCATCGACACGGTGGCGGCGAAAATGCTGCCGGCCGATAAAACCGCTAAAATTGTCGCACTGAAAGGCGAGGGCGCGAAAGTGGCCATGGTGGGCGACGGCATCAACGATGCGCCCGCGCTGGCGGCCGCCGACGTGGGGATCGCCATGTCGACGGGGACCGATGTGGCCATGCATGCGGCCGGCATCACCCTGATGCGCGGCGATCCGGCCCTGGTGGCGGACGCCATCGATATCTCGCGCCGCACCTACAGCAAGATACGGCAGAATCTGTTCTGGGCCTTCATTTATAACCTGATCGGCATTCCGCTGGCCGCCTTCGGCTTGCTCAACCCCATGGTGGCGGGCGCGGCGATGGCCTTCAGTTCCGTCAGCGTGATCAGCAATGCCCTGTTGCTGCGCCGCTGGAAAGCCCGCAGTCATACAGGTAGCGTGCATACCAAGGAGCAATAAGGATGAATATCGGCCAGGCGGCAAGCGAGACGGGCGTATCGGCAAAAATGATACGCTATTACGAAAGCATTACCTTACTAAAACCCAGCGCGCGCAGCGACGCCGGTTACCGCATCTACACGCCGAACGATTTGCACGCCTTGCGTTTCATCAAACGCGCGCGGGGCCTGGGTTTTTCGCTGGAACAGATCCGCGAACTGCTGTCGCTGTGGCAAAACGACCAGCGCGCCAGCGCGGACGTGAAAGGCATCGCCCTGGCCCACGTGGCGGACTTGAATCAGCGCATCGCCGAACTGACGGAAATGCGCGATACCCTGGCCCACCTGGCGCAATCGTGCCACGGCGACGACAAGCCCGATTGCCCCATCCTGCAAAGCCTGGGACTGGCCGGTGACACGGAAGCGAAAGCCTGTTGCCATTGATGTAAATCAACGGAGGTGTGTATGGTCTATGAACTGTACTACTGGCCCACGATACAGGGACGCGGAGAATTCATCCGCCTGGCGCTGGAAGAGGCGGGCGCCGATTACCGCGATATCGCCCGCCTGCCTGAACGCGCGGGGCAGGGCATGCCAGCCATGCTGGCCTGCCTCGATGGCGACAGCACGCTTCAGGCCGCCTACGCGCCGCCCGTGCTGCGCGACGGCGACATGCTGATCGGCCAGACCACGAATATCCTGGTGTACCTGGGCCGGCGCCTGGGCCTGGCGCCCCGCGCGGAAAGCGGCCGTTTGTGGCTGAACCAGCTGCAACTGACGATGGCCGACTGGCTGACGGAAGTGCACGACACGCACCATCCGCTGTCGATGAATCAGTATTACGAAGAGCAACAGCAGGCGGCCATGCTGCGCAGTGCGGATTTCCGCGCAACACGCTTGCCCAAATTCCTCGATTATTTCACCCAGGTCCTGCTGAATAATCGCAGCCGCGGCCAGTATCTGGTGGGTGCAAGACTCACGTATGGCGACCTGTCGCTGTTCCAGATGTTGGCCGGTTTGCACTATGCGTTTCCGCAAGCCATGGCGCGCCTGGCGCCCGAATATCCTGCCTTGTCTGACCTGCATGACGCCGTGGCGGCGCGGCCGAATATTGCCCGTTACCTGAAGTCGAAGCGCAGGATCCCGTTCAATGAAGAAGGCATCTTCCGCCATTACCCTGAACTGGACGGATAAACAAAAACAGCCGGCGCATTGGCCGGCTGTCGTGTCCTTGCTGTTTATTGCGCGCTGGTAACGGGGTAGCCCGCCTCCACGATGGCCGCGCTGATGGCACCCAGTTCGGCCGGTGACTCCACCGTGACGCGCTTGCTGGCCAGGTCGATCTGCACCTGGGCTTGCGGATCGACGCCTTGCACCGCTTTCGTGACCGAGCCGACGCAATGGCCGCAGCTCATGTTTTCAACTTGTAACTGATACATGGCAAGCACTCCTTGAATGATTAAGTGCTGCCACTGTAAGCCTTCCCCCGATGGTAAGGTCAAGGGGAAAGCTGGCATGTGGATCAATTCAGCAGGAAATCGACGGCTTGCATGGGCGGCGGCACGTTTTCATCCTGCACGGATTCGCGCAAGCTGATTTCGATGGCGCGGCACATGGCCGACAGCGGCAGATCGTTGGCGTCTTCGCCGAACGGTTCCTCGATCTCGTCGCCCAGCGCATCGAGGCCAAAGAAGGTGTAGGCGACGATGGCGACGACGAATGGCGTCATGAAACCCAGCGAATCGACGAGGCCGAAAGGCAGCAGGAAGCAGTACAGATAGGCCGTGCGGTGCAGCAGCAGCGAATACGAGAAGGGAATCGGCGTGCTGCGGATGCGTTCGCAAGAAGCGCCCGCGCCCACCATGGCCGAGACCGTGTTATCGATTTGCGTGGCAAGGATGCTGTCGATGCGGCCTTGCCGGACGCAGTCGGCCAGGTCGTGGCCCATCTGCAGCATCAGGTAGTCGGACGGGTTCGTGGCCTGGCAAGCCGCTTCCCATTCGGCCGGACGCAGCAGCGGCTGCAAGTCGGCTGGTCCGCGCGTGTCGCGCAGCTGGTGGCGCAGCGCGTGGCAAAAGGCGATGGTGCGGTAAATCATGCGCACGCGCACGTCCTCCAGGCCAAGCCTGGCGTGGGCAGGGATGTCGCCGCGTATCATCGTCTGGCACTGGCGCGAGAAATTCCGGCTGCGCAAGACCAGTTCGCCCCACAGCTTGCGTGCTTCCCAGTAGCGGTCGTAGGCGGCCGTGTTGCGAAAGCCCAGGAAGATGGCCAGCGGCAAGCCGATCAGGGTAAACGGGATGGTGGTAAGGATGACCTTGTGGTCGAACAAGGTGCCGTGGCACCACGTGACGAGGGTGGCGATCAGGGTATTGACGATGAGCGTGGTGCGGATGCGCGGCAGGACGGAGCCGCGCACCACCAGGAACAGCCGCAGCGCCGAAGGACGCTCGCGCACGATCATGATGGGCTCCCTGTCGGGTGCTGGGCTGGCGGTGAAAGCCGTGCCTTGTTCTTGTTATTGAAAAACCATTGTGTGGAATGGCAAAGTGGCAAATGCCGGGAACAAAAAGCCCGCAGTGTGTGCGGGCTGAGCTGGGTGTGCATGGGACGCAGTGTAGGGGAGACGGCATGAGTATAGGCCGTAGTCCCGCTTCCCGCCAATTCACAGTGATAATGGATATTATTCATTTCATGAATGAATATTTCATTTGTAAGTGAATGTATGAATTTCAGTTGCCCGCATCCCGCCCTTGCCGCAGCTTCTTGCGGTGTTCCTCTTGCTGTCGTTTCAATGCGGCACTGGCTGCATAGTCGTTGCGGAACCACTTCGGGTTCTTGCTGCGGCCTAACCAGGTGCAATCGGCCAGGTTGGCGATATCGGCGCAGTCGCAGGCACAGTCGCCGCAATCGGGGACCGGCAGATCGCAATACCCTGCCTGCGCCCGATGGCGCGCGCTGCGGCCCCTGGCGTGCTGGGCCTGGTGCAGGCGGTGGTGTGCGCTGCAGCTGTGCAAGCGGCGCCGCAGCAGGGACAGTCCCGGCCGCAAGCCATGGCGGGCGATGACCCTGTGGCCATACACGGAGCAGCTGTCGCGTCCCGTGAGCACGCGGTAGGCGCAGGAAAACCCTTTATGGGGCGACAGATAGCGCTGGTAGGCACCGATTGCCCACAGGGCCAGCTGCGTACCGCAGGTGTCGAATGAGAAAATGCGCTCTCCTTGGCCGGTCGCGTTTATTGGATGGGATAGTGGTGCGAGCATACGACAGGTCGGCAAAAAAGAATAGCGCCAGCCCGCTACATCCCCATGCTTTTCCAGCCATGCCAGGCAAATGCCGCCAGCCACGCCAGCAAGATCGCCAGCCCCGGCAGCAACAGCCATTTTGCCGCCGCCTCTTCCCACGCCACAAAGGGCTTGCCGCCGCGCGCGATGGCCAGCAGCACCTGTCCCCCGTTCAAGCCGGCAAACGGCAGCAGGTTGAAGGCGCACAGTTTCAACGAGAACAGGGCGAACACCAGCGCAAAGCCGTGCGTGCGAGCAAAGGTTTCCCCTTCACCCAGCAATTCCTGCGCCGTTGACAACGGCGCCAGCGCGCCATGGACGATTTGTCCGAAGGCCGCGACAAAGCGCTCCCAGCCTTGTGGCCCCATGAGCCAGAGCGCCACGGCCAGCAGCACCGCCACGCCGCTCAGGGGCAGCAGCACCTGTTTCCACAGCGGCTGGAAGTTGTAGGCATCGCGGCAGGGATCGTCGTCGTACAGCGTTTCCTCGCGCGTATCTTTCAGCACCACGTTGCCGGCCAGGGGCAGCAGCCTGACGTGCACCTTCCCCAAGGTCAGCAAGGCGGGTCCCACGCCGTAGCTGATGCTGCGCACGGTAATACCCAAGGCGCGAGCGCACAGGGCCATGATGGAAATGTGGAGGAACATGAAAAGGATGAAGCAGAGCAGCAACTGCAGGGCGGGATGCATCGGGTGAGGTGTCCTGGTGGAATGGAGCGGTATTAGAACATGTCGCAGGGAAAAGTCGCGCACATGAAAAAAGCCCCGCCTGCATCGCTGCAGCCGGGGCTTTCGAATGACTGGGCAGCTCGCGCCGCCCGCTACCACTTACAGCACTTCGCTGGCGTGATCGGCCAGGCGCGAGCGTTCGCCGCGCGCCAGGGTGACGTGGCCGCTGTGGGTCCAGCCCTTGAAGCGGTCGACCACGTAGGTCAGGCCGCTCGAGCCTTCCGTCAGGTACGGCGTGTCGATCTGCGCGATGTTGCCCAGGCACAGGATCTTCGTGCCGGGACCGGCGCGCGTGACCAGGGTCTTGACTTGTTTCGGCGTCAAGTTTTGCGCTTCATCAATGATGAGGAACTTGTTGACGAAGGTGCGGCCGCGCATGAAGTTGAGCGACTTGATCTTGATGCGCGAGCGGATCAGGTCTTGCGTTGCCGCACGGCCCCATTCGCCGCCATCGGAGTCGGACTTGTTCAGCACTTCCAGGTTGTCGTCGAAGGCGCCCATCCATGGCGACATCTTTTCCTCTTCCGTGCCTGGCAGGAAACCGATGTCTTCGCCCACCGGCACCGTCACGCGGGTGACGATGATTTCATTGTAGAGCTTGGTTTCCAGCACCTGCGCCAGGCCGGCGGCCAGGGCCAGCAGGGTCTTGCCGGTGCCGGCCTGACCCAGCAGGGTGACGAAGTCGCATTCCGGATTCATCAGCAAGTTCAGCGCGAAATTCTGCTCACGGTTGCGCGCCGTCACGCCCCACACATTGTTCTTCGTGTGGCTGAAGTCGCGCAGGGTTTGCAGCACGGCCGTCTTGCCGTTGATCTGTTTCACCTGGCCATAGAACGGCGTTTCGCCGTTTTTCGGTTCCAGGTAGATGAACTGGTTGACCAGCAACGATGGAATGAACGGGCCCGTCACGCGGTAGAAGGTGGAGCTGTAGCCGTTCTTGCTTTCCTGCCACGATTCCATGTCCTTGCCGTGCTTGTTCCAGAAGTCGTCCGGCAATTGCACGATGCCCGAGTACAGCAAGTCCGTGTCTTCCAGCACATGGTCGTTGAAGTAATCTTCGGCCGGCAAGCCCAGGGCGCGCGCCTTGATGCGCATGTTGATGTCCTTCGACACCAGCACGACGGGGCGGCCATCCTGTTCCGACTCGAGCGAGCGCACGACGGCCAGGATCTGGTTGTCCGCCTTGCCTACTGGCAAGCCAGCCGGCAGGTCGGCGCTTTGCAGGCGCGTCTGGAAGAACAGACGGCCCTTGGCATCCTTGTTGCCCAGCTTGGACAGCAGGATGCCGTGCTCGATGGCGTCGTCATCCGTGTTGCTGATCAGGGCATCCAGGGTGCGCGAGACCTGGCGCGCATTGCGCGCCACTTCCGTCATGCCCTTTTTATGGTTGTCCAGCTCTTCCAGGGTCATCATCGGCAGGTACACATCGTGTTCCTCGAAGCGGAACAGCGACGATGGATCGTGCATCAGCACGTTCGTGTCGAGCACGAACAGCTTGCTGATGCCGCGCTGATCGGCGGCGCGGCTGGCGGACGACTTGAGCTGGACTTCGACCGCCTTGTGCTTGGCCGGATGTGGCTGCTCGACTTGCTTGACGGATTTCAGCGGCGTGACCTTGCCCTTGGCTGCCGGCTTGGTTTTCGCGGCAGGAGCAGGGGCTGCGGCCACTGGCGCCGGTGCGGGCGCCTGTACCGGCTTGGCGACCATCAGGGCCGCCACTTGCTTGATCTTCGTGGCCGCATTGCGGACTGGCTTGGCAACTTCGGCGATCGCCGCTTCAATGATCGGTGCAGCCACTTTCTTGGCTGCCGGGGTTTTGGTGGCCGGGCGCGCTGCGCCTGCGGTTGGGTAATCTTGGGTGGCCAGGATGGTGGCTGGCTTGCTCGGTAATTTTGGCAGTGGCATCAGGATCTCAATCAAAAAATTTCTGGAATGAATCGCCCATGGGCAGCCAGCTTCTGGCGGCACTTCTCATGGGGTGGATGCGGGGGAACAACAATGCTACAGGACGAGTAACTGCCGGAAGGCCGGCAGCATGGCCGGTCATGGACGCCATCGGCGGGCTGCAGGCCCGCCTGGCGGAGTGGATGGAGGCGCTTCGTTGACTCAAAATGGCGATAGGTACCGTGAACTGAACTGCGGTTGAACTAAGCTCGCTGGAAGCCGGCAACGCGCATTGGATCAAAATGGACGATCAATTCAGATGCGCTACGAATTCCAGCACTTCTTCCACGTGAGTTGCGACCTTCACGCCTCTCCATTCTTTCACCAATCGGCCCTGGGCGTCAATCACAAACGTACTGCGCTCGACGCCACGGACCGTCTTGCCGTACATCTGTTTCATCTTCATGACGTTAAACAGCAGGCAAACGGCTTCGTCCGGGTCGGAAATGAGCTCGAATGGCAGCTCCAGCTTGGCTTTGAAGCTTTCGTGCGAGCGCAGGGAATCTCGGCTGATGCCGTAGATTTCCACGCCGGCAGCGACGAATTGCGAATACGCATCGCGAAAGGCGATGTTTTCCGTGGTGCAACCAGGGGTGTTGTCCTTCGGATAAAAAAACAGCACCGTGGCCTTGGCCGGGCGGCCCAGCAACTGAAAGGTCTTGCCGCTGGTCATCGCGGCGCTAAAGTCGGGTATGCTAACGAGGGATTGGCTATCAGCCACAGGTTCTCTCCTGAACGGTGATCATCAGCGCTGTTTTTAATCTGGCAACGCATCCAGGTGCAACAATACAGCATTCAGGCCGCTTTGCCCTGCACAATCAGGCGTCCCGAACGGCCTGGCAACTCATCCCAGGTGACGGGACAAACGGGCAAGTCCGTATTTTTTATCTTTTCATAATAATCGCCCATCGCTGCAAACTGGTAGCCCTGGGCTTTCCAGCCAGCCAGCAGTTGTTCGAAAATGGGGGCGAGTTTCTGTCCTTCAAGTTCCGCATGCAAGGTATATACGTGATCGCGCGGATTGTCGGCCGTCAATGACAGGATATGCGCCGCAACATTGCCGGTGGTGATCAGCTTACCGTCGATTTCGCAGCCCAGCAATTCATCCAGGGTGGGCAGGGTGGTGGGCAATTGCACGCATTGCAGGATCGTGTTGCCGTTGCGCACGCGGTGCGGGCCATTGCTTGGATGCACCATGGCGCCGCGCGCGTCGAGCATGGCGCGGCCATCGGAGGCAAAGCGGTAGCCGGCCGTGTCGTGTTCGACAAAGGCGCTGACATTCATTTGCCAGCCGGCCGCGCCGTGCGTGTGCGGCTTTGTTCCAAACACTTGTTCGTAGCGGTTGGCGGCCTTGCGCATCATGTTGATGGTCCAGGCGGCGTTGCGCTTGGCCACGTTGTCTTGCCACAGGGTGTGATCCCAGGTGTGGATGCCGCACTCGAAACCGGCATCGCGCACGGCGCGCAATTGCGCCGCGCATTGCTTGCCGATATCGGGTCCCGGCAGCAAAGTGCCGTACATCAATGTTTTCAAGCCGTAGTGCTCGACCACCGAGGTGCGCGATACCTTGCTGAAAAAGCCGGGCTTCAAGGCGCGCCGCAGGGCCCAGCCCGTGTGGTCGGGGCCCAGCGAGAACAGAAAGGTGGCCTTGGCCTGGTGCGCGGCCAGCATGCGCACCAGATTGCCCATGCCTTCACGGGTGCCGCGATAGGTATCGACGTCGATTTTCAGGGTCAGGAACGGCTTGCTCAACATTAATCCATCAGTGCTTTGGCTTGGGCTACCTGGCTGCGGTAGGCGTCGAAAATGTTGCGCAGGGAATCGGCCATGGTGGTGGTCGGCGCCCAGCCCAGCTCTTCGCAGGTATTCGTGATTTTCGGCACGCGGTTTTGCACGTCCTGGTAGCCGGCGCCGTAGTAGGCGCCCGAGGTCGTTTCCACGATTTTCACGTGTTTCGCGCCTTCGGCGTATTCCGGGTATTCGGCGGCCAGGGTCAGCATCATGCCGGCCAGGTCGCGGATCGAATAGTTATTGGTCGGATTGCCAATATTGTAGATCTTGCCGCTGGCGATGCCGTTCTTGTTGGCGATGATGCGGATCAGCGCATCGATGCCGTCGTCGATATAGGTGAACGCGCGTTTCTGCGCGCCGCCATCGACCAGCGAGATGTTCTCGCCGCGTACGATGTGACCGAAGAATTGCGTCACCACGCGCGAGGAACCTTCTTTTGGCGTGTGGATCGAGTCCAGGCCGGCGCCGATCCAGTTGAAAGGACGGAACAGGGTGAAGTTCAAGCCTTCCATGCCGTAGCCCCAGATTACGCGGTCCATCAGCTGCTTGGCGTTCGAATAGATCCAGCGCGGCTTGTTGATCGGGCCGCAGATCAGTTCCGAGTTTTCCGGGTCGAATTCCTCGTCATGGCACATGCCATACACTTCCGAGGTCGACGGGAAGACCAGGTGCTTGCCGTACTTGGCGGCCGAGCGCACGATCGGCAGGTTGGCTTCGAAGTCCAGTTCGAAGACGCGCAGCGGCTGCTTGACGTAGGTTGATGGCGTGGCGATGGCGACCAGGGGCAGGATGACGTCGCATTTCTTGACGTGGTATTCGACCCATTCCTTGTTGATCGTGATGTCGCCTTCGAAGAAGTGCATGCGCGACTTGTAGTTGTCATCTTCCAGCAATTCCGTGATGCGGTCCGTGTTCATGTCCATGCCGTAGACATGCCAGTCGGTGGTTTCCAGGATGCGTTTGGACAGGTGGTGGCCGATGAAGCCGTTGACGCCTAAGATGAGGACTTTTTTCATGTGAGATTCTCTTGAGTTAAATCAGTGTGTGCTGACGCGGGTGGTCAGACTTGCTTGCAATTGCTGAGCCGAAATCGGCTCCCCGGCAGCCCTCAGCGCGGAAATGGCCAGCATGCGGCCGTCTCCGCAGACGCCAAAGATGCAATTATCCACTACCGCCAAGCCCGGTGGCAAACTTCCTGCGGAAAGCTTGCTCAAACGGGCTTTTTCGATAATGTAAATGACATCATTGACTTCGGTGAAGGCACCGGGATAGGGGGGCGCGACGGCCCGGTGCAGGTTGTAAACCTGCTGCGCGGGTAACTTCCAGTCGATCCTGCCATCTTCGGGCTTGCGGCCGCCAAAGTAGCCGCCCTGGCGCAAATCGTTGAGCTGGCGCGGCGCCGTGCCGTCCAGTAAGGCCGGCAGCACGTTCCACAGGGTTTGTTCCGCCGCCACGGTGACCTTGCCGAAGACTTCGAAGGCCGTGTCGTCGGGCAGGATGGGCACGGCCGTTTGCGCGACGATGGCGCCGGCATCGGGCTTGACCGTCATTTCATGCAGGGTGGCACCCGTTTGCGGGGCGCCATGCAACACGGCCCAGTTGACGGGCGCGCGGCCGCGGAACGCCGGCAGCAGCGAGCCGTGCATATTGTAGGCGGGTGCGACTTCCAAGATGCTAGCCGGCAACATGTGGCGGTAGTAAAAACTGAACAGCATGTCCGGTGTTGCCGCCTGCGCCTGCGCCAGCAACTCGGGCGCGCGGGCGTCCGATGGCGTGATGTACGGAATGCCTTCCGCCTGGCACAGGCTGGCGACGGATTCGAACCACAGGTTTTCCGTGGGGCTGTCTTCGTGCGTGACGACGAGGGCGATGTCGACGCCGCCGGCCAGCAGCACCTTGATGCAGCGCACGCCTACATTGTGGTAGCCGAAGACGACGGCGCGCGGGGCGCCCATCAGCGGCCCACCTGGCGCTTTTCCAGGCGCACATACGATGGCGCCTCGGCTTCCGCCTGTGTCATGCCGTCCTGCAAGATGGTTTGCACCACGTAGCGGGGACGGGCGCGCACTTGCTGGAAGATGCGTCCCACGTATTCGCCCACCAAGCCGATGCCGAACAGGATCACGCCCATGAAGAAGAAGGCGATGGCGAACAGGGTGAACACGCCTTCGGCTTCCGCGCCCAGCAGGAAGCGGCGTACCAGCAGGAAGACCACCAGCAATGCCGAGCCCAGCGACAGCGCCATGCCCAGCATGGAAAAGATTTGCAGCGGAATCAGCGAAAAGCCCGTGACCAGGTCGAAATTGAGGCGGATCAGGCTGTACAGCGAGTATTTCGATTCGCCGGCCGCCCGTTCCTCGTGTTCGACGATGATTTCCGTCGGCTTGCGGGCAAATGTGTAGGCCAGTGCCGGCACGAAGGTATTGACTTCGGCGCATTGGTTGACGAGGTCGATCACGTTGCGGCCATACGCGCGCAGCATGTTGCCCTGGTCGGTGATCTTGATATTCGTGATTTTTTCGCGCAGGCGGTTCATCATCTTCGAGGCCAGCGTGCGCCAGGCGGAATCTTGCCGTTTGCGCCGGATCGAGCCCACATAATCGTAGCCTTCGCGCATCTTCGCCACCAGGTTGCCGATTTCCTCGGGCGGGTTCTGCAGGTCGGCGTCGAGCGTGATCATGATCTGTCCGCGCGATGCCTCGAAGCCGGCCAGGATGGCCATGTGCTGGCCATAATTGCCGTTGAACAAGATTACGCGCGTGACGTCCGGGCGCTGACGGAACTGTTCCGCCAGGATGGGTACCGAATTGTCGCGGCTGCCATCGTTGATGAAAATGATCTCGTAGCTCGTCTGGAGGGCGTCGAGGGCCGGATACAGGCGGGCGAACAGGCTGGCCAGGCCATCTTGCTCGTTGTAGATCGGAATGATAATGGACAGTTCAGGTTTCATCGGCGCGCTGCTCATTTGATGAGAATGGATTTGACGGTGGCGACGGCGCGTTCCACGTCCTGTGTCGTCATGGCGTAGAACATCGGCAAGGTCACGGTCAGGCGGCCGATCTTTTCCGAGACGGGGAACATGCCCTCGGTAAAGCCGCGTTCGCGGTACATGGTAAACAGGTGGATCGGTGCGTAATGATAGCCCGTTCCCACGTTTTGCTGCGCCATTTGCTGCATGAAGGCGGCGCGCGTGCCGGGTCCATTGTCAGGCAGGATGATCTGGAACAAATGCCAGTTGCTGTTTTCAAAGTCCTGCACGGGCAGCTGGGCGCCGCTCAGCGCTTCGAAGTCGCTGCCGAATTGCGCGAAATAGTGGCGTGCCAGCGCGCGGCGGTGAGCCGTGATCGCTTCGATATTGGCGAACTGGCCCAGGCCGATGGCGGCCATGATGTCGCTCATGTTGTACTTGCCGCCCAGTACATCGACGTCGATGCCATCGACGCCGCTGCGCGTCACGCCCTGCAGCCGGTATTTCTCGGCCAGCTTGGCTTCTTCCAGGTTGTTGAGGACGAGGCAGCCGCCTTCGCCCGTGGTGATGTTCTTGTTGGCCTGGAAGCTGAACGAGACGAAGTCGCCAAACGCGCCGATGCGCTTGCCCTTCCACGTGGAGCCGAACGCTTGTGCAGCGTCTTCCACGACCCTTAAATTGTACTTTTCAGCAATCGCGTACAGGCGGTCCATGTCGACGGGCAAGCCGGACAGGTAGACGGGGATGATGGCCTTGGTACGCGGGGTGATGGCCGCTTCCAGTTTGTCGAGGTCGATATTCCGCGTGACGGGATCGATGTCGGCGAACACGGGCGTGGCGCCCACTTCGATGATGACGTTGGCCGTCGCGACCCACGACACGGGCGTGGTGATGACTTCGTCGCCGGGGCCTATGCCAGCGATGCGCAGCGCGATTTCCATGGTGCACGTGCCCGAATTGAAGGTGCGCACGGGGCGCCCGCCGAAATACTCGGACAGCTGGGCTTCGAAGGCCTGCACTTTCGGGCCGCTGGTGATCCAGCCCGAGCGCAGCACTTCGCCGACGGCGGCGATGGTCGCTTCATCGATGGTGGGTTTGGAAAAGGGCAAAAAGGGCAGGGTAGAAGTCATGGGGCGCAGTTCTTGGATCTGTATTGTGTCAGGGTATCGGCATCGCCGAGGCTGCCAGTGCCGTCAAAAGGCGCCGGCAGGCATGGCTATTTTATATCGTCAGTATGGCGGCGCAGCCTTTCAGCGGTGAAAAATCCTGCTGATGCAGGGGCGGGGCAAGCTGGCCGGGGGCGCGATCCGTGCAGCCTCGCGCCCCTTTAAATATTTACTTGTTGGCAACGACCATGCGGCGTGCATCTTCGGCAATCACACGCATGGGCACGCCACGCCCCTGCAATTCCTTGTAGCGGTACAGGCTGATAATCGCCATGTCGTGCACGCCGGCATTGGCATCGTTCGTCCATTGCGTGATGAAAGGCTCGATGTTCGGGATGGACAGTTCGGGCTGCTGTTTCAGGCCAAACGTAAACTCATCCCAGTAATCGACGAGGATCACGGGCCGCTGCAGGTAATACGTCAGCGATTGTTCGTAGATGCCGACCGAATAGAGCTTGGTATCGGCTGTCAGTTCGGCCTGGATCTGCGGCAGCATGTCGGTGCCTGCGCGGTTCTGGCCATACAGTTCGGAGCCGGCCAGGATGCAGTGCGTGGCCAGGAAGCCGGCGCCGGCGATGGTCAGCACCGTCATGTCACGGCGCAACTGGCGCGCATGCAGCAAGGCCAGGGCGCCGCCGGCCAGGGCGAAGAAGCCGGCCGCCATCAGCCATGGCTGGTAGCCCTTCAGCGCGACCAGGGCTTCCGCATCGCGCGCGCTGGCCTTGCTGAAGGCGATCGGTCCGCCGATCAGGATGGCCGCGCCCAGCACGCACAGCAGGCCGGCGGCGAACAGGCGCTGGCGGCGCGAGGCCGATTCCAGGTACAGCGCCACCAGCAGGGCCAGCGCCGGGAAGATGGGCACGATGTAGCCAGGCAGCTTCGAAGTCGAATAGCTGAAGAAGAAGAAAATGAAGACGGCCCAGACGAGCAGCATCAAGCGGGGCTGGAAGGCGCCTTCCTGGCGCTTGAAGGCGGCGGCCAGGCTTTGCGGCAGCACGCCTATCCATGGCAGGATGCCGGGAATGAGCAGCACCAGGAAGTAATACCAGGCACCTTCGCGCTTGTGGCCCTTCATCAGGAAGCGCTGGAAATGCTCGTGGATGAAGAAGAAATGCGGCTGTTCCGGATTGCGCAGGGCGACCAGCACGAACCACGGCGTGGCGATGGCAAAGAACAGCAGCAAGCCCTTGACCAGGTGCAGCCGCGTCCAGATGCGCCAGTCGCGCGCACACAGCGAATACAGCACCAGCACGGCGCCCGGCAGCACGATGCCGATCAGGCCCTTGGCCAGCACGGCCAGCGCCATGGCGGCCCAGCAGGCCAGCATCCAGTTGCGCCGCTCGATCTCCGTGGCGTCGTCGCGCTGGGCGATCAGCAGGCTGCCCAGGGTGAGGGTCATCATGCCCGACAGGCCCATGTCCAGCGAATTGATCTGGCCGGAAGCGAGCCAGAACAGGCTCGATGCCAGCACCAGGCCCGCATACAGGCCCACGCGCGGGCCGAACACTTTCTTGCCCGCGTAAGCCGTCATGCACACGCCGATGATGCCGCACAGGCCAGTCCACAGGCGCGCCTGCCATTCGCCCAGGCCGAAGGCGGCGAAGGTCAGCGCATTCATCCAGGTTTGCAGCGGCGGCTTTTCAAAGTACTTGATGCCGTTCAGGCGCGTGGTGATCCAGTCGCCCGTGACGAACATTTCGCGCGCCATCTCGGCGTAGCGGCCCTCGTCGGGCGGTACCAGGGTACGCACGCCCAGCGCATACAGGGTGACGACGATGAAGATGCCCAGCAGGGACCACATCAGCACCCGCGACGAGTGCAGTTCGTTGACATTGATTTTCATGCGGCCTTGCCCGCGGCCGGGGCCAGGATCAGTGCCAGCGTGACCTTGCGGCCTTCGCCCATGAGGATATTGTAGGTGCGGCAGGCAGCCTGGCTATCCATGCATTCGACGCCGATGCGGCGCATGGTCAGCGCGGCCGTCAGTTTCGGATGCACGAAGCGCTGGCGCTCGCCCGTGCCGAGGATGACCACGTCGGGCGCATCGGCCAGGATTTGCGCGAAATGCGCCTCGTTCAATTGCTCGAAACTGTCCACTTCCCACGCCCGCGGGGGCATTTCCGGCATGACGATCAGGCTGTAGTTGTAGGGCTGGGCATTGATCTCCACGCCGTTTTCGTCATAGCCGGTGACAGTCTGGTATTGTTGGGTGCTGCTGGCATGGAGTTTCATGGCGATATCGGGGGCTGGTCGTGTCGGTTGATCGGTGCGCGCGCGGCCAAACTGCGTGCCGCGGCCAAGGGCGTAAGCATGCCATAAATGACAGAAAAGAGCGACTGAAAAGCAATATCCTTTCCAAATTGCAATCTTCGGCGCCACAGAGGGACTGCCTGCTTGCGCCATGGTAATGCTGCCAGATTAAGGGAAGATGAAGATGGCGCGTGCCGGATTGCCGTCCGGAGGCGCCGGCGTGGCAGAATCGGCGTCAAATGCTGGGGTTGGCCATGTTTAATTTGATAAAATGGCCTGTTTTCGGCGAGAATGGTTGTTTTCGCCTTGCAGTCTTTCGCATCGCAGTTTCACGGGTTCATAGTTCTGGCGCGGCTATCATGCTGCAAGTTCTGCTTACCGCGCCGCATCACGACAGGGATTTATTTTGCGACCGATTCAGAAATCGAATAAATTGGCGGATGTCTGCTACGACATCCGCGGCCCGGTCCTGGAAAAATCCAGGCAAATGGAAGAAGAAGGCCACAAGATCACCAAGCTCAATATCGGCAACCTGGCCGTATTCGGCTTCGATCCGCCGGACGAGATCGTGCGCGACATGATGCTCAACCTGCAAAATGCCGCCGGCTATACGGATTCGAAGGGCATGTTTGCGCCGCGCAAGGCCGTTATGCACTATACGCAGGGCAAGAATATCGCCGGCGTCACCATCGATGACATTTATTTGGGCAATGGCGCTTCCGAACTGATCGTCATGTCGATGAACGCCCTGCTCAACAGCGGCGACGAAGTGCTGGTGCCGGCGCCCGATTACCCGCTGTGGACGGCCGCCGTCAGCCTGTCCGGCGGCAATCCCGTGCATTATGTGTGCGACGAGCAGAACCAGTGGTATCCCGACATCGACGACATGCGCCGCAAGATCACGCCGCACACGAAAGCCATCGTCGTCATCAATCCGAACAATCCCACCGGCGCGCTGTATCCGGTGGAAGTGCTGCTGCAGATCGTCGAACTGGCGCGCCAGCATCAATTGATCATTTTCGCCGACGAGATCTACGACAAGGTGCTGTACGACGAAGCCGAGCACGTGTCGATCGCCTCGCTGGCCGACGACGTGCTGTTCATCACCATGAACGGCTTGTCGAAGAATTACCGCTCCTGCGGCTACCGCTCCGGCTGGATGGTGGTCTCGGGCGAAAAGCGCCACGCAAAAGATTACATCGAAGGCCTCAACATGCTGGCCTCGATGCGGCTATGCGCCAACGCGCCGGGGCAGTTTGCCATCCAGACGGCGTTAGGCGGCTACCAGAGCATACAAGACCTGGTGGGGCCCGGCGGGCGCCTGTTGAAACAGCGCGACCTGGCGCACAAGCTGCTGACCGATATTCCGGGCGTCACCTGTGTCAAGCCGAAGGCCGCGCTGTACATGTTCCCGCGCCTGGACCCGGAGATCTACCCGATCGCCGACGACCAGCAGTTTGCCTATGAATTACTGGCCGAAGCGAAGGTCCTGATCGTGCAGGGCACGGGCTTCAACTGGATCGCGCCCGACCATTTCCGCGTCGTCTTCCTGCCCAACTCCGATGACCTGACCGAGGCCATGGGCCGCATTGCGCGCTTCCTCGAAGGTTACCGCAAGCGCCACAGCCGGGGCTGAGCCAGACAGTAGCAATACCGATCAACCTGGCGCCGCCCAAGGGGGGGCGCCACTTATGAGCAGTCAAGCACAACTATGAAATCCATCAAGATCGGCCTGCTGGGCCTGGGCAACGTCGGTTACGGCACGTTCAGCGTCCTGAAACGCAACCAGGAAGAAATCAAGCGCCGCGCGGGCCGCGGCATTGAAGTCGTCGCCGTCGCCGTGCGCGACGTGGCGCGCGCCGAAGCGCTGGTCGCCGGCGGCTGCAAGGTCGTCAATGACCCTTACCTGATCGTCAACGATCCCGAGATCGACATCGTCGTCGAACTGATCGGCGGCTACGACCTGTCGAAAACCCTGGTAATGCAGGCGATTGCCAACGGCAAGCACGTGGTCACGGCCAACAAGGCCCTGCTGGCCGTGCACGGCAATGAAATCTTCGCCGCCGCCCAGGACAAGGGCGTGATGGTGGCCTTCGAAGCGGCCGTCGCCGGCGGCATCCCCATCATCAAGGCGCTGCGCGAAGGCTTGACGGCCAACCGCATCGAATGGATCGCCGGCATCATCAACGGCACCACCAATTTCATCCTGTCCGAGATGCGCGACAAGGGCCTCGATTTCGCCACCGTGCTGAAACAGGCGCAGGAACTGGGCTACGCGGAAGCCGATCCCACCTTCGACATCGAGGGCGTCGACGCCGCGCACAAGGCCACGATCATGTCGGCCATCGCCTTCGGCATCCCGGTGCAGTTCGACAAGGCCTATGTGGAAGGCATCAGCAATCTCAATGCCGTCGACATCCGCTACGCCGAGCAGCTGGGCTACCGCATCAAGCTGCTGGGCATCACCAAGCGCGCCACCGTCAATGGCGTGGAAGGCATCGAGCTGCGCGTGCATCCGACCCTGATCCCGGCCAAGCGCCTGATCGCCAACGTGGAAGGCGCCATGAACGCGGTGCTGGTGCATGGCGACGCCGTCGGCGCCAGCCTGTACTCGGGCCGCGGCGCGGGCGCCGAGCCGACCGCTTCGTCGGTGATCGCCGACCTGGTTGACATCACCCGCCTGGCCACGGCCGACCCGGAACACCGCGTGCCGCACCTGGCGTTCCAGCCGAACGCGATGACCGACATCGCCATCCTGCCGATGTCGGAAATCACCACCAGCTACTACCTGCGCATGCACGTGGCCGACCAGCCGGGCGTGCTGGCCGACCTGACGCGCATCCTGGCCGAACGCAGCATCTCGATCGACGCCATGCTGCAAAAAGAGCCGGCCGAAGGCGAGACGCACACGGACATCATCATGCTGACGCACCAGACGCAGGAAAAGAATGTCACGGCCGCCATCGAGAAGATGGAAGCGTTAAATAGCGTGGTGGGCACGGTCACCAAGATCCGCCTGGAAAACCTCAGCTGAGCGTTTTCAAGCGATCCATGCAAAACGGCGCCCGCGGGCGCCGTTTTTTCATCCGATGACTGTCTTAGTGCTGCGGCACGTCGGGCGCGCCGACGGGGCCCACATCCATGCCGTCATAGCTGGCCAGCTGGTTTTCCTGGGCAAACGCCATCAGTTCGCCATTGCGCGCGTGCAGGCTGTCGACGCCATGCACTTCGGCCTTTTCCACGTGCAGCACCCACACGGGCGGTGCCGCCGGATCGTCGAGTTCCGGCTGGTACAGTTCCACCGGGCGGTAGCCCTGCAGCGCCAGCACGGTGGCGGCCTGCTCCAGCGGTTCGGAAGTCGGGTTGGTGAAGTAATAGCCCCACAGCAGCGGCTGGGACAGGTCCCAGGGCGCGTTATCGGCGATGTTGGCGAACAGTTCGCTTACGTCTTCTTTGGTCATCATGGCGGAATCTTTCAGTCAATTTCAGGGCGAGATCTTAACATCGGCGCCCGTGGCGTGCCATGCGCCCATAAAAAAACCGGCTGTGCAGCCGGTTTTTCTTATCCGCCATGAAATCGGCTGGACATTCATTCACGCCAGCGCGAATCAGAACTTGTAGCGCAGGCCGATCGACAGCAGATCGGCTTTCAGCTTGGCGTCATCGCCGTTTGCTACCTTGCCGAAGTTTTCGTATTCCGCAACCAGCGACAGTTTTTTATCGAAGTGGTAAGCGGCACCGATGCCAAAGATGGCGGAGGTCTTGTTGGTCGAGTCGTTAACGTTTTCACCAACGACGCTGACTTTGGTGCGGTTTTGCGACACGCCAGCCTTGGCGAACAGCGAGAACTGTTCGTTCAGCGGCAGGGTGCCGGTGGCGGCAACGTAGAATGCATGGCTTTTCACGTCGAGTTTATCACCGTCGAAGGTTGTCGTCAGTTTGCCGAAGTCGACGTAGCCGGCTTCCGCGCCGAAGTTTTGCGTGAAGTCGTAGCCTGCGTAAGCTTTGTAGCCGGTATTGCTTTTCTTGGTCGAACCTGCTTCATCGATGGACAGCTTCATTTCCGAACGGCCGACGTTGGCGCCGATGTAGGCGCCTTCGGCTTGAGCGAACAAAGGGAATGCCAGGGCGGCGCCTACGACTGCTGCAAACAATTGCTTTTTCATATTGATCCTAGGTAATTAATGCGGAGAGACTGTCTCGCCGCTTAATGGGAGCCGAATTGTATAGGGATGAATATGTTTATGTAAGGCAATTATTTAAAAAATATTAGAAATAAACTACGTGTTGTTTTTGGGCAACGATTCGTGTCGAATGACTATCTATGCAGGCCATCGTGCGGCCACGCCGAAATGCACGCTGACTTTCAATCCGTGGCCATTTTCCGCCGTCGCCAGTTCCAGGCGTGCGCCGTGCAGGGCGGCGATGTCGCGCACGATGGCTAAACCTAGCCCCGCGCCGCCAGGATTGCTCTCGAGCGCCGTGCCGACGCGGTAGAACGGCGTGAATACGCGTTCGCGCTCGGCCGGCGGGATGCCCTTGCCGCTGTCTTCCACCTCCAGCACGGCGCCGTGTTCCTGGCCGTTCTCCGTTTGCGCCGCGCGCACGCGCAGGATCACGCTGCCGCCCTGCGGCGTGTAGCGCAGGGCGTTGTCGACCAGGTTGGCCACCAGTTCATGCAGCAGCAGGGCCTGGCCATGCACGGGCGCTTCGTCGGGCGCTTCCAGCGACAGGTCGATATGCCTGCCGACGGCGGCCATGGCCATTTCCAGTCCCACCTGCTGCGCCACGTCGCGCAAGGGGACGGTGTCCATCGCCAGGCTGTCGCCGCCATGCTCGATGCGCGCCAGGGTCAGGAGGCGGTTGGCCAGCAGCACGGTCGAATCGGTAGTGGCGGCGATCGAGCGCACGATGTCGCGCAAGGCGGCGATGTCCGGCGGCGCGCCCGCCTGGCGGTCGCACTCGCGCATGGCCAGTTCGGCCTGGGTTTTCAGCACCGTCAGCGGCGTGCGCAACTGGTGCGAGGCGTCGGCGATGAAGCGGCGCTGGCTGGCGATCAGCTGCTGCAGGCGCGACATGGAGCCGTTCATGGCGCTCACCAGAGGGCGCATTTCCTTGTGCACCAGCGTGGGGTCGACGTCGGACAGGTCGGACAGGGTGCGCGTCTCGACTTCCGTTTTCAAGCGCATCAGCGGTCGCAGCACCAGGCGCACGGCAAACCACACGAGGGCGCCCATCACCAGTATCATCGCCGCTTGCCAGCTCAGGGTGTCGAACAGGATCTGGTTCGACAGGCCGCGCCGCGCGTCCAGCGTTTCGGCCACCTGGATCAGGGCGATGCCGCGCATCGAGTCGTCGTACACGGGTTGTAGCAGGGCGGCGATGCGGATCGGCTTGCCGTGGTAGTCGGCATGGTAGAAGCGCACCAGGGCGGGATAATTCTGCGAGCGGGGCACGTTTTTCGGCACGGGCGGCAAGTCGCCATAGCCCGACACCAGTTCGCCATTGATGCCCGTCACCTTGTAATAGATGCGGCCCAGGGTGTCGGTTTCGAAGCTGTCGAGCGCCACGTAAGGCACTTCGGCCACCACCTTGCCGCCCACGATGGAGACGCGCTCGGCCAGCGCCCGCGTCGACGCCAGCAAGGAGCGGTCGTAGGCCATGTCGGCCGCGTCGAGCGCGTTGCGGTAGACAAAGACGGCATCGAGCAGCACCAGCATCACCAGGGGGATGAGCAGCCAGCGCAGCAGCTGGCTGCGCAGGCTGCCCAGCGGCCGGCCCTGCGCCCAGCGCCGGCGCAAGCGTTCGAGCATGGGCGGGCGTGGGGCGCGCACGGTCATTTCGGCGCGGCCGGCGCCATGGCGCTGCGCGGCTGCAGCAGGTAGCCGATGCCACGCAGGGTGGTGATGACGGCGCCGTCGGGCGAGCCGCTTTCCACGCCGCTTTCCAGCTTCTTGCGCACGCGGTGGATATACAGTTCGATGGCGTCCAGGTTGGCGTCGTCGGCCAGCGCAAAGACTTCGTCGAACAGTTTTTCCTTCGACACGGCGCGCCCCGAGCGCGTGATCAGCGCTTCGAGCACGGCATGTTCGCGCGGCGTCAGGGGAAACGGGGCGCCGGCATAGCTGAACATGCGCGTGACGGTGTCGAAACTGAGGGCGCCGCACGCATGCACGAGGGCTTCGTTGCCCTGGCTGCGGCGCAGCAGGGCTTTCACGCGCGCTTCCAGTTCGGCCAGTTCGAACGGCTTGGCCATGTAGTCGTCGGCGCCCAGGTTCAGGCCCTGCACTTTTTCATCCAGGCCGCCGCGCGCCGTGAGTATCATGACGGGAGTCTTGCCGCGCGTGCCGCCGCGCGCGCGCAGGCGGCGCAGCACGTCCAGGCCGTCCATCTTCGGCAGGGTCAGGTCGAGCAGCACCAGCGAGTATTCCTGCGTGTGCAGCAGCGCGTCGGCATCGGCGCCGTTGTGGGCGGTCTCCACCGTCAGGTGCGCGTCGCGCAGGGCCTTTGCCAGCCAGTGCGACAGCTCCAGATGGTCTTCCACTAATAATATGCGCATGGTCTCCGCCATTCGTTGAAATGGATGCAGTGTAAGCCTGCCGGCGCCGCGCCGACAGGGGCGGCGATGAATATGTTTGCCCCCTTTGTGGCTGGCTGGCGACACCTGTCAGTCTGAAAGCGAATTGAAAGGATCGCGCTCATATAGTGTGATCCTGATTCATGAAATTGATCAGGCATATCACTAATAACTATATCTAAGGGAGATACTCTACATGAAGAAGACCGCATACTCGCTGGCCGCTCTGGCTGTCCTGGCCGCCGCTGGCAGCGCCCAGGCACAATCGAACGTCACGCTGTACGGCCGCCTGGACGCCGGCGTCAGCACCACCAGCAACGCCGGTCCGAACAAAAGCTCGATGACACAAGTGAGCTCCGGCGGCATGAACACCTCGCGCTGGGGCATCCTGGGCAGCGAAGACCTGGGCGGCGGCCTGAAAGCTGTCTTCAACCTGGAAGGCGGCATCCTGGTCGACACGGGCGCGGCCGACGGCGCGCTGTTCAAGCGCCAGGCCAATGTGGGCCTGGAAGGCGCGTTTGGCCGCGTCGTGCTGGGCCGTTCGTTCACCACCGTGTATGACTTCGTGCTGCCGTTCGATCCGATGGCCTATGCGCCGTTCTATTCGTGGGCCACTTCGGCCAACGCGACGGGCCCGAGCAAGTACGGTATGACGACGGCCTTCGACAACATGGTCAAGTATTCGGGCAAGACGGGCGACTTCAGCTACGGCGCATCGTACGGCTTCGGCGAGCAGTCGACGGGCAACTCGGACAGCGCCAAGCTGTCCACGGCCGTCACCTACAAGACCGGTCCTGTCAGCCTGCTGGCCACGTATGAGCAGGTGAACGGCAATGCCATCGCCGGCGGCGCGCGCGACAAGACCACCGTGTACCACCTGGGCGCCATGTATGACGACGGCCCGTGGAAAGTGCAGGCGGCGGCGCGCGACTACAAGCTCGATCCGGCTGCCTCCGGCAAGGCCGACGTACGCGGCACCCTGTACTGGGGCGGCGTCAGCTACAAGACCACGCCGGTGATCACCCTGACGGGCGTGATCTACTACCAGGACGTGAAAAACGTGGCCGCCAACCTCAATGCCGATCCGATCATGTACGTGGCGCGCGTGCGCTATGCCCTGTCCAAGCGCACCGACCTGTACGTGGCCGGCGCCTACGCCAAGGCCAAGCACAACCAGCTGGTCAGCCTGTCGCGTGACGATGCCGGTTTCGGCGACACGCAGCGCGGCCTGATCGCCGGCATCCAGCACCGCTTCTAAGGCATGACGATGCTGCGCTCCCTGTTCCTGTCCTTGCTGCTGTGCCTGCTGCCCGCCCTCGCGGGGGCGCAGGCGTCGGCGCCGGCCGAGTGCGTGGTGCCGTCCAAGCCGGGCGGCGCCATGGACCTGACCTGCAAGCTGGCGAAAAAAGGCCTGGCGCAGGAGGGCGCAGCAGCCGCCATGGCGCCGATGCGCATCAGTTATCTGCCCGGCGGCATCGGCGCCGTGGCCTGGCACTCGATGGGTTCGCAGCGCCGCCGCGCGGAGCCGAACACCCTGGTGGCCTTTTCGGGCGGTTCGCTGTTGAATCTGGCGCAGGGCAAGTTCGGCAATGCCAAGGCGGGCGACGTGCGCTGGGTGGCGGCGCTGGGCGCCGACTACGGCATGATCGCCGTGCGCAGCGATTCGCCCTACAAGACGCTGGGCGACCTGATCGCGGCATTGCGGCAGCATCCGGACAAGGTGCTGATCGGTGTCTCCGGCACCATCGGCAGCCAGGACTGGTTGAAGATGGCGCTGGTGGCGCGCCACGCCGGCATCGATCCGAAAGTACTGCGTTTTGTCGCGCTCGAAGGCGGCGGCGAAGTGTTTACGGCGATGCAGGCCGATTATGTGCAGGTGGTTTCGGGCGACACGTCCGAAGCTACCCTGAACGCCAGCGCTAACCACGCGCGCGTGCTGGCCGTGCTGTCGGAGAAGCGCCTGCCGGGCGTGCTGGCCGGCGTGCCGACGGCGCGCGAGCAAGGCGTCGACGTGGTCTGGCCGATCATCCGCGGCGTGTGGATGGGGCCCCAGGTGCCGGAGGCGGACTACCAGCGCTGGGTGGCCACCTTTGACCGCGTCATGGCCACGCCGCAGTTCGCGGAATGGCGCGCGCAGGCCGGCCTGTATCCATTCGCCCTGACGGGGCCGAAGCTGACGGCGTATGTCAGGAAGGCGGTCGACGAGTATGCCAGGCAGGCAAATGAGCTTGGCCTGATGCGCTGATCGACCTCATATTAAATAAAAAACCTATTCATAGACGGAGACAACCCCATGCAAACCAAGACCCTGCTTCAAGCCGCCCTTGCCACCGCGTTTGCCAGCCTGGCCGGCGCCGCTTTCGCCCAGGTACCGGCAGGTTATCCGGCCGACTACCAGAAGATCATCGACGCGGCCAAAAAGGAAGGCAAGGTGGTGATCTACAGCGCTACCGACAGCAAGGCCGCCGCGCCGCTGATCAAGGACTTCAGCGCCCTGTATCCAGGCATCTCGGTCGAATACAACGACATGAATTCCACCGAAGTGTATAACCGCTTCATTTCCGAAGTGGCCGCCGGCGGCAACACGGCCGACGTGATGTGGTCCTCGGCAATGGACTTGCAGATGCGCCTGGCCTCCGATGGCTACGCCCTGAAATACAAGTCGGTCGAAGCGGCCAAGATCCCCGGCTGGGCCATGTGGGACGACCAGGCATACGGCACCACGTTCGAGCCGGCCGCCATCGTCTATAACAAGCGTTTGCTCGACCCGAAGGAAGTGCCGAAGAACCACGATGACTTCGTCAAGCTGATCGCCACGCCGAAGTTCAAGGACAAGGTCACCACCTACGACATCGAAAAATCGGGCGTGGGCTTCATGTTCATGGCGCAGGATGCCAAGGAATATCCGCAATTCCTGGCGCTGCAAAACGCGTTCGGCACGGCCAAGGTGCGCGTGCAGTCGTCGACGGGCACCATGATGGAGCGTATCTCGTCCGGTGAAAACCTGATCGGCTACAACGTGCTGGGCTCTTACGCGCTGGTGCGCGCCAAGACCGACCCGTCGATCGGCGTGGTGCTGCCCAAGGATTACACCCTGATCCTGTCGCGCGTGCAGTTCATCAACAAGAACGCGAAGAACGTCAACGCCAGCAAGCTGTGGCTCGATTACATCCTGTCGCACCGCGGCCAGACCATCATCGCCAACGGCGCCAAGCTGTTCGCCATCCGCGCCGACGTCACGGGCGAGACCACCTCGGCGGAGCTGATCAAGGAAATCGGCACGGCCAACGTCAAGCCGATTCCCGTGCATCCGATCATCCTGCAATTCCTGGGGCCAGCCAAGCGCATGGCCTTCTTGAAGCAATGGAAAGAAACAGCCGGCAAGAAATAACGCCGTCCTGGCCGTCCGCAGGCGCGTGCCCGCGGACGGATGCCGCACCCTTCATTCATTGGATTCATCATGCAAACTGCTATCTTGCCGCTGCCTGCACGGTCGCGCTCTCCCTTGTCGCGCCTGAACTGGCCGCGCGGCGTGGTCGTGGCGATTACCCTGGTCGCCATTTTCCTGCCGCTGTTCCTGATTTTTTACCAGAGCTTTTTGAACGCGCCCTTCTTCATGCCGGTGCGCGAATTCGGCTTTGATTCCTACCGTTTCATCTTCGATGATCCCGATTTCGCCATGGCCTTCAAGAATGGCCTGATGCTGGCCTTCGGCCTGACCGTCATCGCCGTGCCGCTGGGCGGCATGCTGGCCTTCCTGATGGTGCGCACGGATTTGCCCGGCCGCGGCTGGGTGGCGCCCATGCTGCTGGTGCCGATCTTTGTCTCGCCGATGGTGATGGGCTTTGGCTACGTCGTCTCGATGGGACCCGTGGGCTTCTATTCGATCTGGGCCAAGGAGTTGCTGGGCTTCGTGCCCTGGAATATCTATTCCTTCACCAGCATTGTCATCATCGCCGGTCTGACGCACGTGCCGCACGTCTACCTGTATGCCTCGTCGGCCCTGAAAAGCCTGGGCTCGGACGTGGAAGAAGCGGCCCGCGTGGCCGGCGCTTCGCCGATCCAGGTGATGCTCAATGTGTCGCTGCCGATGATCATGCCGGCGCTGGCGTATGCGGGCGTGCTGGTGTTCTTCCTCGGCTTCGAAGTATTCGGCCTGGTGCTGGTGCTCGGTGATCCGGAAGGCCATCTGGTGCTGCCAACCTATCTGTACAAGCTGACGAACAAGCTCGGCACGCCGTCGTACCACCTGATGGCTGCCGTCGCCGTCTGCCTGGTGATGGTGACCATGCCGCTGGTGATGATACAGCGCTGGCTGCTCAAATCCGCCAACAAATACGTGTCGATCAAGGGCAAGGGCGCGCGCAGCAAGGCCATGCCGCTGGGCCGCTGGAAGTGGCTGGCGTTTGCCTTGCTGGCCGGCTGGCTGGTCTTCACCATCATCCTGCCGTTGACGGGCATCGTGCTGCGCTCCTTTGTGCAGTACTGGGGCGAGGGCGTGCACCTGGCCGACGTGCTGACGTTGCAGCATTTCCGCGACATTTTCGACCAGCCTTCGCTGGTGCGCGGCATCGTCAACACCATCCTGATCGGCGTCGTCGGCGGCGCGCTGGCCGTGGGCTGCTACAGCTTCATCGCGCTGGCCATGCACCGCAAGCAGGACGGCATCACGCGCCTGCTCGATTACAGCGTGCTGGTGCCGCGCGCCGTGCCGGGCCTCTTGGCCGGCCTGTCGTTCCTGTGGGTGTTCCTGTTCGTGCCGGCCTGGCTCGACGGCATATTGAAAGGCATGGACAACGGCGTAGCCCTGTGGCTGAGCGGCCATGTGATCCCCGTGCTGCGCGAAGTGCGCTCGACGATCTTCGCCCTGTGGCTCGCGTATTCGGTGGTGTGGATGGCTTACGGCATGCGCCTCATTTCGACGGCGCTGCTGCAGGTGGGGCCGGAGCTGGAAGAGGCGGCGCGCGCCGTCGGCGCCAGCCGTGGCCAGGTGACGCGCGACGTGACCCTGCCGCTGATCAAGTACGGCTTGCTGGGCGCCTGGCTGATGGTCTTCCTGATTTTCGAGCGCGAATATTCGACGGGCGTGTACCTGCTCTCGCCGGGCACGGAAGTGATCGGCGCCATGCTGGTGTCGCTGTGGGCGGGCGGCTCGACCGACCTGGTGGCGGCGCTGTCCTTCATCAATATCACCCTGGTGGCCATCGGCCTGGGCATCGCGCTGCGCTTTGGCGTGAAGTTACATAACTAATTAGAGACTGAGACCACATCATGAATGAATTGACCGTCAATGAGCTGTACCTGGACTACGGCACCGGCGCCGCCGCCAACCAGATCCTGAAAGGTGTCTCGATGCACCTGCAAAAAGGCGAAGTGGTCGCGCTGCTGGGACCTTCGGGCAGCGGCAAGACCACCTTGCTGCGCGCCGTCGCCGGGCTGGAAAGCCCGAAGGCGGGCACCATCCAGATCGGCGAGCGCAATGTCTTCGACGGCGCGAAGCATTTCGAGATGCCGGCCGAGCAT
Source organism: Janthinobacterium sp. SUN137 (assembly GCF_030587265.1). Taxonomy (NCBI): domain Bacteria; kingdom Pseudomonadati; phylum Pseudomonadota; class Betaproteobacteria; order Burkholderiales; family Oxalobacteraceae; genus Janthinobacterium; species Janthinobacterium sp. SUN137. The sequence continues at coordinate 470,429 of NZ_JAPWHZ010000001.1, read as the reverse complement.
CGCAACCTGGGACTGGTGTTCCAGTCGTACGCGCTGTGGCCGCACAAGACCGTGTTCGACAACGTCGCCTACGGCCTCAAATTGCGCAAGATGGGCAGCACGGAAATCGCCGCGCGCATCAAGGAAGTGCTGACGCAGCTGGGACTCGGACACCTGGGCGAGCGCTATCCGCACCAGCTGTCCGGCGGCCAGCAGCAGCGCGTGGCGATCGCCCGCGCGCTGGTGTATAACCCGCCCGTGATCCTGCTCGACGAACCGCTGTCGAACCTGGACGCCAAGCTGCGCGAGGAAGCGCGCGCCTTCCTGCGCGAACTGATCGTGCGCCTGGGCCTGTCGGCCCTGATGGTGACGCATGACCAGGGCGAGGCGATGGCCATTTCCGACCGTATCTTGCTGCTCAATAACGGCAAGATTGAGCAGCAGGGCACGCCGCAAAGCATGTATGAAACGCCGGACACCCTGTTTACGGCCGAATTCATGGGCAGTAACAACCGCCTGCCCGGCAAGGTGGTGCAGCGCGAAGGCAAGCAGGTGCGCCTGCTGGTCGATGGCGCCTCCATGCAGGGCGTGGCGCGCGGCGCAAACGCGGGCACGGAAGTGACCACCATGATCCGCGTCGAGGAAGTGAAGATCAGCGCCACGCAGGTGGAGAACGCCATCGAGCTGCCGCTGCTGACCTGCATGTACCTGGGCGACCGCTGGGAATGCCTGTTCGAACGCGGCGGCGCCGAGAACATCAGCTTGCGCGCGTATTCGCGCCACAAGCTCGAGGCAGGCAAGTACTGGCTGCACATGCCGGCCGATAAGCTCTGGGTGTTTTAACGGTGCCGTGGTGGCCGCGCTGGCGCGCAGTCGGCGCGGCGCTGGCCGCCGGGCTGGCGGGTGCCGCCATCTGCCTGTGGCTGCACACGCCGCTGCCGTGGATGATCGGCCCCCTGTTTGCCACGGCCGCGCTGCGCCTGGCGGGGCGCGAACTGGCTTGCCCCGTGCGCGTGCGGGAAGCGGGACAGTGGGCCATCGGCACGGCCTTGGGTCTGTATTTCACGGCGCCCGTGCTGGCCGTGCTCACCGTCTATACGCCATGGATCGCCGGCGCCGTGCTGTTCGCGCTGGCACTGGGCGCGTCCGGCGCCATGCTGCTGCGTCGCCTCTCCGGCGTCGATCATGCCACCGCCTTTTTTGCCATGGCCGTGGGTGGCGCATCCGAGATGGCGGTGCAGAGCGAGCGCCATGGCGCCGACGTGGGCAAGGTGGCCGCCGCGCACAGCCTGCGCATGATGCTGGTGGTGGCGACGATTCCGTTCGGCGTGCGCTACTGGGGCAGCCATGGCCTGGCAGAAGGGCATGAGACTTTCGTGCCGGGCGCCGCGCTGGTCGACTATGGCGGGCTGGCGCTGCTGGTCGGCATCACGGTGCTGGCGGCCCTCGCATTAAAACGGGGCCGGCTGCCCAACGCGTGGGTCATCGGCCCGCTGCTGGCCGCGCTGCTGCTGACGGCCTGCGGCATCCATCTGTCGCGCCTGCCCGAATGGATGATACGTGCGGGCCAGCTGTTCATCGGCATCGCCCTGGGCACGCGCTTCACTCCCGCCTTCCTGCATGCTGCTCCCCGCTACCTGGCCGGCGTGGCTCTGTGCAGTTTCCTGATGCTGCTGCTGGCGGCCGCCTTCGGACTGGGCCTGTCGCACTGGCTGGGCATCCATCCCGGCACGGCCATCCTGGCCACCTCGCCCGGCGGCATCGCGGAAATGTCGCTGACGGCCAAGGCCCTGCATCTGGGCGTCCCCATCGTCACGGCTTTCCACGTGGCGCGCATGGTAGTGCTGGTATTGCTGATCGGACCGCTGTTTCGCCTGCTGCCGCGCCCTTAATTTCCCCGTACGACGATTTCCTGCACCTGCGGTTCGCGCTGGCGCATGAAGCGCACGATGGAGTCGACCGTGACGACGTCGATCTGGCGCGTCATGCGGCGCTCGAACGGGTGATCGTCGAAGGCGATATTGGCGCGGAACATGCGCGCGCCCAGGCGCGTGGCCGCCGGTATGCTGAGCGTTTGCGGCGCGTAGCTGGCGCTGCGCAGCCAGCCTTGCGCTTCGGCGCGTGTTTCGATCTTGCCCGGCTCGTTGCTGGCAGCGGCCAGGGTTTCCAGCACCCACTGGTTCGAGTTCTGGTACTTGGTGGAAAACGGATAGGCCAGCATATTGTAGTGCGCCTCATGCAGGCGCTTGGGCGTGTTCGACGTCAGCAGTCGCACCAGCTGCTGTTGCGTATCCTGGCCGGGAATCAGGATCAGGGTTTCATACATGAACACGTCATCCATGAAGAAATTGCCCAAGCCTTCGTTGTACAGCGACGATTGCGCCGTGCCGCATTCATTGAGTTCATGCACCACCAGCCAGCGGCCCTTCGGGTGGTCGCGCCAGGCCAGCGCCATGTGCGAATAGCGCAAATTGTACTTCGACAGGTCTTGCCCGGCGCGCGCTACCAGCGCCACTTGCGCACCCGAACCCTCGAGCGCCTGCAGGGTCTTTTGCGCCAGGTCCATCGATTTGACGAGGGTGGTCGCATCCGTTTGCTTTTCCTCGCACGAGCGTCCCGCATGGGCGGCGCCGGCCAGGGCCAGGCTGATGATCATGACAGTCAGGCGTTTCATGGGTTCACGCTTTCGAATGGTGGAGGATGGCATTGCCGGCCGCATCCGGCACATAGGCGATGGCCTTGCCTGACAGTACCAGCATGTGGCCCGTCGAGACGGCCACCACCTGGATGGCCGTGCCGGCCGTCAGCGACAGGCCTTGCGCGGCTTTCTGGCTCAGCTTGACGGAGGCCGTGGCCGCCTGCGAGGCGCCCCTGGCTGCGCTCTTCAGCACGAGGACGCTGCCGTCGGCCACGTCTTCCACCTTGTCGATGACGATTTCACCGGCGGCGGCCAGCACCGACATGGAGCCGACGAGCACGATGGCCGACGCCATGCTGGCGTTGTCGGACGCGTTGGTGGTGTCGGAATTGGCGGCCTGGGCCAGCGGCGCCATGGTGGTGGCGCACAGCAGGGCGGTGGCGAGCAGATGTTTCATGGGATTTCCGTTCTTCATTGATGGTTACACTTTGGAGTGGTGCAGCAGCGCCTTGCCCAGTTCGTTCGGGATGAAGGCGATGGCCTTGCCGGAAAGAACCAGCATGTGTCCGGTGGACAGCGCCACCACGTTGACCACGGTGCCGGCCGCCAGCGACAGGCCCTTGGCCGCTTGCGTGCTCATCTGGATGGAAGCGCCACCCGCTTCGGACGCGCCTTTCAGCACGATGACGATGCCTTCGCCCACCGTTTCCACGCTGGCGACCACCACCTGGCCGGAGGCGACCAGCATCGACATGGAGCCGGCGACGACGATGGCGGAACCCTGGCTGAGGTTTTGCGAGCCTTTCGACAGGTTCTCCGAGGCGGCGGCGTGGACCAGGCCGGGAGCGGCCACGGAGAGCGTCAACAGCGACAGGGACAGGTAGAGGGGCAGCAGGCGTTTCATGTGTTTCTCCTTCAAGTGTGCCAAGTGGCAACGCCATCATTGTAGACTGTGGGCAATTGGTCAATGAAAACGCTACTCGTAGCGGGCAGGCATACCGCAGGTAGCGTATTGCGCTACTTTTTTGCCGTCAGAACCGATGCCATTTTTATAAAGGAAATGCATGCCGCAAACCCACGCCTTGATCGAAGCCTTGAAACGCCTGTTGAAAGCGCGCGCCGTCACGTATGCCGAGCTGGCACTGCGCATCGGCGTATCCGAAGCCAGCGTCAAGCGGATGTTTTCGCAGAAGCAATTTACCCTGCAGCGCCTGGACCAGATCCTGGTGGCCATCGGCAGCGATTTCCAGCAGCTGGCGCTGGCCGTGCAGTCTGCCCAGGCCGCGCCCACTCTGATCACGGGACTGACATATGCGCAGGAAAAGGAAATCATCGAGGACACCCGGCTGTTCGTGGTGGCTGTCTCTGCCCTGAACCTGCTGCCGCTGGAACAGATCGTCGCCATCTACGACATCAGCGAGGCGCAAGCCGTGAAATACCTGCTGCGCCTCGACAAGATCGGTTTTCTGGAACTGCTGCCGAATAACCGGGTCAAACTGCTGGTGGCGCGCACGTTTGCGTGGATACCGAACGGTCCCATCCACACGTATTTCAAAAAGGAAGCCTATGGTGACTATTTGAATTCCCAATTCGATGGCGAGACGGAATTGTTGCGCCTGGTGAACGTGATGCTGTCGAAAAAATCCACGGCGGCCTTGCTGGAACGCCTGAAGCAAGTGGCGGTGGAATTCTCGCAGCAACATCAGGAAGACGCGCGCTTGCCCGGCGATGAGCGCCTGGCCATCAGCTTCATGCTGGCGGCGCGTCCCTGGATGCCGCAGACGTTCAAGGCGTTGCTGCGGCAGTGAGCGTGCAAGCCGACCTGCCTGCTTGCTAGCCAGCTGCCAGCTGCCAGCAAGCCAGCAAGCCAGCAAGCCAGCAAGCCAGCAAGCAGAGAAGCCAGCCAGCAGTGAAGCCGGCAAGTCAGTACGCCGCAATAAATCCATTTGTGTAAAGCCATTCGTGGCGCCTGGTCTTTCTGGCCCCTAGTCTGGCCGCTGGCCGCGCCTGTTTGCGCCATCCTCCATTGCTTGCCGGCCCATTGCTTGCGGGTCCTTTTATTGCGGACCCGTTTGTTGTTGGCCCGTTTTTTGCTGCCCCGTTTGTTCCTCTTGTTCCTGTTGTTCCTGTTGTTCCTGTTTCATTTGCGACAGCAAGCGCCAGGCAAAGAAGCCCAGCACGCCCACGCCCAGCAGCAGTGCGCCCCACAATGCGGCCAGGCGCCACGGTGCCCCGTCTTTTGTGGCGCGTGCGGGTGCCGCCGCGCCACCGTTAGGGTGGAGCTGGCCGGCGGTGGCCGTCTTGAGCGCCAGCAACTCGTCCGCCTTGAAGCCGGGCGCCACCTGCGACAGCGGTTGCGCCACGGCGGCGGCGTTGCTGTTGCCTAATGCCAGTTGATAAGGCAGTTTGCCGCTGGCCAGAAAAACGACGGTAGCCGGTGTCCAGCCCAGGCGCAGGGCGGGCGCATCGCTGGCGTCGAGCTGGAGTTCCGTGGCCGTCTGCAGTACCCATTCGCCCGTTTGCGTCACGGGCATGGCCAGGTCGCCCGAGATTCTCTCCTTGCCATCGAGGCCGATGCGGTAAAACGTCGTGCTCAGCAGGGGATCGAAATACGCGCCTTGCGCGGGACGCGCCTGGTGGCGCAGGGGCAGCCGGTGCCGGGGAACATAGCTGCTCTGGCGATACACGCCCAGGGTCACGGGCAGTACCGTATTGGTCTGCGTCAATTGCAGGGCGATGCTGTCGGCGGGAATGGCGAGGGGCGTGGCGTAGCGCCATTCATTCGCCTGCTTGCCGGGCAAGCCTTGCAGCACGATGGAGGCGCGCGCTGGGGCGATCTCCGTTTCGCTGACGGCTTGCGCCGTGATTGCCGCAAAGGCCAGCGGTTCGCCCGCTTGCCAGCTCAGGCGCGCATAGCGGAAGGCGCGCGGCGCAAAGGCGATGCTGTCGTTGGCCAGGGTTTGCGTGTCGCTGTTGCTGAGCCAATTCAGGGTGGTAGTGCCGATGGCGTCCCATTGCTTCAGGTCATCGCTCACTTCCAGCAGCACTTGCGCACTGTAATTGTCCGTGCGGGTAGGCGGCGTGAAGCGCAAGGCGGCGATACGCTTGTCTTGCGTCTGCTTGCCCAAGTCGAGGATCAGCGCCTGCAGCGCCGCCGTGGTCGCTGCCGTGCCGGCGCGCGTGCTGACCGACAGCAAACGGCCATCGTCCGCCGTGCGGATATCGATGCCTTGCAAGCCATCGCCAGTTGCCGGCGCGCCCGTCACGGGGAAAATGCGGGCGGGAATGGCAGTCCGTTGCGTGGCCGATTGCGCGGGCGGCGCGCCGATGGCGTAGGCCAGGCGCTTGCCGTCCGCGTCGAACAGGCGCAGGTCGGCCAGGCTGGCCGAGCTGGCGTGCAGGTAGACGTCCCTGGGCAATATCAGCTGGACGATGCCGGCGCCGGCCGGCACCTGCACGGGCATGCTCCAGGCATAGTCCTGTGGCCGGTCCTGGCCGGGCGCGGCCAGCGCGGCGCCTGCCACCAGCAGGCTGCAGCAGATCAATGAGGGCTTCATGCGGCTCCTTGTTGCGGTTCGGCTGAAGCGGGCGCGGCAGCCTTGGGGAAGGGCGCCAGGTAGCCGATCAAGACCATCAGCAAACCGACACCGACGAAGGAGACGATGCGCTCGATGCCGCCCACGTTCGACAGGTCGATCAGGAACAGTTTCAGGACGACCAGGCCCAGCAGCACGGCGCCCAGGCTCCATTGCTGGCGCCGCTGCTGGCGCGCCGCGTGGCGCATCAGCAGCAGGGCCGTCACGCTCCACACCAGCGACAGCATCGCTTGCACGAATTGCGAGGCCAGCATGGCGTCAAATGTGTAGGGCACGCCCAGGTACTGCGACACCGTGCGCAGCAGCATCAGGTTGAACCAGCCATACAGCAGGCACGCGGCCAGGACGGGCAAGCGCGCCTGCCACACGGCGGGCAGCGGCATCTGGCCCGCCGGCAGCAAGCGGTAGCTGGCAACGGCCAGCAGGACGGCAAAACCCGTGCTCAGGTCCAGCGGATTGAGCAATGGCAAGTACGGCAGCGGTGCCATGGCGCCGTCGTCGAAAATGTTCCATGCGGCGATCAGCAGCAGCGACCATGCCGCCGCCAGCGGTATCAGATAACGCTGGTACCACGCCGCAATCGGCGCCACCGGCCAGGCGCCAGCGCGGCAGCGGCGGATCAGCCAGGCCAGTACCAGCATCATGGCCCAGGCCGGCAAGTAGCGGGCCCAGGCAGGGCTGACGCTGCCTTCATGCTGCGCCAGCCCTGCGCTGACCTGGATGGCGCCAAGCGGCCACAGCATCAACCATGGCGCGGCCGTGCGCAGCGTATGCAGCAGGCGCTGCGCACGCACTTCGATTTGCCAGCCCGCTTGCGGCCAGGCCCGCAGCAGGTATTCTCCTGCCGCCAGGGCGCTGGCCAAAGCCAGCCAGCTCAAGCCGGTCGGCAGGTAATCGCGCAGGTACAGCGCCAGCAGCAGGTTGGCGCTCCACAGGCCCAGGCCAATCCAGGCAGCCGCGCTGATCCAGCGCAGCTGCGGCCAATCGAGGCGCCGCGCCAGGAGGGCGAACGCGGGCGTCGTGACGCAGACGGCGATCAGGTACAGCGCCAGCCAGTGTTCGCCCGCGTGCGCTTGCAGCTCCAGGTTGCCGTCGATCAGGCGCAGCAGCCAGCTGGTGAAGGGCACGAGGATGGCGGCAAACCACAGCAAGCCGCTCCAGGCCAGCAGGGGGCGCGCCACCAGGGCCAGCAGCTCGTCGCCGCCGCGCGCGCGCAGCGCAAGGAAACGGGCGCTGGCAAAGGCGGCGGCGCCCAGCAGCAGGGCGCTGAGGAAGGAGCCGCCGAACAGGTTGGCCGGATGCTGGTCCCAGGCCCAGCTGGCGCGGCTGAGCATGACCATGCCGGCCAGTACCTGCACGGCCAGCAGCAGCGCGCGCGGCGCATGCCATTGTTCGCGCCGCGCCAGCGCCGCCAGCAGGGCTGCCACTGCCAGCGCGCTGACGGTGAGCAGGTTCAGCTGCGTGGCGGCATCCGTGCGCAGCAGGATTTCGCTCCAGATGCCGCCCAGCAGCCAGACTGTGGCGGCCGTCAGGAACAGCACGGACAGGCTGCTCATGAACTCCGGATGCAAGTGGCTGCCGTTGCGGCGGAAGTTGAAGGCCATCACCAGCGCGGCGGCGGCCAGCAGCGCGCAGCCCAGCCAGATGTTGGCGTCCAGGGCCGCTGCCGTATCGAGTTCCAGCATGGCGCCGAGGAAGGCAAGCCAGGCGGCTCCCTGCACCAGCAAGCCGAAAGCCCAGGCCAGCGTCTGGCGCTGGCGCAAGCCGACCCAGACGATGCCCGCGCCTTCCAGCGCCCAGGCGGCGGACGTCCAGCGGCCGTCGAGGGCGAACGGGATGGCCAGGGTGCCAAACACGATGCCCAGCGCGAGGAAGGCTTCGGCCAGCAGTTTGAAACCTGCGCGGCGCCACAGCGCCACGGCAAGTCCCGTGTAGCACAGGCCGGCAAGCAGCGCGGAAAACGCCAGGCCAAAGTCAAAGTGCCGGACCAGGCCGTATTGCAGGCCCATCGCCGCCAGCGGCGTGCCGAAGACCAGGGTGCCATCCACGTAGTGCTTGAGGCGCGGCGCCTGGCGCGCGCAGTAGGCGATTGCGATGCCGATATAGAACAGCACGAACAGGATCAGGAACAGCTGCGTCGACAGGTAGTGCTCGGGCGAGTAGCGCAGCAGGCCCCAGGTGGTGGCAACGACAAAGGTAAAGCCAAAGCTCAGGACATTCAGCACGCGCCAGGCGCGTTTCAGGGCGATGGCGAAGACGCCCGCGTTGAGCAGCGCGTAATAGCTGAACAGACCGATATGGTTGCCGCTGCCCGTCGACACCAGCAGGGGCACGGCAAAGCCGCCGACGATGCCGAAGACAGCCAGCCACACGGCGTTTTGCAGCACGGCCAGCAGGCACGTGAACGCCGTCAGCACGAACAGCACGGCAAACGCCAGGCCGGCCGGGATCAGTTCATACAGGCGGAAGGCGCCAAACGTGACCAGCATCAATATCGCCAGCGCCGTGCCCTGCAGCGGCAGGCTGATGCCTGGGCGGCTGAGGCGGATGCGCCAGGCCCAGGCCAGCAGGGCAATATCGGCCAGCGCGATGCCGGCCAGGCGCAGCTCGATGGGCAGAGTAACCTGGGCCGACACGTACTTGAGCAGGAAGCTGACGCCGAGGAAGAGGATCAGCAAGCCCAGCTTGGCGACCAGGTTGCCCGTGAATAGCCAGTTTTTCGCCTTGGCAACGAGGCCATCCGGGTGCGCGATCCAGGACGGGGTATTCGGGACGGCAGGGGCGGGTCTGGCGGAGGGCGGCGGAGCCGGTTTCGGCGCCACGGGGGCTTCTGCTGCGGAGGCTGCTGCCGGCACTGGTGCCGGCGCGACCTGCGCCACCTCGGCCACCTTGATCGCGGCCGCTTGCGGCACGGGGGCGGGTGTCGGCAAAGGCGTCGGCGCCGCCACCGGTGCCGCGCTGGCGGGCACGGCCGGTGCGACGGGCACGACGGGCGTAGCCGCAGGCGCTTCGCCCTGGCCTTCCAGCGTCCGCAGGCGCTGCTGGATGCCGTCGACTTCCTTGCGCAGGCGTGCCGTCAGCAATTCCAGATCCGCCACCTTGCGGCGGTATTGCAGCACCAGCACGAAGGCGGTAATCAGCAAGCCAAGGATGAACAGCGTGATCAATCCAAACATGGGGCAGCTTTCCTGAAAGGGCAGGGCGAAGGCGCCCAATGTATGCGCACATTACCTTATTATCAAGAAACAAGCGATTTCTGTTGTGTCAGGGCAAGTGCCAGGAAGTGTGTTCGGCGGCAAGGCAAGCATGGGGCCGGAGCGGGCTTTTCATATTGATGTCAAGCAAGATGCCGACATTCAGATTGTCGTGCGCAAGATAGTGCTGTATTTTAGCAATTCCTTAATTGCCAGTTCCCCATGCCATGAGTCAAAGCAGCCAGTTTTCCTTATTGTCGCAGCGCCGTTTCGGGCCCTTCTTCTGGACCCAGTTCTTTGGCGCCTTCAACGACAATCTGTTCAAGACGGCCTTGATGGTGATCCTCGCCTACGATGCGCTGAGCTGGACCACGCTCGATCCGTCCACCATCACCAACCTGATTCCCGGCCTGTTCATCCTGCCCTATGTCGTGTTTTCAGCCACGGCGGGCCAGCTGGCCGACAAGTTCGAAAAGGCGGGCCTGGCCCGTTTCGTGAAATGGATGGAACTGGCCATCATGGCCGTGGCCGCCGCGGGCTGGATGACGCATACCCTGTGGCTGCTGGTGGCCGCCGTGGTTGGCATGGGCGTGCATTCAACCCTGTTCGGTCCCGTCAAGTATGCCTACCTGCCGCAGCAGCTCAAACCCGAGGAACTGGTCGGCGGCAATGGCCTGATCGAAATGGGCACCTTTGTCGGCATTTTATTGGGCGAAATCCTCGGCGCCGTGTTGATCGTGCACAAGCCGCTGGGCGTGGAACTGGTGGCGGGCGCGACGATTGCCGTGGCCGTTTTCGGCCTCATCGCCAGCTATCGCGTGCCGCGCACGCCGGCGCCCGAGCCGGACTTGAAGGTGAGCCTGAATTTCGTCGCCGAATCGTTCCGCAACCTGAATTTTTCGCGCAAGAATCGTCCCGTCTTCCTGGCCATGCTGGGCAACTCCTGGTTCTGGTTCTATGGCGCCCTGATCCTGGCGCAGTTCCCCGTGTATTCGAAGGATTTCCTGCATGGCGACCACAGCGTGTTCGTGCTGGTGCTGACCGTGTTTTCCGTCGGCATCGGCACGGGTTCCCTGCTGTGCGAGCGTTTGTCGGGCCACAAGATCGAGATCGGCCTGGTGCCGTTCGGTTCCATCGGCCTGTCGCTGTTCGGCATCGACCTGTATTTCGCCAGCAATGCGTATGCGAATACGCAAGTGGTCGATGCGCTGGCCTTTGTCAGCCAGGCCGGCGTGCCGCGCATCTTGCTCGACATCGTCATGATCGGCGTCTTCGGCGGCTTTTTCATCGTGCCCCTGTTCGCCCTGATCCAGACGCGCTGCGACCCCAAGCACATTTCGCGCACGATCGCCGGCATGAATATCCTGAACGCCCTGTTCATGGTGGCGGCCGCCGGCGTGGCCATCGTGCTGCTGGGCCAGGGGGTTACGATTCCGCAGTTGTTCCTCGTCACGGCCATCCTGAACGCGCTGGTGGCGGCCTACATCTTCTCGCTGGTGCCGGAATTCCTCATGCGCTTCCTCGCGTGGATACTGATACAGACCGTGCACCGCGTGAAAGTCGTCGATGGCGAGCGCATCCCGACGGAAGGGGCGGCCGTGCTGGTGTGTAACCACGTCAGCTATGTGGACGCCATCGTCATCATGGCGGCCAGCCCTCGGCCCATCCGTTTCGTCATGGACCACCGCATCTTCAAGATGCCGCTGATGGGCTGGATTTTCCGCACGGCCAAGGCGATTCCCATCGCGCCGGCCAAGGAAGATCCTTTCCTCATGGAAAAGGCTTTCATTGATATCGCGCAAGCGCTGCACGAGGGCGAGCTGGTGTGCATCTTCCCCGAAGGCAAGCTGACGCGCACGGGCCAGATCAGCGAATTCAAGGGCGGCATCGCGAAGATCGTCGAGCGCAGCAAGGTGCCCGTGATTCCACTGGCGCTGCGCGGCTTGTGGGGACATCTGTTGAGCCATCGCAATGGCCATTTGTTCGAGCGCGCCTTCAAGGCGGGCTTGCGCTCGCGCCTGTCGCTGGCCGTGGGCATGCCCGTGGCGCCCGAGGCCGCCACGCCGGAATTGCTGCAGCAAAAGGTGCAGGAATTGCGCGGCAAGTGGAAATAAACGCTATTTTGTCCGCGTAGCGGTCCCCGTTCGCCGCGCCAGGTGCTGTTCCAGCAGGGCGGAGATGGCGGCGAAGTCCACCGGTTTCGTCAGGTGATGGTCGAAACCGGCTTGTTCCGTGCGTGAGCGCGCCTCTCCCCAGCCCGTCAGGGCGATCAGCAGTACCTCGCGCCCCTGCGCACGCTGACGTATCTGGCGCGCCGCCTCATAACCATCCATGTCCGGCATGCCCAGGTCCATCACGACCAGTTGCGGCCACGACCTGTCGACGGCCGCCAGGGCTTGCGCGCCGCCATACGCGACACTGGCGGTATAGCCCTCGAGCTGGAACAGGCTTTGCAAGGCATCGGCCGCATCGAGGTTGTCGTCCACCACCAGCACTTGCACGGGCTGGCCAGCGCCGGCGGGCGACTCGCTGCGGGCGGCCGCCAGCGTGGCCGGGGCGGCTGCCTGGGCGTCGCCGGCGCTGGCGGGCAGGGTGACGATGAAGCGGCTGCCGCGGCCGGGGCCGTCGCTGTACGCTTCGATGTTGCCGCCATGCATCTCTGTAAATTGGCGCGCCAGGCTCAGGCCGATGCCCAGGCCACTGGCCATCTGGCCTTCCACCGTGCGCCCCTGTTCAAACATGGAAAAGATGCGCGGGATGGCGTCCGGCTCGATGCCGATGCCGTTGTCTTCGACCGTCACCTGCAGCAAGCCTTGCGCCAGGCGCGCCGTCATGTGGATGTGGCCGCCCTCCGGCGTGAACTTCACGGCATTCGACACGATATTGGCAAAGATCTGCACCACCCTGGCATAGTCGGCGTGCAAGGTCACGGCATGCGGCGGCAACGCCTGCGTGATGCTGATGTGCCGGCTGTCGGCTGCGGGCTGGCACAGTTCGATCACATGGTCGAGTACTTGCTGTAATTCAATATTTTCCCGTTGCAGCAGTACCTTGCCGCTGGTGATGCGCGCCACGTTGAGCAAGTCATCCACCAGCCGCGTCAGGTGTATCACCTGGCGCTCGATCACGCCGCTGACCTTGCAGACCTGCTCCGATGCCGGATACAGGTGCTTGAGCAGGGCCACCGAGGTCTTGATGGGCGCCAGCGGATTGCGCAGCTCATGCCCGAGGCTGGCTAGGAATTCGTCCTTGCGCCGCTGCGTCTCGCGCACCTGGTATTGGCGCTGGCGTGCGCGCAGCATGGCGTGGGCCGAGGTGATCAGGGTCAATATGTGTACGGGGCGCTCCAGCAGGGTCAGGTTGCCCAGGGTGGCGACGGCTTGCCGCAAAGGCAGGGAATCGAGTCCCGCGTGCGTCAGCAGGATGATGGGTAAATCGGACCAGTCCGGTTGCTGGCGGGCGTAGGCGTCGAGCACGGCGTACACGCCTGCAGGCAAGGATTCGTCCACCGTCAGCACGCCGCCGGCGCCCAGCGCCAGCTGCTCGGCCAGTTCGCCGGCGGAGCGGCAGGCGTGGCTGGCGATGGCCTCGCCGGCGAGCACCCTGGCGGCCAGGGCGGCGTCCTGGCCGCCAGGCGCGTAGATCAGGATACGCTGCTCCATGGCAACTCCTAGGGGAAGGGCGTGCCGCCGATGGTGGGCAAGCCCGACAGGATGCCGTGAAAGCCGGCCAGGGCCGGGCCGATGCGGATGCCCTGCGGGCTGATCTCGAAGCGGCGGATGCTGCGCTCGTGCGCGCTGCCGCGCTTCTTGAAGACGGAAATGGCTTGCCGTACCTCGCCTTCCGTTTCGTAATAGCGCAGCATGATGACGCCGTCGGCCAGGTAGCTGGCATCGGCCGAGGTCGTCATCGAGGTGCCCAGCATGTTTTGCTGCACGCCGACGAGTAGGGTGGCCACGCCCCGCTGGCCCAGGTAATTGAGCAGTTCATGCAGATAGGTGCTCTGGAAGCGCTCGTCGGGCACGGCATGCATGTAGCCGTTCAGGCTATCGATGACGATGACCTGGGCGCCCCGTTCTGCCGCCTCGACCACGGCCTGGGCGAATTCTCCCGGTGTCAGCTCGGCCGGATCGACTTGCTGCACACTCAACAGGCCGGAATCGAGTGCCGGCTGCAGGCGCATGCCCACGCTGTCGGCCCGGTTCAGCAGCTTGCTGCGCGCTTCTTCGAACAGGAACATGGCGCACGGTTCGCCGCGCGTTATGGCCGCGTGCACGAATTGCGCCGCCAGGGTGGACTTGCCGCTGCCGGCCGGGCCGGAAATGAGCGTGCTCATGCCTTCTTCCAGGCCGCCCCCTGTCATGGTGTCGAGTTCGGGCACGCCGCTCGACAGGCGCCGATGGTCGCCATCGCGGCGCGTGTCGGCCGCCACCAGGCGCGGAAAGACGACCAGGCCGTCATGGGCGATCTTGTAGTCGTGCGTGCCGCTGCGAAACGGCACGCCCCGGTATTTCACCACCCGCACGCGGCGCCGGTCATTGCCGTAGGCCTGGTTTTGCAGCTCCAGCGAAATGACGCAGTGGGCCACGCTACGCACTTGCAAGCCGTCGTCGAGCGCGGAACGGTCGTCGATCAGCAGGGTGGTGCAGTGCCGGCTGGCCAGGTATTGTTTCAACGCGACGACCTGGCGCCGGTAGCGCAGGGGGTTTTCCGCCAGCAGCTGCAGTTCGGACAGCGAATCGAGCACGAGGCGGACAGGGCGGTGCTTTTCGATGGCGGCGAGGATGCGCTGGTTGGTCGAGGCCAGTTCGATTTCCGACGGGTGGAAGATGGTGTACTGGCGCTCGGGGTCGAGGATATCGTCGCCGGGCGCCACTTCTTCGATGGCGATGCCGGCCAGGTCCCAGCTATGCGACAGGGCCGCACCGCGCAGCTCGATCGCGGATTCCGCCAGGGTGATATACAGCACGGGCATGCCGCTGCGCGCGCCTTCGGCCAGAAATTGCAGCGCCAGGGTGGTCTTGCCCGTGCCGGGGGCGCCTTCGACCAGGTACAGGCGCTCGGCCAGCATGCCGCCGGTGAGTATCGCGTCGAGGCCTGCGACGCCCGTCGACAGCAGCGGCGGCGCGTCCGGGCCGCTCGCGCCATCGTGCTGCCCTGTGTTTCGCGCCTGTGCCGTCATCGTTGCGCCCCCGCTTTGCCACGCCGTGATCACTATACTAGCGCGTCCGGCGCGACATGTCTTTTCGATACCATTGGTAAATATTCATCGTGACAGGGCGGGGGCGCGCAAGGCAGTGTTGCGTACGCGATCACGGTCTCAGCAAAAAACGCATTACCCTGCTACAGTAATCATTCAATCCAACTTTCCCGCTTTGCCGTTTTGCCGCCGCCCGCCCGCTTCCCATTCGAATTGGCGGGCGTGCCGACGCTGTTGTTGCCTTCATTTTATTGCCTCATTGATAATTTAATCCGCTTGATAGTTACTATGTTTCAATTGTAACGATGCTTGACGATTTTAGAATGATCGTTCATTCTTTGATCTGCGTTAATAAATTTAGTCATTTCTAACGACACTAGCCAGCTTCTTTTTCAGAAAGTCCAAGATGCAACCAACATTTTCCTTGACGTCGCCGCGTACGAGCGGCGCTATTGCCGTTCTGTGCGCCACTGTAATCATGGCCGGCTGCAGTAAAAAACAGGAAGCACCTCACGCGCAGCAAGCGCCACAGGTGGTCGTGTTTACTGTTAATCCGGCCGCGTTGCCGATGAGCGCCGAATTGCCCGGCCGTACGAATGCCTACCAGGTCGCCGATGTGCGTCCGCAAGTCGGCGGCTTGATCCAGAAGCGCCTGTTCGTCGAAGGCAGCGATGTGAAAGCGGGCACGGCCCTGTATCAGATCGACCCCGCCACCTACCAGGCTGCCTATAATTCGGCCAAGGCCGCGCTGTCGAAAGCCAAGGCCAACCTGCTGACGGCCGGTCCGAAAGCCTCGCGCTACAAGGAACTGGTCGCCATCGAAGGCGTGAGCCGCCAGGAATACGACGATGCCGTCGCTGCGTTCGAGCAAGCCAAGGCAGACGTCGAGTCCGCCACTGCGGCGCTGGAAACGGCGAACATCAACCTGAAATACAGCACCGTGACGGCGCCGATCAGCGGCCGCACCAGCCGCTCGACCGTGACGGCCGGCGCGCTGGTCACGGCGGGCCAGGCCGACGCGCTGACCACCGTGCAGCAACTCGATCCCATCTATGTCGACGTGACCCAGTCGAGCACGGACCTGCTGCGCCTGAAGCGCCAGATGGCCGACGGCTCGCTGAAAAAAGTGGGCGAAGGCCAGGCCAAGGTCGACCTGATCTTGCCGGATGGCAGCAAGTACAGCGAATCGGGCAAGCTGCAGTTCGCTGGCGTGACGGTCGATCCGACCACCGGCAACGTGATCTTGCGCGCGCTGTTCCCGAACCCGAAAGGCGAATTGCTGCCAGGCATGTACGTACGTGCCCAGCTGGAAACGGGCGTCGATGAAAAAGCCATCACCGTGCCGCAAGTGGGCGTGACGCGCAACCAGAAGGGCCAGGCAACCGCCTTGATCCTGAACAAGGAAAACAAGGTCGAGCAACGCGTGCTGACCACCAGCGGTACCGTCGGCACCAACTGGCTGGTGACGTCCGGCCTGGCCGCAGGCGATCGCGTGATCGTGGAAGGCTTGCAAAAAGTCAAGCCAGGCGCACCAGCCGTTGCCGTACCGGCCAAGGCCGAAGCTGCGCCTGCCGCTGCCGCCTCTGCCGCAGCATCGGCTGCCAGCGCCCACTAATTCAGGAGAATATTAATGGCCCGTTTTTTCATTGACCGCCCGATTTTTGCCTGGGTGGTCGCGATCGTCATCATGCTTGCCGGCGTGATTTCGATCCTCAGCCTGCCGATCGCGCAGTACCCGAGCATCGCTCCGCCGTCGATTTCGATCAGCGGCTCCTACCCTGGCGCCTCCGCCAAGACCGTGGAAGACGCCGTTACCCAGGTCATCGAACAAAAGATGAAGGGTATCGACGGCTTGCGCTACATGGCCTCGTCGAGCGATGCCACTGGCGGCATCAGCATCACGCTGACGTTTACCAGCGGCACCAATCCCGACATCGCCCAGGTGCAGGTACAGAACAAGCTGCAGCTGGCCACGCCACTGCTGCCGACGGCTGTCACGCAGCAAGGCTTGGTCGTGTCGAAAGCGACGAAGAACTTCCTGATGGTGTTCGGCTTCATTTCCGAAAACGGCAAGATGGACCAGACCGACTTGAGCGACTATGTGGCCGCCAACGTCGTCGATCCGCTGAGCCGCGTGCCCGGCGTGGGCGACGTGACACTGTTCGGTTCGCAGTACGCCATGCGTATCTGGCTCAATCCGGCCAAGCTGCAAAGCTTTAACCTGACCCCGGCGGACGTGATTACGGCCGTGCAGGCGCAGAATGCGGAAGTGTCGGCCGGTGAGCTGGGCGGCACGCCGTCCATCAAGGGCCAGCAGCTGAACGCGACCGTGTCGGCGCAAAGCCGTCTGCAAACGGTGGAGCAGTTCGGCGCCATCTTGCTGAAAACCACGACCAACGGCGCCATGGTGTACCTGAAGGATGTGGCCAGCATGGAACTGGGCCGCGAGAACTACAATACCGTGGCCCGCTACAACGGCCATGCGGCAACCGGCGTGGCGATCAAGCTGGCGACGGGCGCCAATGCGCTCGATACGGCCAATGCGGCGAAAGCCATGCTGGGCAACCTGAGCAAGCAATTCCCTGAAGGCATGAGCTACCAGGTGGCGTTCGACACGACCCCGTTCGTGAAACTGTCCATCGAAGAAGTGGTCAAGACCCTGGTCGAAGCGGTGATCCTGGTGTTCCTGGTGATGTATCTGTTCCTGCAGAACTTCCGCGCCACCCTGATCCCGACCATGGCCGTGCCGGTCGTGCTGCTGGGTACCTTCGGTATCCTGAACGCGTTTGGCTATTCGATCAATACGCTGACCATGTTCGCCATGGTGCTGGCCATCGGTTTGCTGGTCGACGATGCCATCGTGGTGGTGGAAAACGTCGAGCGCGTGATGAGCGAAGAGGGCTTGTCGCCGCTGGAAGCGACGCGCAAGTCCATGACGCAGATCACGGGCGCGCTGGTCGGTATCGCCATGGTGCTGTCGGCCGTGTTCGTGCCGATGGCCTTCTTCGGCGGTTCGACGGGCGTGATTTACCGCCAGTTCTCGATCACCATCGTCTCGTCGATGGTGCTGTCCGTCGTCGTCGCGCTGGTGTTTACGCCAGCCCTGTGCGCCACCCTGCTCAAACCGGTCGAAAAAGGCCATCACGCGACGAACAAGGGCTTCTTCGGTTGGTTCAACCGCAGCTTCGATAGCAGCAGCAACAAGTACCAGGGCCTGGTCGGCAGCATGATCCGCCACCGCGCCCGTTCGATGCTGTTGTATGTGCTGTTGCTGGCCGGCCTGGTGTTCATCTTCATGCGCCTGCCGACCTCCTTCCTGCCGGAAGAAGACCAGGGCATCCTGTTTACGCAGATTCAATTGCCGACGGGCGCCACGCAAGAGCGCACCCTGAAAGTGATCGAACAGGTCGAAGACCACTTCATGAACAGCGAGAAAGACAACGTCGCTTCCGTGTTTGCCGTCGCCGGTTTCAGCTTCGGCGGTAACGGCCAGAATACGGGTATCGCCTTCGTGCGCCTGAAAGACTGGTCGCTGCGCAAGGACGTGGCGCAAAAAGCGCCGGCCGTGGCCGGTCGCGCCATGGGCAAGTTGTTGCAGATCAAGGATGCGATGGTGTTTACGTTTGCACCGCCTGCCGTGCTGGAACTGGGTAACGCCACCGGTTTCGACATGCAGCTGCAGGATATCGGCGGTGTCGGCCATGACGCCCTGATGGCGGCGCGTAACCAGTTGCTGGGCATGGCGTCGCAGAATCCGGCCATGGTGGGCGTGCGCCCGAACGGCCAGGAAGATACGCCGCAGTACAAGATCGACATCGACCAGCAGAAAGCGACCGCGCTGGGCTTGCAGATCTCGGAAATCAACCGCGTGCTGAGCGTCGGCTGGGGTAGTTCATATGTGAACGACTTCCTCGACCGTGGCCGCGTGAAGAAAGTGTTCATCCAGGGTGACGCCAGTTCGCGCATGCTGCCGGAAGACTTGAACAAGTGGTTCGTGCGCAATACCGCTGGCCAGATGGTGCCGTTCTCGGCCTTCGCTACCGGCAAGTGGATTTACGCGTCGCCACGCCTGGAACGCTACAACGGCTTGCCGTCGGTAGAGATCCTGGGTACGCCGGCGCCGGGCCAAAGCACGGGCGCCGCCATGAACGCGATGGAAGAAATGGTGGCCAAGCTGCCGCCTGGCATCGGCTTCAGCTGGACCGGCGTGTCGCTGGAAGAGCGCGAATCCGGTTCGCAGACGCCGCAGCTGTACGCGCTGTCGCTGCTGATCGTGTTCCTGTGCCTGGCCGCGCTGTATGAAAGCTGGTCGATTCCGTTCTCCGTGCTGCTGGTGGTACCGCTGGGCGTGATCGGCGCCGTGCTGGGCACCTGGTTCTTCGGCCTGTCGAACGACGTGTACTTCCAGGTGGGCTTGCTCACGGTGGTGGGTCTGTCGGCGAAGAATGCGATTCTGATCGTCGAATTCGCCAAGGAAATGCAGGAATCGGGCATGTCGCTGCTGGACGCGACCTTGCACGCGGTGCGTCTGCGTCTGCGTCCGATCCTGATGACCTCGATCGCCTTCGGCCTGGGCGTGTTGCCACTGGCTATATCCAGCGGCGCCGGTTCCGGCAGCCAGAACGCCATCGGTATCGGCGTGCTGGGCGGTATGTTGACGGCCACGTTCCTCGGTATCTTCTTCGTGCCGGTGTTCTTCGTGCTGGTGCGCGGCTTCTTCTCGAAGCCGGACGCGCCCGCCACGCCGGCGACGCCTGGCTCGCCAGCCGTCACGCTTTCCAAGGATGCACATTAATATGAAAAAATCGCTACTCTCCATGGCGGCACTGGCCTTGCTGGCCGGTTGCAGCCTGGCCCCTACGTATGAGCGTCCGGCAGCGCCGGCGCCCACGGCGTGGCCGACGGGCCCTTCCTACAAGGCCGACACGGCGGCCGCCGACGCCAAGCCGGTGGCGGACGTCGCCTGGCGCGAGTTCTTTGCCGATGCGCGTCTGCGCCAGGTACTGGAACTGGCGCTGGCCAATAACCGCGACCTGCGCGTCTCGATCCTGAACATCGAGAAGGCGCGCGCCACCTACGGCATCGAACGCGCCGCGCTGATCCCGACCCTGTCGGCGTCCGGCGGCCAGACGGCCAGCCGCGTGCCGAAGAACGCCAGCGCCAACGGCGAAGCGTCCATCAACCGCCAGTACACGGCGAACCTGGGCGTGTCGGCTTACGAGCTGGACTTCTTCGGCCGCGTGCGCAGCCTGTCCGACAGTGCGCTGGAGCAATACCTGGGCACGGAAGAAGCCCGCCGCGCACAGCAGATCAGCCTGGTGGCCGAAGTGGCCAGCACCTATCTGAACCTGGTGGCCGACCAGCAGCGCCTGCGCGTGGCGCAGGACACCCTGAAGAGCCAGCAGTCGTCGTATGACCTGGCCGTGCGCCGCTTCAGTGCCGGTGCGACTTCCGGCCTGGACAAGTACGATGCCCAGACCAGCGTCGAGTCGGCCCGTTCCGACGTGGCGGTTTACACGAGCCAGGTTGCGCTGGATCAAAACGCGCTCGTCCTGCTGGTGGGCGGCCCCGTGCCGGCCGACCTGCTGCCGCAAGGCGAGTTCGGCGCCGTGACGGCCCTGGCGGACATTCCGTCCGGCGTGCCGTCGGACGTGCTGCAACGCCGTCCCGACGTGCTGGCGGCCGAGCGCACCTTGCGCGCTGCCAACGCCAACATCGGCGCGGCGCGCGCGGCGTTCTTCCCGCGCATTTCGCTGACGGCCACGGCCGGCTCGCTGAGCGACAACCTGTCGGGCCTGTTCAAGGCGGGCAGCGGCACGTGGAGTTTCATTCCGCAGATCAGTTTGCCGATCTTCGATGGCGGCGTGAACCGCGCCAACCTCGATATCGCCAAGGTGCAGCGTGAAATTTCCGTGGCGCAATACGAAAAGGCGATCCAGGTCGCCTTCCGCGAAGTGTCCGATGCGCTGGCCCAGCGCGGCACCATCGACGAGCGCCTGCAATCGCAGGTTTCGCTGGTCGAGGCGTCGACGAAGAGCTACACCATCCACGACGCGCGCTACAAGCAGGGCGCCGAGTCCTACCTGAACGCCCTGGTGGCCCAGCGCGCGCTGTACACGGCGCAGCAAAGCCTGATCACGGCGCGCCTGGCCAAATCGACCAACCTGGTGACCTTGTACAAGGTGCTGGGCGGCGGTTGGCAGCCTGAGCAGACAGCCGTCGCGGCGGCTGGCGGCGTCCAATAATCACGGGGACGCCGACGCCGGCCTTGCCCGCAAGGGCAGGGCTGGCGCGCTACTGGAAAATCATGAACCAAGTTGAAAAGAAGCATCCGGATCCCGAGCGCGCCAACACGCGGCGCAAGCAGGTGCTCGATGCGGCCGAAAGCTGTTTCAGCCGCCGCGGCTTTCACGGCGCCAGCATGGCCGAGATCTCGAAAGCGGCCGGCATGAGCGCGGGCCATATCTATAATTATTTTGACAGCAAGGATGCGATCATCGCCGCCTTCGTCATGCAGAATACGGAGCGGGTGTCGAACCTGATGCAGGACCTGGCGCAGCGCGAAGACCCGCTGCAGGCCGTGATCGACAATGCGGGCGAGCATGTGCTCGAAGCGCTGGACCCGAAAACGTGGATGATGCCGCTGGAAATCTTCGCCGAAGCATCGCGCAATCCGGTGATCGCCGACATGCTGCAATGCTCGGACCAGCGTTCGCGCCAGTTGTTTCTCTCCATCATCCGCGATGCGCGCATCAAGCGCGGCTTGCCGGCCGATGAAGAGATGCTGGAAGGCCGCCTGAATGCCCTCGTCGCCATTTACCAGGGCTTGCCCGTGCGCTTCATTCACAATCCGGACGTGAAAGTCGAGCCACTGATCGCGGGCTTCCGCATCGTCCTGACGGCGCTGCTGCTGAACGAATAGGCCGCTTGCCAGGGCCATGCAAAAAAGTTTGCGCAGTTCGATATGAATCATGCGCAAAGCATGGCAAAAACCTAAAAGCCTCTGCTATAATTCCCACCTCGTCGGGGCGTAGCGCAGCCTGGTAGCGTACATGCATGGGGTGCATGGGGTCGGAAGTTCGAATCTTCTCGCCCCGACCATTAGATTCAAGGAGTTACAGCGCAAGCTGTATAGAAACCCAGTACTGTATATTATACGTTTGTATAATATCGGTGCTGGGTTTTTCCGTTTACATCACGTATGATTTTCGTTGTCGTATGCCGATGTCCGCTATCGGCCTATTGTGTTGAAAAACCCAGGTGCGTTGACATTCAGATAGAAATTTTACCCGCCTAGACTGTCCGGAACCGCCGCTATTGAAGGCGTGCCGACTGCTTGGAGGTCTGAGACATCCCGAATTTGTTGCCGCTCGACTTCTTCAACACAATAGGCCAAGAGTGGACGGATGACGGACAATGAAACCGCGTCGAGTATATAGGCATGGTAAAAATAAACACAACAGGAACGATCATAAATTCTGAGCACCCAACTCATCAGGTTCGAGTTGAGTATGAATCGGAAAAAACAGGAGGCTATTTCATCTTTGAATGGTGGGACGGTCGTGGTGATCCAAATCCAAATAGTGCTTTTGATTCATGGGTGGAGACTTTGAGTGACGTGTCTCAGTTCATTGCCGAGACTGGATGGGAAATCCGTTGGCAATAAATATAAGGCTGAAACCGGCCAGGAGCAGTCATAGAGTTAGATTAACCTCATGAGAAAAGCCCGTGATTTTGCGGCTAGGCCCGCTACCCACCACCGTGGCGCTGCCATTGACGGTGGTGTTGACCTGATCCGGCAAGAGCAGCAATTTGCGCGCTTCGCCGGTTTCCCTGCGGGACTCTTCAGTGGCTGGGATGGAAATGCCGATGTGGCCTGTGTATGCCTGGAAGCCCTTGACGACGTTTTCGTAGCACAGCGCGAGTTCCTTGCTGACCGGCACGTAATGCATCGCCGCCAGCATGGGCGCTTCCACGGCCCGTATCCAGCAGAGCACCTCGTGGCTGTCGCTGATCTACTTCCGTCGCGTGTGAAAAATGCACACGGGACCTGACCGCGGGCCGGAATGTGCGAGTTGCGATATGGTAATAAAATGTATTTCAGACTGATTTCTTGTAATTCATTGAATTTTAATTTCATTATATGAATTATTGCTTTCAAAGTAAGGGAATTTATTTTATTTGGAGCTGACATGAAAAATAAAGGTATTAAAAGAGGATCCTTGATAACATTTTGTGGGTTTTTAATTGCTGGATCAATGGTGTTAATGAGTTTTGAATTGAGAAATTATTTTTTGATTTATTTGCAAAGCTTGGTTTTGTGGTGTTTTTTTTCGGAATGATTGTTTCTATCTACGACTTCCTCAAAAGTAAGTGACTTATGGCTGTGTCGATGAAATGGAGCCTTATGGTTGATGCGCGAAATTGCGCCATATCATCAGATAAAGTTATGTTGTTGACAGTGGAGGGGATTTTCGAGCTACGCCAGACTACTGATATGGAATGAATATTCTGACGACTTGAAAACTGGAGTCTGCCAGTCATTTCAAGGAGCGATGAGCCACTGGCATCATCCAGCAGTGAGCATGGGATGGGATGGGAAGCTGCGAGAAAAAACGGGGGCGAAAATGTATAATTTTTGCAGAAAAAACACCGCGACATGCGGGCTTGAATACCTGTTGGAACGTACTGTATATTATATGCCCGATTCTCTCTATATATAGCGTCCATGCGGGTTACGGCTTGGTGTCGTCGTGTAGGGGGCATAGGGTCGGAAGTTTGAATCTTCTCGCCCCAGCCATTAGATGCAAGGATTTAGGCCACTCCGCGCAGTGGCCTTTTTCTTTTCTCCGTCCGGTCACGCCTGCCGCGCGCCGGCAGTCGCCTGACCGGCACCGCGGTCCATTCCCCGTTTCTCCCCGTCCATCCCCCGATTTTCGTCCCTTGTCGCGTAGTCAACCTGGCAATACTGCTTTGGCCTATGATGTGCTGGCACATGCACGTGTGAAGTTTCCCTTCATTCATCAACCATGAGGTGTCCATGATTCGCTATGTCCTGCCTGTCCTGTTGTTCGCCAGCGCACTGCCGGCGCATGCCCAAGCCCCTGCCAATGACACGCCGCTGATCGAGCGGGCCAAGCTGTTTGGCAATCCCAGCAAGTCCGGCGGGCGCATCAGCCCGGATGGCAAGTGGCTGTCGTGGATCGCGCCGCGCGACGGCGTGCTCAATGTGTGGGTGGCGCCGGCCAGCAATCCGGCGCAGGCGCGCCCGCTGACGGAAGAAAAGGTGCGGCCCATCCGCAGCAGCTTCTGGTCGCCCGATTCGAAAACCCTGCTGTTTATCCAGGACAAGGGCGGCGATGAAAATTTCCTGCTGTACGGCGTGAATGTCGTGAGCGGCAAGCAGGTCGGTTACACGCCGTTCGAGAAGACCCGCGTGCGCGTGATCCAGATCAGCAGCAAGGTGAAGGACCGTATCTTGATCGGCATCAATAACCGTGATGCGCGCTGGCATGACGTGTACAGCCTGGACCTGGCCAGCGGCAAGCTGACCCTGGTGGAGCAGAACGACGGCTACGGTGGCTATCTGGCCGATGAACTGCTCAATCTGCGCATCGCCAGCAAGGCGCGCGCCGACGGCGGCATGCAGTATTTCCGCATCACGGACGGCAAGGCCGAGAGCACGCCGCTGGCGGAAGTGGGTCTGGAAGATTCGCAGACGACGGCGCCGCTGGCCTTTACGGTCGACGGCAAGACCCTGTACTGGACCGATTCGCGCGGCCGCAATACCTCGGCGCTGCTGGCGCAGGACGTGGCCAGTGGCAAGACCACGGTGGTGGCGCAAGACCCGCGGGCCGACATTTCCGACGCCCTGTACGACACGCGCACAGGCAAGGTGCAGGCGTATTCCGTTGACTATCTGCAGCACGAATACCTGCCGCTGACGGATGACCTGAAGGCCGACCTGGCCTTCCTGAAGAAGCATGCCAAGGGCCAGTTCAACGTGACGTCGCGCACGGACGCCGATGACAAATGGCTTGTGGGCGTCGATGCCGTCACGGCGCCGGCATCGAGCTGGCTGTACGACCGCAAGAGCAAAAAGCTCACGCAGCTGTATGTCACGCGGCCCGAGCTGGAAGGCGCGCCATTGGTGCCCATGTATCCGCAGCAAATCAAGGCGCGCGACGGCCTGACCCTGGTCTCCTATCTGACCTTGCCGCAGGCATCGAAGGCGGGCGCCGGCGGCGTGCCGTCGCAGGCGGTGCCGATGGTCCTGCTGGTGCATGGCGGCCCGTGGGCGCGCGATACCTATGGCTATAACAGCTACCATCAATGGCTGGCCAACCGCGGCTATGCGGTGCTGTCCGTGAATTACCGGGGCTCGACGGGTTTCGGCAAGCAATTCATCTCGGCCGGCGACCTGCAGTGGGGGCGCAAGATGCATGACGACTTGCTCGACGCCGTGCAATGGGCGGTGAAGAGCGGCGTGACGACGGCCGACAAGGTGGCCATCATGGGCGGCTCATATGGCGGCTACGCCACCCTGGCCGGCATGGCGTTTACGCCGACGACGTTTGCCTGCGGCGTCGACATCGTCGGCCCGTCGAACCTGTTTACCTTGCTGCAAACCATTCCGCCGTACTGGGAAGCGGGCAAGCAGCAGTTCTACAAGCGCATGGGCGATCCGACCACGGAAGAGGGCAAGGCGCTGCTGAAGGAACGCTCGCCGCTGAACTTTGCGCAGAACATCCAGCGCCCGCTGCTGATCGGCCAGGGCGCGAACGACCCGCGCGTCAACGTGGCGGAATCGGACCAGATCGTGGCGGCCATGGCGGCGAAGAATATCCCCGTCACCTACGTGCTGTTCCCCGACGAAGGCCATGGCTTTGCCCGGCCCGTGAACAACATTGCCTTCAATGCTGTGACGGAAAACTTCCTGGGGCAATGCCTGGCGGGCCGCGCCGAGCCGATCGGCGCCACGCTGAAGGCGTCCACCGCGCAGGTCAAGCACGGCGCCGGGTTTGCGCCGGGGCTGGAAGAGGCGATGCGGTAGGCGGAGAGTGCCGCGAGGCAGGCACACACAGGCGGCCGGGACGGATGACCCTGGCCGCCGCATTGCCGCCGAGTGCGGTGGTGACGGCGTTCATGTCAAAAACTGTGTAAAAGCAGCAATGCTTCCATTAGAATAAATCATTGCTTCAATCACACAGCCCATGAAATGGAATGCCTGCAATGATGAATGTACTGACCCTGGAACACTTTGCCGCGCGCGTCAACGACACGTTTATCGCGGTCGGCGACGGGAATGCCGCTTTCATCCTGAAGGAGGCGCGCCCGTTGCCGTCGGCCACACTGGAAGGCCTGTTGCGGGCGCCGTTCAGCCTGTTATTCCATAACAGTTCCCCCATCCTCTTCAGCCAGAAAATCTTTCAGCTGCAGCATGATGCGTTTGGCGAGGTGGGTATCTTCCTAGTGCCGGTGGCGCGTGACAACCACGGCTTTCTGTATCAGGCCGTGTTCAACTGAGTATGCCGCTGATGCGGGGCAGGCAGGGCCAGGCGGGAGTCCGATGGCGCCGCCTGCCCGGGGCGTTCAAGCCTCAATCAAACGCAGGAAACTCGCCCTGCAGGGCGATGCAGAAATTTACCGCCAGCAGGGGCTGGCGATTTTCATGCGCCTGGCCGCCACCCGCGCTGCCGATGGTCAGTGGCGACAAGGTGACGTTCGGCGTTGCCGCGGGCACGAACGCGTTCGTGCCCGTGATGCTGGTCAGGCCATCGCCATTTTGCGGCACGTTGCGCTGCAGGGTGGCATTGGTCTGGCGGCTCAAGGTCAGTTGATGGGTATGGTTGGGAATCTCCGTGAGATTCAGCTGGACGGTATTGCTGCCGAACGTTTCGCCCATCACACGCTGCGTCAAGCCTGGCCCCTGGCCCTGGCTGCAGGGCGCGCGTCCGGTGAAGTTGGGCAACTGGAAGGTGTTGACCCCATCGCCGCCATATTGCGTGCCGATTAATGAAAACAGGGCGCTGAATTGCCTTATCTGCAGGGTGGCGCCATTACAGCTTGCCCACCCGGCAGGTGTGAAATTGAAGCCAAAGACTTGTATTTCGCCAAGATATGGTGATGTCACGGTAGGTTCTCCTGATCGATTTTATGGGCTGCGCTTGCGTGCTGGCTGTTATTGTTGGGATGGGTAAATACCTGCCCATGCGATGCAAAACGAGGCGGTCAGGGTAGGCATGGTGTTGTCATGCGGCAAGCTGCTGCCTGCAGTGCCCGTTGCTGCGGGCGCCATGTCATAGGTCGTGAGGCCAGCCAGGCTGCTCGTGTACATCTTGTCGTTATTGACCGGTGCCGCCAGCTGTGCGCTGGTCCCTGGCGTGTTGCTCGTCGCCAGTGTGCTGATCGCACTGAAGACGTGCGTATGCGCAGGCATCTGGGTCGGCAGCAAGGTCACCGTTTCGCTGCCCCCCTTTTGCCCCATGACCCGGGGTGTCAGGCTAGGGCCGGTGCCCTGATGCAAGGGTACCTGGCCGCGCAGGTCGGGTACACCGAATGTATTGACGCCGTCGCCGCCATAGGTGGTGCCCAGCAGCGTATATAGCACCTCGTTATTGGCGATGGACTTCAGGCTACCGTCGCAGGCGAACCAGCCTTGCGGTATGCGGGGAAAGGAAAACAGGCGGATCTCGCCGACATAAGGTGTAGTCATGACTTTGCTCCGTGGGAAGTGGCTGGCATGTTAGTTGCGCGATGGGAAGACGCCGTTCAGGGCGATATTGAAATTGAGTACCTGGAAGGGCTGCATATTGTTATGCGGCAGGCTGCCGCCTGTCTGGGCCAAGACCAGGTTGTTCAAGGGCACTTGCGGGCCTGCCGTGCCATAGATGGCTTCCGTGCCGCTGCCGCCATACAGGGTGTTGGTCGGATTCTTGGTGGTGCCTGGCGTGGTCAGCGCATTGGCCGCGTGCGTATGCGGTGGAATCTGACTCAGTGTCAAAGTGATAGCTTCCGCGCCGTTACGAGCGCCCACTTGGTAGGGGACTGGTTGCCAGGAAGCGTCCACCGAACTGCCCGAGCCGACAGGGGTGCTGCCTTGTAAGTTTGGCAACGCAAAGTTGGTCGTGCCGTTCCCCCCGTAAAAGGTACCCAACAGGGCAAACAGCGCCTGATTCTGCGTAATTGGCAGCAATTGCCCGTTACATGCTGCAAATCCACGCGGTGCAAACGCAAATCCGCTCATCATGATTTGTCCCAAATACACTTCAGCCATCATCGTTCTCCCGCTGTTGGAATGTTATTGAATGTTAAGGAAATAATATTTTCCATTTGCAATCAATATTGTTTTTTGAAAAACCCTTTTTGTTATAGTTACTTTATTGAAAACTCGAGGTAGCATACGTTGTCGTATGGCAAGCGTCAACATCTGTTGGCTCTATGGAAGGGCCCTGAATGGGGATCGCTTGCAGCTTGAATCCATGGTTCTTTTTGACTAAAAAACTCTGTATTGGAGAAATCATGTTGCGTATTTGCAACGATATCGTCGCCCGTCCGGCACATTTTTTGTTCCTTGCTTTTGTCGCAGGAACTCGAAGGCCGGCAGCGGCTCGCCGGGTAGGCCTGGCATCAGCGTTTGGCCGTTTCCTGAATTGCTGCGTTACGCTGTGCCTGCTGATGCTGGCGCTTGGCGCAGGCCCGGCGCAGGCAGCCAACGGCGATCCGAGCACGAAATGTATTCCCAATCAGAGGAGTTTTACCGTCGCATCAGGCGACTCCTATGTCATCGATTTGTCGCTGTGTAGCTCATTTGGCCTGACGGACAATGGCGCGACTGCCTTGCACGGCACGATTACTGGTCTCGTCAATAACGGTACCGGTATTGCGACCTATATCAATAATGGCGACGGAGCGCTGTCCGACAGCTTTGTCCTGTGGGATGAAGACAGCAAGGCGGTGACTTTTACGGTGACCGTCCTGCCCCCTGCGGCTGCCTTCACCGTGACACCGGGCAGCATATCGGCGCCCGTGATCGGCGTGGCGTACAGCCAGGCGATGTCGTCGACCGGCGGTGTCGCGCCTTACAACTACGCGCTGGTGTCTGGTGCTTTGCCACCTGGCATCACTGTGTCGCCCAGCGGCGTGATTTCCGGCACCGTGACAGCGACCGGCGCCTATGTGTTCGGCATCAAGGTGACCGACTCGACCTCAGGCACGCCGCTGACCGTCACCAAGAATTACTCCGTGTCGATCGCCGTGCCCACCCTGTCCATCACGCCCACGGTGCTGGCGGCAGGCGGATTGTCGGTGCCCTACAGCCAGCAGATGTCGACCGCGAATGGCACCGGGCCCTTTGCGTATGTGGTGGAATCGGGCAGCCTGCCGGCGGGCATCACCCTGTCGGGCAGCGGCTTGCTCTCGGGCACGCCCGGTGCCTTGGGCACCTACAACTTTGTGATGAAATCGACGGACAGCACTGGCGGCAATGGACCATATAACACGTCCAGAAGCTATTCCCTGGTGATCAACGCCCAGCCGCCGCCTACGATCACCGGTGTGTCGCCTGCGCTCGGTCCGGTTAGCGGCGGCACCGCCGTCACCATTACCGGTACCGGCTTTACCGGCGCAACGGCACTCAAATTCGGCAGCAGCAATGGCCTCAGCGTTACCGTGGTCAATTCCACGACAATCACCGCCACGTCGCCCTCCGGCACCGGTGTCGTGAACGTATTCGTCACGACGCCAGGCGGCACCAACGCCGCCGATCCGTCAAACCAGTTCACCTATGTTCCGGCGCCAGCGATCACCAGTATTTCGCCGACGGCGGGCCCAGGCGGTGGCGGCACCACGGTCACCATCAACGGCTCGAACTTTACCGGCGCGACAGCAGTGACCTTCGGCGCCACGGCGGCGACCGGCTACACGGTCAACAGCGCCACGCAGATCACGGCGACGGCGCCAGCCGGCACGGGCACGGTGGATGTGCGCGTCACGACAGCCGGCGGCACCAGCGCCACCAGCGCGAACGACCAGTACACCTTTGTGGCGTTGCCGACAGTGACGAGCATTTCACCCACTGCGGGGCCGGCAGGCGGCGGCGCCACGGTCGTCATCAGTGGCACGAACTTTTCCACCACGACGGCGGTGACCTTCGGCGCCACGGCGGCGACCGGCTACACGGTCAACAGCGCCACGCAGATCACGGCGACGGCGCCAGCCGGCACGGGCACGGTGGACGTGCGCATCACGACGGTCGGCGGCACCAGCGCCACCAGCGCGGCGGATCAATTCACCTACGTGGCAGCACCGGTGGTGAGCAGCATTTCGCCCACTTCCGGCCCGGCTGTTGGCGGCTCCACGGTCACCATCAGCGGCACGAATTTCAGTGGCGCGACGGCGGTGAGATTCGGCGCTACTGCCGCCATCGGCTTTACGGTCAACAGCGCCACGCAGATCACGGCGACGGCGCCAGCCGGCACGGGCACGGTGGATGTACGCGTGACCACGTCGGGCGGCACCAGCGCCACCAGCGCGGCCGATCAATTTACCTACGTGGCGGTGCCGACGGTGACGAGCCTGTCGCCGACGGCAGGCCCCATCGCCGGCGGTAGCACGGTCACCATCAGCGGCACGAATTTCAGTGGCGCGACGGCGGTGACCTTCGGCGGTACGGCAGCGATTGGCTTTACCGTCAACAGCGCCACGCAGATCACGGCCACGGCCCCTGCAGGTTCCGGCACGGTGGACGTGCGCGTGACGACGGTCGGCGGCACCAGCGCCACCAGCGCAGCGGACCAATTTACCTATGTGGTTGTACCGGTGGTGAGCAGCATTTCGCCTACGGCCGGTCCGGCTGCCGGCGGCACCACGGTCACCATCAGCGGCACGAATTTCAGTGGCGCGACGGCGGTGACCTTCGGCGCCACGGCAGCGACGGGCTTTACGGTCAACAGCGCCACGCAGATCACGGCGACGGCGCCAGCTGGCGCGGGCACGGTGGACGTGCGCATCACCACCATCGGCGGCACCAGCGCCACCAGCGCGAACGACCAGTTCACGTACGTGGCAGCACCGGTGGTGAGCAGCATTTCGCCCACCACCGGCCCGGCTGCTGGCGGTACCACGGTCACCATCAGCGGCACGAATTTCAGTGGCGCGACGGCGGTGACGTTCGGTGGCTCGGCCGCCTCCGGCTTTACCGTCAACAGCGCCACGCAGATCACGGCGACGGCGCCAGCCGGCACGGGCACGGTAGACGTGCGCGTGACGACGGCCGGCGGCACCAGCGCCACCAGTGCGAACGACCAGTTCACGTATGTGGGCGCACCGGTGGTGAGCAGCATTTCGCCCACGGCCGGCCCGGCTGTTGGCGGCACCACGGTCACCATCAGCGGCACGGGTTTTGGCAGTGCGACGGCAGTGACGTTCGGCGGCACGGCAGCGACGGGCTTTACCGTCAATAGCGCTACGCAGATCACGGCCACGGCGCCAGCCGGCACGGGCACGGTGGACGTGCGCATCACCACCATCGGCGGCACTAGCGCCACCAGCGCGGCGGACCAATTTACGTACGTGGCGGCACCGGCGGTGAGCAGCATTTCGCCCACGGCCGGCCCGGCTACCGGCGGCACCACGGTCACCATCAGCGGCACGAATTTCAGTGGCGCGACGGCGGTGACGTTCGGCGGTACGGCAGCAACGGGCTTTACCGTCAACAGCGCCACGCAGATTACGGCGACGGCGCCAGCCGGCACGGGCACGGTGGACGTGCGCGTCACCACCACCGGCGGCACGAGCGCCACCAGCGTGAATGACCAGTTCACGTATGTGGGCGCACCGGTGGTGAGCAGCATTTCACCCACGGCCGGCGCGGCTGCCGGCGGCACCACGGTTACCATCAGCGGCACGAATTTCAGTAGCGCGACGGCAGTGACGTTCGGTGGCTCGGCCGCCTCCGGCTTTACTGTCAACAGCGCCACGCAGATCACGGCGACGGCGCCAGCCGGTTCCGGCACGGTGGACGTGCGCGTCACCACCACCGGCGGCACCAGTGCCACCAGCGTGAACGATCAGTTCACGTATGTGGGCGCACCAGTGGTGAGCAGCATTTCGCCCACGGCCGGTCCCGCCGCGGGGGGGAGCACGGTCACCATCAGCGGCACGAATTTCAGTGGCGCGACGGCGGTGACGTTCGGCGGCACGGCAGCGGCGGGCTTTACCGTCAATAGCGCCACGCAGATCACGGCGACGGCGCCAGCCGGCACGGGCACGGTGGACGTGCGCGTCACGACGGTCGGCGGCACCAGCGCCACCAGCGCGGCGGACCAATTTACGTACGTGGCAGCACCGGTGGTGAGCAGCATTTCGCCCACCTCCGGCCCGGTCACTGGCGGCACCACGGTCACTGTCAGCGGCACGAATTTCAGTGGCGCGACGGCGGTGACGTTCGGCGGCACGGCGGCGACGGGCTTTACGGTCAACAGCGCCACGCAGATCACGGCGACGGCGCCAGCCGGCACGGGCACGGTGGACGTGCGCATCACCACCACCGGTGGCACCAGCGCCACCAGCGCGAACGACCAGTTCACGTATGTGGGGGCGCCGGTGGTGAGCGGTATTTCCCCGGCCTCCGGTCCAACGACGGGCGGCAGCAGTGTCGTTATCAGCGGCGCGGGCCTTGGCGGCGCGACGGCAGTGACGTTTGGCGGTGCGGCGGCGACGAGTTTCACCGTCAATAGCGCCACGCAGATCACGGCCACGGCGCCAGCTGGTGCCGGCACGGTGGACGTGCGCGTCACCACCGTCGGTGGCACGAGCGCCACCAGCGCGGCGGACCAGTTCACGTATGTGGTGGCGCCGGCAGTCAGCGGCATTTCACCTGCCTTCGGCCCCATCGCCGGCGGCACCAGCGTGGTCATCACCGGTACCGGCTTTACAGGTGCCACGGCAGTGCGATTCGGCGGCGCCAATGCCGGCAGCTTTGTCGTCAACGGCGCCACGCAGATCACGGCCACGAGTCCATCGGGCAGCCTGGGCGTGGTGGATGTGAAAGTGACCACGGTTGGCGGCACCAGTGCCAGCGGCGCGGCGGACCAATTTACGTATATCCCGACCGGTGTCATCACGTTTGCAACACCGGCTGCGGCATCCGTTCCATTGGGCAATAACTTCAGCAATGCGGCGACATCCAGCCTGGCGGGCGGCAGTTATGGCGCCTTGAGCTATACCAGCTCGAACGCGGGCGTGGCGACTGTCAGCGGCACCGGCGTCATCACTCCAGTCAGCGCCGGCACCAGCACCATCACCGCGACGCAAGCCGCGGTCGCCGGGGTCAATGCCCAGGCAACGCAAACGTATACCTTGACCGTGACCTCGGCCATCGGCGTCACCCCGGCCAGTTTGCCGGCGGCAACCGTTGCCACCGCGTACAGCCAGCAACTGACTGCCAGCGGCGGTGTCGGTCCGTACACGTTCGCGATCACGGGCAGCCTGCCTGCCGGCATGAGCTCGAACGCCAGCGGCGTGTTGAGCGGCACGCCCACGGCGGCTGGCGATTTTGCGCTGGTGGTACAAGTGACGGATTCGCGTCAATTCACGGGAGCGAAGAGCTACACGCTGTCCGTCGCTTCAGCGGTACTGGCGCTGAACCCGGCCAGTTTGCCCAATCCGACGGCGGAAGCGGCCTACAGCACGACTCTGACGGGGACGGGCGGCACGGCGCCGTACAGCTATGCCGTGGTCGGCACCTTGCCCGTGGGCCTGAGCCTGAATACGGCTACGGGCGTGCTGTCCGGCACGACGAATGCGGCGGGCAGTTTCCCGTTCAGCATCAAGGTCACCGACAGCAGCACGGGCGTGGGGGCACCATTCAGCCTCAGCAAAAACTACACGCTGACGGTAGCTGCTCCCACCCTGACCCTGACGCCGGCCAGCCTGGCGGCGATCCGCGCGGGCGACGCGTATAGCCAGCCATTCACGGCGGCTGGCGGCGTTGCGCCCTACGTGTACTCCCTGAGCAGCGGCGCCTTGCCGGCCGGCCTGGCGCTCGACGCGGCGACCGGCATCGTCAGCGGCACGCCGACCGTGGCGGGCAGCTTCGCCTTCACCTTGCAGGCGAAGGACGCGCACCAGTTCACGGTGCAGCAAGCGCTGACCCTGCAGGTGAACCAGGCGCCGCCGCCGGTGCCCAATGAAACGGCGACCACCTCGGCCAACCAGGAAGTGAGCCTGACCATCGCTTCCACGGATGGCAGCCCGATCACGGACGTGACCATCGTCACGCCGCCGCAGCACGGGCGCGTTACGGTGGTCTCGAGCGGTGCCTCGGCGCGCATGGCGCGCGCCGTCGCCGGTGCGAGTTTCAAGGTGACGTATGTGCCGAATGCCAACTACTTCGGTCCTGACAGCTTCAGCTACACGGCGACGGGTCCAGGCGGCACCTCCGCGCCGGCCACGGTCAGCGTGACGGTGGCGCCGCAGCCGGTGCCGGTGCCTGTCGCCAAGACGGCGACGGTATTGGCCGGCACGCCGGTGACCCTGCAGGTGACGCAGGGCGCCACCGGTGGCCCGTTCACGGCCGTGGCCATCACCACGCAGCCGGCCAGCGGCACGGCAGTCGTCAATGGCATGGACATCGTCTACACGCCAGGCATTAACACCAGCGGCGACATCAGCATCGGCTACACCGTGTCGAACGTGTTCGGCACCTCGGCGCCGGTGAAAGCGACCATCAGCGTCAATCCGATGCCGCAGGTGGTCAGCCAGAGCGCTACGGTGGTGGCGGGCCTGACGGTGACGGTCGACCTGACGGCGGGCGCCACGGGCGGCCCGTTCACGGCGGCCAATGTGCTGAGCGTGGCGCCGGCCGAGGCGGGCAAGGTGGTGGTGCGCGACGTGGGCACGGCCGGCAAGCCGTCGTACCAGCTGAGCTTTGCGGCTTCGGGCAAGTTTGCCGGCGCGGCCGTCGTCAGCTACACCCTGAGCAATGCCTTTGCCACCTCGAAGCCGGGCGTGGTCAACGTCACCGTCACGGCGCGGCGCGACCCGTCGCTCGATCCGGAAGTGATCGGCTTGCAAGCGGCGCAAGCCGATGCGGCGCGGCGCTTCGCCACGGCGCAGCTGTCGAACTTCACGCAGCGCCTGGAAAGCCTGCATGGCGATGGCTGGGGACGGTCGAACTTTGGCCTGAGCCTGACGCCGCCGAACGACAGCGGCAATCCGACGGCGGCGCTGGCGCGCTGGCAAGAGCAGGAAGCGGACCGCGTGTTCGGCACGGCCGTGAAACCGTTCATGCGCAAGGCGTCCCTGCGCCAGCCCGATGCCGGTTTCAGCAGCGATAAGGCGGTGGGTGGCACGGATGTCAGCCAGGCAACGAATGGCTTGCCGGACATGCCGCAGAAGCCGGACACGCAGAAGCAGGCGCTGTCGCTGTGGCTCGGTGGCGCCGTGGACTTCGGCCAGCACTATGTGAATGGTCGCGACACGGGCTTCCGCTTCCGCACAAATGGCGTAAGTGTGGGCGGCGATTACCGCTTGAGCGACCTGGCGACCCTGGGCGTGGGCGCCGGTTTCAGCCATGACCGCAGCGATGTGGGCCAGAACGGCAGCCGCAGCACGGCCGATAGCGCCGTGGCGGCCGTGTATGGCAGCCTGCGTCCGAGCAAGGGCGTCTTCCTTGACGGCGTGCTCGGCTACGGCACCCTGCAATACGACGCCTCGCGCTACTTGACCGATGGCAGCGGTTTCGCCACGGGCGAACGCGACGGCAAGCAAGTGTTCGGCGCGTTGGTGGGCGGTATCGAGATGCGCCAGGAAACCTGGATGTGGTCGCCGTATGGCCGCGTGGAACTGATGTCGGCCAAGCTCGATCCGTACACGGAGAAGGCGGCGGGCATCAACGCCCTGAGCTACTTCAAGCAAACGGTGCGTTCGCGCATCGGCGCGCTGGGCGTGCGGGCCGAGGGTATCTATGTCGGTGGCCTGGGCACGTGGTTCCCGCGCGCGCGGCTCGAGTACCGCCACCAGTTCCAGGGCGCCGATGATGCGCGCCTGGCGTATGCCGACCTGGTGGCTGACGGTCCCGTGTACGTGATCCGCACGGTGCCGCAGCAGACGGGCAACTGGACGGCGGGCCTGGGTGTCAAGCTGCTGCTGTCGAACGGCATGACCATCACGCTGGACTACAACAGCAATCTGAACATCGATAGCGGACGTACCCAGTCGGTGATGTTCGGTATCGCCATGCCGCTCAAGTAATCAGTCAGCCTTCAGGCTAGCCCTGATCGCCGGCCCGGAGTCCATCCGGTCCGGCGATTTTTTTTGTCACAGCGACCAAGGATGGTCTTCTGCGCCGGCGACGATGCCGCCCAGCACGGCCTGGTCGCGTTCCGCGTGGCTCTGGCGCAAGAACACGGGCAGGTCGGCAGCCAGGCGGGCGAAACGGGCATCGCGGCACAGGGGGCCTGCGCCCAGCGCCCGCGTGGCCAGGTGCAAGACCAGGGTGGCGGCGTCTTCCGTTGCCAGGCGCAGGCGCAGGGCCAGTCCCATGGCGTCGCGTTGCGGGTGCTGGTCGATTTCGGCGGCGCCTTCGCGCAGCAGGGCGCCGGTGGCGCGCAAGACGCAATCGATTTGTCCCAGCTGCGCCAGGCGGACGGGGTCGGGGGCGGCGTGTTGCGCGCGCGCATGCAGGTGGCTGGCGACGGCGCAGGCCGCGCCGTACCAGGCGGCCGCGATGCCCGCGCTGCCATGCCAGAAGCCGGGCCGCTGCAGATAGGCGCCCGGCGCGCCCACGGGAAAGGCGCGCGCGGCAGAAAAAGTCACGTCGACGCTGGCGCAGGCATGCATGCCGACGGCTTGCCAGCCTTCGTCCGTGACGTGCACGCCGGGCTGCGACAGGGGCACCGACGCCAGGCAAGCCTGGCCTGCGTCGTTCCAGAAGCTGACCAAAGCATGGCTGAGGCCCTTCGCCCCGGCACACCAGGCCTTGCGTCCGTCGAGCACATGGCGGCCCTCGGCCGTTTGCCGCAAGCGGACGCGCGCGCCCGGCAGGTCCGCGCACCAGACGCCCCAGCAGCTGCCGGCCGGCACGGCGGAGCCGCCGATTTCCGCCAGGATGGCGAGCGCATCGGTATGGCCTTCATACAGCTTGAGCAGGGAGAGGTCGACGGCGGCGATGGCGGCCAGCATTTGCCAGCGCTGCAGGGTGGCGCCGTGGCCGGGCAGGGGCAGCTGGTCCAGTCCCGCGTCGCGCAAGCGCCGCAAGCCTTCGATCGGGTGGAAAGCGCTGTCCTGGGGCTGCAGCAGGGCATCCAGTGCAGCGTGGGAGGGCAGGGGAAAGGCATGGTGTGACATGGCAAGCTCCTGTTTTTCTACAGGATAGCTTTTTATTTTTGCAATGTCTGTTTGATTTTACACAGACTCCCGTTCACGCTTGCGAGTCCATGAAGCGGCGGGCGAGAAGATGCGCCATGGCAACTGCGGGGCCGGGCGGCCCCGCAACTGATCACGCGCTTATTTTTTCACGTAGTGCACGTCCAGGACATACACGCCCTTTTTCGGGTCCAGCACCACCGAGTACAGGTCGTTGCCGCGCAAGGACAGGCCGCCGGGGACGCTCAGCGCCGCCTGCATGCCTTCATCCCACATGCAAGATTCGCCATTGTCCACCTTGACGCACCATTGCTGCTTGCCATCGCGCAATACATATTGCACGGTGGCGCCGTTGCGCTGGAAAGTATAGGCCGGCACCGACGAGGTGACCTTGTCGACGCGCAAGTTCGTTGCCGCGGCATTTTCCGCCAGCTTGATCGGCATGTCGGCTGTACCGTCCGGCTTGCCGGTGATTTTCGCGCTCATGCCGTCCGTCGCGACCACGGGGCCGGTGCAATCGGCCTTGAAGTAGGTTTCGCCGGTCGGCGTCAGTTCCAGCGAACCGCTGCCGTCGCTCTTGAGCGCGATGACGAGCACTTGACGGTCGTGATCGTCGCACGCCGATTGCCACGTGCCGAGATATGCGGCCAGTGGCGAGGTGGAACCGGAATCGCCGGCAAGCTGCTGCGCCGAATTACCCCCACCGCCGCCACCGCAGCCGGTCAGGAGTGCCGCGGCCGAGCCGACCAATACTGCCAATAATTTTTTCATTCAGAGTCCTTTTTATCCGGCAGTGGTGCGTGCCGTCAACGCGGCCTGATTATAGGATTATTAATAGGAAGGAATTCTCACCGAATCTATCGCTGACTTGATTTGGATCATGTCGCGGCAATGCGCTGAAATGGTTTGCGGGACTGAAGGGAGGATGTGGTGTAACTGGTGCGCATTGCGCCGCTCACGCGGCGCAATGGCTGATTATTGGCTGATTACTGACTGATTTATTGTTTTACATAGTGCATATCGAGCACATAAGCACCGTCTTTTTGCATCACGGTAAACAATTCGTTACCGCGCAAATAAAAGCCGCCGTTGCCACTTACTGCCTGTTGTATGCCGGTATCCGGGATGTCCGTGGTGTCACCACTGCCATCGGTGATGCGCCAATGGGATTTGCCATTGACCAGCACCGTGGTGACGGCCGGGCCCGTAATCTGGATGGTGTGGGCTGGCAGCGACGATACGACCTTGTCGATGCGGATGTCCGAGGCAGGGCTGTCCGCCGTCAGTTTGAGCTGGATATTGCCTGCGCCATCCGGCGTCGCGGTAATCTTTTCACTCGTGGTTTCCGTAAATTGCACGGGGCCGCTGCAATCGGCAGTACTGAAAGTTTCATCGTAGGTCGATATTTCCAGGGCGCCGCTGCCATCGTTCTTGAGGGCGACGACGAGGCGCTGGCGGAAAGAGTCGTTACAAGCGGGTGTCCAGGTGCCAACATAGGCGGCCAGTGCGGGAGGAGGCGGAGGTGCGACCACCACTGGCGGGGGCGCTACCACCACTGGCGGGACCGCTACGTCTGCATTGCCGTTAGCACTACCGTTAGCATTACCATTAGCACTACTGTTTCCGCCACCACCGCAACCAGTCAATACCACTGTGCCCGATACCATTAATAAAGCCAATACTTTTTTCATCCGTGATTCCTGTAAATCTTCAACCGGCTGGAAGCGTGCCGTATACGCGGCGATATTATAAAGTACATGCGTATCTTATTTTTCTGAAATCTGAAATTGGCCGCAATGCCTGCATTGAAAATGGTCATCGGATAAATTCCGGCAGGAGCGGTTGACCATTTTCCTGGTGCTGACGTGGCGGGAAATAAAGGAAGGTAATCTCAGGTGCGGCCATTCAATGGCGTCGAGGAGAAACAGGCGGGTGCCGCGCCGAATCCGGCGCGAGGCAGGTATTGATATGGCCGTTTATAAAATTCGTGCCGGCGCCTGAATCTGGCGCCGGCTGCCGCCGGAAATGGCCGGTTTAAAACTCTTCCCAGTCATCGCCTGCCGGCGCCTTGGCCGGCGCATGCTGTACTGCTTGCGGCTTGGCAACACTCAGGCGTTTGGCTGGCGCGGCTGTCTTGGGCGTCACGGCGCGCGGCGCTGCGGGCGCTGCAGCCGGCGTTGCTGTCGATGTTGCCTGGCGCGCCTGCTCACCCAGCTTGAACACGCTGACCACCTCGGCCAGATGGCTGGCCTGGTCTTGCAGGCTTTCGGCGGCCGCTGCCGCTTCCTCGACGAGGGCCGCGTTTTGCTGCGTTACGCCATCCATCTGCGCCAGCGCCTGGTTGACCTGGGCGATGCCGTCGCTTTGCTCGGTGGTGGCGACGCTGATGTCGGCCATGATGGCGGTGACCTTGCGCACGCTGTCGACCACTTGCTCCATGGTGGCACCTGCTTCATCGACGAGCTTGCTTCCGGCGGCCACCTTGCCCACGGAATCGTCGATCAGCAGCTTGATTTCCTTGGCCGCCGCGGCGGAGCGCTGCGCCAGGTTGCGCACTTCCGTGGCGACGACGGCAAAACCGCGGCCCTGTTCGCCCGCGCGCGCCGCTTCCACGGCCGCGTTCAGCGCCAGGATATTCGTCTGGAAGGCGATGCCGTCGATGACGCTGATGATGTCGACGATCTTGTTCGACGAGTCATTGATCGACGTCATGGTTTCTATGACTTTGCCGACCACTTCGCCGCTCTTCTGTGCCACACTCGATGCGGAAGCAGCCAGTTGATTCGCTTGGCGCGCATGGTCGGCATTTTCCTTGACGGTGCCCGTCAGTTCTTCCACGGAGGCGGCCGTCTCTTCCAGCGAGCTGGCTTGCTGTTCCGTGCGGGCCGACAGGTCGTTATTGCCTTGCGCAATTTCCGCGCTGGCGCGTGCCACGTTGTCGGCACTGGCTTGCACTTGCAGCAGCACGGCGTGGATCTTTTCCACGAAGGCGTTGAAACCCTTGCCGATGACGGCCAGCTCGTCGGTGCCCTTGACTTCCAGCTTGACGCGCAGGTCGGCGTCGCCGCTGGACAGGTCCGTCATGGTGCGGCCCAGAGTGCGCAGGGGGCGTGTCAGCTGGTTGACGACGAGGATCAAAATGCCGGCCGTGGCTGCCGCGCACAGCAGGGCAACGATCAGCGTGTAGACCATCAGGTTGCGCGCCGAGGCGGTGGCCACGCTTTTCGGGAAATTCAGTTCCACGCTCCATGGCGCGATGTCGGGGTGGATCTGCAGCGGCTGCAGCAAGTGGATGTAGCCCTTGTCGTCCTCGTATTCATACGCCTGGCCCTGGCGCACCTTTTCCAGGCCGGCGGCCGGCACGTCGTCCGCCTTCTTGCCCAGTCGTGCAGGCTCGGGGTGGCTGGCGTACAGGCCGCCGTTCGAGATCAGGGCCAGCTTACCGCCCTCGATCACTTTCAGGTCGGCGAGGATTTTCGCCAGGCGCGTGAGCATGAAGTCGGCGCTGGCCGTGCCCTTGAAGCTGCCGTCGATCATGATGGGCGCCACCAGCGAAGCCATCAGCACATCCTTGCCGTCGACGGGATAGATATACGGTTCCGTAAAGTAAGTCTTGCCGGTGCGCTTGGGCACGTCGTACCAGTCGTTGGCGCCCGCTTTCGGGTCGAAGACGATGGGTTCGACTTGCAGCTTGCCGCCGGCGCCCCGTGTCCAGTAGGGCATGAAGCGGCCGCTGGCGTCGTAGTTCGGTTTCTGGTTGGCAAACTCCGCATCCTTGCCGTCGAGCGCATTCGGCTCCCACGTCACGGCCGAGCCCAGCAAGTCTTCCGAGCTGGTCAACGTCGCCTTGGTCAGTTCATTGATCTGGTCGCGCTGCAGGGGCAAATTCGCGCCCTTGGTGCCGCGCATGGCGCCGGCCAGGCTGGAAACGCTCGACAGGTTGCTGGCGATGCGCGCCTGCAGCGCACCGGCCACTTCGCGTGCCGACGTGCGCGCCAGTTCCAAAGCCGCCGCCTCGGCGCTGGCGCTGCTCTTGTAGCCGATCACGGCC
This sequence comes from Janthinobacterium sp. SUN137, assembly GCF_030587265.1. Lineage (NCBI taxonomy): Bacteria > Pseudomonadati > Pseudomonadota > Betaproteobacteria > Burkholderiales > Oxalobacteraceae > Janthinobacterium > Janthinobacterium sp. SUN137. The sequence continues at coordinate 429,403 of NZ_JAPWHZ010000001.1, read as the reverse complement.
GCCGTGACGCCGAGGCTGAGGATGGCGAGCGCGGTGGCGGCGACGCAGATTTTACTGTTCAGTGATAGTTGCATGAGGCTGTTCCTTGATGGGGAGGGGTATCGGTGTCTCGGGCGTCGCGGGTAGCGCGCCTAGAAAGTCTTGCTGACGGCCAGCACGAAGGTGGCCGCGGCCGGGTTCGAGGTGTCGAACCGGCCGGCCGCATTCGGGATGCCCAGCGTGTAATGGTCGTAGGCGTCGGTGGCGCCCCAGGCGCGCGTCACGGCGCCACTCAGGCTCCAGCCGCCGTCGAAGGCCCGCGTGACGCCCACCTTGGCATCGCGCCAGTTCCACATGGCATTGCCCGTGCCCGCCACGCGGCCATTGCCGGCGTGCAGGTTCAAGGTCCAGGCATTGCCCAGGTCGACATTCGCGCCCACGTCCAGGTAACCCGTGCCGCGCGCATGCGTGATGCCGAAGAAGTCGCGCGTGACGGTATGGTTGTATTTGGCGTACAGCATGCGGTAGGTCAGGCCCAGCGACAGTTCGCCGTAGTCGTACCTGACGCCTGTGGCGCGGTAGACGGCGCCCGGATACTTGTAGTAATACGCGAGCACGCTGTAGCCCAGCTCGTCCACCGTGCCGCCGTAGCCGCCGTACAGGTCCCATTCGACGCTTGCATCCTGGATATAGCGGCCGCTGACGGTGGAAGCCCAGGTGCCCAGCGACCAACCGCTCGGGTGCGCGTAGTCGACGCCCGCCTGCAGGGCCGGCTTGCCCCAGGTCTGGCGGAAGCCGCGCGAAATGTATTGCGAAGTGAGGCTGGCATTGGCGCTGAAGGTGGCGCCAGTGCTGTCCGTGGTCTGGGCCTGCACGGGCAGGGCGGCCGCCAGCAGGAAGGCGCAGCCCAGCAAGGATGATCCGGGGAAACGGTGGTGCGATGGCATGGCAGTCAGCTCCGTATTTGCCGGCAGCGGCCGTCCAGGCGCGTTGCCCTGATGGTTGCAATAAAAATGCGGAATGGACTTTTGTGAAGGCAAGGCGAGGCCGCTTGCATGCTCGCCTGAACATGCACACATTCTCACCAAACGTAACTGAAAGGATAGGGGCTAGGGCTAGTGGAAGTCAATAAAGTTGCGCTACGGAAATCGTAAGTTGTTGTTTCCTGGCACTTTTTCATGCTCCTGTCACATTTCCGGCCTGCCCCGGCTGGCTGCCTCTTGCAAGCCGGCCAGCAAGCCTGGCAGGGCCGCATGCAAGGCTTGCTGGCTGTCGGCGTCCAGCCCGGCCTGCATTTCCACCCGGCCCGAGGGCTGGCCCCAGACGACCTGTGCGCTGAGCCGGGCGCCGGCGTCGAGTCCCGTGACGCTGACCAGCAGCGCGACTTCTTCCGGCGCATCCTCGGGCACGTCCGCGAGCAGGCAGGAAATGCCGAAATGATAATCCTGGAAGGCGCTCGCCGTGCCGCTGGAAAAGGCGAAGACGGAAGCGAGCACCTGCGGCGCGGCGGCCGCCAGTGACGGCAGGGCGGCGCGAAACAGGGGCAGCAAGTCGTTTTCCAGCTGCTGTACCAGCGGATGAGTGTGGCTAAGGACGGTCATGGGCGGACGAAAGGAGTGGCGGCGCGCGATGGTAGCAGTTTTCGCCGCCGCCGGGGGCCATCGTCAGGCAGCGTAGCGGCTGGCCATGCTGGCGATGGTGCTTCTCATCTGTTCGCGCAGCGCGGCGGGCGCCAGCACTTCCACGCCATCGCCCAGGCCCAGCAGCCACCATTGCAGTTCGCGCGTGCTGGGCACGGTGGCGGTCAGGTGCAGCGAACCGTCGGCGCGTTCCTGCAATTGCTGGTCCGCGCTCAGCGGCGTCTCGTACAGGTGCTCGCCGCTGCGGCGGGCAAACACGGCTTCAAGCTGCAACGGTTCGCCCTCGCGGATGCCCATGGCGCCGGAGGCGATATACGCATCGATGTCGAAGCCTGGCTGCGCGCGCGCGGCAAGGAAGAGCATTTCCGCCTGTTGCACGCGGTGCAGGACCAGGGTGCGCACGTCGTGGTAGTCGGCGAACAGGCAGACCAGGTAGAGCAACTGGCCCCGCTGCACGATGGCCAGCGGATGGACGGCGTCATAGCTGACGAGGTTGTCATTGTCGCGCTTCTTGTAGCTCAGCTTGAGCTGGCGGTTCTGCATCAGCGCTTCATACACGGTGCGCTGGCAAGCTTCGTCGATGTCGGGCGCCAGCAGCCGCTGCATGGGGGCGATGACGCGTATCTTGCTCAGCCAAGCGGACGCGTTGGCACGCTCGCTGGCCGCGTTCAGGGTCTGGCGTGACGCGCTGAAATATGGCTGCATGCTGTCCAGGGTGGATGGCGGCAACGCATGGCGCATGTGCTGTTCCATCAGGGCCAGGGTCAGTGCGGCAGGCGTCGACAGGCCAGGCATGTCCATGCGCGCCGCATTTTCCATCCAGCACCAGCCAAACGGCTTGCTGTCGGCGGGATTGGTCAGCGGGAAAATCTCGGCCAGGTCCAGCAAGTCGCGCTGGATCGTGCGCACGCCGATGGCGAAATCGATGGCCTTGAGCTTGTCGTGCAATTGGGCGACGGTGATGGTGCGTGGCGCCTGCGGTATCAGGCGCAGCATTTGCCATTGGCGCATGATGGTGGAGGGGCGGGGCGCGGGTGCAGACATGATGATTCCGTTCTATTCAGTGGCAGGATGTGTACTGATAAGTACACAAGTTAACGAATGGTAACATTGATTCGATGGCAATTACAGGGTATCCAGCCTGGCTGCCCTGACGCAATTGCGCCCCGCGTGCTTGGCCTGGTACAGCAGGCGGTCGGCAGCAGCGACCAGGGCGGCGGCGCCGGGCGCCCGGCTGCCGGGCGCACACGCGAGGGAGGCGACGCCGAAGCTGGCCGTCGTCCCGATGTGCTGCGCCAGGCCGTCGCGCAGGCGTTCGGCCAGGCGCATGCCGCCAGCCAGGTCCGTTTCGGGCAGGATCAGCAGGAACTCCTCGCCGCCGTGGCGCACCACGCTGTCGATGCCGCGGCGCGTGGCGTTGCCGAGCAGGCCGGCAAAGGTGCGCAGCACGGCATCGCCTGCGGCGTGGCCGTGGGCGTCGTTGATGCGCTTGAAGTGGTCGAGATCGCACAGGATGGCCGTCAGGCACAGGCCATGGCGTTGTGAACGCGCCAGTTCGGCGCCCAGCAAGTGCTCGTCGAGGTAGCGGCGGTTGTAGCAGCCGGTCAGGTGGTCGCGCACGGCCTGTTCCGCGAGGACGGCGTGTTGCAGGGCGTGCGCGCGGTGCTGGCGCTGCTGGCCATGGCTGGCGCAGAGGCCGGTCAGGTTGAGCAGCAGCAAGGTGGCGGCATTGCCGGCCTGAACGTCATCCTGCAGGCCCAGCCAGGCCAGGCTCGCCGCGATGGCTAGGCCGGCGCCGCCCAGCAGGTGCCGCGTGATGCCGGCATAGGGTGCGGCGAGCAGGATGCAAAAGGCGGTCGCATGCCAATCGGCGTCGGTCTCGCGCAAGGCATAGCAGAGCAGGAACACGAGCAGGTCCAGCGCCAGCAGCGCGGTGCCGGAGGCGGCGCGGCCAGGCTGTGCGGCAGGTGCGCGCACGGTTCGCAGCAGCATGGCCAGGATGAGCAGGCAGCACGCCAGGGCCAGCGGCCAGCCGGCGGGCGGCAGCAGCGCGGCGGCAAAGGCGGCGCTGGCGCCGGCATGCAGCGCCAGCAAGGGAAGCGGCGCCGGCTTGCGGATATCGTCAATTGCGTGATGCAAATGCATGGAAACCTGTCGGATAGCGAATCGGGACCCCATTCTTGCCCGGCCCTGCGACAAGCCACGACGCGTTGCCCCACCATGCTGCATATCAGATTGGTCCTACCAGTGACCCTTATTCGTCGCTGGTGACGCGCGTGCGCACGAAATCGATGTGGCCTTGCATGGCCGTGCGCGCTTCTTCGGGCTGGCTGGCGCAGATGGCCTCGCACAGCGTGCGGTGCTGCGACAGCAGTTGCAGCGAAGTCGCCTCGTCCTGCTGGCGCAAGCCCGTGCCATTGATGGTGATGTGTTCGCGCAGCATGCCGATGATGCTGGTGTGCAAGTGCAGGAACATGGTGTTGTGCGACGCTTGCGCGATAACTTCATGCAGGCGCGCATCGGCCTGCGCCTCGCCGTGCTTGTCGTCGCTGGCGCGCGCCTGTTCCAGTTCGGCCAGCAGGGCCATGATTTGCGCGCGCTCGTCCACGCTGGCCCGCTGCGCCGCAAAGTAGGCCGTCGCCCCTTCCAGCACGCGGCGAAATTCCAGGATGTCGTCGCGCAGGGCGGGGTGGTCGGCCACGAGCTGGCTCCACGGCGAAGCCATGCCCGTGCGCAGCTGATCCGTCACGAACACGCCCGCGCCGCGCCGGCTGCGCACCAGGCCCCGCGCCGCCAGCCGCTGCACCGCTTCGCGCACGGTGTTGCGCGAGACGGCATATTGCTGCGCCAGCAGGCGTTCGGCCGGCAACTGCGCGCCCGCCGGCAAGCTGCCGTCCAGCAGGGCGGTTTCCAGCCGGCGCATCACCATCTCGACCCTGCCCCGTGTTTGCATGCCTGTCGCCATCGATGTCTTCCGGTGTTGTTTTAAAGTGGTCCGAGCAATTTGAAGTGGCTTGCGGAAGCTGGAATTATGCGTGAACCAGTCATTCTTAACAACACACAGCGGCGCCGCAGCAACACACAGAGCGCCGGGGAGACACACTCATGCAGCCAGATCCGCGCCAGCCACGCCGCTATCCACCCGCACCGCTCCAGGTGTACCTGTTCGCCACCTGCCTGGTTGACCTGTTCGTGCCGCAGGCGGGGCTCGACGCGGTGCGCCTGCTGGAGCGGGAAGGCTTGCTGGTGCACTATCCGCGCGGCCAGAGCTGCTGCGGCCAGCCCGCCTACAGCAGCGGCAACCCGGAACAGGCGCGCGCCGTGGCCCGCGCCCAGCTCGACCTGTTCGCGCAGCCCTGGCCCGTGATCGTGCCGTCCGGCTCCTGCGCCGGCATGATGCGCCACCACTGGCCGCAACTGTTCCAGGACGACCCCGTCGCCGGCCCCAAGGCGGCCGAACTTGCCGAACGCGTGTATGAACTGAGCGAATTTCTCGTCTGCGTGCTGCAACTCGATGTGGCCGGTCTGGCAGGCGCAGGGCAGGCGCAGGAAAGCGTGGTGCTGCACACCTCGTGCGGCGCGCGCCGCGAAATGGGCGCGCGGGTGCACGGCGTGGCACTGGTCGACGCCTTGCCCGGCGTGACGCGCATCGAACACCAGCGCGAATCGGAATGCTGCGGCTTCGGCGGCACGTTTTCACTGAAGCACCCGGATATTTCCGGCGCCATGGTCAGCGACAAGATCGCCTCGGCCTGCGCCACGGGCTGCGACCGGCTCGTCTCGGCCGATTGCGGCTGCCTGCTCAATATCGGCCATGCCGCGCAACACCAGGGCGCGCCGCTGCCCGTCGAACACCTGGCCAGCTTTTTGTGGCGCCGCACGGGAGGCGAAGCATGAGCGCCGCCCTGACTGCCCGCGAACGCATGCTGGGACGCCTGCGCGCCGCGGCGCCGTCCATGCCCGAGGAGGTGGACGTCATCGATACGGCCATCGACCAGCACTACCTGGCGCGTCACGCACAAGCGCCGCTGTCGCCACGGGGCCGGATCGCCGCCCTGCAGGCCGCCCTGCAGGCCGCGCATGCGGAAGTCGATTGCGTGCGCGGCGATGCCTGGCCCGCCCTGCTGGCGCAGCGCCTCGGTGCGCATGGCGTGCGCCGCCTGCTGATGGATGCCGATAGCAGGGAAGGGCTGGCCTTGCAGGCTGCCTTGCCGGACGGCGTCGAGGCGCTGTCTTTTGACCGTCCGCTGGTGCAGTGGAAGGGCGAATTGTTCGACACCGTCGACGCGGGTTTTACTGTCGCCCGTTCCGGCATCGCCGCCACGGGCACGCTGGTCATCGCGCCCGACGCGGCCACGCCGCGCACGGTGTCGCTGGCGCCGCCGCTGCACATTTGCCTCGTGTATGCGAGCACCCTGCATGCGGACTTGCATGCGACGGCGCGCGCCGAGCGCTGGGCGGACGGTATGCCATCGAACTTGGTGCTGGTGTCGGGTCCCTCGAAAACGTCCGATATCCAGCAAACCCTCGCCTATGGCGCGCATGGCCCGCGTTGGCTGTGGGTGCTGATCGTCGATGACTTGCCAGCCCGTGAAGGAGGCCAGCCATGAACGCCAAGCCACTGCAATTCGTCAAGCCGGCGGATTTCCATGCGCGCGCCCGCGCCGCGCTGGACGACCCGAAGCTGCGCCAGAGCTTTCGCGGCGCCATGGATTTTTTGCAGGACAAGCGCACGGCGCAGTTCCCCGACGGCGACGAGCTGGAACGCCTGCGCGACCTTGGCGAAGCCGTGCGCCGGCACGCGCTGGCGCGCCTGCCCGACTTGCTGGTGCAGCTGGAAGACAAGCTGACGGCGGCCGGCGTGCAGGTGCACTGGGCCGAGGATGGCGAGCAGGCCAACGCCATCATCCACGCCATCGCGCAAAAGGCCAAGGCGGCGCGCTTCATCAAGGGCAAGTCGATGGCCAGCGAGGAAATCGAGCTCAATCACTACCTGGAAGCGCGCGGCATGACCTGCCTGGAGTCGGACATGGGCGAGTACATCGTGCAGCTGGCCGGCGAAAAACCGTCGCACATCGTCATGCCTGCGATTCACAAGACCAAGGCCGATATCGCCGGCCTGTTCGCCGAGCACATTCCCGACGCGCCCTACACGGAAGACGTCGACAGCCTGATCCAGACGGGGCGGCGCGCGCTGCGCCAGGCCTTCGTCGAAGCTGACATCGGCTTGTCGGGCGTGAACTTCGCGGCGGCCGACACGGGCACCCTGTGGCTGGTGGAAAACGAGGGCAATGGCCGGCTGACGACATCCGTGCCGGACGTGCACATCGCCATCATGGGCATGGAAAAGGTGGTGGCCAAGCTCGAACATATCGTGCCGCTGGCCAGCCTCTTGACGCGTTCGGCCACGGGGCAGGCCATCACCACGTATTTCAACCTGATTTCCGGCCCGCGCCGCGCCGGTGAACAGGATGGGCCGCGCGAAGTGCACCTGGTCTTGCTCGACAACGGCCGCAGCCAGGCCTACGCCGACGAGCAGCTGCGCGCCACCCTGCAATGCATACGCTGCGGCGCCTGCATGAATCATTGCCCCGTCTACACGCGCATCGGCGGCCACGCCTACGGCACCACGTATCCGGGGCCGATCGGCAAGATCATCTCGCCCCACTTGCTGGGACTGGCTGCGACGGCCGACCTGGCCACCGCGTCGAGCCTGTGCGGCGCCTGCGGCGAAGTGTGCCCCGTGCGCATCCCGATCCCGCAATTGCTGGTGCGCCTGCGCACGGAGGCGAATCGCAATCCGAACGAGGAAGTCAGCCATCCGTTGCGCGGCCAGGGCGCCAAGTTCAGCCGCGGCGAAAGCCTGGTCTGGCGTTTCTGGAGTGGCGCCTTCGCGCGCCCAATCAGCTATCGCCTGTTCCGCTGGGCCGCCACGCGGCTGCGCGCACTGACGCCGGGCAAGCAACTGGGCTGGACGCAGCACCGCAAGCCGTTGACGCCGGCGCCGCGCAGCCTGGCCGACCTGCTCAATGCGCGCGGTCAGGAAGAGTAGCCCGGCCCGGCAGCACCGAAGCACCGCAAAAAACACGCTACACACAATTACATCAAAAGCCGTTTTTTCAATCAACCCGCATCCACCGGAGGAGACCCGACATGCAAACCTGGACCCAACTTTATACACCGCTCGGCAGCCTGTGGCTGTCGTCCCTGGCGGCAGCCGTTCCCATCATTTTCTTCTTCATCGCCCTGGCCGCGCTGCGCATCAAGGGCCACGTGGCGGCCGCCGTCACCCTGGCGCTGGCGCTGGTCGTGGCGATTTTTGCGTACGGCATGCCCGTGCCGCAGGCGCTGGCGGCGGCCGGCTATGGTTTTGCGTATGGTTTGTGGCCCATCGCCTGGATCATCGTCACGGCCGTCTTCCTGTACAAGATCGTCGTGAAGACGGGGCAGATCGAGATCATCCGCGCCTCGGTGCTGTCGGTCACGGACGACCAGCGCCTGCAGGTGCTGTTGATCGGCTTTGCCTTCGGCGCCTTCCTGGAAGGGGCGGCCGGTTTCGGCGCGCCTGTGGCGATTACCTCGGCGCTGCTGGTGGGCCTTGGCTTCAACCCGCTGTATGCGGCGGGCCTGTGCCTGATCGCCAATACGGCGCCCGTGGCCTTTGGCGCCATGGGCATCCCCATCATCGTGGCGGGCCAGGTGACGGGCATCGACCCGTTCCTGATCGGCGCCATGGCGGGCCGCCAGTTGCCGCTGCTGTCGCTGGCCGTGCCTTTCTGGCTGGTCTTCATGATGGATGGCGTGCGCGGTGTGCGCGAAGTGTGGCCGGCCGCCCTGGTAACGGGCGCCAGCTTTGCCGTCACCCAGTATTTCACGTCGAACCATATCGGGCCGGAGCTGCCGGACATCACTTCGGCCCTCGTCAGCCTGGTGTCGCTGACCCTGTTCCTGAAAGTGTGGCAGCCGAAGAATGCCAAGGTGGTCAACGCCGTCGGCGGCGGTGCCGCCGCGCTGTCCGGTTTTGGCGGCGGGGCAGGCAATGCGGATTTGCGCGGCAGCGGCAGCGGCAGCCGCGCCGCCTCGCCCTACACGCTGGCGCAGACGGCGCGCGCCTGGGCGCCGTTCGGCCTGCTGACGGCCATCGTCACCGTCTGGAGCCTGCCCGGCTTCAAGTCCCTGTTCGCCGCCGGCGGCGCGTTATCCAGCCTGGTCGTCAAGATCCACGTGCCTTACCTCGATAAACTGGTGATCAAGACGATGCCCATCGTGGCGGAGCCGAAAGCGTATGACGCCGTCTTCAAGCTCGACCTGCTGTCGGCCGTGGGCACGGCGATCTTGCTGACGGCCGTGCTGTCGATGTGGATGCTGCGCATGAAGCCGCGCGATGGCATCAAGGCCTTCGTCGAAACGCTCGTGGAATTGCGCCGTCCCGTGCTGTCGATCGGCCTGGTGCTGGCGTTTGCCTTCGTGGCCAACTATTCGGGCATGTCGTCCACCCTGGCCTTGCTGCTGGCCGGCAGCGGCGCCGCCTTCCCGTTCTTCTCGCCGTTCCTGGGCTGGCTGGGGGTGTTCCTGACGGGGTCCGATACGTCGTCGAATGCCTTGTTCTGCTCCCTGCAAAACACGACGGCGCACCAGATCGGCGTGTCCGACACCTTGCTGGTGGCGGCCAATACGACGGGCGGCGTGACGGGCAAGATGATCTCGCCCCAGTCGATCGCCGTCGCCTGCGCCGCGACTGGCCTGGTGGGCAAGGAATCGGACCTGTTCCGCTTTACCTTGAAGCACAGCCTGCTGTTTGCCGTCATCATCGGCATCATCACCATGCTGCAGGCGTACGTGTTCACCGGCATGATCCCGCACTGAGCGATCCGTAGAAATACGTAGTAAAACTAGATGAATTGATAGTAAAACGTGCAGATGGTCATGAAAATGACCTGATGCACTGCAACATGACGACGCTTCCCGGCGTCGTGCCGGGCGGCCGCCTGTTGCCGCATACCCATCCCGTGCTCAAGCGCGAGGCGAGCAGGATGGGTCTGGCAATGGTCTTGCTGGTACTGCTTGCTTCCGGTTCAGGAGATTAACGGCTAAGGCCGCTCATCCAGCTTGGCTGCGGGTTGGCACGTGCCAGTTCGCGCATGCGGTATTCCAGATCGTAGCGGTCGGTCGATTCAGCCAGGTAGGCTTCTTCATAAGCGCGTTCGCGGCGGTCGCTGCTTTGGTTCAGCCAGGCACCGACGCGCTTGGCGGCGTGGACGAGGGTGGCGACGATATTGCTGTTTTGCGTGGTGTGGTAGGTAAATGCGGTAGACATGGCAGACTCCTTGAGTGGCGTGCCGCGTTGTGCTGCACTGCAATATAAGTATAGCGATTCCAAGTTATAAGGCTACTTTTGATTTCAAATGTCAGCTATTCATTTTTCAAATAATGGTCGCGAAAGCTGCGCAATACGGGGCTTTAAGGCATAATGCCGGCGCAGGATCGTAGTTTTACTACAAGACGTTTTTGTCCAGGATGTTGTTTTCAGACGCAGCCCGCAGGCGTGCCGCGCCCACAAGACATCGTTCTGACGAGAAACGGTCGGCCGCACGCGCGAGATGCCATGCCTGCCCCGTATCGCTGATGGCAGTCATGGCCCACGCTGATATCTGCGTGGCGCTTGCACGTCCTGGTGCTGCCCGGGTGGAAACGCTTCCATGCCTGGCGCGATCAACTTGGAATTGAAAAATGGAGAAGGTATGGAATATGTAAAGCAAGGCCAGGGCGTACCGTCCGCACGGGCCGGCACGCAAAACAATACAGGCGCCCTGATCATTGTCACGGTGCTGTTTTTCATGTGGGGATTGCTGACCTCGCTCAATGATGTGCTGATTCCCCATCTGCGCTCGATCTACACCTTGACGTATGTCCAGGCGATGCTGGTGCAGTTCTGCTTCTTCGGCGCCTACGCCATCGTCTCGCTGCCGGCTGGCATGCTGATCAAGAAGATCGGCTACCAGCGCGGCGTCGTCGCGGGCTTGCTGATCGCGGCCGCCGGCTGCGCCATGTTTTACCCGGCGTCCACCGGCAGCTATGCGCTGTTCCTGTTGTCCTTCTTCATCCTGGCGGCCGGCATCACCGTGCTGCAGGTGGCGGCCAATCCGTACGTGACGGAACTGGGCGACCCGCAGACGGCGTCGAGCCGCCTGACCCTGACGCAGGCGTTCAACGCGCTGGGCACCACCGTGGCGCCTGCGCTGGGCGGCATGCTGATCTTGTCGGGCACCGTGCTGACGGTGCAGCAGTTCGACCTGCTGCCGGCGGCCGAGCAACTGGCTTACCGCGCCAAGGAAGCCGCTTCCGTGCAAGGCCCGTACCTGGTGCTGGCCGCCACCCTGGTGATCCTGGCCGTGCTGTTCGCGCTGGCAAAATTGCCAAGGATTTCGCATGCCGACGATGCGGCCGCCGTGGCGCAGGATGGCCACAAGGTCTCGATCTGGTCGCACCGCCACCTGGTGCTGGGCGCGCTGGCCATTTTCCTGTATGTGGGCGGTGAGGTGAGCATCGGCAGTTTCCTGATCAACTTCCTGGGCGAGAGCCATATCGCTGGCCTCAGCCACGCCGACGCCGCGTATTTCGTCAGCTATTACTGGGGTGGCGCCATGCTGGGCCGCTTCGTCGGCTTTGCCGTGATGCGCTATGTCAGCCCGGGCAAGACCCTGGCCTTCAACGCCGCCGTCGTCATCGCGCTGATCCTCGTCGCCGTGTTCTCCAGTGGTCACACGGCCATGTGGGCATTGATCGCCGTGGGCCTGTTCAACTCCATCATGTTCCCGACCATCTTCAGCATGGCGCTGAACAAGCTGGGCGCGCAAACGGGTCAAGGTTCGGGCATCCTGTGCATGGCCATCGTCGGCGGCGCCATCGTGCCGTTCATCCAGGGCTTCCTGGCCGACCACATCAACCTGCAGCTGTCCTTCCTCGTGCCGGCCCTGTGCTACACCTTCATTCTGTACTTCGGCTGGAAGTACGCCAGCATGTACAAGGACGACGCCGCCAAATAAGCAAGGTGGCGCGATCGATCAAAAGGGTGGCCTCGGCCACCCTTTTTTACGTCAGTGCGCGAATTGCGTGCCCAGCACGTCCTGGCACACTTCGAGCCAGGCGCGCGCCGCGTGCGACAGGTAGCGCCCGCTCCAGATGTGCGCCACCTGCCACGCCACCTCCGGCTCGACGATGCGCACTGCCTCCAGCCGTTCGCCGGCCAGGCGGTGGATGAACGGCTCGGGCAGCAGGGCCACGCCCAGGCCGGCCGAGGCCATCGCCACCAGCCAGTCCCATTGCCCGCTCTGGGCCGCAATCGTCGGCGTGAAGCCCGCTTGCGCGAAATGCTGGCGCAGGCTGCGCGTGAGCGCGAAATCATCCTTTAATAACACCAGCGGCAAGTCGGCCAGCGCCTTGAAGGGCAGTGTCGTGCGGTTTTTCTGGAACGTGCCCGGCTCGGCCAGGGCCCAGATCGGGTAGTTGGCCACTTCCACGGCCACGAGATCGAGTTCCGGGTCGGCCGGCAGCACCGTCATGCCGATTTCCAGCTCGCCGGCCGCCACCTGGCGCTCGATCTGCTGGCCCGTGTCTTCCTGCAGGGTCAGGCTGATGTTCGGGTGGCGCGCGCGGAAGGCTTTCAATACGGGCGTGAACAGCACGTTGATCATGGGCGGGATGCCTACTGTCAGGCTGCCGCGCTGCAAGGTCTGGGTGTCGCGCACTTCCAGGGTCAGCTGGCGCATATTGGCCAGCATTTCCTGGCCGTGCTGGTAGACGATGCGGCCCGTGTCCGTCAAGGTCAGCTTGCGCCCGTCGCGCACGAGCAATTGTGCGCCCACCTCGTCTTCCAGCTGGCGCACCATCTTGCTGATGGTGGACTGGGTCAGGTGCAGCGATTCCGCCGCCTGCGTAAAGCTCGACAGGCGCACGGTTTCGACGAAATAGCGCAGGGAACGGATATCCAAGAGGGGCTCGGCGTTGGTAGGGCATGAAAATATCGACTGGATGTGACGAAATTAATTCATGCCATGCATGTAAGCGGGATTTTATACTGAATCCACTTATGGGGTTGGTGTATGACAGCCATCCAGTTTGAGAATATTAAGAATATCAGGAGCATCACGATGTACGAGGACCGTATCCGCCACCCAGGCTTGCTCAGCAAAATCATGAGCGCCGATGAGGCAGCCAAATTGTTCCACAACGGCATGCGTGTCGGCATGAGCGGCTTTACCCGTGCCGGCGACGCCAAGGCCCTGCCGCGCGCGCTGGCCGAGCGCGCCCTGCAAGACCCGTTGAGCCTGACCCTGATCACGGGCGCTTCGCTGGGCAATGGCAGCGATGGCCTGATGGCCGAAGCGGGCGTGCTGGCGCGCCGCATGCCGTTCCAGGTCGACCCTGTGCTGCGCGGCAAGATCAACAACGGTGAAGTCATGTTCATCGACCAGCATCTGTCGGAAACGGCCGAGCAGCTGCGCTCGGGCAACTTGGCGGCCGTCGATATCGCCGTCATCGAGGCCACCGCCATCACGGCGGCCGGCGCCATCATCCCGACCATGTCGGTGGGCAACTCCGCCGCCTTTGCCCAGCAGGCAACGCAGGTGATCATCGAGATCAATCTGTCCACACCGCTGGCGCTGGAAGGCTTGCACGACATTTATATTCCGCAAACCTTGCCGGGGCGCGAACCGATTCCCCTCACGCGCGTCGACCAGCGCCTGGGCAGCACGGCCATCGCCATCGACCCGGCCCGCATCGCCGCCATCGTCATCACGGACAGTCCCGACAGCCCGTCGAACGCCTTGCCGCCCGATGCGGAAACGCAGGCCATCGCCGGCCACGTGATCGCCTTCCTGCAAGGCGAAGTGGCGGCTGGGCGCATGGGGCCGGAATTGTTACCCCTGCAGGCGGGCATCGGTACCATCGCCAACGCCGTGCTGCATGGCCTGATCGGCTCGCCTTTCCGCAATATGACGATGTATTCGGAAGTGCTGCAGGACAGCGCCATCGAGCTGCTCGACTCGGGCCAGCTGGCGTTTGCCTCGGCCTCGTCGATCACCCTGTCGGCCGCCGTGCATCAAAAGCTGATGGACAATATCGACCATTACCGCTCGAAGATCGTGCTGCGCCCGCAAGAGATCAGCAACCACCCGGAAATCGTGCGCCGCCTGGGCATCATCGCCCTGAACACTGCGCTCGAGTTCGATATCTACGGCAACGTCAATTCCACGCATGTGTGCGGCACGCACATGATGAACGGCATCGGCGGCTCGGGCGACTTTGCGCGCAATGGGCAAGTGTCGATGTTCGTGTCGAAATCGGCGGCCAAGGGCGGGCGCATTTCCAGCGTCGTGCCGATGGTCTCGCATGTCGACCATACGGAGCATGACGTCGACGTACTGGTGACGGAGTGGGGCTATGCGGACTTGCGCGGCCTGGCGCCGCGCGAACGGGCGCCGCTGATCATCGAACGCTGCACGCACCCAGACTACCGCGCGCAGCTGCGTGCCTATTACGACGCGGCATGCCAGCGCGGCGGCCACACGCCGCACATCCTGGAGCAGGCGCTGTCGTGGCACACGCGCTACCAGGAAACGCAGAGCATGCTGGCAGCGTAGCAGCTTCGCTAACCTCAGGACAGGCAGGGCAGGGCGGTGCATACCGCGCCTGCCTTTTTCTATTGTTCAGTACATATGCAGCGCCTTGGCGCCCAGGCCCAGCAGGGCAAACGTGGTGGTGGCCTGTATGCCCATGAACCACAGGAAGTGGGTATGCATGTGCTTGCGGATGTCGCCCAGTTCCGTGCGCAAGGCGTGGCAGTCGCCGCGCAAGTCGCCGCGAAACTGCGTCAGGTCGGCGCGCAGCAACTGCGATTCGTCGCGCAACTCCGTACGTACATTGTCGAGGCCGTCGCCAAGACGCTGTTCCAGGGTCTTGAACCATAGCCGGTCATGTTCCCGGTCCGTTTCCAGTTTTGTCAGCCGCGCTTCCATGCGTACAGCATTGTGCGCGCCTTGCTGTTTGTCAAGCTGGTCCGTGGCATAGGCTTCGTTCATCTCACGCTCCTTCGCGCGAGCCGCGCTGCACCAGCGCAGGCGGCTTCACTCCACTGTCCGCCTTTTCTGTCGGGACGGTTTGCGCTGGATCAAACGTCAGGAAGCCGGTGCAAAGCGCAGACGGATACCTGCCGTGACGACGGCCAGCAAGTCGTCGATATGCGCGTTCATTTCCGGGTGCGGCGTCCACGGGTCGCCCGCATCCATGACGATGCGCAGCGACACGAGGCCGTGCAGCGATTGCCAGAAGACTTGCGTCATCGTGTGCAGCGCCGGCTCGTCCTGGCGCACCTGGCCCGCTTGCGCCAGTTCGGTAAACAGGTGCAGCGCATAAGCGTACGGATCCTGCTCGATATTGCCGTGTTCGACCTCGACGGCGTCGATTTCCGCGTGCGGACGCAATTCCATGAAGATCAGCGAATACTCGTCCGGATGCTCGAAGCCGTACTCGATATAGGCGCGGCCGACCAGGGCGATGCGCTGCCACGGATCATCGCTGGTGGCGCACGCCGTGCGCATGGCGCGCACCAGCTCCAGCAAATCCTTGTCCATGGCCTGCGCGATCAGGGTGGCCTTGTCGCGGAACAGGGCGTACACGACGGTGGTGGAAAAACCGGCCGCCTCGGCTACCTTGCGGATGGAGACGGCGCGCGCGCCGCCCTTCTTGATGAGATCTTTGACGACGTCGATGATGTGCTCGCGCCGCGCCTGAGCCTCGCGTAACTTTCTTTCCTGGATGTTAGTTAACTTCTTGTCCACGACTCTTTCCTGGCGACTCTATGAAAGCAAGAATTATAGGGGGCCGACCGGGCGCCAATGTGTCAGCCGTTGTTACAAAGCAGTTTTTTGTCCGGTAGATGCAACAGCTGACCGATTTTTCGCGCTTTTGCCCGGCACTTTTCCATCGATGCCCCGGATTGGTGCATAAAACGCCGGGCCAGGCTTTGCTAATGGTGCCAAAGGGCGGAAAATAGCGGGATAGCTTACACTGCGTTTTTTAGCGCAACGGCGCCAGCCCACGAGGCAACGCCGGAACACTTACATTCGGACGGGATCATTACATGACCATTAAAATCAGCCAGAACTTCGACTCGGGCGCCATCGACGTGGTGAGCGCCACCAGTGCCGGCGCCATCGACCTGAACTTGCGCAAGGATAGCCACGCCGACATCCACCAGTGGTTCCACTTCCGCCTGCAGGGCGCGCGCGGCCAGGCGTGCACGATGCGCTTCCTGAACGCGGGCCAGGCCACCTATCCGGCCGGCTATGAAGACTACCAGGCCGTGGCCAGCTACGACAGCGAAAACTGGTTCCGCGTGCCAACGTCGTTCGACGGCCAGGTCATGACGATTTCGCACACGCCGGAACTCGACAGCGTGTACTACGCCTATTTCGAGCCGTATTCGTGGGAACGCCATCTGCGCCTGCTGGGCGAAGTGGCCGAGCATCCGCTGGCGCGTGTGTCCGACCTGGGCAGCACGGTCGACGGCCGCGACATGAACATGGTTACCATCGGCAATCCGCAGGCGGAAAAGAAAATCTGGGTCATCGCGCGCCAGCATCCGGGCGAATCGATGGCCGAATGGTTCGTCGAAGGATTGATCGACTCGCTGCTGGACGACGCCAACCCGATCGCGCGCAAGCTCTTGCAGCGCGCCGTGTTCCACATCGTGCCGAACATGAACCCGGACGGCTCCATCCGCGGCAACCTGCGCACGAATGCGGCAGGCGCCAACCTGAACCGTGAATGGATGACGCCATCGCTGGAGTCCAGCCCGGAAGTGCTGTGCGTGAAAAACAAGATCCACGAAACGGGCGTCGACATGTTCTTCGACATCCACGGCGATGAAGCGCTGCCGTACAACTTTGTGGCTGGCAATGAAATGCTGGAAAACTTCACGCCGGCGCAGGCGGCGCACCAGAAAGCCTTCATCGAGCGCTACAAGCAGGCCAGCCCCGACTTCCAGGACAAGTTCGGCTATGCGGCCAGCAAGTACAAGTCGGACATGCTGACCCTGGCATCGAAATACGTCGGTCACCACTTCGGCTGCCTGGCGCTGACCCTGGAAATGCCGTTCAAGGAAAACGCCGACTTGCCGGATCCGGCCGTCGGCTGGAACGGCGCGCGCAGCGCGGCCCTGGGCGCGGCCATGCTGCAGCCTATCCTGCTGTCGCTGGATTGAACGGCGTTGTTCATGGGTATCGAAATCGAGCGTAAATTTCTGCTTGCCGGCGACGCCTGGCGCGGCCTGGGCCAGTCGGTCCTGCTGCGCCAGGGGTATTTGTCGTCCGCGCGCGAGCGCGTGGTACGCGTGCGCATCGAAGGCGAGCAGGCGATGCTGACCATCAAGGGGGCGAACGTGGGCGCGACGCGCGGCGAGTGGGAGTATCCGATCCCGCTGGCCGACGCGGCCGAACTGCTCGACGGCCTGTGCGAACAGCCGCTGATCGAAAAGGTCCGTCACCGCATCGAACACGCGGGCATGGTGTGGGAAGTCGACGAGTTCCTGGGCGCCAATGCGGGCCTGGTGGTGGCGGAGATCGAACTGGCTTCGGAAGACCAGCCGTTCGAGAAACCCGACTGGGTCGGCGCGGAAGTGTCGGGCGATGCGCGCTACTACAACGCCAACCTGATCCGTCACCCGTTTTCACAGTGGTGACGAGGCGTCAAAAAGCTTGTTGAAATGAAAAAGGCGAAACTGGGGTTCCGCCTTTTTTTGTCTTTGAACGACTTGTCATCAACGTATCTACACCTCTTCAAACCGTAGCGAGCAAGCCCGATATCGGGTTGAGTAACGCAGCGGTACTAGAGTACCGCGAGTAACGCCGACCCGAGAGCGGGCTGCGCAGTAGGTTTGAAGAGCGTGTCATCAAATCAATGGAAATGCTCGGTACCTTGCGGCGTATCTTCCGGCATTTCCGCATGCGCCAGCTCGCCCACAGGGTCGGCAAACAGGGGCGCGCCGCAATCGTCGCAGTATTCGCCAACAAAACGTTCCGCGTGGCGTTTGATCTGCGTCACGCCGGCGGCGTTCAGATGTTCGATAATTTCATCGACGGGCGTCTTTTGCTTGTCCAGCGCGGCGATGCCGACTTGGATCAGGCCTTCGATCGGCGTGCCATCTTCGTCTTCCTGGCCGTACAAAGGCCAGACGATGCCGTAGATGACGTCCGGCGTCTGGCGCAGGGTGAAGGCGATGCGGTACTCGTCCACCTGGCCATCGGCCGCTTCCTCGCCGAAACCGGCGATGACGGCGCGCAGTTCCGATGGCTCGATGGCCAGCGTGTGCGTCAGGTAGTGCACGGCGGCGCGCACGGAGACGGGACGTATCAGCTTGTCCGCTTCGCGGCAGGCCACGTAGTACGCTTCCGGCAGCAGCAGTTCCAGGCCGCAGCCCGGCAGCAGGCGGGCAATCGTCGGCGTCGCCTGCGCGCGCCATTGTTCCAGGGCGGCGCTGCGTTCCTTGATGAAGTCGGGCTGGCTGGCCGGCGTCTGCCAGCGGAACAGGGGGGCGCCGCTTGGGGCCACCACGGCCACCAGCAGGTAGCGCGTATCGGCCAGGAAGGGCGCCGTTTCCGCCTCTTTGCCTGATGGCTTGACGGCCGTGCCTTTCAGGGCGGCCAGTGCCAGCTTCTGCGTCTTGGCATAGGTTTCGACGTGGCTGCGCGGCAACTGATCGATCGAATACAGGGTCGGCGCCATGGCCATCTTCGTGACATCGGCCAGCAGGTGGGCGGCGAAATGTGCGGACAATACACCGTGCGCGTCGCCGGCCATGGGGCCGGAGGCGATGGAAAAGCGCGTCCACGCGAGGATGGGCACGGCCACCAGCAGGGCGTCGTAGCGCACGTCTTCATGCGTGACGACGGTCGATTCGCTGACGGCTTCAACGCAGTCCATCAGCACGTCGTAGGCGTTCAAGTCTTCCTTGAACAGGCTGCCCAGGGTGTTGTCGATGGTGTCCTGGTGGCCGGTTTTGAGTAATTTCTGGAGCTGCGTATCCAGGCTGTGTTCCCAGGACCGCTCTTCGAGACGGCTGGCTGCCTGTACGATCGCCTGGGCAAAGGTGACCAGGCGCTGGCTGTCGGCAGTCAGTTTATGGGATGAATCTTTGGAAGGACGACGCATAGCGGGATAAGAGTCTCGGAAAGTGAAAAAAATGGATCAGTCAAACAATGATAAACCCTTATAACCGTATTGTAGAGGATTCAGCCGCACGCAATACGTAAGCTGTCCTTAGATCATGCCAATAGTCTGAATTTCAAGGAAAAACGGGGTGCCGGGACGAAAAAAAGCGCCGGTCGGAACCGGCGCTTTTATCTTACCTCACAGCTGGGCTGATTACTCGGCCAGCAGTTGACGCAACACGAATGGCAGGATACCGCCATGCTTGTAGTAGTCGACTTCGATCGGCGTATCGATGCGCAGCAGGACTTTGACTTCCTGGTTGGAGCCGTCGGCGCGGTGGATCACCAGGGTAGCCAGTTGCTGTGGCTTGATTTCGCCTTCGAGGCCTTTCAGGTCGAAGGTTTCCTTGCCGGTGATGCCCAGCGTTTGCACGCTGTCGTCGCCGATGAATTGCAGCGGCAGCACGCCCATGCCCACCAGGTTCGAGCGGTGAATACGCTCGAACGAACGGGTGATCACGGCTTTCACGCCCAGCAGTTGGGTGCCCTTGGCTGCCCAGTCGCGCGACGAGCCCGTGCCGTACTCTTCGCCGCCGAAGACCATGGTTGGCGTGCCTTCAGCAACATATTTCATCGCTGCGTCGTAGATCGACATTTCTTCGCCGGAAGGCTGGTGGATCGTGATGCCGCCTTCGACTGCCGAACCGTCCGCTTTCGCAGGGATCATGCGGTTCTTGATGCGCACGTTGGCGAACGTACCGCGCATCATGATTTCATGGTTGCCGCGACGCGAGCCGTAGGAGTTGAAGTCCGCTTTCAGGACGCCGTTTTCCTTCAGCCACTTGCCTGCAGGACCGTTTTCCTGGATCGAGCCGGCTGGCGAGATGTGGTCGGTGGTGATGGAATCGCCGAACACGCCCAGTGCGCGCGCGCCTTCGATGCCGGTGGCCACTGCCGCTGGCGTCATCGAGAAGTTGTCGAAGAACGGTGGTTCCGCGATGTAGGTCGATTTCGGCCAGTTGTAGACTTGACCGGACACGGTGGTGACTTTCTCCCACAGCTTGCCTGGCGCGCCCTTGACGTCCGCGTAGTTGTCCTTGAACACTTTGGCGTTCATGGCGAACTTCATCATGGCCGAGACTTCAGCCGAGGTCGGCCAGATGTCGCCCAGGTAGATGTCCTTGCCGCCCTTGCCCTTGCCGACCGGTTCCGTCATCAGGTCGCGCGTCATGTTGCCGGCGATGGCGTAAGCGACGACCAGCGGTGGCGAAGCGAGGAAGTTCGAGCGGATGTTCGGGTGAATACGCGCTTCGAAGTTACGGTTGCCCGACAGCACGGCCGACGCGACGATGTCGTGCGTGGCGATGGCGGCGTTCAGCTCAGGCGTCAGGTCGCCCGCATTGCCGATACAGGTGGTGCAGCCGTAGGCGGTCACGCCGAAGCCCAGTTTTTCCAGGTATGGCAGCAGGCCGGCGGCCGTCAGGTACTCGGTCACGACGCGCGAGCCAGGGGCCAGCGAGGTCTTGATGTGCGGAGCGACTTTCAGGCCGGCTTCCACGGCTTTCTTGGCCAGCAGGCCGGCAGCCAGCATCACGCTCGGGTTCGAGGTGTTGGTGCACGAGGTGATCGCGGCGATCAGCACGTCGCCGTTCGACACTTTCACGCCGTTCGTCGTTTCGTACACGGCAGCCAGGTCGGCCGGGTTCTTGTTGAAGCCGTTTTCCGTCGTTGGCTTGGCGAACAGCTCGGCGAAGTTCGCCTTGACGTTGCCGATTTCGATACGGTCTTGCGGGCGTTTCGGGCCGGCCAGCGACGGAGCGACCGACGCCAGGTTCAGTTCCACCACGCGGGTGTAGTCGATGTCGCCGGCTTTTGGCACGCCGAACAGGTTTTGCGCCTTGAAGTAGCCTTCGAACGCGGCGATTTCAGCCTTGCTGCGGCCGGTGCCCTTGAAGTAATCGATGGTGGCTTCGTCGACAGGGAAGAAGCCCATGGTCGCGCCGTATTCCGGGGCCATGTTGGCGATCGTCGCGCGGTCGGTCAGGGTCAGCGATTCCGTGCCTTCGCCGAAGAATTCGACGAACTTGCCGACGACTTTCTCTTTGCGCAGCAGTTCGGTGATGGTCAGTACCAGGTCGGTGGCGGTGCAGCCTTCGCGCAGCGCGCCCGACAGGTTGACGCCGATGACGTCTGGCGTCAGGAAGTAGACCGGTTGGCCCAGCATGCCGGCTTCCGCCTCGATGCCGCCCACGCCCCAGCCGACCACGCCGATGCCGTTGATCATGGTGGTGTGCGAGTCGGTGCCGACCAGGGTGTCAGGGTAGTACACGTCGCCGGCTTTCTTGCCTGCGTGGTGCACGCCGCGTGCCAGGTATTCCAGATTGACCTGGTGGACGATGCCGAAGCCTGGTGGCACGACGCCGAAGGTGTCGAAGGCTTGCATGCCCCATTTCATGAACTGGTAGCGCTCGTTGTTGCGCGAGAATTCCAGTTTCATGTTCAGGTCCAGCGCTTTCTTTTCGCGGTAGTGATCGATGGTCACCGAGTGGTCGACTACCAGGTCAACCGGCACCAGCGGTTCGATTTTCTTCGCGTTGATGCCCATCTTGGCGGCCACGTTGCGCATCGCTGCCAGGTCGGCCAGCAGCGGCACGCCGGTGAAGTCTTGCAGCACGACGCGCGCCACTACGAACGGGATCTCGTCGGTGCGCTCGGCGGTCGGGCCCCAGCTCGCCAATTGCTTGACGTGTTCTTCGGTGACTTTTTTGCCGTCGCAGTTGCGCAATACCGATTCGAGCACGATACGAATCGACACTGGCAGGCGGGAGACATTGATGCCCAGGCTTTTTTCCAGCGCAGGCAGGGAGTACAGCTTGCCCTTCTTGCTATCCGAAATATTAAAGTCCTTGAGCGTGTTCAGAGTGTTGCGGGACATGACCTCTCCTTGTTGGGTATCGTCTATTTATTGATTATTCAAATTACAAAACATGACTGAGCCCCCGAAGAGGCCCTTGCTGCTCACATCAGCCGCCGGTTGCCGGCAGCACGCCCAGCGATGGCGCGGCTTCCACCACTGCCGCTGGCTTGGCTTGCTCCGCATCCTTGCATTCATTGGCCAGCTGGCGGCCCTGCTTGGAATCGAGCAGCATGCCTTTGGCCGGGATGCCGATCCAGACGAGACCATATAAACGGTTCTCGAAGCGGTTGGCGCCGGTGGTGGTGCCCACGCGGCTCAGGCGGTGCAGGCGCTTCTTCCAGCGCAGGGCGATGTGTTTGTCGTCAGTCGCATTGGTGTAGATGGTAATTTTATTACCAAGTTCACAATTGAAATCGGTGGAAGCGGAACCGGCGGTGTCCGGCTCATCGGACTCTTCCTTGTCGACCACCGACATGGCGAGCGGATGCGCTTCCTTGGCGGCAGCTTTGGCCTTGGTGGCCTTGGCTTTCGGCTTGGCCTTGACGGCCTTGGCTTTTGCCGGCTCCTTGGTATCCGTGGCGGCGAAGCTGGCCGGCGCCAGCGTGAGGGTCATGGCGCCCAGCGCGACGCTGCAGGCAATGGCTAATTTGGAGAGGGACATCGTGTAATTCCTGTCAGTTTTCAGTGGTGCTGGAAGAGGGGGGGGTGAGTAATGCAGCGGCCGCCTCGGGCAGGCCGAGGCCTGCCAGTTTGGCGCGTTGCAAAACGGTCCAATAATATCGGTAGCTGGCGCGGTCGTGCAAGCGGCCATTTTGCGCAATCGGTCCCCAGTTGGCGCGCAGCGCTTCATTGAGGATATTGCTGGCTTCGTTGACTTCGGACAGGCGCGGCGTGAAGGCCTTGATGATGGGCTTGATCTGGTCCGGGTGGATGCTCCACATGCGCGTGTAGCCGAACTCGGCTGTCGCGCGCTGGGCATCGTTGGCCACCACGGCCGAATCGCGCACGTCCGTCGTCACGTTATGCGACGGCACCTTGCCGTGCGCGTGGCAGGCGGCGGCCACTTCGAGCTTGGCGCGCACCACCAGCGGATGCGTGAACTGGCCCGGCGTGCGCATGGCGGCGGCGGGAATGGCGCCGTAGTGGGCCGAAACGAAATCCATGATGCCGAAGGACAGGCATTCGACCTGGGGCAGGGCGGCGATGGCATAGGCGTCGCGCAGCGCGCCATGCGTCTCGATCAGGATATGCACGGGCAGGTTGTCGCGGCCGGCGCGGCGCGCGTGCAGGTTGATCAGGTCGATGGCCAGCATGGCATCCTGCACGCCGCCCACCTTGGGTACGGCGATATAGGCCAGGCGGCTGGCGGCGCCGCAGATGATTTCCACGTCGCGCGCGAAAAACGGGCTGTCGACGTCGTGCACGCGCACGCCGATGCGGTTGAACTGGTTCTCGTCGCTGGCCAGCAGGCCGGCGATCATGTGGGCGTGGGATTCTTCATTGCCGGCGCTGGCGCCGTCTTCGCAGTCGAACGTGATGTCGAACAGGGGGCCAAGCTCTTGTTGCAAAGCAATCGATTTACGCATCAGCTTTTCAGAGCCGGCGTAGTGGTCGCAAGCGGCGAGCAACAGCGGCTGGCGTTTGCCTTGGAATAAAACCTCGGAAGGGTGCATGCTTAAGGCATTTCTGCAGGTAAAAACTACTTGAGAAAACAGCCGCGCCGCGAATCTCGCGGGCGGCCTTCTTGGCGGGCGGCGCTCAGGCCGCGCCGCCAATACTGGACTTAGGCCAGCAGGTGTTTCACGCCTTCGCGCTCTTCGGTCAGCTCTTTCAGGGTCAGGTTGATGCGCTCTTGCGAGAATGCATCGATTTCAAGACCTTGAACGATGGTGTACTCACCGTTGTCGGTGGTGACCGGGAAGCCGAACACGGTGCCTTCAGGAATGCCATACGAGCCATCCGAAGGAACGCCCATGGTGGTCCACTTGCCTGCGGTGCCCAGCATCCAGTCATGGATGTGGTCGATGGCGGCGTTCGCTGCCGACGCTGCCGACGACAGGCCGCGCGCTTCGATGATGGCCGCGCCGCGCTTGCCGACGGTTGGCAGGAAGGTGTTGGCGTTCCATTCCTGGTCGTTGATCAGGTCTTTCACAGCCTTGCCGTTCACGGTGGCGAAACGGTAGTCGGCGTACATCGTTGGCGAGTGGTTGCCCCACACGGTCAGCTTCTCGATGTCTTTCACGGCGGTGCCGGTCTTGGCAGCGACTTGCGACAGCGCGCGGTTGTGGTCCAGGCGCAGCATGGCGGTGAAGTTTTTCGCCGGCAGCGACGGCGCCGATTTCATGGCGATGTAGGCGTTGGTGTTGGCAGGGTTGCCGACCACCAGCACTTTGACGTTGCGCGAAGCGACGGCGTCGAGCGCCTTGCCTTGCACGGTGAAGATCTGGGCGTTCGCTTCCAGCAGGTCCTTGCGTTCCATGCCCGGGCCGCGTGGACGCGCGCCAACCAGTACGGCCACGTCGACATCCTTGAAGGCGGTCAGCGGATCGGAGTGGGCGGTCATTTCCGTCAGCAGCGGGAACGCGCAGTCGTCGATTTCCATCATCACGCCCTTGAGCGCCTTCTGGGCTTTTTCGTCCGGGATTTCAAGCAGTTGCAAGATGACAGGCTGGTCTTTGCCGAGCATGTCGCCATTGGCGATGCGGAACAACAGGGCGTAGCCGATCTGGCCGGCGGCGCCGGTCACTGCAACACGCATTGGGGTTTTAGCCATGATGAATCTCCAAAAATGGGAAAGAAAACGGGCTTGAAGCTGGGCTTACGCTTATCCGGAAAAACTATAATGATACCAAAACCGGCCCGCGCCACCGAATTGCTGGTGTACGCTGCCGTCACGCTTGTGCTGCACGAGGCCAGAGTGGCTGGCCGACAACATAAAACGCTGGCTCACAAGTTTTATCGAGGGCAGTTTAGGCCTCCGATCTCTATCTGTCAATCATATCTTATGTCTTATATAAGACAGATAACTGCGTGTGTTTTACTGGACGCGGGCAGTGATTTGTGTTGAAATGTCGGACTATGAATTCCGCCTCGTCCAATCTGACCAACAATGCCACTGCTGCAAGCGGGGCGGTCAGTCCGACCGCGGGCACCCCGGCCACGCCTGTTGCCGCAGCGGCCAGCATCGCCGCCGCCCCTGTTGCCAGCGTCAATACCACTGCCGCCACGGCCGTGCCAGCGCCTGCCGCGAATGCCTCGCCCACCTTCAGTCCCCTGTACCAGCAGATCAAGGCGCTCATCACGCAAAGCCTGCAATCGGGCGAATGGAAGCCGGGCGAACTGATTCCCAGCGAAGTCGAGCTGGCGGGCCGTTTCAAGGTCAGCCAGGGCACGGTGCGCAAGGCCATCGATGAGCTGGCCGCCGAGAATCTCGTCATGCGCCGCCAGGGCAAGGGCACTTTTGTTTCCACCCACCATGAGGCGCGCGCGCATTTCCGCTTCCTGCGCCTGGTGCCGGACGAAGGCGTGCCGCACTATCCCGAAAGCAAGTTTATTGAGGTCAAGCGCGTGCGCGCGCCGGCCGACGTGGCGCGCCTGATGGACCTGAAGTCCGGCGACGCCGTCATCTTCATCAAGCGCGTGCAGTATTTCGACGGCGTGCCGACCATCGTCGAGGAATTGTGGCTGCCCGGCCTGATCTTCAAGGGCCTGACGGCCGAGCGCCTGGTGGAATACAAGGGTCCCATGTACGGCCTGTTCGAGACGGAATTCGGCACGCGCATGATCCGCGCGTCCGAACAGATCCGCGCCGTGTGCGCCGACGCGGGCGCCGCGCAATTGTTAAATATCGACCTCGGCACGCCCTTGCTCAGTTCCGAGCGCGTGTCGTTTACCTACGGCGACAAGCCGGTCGAACTGCGCCGGGGCTTGTACCTGACCAGTCGTCATCATTATCAGAATGAACTCAGCTGAAGCGGCGGGGCGCCCGCGGGCGTCCGAACAAGCAGCAAGGCTGAAGTGCATCGCTTGCAAGATGCCTGCCGCAAGGCGGGCAACGGAGACAACGGAAAGCGCAGCGACAGCATGGCCCGCCCCGGCGGGCCGTGTTTTGCCAGCGATTCTGTAATTAAATTACGTGAACTACGGAAAGTAGCGCGGTATTTTGTAGTAAAAAACCATTTTGGTTATATGTAACAATAGATATTGGTATGGGTTGCGAAAATCGGCGAAAATCGCGGCTTCAATATTTAGTTGAAATTCAAAGGGGAGGTTTTTGTTATGTCTGAAGCCGTAAGAGAAGTACCAAAAAAAGAACGGCCGCAATTCCGTAACATTCATGTTACCGAATTGTCGAACTACCGCATGGCTGTCGGCGCCATCGTCTCGATCCTGCATCGCATCAGCGGTTTCATCATTTTCGCCTTGCTGCCGTGCATCCTGTACATGCTGGAACTGAGCCTGCGTTCCGAAATGTCGTATGCCTACTTCCAGGGCATCGCCTCGCACTGGTTCGTCAAGCTGATCACCCTGGGTCTGGTCTGGGCCTTCCTGCACCACTTCTGCGCCGGCATCCGCCACCTGTTCATGGACGTGCACGTTGCCATCGAAAAAGATTCGGCACGCAAGACCGCGTCCTCCGTACTGGTCGTGAGCCTGGTGCTGACGGCTTTGGTCGCTTTGAAACTGTTTGGAGTATTTTAAACATGGCAGACAATAATATCGGACCGAAACGCCTCGTCGTCGGTGCCCATTACGGCTTGCGCGACTGGCTGGCGCAACGCGTTACCGCCATCGTCATGGTGGCCTATGTTGCCATCCTGCTTATTTCTTTCCTGACCGGCAGCAACTTCAGCTATGAAGGCTGGGCTGGTCTGTTCGCACAGCAGTGGTTTAAATTGTTCAGCCTGGTGACCTTCGTCGCCCTGTTCTACCACGCATGGGTCGGCGTACGCGACATCTGGATGGACTACGTGAAAAGCGCTGGCCTCCGTCTGACCCTGCAAATTGCCACCATGCTGTGGTTGATCGCTTGTGCCGGCTGGACGGTACAGATACTCTGGAGTGTGTAATCGTGGCAGCATATAAATCTGCAATCCCTACCCGCCGCTTTGATGCGGTAATCGTTGGCGCCGGCGGTTCCGGCATGCGCGCGTCGTTGCAACTGGCTGAAGCCGGTCTGAACGTCGCAGTTCTGTCGAAAGTTTTCCCGACCCGCTCGCACACCGTTGCGGCGCAGGGCGGTATCGGCGCGTCGCTCGGCAACATGGCCGAAGACAACTGGTTCTGGCACATGTTCGACACCGTCAAGGGTGGCGACTATCTGGGCGACCAGGATGCCATCGAATTCATGTGCCGCGAAGCACCGAAAGTCGTGTACGAGCTGGAACACTTCGGCATGCCATTCGACCGCAACCCTGACGGCACCATCTACCAGCGTCCATTCGGCGGCCACACGGCCCACTTCGGTGAAAAGCCGGTGCAGCGCGCTTGCGCGGCAGCCGACCGTACCGGTCACGCCCTGTTGCACACCCTGTACCAGCGCAACGTGCGCGCCCGTACGCACTTCTTCGTCGAATGGATGGCGCTCGACCTGATCCGTGACGCCGAAGGCGACGTGATCGGTGTTGTCGCGCTGGAAATGGAAACCGGCGAATGCATGATCCTGGAAGCAAAAACGACGGTCATGGCAACGGGCGGCGCAGGCCGCATCTTCGCCGCGTCGACCAACGCCTTCATTAACACGGGCGATGGCATGGGCATGGCGGCACGCGCCGGCCTGCCGCTGCAAGACATGGAATTCTGGCAGTTCCACCCGACCGGCGTGGCCGGCGCGGGCGTATTGATCACCGAAGGCGTGCGCGGCGAAGGCGGCATCCTGATCAATAGCGAAGGCGAACGCTTCATGGAGCGCTATGCGCCGACCCTGAAGGATCTGGCGCCGCGCGACTTCGTCTCGCGTTCGATGGACCAGGAAATCAAGGAAGGCCGCGGCTGCGGTCCGAACAAGGACCACGTGATGCTGGACCTGCGCCATATCGGCGCCGACACCATCGCCAAGCGCCTGCCGTCGATCCTGGAAATCGGCCACAAGTTCGCCAACGTCGACGCCACCAAGGAGCCGATTCCTGTCGTGCCGACGATTCACTACCAGATGGGCGGCATCCCGACGAACATCCACGGCCAGGTCGTCACCCCGACCGGTCCGGATAATTCGGCCAAGGTTGTCAACGGCCTGTACGCGATCGGCGAATGCGCCTGCGTCTCGGTGCACGGCGCCAACCGCCTGGGCACGAACTCGCTGCTCGACCTGGTGGTCTTCGGCCGCGCGGCCGGCAACCACATCGTCAACAGCGGCCTGAAAGCCAAGGAAAACAAGCCTTTGCCAGCCGATGCAGCCGATTTTGCCATGGGCCGCCTGGCGCGCCTGGAAAACTCGACCGGCACGGAAACCGTGCAGGGCGTGGCGAACGACATCCGCGCAACGATGCAGAAGTACTGTGGCGTGTTCCGTACCGACGAGATGCTGAACAAGGGCGTCGAAGAAATCATGAAGCTTGACGAGCGCCGCAAGCACGTCTCCTTCAAGGATAAGTCGATGGTCTTCAACACGGCCCGCGTGGAAGCGCTGGAGCTGGACAACCTGATCGAAACGGCGAAAGCGACCATCGTTTCGGCAGCTGCCCGCAAGGAATCGCGCGGCGCCCACGCCCAGGACGACCATCCGCAACGTGACGACGACAACTGGATGAAGCACACTCTGTGGTATTCGGAAGGCAACCGACTGGAATACAAGCCAGTCGTGACCAAGCCGCTGACGGTTGATACCTTCAAACCGAAACCACGTACTTTCTAAGGCTATACCATGGCACGCACTCTCAAATTCAAAATCTACCGCTACGATCCTGACCAGGATGCCAAGCCGTACATGCAAGACCTGACGGTCGAACTGAAAGACACCGACAAGATGCTGCTCGACGCACTGCAGCGCATCAAGGCGGACGTCGATGACTCGCTGGCCCTGCGCCGCTCGTGCCGCGAAGGCGTGTGCGGTTCGGACGCGATGAACATCAACGGCAAGAACGGCCTGGCATGCACGACCAACCTGAACGAACTGTCGGAGCCTATCGTGCTGCGTCCGTTGCCAGGTCTGCCAGTCATCCGCGACCTGATCGTCGACATGACGCAATTCTTCAAGCAGTACGATTCGATCAAGCCTTTCCTGATCAACGATTCGATCCCGCCTGAAAAAGAGCGCCTGCAGTCGCCGGAACAGCGCGAAGAACTCGATGGCCTGTACGAGTGCATCCTGTGCGCATGCTGCTCCACGTCGTGCCCGTCGTTCTGGTGGAATCCGGACAAATTCGTCGGCCCGGCCGGCCTGCTGCAAGCCTACCGCTTCATCGCCGACTCGCGCGACGAAGCCACCGGTGCGCGTCTGGACAACTTGGAAGACCCGTACCGCCTGTTCCGCTGCCATTCGATCATGAACTGCGTCGACGTCTGCCCGAAAGGGTTGAACCCGAACAAGGCGATCGGCAAGATCAAGGAATTGATGGTCCGCCGCGCGATCTGATCACCCTGATCGCGTCCGCCGGGCGCCGTTTGCGGGAAGAGGGTATCCTCTCTTGCCTGCAGGCGGCGCCTGCAAAGCAGCACCGTGCCGCAAGGCACACGTAAAGTGGTAAACCAAATGACAGAATCAATTTTGTCCTCGCATCAGGCCGACCCGGCCAACCGCGCCCGCCTGCGCTGGCGTTCACGCCGTGGCCTGCTGGAAAACGACATTATCCTGACCCGTTTTCTCGATGCGTATGAAACCGAATTGACCGATGAAGAAGTTGACGCGCTGACGCGTTTGCTGGATTTATCGGACAATGCGTTAATGGATCTGGTACTGGCCCGTAAAGAGCCGGAAGGCGAAGTCGATCTGCCGCATGTGCGCGCACTGCTGCAACGACTGCGCATTGCCTAGACGCCTGGGCGATATATTGCAAACGGTGCGAGTGGCGCGCTGTAGCACTGCCGAATTGCGGTGCGAATTGCAGCCAGAATTTTTGATTTTAATTTCGACTCACTCCCGAGAAGGAAGAGCCCATGAATATCTCTGACACAAAAGCTACCCTGTCGTTCTCCGATGGCAGCCCATCGCTTGAATTTCCAATTTACAAAGGCACGGTTGGCCCGGACGTCATCGACATCCGCAAACTGTACGCCGGTAGCGGCAAGTTCACCTACGACCCAGGCTTTATGTCGACGGCCGCCTGCAACTCGTCGATCACCTACATCGACGGCGACAAAGGCGAGCTGCTGTACCGTGGTTACCCGATCGAACAGTTGGCCGTCAACGCCGACTTCATGGAATCGTGCTACCTGCTGCTGAACGGCGAACTGCCGAACGCAGCGCAGAAAGCCAAGTTCGTCGACACCGTCACCAAGCACACGATGGTGCACGAACAGATGCAATTCTTCTTCCGTGGCTTCCGCCGCGACGCGCATCCGATGTCGGTCCTGGTGGGCACCGTCGGCGCGCTGGCATCGTTCTACCATGACTCGCTGGACATCAACGACCCGCGTCACCGCGAAGTGTCGGCCATCCGCCTGATCGCCAAGATGCCTACCCTGGTCGCCATGACCTACAAGTACTCGGTCGGCCAGCCGTTCGTGTACCCACGCAACGACCTGTCGTACAGCGCCAACTTCATGCACATGATGTTCGCCAACCCGTGCGAAGAGTATAAGGTCAACGACGTGCTGGTGCGCGCTCTGGACCGCATCCTGATCCTGCACGCGGACCACGAGCAAAACGCATCGACTTCGACCGTCCGTCTGGCCGGTTCGTCGGGCGCCAACCCGTTCGCCTGTATCGCTGCCGGTATCGCCTGCCTGTGGGGCCCTGCCCACGGCGGCGCCAACGAAGCGGCACTGAACATGCTGAAAGAAATCGGCACCGTCGAGAACATCCCTGCCTTCATCGCGCAAGTCAAGGACAAGAACTCCGGCGTCAAGCTGATGGGCTTTGGTCACCGCGTGTACAAGAACTTCGATCCACGCGCCAAGCTGATGCGTGAAACCTGCTACGAAGTGCTGCAAGAGCTGGGTCTGCAAGACGACCCGCTGTTCAAGCTGGCGATGGAACTGGAAAAGATTGCACTGAACGACGAATACTTCGTTTCGCGCAAACTGTACCCGAACGTCGACTTCTACTCGGGCATCGTGCAATCCGCACTGGGCATCCCGGTATCGCTGTTCACCGGTATCTTCGCCATGGCCCGTACGATCGGCTGGATCGCCCAGTGGAACGAAATGATCGCCGACCCGGAACAGAAAATCGGCCGTCCGCGCCAGCTGTTCGTCGGTTCGACCACGCGCGAAGTATTGCCACTGGACAAGCGCGCTTAAGTTGCCGCGTATTGTTCTTGCCGGGCCTTGCGGTCCGACGCACAAAAGCGAGCCTCGCGGCTCGCTTTTTTTATGCCTGTCCGCACCGCCGGCCGCAAGCCGGGCTGGTATGCTCAGGCCTGGCTACAACAGAAAACATAACGCGATGAATGACGAAACATGCGCCCCCAGCGGCGTGGCCCTGGCCGATACGGCATTTGGCTATACCTTGTCGCTGATCGGCGGCAAGTACAAGATGCTGATCCTGTACGCGCTGGCGGAAAACACGGTGCTGCGGCATAACGAACTCAAGCGGCATCTCGGCGGCATCGCCTTCAAGACCCTCAGCGTCGTCCTGAAGGAACTCGAAGCCGATGCGCTGATCGTGCGCAAGGAATATCCGCAAGTACCGCCCAAGGTGGAATATTCCCTCTCAAGCAAGGGCGCCTCGCTGATCCCCGTGCTGCATACTTTGTGCGAGTGGGGTGAACGGCACCAGCCTGCCTGATCCGGGTACGCCTGGTAAAGGGGATTTTTGGAGTCAAGTAACTTACCTTTTATGCTGTATAGGTAGTCAATGTGCGTACTTGTGAAAAGTACTCGCTATGGTTATGCTGTTTTTGCCCCTGCAGGCGCGCGGCCATGTGCTGCGCGCCTTGGGGCAGGGTACCGGTTTGCCTGCTTTTCTGTGCATGCGGGTCCGGTGCATTCATCCCATATTCAGGAAAGCAGCATGAAGAAAACCCTCGTTATCGTCTTCCATCCCTCGATCGATACATCGGTCGCCAACAAGCGCTGGCTGCAGGAGCTGGCGCAGTATCCTGAGCGCTACACCCTCCACGATGTGCACCGGGCTTATCCGGATGGAAATATCGATGTGGCGCGGGAGCAGGCGCTGGTGGAGGCGCACGCCAATGTGGTCTTGCAGTTCCCCGTGTACTGGTTTAACTGTCCGCCCTTGCTGAAGCGGTGGCTCGATGACGTGCTGGCGTATGGCTGGGCCTACGGCACGGGCGGCGACGCCTTCAAGGGCCGCAAGGTGGCGCTGGCCGTCACGGCAGGCATCCGCCAGGAAGACTTCACGCCGGAAGGCAAGTGGAACGTCACCCTGGCGCAGCTGCTGGCGCCGTTCGATGTCACCCTGGCGTATATCGGCGCCGACAACCGCCGCTTCTTTGCCTTCTATGGTGCGGAAGACGGGCCGAAGGAAGCGGGTTATGCCGGGCGGCTGGCGCGCAGCGCGCAAGAGTATGAACGCTTCCTGGCCGCCTTGTAAGCGCGCTGGTCCAGCCTCAGTTCAAGGCCGCTTCCAGCTGGCGCAGGGCGACCTGCCGGCCCTCCAGCTGCAGGCTGTCGCCGTCATAGGGTTGCGGCAGGACGATGCGGTGTGGCGCATTGTGCTTGAGGATGCCGCCCCAGTGGGCGACCCTGGCGCCGGCCTGGCGGCGTATCGCCTCGACCGTGGCGCCGCTGGCGAGGATATGGGCTTGCGGAAAAGCTTGCTGCAGCACGCCCAGGCCGAAATAGGCTTGCGGTTCGGCCGCGCTGATATAGATGGTGGTCAGGCGCTTGCCGCTGGCGGCGATGGTGTGCGCTAACTGCGCCGCATCGTCGCGCAGGAACTGGGTATTGACGAGGATGGCGTCCGCCACGCCGCTCAGCAGCAGCGAGGTGGACGGTGCGCGGCTCAGCACATCCAGTTGGAAGGTCTCCAGCGTGCGGGAGGGGTGAAAGGGGAGGGCGGCGCGTGCAAGCATATTATTCTTTCAATATTAGATACTCTCTTGCATATTATCCTTTCGACCAGACACGGGAAATAGGGTAGATTGCAATACTTAGTTGCATGAATCGGATGAATCAAGGGAGTACCCGCATGGACCGCATCACCGCCGCACAAGTATTTGTCGCCATCGCCGAGCGTGGCAGCATGGTGGCCGCCAGCGACGCGCTCGACATGTCGCGCGCCATGGTGACGCGCTACTTGGCCGAGATGGAGCAGTGGGCGGGGGCGCGCTTGCTGCATCGCACCACGCGCCGTTTGAGCCTGACGGATGCGGGCGAGGCCACCCTGGCGCGCTGCCGGCAGATGCTGGAAGTGGCCGGCGCCATGGCCGTCACCTCGCCCGAGGGCCTCGACACGCCGCACGGCTTGCTGCGCATCACCTGCTCGCAATCGCTGGCGCAGACGGCGCTGGCCGGCGCAGTGACCGCTTACCTGCGGCGCTACCCGCGCGCCGCCGTCGACCTGCAGATGGAGAACCGCGCCGTCAATCTGGTGGAGCAGCGCATCGACCTGGCGATCCGCATCACGAACGCGCTCGAGCCGAACCTGATTACGCGCCAGCTGGCCAGCTGCGCTTCGGTGGTGTGCGCCGCACCATCGTACCTGGCGGCGCACGGCACGCCGCGCCGGGCGGAAGACCTGGCCTTGCATAACTGCCTGACGTACACGTATTTCGGCAAGAGCCTGTGGCAGTTCACGCACGACGGGGAAGCGCTCACTGTCCCCGTCAGCGGCCGCCTGTCGGCGAATGAGTCGCTGGTCCTGCTGGTGGCCACGGTGGCGGGGGCGGGCATCGCCATGCAGCCGCGCTATTCGGCCGCGCCGCTGATCGCCAGCGGGCAGCTGGTGGAGCTCCTGCCCGCGTATCAGCCGCAGGACATGGGCATCTACGGCATCTACACCTCGCGACAGCACATGTCGCCCTTGCTGCGCACCATGCTCGACTTCCTGGTGGAGTGGTTTGCCGGCGATCCCGATTGGCTGGCGGCCATCGCGGCGGCGCCGTTGCCGGGCAGACCAGTTGGACGCAAGCGGCACGCCGGCAGGGCTGCCGATGTGCTGTAAGCGCAACAGTGACAGGCTTGCAAGCCCGGGAAAATCAACAACACAGCTTACATTTGCTTGCCAAATAAAATTCAACTAGCGGTTGTTGCGTTACAATACCGCGTGCTATTCTAAATGACGGTATGCAGAATGCTGGTGCAATAAAAAAGCCCTTCCCCACAACTTGATGTGCAATCCGCTAACCGGTCAGGCCGTGTCGCGGAAGGTTAGATTAACCCGCTAATTCCTCGCGAAGCGCGAAGAAAGGTGAGCAATATATGCAGCAATTAACGACCAACTCCTACCTGTTCGGTGGGAATGCTCCGTACGTGGAAGACCTGTACGAGGCGTATCTGAACAACCCAGGCTCGGTACCCGATAACTGGCGTTCCTACTTCGACGCAATGCAGCACGTGCCTGCCGTCGATGGCACCAACAAGCCTGACGTGGCGCATGCCTCCGTCGTCGCCTCGTTCGCCGAGCGCGCAAAAGCTGGTCCGATCCGCACCGTGACCGCTTCCTTCGATGCTGAAATGGGCCGCAAGCGCGTCGCCGCCACGCAGCTGATCGCCGCTTACCGCTACCTCGGTTCGCACTGGGCCAACCTGGATCCGCTGCAACGCCAGGAACGTCCGATGATCCCTGAGCTCGAGCCGAGCTTCTACGGTTTCACCGACGCGGACATGGACACCGTGTTCAACATCAGCAATACCTATTTTGGCCCCGAGACCGCCACCCTGCGCGATCTGCTGAACTATCTGCGCGATACCTACACGCGCTCGATCGGCGCCGAATTCATGTACATCTCCGACCCGGCCGAAAAGCGCTGGCTGCAAGAGAAACTGGAAGCGATCCGCTCCACCCCGAATTTCACCCCAGAGAAAAAAATCCACATCCTCGACCGCCTGACCGCGGCTGAAGGCCTGGAACGCTATCTGCACACCCGCTACGTGGGCCAGAAGCGCTTCTCCCTGGAAGGCGGCGAAACCTTCATCGCCTCGATGGATGAAACCATCCAGCGCGCCGGCGAAAAAGGCGTGCAGGAAATCGTGATCGGCATGGCCCACCGCGGCCGCCTGAACGTGCTGGTGAACACCCTGGGCAAGGCGCCGCAGGAACTGTTCGAAGAATTCGAAGGCAAGCATGGCGACGACCTGCCTGCTGGCGACGTGAAATACCATCAAGGCTTCTCGTCGGACATCTCCACCGCAGGCGGCCCGGTTCACCTGTCGCTGGCGTTCAACCCGTCGCACCTGGAAATCGTCAACCCTGTGGTCGAAGGTTCCGTCAAGGCCCGCATGGATCGCCGCGGCGACGCGCAGGGCGCGCAAGTGCTGCCTATCCTGGTGCACGGCGATGCTGCTTTCGCCGGCCAGGGCGTGGTCATGGAAACGCTGAATCTGGCGCAAACCCGTGGCTACCATACGGGCGGCACGGTGCATATCGTGATCAACAACCAGATCGGTTTCACCACCTCGGATCCGCGCGATGCCCGCTCGACCCTGTACTGCTCGGACGTCGTCAAGATGATCGAAGCACCGGTCCTGCACATCAACGCCGATGATCCGGAAGCCGTGGTGCTGGCGACGCAGATCGCGCTCGACTACCGCATGGAATTCAAGAAGGACATCGTCCTCGACATTATCTGCTACCGCAAGCTGGGCCACAACGAGCAGGATACGCCGGCACTGACGCAACCGCTGATGTACAAGAAGATCGGCCAGCATCCAGGCACCCGCAAGCTGTACGCGGACAAGCTGGTAGCGCAAGGCGTGATCCCTGCCGATGGCGGCGACAAGATGGTGGCCGCTTTCCGCGACGCCATGGACGCCGGCAAGCATACCGTCGATCCGGTCATCTCGAACTTCAAGAACAAGTACGCCGTCGACTGGCTGCCGTTCCTGAACAAGAAATGGACCGATTCGGCCGACACCGCCGTGCCGATGACGGAACTGAAACGCCTGGCCACCCGCATCACCACCGTGCCGGAAGACTTCAAGGTCCACTCGCTGGTTGAAAAAGTACTGGGCGACCGCGGCACCATGGGTCGTGGCGAAATGAACCTGGACTGGGGCATGGGCGAACACCTGGCCTACGCTTCGCTGGTATCGTCCGGCTACGCCATCCGCCTGACGGGCCAGGACGCCGGCCGCGGCACCTTCGTGCACCGCCACGCCGTCTTGCATGACCAAAACCGCGAGCGTTGGGATGCAGGCACCTACATTCCGCTGCAAAACGTGTCGGACAACCAGGCGCCGTTCACCGTCATCGACTCGGTGCTGTCCGAAGAAGCCGTACTGGCCTTCGAATACGGCTACTCGACCGCTGAACCGAACACGCTGACGATCTGGGAAGCCCAGTTCGGCGACTTCGCCAACGGCGCGCAAGTGGTCATCGACCAATTCATCAGCTCCGGCGAAGTGAAGTGGGGCCGCGCTTCCGGCCTGGTCATGATGCTGCCGCACGGTTACGAAGGCCAGGGTCCTGAGCACTCGTCCGCGCGTCCAGAGCGTTTCCTGCAGCTGTGCGCAGACAACAACATGCAAGTGGTGCAGCCGACGACGGCTTCGCAGATCTTCCATTTGCTGCGCCGCCAGATGGTGCGCCAGTTCCGCAAGCCGCTGGTCATCCTGACGCCGAAGTCGCTGTTGCGCAACAAGGATGCCGGTTCGCCGCTGACCGACCTGGCCAAAGGCGGTTTCCAGACCGTCATCGGCGAAGTCGACGACAAAATCGACGCCAAGAAAGTCAAGCGCGTGGTCGCCTGCTCGGGCAAGGTCTACTACGACCTGGTCAACGCACGCAAGACCCGCGGCCAGACCGACACGGCCATCGTGCGCCTGGAACAGCTGTATCCGTTCCCGCACAAGTCGTTCGCTGCTGAACTGAAGAAGTTCCCGAACCTGGTCGAAGTCGTCTGGGCGCAGGACGAGCCGCAAAACCAGGGCGCCTGGTTCCAGATCCAGCACAACATCTTCGAAGGCCTGGAATCGGGTCAGCGTCTGGCTTACGCCGGCCGTCCTGCTTCGGCGTCGCCTGCTGTCGGTTACTATGACAAGCACTACGCCCAGCAAAAAGATCTGCTGGAAACGGCATTCTCGAAGCTGAAGGGTTTTATCCTGACCAAGTAAGTGGCAGGATGACGGGGGCCGTGCGTATGCATGGCGCCTGTTCGCATACATCGTGACGGAGCGCCGCCCTTGCTACGCAGGGGCGGCGCCGCAATAACAAAATAAACGGAGTTTTACATGGCACAAATCGAAGTCAAAGTTCCCCAGTTGTCGGAATCGGTTGCAGAAGCGACCCTGCTGGCATGGCACAAGAAAGTCGGCGAAGCAGTTGCGCGCGACGAAAACATGATCGATATCGAAACCGATAAAGTGGTGCTGGAACTGCCGGCGCCAGCCGCTGGCGTGATCGTTCAAATTATCAAGGCTGACGGCGCTACCGTCGTCGCCGGCGAAGTCATCGCCATCATCGACACCGACGGCTCGGCCAAGGTCAGCCCGATGGAAGTGTCGGCCGTGCCTGCACCAGCCCTGGCTGCCGCCGCACAAGACGCCGCTACCGCGTCCGCGCCAGCCGCTGCGACCAAAGGTGATGTCGCCATGCCTGCCGCCGCCAAGATCCTGTCCGAAAAAGGCCTGTCCGCTGGCGACGTCGCCGGTTCGGGCAAAGACGGCCGCGTGACCAAGGGCGACGCCCTGGCCGCTTCCGCCAAGCCAGCTGTTGCGCCGCTGGCGCCAGCCGCTGCCAAGCCAGCGCTGCAGCAAGTTGCCACGCCGTCGGCCGCCAGCCTGGGCGATCGCCCTGAAGAGCGCGTGCCGATGAGCCGTCTGCGTGCACGTATCGCCGAGCGCCTGCTGCAATCGCAATCGACGAACGCCATCCTGACCACGTTCAATGAAGTGAACATGCAGCCGGTCATCGA
Source organism: Janthinobacterium sp. SUN137 (assembly GCF_030587265.1). Lineage (NCBI taxonomy): Bacteria > Pseudomonadati > Pseudomonadota > Betaproteobacteria > Burkholderiales > Oxalobacteraceae > Janthinobacterium > Janthinobacterium sp. SUN137. Next base: position 391,521 of record NZ_JAPWHZ010000001.1, on the reverse strand, counting down.
CCTGCGCAACAAGTACAAGGACAAGTTCGAGAAAGAGCACGGCGTCAAGCTGGGCTTCATGTCCTTCTTCGTCAAGGCCGCCGTCGCCGCGCTGAAAAAATACCCGATCATCAATGCTTCCGTTGACGGCAACGACATCGTCTACCACGGCTACTTCGACATCGGTATCGCCGTCGGTTCGCCACGCGGCCTGGTCGTGCCTATCATCCGCAACGCGGACCAGCTGTCGATCGCCGACATCGAGAAAAAAATCGGTGAATTCGGCGCGAAAGCCAAGGAAGGCAAGCTGACCCTGGACGACCTGACGGGCGGCACGTTCTCGATCTCGAACGGCGGCACCTTCGGCTCCATGCTGTCGACCCCGATCATCAACCCGCCGCAATCGGCCATCCTGGGCGTGCATGCGACCAAGGACCGCGCGGTTGTCGAAAACGGCCAGATCGTGGTACGTCCGATGAACTACCTGGCCATGTCCTACGACCACCGCATCATCGACGGCCGCGAAGCCGTCCTGGGCCTGGTGGCGATGAAAGAAGCGCTGGAAGATCCTGCACGCCTGCTGCTGGACCTGTAAGCACTGTAGTCCCCCGGCGTAGCCGCCGGGGCAATGTAGCTGATACCCCTTGCCAGAAGACGCAGCTGGCTGATCTCAATGAAAGAGGATTCCCATGAACGTCTCTGAAGAAATCAAGCGTCTGCACGAGTTGCACCTGGCAGGTGCCCTGAGCGACGCGGAATTCGCGCAAGCGAAAGCCAAGCTCCTGAGCAATATCAACCTGGACAAGCCGGACCATGCGTCCGGCGCCGCTTCCGGCCCCGCGAACGACCTGGTGCAGGAATTCAACCGCCTGCGTCGGTCGCGCAACGACCGCTGGCTCGGCGGCGTCTGCGGCGGCCTGGGCCGCGCTTCCGGCATGGAAGCGTGGATCTGGCGCCTCGTCTTCGTCCTGTTTACATTGACCTTCGGCTTCGGCGTGGTGATTTACCTTCTATTGTGGATTTTCGTACCAGACGAAGAGATTGGAATAACAAAACATGAGTACTAAACAATTTGACGTAGTTGTCATCGGTGCGGGCCCTGGCGGCTACATCGCCGCCATCCGCGCAGCGCAGCTGGGCTTTTCCGTCGCTTGCGTCGACGAGTGGTCGAACGCCAAGGGCGGCGCCGCGCCTGGCGGTACCTGCACCAACGTCGGCTGCATCCCGTCGAAAGCGCTGCTGCAATCGTCCGAGCATTTCGAACACGCGGGCCACAGCTTCGCCGAGCACGGCATCGACGTCGCCGGCCTGAAGCTGAACCTGGGCCAGATGCTCAAACGCAAAGACACCGTCGTCAAGCAAAACAACGACGGCATCCTGTACCTGTTCAAGAAGAACAAGATCGCCTTCTTCCACGGCCGTGCCGCTTTCGCTGCCGCCGCCGCTGGCACGTATGACATCAGCGTGACGGGCGAAGCCAACGAAACCCTGACGGCCAAGCACGTGGTCATCGCCACGGGTTCGAACGCGCGCGAACTGCCGGGCGCACCTTTCGACGAGAAATTGATCTTGTCGAACACGGGCGCACTGGCCATCGACGCCGTACCAGCCAAGCTGGGCGTCATCGGCGCCGGCGTGATCGGCCTGGAAATGGGCAGCGTCTGGCGCCGCCTGGGTTCCGACGTCACCGTGCTGGAAGGCCTGCCGGTCTTCCTGGGCGCCGTGGACGAGCAGATCGCCAAGGAAGCGTCGAAGCTGTTCACCAAGCAAGGCTTGAAGATCAACCTCGGTTGCAAGATCGGCGCGATCACGCCAGGCAAGAAAGACGTCACCGTGGAATTCGTGGACGCCAAGGGCGAAGCGCAAAAAGCCGTGTTCGACAAACTGATCATCTCGATCGGCCGTACGCCGAATACGAATGGCCTGGGTGCCGACAAGGTCGGCCTGCAGCTGGACGAACGCGGCTTTATCGCCGTCGACGGCGACTGCAAGACCAACCTGCCGAACGTGTGGGCAGTGGGCGACGTCGTGCGCGGCCCGATGCTGGCGCACAAGGCGGAAGAAGAAGGCGTTGCCGTGGCCGAGCGTATCGCCGGCCAGCACGGTCACACCAACTTCAACACGATTCCCTGGGTAATCTACACCTCGCCGGAAATCGCGTGGGTCGGCAAGACCGAGCAAACCCTGAAGGCCGAAGGCATCGCCTACAAGGCCGGTACCTTCCCGTTCATGGCCAACGGCCGTGCGCGCGCGCTGGGCGACACCTCGGGCATGGTGAAATTCCTGGCCGATGCGACCACCGATGAAATCCTCGGCGTACACATCGTCGGCCCGATGGCCTCTGAACTGATTTCCGAAGCCGTCGTGGCGATGGAATTCAAGGCTTCGGCCGAAGACATCGCGCGCATTTGCCACGCTCACCCATCCCTGTCGGAAGCGACCAAGGAAGCGGCACTGGCGGTTGACAAGCGCACGTTGAACTTTTAATTGTAGTTAGTCCTACGGGGGCGCTCGCGGATTTTTTCCGCCGGCGCCCCTGTGCGTTAAAGCGAATCCCATGAACGTAGAAGAGTTTTACCAGCATGCGCTGCAGAAGCGTGATTTCAAGGCCGATGCCGCCCAGCGGCGCGCGGTCGACCGCCTGCAGCTGTGCTATGACGAGTGGGTGGCCTACAAGGGTCAGCGCTCGAGCACCTTCAAGCGCCTGCTGAACCGTCCTGCCGTGCCGAAAGGCGTGTACATGTGGGGTGGGGTGGGGCGCGGCAAATCGTTCCTGATGGACAGTTTTTACTCGGTCGTGCCCCTGGTGCGCAAGACGCGCCTGCACTTCCACGAATTCATGCGCGGCGTGCACCAGCAGCTCGATGAATTGAAAGGCGTGGCCGACCCGCTCGACGAGGTGGCCAAGCGCATCGCCAAGAAATACCGTTTGATCTGTTTCGATGAATTCCACGTCTCCGACATCGCCGATGCGATGATCCTGTACAACCTGCTGTCGGCCCTGTTCGCCAACGGCGTGTCCTTCATCATGACCTCGAATTACGACCCGGACCTGCTGTATCCGGACGGCCTGCACCGCGACCGCATGCTGCCGACCATCGCGCTGCTCAAGGACAAGCTCGACGTGATGAACGTCGACGCGGGCGTCGATTACCGCGGCCGAGCGCTGGAACAGGTGGAAAGTTACTACACGCCGCTGGGCGCCGAGACCGACAAGGCTTTGCGCGACGCTTACACGCGCATCGCCGAGACGGCAGACGAAGACGCGCGCATCCGCATCGAGAGCCGCGAAATCCATTGCCTGCGCCGCGCCGGCGGCATCATCTGGTTCGATTTCGCCACCCTGTGCGGCGGTCCCCGCTCGCAGAATGATTACCTGGAAATCGCCAGCCGCTTCCATACGGTAATATTGTCCGGCATACCGGCCATGTCGGCGGCGCAGTCGTCCGAAGCGCGCCGCTTTACCTGGCTCATCGACGTGTTTTATGACCAGAAGGTCAAGCTGATCATGTCGGCCGAAGTGGCGCCTGATGAGCTGTACACGAACGGCATGCTGGCCAACGAGTTTCACCGCACCGTTTCGCGTATCATCGAGATGCAATCGCGCGAATACATGGAAAAAGAACAGCGCGGCGCGGCCGACGCGATCGTTTGAGGCAGGGATAAGGAACATGATGGCAAATACACTATACAAGCTGGGTGCGGCGCTGGGCCTGGTCCTGGCGTTGTCCGCCTGCGCGCATCAGGGTGCCGCGGCGTTGGATGAGGTCGGCGCGCCGCAGGTGCCCGCCACCTTGTCGGTGGACGAGGCGGACGCCAAGCTGAAGCTGGTCGCCAGCGAGCGCGCGGCGGCGGAAGACGAGTTTGCCGCGCGCGAACTGGAGTGCTACGACAAGTTTTTCGTGAATAATTGCCTGGACAAGGCCAAGGAAAAGCGCCGCCTGATCCTCGTGCGCCTGCGCGCCGTCGAAGCGGAAGCGAATTACTTCAAGCGCGCCGAGTCCGTGCGCCTGCGCGATATCGACCTGGCCCGGACGCAGGAAAGTGCGCGCCTGGACGCCGAACAGCGTGCCGCGGCCCTGCCCAAGCCCGTGAAAGTGGTCGCGCCCGAGCCGGCGCCGCCCAAGCCGGAAGGCAAGAGCGTGGCCGAGCGTGAGGCTGAGCACGCGGCGAAGGTGGCGAAACAGGCTGCCGCCGACGCTGCCGATGCCCCGCGCCGCGCCGCCCGCGAAGCAGCCTATGCCCGCAAGCAGGCTGACGCCGTGGCGCGCCAGAAACGGGTGGCGCAACGTCTGGCCGAGCGCCAGGCCGAAGCGCAGGCCAAGGCTGCCAAGGCGGCGGCCGCTGCCAGCACGCCGGCCGTTGCTGTACCTGTGCCGCCGGCCAAATAACACCGCTGCGCAGGGGGCAGGCCGGAAAGGGCGTGCCCTAAGCCGCGCGGCAGGTTAAACTACGCCCACTGGCTGCCTGCGTACGCTGCGCGCGCCGGTTTCCCAACACCGTTACCAACACTGCCTGGAACGCAACACATGAGCGATGCACAGCAAATAGAGCGGCGCCTGATTGAACTCAACGTGGAACACCGCGACCTCGATGCCGTCATCGAGTTGCTGATACTCGATGGCCACCATGACGAGCTGCAACTGCGCCGCCTGAAAAAACGCAAATTGCAATTGAAGGATCACATCACCTTGCTGAAAATGCAGTTGGTGCCCGACGTTCCCGCCTGAGGGGCGCCAGTAGCGTCCAGTCCAGCCTTCACCTAAGTATATTTTGACCGATCACAATTTATTGCCCGCAAGCCCAGATGGCCAGCCTGCCGATCTGCCAGCCAGTCTGCCCGCCGAGCTCCAGGCGCCGCCTGGCAAGCACGATGCTGACATCGAGCGCCTGTTTGGCGCCGGCGGCCCGCTCGGTCCGGCCGTGGGCAGCTACAAGCCGCGCCGTTCGCAAACGGAAATGGCGAAAGCCATCGCCAGCGCCATCGACAGCCAGACGACCCTGATCGCCGAGGCGGGCACGGGCACCGGCAAGACCTTCGCCTACCTGGTGCCGGCCCTGATGTGGGGCGGCAAGACCATTGTGTCCACCGGTACCAAAAACTTGCAGGATCAGCTATTCCTGCGCGATATCCCCACCGTGCGCGCCGCGCTGCAGGCGCCCGTGTCCGTCGCCTTGCTGAAGGGCCGCTCGAACTACGTCTGCCACTATCACCTGGAACGCACCCTGCAGAACGGGCGTATGACGTCGCGCGACGACGTGGGCCACCTGCGCGAAATTTCGCGCTTCATCAAGATGACCAGCTCGGGCGACAAGGCCGAGCTGACCAAGGTGCCGGAAAACGCCATGATCTGGAATCTGGTGACGTCCACGCGCGACACCTGCATGGGCGCCGAGTGCCAGTATTACCAGGATTGCTTCGTCATGAAGGCCCGTAAGGAAGCCCAGCAGGCCGACGTGGTGGTGGTCAACCATCACTTGTTCTTTGCCGACGTGGCCCTGAAGGATACGGGCGTGGCGGAATTGCTGCCCTCGGCCAACACCATCATCTTCGATGAGGCGCACCAGCTGCCCGATACGGCCACTTTGTTTTTTGGCAATACGGTGTCGACGTCGCAAATCCTGGAACTGTGCCGCGACGTGCTGGCCGAGGGCCTCGCGCATGCGCGCGGCATCGACTGGGCCAAGACCGTCACGGTGGTGGAAAAGGCGGCGCGCGACCTGCGCCTGACCTTCCCGCAGGATATCGTGCGCCTGTCCTTGCCGCAGATCGCCCCCTCGAGCGACTTTTTCCCCGCGCTCGACAGCCTCAAGGACGAGCTTGACGGCATGGTCGCCGTGCTGGAAACCCAGGCGGAACGGGCGGAAACGCTGGAGCAGTGCCGCGTGCGCGGCGTCGAACTGGCGCAGCAGCTGAGCGGCTGGAAGTTCGATCCGAAGGCGAAAGTGGCGGCCGGCGAGGAAGCCGTGTTCTGGGTGGAAGCGTTTTCCAGCTCCCTGCAATTGCATAAAACACCATTATCGATCGCGCCCATCTTCAATAACCAGCGCGAAGGCACGCCGCGCAGCTGGATTTTCACGTCCGCCACCCTGGCCGTGAAAAACGACTTCAAGCATTTTTCTGAACAGATGGGCTTGACGGGCGAACCGTCGCACACCTGGCCGTCGCCGTTCGACTATGGCGAGCAAGGCTTGCTGTTCGTGCCGCAAAACCTGCCGCAACCGAATTCGCTGGGCTACACGGATGCCGTCATCGACTGCGCCTTGCCCATCATCGAGGCGGCGGGCGGGCGCACTTTCTTCCTGTGCACCACCTTGCGCGCGGTCAAGCGCGCGGCCGAACGCCTGGCCGACGAATTCAAGCAGCGCGGTTTGAACTTCCCCCTGTTCGTGCAGGGAGAAAAGGGCCGCACGGAATTGCTGGATCAGTTCCGCGCGGCCGGCAATGGTGTGCTGATCGGCAGCCAGAGTTTCTGGGAAGGCGTCGACGTGCGCGGCGATGCGCTGTCGCTCGTGATCATCGACAAGCTGCCGTTCGCGCCGCCCGACGATCCCGTGCTGGCGGCGCGCATCGAAGTGATGGAAAAGCAGGGCAAGAACGGCTTCATGCACCATTCGCTGCCGGAAGCCATCATCAACCTGAAGCAGGGCGCGGGCCGCCTGATCCGTGACGAGGGCGACCGGGGCGTGCTGATGATCTGCGATCCGCGCCTCATTTCCAAGCCGTACGGCAAGCGCATCTGGCAAAGCCTGCCGCCGTTCAAGCGCACGCGCGACACGGCCGAAGTGGTGGAGTTCTTCCGCAACCTGCCCGCCAGGGGCGCTTAAATCCTCGCCTAAGTCCTGCCTGCCGGCGCCATCCGCGCGCCGGCGTATTTCCCTTTGTTATCAATCACATGGCGTTGTTCGCGCGGCGCCCGCTTGCGCACCTGGCATGCCAGGAATCGGCGCGATCGCGCCAGTTTCTGGCATTTTTCCTCATGTCCAGGACGCCAGACACATCTTTGCGCCAGCGCAAACAGGCTTGTTGCCGAGCGGTCTACAGTGAGCTCATGCCTTGCAGGGTCAAGGCGCGGCGATGGCAGGGCCGCACGGGGAACAGGGGGATGCCATGGAGATCCGCTACGGCTGTTTCTTGAGCTATGCGCACGGCCAATATGCGTTCATGAACAAGTTCAAGAATGACCTCATCGAGGCGTTGGCCTGCTATCTGGAACCGCACCTGGACCGCGAGGAAGTCCTGTTCATCGACAGCGAACAGCTGGGCGGCGGCGACGATATCGACCTGCGCGTGGCGCGCGCCATGTGCCAGAGCGTGTGCATGATCGTGCTGTACACGCCCAAATATGAAGCGCACGGCTACACGCGGCGCGAATTTGCCGCCATGCAACTGATCGAACAGGAGCGGCGCGCCTGGTACGACTTGCCCAGCCACCTGATCATTCCCATCATCATGACGCGCCATCCGGACGGCTTGCCGCCGCAAATCACGGAATCGGGCCTGTACGTCGATTTTTCCGGCTATACCCTGGCCAGCGGCGACCTGAAATCGAATCCGCAATACCTGCCCGACATCGAACGCATCGTGCAGCGCATCGCCACGCATTACCACTTGCTCAAGCGGTCAACACCGCCCGGCCACGATTGCAGCCGTTTCGTGTTGCCCGCTATTCCGCCGGAATGGCGCGCCATTCCGCCTCCCCACTTTCCACGTTAATCACGTAAAAGGTCCTGTCATGGAATGCCAACGCCTCTCCCTGCCGCCTTTGAGCGCCCCTGGCGAAGTCGTCACCTTCTACTCCTACAAGGGCGGTACCGGCCGCACCATGGCCCTGTCGAACATTGCCGTGCTGCTGGCGCGCCGCGAAAACGCCAGCGTGCCCGTGCTGATGCTGGACTGGGACATGGAAGCGCCGGGCCTGCACCATTATTTCGAACAGCACGAGGAGCGACCGGGCGTGCTCGAGTTCTTCGAGGCGTGCCGCCAGCAGCTCGAGCGCATCAGCCTGGAAACGGCGGGCGCGCGCGCCGGCGGGCAGGCCAGGGGCCGGGAAGATGGGGGGCGCGAGGACGCGGCGCTGGCCCAGCGCGTGCTCGACGCCATCGACTGGCAGCAGTACGTGGTGCGCGTCGATCAGGGCAGTCCGCTGTACCTGATGCGCGCGGGGCGCTTCGACGCCAGCTACAGCGAGCGCCTGGCGCAGATGCGCTGGGATCAGCTGTTCGACAGCTGCCCGGCCCTGTTCCGCTGCTTCGCCGATACCCTGGCCCAGCATTTCCGTTACGTGCTGGTCGATTCGCGCACGGGCCGCACGGACAGCGCCGGCATCTGCACCACCTTGCTGCCGAAAAAGCTGGTGGTGGTCTTCACGCCGAACCGGCAAAGCCTGGAAGGCGTCGACGCGCTCGTCACGCGGGCCATCGAGTACCGCCGCAGCCATGAAGACGAACAGCGCCCGCTGCTCGTGTACCCCTTGCCCTCGCGCATAGAAATGGGCGACGGGGCGCAGCGCGCCGAGTGGCGCCGCGGCGATGCGCACAAGGGCATCGCCGGCTTCCAGCCCATGTTCGAGCGTCTGCTGCGCACTTCCTACGGCTTGCCGCAGATCGCCCTTGACAGTTATTTCGACGAAGTCCAGCTGCAGCAGACGAAAACCTTTGCCTATGGCGAGCAATTGGCCGTGCGCATCGATCAGGGCGGCGACCGCTTTTCCCTCACGCGCACCTTCGAAGCCTTTTTGCACTGGCTGACGGGCGGCTACTTCCCCTGGCAATCGAGCCGTGAAATCGCCTTGCTGGGCGCCATCAGCGAAGCGCGCCAGGCCTTGCAGGCCGAACCGGGCCGCGCCGTGGCCCTGCCGCTGGCGCGCGACCTGGCGCGCCTGGGCGAGCTGTATCGCAAGGATGGGCGCAGCGGGCAGGCGCTCGATGCTTTCCGCCAAAGCGTCGAGATCCGCGTGCGCCTGCTGGGCGAGGAGCATCCCGACAGCCTTGCGTGCAAGAGCGGCATGGCGCGCCTGTTGCGCCAGCTGGGCAAGCTCGAGGAAGCCCGCTTCCTGGAAGAGGACGTGCTCGACGTGCGCGAACGCGTGCTGGGCAGCGAACATCCCGACACCCTGGCCGCCCGGGCCTGCCTGGCGAAAACCCTGTTGCTGCAGGGTGAACTGGCGGCGGCGCTGCTGCTGCAGGATACGGTGCTGGCAAGCTACGCGCGCCAGCTGGGCGGCGAGCATCCGCTGACCCTGGAAGCGATGGATGGCCGCGCCGCCACCTTGCTGCGCATGGGCCGGCTGGCACAGGCGCAGCAAGTGCTGGCCACGGTGGTGGCGGCGCGCGAGCGCCTGTTCGGCGCCGAGCATGGCGATACCTTGCGCAGCAAGCTGGCCCTGGCGCAGGCGCTGGGGCGCGAAGGCGACCTGGAAGGGGCGCGGCGCCTGTTCGCTGCCGTGCTGCAGGCGCAGGAGCGGCGCCTGGGCAGCGACCATGCGGCCACCCTGGCCACGCGCGATTTGCTGGCCGACATCGTCGCCGGCCAGGGCGACTGGGCCGGCGCGCGCCAGTTGCACGAAGACCAGGTGGCGGCGCGCGAGCGCACGCACGGGCTCGATCATCCGGAAACCCTGATGAGCCAGCGCAAGCTGGCCGAGGCGCTGCTGCGGCGCGGTGAACTCGATGCGGCGCGCAGCGTGCAGGAGCAGGTGCTGGAAGTGCATGCGCGCCTGCTGGGTGAAGACCACCTCGATACCTTGCACAGCAAGACGCAACTGGCCGGCACCTTGCAGCAGCAGGGCGACAGCGCGGCGGCGCGCCTGCTGGAAGACGCCGTGCTCAGCGGCAGTGACCGGCTCTTGAACGCACCCGTCACGGGACATGCGGACAGCGTGCTGGACGGCGCGCGGCATTTGCAGGAAACCATCCTGGCCGGCCGCGCCAACGGGCACGAAGGGGCCGAGCCGGAGACCCTGGCCAGCATGATTTCTATGCTGCAAGGCATGATCGAGCGCGAACAGTATGCGCAGGCGGGCGAACTGGCCGAACATTTGAAGTCTTGCCTGCTGCGTCCGGGCGTGCCTGGCAAGCTGCGCAGGCGCGGTATGGCGCAGCTGAAAAGAATGTATAAATTGCAAGGCGATTTGAATGCCTTGCTGGCCTTGCAGGAGGATGAAGTGCAGGCGCTGGAAGGGGCGCTGTCCGAGGCGCGCATCGAGCAGCGCTGATGCGGCGCGCCATGTCCGCGCGGCGGCACAAATAATGCTGTCTATCGGCGTGCGGTACGCGCAGTGTTGGCATTGCTTCAGGTAAAATCTCGTTATGAGAATTCTTATCAGTAACGACGACGGCTACCTGGCGCCTGGCCTGGCGGCCCTGGCCGACGCGCTCGCCCCCATTGCCGACATCGTCGTGGTGGCGCCCGACAGCAACCGTTCGGGCGCCTCCAATTCGCTGTCCCTGGACCGGCCCTTGTCCGTGCACAAGGCCGCCAACGGCTTTTATTTTGTCAACGGCACGCCCACCGACTGCGTGCACGTGGCGCTGACGGGCATGCTGATCGAGCGCCCCGACCTGGTGGTCTCCGGCATCAATAACGGCCCCAACATGGGCGACGACACCCTGTATTCGGGCACCGTGGCCGCCGCCACGGAAGGTTTTCTGTTCGGCATTCCCGCCATCGCCTTTTCCCAGTCGCAGTTTGGCTGGGCCAACCTGGACGCGGCCGCCCGCGTGGCGAGGGAAATCGTCGAGCGCCAGTTTGACGCCCTGCAGAAACCGTATCTGCTGAACGTGAATATCCCGGCGATTCCTTACGAGCAAATGCAAGGCGTGGTGGCCACGCGCCTGGGCAAGCGCCATTCGGCCGAGCCCGTGATCCGCGCGCTCGACCCCCGCGGCCGTGAAATCTTCTGGATCGGCCCCGCCGGCGCCGCCAAGGAAGGGGGGCCGGGCACGGACTTCCATGCTGTTGAACATGGGCAAGTATCGATCACGCCGTTGCAGATCGACCTGACCCATACCACCCAACTCGATGCACTGGCAAAAGGCCTGGCATGACCGCTCACGATGACCGACAACCATGACCGATAAGCCGCGCACCTTCCCCCTGTCCCTCGATTCGCTGGCCGGCAAGCCCGCCAGGCAGGGCGGGGGGCAGTCGCTGGCCCAGTCCAGGATCGCCACGCCGCAGACGGCCACGCAGAATGCGGCGCAGAGCGCGGCGCGCGGCGGGGCGCAGCCGTATGGCGCGCACTCGGCCATCGCGCCGTCGCGGGCCCAGGCCATCGCCAATGAGCGGGCGCAGCCGGCGGCGGTGTCGCCGCCGCGGCAAAATCCGCTCGTTTCGGAGGCCGTGCGCCGGGCCATGGTGGCGCGCATCGCGAAACAGGGCGTCAAGGACCAGGTGGTGCTGGACGCCATGCAAGCCGTGCCGCGCCACATGTTCATGGACGAGGCGCTGGCGTCGCAGGCGTATATCGACGCCTCGCTGCCCATCGGCCACCACCAGACCATTTCGCAGCCGTACATCGTGGCGCGCATGATCGAAGTGATGCGCCAGGGCGGGGCGTTGCAGCGCGTGCTGGAAATCGGCACGGGCTGCGGCTACCAGGCGGCGGTGCTGTCGCTGGTGGCGAAAGAGGTGTATTCGATCGAGCGCATCCGGCCCCTGCACGAGCTGGCGAAGGCCAATTTGCGCCCGCTGCGCGTGTCGAATCTGCGCTTGCAGTACGGAGATGGTATGCTAGGCCTGCCGCAGGCGGCGCCCTTCGACGGGATCATCCTTGCCGCAGCCGGCCTGGAAGTCCCGCAAGCCCTGCTGGAACAGCTGGCGCCCGGCGGGCGTCTGGTTGCGCCGGTGGGGGCTAAATTGCAACACTTACAACTCATTACCCGGGTGGGGAAAATGGAATGGACTAGCCAAACCCTGGAAGATTGCCATTTCGTACCTTTGCGCCCGGGCACCATATGATCCCCGGATCAGCTAGCAAGCAGGACATATAAATACATGCGAATGATTAAGAAAAGTAACATACTTCTATGTGGCATCACCTTGGCCGCGCTGTTGAGCGGTTGCGGCACGACGGGCGTCCAGGCGCCCGTCGTCGAGCGCCACCCCTCGAGCAGCAGCGCCGCCGCCAGCGATCCGCGCGACCGCGATCCGGCCTATTACACGGTCAAGCGTGGCGACACCCTGTTGCGCATCGCCCTCGAGCACGGGCAGAATTACCGCGACTTGGTGGCCTGGAATGACTTGAGCAACCCGAACGACATCAAGGTCGACCAGGTGCTGCGCGTGTTGCCGCCGAATGGCGACACGGGCGGCGCGCAAACGTCGGCCATCGTCATGCCGCCAGCGACGGAAGTCAAGCCGGCCGCGCCTGTCGTACCGAAGAAAACGGGCCCGCGCGGCGAGAAGCGCGCGTATTCCGACGCCACCCTGGCCGAATTGCGCGCCGATGGCGGCACGGGCGACGCCAAGCCTGCGCCAGCCCCGGCAGCAACCGTCGCCGCCGCACCGGCCGCCGCCGCGGCAGCCCCTGCGGCATCGGCGCCCGGCGACGACAAGATCAGCTGGATGTGGCCTTCCGAAGGCAAGGTCATCGGCACTTTCGACGAAGGCAAGAACAAGGGCGTCGATATCGCCGGCAAGGCGGGCCAGCAAGTGGTGGCCGCCGGCGCGGGAAAAGTCATGTATGCCGGGAGCGGAATCCGTGGTTATGGTAATCTTGTCATCGTGAAGCACAGTAATAGTTTATTGTCGGCGTATGCGCATAACCGCAGCATCCTGGTGAAGGAAGGGCAGAACGTCAACAAAGGCCAGGCCATCGCCGAAATGGGCGATTCCGATGCCGACCGCGTGAAGCTGCACTTTGAAATTCGCCAGCAGGGCAAGCCTGTCGACCCTTCGAAATTCCTGCCTAACCGTTAGGTAAAGCAATGACACACGCGCCGCACGACCAGCTGGACGATGACCCGGAACTGCCGGAAGACGGGGCAGACGAAGTCGTGACGGACGATGCCGGCGAACTTGACGGCATCGACGCCGTCGACGCGGGCGAGGGCGGCGAGGTGGCCAGCGTCAGCGTGCTGGTCGAAAGTGTCGATGAATTGAAAAAAGTGCTGGCGGCCGAGCTGTCGACCGATACCACCCAGCACTATCTGAACCAGATCGGCACGCGGCCCCTGCTGACGGCGGCGCAAGAGGTGCATTACGCCACCCTCGCCAAGCAGGGCAATTTCGAAGCCCGGCAAACCATGATCGAGCACAACCTGCGTCTGGTCGTGTCGATCGCCAAGCACTACATCAACCGGGGCGTGGTCTTGCTCGACATGATAGAGGAAGGCAACATCGGCCTGATGCGGGCCATCGACAAGTTCGAGCCCGAGCGCGGTTTCCGTTTCTCTACCTACGCCACCTGGTGGATACGCCAGAGCATCGAGCGCGCCATCATGAACCAGGCGCGCACGGTGCGCCTGCCCGTGCACATGGTGCGCGAACTGAATCAAATTCTGCGCGGCAAGTACCACCTGGAAGCCCAGCACCACGATGGCAAGGATGCCACCGCGGAAGACATCGCCCACCTGGTGGGTCGTCCCGTGGAAGAGGTGCAGGATATCCTGGCCCTGTCCGAGCACGCCACCTCGCTCGACGCGCCGCTCGACAACGACCCGCAATCATCGCTGATGGACATGTTGCCCGGCGCCAGCGAAGACAGCCCCGACGCGCGCGCGGAACACCATGAAATGACGGTGCTGGTGCGCGACTGGCTGACCAAGCTGCCCGACAAGCAGCGCGTCGTCATCATGCGCCGTTTCGGCCTCGACAACGACGACCCTGCTACCCTGGAAACCCTGGCCGAGGAAATGGGCGTGACGCGCGAGCGGGTGCGCCAGATCCAGCAGGAAGCCTTGATCAAGCTCAAACGGGCCATGGCCGCACGCGGCGTCGTGCGCGACTCCCTACTGTAGCAAGTCTGATAAAACGCCCATGGCGGCGTTGCATGGCCTCGCCGTACTGGCGTACTGTCTTCGGCCACGCGCCTTGCCCCGCGCATTTTCTCAGGCTTGCTGCCCGGTGAGGGCTTGAGCGGCTTTTGCCTGTCGCGATCTGCTATCATACGCCCCGCTCGCGGCGCCTGACCTTTCCCCCGTTCTTTCAAGTTCCAGCGCGGCCCTGCGTCCTGGCCCACTCTTACCTATTGATCGCTATGCAAGAAAATATCATCGAAATCAAATCGCTCGACATGGACGCCCGTGGCGTTGGCCATATTGAGAACGAAGACGGCTCGCCGGGCAAGGTCGTGTTTGTCGAAGGCGCGTTGCCGGGCGAGCGCGTCAGCTTTGTGACGTTCAAGAAAAAGAAGAACTGGGAAATGGCCCGCATGACGGCGCTGCACCGCGAATCGTCGATGCGCGTGACGCCCAAATGCAAGCATTTCGACAATTGCGGCGGCTGCTCGATGCAGCACCTGGAGCCGTCGGCGCAGGTGGCGATCAAGCAGCGCGTGCTGGAAGACAACTTGTGGCATATCGGCAAGGTGCGTCCGCAAAGCATCATGCGCCCGATGTATGGCCCGACGTGGGGCTACCGCTACCGCGCGCGCCTGTCCGTGCGCCACGTCAAGAAGAAAGACGCCGTGCTGGTGGGCTTCCATGAAAAGAAATCGGCGTTCGTGGCCGACATGGATAGCTGTGAAATCTTGCCGCCGCACATCTCCGCCATGCTGCTGCCGCTGCGTGGATTGATTGCTTCGCTGTCCATCTTCGACCAGATGCCGCAGATCGAGCTGGCCGTGGGCGAAGACGTCACCGCCATGGTCTTGCGCATCATGGCGCCATTGACGGCGGATGACGAAACGAAATTGAAGGCCTTTGCCGACGAATATGGCGTGCAATGGTGGCTGCAGGTGAAGGGCCCGGAAACGGCCGTGCCGTTCTATCCGCTGGACAAGCAATTGCACTACCTGCTGCCGGAATTCGGCGTCAAGATGCCGTTCAAGCCCGTCGATTTTACCCAGGTGAACCACCACATCAACCGCGTGCTGGTGTCGAAAGCCCTGCGCCTGCTGGAAGTGCAGCCGACGGACCGCGTGGCCGACCTGTTCTGCGGCCTGGGTAATTTCACCTTGCCGCTGGCCACGCAAGGCAGCGAAGTGGTGGGCATCGAAGGCAGCACCACCCTGACGGAGCGGGCGCTGGAAAACGCGCTGGCCAATGGCCTGGCGGAAAAAACCTCGTTCTCCACGCGCAACCTGTTCGAAGTGACGACGGACGACCTGATCGCGCTGGGCAAATTCGACCGCATCCTCGTCGATCCGCCGCGCGATGGCGCCATGGCCCTGTGCCAGGCACTGGTCGGCCTGTCGCAAGTGCGTCCGGACCTGCTGCCGAAACGCATCGTGTATGTGTCGTGCAGCCCGTCGACCCTGGCGCGCGACGCCGGCATCCTGGCGCTGGAAGCGGGTTATGTGCTGAGCAAGGCGGGCGTGGTGAACATGTTCCCGCATACTTCGCACGTCGAGTCGATGGCGGTCTTTGATTTGATCTGAGGGCACACCTGATAAAACGTCCATAGCTGCGTTGCCTTGCCTAGCCGTACTATTCGTACTGTCTTCGGCAAGGCGCCTTGCTCTGAACGTTTTTCAGGCGCGCCGAGGCTATTCAGGGCGCTTGCACAAATTCTGCCTTTTCTCCTGACTCCACAGCAATACCACTTACAGCGTGTTATAAAACTGGTCTGTCTTTTCCCGATCCAGCGTCTTTTTTCATTCTTCCTCTGCCGTTTTTTTGCTTGTCCAGTAGGACAACGCGCCGTCCGTCTCCGCCGTTATGCTTTCTTTGTAAAGTGGTATTGCCCACTTCGAGGCCACTTCAAAACCACTTGACCGCCTATTTTTTCAGCAGCATGCTGTTCTTGCAACTGCAAAAAACAAAATCACAGGGTAGCTTTTTCATTGAAGCAGAGTGGTATTTCCGCAAACCTGAACAGGAGACAACGTGGAAAATTTAATACTCAAGAAAACGATCAGGAACATGATGGTATGTCTGGCCAGCGGTGGCGTGCTGGCGGCCTGCGGCGGCGGCGGTGACGCCGGCGCGCCGGCCGGTTCGCAATTGCTGGCGGCCAGCACGGTGGTCGCGTGCGTGCCGTGGCAAGAGGGCGGCACGTATAACGCGGGCACGGTGGTCACCTACCTGGGCGCCAACTACACGGCCCTGGTGACGCAGACCGATCACGTGGGCTCGGGTTGGAACCCCGTCGCCACGCCTAGCCTGTGGAGCGCAGGCGGCACGTGCGATGGCGGCACCACGCCAACTCCTACTCCGACACCAACGCCGACCCCGACGCCCACACCAACGCCGACACCGGCGCCTACGCCAAATCCAACGCCCACCCCGACGCCAACGCCAACCGGCGGCACGTGCGCGCTGGCGTGGGTGGCCGGCACGGCCTACAGCGCGGGCGCCACCGTCAGCTATGCGGGCACGAATTACCGCGCCAATTACTGGACGCAGGGCGATAATCCGTCGACCAGCAGCGGCGCCGCCGGCACGGGCAAGCCGTGGACCAGCCTGGAGATCTGCAGCACCACGCCTACCCCGACGCCAACGCCTACTCCGACGCCGACCCCAACGCCTACGCCGACACCTACTCCGACGCCAACGCCAACGCCGACGCCGACCCCGACGCCAACGGGCCGCGAAGTCGGTTCCTATTTCGCCCAATGGGGCGTGTATGGCCGCGACTATGAAGTGGCGAACGTGCATACCAGCGGCGTGGCCGACAAGTTGACCTTCATCAACTACGCTTTCGGCAATATCTATCCGAAAAACGGCGGCTATGAATGCGCCATGATCACCAAGACGGAGCCGGGCGCGACGAATCCGAATTCGCCGGATGCGGGCACGGGCGGCGATGCCGAGGCCGACTACATCCGCACGCCGAAACGCACCGTCGATGGCCAGGCGATTCCTTGGGATGCTCCCTTGTCGGGCAACTTCCTGCAGTTGAGAAAGCTCAAGGCGGCGCACCCGAACTTGAAACTGTTCATCTCGCTGGGCGGCTGGAGCTGGTCGAAGAACTTCTCCGTCGGTTCCGCCACGGATGCGCTGCGCAAGCAGATGGTGCGCTCGTGCATCGACATCTACATCAAGGGCAACTTGCCGGTGCAGGGCGGTCGCGGCGGCGTGGGCGCGGCGGCGAATATCTTTGACGGCATCGACATCGACTGGGAATATCCGGTCGGCGGCGGCCAGCCGTACAACACGGTCAGCCCCAACGACAAGCGCAATTTCACCTTGCTGATGGCGGAATTCCGTGCCCAGCTCGATGCGCTCGGCGCAGCCAACGGCAAGCGCTACCTGTTGACGGCCGCGGTCGGTGCCGGCAAGGACAAGATCGACAACACGGAACCGGCCCTGTACTCGCAGTACATGGATTGGATCAACCTGATGACCTACGACTTCCACGGCGGCTGGGAAAACAGCACCAACTTCAACGCCCAGCTGTTTGCCGACCCTGCCGATCCGTCGACAGGCATGGCGCGCGAATACGTGGGCGACAAGGCGGTGCAGTACATGATTGCCGCCGGCGTGCCGCGCGACAAGCTGCTGCTGGGCATGCCGTTCTATGGCCGCGGCTGGACGGGCGTGGCGCCGGGACCGAATGGCGATGGCCTGTACCAGGCGGCCACGGGCACGGCGCCGGGCACGTACGAGTCGGGCATCGAGGACTATAAAATCCTCGTCGCCAAGGCCGGCACGCGCTACTACCATCCCGTGACCAAGCAGCTGTACCTGTACACGGGGGCGGGCGGCCAGTGGTGGAGCTATGACGATCCGACCGTCATCGGCACCAAGGTGAAATACGTCAAGGACCAGGGCTTGCGCGGCGCGTTCTCGTGGGAACTCGATGGCGACGCGAATGGCGTGCTGGCAACCGAGGTGTGGAAAGTGCGGTAATGTTGATGTAGCGTAAGACGCGGCCGGATAGCCATGCTGTCCGGCCGTTTATTCATAAAAACACGGGAGGCGGGCGATGGCGGCGGTATCGACATTCGGAGTCAAGCAGAAGCAGCAGCAGGAGCAGCAGCAGGAACAGGAGCTGAGCCGCGAGTGGCGCAGCTGGATCGCGGAAAACCTCATGCTGGGCAGCCATCCGTCGGCGCTGATGCCGGTGCTGCAGCAGGCCGGCATCGCGGAGCCCCTGGCGCGCCGCGAAGTGGAGCTGGCGCTGCAGAGTCCCTACCTGGCCGGCGCCGTGCGCCTGTCGAACCGCCTGGCCAAGCGCGACTGGGTGATCGACATCCAGCGCAAGCTGAACCACCTGCGCACCCCCGAGATTCCCCGCCGCGACAAGCTGTCCGCGCAGGAATTCCTGGACGAGTACTATTCCATCAACCAGCCCGTCATCATCACGGGCATGATGGATGAATGGCCCGCCATAGCGAAATGGAGTCCCGCGTATTTCCGCGAGCATTACGCGCAGCGTGAGGTGGAAGTGCAGTTTGGCCGCGAAGCGGATGCCCAGTATGAAATGAACAGCGTGGCGCACAAGCGCAAGATGGCGTTCGGCGAGTACGCCAGCCTGGTCGAGGCCAGCGGCGCGACCAACGATTTCTACATGACGGCGAATAACAATTCGCAGAATCGCCAAGCCTTGCGCGAGCTGTGGGACGATATCGGCCAGCTGCCCGAATACCTGCGCCAGGATGGCGGCCCCACGGGATTTCTATGGTTCGGCCCGGCCGGCACGGTGACGCCATTCCACCACGACCTGACGAACAACTTCATGGCCCAGGTCAAGGGGCGCAAGCGCCTGCGCATCATGGCCGCCTGCGAGGTGGCGCGCGTGTACAACCAGCGCCACTGCTTTACGCCCGTCGACGGGCGCGACATCGACCTGCGGCGCTACCCGCTGATGGCCGACGTGCAAGTGCGCGAATGCGTGCTGGCGCCGGGCGAGATCCTGTTCCTGCCCGTCGGCTGCTGGCATTTGGTCGAAGCGCTCGACGTATCGATGACGGTGGCGTTTACCAATTTCAAATGGGATAACGATTTTTACAGCAAGTACCCATCTAATCACGACTTTTGATCGTGGCGCCGCATGGCGCGAACCTGCCGCGAACAGCCGCCTTATAGGCGGCTTTTTGCATGTTACGGGGCCATACTTGTATAAAATATTTCCATAAAATAATTGATTCAAATCATTTTGCAGCAATTATTTTGATATGAATGACCATGATGTTTCATTATCCAGATGGCGATGGCGGGCGGATAATTTTATGGCTGGCGCGGCGCCGGGCCGCTGATGGGGTTTGCCGGCGCGCGCCAGCACCGACAACCATCTGGAGGCGGCAGGGCATGAACACGCAGCACACGACACAAGCAGCAATGCAGTTGCAGCAAACACCGAAAATCACCGTGGACACGCGGCTGACGCGCGAAGCGGCCGAATTGCTGGCGAAGGCCGACATCCATTTGAATGGCCGCGCCGCCTGGGACATGCAGCTGCGCAAGCCGGGCGTGCCGGAGCGCGCCTTCGCCAGCGGCAACCTGGGGCTGGGCGAAGCGTACATGGACGGCGATTGGGATGCGCAGCAGCTCGATGAATTCTTTTGCCATTTGCTGCGCGCCAGGGTGGCCGACGATGTGCGCCCCATGCGCCTGGCCTTCCACGCGCTGTACGCGCGCCTGTTCAACTTGCAGACGGAGCGCCGCGCCTGGATGGTGGGCAAGGAGCACTATGACCTGGGCAATGCCTTCTATGCGGCCATGCTCGATCCGCGCATGACTTATACGTGCGGCTATTGGAAGGATGCCGGCAACCTGGCCGAGGCGCAGGAAGCGAAGCTCGATTTGATCTGCCGCAAGCTCGGGCTGGAACCGGGCATGCGCGTGCTCGACATCGGCTGCGGCTGGGGCAGTTTCATGCGCTATGCGGCGGAAAAATACCAGGTGCAGTGCGTGGGCGTGACGATCTCGAAAGAGCAGGCCGCGTATGCGCGCAGCATGCCGGGCGGCGAGCGCCTGGACTTCCGCCTGCAGGATTACCGCGACACCAATGAAAAATTCGACCGCATCGTCAGCATCGGCATGTTCGAACACGTGGGCCACAAGAACCACCGCACCTTCATGGAAGTGGCGCACCGCTGCCTGGAAGACGATGGCCTGTTCCTGCTGCACACGATCGGCAAGAACAAGCGCCATTCCACGTGCGACCCGTGGATCGACAAATACATCTTCCCGAACGGCGACTTGCCGTCGCTGGGCCAGATCGGCGACGCCATGGACGATTTATTTGTGGCCGAAGACTTGCACAACTTCGGCGCCGACTACGACAAGACCCTGATGGCCTGGCATGCGAATTTCGAGCAGGCGTGGCCGCAGTTTTCCGCCCAGCTGGGCGAGCGCTTCCACCGCATGTGGTCATACTATCTGCTGTCCTGCGCTGGCGCCTTCCGCGCGCGTGATTTGCAGCTGTGGCAATGGGTCTTGTCGAAACAGGGCGTATTGGGCGGCTATGAGCGTGTCAGTTGAGATGTGCGGCAACTGATATGATGGATTGATGGATATCAATCAAGCGCGTACCTTCCTGGAAGTGGCTTCCTGCGGCAGCTTCATCATGGCTGCCGAACGCATGCACGTGACGCAAACGGCCGTCAGCGCCCGCATCCGCACCCTGGAGCAGCAGCTGGGGCGCCAATTGTTCGTGCGCAACAAGGCGGGCGCGCGCCTGACGCCGGCCGGCGAGCGCTTCATGCGCCACGCGGCCACCATGGTGCAGGTGTGGGAGCGGGCGCGCCACCAGGTGGCCCTGCCGCCGGGGCGCGACGACGCCGTCAGCATCGGCTGCGAGCTGAGCTTGTGGCAGCCGCTGCTCGGCGACTGGCTGATACGCATGAGCCGCGACTGCCCCGAGATCGCCTTGCGCGCGGAAGTCGACAGTCCCGCGCGCCTGCTCGACGCCGTGCACGACGGCTCGCTCGACCTGGCCGTGCTGTACAACCCGCCCCAGCGCCCGGGCCTGGCCAGCGAATTGCTGGCCGAGGAAAAGCTGGTGATGGTGACCACGCGCGATGACGGCCAGATACAGGCCGATACGTATGTGTACGTGGACTGGGGCCCCAGTTTCGCCGCCAATCACCAGGCCGCGTATCCGGAGCTGAGCAGCCCGCCCATCTCGATCTCGCTGGGACCGCTGGCCCTCGTCTACCTGCTGGACGTGGGCGGCGCCAGCTATTTCCGCATCGGCAGCGCGCAACCCTATCTTGATGCGGGCCTCCTGTTCCGCGTGCGCGACGCGCCCGAGTTCTCGCATTCCGCCTACGCCGTGTACGCGGCCCAGCGCGACAATCCGACCCTGGACCGCGCCCGCGCCTGCCTGCTGGAGGTGGCGGAAAAGGTCAAGTAGATGCGACAGACGTAAAAAAGCCGACTCGAAGGTCGGCTTTTTGTTCAAGCGCAATGCTTAGTCTTAGTCGCGGCTGCCGCCAGCGAAGCCCAGCAAGGAGAGCAGGCTGGTGAAGATGTTGTACACGTCCAGGTAGATGCGCAGGGTGGCCGAGATGTAGTTGGTCTCGCCGCCGTTGATGATTTGCTGCACGTCATACAGGATGTAAGCCGAGAAGATGGCGATGGCGACCATGGAGATCACGATCGACAGTGCCGACAGGCCCAGGAAGATGTTCGCCACCGATGCCAGGATCAGCACGATCACGCCGGCGAACAGCCACTTGCCCATGGCCGAGAAGTCGCGCTTCGAGACCGTGGCGATGGTCGCCATCACGGCCAGGATGGTGGCCGTGCCGCCGAATGCCGTCATGATCAGCATGCCGCCGTTCGAATAGCCCAGGGTACGCGTCAGGATAGGCGTGAGCATCAGGCCCATGAAGAAGGTAAAGCCCAGCAGGACGGCGACGCCCAGGCCCGAGTTCTTGGTCTTTTCAATCGCGTACATGAAGCCGAATGCGACGGCCATGAAGATGATGAAACCCATGCCGCCGGTCAACATCGGCAAATGCATCTGCACGCCGATGAAGGCGCCCAGCACGGTCGGGATCATGGACAGCGCCAGCAGCCAGTAAGTGTTGCGCAAGACCTGATGGCGGACTTGCTGCATGCCCCCCGACAGGTCAAAGGTGCGTTGCATGTTCTGATTCATAGTGCCTCCGTGTTGTCAATTCAAATTACTGCTTTGCCCAAGGATAGCATGAGGGCCGGAATTTGCCAAAAAAGCAGCTTAAGATTTCATTAAACGGGGGCGGGGCGGCAAGATGCCCCCTGCCTGTCTGGGTGATATGGGGTGGAGTATGGTAAAATCAAAGGTTGATTGAGTTATCAATTTACCGTTTTAAACCTTACTTTTTATTGGAGTTTTCACACATGGCAATCGAACGCACCCTGTCGATCATCAAACCAGACGCAGTTGCAAAAAACGTAATCGGTCAAATCTACTCCCGTTTTGAAAACGCTGGCCTGAAAATCGTTGCAGCACGCATGACCCAACTGTCGCGCGAACAAGCTGAAGGCTTCTACGCAGCGCACAAAGAACGCGGCTTCTTCAAGGATCTGGTCGACTTCATGGTTTCCGGTCCAGTCATGATCCAAGCCCTGGAAGGCGAAAACGCCGTTCTGGCCCACCGTGACCTGATGGGCGCGACCGATCCGAAGAAAGCAGAAAAAGGCACGATCCGCGCCGATTTCGCCGATTCGATCGACGCTAACGCCGTACACGGTTCCGACGCTGTCGAAGCTGCTAAAGTGGAAATCGCTTACTTCTTCCCAGAACTGAAGGCTTAATTGCCTTAGATAACGTTATTTCCTGGCGTTATCTGTGAAATAACTTATCACCCCCTGTTCCCGCTGCGCTGTGGAGTTTTCGCTCCGGATGCGCGCGGGGACGGATTTTTAGAATAGACATGATCATGAATACGACGACCCTCACCAACTTGCTGGACCTTGATCCCGCGCAACTCATCGCCTACTGCGCCGAGTTGGGAGAGAAACCGTTTCGTGCGAAACAATTGCAACGTTGGATACACCAGTTCGGCGCTTCCGATTTCGACGCCATGACGGACCTGGCCAAGTCGCTGCGCGACAAGCTGGCCACGCGCGCCGAAGTGCGCGCCCCGGCCATCATCAGCGACCACACGTCGACGGACGGCACGCGCAAGTGGCTGGTTGATGTAGGCAATGGCAATGCCGTGGAAACCGTGTTCATTCCGGAAGAAAACCGCGGCACCCTGTGCATCTCGACCCAGGCCGGCTGCGCCGTGAACTGCCGTTTCTGCTCGACGGGCAAGCAAGGCTTCAACCGCAACCTGTCCGTGGGCGAGATCATCGGCCAGCTGTGGATGGCCGAATTCGAATTGCGCCGCACCAAGGGCATCGAGCCGGGCCCGAAAGGCGAGCGCCAGATCACCAACGTGGTGATGATGGGCATGGGCGAGCCCCTGCTGAACTTTGAACCGACCGTCACGGCCTTGAAATTGATGCTCGACGACAACGCCTACGGCCTGTCGCGCCGCCGCGTGACCCTGTCGACGTCGGGCGTGGTGCCGATGATGGACAAGCTGTCGCAGGAAGTGCCGGTGGCCCTGGCCGTCTCGCTGCACGCCTCGAACGATGCCTTGCGCGACGGTTTGATTCCACTGAACAAGAAATACCCGCTGAAGGAATTGATGGCGGCCTGCAAGCGCTACCTGGAATTCGCCCCGCGCGATTTCATCACCTTCGAATACTGCATGCTGGACGGCGTCAACGACAGCGACGAGCACGCGCGCGAACTGCTGGCGCTGGTGCAAGACCGCGAGTTCGGCGTGAACTGCAAGTTCAACCTGATCCCGTTCAATCCCTTCCCCGAGTCGGGCCTGTTCCGCTCGAAAAACCCGCGCATCAAGGCCTTTGCCCAGGTGCTGATGGATGGCGGCATCATCACCACCGTGCGCAAGACGCGCGGCGACGATATCGATGCGGCCTGCGGCCAGCTGGCCGGCGAAGTCAAGGACCGCACGCGGGTGCAGGAACGCATGGAAAAGATGACTGAGTATCAACAAAAATTTGGCGCCAATTTCGGCAAGATCGTGGAAATCCGCTCCTGATGAGGGAATGCATGGCTTACCAACGCTCGCTCGCTGTGGCCGCTGTTTGCCTGGCCGTGCTGCTGGTCGGCTGTGCTTCCGCTCCCGTCGATGCGGGCGCCGCCTTGCGCCAGGAGGCGCTGGCGAGTACGCAGGAGCGTGCCGCGCTGCGCTTGCAGCTGGCCAGCGCGTATTATGCGCAAGGCCAGCTCGACGTGGCCCTGGCGGAAGCGGAACAGGCCGTGCAACTGGCGCCGAACGATGCGCAAGCCTATGGCGTGCGCGCCCTGATCCTCGCGGCCCAGCGGCAAACTGTGCCTGCTGAGAAAGATTTCCTTTACGCTTTGCGCCTTGCGCCCCACAATCCTGAGTTGAGCAATAATTACGGCCTGTTTTTGTGCCAGACGGGACGCGCCGCGCAATCGCTGGCGTATTTCGATGCGGCCTTGGCCGATGCGGCGTATGTGTCGCCGGAAAAAGCGCTCAACAATGGGGGCGCTTGCAGCCTGGCCCTGAACGATTACCCGCGTGCGGGCGCATATTTGATGCGCGCCGTGCGCATCGCACCGGACGTGGCAGTGACGAACGCCGGCCTGGTGCGCGTGTATTACCAACAGCAAGACTACCGGCAAGCGGCTTATTATTTGCAGCGGCTCGGCAGGATAGCAACAATGGAGAGCCAGACGGCCGATGTGCTGTGGCTCGGGATCAAGGTGCAGCATAAGCTCGGGGATGCGGGTGCGGAAGCTGGCCTGGGGGCGCATTTGCGCAACCACCATTCCGGCTCCCCCGAATATGCTGCTTATCAAAATGGGGCGTTTGATGAGTGAGACAGGGATACCAATGAATTCAGAGTGGGCAGAAACGCCTCAGCAGCAGCCCCAGGGCAATCTTGCGTTGGCAGGCGCACAGTTGAAGGCGCAGCGCGAAGCGCTGGGCTGGCCGGTGGAACAGGTGGCCGACCAGCTCAAGCTGGCGCCGCGCCAGGTGATCGCGCTGGAAGAGGGCGACATGGCGGCCTTGCCGAACGTGGCCGTGGTGCGCGGTTTCGTGCGCGCCTACGCCAAGGTGGTGCGCCTCGACGCGGCGCCGCTGGTGGCCATGATCGAAGTCCATCCGGCGCCGGCGCAAGACCCGGCCGCGCCCGTGCGGCGCGAGATTTCCGCCACGTTTTCCGAATCGCGCTTCCCGTCGATGACGCAGCGTTCGTCGAACCAGACTCCCCTCTGGATCGCCGGCGCCGTGGCTGTCGTCGTGGCGGCCGCCTTTGGTGCCTATAAGCTCGGTTATGTGCCGGCCAGCCTGCTGTCCGCGCATGTCGAGAAAGAAGCGGCGCATGCGGAAGTAGGCCCCGTGGAAACGACCCTGATCAAGCCGGGCCAGGATTTGACGCCCGTGCAGTCGCCGTCCGTGCCCCTGATTTCCGTGCCGCCGCCGCCAGGCAACGATACGCAGACGGGCGCACCGGCCTCCGCCATCGCTTCGGCGCCGGCCGCCGCCGTGCCGCCAGCAGCTGCGCCGGCAACGACGCCAGCCGTGACGCCAGCGGCCACGGCCGCCGTCACGCCGCCGGCGGCTGCCGTTACCGCCGCCGTGGGCGCGAATGCGCTGGTGCTGAAGGTGGAGCAAGATTCCTGGGTGGAAATTCGCCGTCCCGGCACCTCGCCGCTGATTTCGCGCATGGTCAAGGCGGGCAGCACGGAAACGTTCGACATCACCGGTCCGGCCACCTTGGTGGTGGGCAAGCCGGGTGTCGTGCAGGCAACTTTGCGCGGCGCCAAGCTGGACTTGCCGACCGTTGCCGGTGGCACGATTTCCCGTGTCAGCATCAAATAATTGCAGTAATCGTTCACGCAAACTCAGAAGATAATATTATGGCTACCTCGAAAACAGCGATCGGCTCCGGTCCATCCGGCCGGCGCGACAGCCGCAAGGTGCTGATCGCGCACGGCCAGCGCCAGATCTGGGTGGGCGGCGACGCCCCCGTGGTGGTGCAGTCGATGACGAACACGGACACGGCCGACGCCATCGGCACGGCGATCCAGATCAAGGAACTGGCGCGTGCCGGTTCGGAACTGGTGCGCCTGACGGTGGACCGTCCGGAAGCGGCCGCGGCCGTGCCCTACATCCGCGAGCAGCTCGACAAGATGGATATCGACGTGCCGCTGGTGGGCGATTTTCACTATAACGGCCATACCCTGCTCAATGATTACCCCGATTGCGCGCGCGCGCTGTCGAAGTACCGCATCAATCCGGGCAACGTGGGCAAGGGCGCCAAGCGCGACACGCAATTCGCGCAAATGATCGAAGCGGCTTGTCGTTATGACAAGCCGGTGCGCATCGGCGTGAACTGGGGCAGCCTGGACCAGGCCTTGTTGGCGCGCATCATGGATGAAAACGCGGGCCGCGCCGAACCGTGGCCGGCGCAAGCCGTCATGTATGAAGCGCTGGTGACGTCGGCCATTGAAAACGCCGTGCGCGCCGAAGAGCTGGGCCTGGCGCGCGACAAGATCATCCTGTCCTGTAAAGTGTCTGGCGTGCAGGACCTGATCGCCGTGTACCGCGAACTGGCGCAGCGCTGCGACTATCCGCTGCACCTGGGCTTGACGGAAGCGGGCATGGGCAGCAAGGGCATCGTCGCTTCGACGGCGGCCCTGGCCGTGCTGTTGCAAGAGGGCATCGGCGACACCATCCGCATTTCGCTCACCCCGGAACCGGGCGGCGACCGCACGCGTGAAGTCATCGTCGGCCAGGAAATCCTGCAAACCATGGGCTTGCGCAAGTTCGCGCCCATGGTGATCGCCTGTCCCGGTTGCGGCCGCACGACGTCGACCACCTTCCAGGAGCTGGCCGACAACATCCAGACGTATCTGCGCGAGCAGATGCCGGAGTGGAAAAAGTCGTATCCGGGCGTGGAAGCGATGAACGTGGCCGTCATGGGCTGCATCGTCAACGGTCCCGGCGAATCGAAGCATGCGAACATCGGCATCAGCCTGCCCGGCACGGGCGAATCGCCGGCCGCGCCCGTGTTTGTCGACGGCGAAAAAGTCGTCACCCTGCGCGGCGAACGCATCGTCGAGGAATTCCAGGACATCGTCTTGAATTATGTAAAGAGTCACTATGGAAACACGGTTGCCGCCTGAGCCTGATCCAATAAAAAAGTAAAGAAGAACACTATGTCCGAAAATAAGAAATTCGATAAAATTACCGCGGTGAAGGGCATGAATGACGTGCTGCCCGCCGACGCCCCGCTGTGGGAATTGTTTGAAAATACGGCGCAATCCGTGCTGCAAAGCTATGGCTTCCAGCAAATCCGCACGCCGATCGTGGAAGAAACGAAATTGTTCGCGCGCGCCATCGGCGCCGTGACCGATATTGTTGAAAAGGAAATGTATTCGTTCACCGATTCGATGAACGGCGACAACCTGACCCTGCGTCCTGAAGGCACGGCTGGCGTGGTGCGAGCCGTGGTCGAGCACAACCTGGTATACGAAGGCCCGAAACGCCTGTGGTACAAGGGCCAGATGTTCCGCCACGAGCGCCCGCAAAAAGGCCGCTACCGCCAGTTCCACCAGTTCGGCGTGGAAGCCATCGGTTTTACGGGCCCGGATATCGACGCGGAAATCATCATGCTGTCGCGCCGCCTGTGGGATGACCTGGGCCTGGAAGGCATCCGCCTGGAACTGAATTCGATCGGCGACGCGGCCGAGCGCCTGCGCCACCGCGCCGACCTGATCGCCTACCTGGAAAGCCACAGCGAGCTGCTCGACGAAGAAGCCAAGCGCCGCCTGCACAGCAATCCGCTGCGCATCCTCGACACCAAGAACCCTGCCATGCAGGACCTGGTCAATGGCGCGCCGAAGCTGCTGGACTACCTGGGCGAAGAATCGCTGGCCCACTTCCACGGCGTGCAGAAGATCTTGAACCACAACAACATTCCGTTCACCATCAATCCACGCCTGGTGCGCGGCCTCGACTACTACAACCGCACCGTGTTCGAGTGGGTCAGCGACAAGCTGGGCGCGCAAGGCACGGTCTGCGCCGGTGGCCGCTATGATGGCATGGTGGAAATGTTCGGCGGCAAATCGACGCCCGCCGTCGGTTTCGGCATGGGCGTGGAACGTCTGGTGCTGCTGATGAAGGATGCAGCCGAGCCGGAAGCCCCGGCCCAGTGCGACGTCTACCTGGTGCATCAGGGCGAGCAGGCGGGCTTGCAAGCCTTCGTGCTGGCCGAGCGGATTCGCGATGCGGGCCTGGACGTTGTGCTACATTGCGCAGCGAGCAACGGCGGCGGCAGCTTCAAGACGCAAATGAAAAAGGCCGATGCCAGCGGCGCGGCGTTTGCCGTGATCATGGGCGACGATGAAATCGCCAATAACGTTGCTACGGTGAAAGCCATGCGCGAAGCCGATGCCGGTGCGCAACAGAACACGGTGCCGTTCGACGATGTCGTCGACTACGTGGTGGACCAGATCATCGGCGACCACGATTGCGGCCATGACCACGGTCCTGGCGGCCACGTGCATCATCACCATTGATTTGACGCAATACCGTTCTACCCTCGATCAACTACTCATTAAAACTGACGACCCATGGCATACGATCACGAAGAACAAGAGCAACTGGCAACCCTCAAGGCCTGGTGGCAGCGCAATGGCAATCTGACCTCCTGGGTCCTGATCGTGGCGCTGGCAGGCTACAGCGGCTGGGCCGGCTGGCAGTACTACCAGCGCACGCAGGCTGCGCAAGCGGGCCAGCTGTACGACGAACTGCAAAACGCCATCGCCGCCAAGGACACGGCCAAGGTGATGCGCGCGGCCGGCGACATGCAATCGCGCTTCAGCGGCACGGCGTATGCACAGATGAGCGCCCTGTCCGCGGCCAAGGTGGCATTCGATGCGAATGACCTGAAAACGGCCAAGACCCAGCTGCAATGGGTGGCCGAGCATGGTACGGAAGAGTACAAATCCATCGCCAAGCTGCGCCTGGCCGGCGTCCTGCTGGATGAAAAAGCCTACGATGAAGCGCTGAAAGTGCTGGCGACGGCTTCCGTGGCGCAATTTGCCGGCGCCGTGGCCGACCGCAAGGGCGACGTCCTCGTGGCGCAAAACAAGCTGGCCGAGGCGCGCACGGCTTACCTGGCCGCGCTGGCTGCGACGGACAAGAACAATCCAGGCCGTCAATTGATCCAGGTCAAACTGGAAGCGATCGGCGGTACGGTACCGGAAGACAAGGCCAAGGCTGACAAGGCTGCTGCCTGACAGGAACACTGATGGTGCGGCTGCGCGGCGTTGTGCGCCGCCGGCCTTGCCCTTACAAGTACAAGAAAAAGGTTGGATAACACTTATGCGTGTCACTGAAAAGCTGGTAGCTGCAAGTCTGTTGGCCCTGATGGCCGGTTGCTCGTCCTGGAACCCGTTCGCCTCGAAAGATCCGAAAGTCGAACCGGCCAAGCTGGTCGAGTTAAAATCGAGCATTGCCGTGCGCGACGCCTGGAAGTATTCGATCGGCAAGGCCGGCGTGTACGCGTTTACGCCTGCGCTGGCCGGCAACAGCCTGTACGTGGTCAATGCCGATGGCGCGCTGGCGCGCCTGGATGCGGCCAGCGGCCGTGAAACGTGGCGCATCAAGGCCGGCAGCGACATCACCTCCAGCGCCGGCAGCGATGGCGCGCTGGTGGCCGTGGGCGCCGCCAAGGGCGCCGTACTGGCGTTCGACGCCGATGGCAAGCAACTGTGGAAGGCACAGGCGTCCAGCGAAGTATTGACGGCGCCCGTCGTGGGGCAGGGCGTGGTCGTGGTGCGCAGCGTGGACAACCGCATCGTCGGCTTCGACGCCAAGACGGGCGAGCGCAAGTGGACGGTACAGCGCGCCACGCCGGCCTTGACCTTGCGCAATGCGCCGGGCATGGTGCTGGGCGGCGCGAATATCTACGTGGCCCAGCCGGGCGGCAAGCTGCTGGCACTGACGGCGGCCACCGGTGTGGTACGCTGGGAGATCGTCGTCAGCGAACCGCGCGGCGCTACCGAACTGGAGCGCGTCTCCGACATCGCCGGCACGCCGGTGGCGTTCGAAGGCGAAGTGTGCGTCGTCACGTACCAGGGCAAGGCAGGCTGCTTCGATGCCGCCACGGGCGTGCCGCGCTGGACCAAGCCGATCTCGTCCGATGTGGGCGTGGCCGTCGACCAGCGTTTCGTGTTTGTTGCCGATGACCAGGGCGCCGTGGTGGCGTTCAGCCGCGAAGGCGGCCAGAGCGCCTGGAAGAATGAGGCGCTGGCACGCCGCCGCCTGTCGACGCCGGCCTCCTACGGCCGCAGCGTCGCCGTCGGCGACTATCAAGGTTATATCCACTTCCTGTCACGGGAAGATGGCGCATTAATAGGTCGTGTCAGCACCGACGGTAGCCCGATTGTTTCGGCTCCCGTTGTTGCCGGTTCGAATTTGATTTTTCAAACCCAATCAGGGACAGTGACCGCTCTCGCGGTCGAGTAATACAATGAAGCCGGTAATTGCACTAGTAGGTCGACCCAATGTTGGGAAATCGACTTTATTCAATCGTCTGACCCGCTCGCGCGATGCGCTGGTGGCGGATTTGCCTGGGTTGACGCGCGATCGTCACTATGGCGAAGGCCGTGTCGGCGAACGTCCCTTCCTGGTCATCGATACGGGTGGTTTCGAACCCGTCGCCAAGGAAGGCATCATGCACCAGATGGCACTGCAGACCAAGCAGGCCGTGGCCGAGGCCGACGTGGTGGTATTCATCGTGGACGGCCGTCAAGGCCTGACCCCGCATGACAAGACCATCGTCGACTTCCTGCGCAAGAGCGGCCGCCCGGTCTTGCTGGTGGTCAACAAAAGCGAAGGCATGCGCTACACGGCCGTCGTGTCCGAATTCTATGAATTGGGCATGGGCGATCCGTATGCGATCTCGTCGGCGCACGGCGACGGCGTCAACGACCTCGTCGAAGTGATGCTGGACCTGGCGTTCGCGCAGCGTCCGGATGAGCCTGAAGAGCTGGAAAAGACCGACCGCGGCATCAAGATCGCCCTCGTCGGCCGTCCGAACGTGGGCAAGTCGACCTTGATCAACACCCTGCTGGGCGAAGAGCGCGTGATCGCCTTCGACATGCCGGGCACGACGCGCGATTCGATCGAAATCCCGTTCGAGCGCGATGGCCAGCAATACACCTTGATCGACACGGCTGGTATCCGCCGCCGCGGCAAGGTGTTTGAAGCGATCGAGAAATTCTCGGTGGTGAAAACCCTGCAGTCGATTTCCGAAGCCAACGTGGTCGTGCTGATGCTTGACGCACAGCAAGATATTTCCGAACAGGATGCGCATATCGCCGGCTTTATCCTGGAATCGGGCCGCGCGCTGGTCGTGGCCGTGAATAAATGGGATGGCTTGCAATCGCATCAGCGTGACGAAATCAAGATCGATATCGACCGCAAGCTCGATTTCCTGTCGTTCGCGCAGATGCATTTCATTTCCGCGCTGAAGGGCACCAACATCGGTCCGCTGATGAAATCGCTCAACGCCGCGTATGCAGCCGCCATGTGCGACCTGTCGACGCCGAAGCTGACGCGCGCCCTGATCGAGGCCGTGGAGAAGCAGGAACCGCGCCGCAAGGGCTCGATTCGTCCGAAGCTGCGTTATGCCCACCAGGGCGGCATGAACCCGCCTGTGATCGTCATTCACGGCAATGCGCTCGACGCCGTTGGCGATCCTTACAAACGCTATCTGGAAAAACATTTCCGCGATACGTTTGCGCTGGTCGGCACGCCGCTGCGTATCGAATTGCGCACGGGTAAAAACCCGTTCGCACGCACGCCAAGCAAGTAAAATTAAGTGCATATTAAGGCGCCGCAGAGATAATGCGGCGCCGACAGCCAATTCAATGGCTTTTGCACGGAAATAATAAAGTGTTAATGCGCCATGCGCGACAGCGATCGCGAAAACAGGTTACAGTAGCTATGACGCATCTTTCTTTCTTTGAAAGGTGTGAGAGCACTTGAAATCAAGCGAGTCGCCTCCAATTCTTACACAACAACATAAACAACGGAGCTGTTATGAGCAACAAAGGGCAACTGTTACAAGACCCATTCCTCAATGCATTACGCAAAGAGCATGTTCCTGTCTCGATCTACCTGGTCAATGGCATTAAATTGCAGGGCCATATCGAATCGTTCGATCAATATGTCGTATTGCTGCGCAATACGGTGACACAGATGGTGTACAAGCATGCCATCTCGACAGTGGTGCCGGCCCGTGCCGTCAATCTCAATATTGAATCTGAAGCGGAGTAAAGCGTTGAGCTTGACGGCCCAGCGCCTTTCACCCTCCATCGCCCCCGTCCGCGCCAGCGGCGCTGATGCGTTTGCATCGGCGTCGGCGTCCGCCACAACTCATCAGTTGCCATCATGCGCGCGGCACTAGTCGGGGTTGACTTCGGTCACAGCGACTTCGCCGCCAGCATGGAGGAACTCATGCTGTTGTCGCGTTCGGCTGGCGCCGACCCGATTTCCACCATCACGGCCAAGCGTTCCAGTCCGGATTCCGCGTATTTCGTCGGCAGCGGCAAGGCCGATGAAATTGGCGACGTCGTCGTCAATGATGGCCTGGAAATCGTCATCTTCAACCACGCCCTCTCGCCAGCACAGCAGCGCAATCTGGAAAAGCGCCTGAATGTGCGCGTGCTCGACCGTACCAGCCTGATCCTCGACATCTTCGCGCAGCGCGCCAAGAGCCACGAGGGCAAGCTGCAAGTCGAACTGGCCCAGCTGCAGCATCTGGCCACGCGCCTGATCCGCGGCTGGACCCACCTTGAGCGGCAAAAGGGCGGTATCGGCTTGCGCGGTCCCGGCGAGACGCAGCTCGAGACCGACCGCCGGCTGATCGGCGACCGCGTCAAGGCCTTGCGCGCGCGCCTGGAAAAGCTGCACAAGCAGCGCGAAACGCAGCGCCGCGCGCGCGGCCGCAATCACACATTTTCCGTGTCCCTGGTCGGCTATACCAATGCCGGCAAGTCGACGCTGTTCAATGCCGTGACCAAGGCCGGCGTGTATGTCGCCGACCAGTTGTTCGCCACCCTCGACACCACCTCGCGCCGGGTTTACCTGGGCCAGGAAGTGGGCAACGTGGTGATCTCCGACACGGTCGGCTTCGTGCGCGAATTGCCGCATCAGCTGGTGGCGGCCTTCCGCGCCACGCTCGAAGAAACCATCCATGCCGATTTGCTGCTGCACGTCGTCGACGCCGCGTCGCCGGTGCGCATGGAGCAGATCGAGCAGGTCAACCTGGTCTTGAAAGAGATCGGCGCCGATCACATTCCGCAAATCCTCGTGTGGAACAAGATCGATGCGGCCGGGCTGGAGCCTTCGGTGGAGCGCGATGAATATGCTACGATCAGTCGCGTGTTCGTCAGTGCGCAGAAGGGCAGCGGGCTCGACCTGCTGCGCGATGCGATTGTCGAGATGGCCAGGAAGGCGCCCGGTTCGGCCCACCTGTATCAGAACGATGAAGCACTGCAGGAAGATCAGTTTGACGGTCAGTACGACCAGCACGATGGCGCCGCCCCGGACCAGGACGAAGAGCCTGGCGAGGACGATAGGATTTCCACCCACTCCCAAGTCGGAACACGATAGTTATGCTTGTCTCCCTACTCAAAAAAACAGGCTTGAAGTTGTCCCTGAACGATCCCCGCTGGGGCAATCGCAAGGACGACGGCAAGAAAGCCCAAGAAGGCAAAAAGCCCGGCGAAGGTCCGCCGGACCTCGATCAGTTGTGGCGCGATTTCAATCAGCGCCTGAACGCCTTTTTCGGACAGAAGAACCGTCCCGACAACGGCGGCAATAACAACGGTGGCGGCGGTGGTCCGCGTCCCGACATGAAGGGCGCGGGCATCACCGCCGGCGTGGTCGGCGTGATCGCCGTCTTCATCTGGCTTGCCAGCGGGGCCTTCATCGTGCAAGAGGGCCAGAACGGCGTCGTGCTCACGTTCGGCAAGTACAGCCACACCACGCCGGCCGGTTTCAACTGGCGCTGGCCGTACCCGTTCCAGACCGACGAAACCGTCAACGTGTCGCAGGTGCGCACGGTGGAGGTGGGTTACCGCCAGTCGCTGCGCAACAAGCAGGCCAGCGAATCGCTGATGCTGACGGATGATGAAAACATCATCGACATCCAGTTCGCGGTGCAATACACCTTGAAAGACCCGGTCGCGTGGCTGTTCAACACGCGCGACCAGGAAGACACCCTGCGCCAGGTCGCCGAAACGGCGATCCGCGAAGTGGTCGGCCGCAGCAAGATGGACTTCGTGCTGTACGAAGGCCGCGAAAAGGTGGCGTACGATACGCAGCAGCTGATGCAGCAGATCCTCGACCGCTACAAGGTCGGCGCCGTCATCACCAACGTGACGATGCAGGCCGTGCAGCCGCCGGAGCAGGTGCAAGCCGCCTTCGACGATGCCGTCAAGGCAGGCCAGGACCGCGAACGCCAGAAGAATGAAGGCCAGGCTTACGCCAACGACGTCATTCCAAAAGCCCGCGGCGCCGCATTCCGCCTGATGGAGGAAGCCGCCGCGTACAGCGCGATGGTGACCGAGAACGCCGCCGGTAATGCCTCGCGCTTCAAGCAGGTGCTGGTCGAGTACCAGAAGGCGCCGGTCGTCACGCGCGACCGCATGTACCTCGAGACGATGCAGCAAGTGTTCAGCAGTGCCAGCAAGGTCATGGTCGACGCGAAGACGGGCAGCAATCTGCTGTACCTGCCGCTCGACAAGCTGATCGCCCAGACGGCTGCCACCGACGCTGCCGCTGCCGCCGCCCGTGCTGCCGCGACACCCGCAGCCAACACCGTTTTGCCACAGGAAGCCATGCCGACAGTAGAAGTCAATACGCGCCGCGACAGCCGCTCTTCGCGTGAACGGGAGAGCCGCTAATGAACCGTATCGTAGCCGCTCTGATCGCGGGCTTTATCGCGATCATGCTCTTGTCCTCGACCGTGTTCGTGGTCGACCAGCGTAAGTATGCGGTCGTCTTCGCCCTCGGCGAAGTCAAGGAAGTCATCAGCACGCCGGGCCTGTATTTCAAGCTGCCGCCGCCGTTCCAGAACGTGCTGTACCTGGACAAGCGCATCCTGACCCTGGATACGCCGGAGCCGGAACGCTTCATCACGGCCGAGAAGAAGAACATCCTCGTCGACGCGTATGTGAAATGGCGCATCGCCGACCCGCGCCTGTATTTCCGCAGCTTTGGCGGCGATGAAAAGCCGGCCCGCAACCGCATGTCGCAAATCGTCAAGGCGGCGCTGAATGATGAAATCACCAAGCGCACTGTGCGCGAAGTGATCTCGGGCCAGCGCGGCAAGGTGATGGAAGCGATCCTGGCGAAGGTCTCGGCGGAAGCGAAGGCCATCGGCGTGGAAATCGTCGACGTGCGCCTGAAACGCGTCGACTACGTCGAGCAGATCAACAACTCCGTGTACGAGCGCATGAAGTCCGAGCGCGTGCGCGTGGCCAATGAGCTGCGTTCGACCGGTTCGGCCGACTCCGAGAAAATCCGCGCCGACGCCGACAAGCAGCGCACGGTGATCCTGGCCGAAGCGTATCGCGAAGCCGAGAAGATTCGCGGCGAGGGCGATGCCAAGGCATCGCAGATCTATGCGGAAGCGTTTGGCAAGAATCCGGAGTTCTACAAGTTCTACCGTAGCCTGGAAGCCTACCGCGCCACGTTCAAGGACAAGGGCGACGTGATGGTGGTCGATCCGAGTTCGGAATTCTTCAAGTACTTCAAGGGTGGCGGCGCAGCCGGTTCGGCCAAGAAGTAAGGCAGCATCCAGACTGCACCCGGCCGCGAGGACGGGTGCGGCAGCAGCGGGGCCGGCGTGAATGCCGGCCCCGTTTTTTTGTGCCCGCCACGCTGTTGCGGGAAGGCGTAAAATGCGGTGTTTTTAGGGCTGTGCGGCAGCGTTTCGGACAACTTATCCCTAAAGGCCCGTGTTTTCGCGTAAAATATCAGGTTCGGCCTCTTGCCTGGCGCGCCCGCCGCTGCCTCGCATGATGCATTTTTTCAACTTTCTTCCGTATCTCGCTCCCTCATGCCGAATTGGCTTTTGCCCGAAAATATTGCCGATGTTCTGCCGTCGGAAGCGCGCAAGATCGAAGAGCTGCGCCGCCTCATGCTGGATAATTTCCGTCTGTACGGATATGAACTGGTCATGCCGCCGCTGCTCGAGTATCTGGAATCGCTGATGACTGGCGCTGGCAAGGATACCGACCTGCGCACGTTCAAACTGGTCGACCAGTTGTCGGGCCGCATGCTCGGCCTGCGCGCCGACATGACGACGCAGGTGGCGCGCATCGATGCCCACCTGCTCAACCGTGCCACCGTCACCCGCCTGTGCTACGCCGGCAGCGTGCTGCATACCCGTCCGTCGGGCCTGCACGCCACCCGCGAACCGCTGCAGATCGGCGCCGAGATCTATGGCCACGCCGGCCTGGAAGCGGATGCCGAGATCCAGGAACTGGCGCTCGCTTCGCTGGCACTGGCCGGTTTCGACGCGGTCCGCCTGGATTTGTCGCACGTCGGCCTGTTGCGCGCTATCATTGCGCAAGACGCCGCTGCCGTGCGCGACGAGGCTGCGCTGTACACCCTGCTGCGCGCGAAAGATGCGCCGGGCTTGCGCGCCCTGACGGCCGGCTACGACGCCGTGACGCGCGATGCGCTGCTGGCCTTGCCGAACCTGTATGGCGATATCGACGTGCTGGCGCGTGCGCGCGAAGTGCTGCCGCCACTGCCGGGCGTGCTCAAGGCGCTGGCCGAACTGGCCGCGCTGGCCGGTTCCGCGCTGGGCCGCGCCGAAGTGGCGATCGACCTGGCCGACCTGCGCGGCTACCAATATGAAAGTGGCGCGATGTTTGCGCTGTATGTACCTGGCTTGCCGAACGCGGTTGCGCGCGGCGGCCGTTATGACCACGTCGGCGAAGCGTTCGGCCGGGCTCGTCCCGCGACCGGCTTCTCGCTCGATTTGCGCGAACTGGCGCGCCTGTTGCCGACCGCGGAACGGAAGCATTCGATCCGCGCGCCGTGGGGCAGCGCGCCAGAATTGAAGGAAAAAATCGCCGAGTTGCGCAAGGCGGGCGAGGTCGTGATCCAGAGTATGCCGGGTCACAGTAATGAACAAGACGAGTTCGAGTGCGATCGCGTGCTGGTACTTGCCGATAATGGTAGTAGCTGGATTCTTAAAAACTTAGGTTGAGTGATGTCAAAGAAAATTATGGCAAAGAACGTTGTTGTCATCGGCACCCAATGGGGCGATGAAGGTAAAGGCAAGATCGTCGATTGGTTGACCGATCACGCCCAGGGTGTGGTGCGCTTCCAGGGCGGCCACAATGCAGGCCACACGCTGGTCATCGGCGGCGTGAAAACCGCGCTGCAGCTGATCCCGTCGGGCATCATGCGCCCAGGCGTCGCCTGCTACATCGGTAACGGCGTGGTCGTTTCCGTGCCGGACGTGCTGCGCGAAATCGACAAGCTGGAAGCCGTCGGCGTCGAAGTCGCCTCGCGCCTGAAAGTGTCGGACGCCGCACCGGTGATCCTGCCTTACCACTCGGCACTCGACCTGGCCCGCGAAGCGGCGCGCGGCGCGGCCAAGATCGGCACCACGGGCAAGGGCATCGGCCCGGCCTACGAAGACAAGGTGGCGCGCCGCGCCATCCGCGTCGCCGACTTGCTGAACGAAGCCCGTTTCGCCGAAAAACTGGCGGAAAACCTCGATTATCACAACTTCGTGCTGGAGCACTACCTGAAGGCTCCGCGCATCGATTATCAGAAGACTCTCGACGACGCGCTGGCCTATGTGCCGCGTCTGCGTCCGATGGTCACCGACGTGTCGAGCGCGCTGTACAAGGCGCACAAGGCCGGCGCGAACCTGCTGTTCGAAGGCGCGCAAGGTTCCTTGCTCGACGTCGACCACGGCACCTATCCGTTCGTCACCTCGTCGAACTGCGTGGCCGGCAATGCCGCCGCCGGTTCGGGCGTCGGTCCTGGCATGCTGCACTACATCATGGGCATCACCAAGGCGTACACGACGCGCGTCGGTTCCGGCCCGTTCCCTTCGGAACTGCCAACGGATGCAGGCGTCGGCCACCACCTGGCGCAAGTCGGCCATGAATTCGGCACCGTGACGGGCCGCGCCCGCCGCTGCGGCTGGTTCGACGCCGCTTTGCTGCGCCGCTCCGTGCAGATCAACGGCGTGACGGGCATGTGCCTGACCAAGCTGGACGTGCTGGACGGTATCGAAACCTTGAAACTGTGCACCGGCTACACCATCGACGGCGTGGCCACGGACATCTTCCCATCGGGCGCCGAAGAAGCCGCCCGTTGCGTACCGGTGTACGAAGAGATGCCAGGCTGGACGGAAAGCACGGTCGGCGCCAAATCGCTGGCGGCCCTGCCGGCAACGGCCCGCGCTTACATCAAGCGCATCGAAGAACTGGTCGGCGTACCGGTGGACATGGTTTCGACCGGTCCGGATCGTGAAGAAACGATCGTGCTGCGCCACCCATTCGAGTAAGCTGCTGGACACAATCCGCCGCAAGGCGGATTTTTTTAATCACGCTAATAATAAGATTCCACTATCATGACTACCCCACAATCGAACGATCAACATCTCTGGGTCAACTGGGAAGAATACCACCGCCTGATCGAGCGCCTGGCGCTCAAGGTCTACGAATCGGGCTGGAAATTCGACCAGGTACTGTGCCTGGCGCGCGGCGGCGTGCGTCCCGGCGACGTGTTCTCGCGCATTTTTGATTTGCCGCTGGCCATCCTGTCGACCAGCTCCTACCGCGAAGACGCGGGCACGGTGCGCGGCGACCTCGATATCGCCAAGTACATGACCATGACCAAGGGCCCGCTGGCTGGCCGCATCCTGCTGGTCGACGACCTGGCCGATTCCGGCGTCACCCTGGATAAAGTCACGCGTCACCTGAAGGAAAACTTCCCTGACGTGACCGAAGTCAAATCGGCCGTGATCTGGCTGAAAGGCTGCTCCGTCGTGCGTCCCGACTACTTCCTGGACGAATTGCCGCACAATCCATGGATCCACCAGCCGTTCGAAGACTACGACGGCCTGCGCCCGCACCAGCTGGCGGCGTGGATCAAGAAGGGCGAAGCAGGCAAGTAATTGTGCGTGCACTCTTGCTAAAAAAAGACGATCGTGTATCGTCTTTTTTTTCGTCCAAGGAAATGCCATGACCATCTTGCACACGGCGCGCCTGCGCCTCGAACCCGTCACCGAGAAGCATTACGACGCCATGCACGCCATGAACTCGGATACCGAAGTGATGAGGTACCTCAATGCGGGCCAGCCGGAGACGGAGGAACATACACGTGCCGCTGTTGCCCGCATCATGGGGCGCTGGGCCGAGTGGGGCTATTCGTGGTGGGCCTTGATCCGCACCGAAGACGAGGTGCTGGTAGGGCTGGCCTGCCTGCAGCATATCGGCGGCGACAAGGCGCAGCCGCACGAAATCGGCTGGCGCCTGACGCGGGCCGGCTGGGGCAAGGGCTACGCCAGCGAGGCGGCCAATGCCATCGTCGCGCATGCCTTCGACGTCGTCGGCGCGCCCGAAGTGGTGGCCGTGGCCCACCCGGACAATGCCGCCTCGATCAAGGTCATGACGCGCCTGGGCATGCAGTACGTGGGCATGGAGCGCCACTACGACCTCGATAGCGTCGTGTACCGGCTGGTGCGCCCATGACGGCAAGGCCGAAGCCCTTGAAGCTGGGCTGCAGCTACGGCGTGCGCTTTTCGCCCGATGGCACGCGCCTGGCCGTGCTGGGACGCGACCTGGTCCTGTGGGACGTGGCGGCGCGCCAGAAGCTGTGGCGCGGCAAATTTATCGCGCACATGTCGGACATGGCTTTTTCGCCCGACGGCAGCCGGCTGGCCATCAAGAGTACGACGGGCCAGATGGTTGTGGTGGATGCCCTCGCTGGCCAGTTGCTGCTGAACTTACAGAACAAGAAGGAGGGCGAAGGCTGCGGTCCCGCGTGGTCGCCTTGCGGGCAGTATCTTGCCGACGGCGGCTGGGATGGCCGCCTGCGGGTGCGCGACGCGCAAACGGGCGAGGTGCTCTTCACGCAGGCGCACCCGGGCGAGATGCTGCGCGGCATGTGGGCTATCGATGGCGGACGGCGTTTGCTGCTCCTGCATGGCGTCAAATCGGTGGAAGAGGGGCAAGTGCAGCCGCCCGACTATTGCAGCGTGTGGGACTGGCCGCTGCAGACCGGCGCCGGCCGCGTGGTGCTGTCGCTGCCGAAGCTGGCGTCGTGCGCGCCGTCGCCCGATGGCACGCTCCTGGCAGTGCTGCATTACGCTGACGGCCAAGAGTGTCTGTCCGTGCATGCGCTGGACGACGGCCGCCGGCTGGCCACGGTGGCCGTGGAGGCGGGCGGCGGCACGGGCGACGCCTTGCGCTGGCTGCCCGACGGCGGCGCGCTGGGCCGCATCGGCAAGGGCAAGCTGCTGTTCTACGGCTGGCCGGGACTCGGCGTGCTTGCCGAACACGCCATTGCCTATCCCTGCGCGCTGGACTTCTTGCCTGGCACGCCACTGGCCGCCATCGGCTCCTGGGAGTCCGGCATGCTGACGGATCTGAATCTTCACAAGGAAACCGCATGATTACCTGTTATTTGCGTTACATCATCGACCCATATAAATTGCGGGAATTCGAAGCCTACGGCAAACTGTGGATACCGCTCGTCGAACGCTTCGGCGGCCAGCACCACGGCTATTTTTTGCCATCCGAAGGCGCCAGCAACGTGGCGCTGGCCATGTTTTCGTTCCCCAGCCTGGCCCTGTACGAGCAATACCGCAGCGACTCGATGCAGGACGCCGAATGCCAGGCCGCCTTCCGCTATGCGGAAGAGACGCGCTGCATCGTCAGCTACGAGCGCAGTTTTTTCCGTCCTGTGTTTGCCTGAACAGGGTCAATCGCGCTGCGGTGCGCCCAGGGGGAAGAGGTGGCGGTACGGACGTGCCTCCTCCACCGCGCGGGCGAACGAAGGACGGGCCAGCAGGCGCGCGCGGTAGGCGCGCAGCAGGGGCAGCGTTGCGGGAATCGGCTGCGTCCAGTCCGCATAGAACAGCGCGGGGGCAGCGGCGCAGTCGGCCAGGCTGAAGCGGTCGCCGGCGGCCCACGTCCTGCCGGCCAGGTGCTGTTCCAGCCAGGCGTAGGCCAGGTCCAGCTTTTCGCCGGCAAACGCGCGGCCTTCGCGGGTCTTTGCCGGGTCGCCAGTCAGGGCGGCGCCGACGGCATGCTGCACGGGTGTCATGACGTGCAGGTCGAAGTAGCGGTCGAGAAAACGCACGTCCAGCGCCTGCATCGGGTCGTCCGGCAGCAGGCGCAGCGGACCGGGATGGGCCAGTTGCAGGTATTCGATGATGATGCTGGTCTCGGCGACGTTGCGCTCGCCGTCCACCAGCAGCGGAAACTTGCGCAGTGGCCAGCGCTCGAGCCACTCCTGAAGGTGCTGGGGCATGTCCGGCGCCAGGCAGCGGAAGGCGAACGGGATGGCGTTCTCGTACAGCGCGATGAGTACCTTCTGCGTGTACGAGGAAAAGGGATGGCCGTAGAGGATCAGCGACACGGTGGGAACTCCTGTCATTGTGAAAGGTTGGCAACACGCGCGTGTGCCAACGATAGTGCAATGACAGGATCAATGCAAGCGGTACGCGCCGTTCCCGCTTGCCGCCGTGGCGCGCCCGCCTAGCCGAGGTTCGCCAGGTAGCGCAATCCCGTGATGCTGGGGAAGAAGCAATACACGCCGCCACGTGTGATGACGCTGCGCGAGAAATGCTGCAGTTCGGTATTGCCGCTTCCCTTGGCGCCCACGCCGGGCAAGGTGAAGGAACTGACGGCCGGGTCGTTGATGCCCAGGAACACGTCCTGGCCGCTGATGTTGAACGTGGCATCGCCCGCCTCGGGACCGGCCGGACCGACGGCCGATTTGACGAAGGCATCGTCATTGTTCCATTGCTTCATCAGGAATTCGAACTGATTGCGCAGGCTGGCATTGATGAAATAGCCGACCAGGCCGCGCTGCTCCGCGATGGGGGCTGCCGGATCATATTCGCTGCCGTAGGGCATGGCGCGCCGCACGATGCGGTGGTGGCGGGAGGGAGCGCCCACGACGGCTTCGTCGCGCGGATTGTTGCGCCGGATGTGCGCGCCGATCGGGCATTTCAGGCCCAGCGTGTCATCGAGGTCCGGCTGCGCATCGACATAGTGAAAGCGGTTCAGGCTGGCGTCCGGCAGCACGGGGCCGGCCTCGTCCGGCCTGAGCACGAGCGGATTGCCGTTGCGCCAGCGTCCGCACATCTTGGCGGCCACCATTTCGGTCGTGAGTCCGGAACTGGCCGCGCCCTGGCTCAGGATGCTGTCGAACAGCGGCACGTCCTGCTCCAGGATGCGGAAGGCGGCATAACTGCCATTGGTGGACAGTTGCGGCGGCTGCACCGCGTAGGTGCCGCCGTTTTCATTCGGATAGCCGAGCAGGAATTCCCCCGTCTTCACGCTGTTGAGCGGGTCAGGGTCGTGTTCGCGCTTGCGCTGCGGGGCGCCATCGACGTCCGGCTGGGCGATGCTGTCGCGGTAGCCGAAATGCACGCGGTTGTCTGGCAGGGCCACGCCGTCGTGCGCATACAGTTCGCGCCAGCCGGCGGCAAAGGCGCGGCGTAGTGTGGCCGAGGTCGCCTGCAGCACTTCCGTCGATTCGCTGACCCACAGGCTCAGCAGCGCATGCACCTGGCCATGCTGGGTAGCCGGCCCCAGGTTGCCGAGCCAGTGCTCGGGGGCGCTGTCGCCCACGTCGCCCACGGCAGTGACGCTGGCCGGATCGGCCGCGCCCCGTTGAAATGCCTGGTCAAAGGTGGCGAGGTCGGTCGCGGCAACGCCCAGCGCCGACAGGCCGGGCGCGGTAAAGCTGAGGTTCAGGAAGCAGGGCGGCTTGGGGTGGATGTGCCGCGCGGTGGTAATGGACGGCAAGCCGTCGCTGCCGTCGAGCAGGGCCGCGATGGTGCGCCGTGCCTGCGCCGCATCCGTGATGCTGAAGATGAAATGGCGCGCCAGGTTGACGCGGTAGCCGCGCAGGATCGTGCCTTGCACGTCGTCGTAATCGATGGTGGAATCGGCCATGCTGTCTCCGGGGGCTGGG
Source organism: Janthinobacterium sp. SUN137 (assembly GCF_030587265.1). Taxonomy (NCBI): domain Bacteria; kingdom Pseudomonadati; phylum Pseudomonadota; class Betaproteobacteria; order Burkholderiales; family Oxalobacteraceae; genus Janthinobacterium; species Janthinobacterium sp. SUN137. The sequence continues at coordinate 348,247 of NZ_JAPWHZ010000001.1, read as the reverse complement.
GTGGTGGCTGGCAGGGTGGTGGGGCCGCTTGCGCAGCCCCGGCGTGGCTTTCGGCTCAGGTTCGGAATGCGGCGATGATTTTCTGGACGGTCTGCGGATAGGCGCTGTACAGGCCGTTATTGGGCACGTGCTGCGCGGCGTCGTTGGCCGTGATGAAGGCTTCAAATGCAGCCACATGGTTGGCCACAGGAATCAGCGCCTTGCCGCCCACGACAAATTGCAGCAGCGCGTCGAATACCTCGCCCAGTTCGCCCACGAAATCTTCGATGTAGTCGTTGAAGTTGCCGTCATACTCGGTGATCACGCCGATGACCAGGCTATCGGAAGTGCCCGCCGATTGAATGTTGGGCAGCAGATTGGGTTGGGAGCGGTCAAGCAGGGTGAAGCGGGCAAAGTGCACGGTACCGATAGTGGTAAGGGCGGCATTGATCTTCGGTTGGTATTCCAGCAATGTTGCGGCGATGGCGGTCGGATTGGTGCCGGGCAGCGCCGGCATCATTAAGCACAGTGGATTTGCCATGGGAGGCTCCTCATTACGTGGTTGTCGGGACGACCGACACTACGCCGCGGCACCTGCTGCGTCAAAAACTATATTTTTGCATATGTTGCTAAATACACACTGTTGCATCATGGTAAATGATGGGAAATGCGGTCTCATGTGGATAGTTGCCGAGCCTGGTCAGCGCTGGCGGGCACTCTACCGCCAGGCTGTTCCGGCCTGTTTCAGGAAGCGCAAGTGGCGCCGCCGGCAAGCCGGCTTCCGTCGCCATTATTTTTGCCGGATGGGGTGCTGACGCTCCCGATTGCCACGCTTCAATCCTCGGCCTGGAATTCGCTGGCCGAGACGAACAGATCCCACGAGGCGATGAACAGGGCCGCCACCACGGGGCCGATGACAAAGCCGTTCAGGCCGAACAGGGCCATGCCGCCCACGGTCGACAGCAGCACCACGTAGTCGGGCATCTTGGTGTCCTTGCCCACCAAAACGGGGCGCAGCACGTTGTCGACCAGGCCGATGACGAAGACGCCGAAGGCGGCCAGGCCCGCGCCTTGCCAGATGGCGCCCGTGGCCAGGAAGTAGACGGCAACGGGGGCCCAGACGAGGGCGGCGCCGACGGCCGGCAGCAGCGACAGGAAGGCCATCAGCACGGCCCACAGCAGGGGCGCGGGCACGTCGAGGAACCAGAATGCCAGGCCGCCGAGGGCGCCCTGGGCAATCGCCACGAGGATGTTGCCCTTCACCGTGGCGCGGATCACCGTGGTGAAATTGGTGAACAGGCGTTGCTTGTATTTGCGGCTCAGCGGCACGGCACCCTTGATGCGGGCCGACAGGGCCGAGCCATCGCGCATCAGGAAAAACAGCAGGTACAGCATGATGCACAGGCTGGTGAGGAATTCGAAGGTGTACAGGCCCACATTGATGGCTTTCACCGCCACCACCTGGCTCACCTGCGTGGCGCCCTCGGCCAGCTTGTCCTGCAGGCTGGCCAGGCTGGTCAGGTTGAAGCGGTCGAGCAAGTTGATCAGCCATTGCGGCAGCACCGCCATGATCTTATCGAAGAACATGGCGACCGTGATTTCACCCGAACGTACCATTTCCACGACGCTGGCCGCCTGGTTCACCAGCGACACGGAAATGAGCGACAGCGGCAGGATCACGATGACGATGATCAACAGCAAGGTGAGCAGCGACGCCACGCCGGCGCGGCCCCTGGTTTTTCGCAGCAGCCAGCGGTACACGGGCGCGAACAGGATCGCCAGGACGACGCCCCAGAAGATGGCGCCCGCATAGGGCGCCAGTATCCAGCCGAAGCCGATGGTGACGACGCTCAGGAGGAGCAAGAACACTTTCTGGTGCAGCGTGAGGGTAGGCATGGGCGGCGGCGCAATGATCGGGGTTGAGTTGCCCCATCATAAGCGAGGCGTGCTGCGGCGCGCCATACAATTGTCATGCTGCGTGCGCGAACGCACCTGGCGCCGGCGGGTTGGCAACGCGGTGGCGGCAATTCCAGTAAGCTGTCGTTCCAGGCGTTCCATCCCGGGCGCCTCTGACTACTTTAGGAACGCGCGTGCTTGACCCCATTCACTTTTATGAACCCGCACAGGGCCATGGCTTGCCGCATGACCCGTTCAACGCCATCGTGGGGCCGCGGCCCATCGGCTGGATCGCCTCGCGCAGCGGCGAGGGCGTGCTCAACCTGGCACCGTACAGCTTTTTCAACGCCTTCAATTACCATCCGCCGTTGATCGGATTTTCCAGCATTGGCCGCAAGGATACCTTGCGCAATATCGAACAAACGGGCGAATTCGTGTGGAACCTGGCGACGCGTCCGCTGGCCGAGGCGATGAATGCCAGCTGCGCGCCGGCGCCGCCCGAAGTCGACGAATTCGCGCTGGCCGGCCTGACGCCGGCCGCCTCGCGCCTCGTCAACGTGCCGCGCGTGGCCGAAAGCCCCGTGTCCTTCGAATGCCGGCGCACGCAGATCATCGAACTGCAGGGCGCGAACGGGGACGGTGTCGGCAGCTGGCTGGTGCTGGGGGAAGTGGTGGGCGTGCATATTGCGCGCCACCTGTTGACCGATGGCGTGTACGACACGGCCGCCGCCGCGCCGATATTGCGCGGCGGCGGTCCGGCCGATTATTTCGAGATCGGACCGGACAGCCTGTTCCGCATGCGCCGGCCCAGTTATCCCTGAAGGGGCGAGGCGGGGCGCTATTGCTGCATGACGCAATGGCATGCGCGACCGGCCAGCCCCCATGCCTGGCGTGACATTTACTTGCCCAGTATCGACGCCACGTTATCGGTGCCCGGTGCGCCGAACAGTTGCTGTTTGAGGATGTGCAGCTGGTCGCGCACCTGCGCCGCCTTTTCGAACTCCAGGTTCTTGGCGTGGTCGACCATCAGTTTTTCCAGGCGCTTGATTTCCTTGCTGACCTGCTTTTCGCTCATGGCTTCGAACTTCGCCGCTTCCTGCGCCACTTGCAGGGTTTCGCGCGCTTCCTGCGGACTGTAGACGCCGTCGATCATTTCGCGGATCGATTTCTTCACGCCGATCGGGATGATGTTGTTGGCCGTATTGAAGGCGATCTGCTTGGCGCGGCGGCGCTCCGTCTCGTCGATGGCGCGGCGCATGGAATCCGTGATGCGGTCGCCATACAAAATCGCCGTGCCGTTCAGGTTGCGCGCGGCGCGGCCGATGGTCTGGATCAGGCTGCGCTCGGAACGCAAGAAGCCTTCCTTGTCCGCGTCGAGGATGGCGACCAGCGACACTTCCGGCAAGTCCAGGCCCTCGCGCAGCAGATTGATCCCCACCAGCACGTCGAAGGTGCCCAGGCGCAGGTCGCGCAGGATTTCCACGCGTTCCACCGTCTCGATGTCGCTGTGCAGGTAGCGCACCTTGATGCCATGGTCGCCCAGGTATTCCGTCAACTGCTCCGACATGCGCTTGGTCAAAGTCGTCACCAGCACGCGCTCATCCTTCTTGATGCGCTCGACGATTTCCGACATCAGGTCGTCCACCTGGCTGCTGGCGGGGCGCACGATGATCTGCGGGTCGACCAGGCCCGTCGGGCGCACCACCTGCTCGACCACCTGGTCGGAATGGGTCTTTTCGTATTCGGCCGGGGTGGCCGAGACGAACACGGTCTGGCGCATCTTTTGCTCGAATTCCTCGAATTTCAAGGGCCGGTTGTCCAGCGCCGACGGCAGGCGGAAGCCGTAGTCAACCAGGTTGGTCTTGCGCGAGCGGTCGCCGTTGTACATGGCGCTCAGCTGGCCCGTCAGCACGTGCGACTCGTCGAGGAACATCAAGGCATCGGGCGGCAGGTAGTCGACCAGGGTGGGCGGCGGCTCGCCCGGCAGCGCGCCGGACAGGTGGCGCGAATAGTTCTCGATACCCTTGGTGAAACCGATTTCCGCCATCATTTCCAGGTCGAAGCGCGTGCGCTGTTCCAGCCGCTGCTCTTCGATCAGTTTATTTTCCTTGCGGAAGAACTCGAGGCGCTCGCGCAGCTCGTCCTTGATGGTTTCCACGGCGCGCAGCACGGTGGAGCGGGGCGTCACATAGTGCGAACCCGGGTACACGGTGAAGCGGGGGATCTTTTGCCGCACGCGGCCCGTCAGCGGGTCGAACAGCTGGATCGATTCGATCTCGTCGTCGAACATTTCCAGGCGCACGGCCAGTTCCGCATGCTCGGCGGGGAAGATGTCGATGGTGTCGCCGCGCACGCGGAAGGTGCCGCGGCCGAAATCGACTTCGTTGCGCGTGTACTGCATCTGGATCAGGCGCGCGATGACGTCGCGCTGCGCGACCCGGTCCTTGACGCGCAGGGTCAAAATCATCTGGTGGTATTCGTTCGGGTTACCGATACCGTAGATGGCCGAGACGGTGGCGACGATGATGACGTCGCGCCGCTCCATCAGCGACTTGGTGCACGACAGGCGCATCTGCTCGATATGTTCGTTGATCGACGAATCCTTCTCGATGAACAGGTCGCGCTGCGGCACGTAGGCTTCGGGCTGGTAGTAATCGTAGTAACTGACGAAGTATTCGACCGCGTTCTGCGGGAAAAAGTCGCGGAACTCGCTGTACAGCTGCGCCGCCAGCGTCTTGTTCGGCGCGAAGACGATGGCGGGCCGGCCCATGCGCGCGATGACGTTGGCCATGGTGTAGGTCTTGCCGGAACCGGTCACGCCCAGCAGCGTCTGGAAGGCCAGTCCGTCGGCAATCCCCTCGGATAACTGGGCGATCGCCGTGGGCTGATCGCCGGCCGGAGGGAAGGGCTGGTGCAGCTTGAAGGGGGAGTCCGGGAAAGAGATAATTGCGCTTTCCGCCTCGCTGGCGGTAGATAATTCGGGCATGTGAATCAGACCTTTGTTAGAATAGTGCTCTGCTGGCGGCCCTGGCGTTGTATTTTGGGGCGCTGTCTACAACTCCGCTGTGAACCTGCTTCCAATCGAATCCAATCTTATCATGACGAACCCAACTGTTTCTGCCAGTCTGTTTAGCGCCATCGAGATGGCCCCACGCGACCCGATCCTGGGCATCACCGAAGCATTTAACGCGGACCAGAATCCCGCCAAAATCAATCTGGGCGTCGGCGTCTATTATGACGACAACGGCAAAGTGCCTCTGTTAGCTTGCGTACGCAAGGCGGAAGCCATCCTGATCGAACAGGCCGCCCCACGCACCTACCTGCCGATCGAAGGCCTCGCCGCCTACGACAAGGCTGTGCAAGAACTCGTATTTGGCGCCGATAGCGCCGTAATTCAAGAGCGCCGCGCCGTGACCGTGCAAGCCATCGGCGGCACGGGCGCGTTGAAGATCGGTGCCGACTTCCTGCAGCGCTTCGCGCCGGGTGCCCAGGTCTACATCAGCGACCCAAGCTGGGAAAACCACCGCGCGCTGTTCGAGAACGCCGGTTTCGTCGTGAATAACTACACGTATTACGATGCCGCCACCCATGGCGTGAACTTCGACGGCATGCTGGCCAGCCTGAACGCCATGCCAGCCGGCTCCATCGTCGTGCTGCACGCCTGCTGCCACAACCCGACCGGCGCCGACCTGAGCGTGGCCCAGTGGGATCAGATCATCAGCGTGGTGACGTCGCGCGGCCTGGTGCCGTTCCTGGACATGGCCTATCAAGGCTTCGCCAACGGCATCGCCGAAGACGGCGCCGTGGTGCGCCGCTTCGCCGACGCGGGCGGCCCGCTGCTGGTATCGAACTCGTTCTCGAAATCGTTCTCGCTGTACGGCGAGCGCGTGGGCGCCCTGAGCGTCGTCGCCGCCAGCGCCGACGAAGCGGCACGCCTGCTGTCGCAACTGAAGCGCGTCGTGCGCACCAACTACTCGAACCCGCCGGTACACGGCGGCAAGGTGGTCGCCACCGTGCTGGCCACGCCGGAACTGCGCCAGCTGTGGGAAGAGGAACTGGCCGGCATGCGCGTGCGCATCCGCGAAATGCGCAATGCCTTCGTGGAAAAGCTGAAAGCCAAGGCGCCAGGCCACGACTTCGAATTCGTGCGCCAGCAAATCGGCATGTTCTCGTACTCGGGCTTGACCAAGGAGCAGGTGGCGTCGCTGCGCGAGCAATCGATCTACGCCGTCGACACGGGCCGTATTTGCGTGGCAGCATTGAATTCGCGCAATATCGACATCGTTATTGACGCGATCGCCAAAGTGCTTTAAGATCTTGCTTCTTCGGCGCTGCATGCAAGTGTGGCGCTGATGGCGGTAGAAAGTCGGCGATGGCCATGTTTGTGAAGATGCAGTAGCGGTCTTGCAAATATGGAACAAACGACATATAATATTGCCTCTTTTCCCTGATAGCTCAGTTGGTAGAGCGACGGACTGTTAATCCGCAGGTCCCTGGTTCGAGTCCAGGTCGGGGAGCCAGAATTCGGAAGGCCACGTTGAAAAACGTGGCCTTTTTTGTTTTTGCGCCGCCGGCGTGCAGCTTGGGGCAGGATAAGATTTTCCCTATGGAAATCTGGACAGCGCCAAGTTTGGCCTATATAATACGGCCTCTTTTCCCTGATAGCTCAGTTGGTAGAGCGACGGACTGTTAATCCGCAGGTCCCTGGTTCGAGTCCAGGTCGGGGAGCCAGAATTCGGAAGGCCCTGTTGAAAAACATGGCCTTTTTTGTTTTCCGGCGCCGCCAGCGGGGCTTGCCTGTGCGTGATCGCGTTTTGCGCTATCCTGAATGCATCACTTCAGGAGCACCTTCCCATGACTTGTACCTCCGCCTTGCGCCACATCGTCCTGTGCGACTTCCTCGATGGCATCACGTCTGCCAAGCACGCCGAGCTCGTCTACGAGTTTTCCCAGCTGAAACACCGCATTCCCGGCGTGCGGCAATTCGAATGGGGGCCGAACGTCAGCCCGGAAGGCCTCGACGACGGCTTTACCGATTGCTTTACCCTGACCTTCGATGACGCCGCCGCCCGCGATGGGTACCTGACCCATGCGGCCCACCTGGCCTTTGTCGAGCAGCTCAAGCCATGGCTGGGCCGGGTGCTGGTCTTTGACTACTACCCGCAAGAGCATCCCGGCTGACCGACGGGCAAGGCGCAGCCGGGGAAATACATATTTTTCTCGGGGAAATCTGGACATCGCAAAATTTCCCCTATAGAATGCGGCCTCTTTTCCCTGATAGCTCAGTTGGTAGAGCGACGGACTGTTAATCCGCAGGTCCCTGGTTCGAGTCCAGGTCGGGGAGCCAGAACACGCAGTAGCAGAAAGCCCAGCCTTCACCGGTTGGGCTTTTTGCATTTCAGGGCCGGCGCAGACGCCCGTGTCGCCTGCTCTTGATCCACCGCATGGACCACCAGGCATCTGGCGCTATGCTGGAAGAGACAAGGCGTTGGCGGCTCTGTCATCGCTTGCAATTTCCGGGAGGGGCTGACATGGATGACATCGCACGCGCCGGACCGGCGGCGATCGTGCTCGTGCATGGTGGTTTTGTCGACGGGTCCGGCTGGGAAGGCGTTTACCAGGCATTGCGTGACGAAGGCTGTCACGTTGCCATTGTGCAAAACCCAACGCTATCGCTGGCGGACGACGTGGCCGCGACGGGCCGGGTCATCGCCGCAGTACCGGGTCCCGTGGTCCTGGTCGGTCATTCGTACGGGGGCGCCGTGGTCACGCAAGCGGGGAACGATCCCAGGGTCAAGGCATTGGTCTACATCGCGGCGTTTGTGCCGGATCAAGGGGAGTCTGTCGATTCCTTGCTGAAGAATGCCCCGCCTGGCGCGCCGGTGCCGCCGATCTTGCCGCCGCACGATGGCTTCCTGCTGCTCGACCAGAAAAAATTTGCGGCCGCCTTCGCCGCCGATGTCCCCAGGCACAAGGCCAACTTCATGGCGGCATCGCAAGTGCCCTGGGGGATGGCTGCCTTGACGGGCGTGGTCAGCGCGCCAGCGTGGAGGAGCAAGCCCAGCTGGTACCTGGTCGCGACCGGGGACCAGATGATTGCACCGGCGATGCAGCGCCAGATGTCGGAACGGGCGGGCTCGACGGTGGTCGAAGTTGCCGGCAGCCATGCCATTTACATTTCGCAAGCCCACGCGGTGGCGTCGCTGATCCGCAAGGCTGCGGCGAGCATTGCCGGCGACTAGGCCGGCAGTGCGCCAGCCAGTCGGCCCCCGAAAAGGGCCCCATGTCATGGGGCGTTGCATCAGGGCTTGGCAGTCGCATCCAAGGTCTTGATGATGGCTTCTTGAAATTGCACCGGTTCATCCTGGTGTATCTGATGCCCGGAATGCTCGAAGAAAAACAAGCCCTTCCTTGGTGCCTTCAAGGTGTCGAAATACGCTTGCGTGATCCTGGTCGAGGTCTGGATATCGTTTTTGCCGACGAAGAAATACACGGGGCAGTCAACGCTCTTCAAGGTCTTGGGCAAATCAATGTTCATGACCTCGTTCCAGACGGGCGACCAGGTCTTTGACCATTGCAGAAAACCCGTCTTGAAACCTTCGCTCGTCGCAAATGCCTTGCCATCCTTGTAGAAAAGCCATTTCCTTAAATAGAACATGCTTTCGTCACTTGCAAACGGAAAACTGATGCTGTTCAGCTCCTGGCTGGCGACGGCATTGTCCTTGAAGTGCACTTTCAAGGCTTGCAGCAATTCTTTCTCGCTTTCCAGCTGGCTCACGACCGGATTCGACGCGAAATAGGCATGCAGCAGTTCCGGGTGACGCTTGACGATATCAAAGCCCAGGACGTTGCCCCAGGAACTGCCCAGCAAGTATATTTTGTCCTGCTTTAACTCCTTGCGCAGAAATTGGATGACTTGATACGTGTCCTGCTCCATCTGCCCGACGGACGGCTGCGTGGGGGAGGGATTCAGTTTCAAGGTTTTTCCGGCATCCCGCTGGTCCCATTGCACAATCGTAAATCTGCTTTTCAGGAGATTCGTAAAGGCATCCGCCCCCTTGATCATGGAGCTTCCCGGGCCGCCGGATAAAAACAGCAGCACGGGCTTGTTCGCGTCGTCCGTCTTGATTTCCACCACTTGCTTGATGCCGCCAATATCGGGTGTCAGGGTGGTGGTGACTTCCGCGGAAGCGGGTGTCGCTGCCGCAGTGGTTTGCGCCTTGCATGCGTAGAAGGGAATCAGGGCGGTCAAGAGCACTGCCAATGTCATTTTTTTTATCATGGTGTCAGGGTCGGTTTCAGGTTGCTTGCACCGGCGCATTCTGCGCCGCAGTTGAACAGCTAATTTATCGCATGGTTTCCAGCGGGTACGTCGACATGCCTCCTCGTTAAAAAGTTGGGTTTATGAAAATCATTGACCTTGCCCGGCATGCAGCCGCAACGCTTCCAGCGCCAGATAAGCGGCTTGCAATTGCGCGGCGATGGCGGCCAGGCCGCTTGCCGCGGGCGCGGGCGGATCGCCGTGGTAAGCCGTGCCGTACTTCGCATGCACGCCTCCTTGCGCGCGCATCGCTTGCAACTGCGCCGCTGTGGCGGCGATGCCGAAGCGGGGCAATACATCGCTGAAGAGGATGTCGGGCAATTGCTTATAGTTAATTAACTGCAGCTGGCCTGCCGCCGCATGGGACCGGGCGGCGTCGAACAGGCTGGCCAGCACGAGGCCCGTATAGCCATCGAGATCGCCCGGCGCCAGCTGGTGTGCGGGCAGCGGCAGCTGTGCCGGGTGCAGCATGCCGGGCACCATCTGCGGGCCGCGCTGGCGCTGGTGCGAGGCCAGCACGGCCAGCGGTTCGCGGTAGACGAACAGGCAGGGCGTGCCGGGAAACGCTTGCCGCAGCAAGTCCAGGCTGTGGATGTGCCAGCAGTCGAACTTGATGAAGAAGTGCGTCTGTGCGCCGGAACGGCGCTGGCCCAGGGCCAGGATGGCCTGGCGCAGCAGGGCGATGCTGGCGGCCGGGTCGGCGCTGTCGTGATGCAGGCGCAGCAGCGAGTCGATGATGGGCGGCTCGGACATCACTATGCATTGCGGCAAGGACGCCAACAGCTGGCTCAGCAGGGTCGAGCCGCAGCGCGAGACGTGGAAGATGAAGGCGTCGGGCGCCAGGCCATCGCCGAGCGTCGCCAGCGCCGCCAGCGGCGTGCGGCAGACGCGGCGCTCGCCGTGCGGCTGGCGCGTCAGGGTATTGACAAAGAAGGCGTCGCTGAAGGGTGTTTTTCCCAGCTCGCGCCAGCACATGGCGGCGTCCGCCCATGTTTCGCCCCGCTCCACGTACAGTGGATACCAGCCGCGCAGGTCCATGCCCTCGTGCCACGGCACCGTCTCGCCCCTGGCCAGCAAGCGCTCCTGCTGGGCCAGGCCCGGCGCGGCGCTCACGGCGGGTTCCCGTCGGCCAAGGCAGCCAGCGCGCTGGCCAGCGCCAGGCTGGTGGGCGAGGGCGATAGCCGCAACTGGGCGATGACGGCCCGCACATTGCCATCGTTGATGCTGGGGTCGCCATACTTGTGGGGCGCTTTCGGCACGAAGCCGGCCGAGGCGAACAGCGCTTCGAGCCAGGCATTGCCGATGCAGTCGAGCACGAGGTGGATGCGCGGCGTCGGGCCCCGGTTGTGCACCGCGTGCAGGCAGCTGGCATCCATGTACCAGGCGTGCCCGGCCGTGAAGTGGACGGTCTCGCCATCGATGGTAAACAGCACCTGCGGCGAGGTGTGGATGGGGATATGGATGCGGACCAGGCCATCGGCCAGCGACATGCCGGCGTCGCGGTGCTCGTGGATGAGGGTGCCCGGCGCCAGCGCCATCAGGCGCGCGGCGTGAAGCTCGCATGCGAAGCTGGCAAGCACCTCGCGCAGGCAGGGGCAGCGCGCCAGTTGCGGCGTGGCGGCATAGGCGGGGCCGTTGACGGGCATGATATTGCCGGCTGCTCCGCCTGGCGAGCGCAGCGGTATGCAGCTCCAGCCCGTGTCGTAGGCGCCCGTGTTGAAATGGCTGATCCACTCGCCGGCGGCGAACTGGTCGCTGTCACCCTGCATGCGCGCCACGTCGAAGCGCAGCGGCAGTTGCAGCCAGGTGCTGGGGGTATGTTGCGCCGGCACTATGGCGCGCTCCATTCCAGTTGCTCCTGCACCTCGTTTTCCCCGCGCAGGCGAAAGCCGAGCCGCTGGTACAGTGCGCGCGCGGCGGCGTTGCCCTTGTTGACGGCAAGGTGGATCTGCCATTGCTCCGCAGCGGCTTGCGCCTGCAGGCCGCGCAGCACGGCGCTGCCGGCGCCCTGGCCTTGCGCGGCGGGCAGGATGGCGATGTCGACCAGGTGCAGCACCTGATTCCGGCGCTCCAGGATCAGGCGGCCGATGGGCGTGTCGCCGTGCTGCAGCACCAGGTACACGGCGTGCGGATACGCTTGGCGATAGCCGTGGCTTTGCATGCGCTGCTGCATGGCGATCAGCTGTTCGACGACGGCGGGAGCGGCCGGCATCTGGCGCAAGTCGTCGCGGGTGGAGCCGTACAGCGCGGCGGCAAAGCCCTCGTCGTCGTCGCGCTGGACGCGCAACTGGTAGGGGGCGGGCAGACTGGCGAGGGCGGAAAGCGGCAAGGCGTGCATCGGTGCTCCGGTAGGTGGTTGCGATGGCGGCAAATGAGCAGGCATGTATTTATTTGCTATGCTGCCAATTTTTCCGCGTACTTGCAATCATTTCAAGGAGGCCGCCATGCATTCTGTCTTTATCCCGCCTTGCCCGTGGAGTCGCGCGTGAATCCGGCGCGCGCGGAACTGGCCGCCATTGCGGCCGCGCTGTGCGATCCGCAGCGCTCCCTGGCCAGCCTGGTCGGCGAAACGGTGCAGCTGCGCCGGCTCGTCGAGCGCCATTCGCGCCTGGCCATGGACCGGCAGGACGGCTTGCGCGATGGCGAAAGTTTTCTGCCCAGCGGCTGGGCCATCTCGCCCGTGCAGGCGGGACTGTGCGCGCGCGAGCCGTACCGCAGCGCCGCCTTCATCCAGGGCCTGGCGCTGGCCGTGCGCGAGCGCCTGGACGTGAGCGGCGGGCGGCCCGTGCGGGTGCTGTATGCGGGTTGCGGCCCGTTCGCCCTGCTGGCCTTGCCGGTGATGGCCTTGCTGGATGCGCAGTTGGTGCAGTTTTCCATCCTCGACGTACATGCCGAGACCCTGGCGTATGCGCGCGACCTGATCGCAGTCCTGGGCCTGGACAGCCACGTCGCCGAATACCTTTGCGCCGACGCGGCCGCCTGCCGCATTCCTGCCGGCGCCATGCCGGACGTGATCGTCAGCGAAACCATGAATACGGCGCTGGGCAAGGAGCCGCAGGTGGCCATCCTGCGCAATCTGCACGCGCAAGCGCCTGCGGCGACGCTGCTGCCGGCGGCCGTCACCGTGCACCTGGGCCTGGACCGGCGCGCGCCGGATGCGCCGTGCACCGACTGGGGCCGCGTGTTTACCCTCGATGCGGGCGCCTTGCGCGCCTGGCAGGATGAAGGGGGCGACAGCCTGCCGGCCGCCAGCATCCGCCTGCCCGACGTGCTGGAACAGGCGCCGCGATTGCTGACGCGCATCCGCGTGCATGGCGACATCGTCCTGGGCGACCATGAGTGCAGCCTGAACCTGCCCCTGGCCTTGCCCGGCAAGCCCAGCCTGGCCGGCGGCAGCGTGCTCGACTTCCATTACCGCCTGGGCAGCCAGCCGGGACTGGCGTTTTGCCTGCGCAGAATGCCTGAATCCATGCCGGAATTGCCCAGGGCAGTGTCTCAGTAGTAGTACTACATTGGCAGACTATTTACTTCTGTAGGATAATATGGAACCGGTTCCATCTATGCGCAAATGCAATGTAGCGCAATCATCGAAGTCAATAAAATAACAAGTCTTGCGGGAGTCTCATGAACCATCCAGGCACTGAACCATCTGCAACATCCGTTTCATCCCTTCCTCGCATCAGCCGCCGCCACGCCCTGATCGGCCTGGCTGCCCTGCTGGCGCAGGCCGGTTTCTGGAGCAATCCCCTGTCCGCCGCCATGTCGGCGCCGGCCAGCGCTCCGGCCACCGGCCTGGCGCCCGCCACCATGCTGTTCTACACCTTGTCGCAGACGATCACGGGCCACCGCGACCTGTCCGCCGCGACGGCGGCGCGCATCGAGCAAGCCATGCGCACCAACGTGCCGGGCTTCGCCGACCGCTTGCCGCAGCTGGGTGCGCTGCTCGTCACGGGCCAGGAAGCCAAGGCCCTGCTGGCGGCCGCCAGCGCCGCCGATGCGGGTCTGCGCGAGCTGGCGCTGGCCATCGTTGCCGCCTGGTACACGGGCACCGTCGCCGGCCATCCCGCGCAGGGCACGAAGTCCATCGTCGTCGCGTATGCGGAAGCCTTGATGTATCGCACGGTGGCCGATGGCCAGGTCGTGCCGACTTACTGCAATTACGGCCCCCTGTGGTGGTTGAAGGCGCCGCCCGCCGTGGGCGTCTCCGCGCCCGTGGCGCCAAAACCCGTACCGGCCCCGGCCACCACCGGCACTCCCGAAACCAAAGGCAAGCAAGCAAAATGAAATCACCCCAATTCAAGAGTAATGGCGACGTCGTCGCCGATGTCGTCATCGTCGGGACCGGCGTCGTCGGCGCCATGATGGCCGACCAGTTGGCCGCACAGGGTCACTCCGTGATCATGCTGGAAGCGGGCTTGCGCATCGAGCGGGGCCAAGCCGTGGAAAACTGGCGCAACATGCCGTTCGAGAACCGCGTCGGTTCCGACTTCCAGGGCCTGTATCCGCAGGCGGACAACGCGCCCGCGCCGCTGTATTTCCCAAAAAACAACTATGTGGAATTGTCCGGCCCCAGCGGCAGCAGTTTCCAGCAGGGCTATCTGCGCACGGTGGGCGGCACGACCTGGCACTGGGCCGCATCGTGCTGGCGCCATTTGCCGTCCGACATGCGCATGAAAAGCGATTACGGGGTAGGGCGCGACTGGGCCATTTCCTACGATGAGCTGGAACCGTACTATTGCCGCGCCGAGCAGGAAATGGGCGTGGCCGGCCCCAACGATCCCGCCTTGCAGTCGCCCAGCGAGCGCAGCGCGCCGTATCCGATGGACATGGTGCCCTGGGGCTATGGCGACAAGCGCTTTGCCGAAGTGGTCAACCCGCACGGCTACCGTTCCGTGCCGATTCCGCAAGGCCGCTCGACGCGCCCGTGGCAGGGACGCCCGACTTGCTGCGGCAATAACAATTGCCAGCCGATCTGCCCCATCGGCGCCATGTACAACGGCATCCACCACGTGGAGCGGGCCGAGCTGAAGGGCGCGGGCGTGCTGGCCGAGGCCGTCGTCTACCGCATCGACACGGACCAGAACAACCGCGTGACGGCCGTGCACTGGTATGACGCGAAGAAACAGTCGCATATGGCGACGGGCAAGGCTTTCGTGATTGCCTGCAACGGCATTGAAACGCCGCGTTTGCTGCTGTTGGCGGCCAACCAGAACAATCCGAACGGCATCGCCAACAGTTCTGATCAAGTCGGCCGCAACATGATGGACCACTCGGGTTTCCACTGTACTTTCCTCGCCAATGAACCGATCTGGACGGGCCGTGGCCCCGCGCAGAGCAGCTGCCTGGTGGGCCCGCGCGATGGCGCCTTCCGCGCGCAGTATTCGGCCAACAAGATGATCCTGAACAATATCACCCGCGTCGGACCCGCTACGCAGCAGTCGTTGAAGCTGGGCCTGGTGGGCAAGGACCTCGACGATGAAATCCGCCGCCGCGCCGCGTTCGGCGTGGACCTGTCGATCAGCCTGGAGCCGCTGCCGGAAGCGCACAACCGTTTGACATTGAGCAAGACGCGCAAGGACCCGCTGGGCCTGGCCTGCCCGGACATCTACTATGACGTGGGCGACTATGTGCGCGATGGCGCGAAGGCCGCGCATGCGCAGCTGGAGCACATCGGCAAGCTGTTCGGCGCCGTGGAATTCCATATCACCGACAGCCTGAACGCGAATAACCACATCATGGGTGGCGTCATCATGGGTTCCAATCGCGCCGATTCCGTGGTCGATGGCAATTGCCGCGCCCACGATCACGCCAACCTGTGGCTGCCCGGCGGCGGCGCCATGCCGTCGGCCAGCGTCGTCAACACCACCCTCAGCATGGCCGCGCTCGGTTTGCGCGCGGCCGACGACATCGCCCGCACCCTGGCAAGGGAGGCAGCATGATGCGCCGCCTGTCCTTCGCTCTTGGCCTGGCCTTGCTGGCCGGCGGCGCCATCGCTGCCGTGCCTGCCTCGGCGCCGCCCGTCACGCTGACGCCGGACCGCCCGGCCGCGCCCGTGGCCGCCAAGCCCGATGCGCGCCTCGAGCGGGGCCGCTACCTGGCCATCGCGGCCGACTGCATGGCTTGCCATACGGCAGCGGGCGGCAAGCCGTACGCGGGCGGCTACGCCATCGATTCGCCCCTGGGCACGATTTACGCGACGAATATCACGCCGTCGAAACAAGGCGGCATCGGCCGCTACACGGAAGCCGACTTTGCGCGCGCGCTGCGCGAAGGCGTGCGTGCCGATGGCAGCCATCTGTATCCGGCCATGCCCTACACCAGCTATGCGCAGTTGACGGATGCGGACGTGGGCGACCTGTATTACTACTTCATGCAGGCCGTTCAACCTGTCGACGCGCCGGCGCGCCAGACGGCCTTGCCATTCCCGTTCAATGTGCGCTTGTCGATGCTGGGCTGGAATACTTTGTTCCTGGACAATAAACGTTTTGTGCCGGACCCCACGAAAAGCGCGCAGATCAACCGCGGCGCCTACCTGGCCGAAGGCTTGGCGCATTGCAGCGCCTGCCATACGCCGCGCAACGCGCTGATGGCGGAAATCGGCAGCCAGACCCTGGCGGGCGCGTCGCTCGGTTCCTGGCATGCGCCGAACATCACGTCCGACAAGGTCAGCGGCATCGGCGCGTGGACGGATGCGGAACTCATGGCTTACCTGAAGACGGGCCACGTGGAAGGCAAGGGGCAGGCGGCGGGGGGCATGGCCGAAGCCATCCAGAACAGCCTGCAGTTTTTGCGCGACGACGACGTGGCCGCCATCGTGGCCTGGCTGCGCACGGTGCCGCCCGTGCGCGCGCCGGGGCAGACGCAAGCTGCCTTCAGCCATGGCAGCGCCGCCAGCGAAGAGCCGCTGCTGCGCGGCATGGCCAGTTCCACCGAGCGCCATTCGCTTAACAGCGGCGCGATCCTGTTTTCCGGCTACTGCGCCAGTTGCCATTCGGCCAGCGGTGCCGGCAGCACGGGCCAGGCGTATCCCGCCCTGTTCAACAACACGGCGACGGGCGGCAGCACGCCGGCCAACCTGGTCTCGGCCATCTTGTTTGGCGTCGAGCGCAAGATCGAAGGGGAAGAGCATGAAGCGTTCATGCCCCGTTTCGACCAGCGTTCGTATGTGCAACCCTTGACGGACGAGCAGATCGCCGCTATCGCCAATTACGTGCTGAAGCAGTATGGCAACCCAGATGTGTCCGTTACGCCCGCGTATGTGGCGCAGGCGCGCAGCGGCGGCGAGAAGCCCGTGCTGGCGCGGGCACAACCGTTCATGCTGCCGGGCGGTATCGTGGGAATCTTGTTGTTGATCGCGCTGTTTGTATTGCTGCGCCGGCGCCGCCAGCGTAAGGAATAAGTGTCGAAACGGCGGCGAATATGAACGTTGGGCGCAACTTGCAGTAAAATGCAGGCTGAAAAATGGTTACGAGCAATCGTAGCCATTTTTTATTCTGGCCCGATCCCGGCAATTGTTTTCGTCTTATTTGAAAATTGACAATGTCCCATTCCCTGCATCACCAATTTTTGCGTTTCGCCGCCGTCGGCGCTTCCGGCACGGCCGTGCAATACAGCGTGCTGTGGGGCGGCGTGGAATGGGCCGGCATCAATGCCGCCGCCGCGTCCGGCATCGGCTACATCCTCGGTTCCGTCGTCAACTACCTCCTTAATTACTTTTTCACGTTCAAGAGCGACAAGGGCCATGGCGAGGCTGCCAGCAAGTATTTCACCCTGCTGGGCATCGGCTGGTGCATCAATACGGGCCTGATGTGGCTGCTGGTACACCAGCTGGGCTGGTATTACTGGCTGGCGCAGGTGCTGGCGACGGGAATCGGGCTGGTCTGGAATTTCGCGGGCAGCCGCTGGTGGGCCTTCAAGCCGGCGGGCGCAGCGGGAAAGTAGTCATTTCGTCATAAAAAGAGGCGCACTGGCCACACGCAGGCGCCCGGTTTTACCAAAACAAGGGGTTAATCATGCAGTTCCTGGAACGCTATTTCAAACTGAAGGACAACGGAACCAATGTGCGCACGGAGCTGCTGGCCGGCCTGACCACGTTCCTGACGATGGCCTACATCATCTTCGTCAACCCGTCCATCCTCGGCGACGCGGGCATGCCGAAAGACTCCGTTTTTGTTGCCACCTGCCTGGCGGCCGCCATCGGCACCCTGATCATGGGTCTGTACGCGAACTATCCGATCGCGCTGGCGCCGGGCATGGGCTTGAATGCGTATTTCTCGTACACGGTGGTCAAGGGCATGGGCATGAGCTGGGAAGTGGCGCTGGGCGCCGTCTTCATTTCCGGCTGCCTGTTCATCCTGGTCAGCCTGTTCAAGGTGCGCGAGATGATCATCAACAGCATCCCGCCCGCGCTGCGCACGGCCATTACCGTCGGTATCGGCCTGTTCCTGGCGATCATTTCCCTGAAAAGCGCCGGCGTGGTGGTGTCGAACCCGGCCACCATCATCGCGCTGGGCGACTTGCACCAGGCGGCGCCCATCCTGGCCATCCTCGGCTTTTTCATCATCGTCGCGCTGGACCGCCTGAAAGTGCCGGGCGCCATCCTGATCGGCATCCTCACCATCACCGTTGCCAGCTTCTTCTTTGGCGGCAACCAGTTCAACGGCATCGTTTCGACGCCGCCCGCCATCGAGCCGACCTTGTTCAAGCTCGACATCATGGGCGCGTTGTCGATCGGCATCGTTAACGTGGTGCTGGTATTTTTCCTGGTGGAATTATTCGATGCGACGGGCACCCTGATGGGCGTGGCCAACCGTGCTGGCTTGTTAAAAGACGGCAAGATGGAACGCATGAACAAGGCCTTGCTGGCCGACAGCACGGCGATCGCGGCAGGCGCCTGCCTGGGTACGTCCAGCACCACGGCCTTCGTGGAAAGTGCTGCCGGCGTGCAAGCGGGCGGCCGCACGGGCTTGACGGCCGTGGCCGTTGCATTGTTGTTCCTGGGCAGCCTGTTCTTCGCCCCGCTGGCGCACACGGTGCCGCCGTACGCGACGGCGCCGGCGCTGCTGTACGTGGCGTGTCTGATGCTGCGCGAACTGACTTTCATCGACTGGGATGACAGCACGGAAAGCATTCCTGCCGCTATCACAGCCTTGATGATGCCATTTACGTATTCCGTGGCCAGCGGCGTTGCGTTCGGCTTCATCACCTATGCGGTATTGAAACTGTTGACGGGCAAGGGCAAGCAAGTGTCCGTGGTGGCTTACATCATCGCCGCCATCTTCCTGTTCAAGTTTATCTACCTGGGCGAATAGCGGGGAGGGCAGGGCCGGAGCCGCGCGTCCGGTACTGCTATCGAAAAAGCGGCAATCGCAAAAAGGCCGCCCGTGCATCCGCATCGGCGGCCTTTTTTGATGACGGGGCCTACATCAGCAGCGCGGCCACCAGGTCTTTCCTGTCGTCGCCGGCGCTGCCGTCGAAGCGCAAGGCCGCTTCCACGTGCGACAGGTGCTCGACCATCAGACGCGCCGCCAGGTCCGCGTCGCCGTTGCGCGCCGCCTCGAGAAAGCGGCCGTGTTCGTCGTACGAGCAGGCGGCGGCGTGGCCGGACTGGTACAGCATGGTGATGAGCGAGCTGCGGCCCACCAGTTCGCGCACGATGTCGCGCAGGACGGCGTTGCCGGCGATATCGGCCAGCAAGACGTGGAAGTCGCCCAGCAGTTGCGAACGCAGCGGCGTCGCTTGCGCCAGCGCCAGGCGTTCCGCCTTCAGGTGGCGCTCCAGCATCCGGTAATCGGCAGGCTTGGCCCGCGCGACGAATTCGCGCGCCAGGGCCGCTTCGATGACGCGCCGCGCGGCAAAGATGTCGCGCGCCTCCGCCTCGGTCGGCTGGCTGACGAAGGCGCCCTTGTCGGGCACCATGCGGATCAATTTATCTTTTGAAAGTATGAGCAGGGCGGCGCGGATCTTGGTGCGGCTGACGCCATACAGCCGGCACAGCGCCTCTTCGCGCAGCCGGGTGCCGGGCGGCAATTGGCGCGCCACGATGGCGGCCGCCATATGCTCGGCAATTTCCGCCGAGCTGTCGCCGCTGCCGGGTTTGTCCACCAGGGTTGCGCTTGATTCTGTCATGTCGGGTGAGAGCAGTAAGCCAGGGGCAAGGTGAGCTTGCAAGCGCATGTCCGCGCGGCGGCGTGGTTGACGCCCCGTTGCCGGCATGCCGTTGTGCGCCTTCCATATCGGCAAGGCATGGCTATTCTACTATCTTGCGTGGCACCGCGCAGACGGGCGCAGCCATCCGGCGAGGCTGGCTCGCCGGTAGCCTGTTTTGCTGCTCATGCAGCATCCATGTCGTAACGACTGGACATGGGAAATTTTGACGTATATAATTCGGCCTCCTTTCCCTGATAGCTCAGTTGGTAGAGCGACGGACTGTTAATCCGCAGGTCCCTGGTTCGAGTCCAGGTCGGGGAGCCAGAACAAGCAGCAGCAAAGGGCCACGTGGCAACACGTGGCCCTTTTGTTATGCGCGCACGGTTTTCCGTTCACGCTGGCCATGCCGTGTTAGCGCGTGCGCGACGCCGGCCCGCTGGTGGCAGGGGGCGCGCAACGTTTCCCGGATCAGGGATCGACAAACACGTCGAAACGCACCTTGAGCGGGCTGCCCCACGAGATTTCCACCCAGGCCCGGAAGCCGCCGTTGTATGGCGCAATGTTGTACACGGCCATGCGGGCGGCGCCAATGAAACGGTCCTGGGCAGTGGCGCCGTATTCGCTGATGTTGAGGAAGACGCGCGAATTGGCTTTCACGTTGGCATTGGCGAAGTTGACCGAAGGATGCACGCCGTTGGCCGTCCACGTGTAGTAGGTGGTGAAGGCGGCGGGGCTCAGGTTCAAGTCCTGCGCGGCCGCGCCTTTGGCGCTTTGGCCTTCCTGTTCCATCGGCAGCTCGGTTTCTTCCAGTGTCAGGTTGCTGCCGGTGCGATGTTCTACTTTCATTTCCATGATGTACTCCTGATCGATAGTTTGGACGCCGCGCCTGTCGTCGTGCGGCAAGACGCCCTATCTGTTGCCGTGACGGCCAGTGTCACGTCCTGGCTGATAAGGTAGCCGCCTGCTCCATGCTGTGGGAGTAAGCTATTCTAGGCAAACGCGCGGGCAAAAAGGGGGCGGCGCCACCGGAAAAACGGCGCTCGCTTGTGCTGGCGCAAACACCTTGCAGGCAAACGGCAAGATCTTTTCCCGCAGGCTATTTTTGCGGGGCGCCACGCATGCCGCGCAGGACAATGGCACAATAGGTCCAGCCGACCTGCCGATGCGGAACCCGTTGCGAGCCTAGCCCATGCCGATACTGAACCTGAGTGCCGAAACCGATATCTATTACGAATTGATCGAAGGCGACCCCGCCAAGCCCTGCCTGGTGTTCCTGCACGAGGGACTCGGTTGCTGTGCGATGTGGAAAGACTTCCCTGCGCAGCTATGCCAGGCGACGGGGTGCCGCGGCTTGCTGTACGACCGCCACGGCTATGGGCAGTCGTCGCCGCTGGCGGCGCGCCGGCAGCTCCATTATTTGCACGACTATGCGCTGTGCGAGCTGCCGCAAGTGCTGGCGGCACTGCTGCCGGGACAGGATCATTTTCTCGTCGGCCATTCCGATGGCGGCAGCATCGCCCTGATCTATGCTGCGCAGCAACCACCCCGCTTGCGCGGCATCATCACCGAAGCGGCGCACGTGTTTGTCGAGGGCATCACGCTCGAGGGCATCCGCGTGGCGGACGCGGCGTTTGGCGCGGGCAAGCTGCGCGCGCTGGCGAAATACCATGGCGACAAGACGGAGACCATCTTCAAGGCCTGGTCGGATACTTGGCTCAGCTATGGTTTCCAGTTCTGGAACATCGAGTACCTGCTGCCTTCCGTCGAATGCCCGGCGCTGGTGGTGCAGGGCAGCGAGGACCAGTACGGCAGCGCGGCCCAGGTCGACACGATCGTGGCGCAGGCGCTCAACGCCGTGCCCGCCATGGTCGAGCAGTGCGGCCATACGCCGCACCAGGAGCAGCCGCAGGCATTGCTGGCGCTGATGGAAGGCTTTTTGCAAGGCCGCATGGACGCGGCCACGCATCCGAGACACACATGAGTTCCTCAATGGCAGGCGGGATCGCTGTCCCAGCGGCCCGAACAGATGCGCGAGCGGCACAGCATGCCTTCGATCAAGCCCAGCTGCTTGCAGCGCCGTAACAGTTCCGCCGTTTCCTGCTCCTGCTCTTGTTCCTGTTTCTGCCTGCGCAGCACCACGTCGCGCACGGGCGCCGCCGTGCCTTCTTGCCGGTGCGCATGGGCCACCATCGCCGTCAGCAAGGCGACGTCGCTGTCGCCGGGCACGGCAGCGGGCCTCGCTCCCTGCGGCCGCGCGGCCGCCTGGCGCACGGGCGGCGGCGTCTTGCGCGGCGCGCTTGCTGTCGTGGCGGCCATCGCAGGCAAGGGCGGTGCCGCCGTATTGACGATGGTGGCCGCCTGCGCCGCCTGTGGCGGCACCGTTGGCGCCGGCACTGCGGGCGGCGCCATGGCCGTGACGGGCGCTGCCGGCCGGGGCCGCGGCAAGACCTCCGTGTCGTAGGCAAACACGGCCGTGATCAGCACCGCCAGGCACAGCGCGCCAACGGCCCCGTGCCGCCAGCCGGGACGCCAGCGCAGGGCCGGCATGGCTGCGGGCGCGGCGACGCCGTGTTCGAGCTGCGACAGGATGCCCTTGCCTTCGATGCGCGCGCCAGCCGCGCCGGCCTTGCCCAGCAGGTCGGGACCGCGCGCCTGGCCATCCCCGGTTTTCAGTAAAGACAAAATATCACCTCCGCAGTGGATCAAATTCGACTGACCTTGATGTAAACCGCGCTCATGCGGGCCGCGGACGCCTACGATCTAGCGATACCGCCGAGCACGCTGCCCGGCCCCGGCTATTCCCCTTACGGAGCGCCCCATGTTCGTCGCCCTGGTCCTGATGTATTTCTTGCTCGCCTGTTTTGCCTGCTGGCTGCTGCTGTTTCCCGGCGGCCGCGCCATCGTGCTGCACACGCTCGTCAACCTGGGCTGGCGCATGCAGCGGCGCGCGCAGCACTGGAAGGGCGGCAGCGGCGCGCAGTGGCAGCGCGTGCAACGTTACACGGGCTCGGGCATGGCGCGCGCCTGGCAACTGCTGTGGCGGCACCGCTGGCTGAGCCTGGCGGGCAGCGTGCTGGTCATCGTGCCGCCGCTGCTGGCCTGGCTGTCCAGCGACCGCATCGCCCTGCGCGGCTATGCCGACCAGCAACACGTCATCAATGACCAGGTCAGCGACTTGCTGAAAGGCGAGCAGCTGGTGCCGCCGCCGGCCTTGCCGCCGCTGCTGTTTTCCACGGCAGAAGTGACGCAGTTGCGCCCGCTGCTGGGCGGCGCCAGCCGCAACTGGCAATTGCTCGACCACGATTTCGCGCAGCGCCTGCTGCTGGTCTTCAAGATCATGAAGGATGTGCATGGTTACGACATGGTCTTGCTGGAAGGCTATCGCAGTCCCGCGCGCCAGGACCAGCTGGCGGCGGCCGGCCCGAACGTGACGAACGCGAGGGCGTTTCAAAGCTATCACCAGTATGGCCTGGCGGCCGATTGCGCATTCATGCATGAAGGAAAGCTCATCATTTCTGAAAAAAATGCCTGGGCCATGCGCGGCTACCGTCTATATGGCGTGACGGCCGAATCGGTGGGCCTGCGCTGGGGCGGGCGCTGGACCATGATGGATTTCGGCCACACGGAATTGCCGCAACCGCGCGTGCTGGGCAAGTAAGCCGCGCCAGCCATTCTAGCGCCGGGCGGCGGCCGGATTTTCACAGCTGCAAGCTTGCTTGCGCAGCGTCAAGGACACAGCGGCGCCTGCCGCGCGCTGGCGCCTGGTACTTGTCATATGTCAACAAAGGCGCGCCGCATTGCTGTCAGCATGGGCCGACTCCGCCTCGCTGCGCGGCGGCGTTCCTCCTGCTTTGCGACCTTACCCTGGGCTCATCATGCTGCGACGAATCTGGCATTTCCTCACCGACAGCCGCAATCTGACCATCCTTGGCTTCGTGGCGCTGGCCGTGTTCCTGTACCTGGGTGCCGAAGTGCTGGAAGTGGCGCTGATCTGGGCGCTGGCCTTGCTGTTGCTGGCCTTTGTCACCTGGCTGGGCCTGTGGCTGTGGCGCCGGCGCCGCGCGCGGCGCGATGCGCAGGCGCTGGGCCAGGCCATCCTCAACGAGGCCGAGATCGCCGCCGCGCAAGCGGCCTCGGCGTCGACGGCCAGCAGCACGCAGCAGGGCGAACTGGGCGCCGTGCGCACGGGCATGCTGGCCGCCATCGAGACCATCAAGACGTCCAAGCTGGGTATCAAGTCGGGCGCCGCCGCCCTGTATGAATTGCCGTGGTACATGATCATCGGCAATCCGGCCGCCGGCAAGAGCAGCGCCATCCTGCATTCGGGGCTGCAATTTCCCTTCGCCGACGGCAAGATCGTGCAAGGCGTGGGCGGCACGCGCAACTGCGACTGGTTTTTCACCACGGACGGCATCGTGCTCGACACGGCGGGACGCTATTCCGTCGTCGACGAGCACCGCGGCGAGTGGTTCGGCTTTCTCGACCTGCTGAAAAAATACCGGCGCAAGGCGCCCATCAACGGCATCCTCATCGCCGTCAGCATCGCCGAACTGCGCGGCGACCCCGATGTCGGCATGCAACTGGCGCGCAGCCTGCGCAAGCGCGTGCAGGACGTCATCGAACGCCTGGAAGTGTTCGCGCCCCTGTACATCGTGTTTACCAAGGCGGACTTGATCGCCGGCTTCACGGAGTTTTTCGCGGATGCCGAACGCAGCGAGCGCGAACGCGTCTGGGGCGCCACCATGCCCTACCAGCGCAAGTTGCCGACGGCCGACCTGCTGGCGTTCTTCGACCAGGGTTTCGATGAATTGCACGATGGCTTGACGGAGCTGAGCCTGGCCAATATGGCGCACCGGCAACGTAAGACGATGGCGCCCGGCGTCTTCACCTTTCCGCTCGAATTCGCCGCCATCAAGCCGGCCCTGCGCGCCTTCATCGCCACCCTGTTCGAGGAAAACCCGTTCCAGTTCCAGCCCGTGTTCCGCGGCTTTTACTTTACCAGCGCGCTGCAGGAGGGCGAGCCCGTCAGTGCTTCCTCGCAGCAGGTGGCGCGCCGCTTCGACCTGGCTTTCGCGCCGGCCCCGGCCACGGTGCCATCGGGCGCGCGCCAGCATGGCTATTTCCTGCTGGAGCTGTTCCGCAAGGTCATTTTTGCCGACAAGCACCTGGTGGCCAACTATGCCAACCGCGCCAGGCTGCGCTTCAAATATGCCGTGTTCTTTGCCGCCACCGTGTCGCTGGGCGCCTGCCTGGGCGGCTGGAGCTGGTCCTACCTGGGCAACCGGCAACTGGTGGCCAACGTCGAGGCCGATCTGAACAAAGTGGTGAAGCTGCAGGAGCGGCGCCTGGACTTGCAGTCGCGCCTGGAAGCGCTGGAGATCTTGCAGGACCGCATCGAGCAGCTGGAAGCGTACCGCACGCAACGGCCCTGGTCCTTGCGCCTGGGCCTGTACCAGGGCGACTTGCTCGAACGCAAGCTGCGCGAGGAATATTTTTCCGGCGCGCGCGAGGTCATGCTCTCCCCCGTGGCGGGCGCGCTGGAAGCGCTGCTGTTCGAGATGAACGCCAGCGCCGACCAGTTGCAGCCCACGGCGCGCACGCCGCAGACGCCGGCCGCCGCTTCCGCAGCGCCTTCCGCCGCGCCGCGCGGCGTGCAGTACCAGGCGGCCAGCGCGACGAACGTGGAAGATGCCTACAACGCGCTGAAAACCTATCTGATGCTGGCCGATAAATCGCATGCGGAAAGCAGCCACCTGAACGACCAGCTGACGCGCTTCTGGCGCGGCTGGCTGGAGGGGAATCGTGGCGCCATGCCGCGCGAACAGATGATACGCAGCGCCGAGCGGCTGCTGACGTTTTACCTGGCGCAGATCGGCGACCCGTCCTGGCCGCGCATCGAGCCGAAGCTGGCGCTGGTCGACCAGGCGCGCGAAAACCTGCGCCGCGTGGTGCGCGGCATGCCGGCGCGCGAGCGCGTGTATGCGGATGTCAAGGCGCGCGCCTCGACGCGCTTTCCCGGCATGACGGTGGCGCGCATCGTCGGCGAACAGGATCAGTCGCTGCTGGCGGGCAGTCACGCCGTCTCCGGCGCCTTTACGCGCCAGGCGTGGGAAAAATTCGTCGAAGGCGCGTTTCGCGACGCCGCCAACCGCGAGCTGCAAAGCGCCGACTGGGTGCTGAAAAGCGCCTCCACCGACGACCTGACCCTGGAAGGCAGTCCGGAGCAGATCGAGAAAAACCTGGTGGCCATGTACAAGGCGGACTACGCGCGCGAGTGGCAAAAATTCGTGCAGGGCGTCGCCGTCGCCGACCTGAAAGGCTTCGACGGCGCCGTGCAGGCGATGAACCGCCTGGGCGACACGCAGTCGTCGCCGGTCGCCAGACTGCTGACGACGATTTACGAGGAAACCTCGTGGGACAACCCGGCGCTGCAAAATGCCCAGTTGCGCAAGGCCGAGCGGGGCATCGTCGCCTGGTTCAAGGAAACCGTGCTGCGCCGCGCGCCGTCGCCGCTGACGGCCAATCCCGGTCTCAATGCGCAGCTCGACCCGGCCCGCCCGGACAAGCCCATGGGACCCGTGGGCCGCGAATTTGCCGGCGTGGGCAAGCTGGTGGCGGCCAGGGACAACAATGCGTCCCTGATGCGCGCCTACCTGGAAGCGCTGTCGAAACTGCGCAGCCGCTTGAACCAGCTGAAGAATCAGGGCGATCCGGGACCGGGCGCGCGCCAGTTCATGCAGCAGACCCTGGAAGGCAGCGGTTCCGAACTGGCCGACGTCCTGAAACTGGTCGACGAGCAGCTGCTCACGGGGATGAGCGACGCGCAAAAGCAGGCGATCCGTCCCATCCTCGTGCGCCCGCTGATGCAGACGTTTTCCGTCATCGTCGCGCCGGCCGAACTCGATATCAACAAGACCTGGGCGGCGCAAGTGTATGAACCGTTCCAGAAATCGCTGGCGAACAAGTATCCGTTCGCGCCCACGGCGCGCATCGAGGCGAGCAACCTGGAGATCGGCCAGTTCTTCGGCCCCGAAGGCCTGGTGGCGAAATTCGTCACCACCTCCATGGGACCGCTGGTGGTGCGGCGCGGCGACGTGCTGGCGCCGCGCACCTGGGCCGACATGGGCATCAGCCTGTCGCCGCAGGTGGTGGCGCGTTTTCCCGGCTGGATCGCGCCGCTGGGCGCCGGCGGCGTGGCGGCCACGTCGACGGCGGCGCAAACCGTCTTCCAGATCCAGCCGTCGCCCGCGCCGGGCACGCTGGAATACACGGTGGAGATCGACGGCCAGCAGCTACGCTACCGCAACACCCCGGCGCAGTGGACGAACATGGTGCATCCGGGCCCGCAGGGCGCGGCGGGAGGGCAGGGGGCGCGTATCACGGCCGTCACCTTCGACGGGCGCACGGTGGAATTGTTCAACGAACCGGGCCAGTTCGGCTTGAAGCGCATGATCGATGCGGCGGCCAAGAAGCGCAAGGATGGCGACGTGTTCGAACTGCGCTGGGCGCGCGGCGAGGTGGCCGTGGCGGTCGACCTGAAGATCACCAGCAGCGCCGAGACGGCGGGCGCCGGCGCGGGCGGGACTGCGGCGGTGCAGGAGCAGGGCTTTCGCGGCATGCAGCTGCCCGAGACCATCGTCGGCGCGCCCGCTGTTCCTGCCGCGCCCGCGCCGGCGATGGCCGCCGCTCCGGCGGTTGCCGTTGCTGCAGTGGCAGCGGGAGTGACGCCATGATGCGCGCGCAACAGCAGGTGCGCCTCGGTTATTTTGGCAAGATCCCCGCGCGCGGCGATTTCATCAAGGCTTGCGACAATCACGCGCTGGTGCAGCTGCTCGACGACTGGCTGGCGCAGGTCATGACGGCACTGACGGTGGAGCCGCGCTGGAAGCTCAATTACGACGCCTTGCCGCCGCTGCGCTTTGCCTTCGTCGGCACGCGCAGCCGGCGCGCCATCGCCGGGCGCCTGGAAGCGAGCAGCGACCAGTCGCTGCGGCGCTTTCCCTTCATGGCCATGGGTGCGCTGGAAGTCGATGACGCGGAAGCCTTTGTCGCCTGCAGCCCGCTGGTGCTGGCGCCCCTGTGGCAGCGCGTGGAGCAGCTGTCGCAAGGCATCGTGGCCAGCGCCGAACCGTTGCCGGCCCTGCTGGCGCTGGCCGGCAACGTGGTCGACATCGAACCGGCCGCGCCGTGCCACGCGGCGCGCCTGGCCGCCTTTTTGCAGGCGCAGACGCTGCATGGCCTGCAATCGATGCTGGCTTCGCCCGCGTTTCCCGTGACGGTGCGCGAATTGCTGCTGGGCCTGGGCCTGCTGCTGCGGCCCGTGCGCCAGAGCGGCTTGCCGCGCTTGGAGAAAAGCCTGGTGCTGCCGTTGCCGCAGGACGCGCAGCTGCGCGAACTGGTGGCCAGCTTCTGGCTGCACCTGATCGCGCCCTTCCTGCGCCAGGCCGACTTCGAACTGGCGCTGTTCTTTTCCCACCTCGACGAGGCGCCCGTGCTGGTGATCGGCTTTTGCGGCGCCGACCCGCACGGCTTGCGCGCGCTGATCGATCCGCAGGCCGGCTGCGAACGGCTGATCGTCTTCGACCAGCTCGACTGGGTGGAGGAGCAGCTGGGACACGATGCGGCGCTGCGCCAGTTTTCCGCCTGCCTGCAGCAGGAGCAGCTGTCGCTGCGCTCGGCCTGCGCCATGTTTGCCGATACCTTTGCCTGAAGGATTGCGATGAAATCTCCCGTCATTTTCCTGCTGCCGCTGCTGACGCTTGCCGCCACACCTTGCCACGCCCAGGCGCAGGCGCCCCAGACGCCGATGCCGGGGCAGATCCTCGTCACGGGCACCCTGGCCGACGAGGCGGGCAAGGCGGCCGTGCTGGCCCGCCTGCGCGAACTGTATGGCGCCGAGCGCGTGGTCGACCAGATCGCCATCGGCAACGTGGCCGTGCCGGCCAACTGGAACGGCTACGTGCAAAAGCTGATCGCGCCTAACCTGAAGCTCATTTCACGGGGACAGATCAGCATCGACGGCAACAACGTCAGCGTGCGCGGCGAAGTGGCGAACGAGGCGCAGCGCCAGCAGATCGCCAGCGACATCGCCACCAGCCTCAATCCCACCTACATCGTCAACAATGGCTTGCGGGTCAAGGCGGCCGAGGCCGAGCAAGGCTTGCTCGATGCGGCGCTGGACAAGCGCATCATCGAATTCGACAGCGGCAAGGCGTCCATCACGCCGGCCGGCCTGGCCATCCTCGACGAGATGGCGGCCGCCATGCTCAGGCTGCGGGGCCGCAAGGTGGAGGTGATCGGCCACACGGACGACACGGGCCTGCGCGCCAGCAATGTGGCCCTGAGCCAGGCGCGCGCCGAAGCCGTGCGCGCCTACCTGGCTGGCAAGGGTGTCGTCGCCGATACGGTGCTGGTGTCGGGCCAGGGGCCGGACCGCCCCGTGGCCAGCAACGCCACGGCCGATGGCCGGGCGAGAAACCGGCGCATCGAGTTCCGTATTGCGCAATGATCCGCGCGCAATGATCAGGGCAGTGTGATCGTGAGGTGCGCGGGGCGGGGCGCCAGCTTGACCAGGTCCGCATACGCGGCCAGGGTTGTTTGCGTGCCGCGCGTCAGATGCGTTTTCAGGCCCAGGTAGGCGCAGATGGCCAGCAGGGCGAAAAAGCTCGACAGCACCCACAGCGGCACGTCGCTGCCGCGTTTGTTGACCACCTGGTCGGGGCGTTCCGCGCGCGGCGCGAAGCCGCGGCTCTTGCCCTTGATGTGGGCGATTTCATCGCCCAGGCGCGCCGTCAGGTAGCTGAGTTTTTCGCCGCCGTCGATCGCATACTTGCCCTGGAATCCCAGCAACAGGCACATATGGAAGACCTGCAGCGCCTGCACGCGCATGGCGCCCTTGCCGCGCAGGGCGTCGAGGCGGTCGAAAAAATGTTCGCCGGCCAGCTGGTCACCGAAGATCAGCAGCTGCAGCGGGCGCCGCTCCCACTGCTTGCGCAGCGTGAAGGGCGAGGCCAGGATGATTTCATCGACGGCCGCGCAGAATGCATATTTGGCCGCCTCGATATCGTCGCCGTCGGCGCGGATCTTTTTCGCCTCGCGTTCGAAGTCGTCGAGGAAGGCCGTGATGCGGTCCATGAAGCCTTGCTCGTCGCCGGGCGCCGAACCGTGCTTCAGCATGAACAGCATGTAAAAGCCTTCATGCATCAGGTCCAGCAGGGCGCTGCCGGCATGGCGGGCGCCGGCAGGGGCGGGGCCGCGTGGTCCCAGCAGGGAAGGCGCCGCGCGCCGTTCGATGAGCTGGCTCATGCCGTCACCGCGATCAGTTCCAGCTGCAGGTCGCGTATGCCGGCCGGCACGTACACGGAAATCGACTGCGCCTTGAGCATCTGCTCGTACAGCGCGCCGCGGTTTTCAATCGCAAAATAATAGGTGTCGGGCCGCACGGGGATGGCCGCCGGCACTTGCGGCGCATGCGACAATTTCAGGCCGGGCATGGCCGTGAGCACGCATTTTTCCACGTCGTCGGGCGCGCCCACCTTCACGCGCAGCGGCACCACGTCCACCAGTTCGATGGCCGGCATGGCGGCGCGGATCGCCAGGTACAAGGTGGTGTGCTGGTCGATCTTGCCCGAATCGAGCTTGCCCAGGTAGTACGACGGCTGCTCTTCCAGCAGGGCGATGGAAAAATACTTCGACGAGATGACGGTGTCGAGCAGTTCGCGGATGATGCCCTCGAGGGCGTCGAAGCAGGCGCCCGGCTGCGCGTGGTCGTAGGCGGGCAGGCTGGCCAGGGTGTAATGCTTGGAGTAGCTGAGCAGGCCGCCCGCCAGGCCCAGCAGCGCCTCGTACAGGCGCTCCGGATGCAGGGCCGGATGGCGCACGTAATGCATCAGCGCGGCGGCGGCCGTGCTGACCGTGTGCAGCAGCCAGAACGAGGACACGTCGCCGGAGCGGAACTCGATCACGTTGCGGCTCGGTTCCCGGTGGTGGCCGTGCAGCGCGCTCACCTTCGCCTGCAAGGCGTCGAGCAGGTGTTCCAGCACGCCCCGCAGGCGCGGCGCGCCGGCGATCGCCAGGCTGGGCGCCATGAACGAGGGTACGGGCTCGAAGCCGCCCGACACCGTGCGCCGCAGGGCGATCAGCGGCAGGCAGTCGTAGGAGCCGCGCGCCTCGCTGTCGGGAATCAGGCGCACGCTCTTCTTCAGGTAAGCCACGTCGGCCACGGCGGACTCCGTGAACAGGTCGGGAGTGGCGCGCAGCGCGTGCGCAAAGCGCGTGGCCGCCGGCGTGCCTGCCGTTGTCGCCTGCGCCGTGTAATTCATGCCTTCGCCGTTGAGGATGGGCAGCGCCGCGTAATACGTCACTTCCTGCACCGCCGGCGGCAGCGCTTCCAGGTCCACCGGCGGGGGCAGGGTATCGCTGCCCGTTGCGCCGTCGCCCAGCGCCTCGAACACTTCGCCGTCGCGGAAGATCGCCGACAGGGCCTGCAGGCGCAGGGTGCCCGTCTTCAGCGCCGCCAGGTCCCACTCCATGTGCGCCACGCCCCACAGGTAGGGATGCAGCGCGCTGGCCGTGTGATGCAGGCGCGCTTCGTGATATTGATCCTGGCGCTGGAAATGCTGCGGCCGCAGGAACAGGCCCTCTCCCCACAAGATTTTCGCTGCCATGCCCATTGCGTTTCTCCTTGAATGTGTGGCGTGCCGCTGCCGCCGCTGCTGCGTTAGCGGCAGCGCAGGGTGGACAGCGGCGCCATGCCGCCGTCTATGCCGGCCACGCTGAGCGCGCAGGCGTGCAGGCCGACGGTGATGCCGCCGCGTTCCGCGTCGGCGGCGGCAAAGGTGGCGCGCCAGCGCTGCGCCGCAGGCGCGCGGAACAGGGCCACGACGCCGATGAAATACGCTTCCTTGCTGACTTTTTCCTGCACCTCGTAGCGCTGGCCCGGCACCAGCAGCACTTCCTTCACTTCCATCAGGTCGGCGCCCAGCGCCGTCTTTTCGCGCTGCGTGTCGAGGAAGCTGTCGTACGGCGCCTGCTCGAAGGCGGCGCTCTGGCGCAGCTTGTAGATGCGCGCCACCAGCGCCAGCGGCCGGCCGTCGGCATCCGTGTTGAGGCGCTGCGCCGCATGCAGGCGGATGTTGACGTTGCGCGGCGGCTTTTGCGCGTCGGGCAGTTCGGGCGGCGGCTTGGCCGCGCCGGCCATCTGCAGCGCCGCGTTGGCCAGGGTGCCGATGGCGCCGCCCGCACAGCCGGCCAGCGGCAACGCCAGCAGCAGTAGCGCGGCGGTGCGGGCCAGGCGGCGGAGCGGGGCGTCAAATGGCATGGCTGCTCTTTGCAAAGTGAAGAATGGAAATAAATGTGCTGCAGTCATTTAAACGCATGCAGGGGCGACCTACTTGCGTTGGCGCAAAATCAGTCAGCGATCAAGACAATTACTGCGCCAGATCAGGTTTCATGTCGCTGTACGCGGCTGTGATGTGGAACTTCTTCTTTGCTGATTAATCTCAATCTGGCAAAAAAATTGGCGATCAATAATGGCCTCCACCAAGGCGCCGCCCATCTTTCCCAGCGGTAGCGTCCTCCACGTGAAGGAATGCCCCGATGAAGCCAGCCACCGTGTTGCCCCGTATTGCCTGCCTCGCCAGCGCCTTGCTGCTGGCCGCCTGCGCCTCGCCGGACCAGCCGGCGCCGAAGAAACCTGCCGCGCCGACCCTGGCGCAAGTGATGAGCGACGCCGATGCGGCGGCGCGCGCCGGCCAGTACGAACGGGCCATGATCCTGCTCAAGGGCGGCAGCAGCAGCTACCCGGCCGACAAGGCGCCGTGGCTGCAAATGGCGCAGATGAAGTTCGACCGCGGCCAGTACGGCGACGCCATCGGCCATGCGCTCGAAGCGCTGGAGCGCGACCCGGACGACAAGGTCGCCAACAGCATCGTCGCCGTCAGCGGCTTGCGCCTGTCCGGCAAGGCGCTGGCCGACCTGTCGCGGCAAAACAATCTGAATGGTTCGCTGCGCTCGGAAGCGCAGGACCTGGCCAAGCTGCTGCGCGCGAGCATCGGCGAAGACGTGCTGGTGCCGCCGGCCAAGCGTCCGCCGGCGGCCGGCAAGCGCGCCGCCGGTTCCGGCACGCCGGCGGCGAAGGGCGCGGCGCAAGGCAGCACGGCCGACCCGTTCAGCGGCCTGAAATAAGCCGGCATTCCCACCATCCCCTGAGTAAAGGAAGCGACATGCCCAAGTCCGACAGCGTGCAAAAACGCCTGAAGCAGATACGCGCGCCGCGCGTGCAAATGACCTACGACGTCGAAATCGGCGACGCGATTGAAAACAAGGAGCTGCCCTTCGTGGTCGGCGTGCTGGGCGACTTTGGCGGCAATCCGGACAGCGAAAAAAAACGCCTGAAGGACCGCAAGTTCGTCGCCATCGACCGCGACAACTTCGACGAAGTGCTGGCCGGCGTGGAACCGGTGGCCCGTTTCGCCGTGCCGAACCGCCTCGGCGCGGCGGGCGGCACGTTTGCCGTCGACCTGCACTTCCGCTCGATGGACGACTTCCGCCCGGAATCGGTGGTGCGCCAGGTCGACCCCTTGCGCAAGCTGCTCGAGGCGCGCACCAAGCTGGCCGACTTGCGCAACAAGCTGGCCGGCAACGACAAGCTGGAAGACTTGCTGACGGAAGTGCTGAACAACACGGACAGCTTGGCCACCCTGAAACCGCAGTTCCCAGCGCAGGAGGATTGAGATGAGCGCCCAGGCAGAAGCCCCAGAATCCCTCGCTGTATCCGCTCCCGATGCGCCGGCCGCCACCGACTTGCTGGACCAGATCGTCGAGCAAAGCCGCGTCGCCAAGTCCGGCGCCGAACATGCGCGCGCGCGCGACCTGATCTCGGAACTGGTGGCGCAGGTGCTCGACGGCACGGTGCTGATGTCCAGCAGCCTGTCGGCCACGCTGGACGCGCGCGTGGCGGAAATCGACCGCCTGATTTCCGCCCAGCTCAGCGAAATCATGCACGCGGCGCCGTTCCAGCAGCTCGAACAAAGCTGGACGGGGCTGCGCTACCTGGTCGGCAATTCCGATACGGGCACGCGCCTGCAGATCCGCATGTTCAACGCCACCAAGCGCGAACTGGTGAAGGATTTCCAGGCCGCGCTGGAGTTCGACCAGAGCAGCATGTTCAAGAAGGTGTATGAGGAGGAATTCGGCACCTTCGGCGGCGCGCCGTTCGCCGCGCTGCTGGGCGACTTCGCCATCTCGCGCCAGCCGGAAGACATGTATTTCGTCGAACAGATGTCGCACATCGCCGCCGCCGCGCATGCGCCGTTCATCGCTTCGGCCGCGCCGGAACTGTTTGGCCTGGAAAGCTACGGCGACCTGGGCAAGCCGCGCGACCTGGCCAAGGTGTTCGACACCATCGAGTACGCGAAATGGAAAGCCTTCCGCGAATCCGAGGATGCGCGCTATGTCGGCCTGACTTTGCCCCGCTTCCTGGGTCGCCTGCCGTTCAATCCCGTCGACGGCACCACGGTCGAAGGCTTTAATTTTGTCGAGGAAGTCGACGGCAGCGACCATCACAAATACCTGTGGTGTAACGCCGCGTATGCGTTCGGCTGCAAGCTGACGCGCGCCTTTGCCGACTACGGCTGGTGCGCCGCCATCCGCGGCGTGGAGGGCGGCGGCCTGGTGGACGACCTGCCGACCCACACCTTCAAGACGGACGAGGGCGACGTGGCCCTGAAATGCCCGGCCGAAGTGGCGATCACCGACCGCCGCGAAAAGGAATTGAGCGACCTGGGTTTCATCTCGCTGGTGCACTGCAAGAACACGGCGTATGCGGCGTTCTTCGGCGCGCAGTCGGCGCAGAAAAGCCGCAAGTACAACAGCGACGCGGCCAACGCGAATGCGGTGCTGTCGTCGCAGTTGCAGTACATCTTTGCCGTCTCGCGCATAGCCCATTACATGAAGGCCATGATGCGCGACAAGATCGGCAGCTTTGCCGCCGCCTCTAATGTGGAAGATTTTTTGAACCGCTGGCTGATGCAGTACGTGCTGCTCGACGATAACGCCAGCCAGGAACAGAAGGCGCAGTTCCCCCTGCGCGAAGCGTCCGTGCAGGTGCATGAAGTGCCGGGCCGGCCCGGCGTGTACCGCGCCGTGTCCTTCCTGCGGCCGCACTTCCAGCTCGATGAATTATCCGTTTCGCTCCGACTGGTCGCGGAGTTGCCGAAGTCGACCAATTCCTGATCCACCTCTCTTTCAACCACAGGAGCACACCATGGCAATCGATGTATATCTGCAGATAGACGGCATCAAGGGCGAGTCCACCGATGACAAGCACAAGGACTGGATCGAGTGCAAATCGGTCAGCTGGAGCGTCGAGCAGCCGAAGTCCGCCACCGCGTCGACGGGCGGCGGTCACACGGCCGAACGCTGCGAGCACAAGGACATCGTCATTTCCAAGCTGGCCGACCTGGCCTCGCCGGTGCTGCTGCAGACCTGCTCGGCCGGCAAGACCATCCCCAAGGCGCGCTTCGAATTCATGCGCGCCGACGGCCAGGGCGAGCGCGTCAAGTACTTTGAAATCGAAATCGAAAATGTGCTGATCGGCGCCGTCACGCCGAACGTGGAAGAGGGCGATATCCTCGGTGAACACGTCGGCTTCAAGTTCTCGAAGGTGAAGTGGAAATACACGCAGCAAAAAGTGACGGGCGGCGCCGGCGGCAATACCTCGGGCGGCTGGGACCTGGCCGCGAACCGCGTGGCTTGATCCATCCTTGCGCGGCGCGCGGCGGCTACCTGCGCCCGCGCCGCGCCGACTTTTCAGGAGAGCGCATGGACAGTTATGTACCTGGCCTGTTCGACCGCCTGATGGGCGACGGCGGCGCGGCGGCGGGCGGCGTGGCGCCGCGCCTGTCGCTGGAACAATTGAAGGATGCGGTGGCGCGCGACCTGGAAGAGCTGCTCAATACGCGCGTGGCCCTGCCGCCCGGCGCGCTCGACGCCTATCCGGAATGCGCGGCCTCCATCGTCAACTATGGCTTGATCGATTTCGCCGGCATGTGTTTGTCCAGCAGCGATGACCGCGCCCGCATCTGCGCCGCGCTGAAGGCCGCCATCGAACGCCACGAGCCGCGCCTGCGCAATGTGCGCGCCCGCCTGGAACGGGAAGCGGGCGCCATCAACCGGGTCGGCTTCGTCATCAGCGGCACCCTGGCCGTGAGGTCCGGTGGCGAGACGGTCAATTTCGACGCCGTGCTGCAGCCGTCGTCGCTGCGCTATTCGATCAACCGCAAGGGAGCCGCCGCATGAGCAATAACCTCAAGACACTGATCGCCAAGCTGAATGACACGGCGCGCACGGCCGCCACCCGCGCCGCCGCCATCTGCGTGGGACTGGGCCAGTATGAAGTCGATATCGAACACCTGTTCCTGGCGCTGCTGGAGCAGGAGCGCAGCGATTTCGTCACCATCGCGCGGCGCAGCGAGATCAGCCTGACGGCGCTGGAGGCGGACTTGCGCCGCGAGATCGGCGGCTTCCGCACGGGCAGCGCGCGCACGCCCGTGTTTTCGCCCCACTTGCCGCTGCTGTTCGAACACGCCTGGCTGATCGCCTCGCTGGACACGGCGCAGCCAGGCCCCATCCGCAGCCGCCATCTGCTGTTGGCGCTGCTGACGGAGCCGGAACTGTCGCAGCTCGCGTACCGCGGCTCGAAGCTGTTCGCCCGCTTCAGCGTGGAGCAATTGAAGCACCATCCGGACAAGCTGACGGCCGGCTCAGGCGAGGAGGAAAGCGCTGGCGTGCCGCGGCTTTCCGACACCGGCGACGATCCTGTTGTTAGTCTGGCCAGCAAAACCCCGGCGCTGGACCAGTTCACCACCGACCTGACGCAGCTGGCGCGCGACGGCAAGCTCGATCCCGTGATCGGCCGCGAGGCGGAGATACGCCAGGCCGTCGACATCCTGCTGCGCCGGCGCCAGAACAATCCTATTTTGACGGGCGAGGCGGGTGTGGGCAAGACGGCCGTGGTGGAAGGCCTGGCCCTGCGCATCGCCGCCGGCGACGTGCCTGAAGTGCTGCAGGGCGCGCGCATCCACGCGCTCGACATGGGCTTGCTGCAGGCCGGCGCCAGTGTGAAGGGAGAATTCGAAAGCCGTTTAAAAAATGTCATCGACGAGGTGACGAAAAGCCCGCACCCCGTCATCCTCTTCATCGACGAGGCGCATACGATGATCGGCGCCGGCGGCCAGGCGGGGCAGAACGATGCGGCCAACCTGCTCAAGCCGGCGCTGGCGCGCGGCGCCCTGCGCACCATCGCCGCCACCACCTGGAGCGAGTACAAGAAGTATTTTGAAAAGGATGCGGCGCTGGCGCGGCGCTTCCAGGTGGTGAAGGTGGAAGAGCCCAGCGAAGACATCGCCTGCGCCATGCTGCGCGCCATGGCGCCGCTGATGGAGCGCCATTTCGGCATCCGCGTGCGCGACGCGGCCATCGTCGAAGCGGTGCGCCTGTCGCACCGCTACATCAGCGGGCGCCAGCTGCCCGACAAGGCCATCGGCGTGCTCGATACGGCGTGCGCCAAGGTGGCGCTGGGCCAGCGCGCCACGCCGGCGCAGCTGGAAAACGCGCACCGGCGCCAGGAACGCATCGGCGCGGAAATCGCCGCCCTGGCCCGCGAGGCGGCCGAGGGCGAAGTGCCCGGCAAAGCCGGCACTGCGCGCCTGGCGCAGCTGCGGCGCGAGCATGACGACGGGCAGGCGGCGGTCGCGGCGCTGGCGCAGCGCTGGGAGCGCGAAAAGGCGCTGGTGGTGCAGATCGGCGAGCTGCGCGCGCAGCTACGCGGCGAGCGGCCGGGCGAGATCGGCGCGGCGCGCCTGCTGGCGCTGAAGGACGAGCTGGCGGCCCTGCAGGGCGACGCGCCGCTGTCGCCGCTGGAAGTCGATGCGCAGGTGGTGGCCGGCATCGTCGCCGGCTGGACCGGCATCCCGCTGGGGAAAATGCTCAAGGATGAAATCCGCACGGTGCTGACCCTGGACGGCGCGCTGCGCGAACGGGTGCTGGGACAGGACCACGTCATCGACGCGGTGGCGCAGCGCGTGCGCACGGCGCGCGCCAGCCTGGACGACCCGGACAAGCCGCAAGCCGTGTTCCTGTTCACGGGGCCGTCCGGCACGGGCAAGACGGAAACGGCGCTGGCGCTGGCCGACTTGCTGTATGGCGGCGAGCGCAAGCTCATCAGCATCAACATGAGCGAATACCAAGAAGCGCACAGCGTGGCCGGCCTGAAAGGCTCGCCGCCCGGCTATGTCGGCTATGGCGAAGGCGGCGTGCTGACGGAAGCCGTGCGGCGCCAGCCCTACAGCGTGGTGCTGCTCGACGAGGCGGAAAAGGCCCATCCCGACGTGCTGGAATTGTTCTTCCAGGTGTTCGACAAGGGCGTGCTCGATGATGCGGAAGGGCGCGAAGTCGATTTTCGCAACACCATCATCATCGCCACCTCGAACCTGGGTTCGGGAGCGATGATGGCCGCTTGCCTGAACCGGGCGGCGCAGGACTTGCCCACGCCGGCCGCGCTGGAAGAACTGGTGCGACCGCAGCTGGTGGCGCACTTCAAGCCGGCCTTGCTGGGGCGCCTGAAGGTGCTGCCGTTCTATCTTCTGAACGACGCGGTGCTGGCCGAGATCATCGCCCTGAAGCTGGCGCGCATCGGCGCGCGCATCGCGCGCAACCACCAGGCGCAGTTCAGCCATGACGCGGGCCTGGTCGACGCCGTGCTGGCGCGCTGCACCGAGGTCGATTCGGGCGCGCGCAACGTCGACCAGATCCTCAACGGCAGCCTGCTGCCGGCGATCGCCGAAGCGGTGCTGGCGCGCATGGCCGCAGGCGAGCCGGTCGCGTCGATACGCGTCAGCGCGAACAAGCAGGGGCAGTTTAAGTACACGATCCGATAATCCACCTTCCGGAGAGCGCCATGTTCAATCTGGAGCAGTTGCTGCACCCCGTCAGCGCCGTCAGCCCCTGCGGCGACGACCTCACCTTCAGCCAGGAGCTCGACGCCATTGCGCGCGCGCGCCAGCACGACGACCCGAGCCTGGACCAGGGCGAGTGGGTGACGGCGCTGAAGGAAGCCGACTGGCCCTTCGTGGCGACGCGCTGCGAACAGCTGATCGCGGCGCGCAGTAAGGATTTACGCATGGCCGTGTGGCTGGCCGAGGCGCACGCGAAGACGCGCCACTTCCGTGGTCTGGGCGATGGCTACGCGCTGCTGGCCGGCCTGTGCGAACGTTACTGGGATGGCCTGTACCCGCCGGCGGAAGAGGGCGACCAGGAACAGCGCATCGGCAATGTCTTCTGGCTGCTGTCGCGCACGCCGCAGCTGCTGCGCGAGATCCCGCTGACCGAAGGCGCCGACGGCCTGTATTCGCTGCAGGATTTCGATGCGGCGCGCCAGCGCGCGGCCGCCAGCGTAGCGCAGGGCGCGGCGGAGCAGGGCTGGGGCGACGCGCGCCACGACGAAGGGGCAACCCTGGCGCAGATGGAGGCGGCGCGGCAAAGGAACACGCGCGCCTTTTCCGACGGCTTGCTGGCCGATGCGCAGTACTGCATGCAGTCGCTGCTGGCGTTCGAGCGCAGCGTCGATGCGCGTTTCGGCGCCGACGGTCCGAGTTTCCGCGCTGCGCGCGAAGCGCTGGAAAACGCCATTCATTTCATCGCGCCGCTGTCGCCTGGCGCGGATTTTATCGGCGCGCCACCCGCCGCCGGCCAGGCCGCCGGCGAGGGCGGCGGCGCCATCGTGCAGCGCCAGCAGGCGCTGGCCCAGCTGCGCCAGGTGGCCGATTTCTTCCGCCGCACGGAGCCGCACAGTCCCGTCGCCTACCTGGCCGAGAAGGCCGCCAGCTGGGGCGAGCTGCCGCTGCACCTGTGGCTGCGCGCCGTCGTGAAGGATGCGAATACCCTGGCGCAGCTCGACGACATGCTGGGCACGAACAGTGCAAACGGGTGATGCCGCTGACCCCTTCCATGCTACTCTTCGGGCATGTCCAGAATGCTCATCTTGCCTGCCGCGCTATGCCTGTTCATCGCCGCCGGCGCGCGGGCCGGCACTGCGGTGCCGCTGGTGATTTACGGCGACGACGACTATCCGCCGTACTCCTACGTTGAAAACGGCCAGCTGAAAGGCATTTATACGGAGATCGTGCACGAAGCGGCGCAATCGATGCCGCAGTATGCGGTGCAGCTGCGCCCCGTGCCCTGGAAGCGGGGCTTGCTGATGTTGCAGACGGGCGAGGCGTTTGCCCTGTATCCGCCGTATTCCTGGCGCAGCGAGCGGCCGTATGTGCGCTACTCCGTGCCGCTGCTGATGGAGCAGCTGGTGGTGCTGTGCAACCAGGACGTGCTGGCCAGGCGCAAGCTGCGGCAATGGCCCGCCGATTACGGCGGCCTGCACATCGGCGTGAACGCCGGTTTCCTGCCGGGCGACGCGGGGTTGATGGCGTCCCTGCGCGCTGAAAAAATCGTGCTCGACCCCGCCAAGGGCACGCGCACGAATTTGCTCAAGCTGATGCGCGGACGCATCGATTGCTATGTCAGCGACCGCCTGTCGGCGCAGTGGGAATTGCAGCGCATCCGGCGCGAGGGGCCGCCGGGCACGCCGATGCAGGCAATCGAGGAAACGGCGCAGCTGGCCAGCCAGCAAGGCCACCTGGGTTTTACGGCGCAACGGCCTGCCGCCTATCCTTATCGCGATGACTTTATCGCACAATTCAATGCGTCCATCGTGCGCATGCAAAATAGCGGCGCGATCCGCCGCATCGTCGACCGCGCGCTGCAACCCTGATTCCAGCTATGGAGAAGACCATGAAAAAATTGCTGTTCCTGAGTGTGCTCGTGCTGGCCGGCTGCGTGGGCCACCCCGACAATATTGTGCCTGTCAGTCACTTCGACACGACCCGCTATCTGGGAAAATGGTATGAGATCGCGCGCCTCGACCATTCGTTCGAGCGGGGCCTGAGCCAGGTGACGGCCGATTACAGCCTGCGCCAGGATGGCGGCCTGAAAGTGCTCAACCGCGGCTACAAGGATGCGGATGCGAAGTGGAAGGAAGCGGAAGGCAAGGCGTATTTCGTGGACAAGAAAGACGTGGGCTACCTGAAAGTGTCGTTTTTCGGCCCCTTCTATGGTTCCTACATCGTCTTCGACCTCGACCAGCAAAATTACAGCTATTCCATGATCAGCGGCCCGGACAAGTCGTACTTCTGGCTGTTGTCGCGCACGCCCACCATGGACCCTGCCTTGCAGCAACGCCTGATCGAGAAAGCCGGCGGCCTGGGTTTTGACACGTCAAAATTGATCTATGTGAAGCAAAACTGACCTTGCTTGCCTGCTGCCCGTTCGTGGCGGCAAAGCGCCTTCTGGTTGTTGCTTTTCTGCATGTTATTTCTTGCAATACCACTCTGATTCACTCACAATCTGCTCCAAAGTAGTGCGCTGCGGCGCGCTGCCATTCCGGTGGCGACGTTCGCGTTGCGCCACCGCTCGTGATTGCCGCACGGCAGATGGCTGCTATATTGGTACGTAGCAGTAGGTCGGTTTCGTGGCGTCTGTGCATCGTTTTCTTCAGATAGGAATCACGCAATGAAAAACCTCAAAATCGGCGTACGTCTCGGTGGCGGTTTTGCCGCCGTCCTGTTCCTGTTGACCAGCCTGACCGTGGTGGGCATCGTGCAGATGCAAAGCGCCAGCAAGGAAACCGATGCGCTCGTCAACGTCAAGGTGCGCAATGAGCGCCTGATCGCCGAGTGGACCAAGGTCATCGAGGTCAACGCGGCGCGCACGGCGGCCGCCTGGAAAGTCAGCGATCCCGAACACCAGAAACAGTTTGAACAGGAAATGGCGGTCTCGTCTGCACGCGCCACGGAAATCCAGAACGATATCGGCAAGAGCGAGTTGAACACGGACGAGCAGGCGCTGTACCAGGAAGTATTGAGCACGCGCAAGGCCTACACGGAAGTGCGCAAGAATGTGTTCAAGGCCAAGAATGCGGGCGACCTGGAACTGGGCAAGCGCCTGTACGAAGGCGACATGGCCGTCAAGCGCGACATCTACCTGGCGTCGCTGAAGAAGCTGGAATTGCTGGAAGCCAAATTGCTCGATGAAACGGCCGCGCAAATCCGTTCGCGCTACGAAAATGGCCGCATGCTGCTGATCTCGCTGGGCGTGGTGGCCATCTTGCTGGGCATCGCCTGCGCCTACTGGATCACGCGCTCGATCACGCGTCCCATCACGCGTGCCGTCGAGGTGGCGGAAGCCGTTTCCGCTGGCGACCTGACCAGCCATATCGTCGTGGAAAGCCGCGACGAGACGGGGCAATTGATGCATGCGCTGAAAAACATGAACGATAAACTGGTGAGTATCGTGGGCCAGGTGCGCGCCGGTACCGAATCGATCAGCACGGCGTCGAGCGAAATTGCCGCCGGCAACCTGGACTTGTCGTCACGCACGGAAGAGCAGGCCAGCTCGCTGGAAGAGACGGCGTCGTCCATGGAAGAGCTGACCTCCACCGTGAAACTCAACGCGGACAATGCGCGCAGCGCCAACCAGCTGGCCATCGACGCCTCGCAGATCGCCAGCAAGGGCGGCGTGGTGGTGTCGGAAGTGGTCAGCACCATGGGCTCGATCAACGATTCCTCGCGCAAGATTGTCGACATCATCAGCGTCATCGACGCCATCGCCTTCCAGACGAATATCCTGGCCCTGAACGCGGCCGTGGAAGCGGCCAGGGCTGGTGAACAGGGCCGTGGCTTTGCCGTCGTGGCCTCTGAAGTGCGCAACCTGGC
This sequence comes from Janthinobacterium sp. SUN137, assembly GCF_030587265.1. Lineage (NCBI taxonomy): Bacteria > Pseudomonadati > Pseudomonadota > Betaproteobacteria > Burkholderiales > Oxalobacteraceae > Janthinobacterium > Janthinobacterium sp. SUN137. The sequence goes on along the minus strand of NZ_JAPWHZ010000001.1, from coordinate 306,079 downwards.
GCAGCGCTCCAGCGCGGCAGCCAAGGAAATCAAGGGCTTGATCGACGATTCCGTGCAAAAGGTCGAGGCCGGTTCGCAACTGGTGGACAAGGCGGGCCGCACCATGGACGAGATCGTGCAAAGCATCAGTCACGTGACGCAGATCATGAACCAGATCACCGACGCCAGCGATGAACAGCGCGCCGGCATCGAGCAAGTCAACCAGGCCATCGGCCAGATGGACCAGGTGACGCAGCAAAACGCGGCCCTGGTGGAAGAAGCGGCCGCGGCGGCCGAATCCATGCAGGAACAGGCGGCCAGGCTGGCCGAGGTCGTGGGCGTGTTCAAGCTCGATGCCACGCAGCAATATGCTGCCGCCCGTAGCAGCCCGTCCGTGACGGCGCCTGCGCCAGTAGCGGCTGCCACGCGAGCCGCCACGCAGCCTGCCATGCGACGCGCGCCAGCATCCCGCGCGCCAGCACCCGCCGTGACCGCAAACTCGCCGGACAAGGCGGCGCAAGCGGACGCGGTGCGCGCACGCACGCCGAAGACGCCGGTGGCCTCGGGCGCCGACGAATGGGAAGAGTTTTAAGCACGGATTCTTAAGCGCAGTTTCCCCCTTGGCATGGCGCGGGCGCTACAATCGCGGCTTGAAGACAGCCGCGAACGCGCTCCGCCATGACCACCCGCCGTACCTCCAGCCTTAGCTCAAGCCTTAGCTCAAGCCATCCCGCCAGCCCTGGCGCTGCATCGTCCTCCCTGGCTGAACCGGCCAAACGCGCGCGCTGCCCAGCCTGCCTGCGCGCCGTCTCCAGCTGCATCTGCCGCTGGATCGCCCCCGTTTCCCACGCGGTGGAAGTGCTGATCCTGCAGCATCCGCTGGAAGTTCACAATGCCAAGGGCAGTGCCCGCCTGCTGCACTTGAGCCTGCCGAACAGCCGCATGCTGACGGGCGAGCAGTTTGCCGCCGATACGCTCGCCGAACTGCTGGCTGACAAGCACAACGTGCTGCTGTACCCGGATACGCCCGGCGACCGTTCGCTGGGCATCGCCCCGCCGCCGGCGCTCGACCCAGCCAGCTTGCTCGATCTTGCCCGCGTGCGGCTGGTGGTGCTGGACGCCACCTGGCGCAAGAGCCGCAAGATGCTGTATCTGAATCCCCCGTTGCAACAGCTGCCGCGCCTGCCCCTGCGCGACACGCCCGCATCCCATTACCTGATCCGCAAGGCGCACGCGCCAGACCAGTTATCGACCCTGGAAGCGACGTGCTATGCCCTGATGCAGTTGGAGCAGGACGCGGCCCGCTTCGTTCCCCTGATCGCGGCATTTGACGGCTTTGTCGCACAGCAGTTGAGCTATGTCATGCCGCACGGTGAAAAAGCTTGAAACGGCATCACGCCAGCCCTTGATCTTGCCCGCGCAGCGGCATAGTATACTGTACGTATATACAGTTGATGGGGCCGTTCATGAAAGCAATCATTCCAGAGCACGATGACAGCTTCGCCGGGCAAGCCATGTTGCCGCCGCAATCGCTGAAAGCCCACAAGGGCCGCGGCGCCGTGTCGAACCTGCAAGGGCGCTACGAGGTGCACGCGCGCGGCGGTTTCGATGATGGCTGGGGCGTGGGCGGCATGGATGAGGAGGGCGGGGAGGCGGGGCCTCCCACCTGGAAGACGCAGGTCAGCGACGAGCAGGCGCGCACCATTCTCACGCGCAACGCTTCGCCCGATTTGCCGTTCAACGTCTCTCTGAACCCGTACCGGGGTTGCGAACACGGTTGCATTTATTGCTTTGCCCGCCCTACGCACAGCTATCTGGGCCTGTCGCCGGGCCTGGACTTCGAAAGCCGCATCTACGCCAAGGTGAACGCCCCCGAACTCTTGCGCCGCGAACTGGCCAAGCCCTCATATGTGCCCGAACCGATCGCCCTGGGCGTGAACACGGATGCATATCAGCCGTGCGAACGCGAACGGCAACTGACGCGGCGCGTGCTGGAAGTGCTGCACGAGTGCGACCACCCCGTGGCGCTGATCACGAAATCGTCGCTGATCGAGCGCGATATCGACATTCTGGCGCCGATGGCGGCCAGGCGCCTGGCCGCCGTGGCCGTCACTGTCACCACGCTCGACCCGGCCATCGCGCGCACCCTGGAACCGCGCGCGGCCGCTCCGGCGCGGCGGCTGCGCACCATCCGCACCCTGACGGAGGCGGGCATCCCCGTGGGCGTGAGCATCGCGCCCATCATCCCGTTCGTGACGGAACCGGAAATCGAGCAGCTGCTCGAAGCCGTGCGCGACGCGGGCGCCATCCACGCCCATTACGTGGTGCTGCGCCTGCCGTGGGAAGTGAGCCCGCTGTTCCAGCAATGGCTGGAAGCGCACTTCCCGGAACGGGCCCAGCGCGTGATGAACCGGGTGCGCGAAATGCGTGGCGGCAAGGATTACGACAGCGCGTTCGGTACGCGCATGCGGGGCGAAGGCGTGTGGGCTGACCTCATCCGCCAGCGTTTCGAGAAAGCCGTGCACCGGCTGGGCTTGCACGGCAAGGGCGGCCGCTTCAAGCAGCTCGATTGCACGCAGTTCCGCCGGCCGCTGGTGGTGCCGCCGCTGGGCGCAAAAGTAAAAAAAGGTAATGCGGGGCAGCTGGATTTGTTTTAGCGCAAGCAGTGCGGGGCGCGCGCTTGTGCGTTGACACGGGCACGCGCAAGGGCATGCGCGCTGCGCGAAACAGGCGGGTTTGGTGGCGAGTCGCATCGCCGTCCTGCTTCCGTCGGGGGGGATGCCGGCAGGGGGAGCGGGCGACGAGAAACTCATCGCCCGCAGGCATGCCGGGCTTAGCCGGAACGGCTCGATCTTGCTGACTGGATCAGCAAACGGTGCTGGCGCAAGCAGCCAGGCAGAGTTGCTGTGCGATGCCGCTCAAGGCGCCGCAAGCCGCTTTGCACAGGGTGCAGGGAATGCCGGAAGGGGCGACACCCTGGCTGATGGCGGAGATGCTGGGGCTGCGTTGTACGGCTTTGGCTTGCAATGGCAGATTGTTCATTTTAAAACTCCTTGTGGTGGCGCCGCCGCGGGCAACGGCAATGGGTGTGCGTACCGAAGTACGGTGCTGATCGTTTCCCGCCAACGACCGTATGCTGAAGCGCGTGCACGCATCGCTGCGCCCACGAGCCCCGACAATTCAAATGCTGTTGACGTTAGCGTTGCGACCAGTAGCGCACTGCGCCGACGCTGACCGGTATCACATCGCTGACGTCGACGGCGAAGCGGGCGACCGTGTTGGCTACCTGCAGGTTTTCCGGGTTGAAGAAGGTCATGATGATGTCGTAGCACTCGGAGCCCGGGCGGCACACGGGACTCTGTTGCACGACGATGGTATCGAGCTGCATGCCCGTGGTCTTGGCCAGCATTTCCGCCGCTTGCATGGCATTCGTGGCCGAGAAGTTGAGCGCGCGGTCCATGCCCGTGACGCCCAGGTTGCGGAAGTCGTAATAGATGCGGTTCAGGAAGTTTTCCAGGCGCGCGCCCGTGTTGCTGCTGTTGATGTCCAGGCTGTCCTGCACCGCCATCAGGCTGTCGATCAGCTGCGGCACATTCCAGCTGAACATGCCCCGGATGGCCGGCTGGATCACGGGAACGACCTGGCCGGACATCAGCCTGGCGGCGCCCGAGATTACGCCTGGAAACGAATTCATGACGACGAGGCCATCGATGGTGCCGACATAGGCCTCGAACAGCAGTTCATAGGTCATGTCGGCATACGGACCGACGGGGACGACCGCGTAAATCGGCGTGGCGTCCAGGTTGACGGTCCAGGTCAGCGATTGGCGGAAATATGGCTTTGCGCGCAGGAATTCGATCAATTGCTGCGGATCGCTCGGATTGTCCCTGCCTGGTGGCATGGCCTGGACGAAGGAATCGCGGCGCGCTTCGCTGCCGAAGTCGACGCCCAGGTTGCCCAGCGCATACACCAGGGTCGGGCCCTTGGCGCTGCCGCCGCAGCCGCAATCGGAGGCATCGATGCCGGAAGCGGCGATGCCTTGCCGCGTCGCGCCGGAAGGGCCCGCAAGGTTGGCCAGGGAGGGGGTTTCCAGCATGGGAATGCTGAGCGGATGCGCCTGCGCGGAAGTGTCGGCATTGGCTGGGCTCGCTTCAATCACAGTATCGTCTGACATTTCAATTTTCCCTTTTAATAATAGTTGAGTGGCGCCCGGCACATTCAATGTCCCAGTCAGGAGGCGGCGACAGTCCAGCTCGCCATTGGTGTTGCAACGCGTTGCGCTTTGCAGCAATGCGCTGCAAACTCCACGAGGGTCAGGACGATCCCCATGTTGGTGTTGCCGGCATAGCAGCAAGGCTGCGATGGCCGAGACGATCGGGGTGGCAAAGCTGGTGCCGCTGCTGAGCCGCACCCGCCCTGCGGGCGCGGCGCCGAGGATGTCGGTGCCGGGCGCCATGATGCCGCGCGCGCGATAGGCTTCGCCCCAGTTGCTGTTGGGCATGGGCGCGCCTTGCCGGTCCAGTGCGCCGACGACCAGCGTGTATTTGATGGAGGCGGGGATGTGCAGGCAATCGCAGCCGTCGTTGCCCGCCGCCGCGACCAGCAGGACGTTGCGTTCATGGCACAGCTGTATGGCTTTTTGCAGCAGGCCATCGGCGGCGCCGCTGTCGGACAGTTCGCCGCCGCTGACATTGATGATGTGCGCGCCGTGCTCGACGGCCTGGGTGATGGCGCGGGCCAGGTCGAGCTGCGTGCATTGCGTCAGTGCGCCGTCGGCGCGGTCGGCAAAGATGGGCAGGATCAAGCCTCGGCAATGGGGGGCCAGGCCCGTGACGGGGCTGCCCGGCTGGCCAAAGATGATGCTGGCGACATGGGTGCCGTGTTGCGATGCCCGGCCGCTGCCGCTGGCACCCGTGGCGAGCGTGTCGAGCAGTTGCAGTCTGGCGCCGGCAAAGCAGGGATGGCTGGTATCGACGGGACCGTCGAGCACGGCGATGCAGATGTCGGCACAGCCGGTGTTGCCATCTTGCAAGGCAGCCAGGCCGTGCAGCAAGCCATGATTGGTCAGGCTGTCGTGGGTGGTGGATACTTCCATGGTCGTCGGCACGCGGTGCTCCTTGCTGGGTCCTGGAGGGCGTGCGGCGCACCGCTTGAGGTGCTCCGCCCGCCTGCTGCGGCGCCTGCTGCTCCAGCGCCGATAGCATGATCTTTAGCAAGGGGCGTGCCAGAAGACCAAGTGCTTGATTTTCAAGGGATGGGGCGGATTTGCATTGTCGTGTTGCAATAATGTTGGCGGATATCGTCCACCCTTGTTGAGCGGGATGGACGAAAACGGCAGGCGGCAAGGACGGGGAGGGGGCGCCCGGGACACGGCATGGCGTGACGCGGGCGCGTGCGGCGGTTCAGCTATCCTTGCTGTAGCAGGCGCGGCTGGGCCGCAGGCGCATGCGCACGAGGGACACCAGGAAGCTGAAGCCTGCCTGGTTCGGATCGATGACCGGCACATAGGTCTGCAGCGCGTCTTCCAGCTGCGCGCTGACGCGCGCGGCGACGCCGACAAAGCCTGTGCAGCCCAGCAGGATGGACTGGGCGCCGTCTTCCTGTATGGCCAGCATGGCGGCCTTGAAGGTTTTTTCGACCACCGTGTCCAGCTTGCCGAGGTCGGCGACGGGACAGTCGATGGAGCGGATGGAGGCGAAGCTGTCCTGCAAGCCGTAGGTCTGCATGTGGCCCTGCTGCATGGCGAGCGTGCTGGGCAGTATCGTCATGATCGACAGGCGCTGGCTGAGGGCCAGCGCGGTAAAGGCGGCGGGCGGGAAGCCGCCCAGGATGGGGATGTCGATCACTTCGCGCGCTGCCTCCACGCCGCACATGTCGAAGTCGCTGAGCCAGATGCCGTCATAGCCTTCGCGTTCGATTTCCCTGGCCAGCTGCACTACCGGATAGCCGTTTTGCAGCCAGTCGACGCGGTATTCGATGCAGTCGTTCCCAGTAGAAATATTGCGCACGGACACTTCGACATCGGGCGGCATCACGGGCTCGATGGCGTCGAGCAGGCGCTGGTTGTAGATGGACGTGGCCACCGGCGCCACGATGCAGATGCGCAGCGGCTTCATGCGGCGCTCCCTGCCGCTGCGCCGGCGTTGCCCGTGAGCGGCACGTAGGGTCCCAGGTAGCCGATGGCGTTGATCAATTGCATGAAGCTGTCGAGTATCAGGCCGTCCCGTTCCCGCAATGCCGGATGGGCTTGCAGACCCAGCAGCGTCACCTTGCGCTGCATCAAGGCCGGGTTGAGCGTGCCGTCCGGCAGCAGCAAGTCGCCATTCGAATACACGGCCTGGCCATCGCCCTCGACAAAGTAACTGATGGTGTCGGGCGCCATGCAGAGGGGCGTGCTGCGGCTGCTGTCCCAGGCCAGCAGCGATTCGTTCTGGTACAGGACCGTGCAAAGCCGCTCACCCGCGCGGATGGTGATCTTGCCCAGGTCGAAGCCATTGCGCGAGTCGACTTCGGCGGCGACGAACGTGCCCTGTGGAAACAATGGCCAGGCGCGCATGTCGCATTGCCGCGCAAGATAATCGACCACTTCCTCCGCGCTGCGCAAGCGGCCTGCCTGCAGTTCGCGGCCCAGGCGCAGGGCGCGTCCCAGGGTGCCGCGCACGGGCAGCGCCCGGGCCAGCTCCGCCGGCGCCATGATCCACATGGCCAGGCCGCCGAACTGCTTGAAATCGGCCTGCGAGACGATGGGGCGCATCATCTGGTCGATGATCGTTGCCACGTCTTGCTGGTGGGCATGGGCGCCGTTCACGCCCTGGCTGGGCTGGACGTCGAGTTCCACGCGCAACCCCGTCTGGCTGACGAGGAAGGCGGGGCGCGGATTGATGTGCGCGGCCGCATACGTCAGCTGGGGCAGCGAGGGAACGGCGCGGCCGGCCCCGTCAGCGTCGATCACGGCCAGGCCCAGGCGGGCGGCGACCAGGCAGGCGACGAGAAACCCCAGCGCGCCGCTCTCGGGCGGCGCCAGGTAGGCCAAGGTGCGATTTTCCAGCGCCAGGCGCTCCCTGACGGCGAGCACGGCGTCGACGGGGCCCTGCGGAAAATGGGCGCCATTGATCGCCACGGGCGAACCCAGGTAAGCCACCATGACCGTTTCGCCAGCGGTGGCTTCGTCGACGCCGACCACGCGCACCTGGGCGTCCGGATAATAATCGCCGGCGTGGAACTGGGCCAGCAGGCTGCGCGCGGAAGCGAGCGTGCCGCCGCCGCCGCTGCCGAAGAAGCAGGCGCCCAGCAACAGCGATTCAAGGTCATCGTGGTTCAGCACATAGCTCATGTTGCGGGTCCTCAGGTTGGCATGGCATGGAAATGGTTTGCGCCAGGACGGCCTGCAACTGCAGCGCCTGGGCAAACCGGGGAAAAGCCGTGTCGCGTTCCACGCCGCGCAAGGCGCGCGTGAGGTGATCGAGTGCTTCGTGCCGGCGGCCGCGCTGCAGCAGCAGTTGCGCCAGGCGGGTCGCCACCAGCAGGCTGCCGGCCGCGGCGCCCAGCGCCTTGGCGGTCGACAGCGCACTGCCCAGTTCGCGTTCCGCGTTGTCCAGGTCGCCCACCGCGATCCACGTCCGGGCATGCATGTCGAGCAATTCGACCAGGTAGGCCCGTTCGCCATGTTCCAGCGCCAATTCGATGGCGCCGTGCAGCAATTGCCGGGCTTGCGATGGCTGGCCTGCCGACAGCAGCAGTTCGCCCCGCTTCCAGGCCTGGAATGAATGGAAGAGCATGCCGCCTTCGCACAGCATGTATTGCTGGTAGCCGTCGGCGATGCGCTGTTCGGTCTGCGTATGGATGTTGCCTGTTGCCAATGCGCAGGCATGGAATATCTGGCCCACTCCCAGGTAGAATTGATAGCCGTATTCGCTGGCGACGGTTTGCAGGTCCGCCGCCAGGCTTGCCAGCCGGACCCAGTCCTCGAACATGCAGGCCAGCCACGCGGCGCCTTGCAGCGCGATGGCGCGATGGAAGGGGTGCGGGTTGTCGGCGCCGCCGCGCAACGCCAGGTGTTCCATCACCGCGCGCGCGCGCCGGAAGGCGCCGCTCTGGAAGCAGGACAGGCCTTCGAACGTAGTCGACAGCGCGGCGATGTCCAGGCCCTGTCCGCCCGTGTCGGCAGCTGCCGCGCCGCACAGCAGGTGCCCGCGCGCCAGGCAGGCCAGCGTCTCGCGGTAGTCGCCGAGCCAGAACAGCGTGTTGGCCAGGGCCAGGTGGGCCTGCGACAGCAAATCCGTGTCGCCTATCGCTTGCGCCCGCTGCAGCATGTCTTGCGCCGTTGCCCGCGCCGCCACCAGGTCCAGCGCCATCAGTTGCGAGCTCCAGATGCCGAACCGCAGGGCGGTGATTTCCACCTCGTCGCCCAGCGCCGCCGCTTCCTGCAATGCCTGCTGGTAGCAGGCGAGCGCTTCGGCGCTTTGCCAGCCGCTGATGCCGCGGTGCGAAATCGCCAGCCAGCGGTGCAGGTCGCAGCTCAGGCGGCGCGCGGTGCAGGGATGCGCATCGGCGGCCAGCAAGGTGAGGCCGCGGCGCAACACCTCGATGGCTTCCTTGAAGCGGGCCGCCTCGATCAGCGCGCGTCCCTCCAGCAGGCAGACGCGGGCGAAATTGCTGCGCTCCTCGTCGCCATGCACGCGGCGTTCGATGACCTTGCGGTTGATGCCCAGGTGGCGGGCCGCGGTCGTCTTGTTTCCTTCGGCAAGGCGCATCGCATAGTCGATCAGCAATTGTTCGGCGGCCGCCAGCTTGTCGTCTCCGTCCAGCCGCATGAGGGCTTCCGCCAACAGCGTGTGATCGGCGTCCTGCGGCTTGCCCGCCGACAGGAACGCTTCCAGGCTGTGGGCATCGATCAGCGCCGATTCGGCCAGTATCGACAGCCGTTCCACCAGGTTGCGCAGTTCGCGGATATGCCCGGGCCAGGCATGCCGGCCCAGGCGTTCCATGGCGGTGGCGGTAAAGCGGATGGGGCGCTTTTGCTGCCCGGCAAAGTGCGCGGCGAGGGCGGCGACGTCGCCGCGGCGCTGGTCCAGGCCCGGCACGTCGAGTTTCAATACCGCCAGCCGGTAATACAAGTCTTCGCGGAAACGGCCCGCCTGCACCATCGCGGCCAGGTCGCAATGGGTGGCGGCCACGATGCGGCCGTTGAACGGCTGGGTATCGCCGCCGCCCAGCGGCCGGAAACAGCGCGATTCGAGCACGCGCAGCAGCTTGCTCTGTACCGCCAGCGGCAATTCGCCGATTTCATCGAGAAACAGCGTACCTTGTCCCGCCTGGGCGAAAAAACCGGCGCGGCTGCTCAGCGCTCCCGTAAATGCCCCCTTGGTATGGCCGAAGAGTTCGGCGTCGATCAGGTGTTCCGGCAGGGCGCCGCAGTTGAGATCGACAAAGGGCGCGCCGGGATCGCCGCTTTGCCGGTGCACGAGCTGGGCGATGATTTCCTTGCCGGAACCGGTGGGACCGCTGATGAGCACCGTGCAGCGGGTCGGCGCCACGGCGTCGACCATGCGCAGCAGGCGCTGGAAGATGGGGGAGCTGCCAATGACGTTCAGCCCGCCCCCGAGGCTGGCGCGGTGTAGGGGGGCTTGCACAGGAGCAATGGTGCCCGTCCCGGGCAGAACGTAATGCGGCTGCCTGCCATGCTGTTGCAGCATAGACCTGTCGGACATGGTCGTCTCGCTCCGATGAATTCGCTCCGATCGTGCAGGGCCATCATTTTTGTTTTGCCCCGCTGCCTCCTGACGCGTGCCATTGCCCTACTCGGGCATAAAGGAATCGCGCGTTCCGATTATGGGCGTTAATGAAACGGCGATAGTCGCCAATTGTCACAATAAAAAGATTTTCATCGCTTGCATCATGCAAGCCGGCGGCCCGCCGCAGCTCACTGCGCGGCAGGCGGCGCATCCTTCAATTGCGCCAGATGTTGCTCGATGGCAAAGACGTGCGGATCGCTCTTGCCCAGCTCGCGCAGGGCGCTGGCCAGGTGCAGCAGGTAGTCGCTGTTCGGGCCGCTGGGGCCGCTTGATCGGGCGATCTGGCGCGCGATGTCCAGTTCCGGGGCGGCGCCGAGGAAGGCGGCGTTTTCCTCGTTGGCGATGTACACCAGGCCTTCGGCCTTGCTGCCATCGTCGAAGGTGATCTCGGTGGCCAGGCGCAGGTAGCCGTTCTTTTCGCGGTGGTCGAGGTGGGCAAAGACTTCGGGCGTGATCAGGTAGGCCATGCCGTCGCACACGGCGCCCGCCTGCGGCACGATGGTGGCGACGCGGCCCGGCGCCATCGGCGTGCCCCGGTGGTCGTGCGAGCCTTGCCAGAAGCGCCGCGTCCAGCCGGCGATGCTGGCGGGGCGCCGTTCGATGTAGGGAAAATCGGCCTTGTAGATCAGCGAGCCATAGCCGAACAGCCAGACCTGCGCATGGCCGTCGAATGTGGTCATGCGCTGGTTGATGGCGATGGTGGCGGCGTCAATGGCGGACAGGTCGGGCTGGGTCATGGTGCGGGCGGTGAGGGGGGCAATGCGCGATTATAAAACGGCGCCAGCCGGGCCGCCCGCTCCCACGTTCCACTCGTGCGTCTCGACAAAGCGGAACAGGAAGGCCATGAAGCTTTCGGCCGCCGGCGACAGCGAACGTCCCGTCTTCGTGTAGACGAAAAAGCGCCGCGTCAGTTCCGGTTCGTGCAGGGCGCGCATGTGCAAATTGTATAGTTTGACCATCGGTTCCGCGTACGGCAGGCACACCGTGATGCCCAGGTTGGCGCTGACCATGGCCAGCGCCGTCGTCATGAAGGTCACTTCATTGTAGGGATTGAGCGACAGCTCGCGAAACGCGCCGTGCATGTCGCGCAGCAGGCGTTCCGTGAACTGGCCCTGCAGCGATATGAATGGGTAGTCGCCCACGTCGGCCCAGGTGACGCGCTCTTTCTGCCGCAGCGGATGCTGCTCGGGGTAGACCAGTACGAAGGGCATTTCGAACAGCACCTGCGCGGCGATTTCCGCCGTCGGGTCGCGCTCGGGGCCGATGCCGAAATCGACTTCGCCGCTGAACACGCGCGCCGAGACATTCTCCACGGGGCAGTCAACCAGGCGCAGCTGCACGTCCGGGTGCGCCTGGCGGTAGGCGGCGATCACTTCCGGCAGCAGGGTGCACGCCATCATCTGCGGCGCGGCGATGCGCACCATGCCCGTTTTCAGGGCCTTGCGCTGGGCGATGCCGGCCATGGCGCCGTCGAGGTCCTCGATCATCTTCTCGAACAGCGGATACAGTTCGCGGCCGATTTCCGACAGCTGCGTCTTGCGCGTGCTGCGCTCGACCACGCGCACGCCCAGCACGCTTTCCAGTTCCTTGATCAAGCCGCTCAAGGCGGACTGCGTCACGTGCAGGTATTCGGCGGCCAGGGTGAAACTGCCCGTCTTGGCCAGCGCCACGAAGGCGCGCATCTGTCGCAGGCTGGGACTCATAAGATAATCCGATAAATCGATGGTTAAAAATTGTTTGTATGATAGCTGTAACTGGATTCTAATGGTGAAAAGCTGAAAAATATCGCGCCCAGGGCGCCATCCATCGGAGACAGACCGCATGAAAATCAAGCAAATCCACCACGTCGCCTACCGCTGCATCGACGCGAAGAAAACCGTCGAGTGGTACGTCAAGCATTTGAACATGAATTTCGTCCTCGCCATCGCGGAAGACCTGGTGCCGTCGACCAAGGCGCCGGACCCGTACATGCACGTGTTCCTCGACGCGGGCCAGGGCAATGTGCTGGCCTTCTTCGAGCTGCCCACGCAGCCGCCGATGGACCGCGACCGCAATACCCCGGCCTGGGTGCAGCACCTGGCGCTGGAAGTGGGCAGCATGGAAGAACTGCTGGCCGCCAAGGAGCGCCTGGTGGCCGGCGGCGTCGAGGTGCTGGGCCCCGTCAACCACGCCATCTTCCAGTCGATCTATTTCTTCGATCCGAACGGCCACCGCCTGGAGCTGGCGGCCAACGTGGGCACGCCGGAAATGATGGCCAAACTGGACGCCGTCAAATGGGAAATGCTGGAAGAATGGTCGCAGACGCGCCGCGCGCCCAAGCACGCCGCCTGGATGCACGCGCCGGCCGACGCCTGAGCGCAGCAGATTGACTGCTGCAGACCGACACTCTCTGACCAATACACCGAACCAGGAATACCATGAAACTCGCAACCCTGAAAAACGGCAGCCGCGACGGCGCCTTGATCCTCGTCAGCCGCGACCTGCGCCAGTACCAGCGCGTGGCCGCCATCGCCCCCACCCTGCAGGCGGCGCTCGACAACTGGGACGCCGTCGCGCCCAAGCTGGAACAGGCGTACGCCAACCTGAACGCGGGCCAGGCGCCGGACGCGCAGCCGTTTGATGCCAATCAGTGCCACTCGCCGCTGCCGCGCGCCTACCAGTGGGCTGACGGTTCCGCCTACATCAACCACGTGGAGCTGGTGCGCAAGGCGCGCAACGCGGAAGTGCCGGCCTCGTTCTACACGGACCCGCTGATGTACCAGGGCGGCTCGGACAGCTTCATCGGCCCGCGCGACCCCGTCTTCGCCCTGTCGGAAGAGTGGGGCATCGACCTGGAAGCGGAAGTGGCGGTGATCACGGGCGACGTGGCCATGGGCGCCGGCGCGGATGACGCGGCGAAGGCGATTCGCCTGGTCATGCTGGTCAACGATGTCTCGCTGCGCAACCTGATTCCGGGCGAACTGGCCAAGGGTTTCGGTTTCTTCCAGTCGAAGGCGGCCAGCGCGTTTTCGCCCGTCGCCGTCACGCCAGATGAACTGGGCGCGGCCTGGGCGGACAGCAAGCTGCATTTGCCGCTGCTGGTGGACCTGAACGACAAGCCGTTCGGCAAGCCGAATGCGGGCGAAGACATGACCTTCAATTTTGCGCAACTGGTCGCCCATGCGGCGAAGACGCGCGAACTGGGCGCCGGCACTATCGTTGGCTCGGGCACCGTGTCGAACAAGCAGGGCAACCTGTTCGGCTCCAGCATCGAGAACGGCGGCGTCGGCTACTGCTGCCTGGCCGAAGTGCGCATGTATGAAACCATCGAACACGGCGCGCCAAAGACGGCGTACCTGAAGTTCGGCGATACGGTGCGCATCGAGATGCGCGACGCGGCCGGCGCCAGCATCTTCGGCAGCATCGAGCAGACCGTGGCCCTGTACGCTGGCGCCACGCGCGCCTGAGGAGGCCGCCCGTGAAGCTGTACACCTATTTTCGCAGTTCGGCCGCCTACCGCGTGCGCATCGCCTTGAATCTCAAGGGTATCGCTTACGACAGCATCCCCGTGCATCTGCTGCAGGATGGCGGCCAGCAGCTGCTGCCTGCCTACCGCGCCGTCAATCCGTCGGCGCTGGTGCCGGCCCTCGACGACGACGGCGCCATCCTGACGCAGTCGCTGGCCATGCTCGAGTATCTGGAAGAGACGCGCCCTGGCGTGCCCTTGCTGCCGGCGGACCCGCTGGAACGGGCGCGCGTGCGCGCGCTGGCGCTGGCCATCGCTTGCGACGCCCATCCGCTGACGAATCTGCGCGTCCTGAAGTACCTGAAAACCACCCTGGGGCTGTCGGACGAGGTCAAGCAGGAGTGGTACCGCCATTGGATGGCCGAGGGACTGGCGGCCGTGGAAGCGCTGCTGGCGCAGGGCGATCCTGCCGGCACGGGTCTGTTCTGCCACGGCGACAGCCCGACGATGGCCGATTGCTGCCTGGTGCCGCAAGTGTTCAATGCGCTGCGCTTTGCCATCGATTTGGCGCCGTATCCGCGCGTGGCGCGCATCCATGCGCATTGCGCCGGCTTGCCAGCGTTTATTGCGGCGCACCCGTCGCAGCAGCCTGACGCCGAATAGCAACACACGGCGCGGTGCGGGAAGCCCCGTCTGGCAACAGGCGGGGTTTTTTTATGCGTGCTTGATTTTGATCAGTCAATGCCATCTTGCCGGTGCGCTACAATTTGCGTTTGCCCAAATACTTCACGTCCCCATGACCGCAACAACCGTTCCTGCCAGCATCACCGATGCCCTGTCCCTGGCGCACGCTTCCTGGCGTCCCATCCTGCTGCGCGGCTTGCAGGCCGTGATGGCGGCCGATCCCGCCTACCTGCCGGCGCTGGCCGCCGACGATTACCTGCCCACGCAGGGCCGCTTGTTCGCCGCCTTCGCCCTGCCGCTGGCGCAGGTGCGCTACGTGCTGGTGGGCGAGGGGCCGTATCCGCGCGCCGACAGCGCCACGGGCGTGTGCTTCATGGATGGCGCCGTCGGCAGCCTGTGGTCGGCGACGGGGCTGTCGAAACCCGTCAACCGCGCCACCTCCTTGCGCAACTTCATGAAGATGCTGCTGGTGGCCGATGGCCAGCTGCAGGGCGGCGATACGTCCGGCGCGGCCATGGCGCCCGTGGCGGCCGCCGCGCTGCAAGCGGACAGCGGCGTGATCCAGACCCTGCCCGACTTGCAGCGCAAGATGACGGAGCAGGGCTTTTTGCTGCTGAACGCGGCGCTGGTATTCCGTTCCCACGTGCCGCCCGTGCAGGATGCGCGCGGCTGGCTGCCTTTCCTGCAAGTGGTGCTGGAAGCGCTGGCGGGGCAGGGCGGGGCGGTGCAGCCGCAACTGGTACTGTGGGGCAAGATCGCCGAGCTGATCAAACGCTTGCCGGTGGCGGCATCCTTGCCGCAGGTGACGGCGGAACATCCGTATAATCTGTCCTTTATCGGCAATCGTGACATGCAGGCCTTGTTTGGCCCCATGCAACTATTGCGTGCTTGAGCTTGAATCATCGCCTGTCTGGCGGAAGTGCGGGGAATATGCAAATCAGTAACGTGGAAGAATTGAAGGCGTGGATCGCGGCGGGCGGCGTGCCCGACTATCTGTATTTCTGGGGGCACACGCCAGCGCAGCCGCAGGTGCCCGACAAAAGCTGCTTCAGCCAGTGGTTTCCGTCGCCGTTCAGTCTGGCCGGCGTGACGTATGCGACGGCCGAGCATTACATGATGGCGCAAAAGGCGGCCCTGTTTGGCGACACGGCCGTGCAGGCGCGCATCGTGGCGGCCGAGCGGCCGTCGGAAGTGAAGAAGCTGGGTCGCGAAGTGGCGAACTTCGACGCCAGGGTGTGGGAAGCGGCGCGCGCCGGCATCGTTTTCGATGGCAACTTTGCCAAGTTCTCGCAAAAGGCTGCGCTGCGCAAGTTTTTGCTGGGCACGGGCGAGCGCGTCATCGTCGAAGCCAGTCCCGTCGACCGGATATGGGGCGTGGGCCTGGCGTCGGACAATCCGCGCATCCTGGACCCGGCCCGCTGGGACGGCTTGAACCTGCTGGGGTTTGAACTGATGAAAGTGCGGACCGCTTTGCGGGGCTGAAAATTGACGCTGCACCCGCCCGTGACTTCCCGACTGTTGTTTTCCTGATGCCGCCGCGCCTGGCGCGGCCGGCCATGCCCCTTCCAGCCCTGTGGTCATCGAGGGGCGCTCTGACAAACCCCGCCGAATTTGTTATACTTGACTAAATCATTCAACTACTCGGGGTTTGAGGAGTTGAAAAGCCGCAATATTTTAAACCAGTTGACCAGAGGATGTATGCGTCTGACTACAAAAGGCCGTTTTGCCGTGACAGCGATGATCGATCTTGCCCTGCGCCAGGGCAAGGGACCGGTCACCTTGTCCGGTATCAGCCAGCGCCAGTCGATTTCCCTGTCCTACCTGGAGCAGCTGTTCGGCAAGCTGCGCCGGCATGAGATCGTCGAATCGATCCGCGGCCCAGGCGGCGGTTACAGCCTGGCGCGCCGCGCCGACAAAGTGACGGTGGCCGACATCATCATCGCCGTCGACGAACCGCTGGACGCCACGCAGTGCGGCGGCAAGGAACATTGCCACGGCGCCGACGCGGCCACGGGCGCGCGCTGCATGACGCATGAATTGTGGTCCACACTCAACGAAAAAATGGTCGATTATCTGGATTCTGTGTCCTTGCAGGACCTGGTCGACCAGCAGAGACAAAAGAATGCCGAGCAAAGCGTGATGGTGATGCACCGTAACCACGCCGCCCTCGGTTGATAATGACAAAAATACCAGTTGCTGATTGCAGGAGTTATTGATGAACGCCCCAGAAAAAAACGTAGGCCAAGTGCACTTTGAAACCGCACCGCATTTCCCGATCTACATGGATTACTCGGCCACGACGCCGATCGATCCACGCGTCGCCGACAAGATGATTCCTTACCTGCGCGAGCAGTTCGGCAATCCGGCATCGCGCAGCCACATGTACGGCTGGACGGCGGAAAAAGCCGTGGAAGAGGCACGCGGCCACGTGGCGGCCCTGGTGAACGCGGATCCGCGCGAAATCATCTGGACCTCCGGCGCAACGGAAAGCAACAACCTGGCCATCAAGGGCGCGGCGCAGTTCTACAAGACCAAGGGCAAGCACATCATCACCGTCAAGACCGAGCACAAATCGGTGCTGGACACGGTGCGCGAAC
This sequence comes from Janthinobacterium sp. SUN137, assembly GCF_030587265.1. Lineage (NCBI taxonomy): Bacteria > Pseudomonadati > Pseudomonadota > Betaproteobacteria > Burkholderiales > Oxalobacteraceae > Janthinobacterium > Janthinobacterium sp. SUN137. The sequence goes on along the minus strand of NZ_JAPWHZ010000001.1, from coordinate 289,580 downwards.
TGGAACGCATCGGCTTTGAAGCGACCTACCTGGAACCGCAGGACAACGGCCTGATCACCGTCGAGCAGCTGGCCGCGGCCGTGCGCCCGGACACCATCCTCGTGTCGGTGATGCTGGTGAACAACGAAATCGGCGTGATCCAGCCGATCGACGAGATCGGCGTATTCTGCCGCTCGAAAGGCATCATCTTCCATTGCGACGCCGCGCAAGCGACGGGCAAGGTCGTCATCGACCTGCAAAAGACCAAGGTCGACCTGATGACCTTCACGGCACACAAAACCTACGGCCCGAAAGGCGTGGGCGCCCTGTACGTATGCCGCAAGCCGCGCGTGCGCCTGGAAGCGCAGATGCACGGTGGCGGCCATGAGCGCGGCCTGCGTTCGGGCACCCTGCCGACGCACCAGATCGTCGGCATGGGCGAAGCGTTCCGTATCGCCAAGGAAGAGATGGACAGCGAAATCGGCCGCATCCAGGCCTTGCGCGACCGCCTGGCCAAAGGCTTGCAAGAGATCGAAGAAGTCTACATCAACGGCGACATGGAACACCGCGTGCCGCACAACCTGAACGTCAGCTTCAACTACGTCGAAGGCGAGTCGCTGATCATGGCGATCAAGGATATCGCCGTATCGTCCGGTTCGGCCTGCACCTCGGCCAGCCTGGAGCCATCGTACGTGCTGCGCGCCCTGGGCCGCAGCGACGAACTGGCGCACAGCTCGATCCGCTTCACCATCGGCCGCTTCTCGACCGAGGAAGACATCGACTTCGCCGTGAACCTGCTGAAATCGAAAGTACACAAGCTGCGCGACCTGTCGCCGCTGTGGGACATGTTTAAAGATGGCATCGATATCAATTCGATCCAATGGGCTGCCCACTAACCAATACCCTGGCCCTGTTGGACAGGGCCGGCAAGAATATTTAAGGAGCATCAAAATGGCTTACTCGGACAAAGTACTCGATCACTACGAAAACCCGCGCAACGTGGGCGCTTTCGACAAGGGTGATGAAACCATCGGCACCGGCATGGTAGGCGCGCCTGCCTGCGGCGACGTGATGAAACTGCAGATCAAGGTTGGCGCCGACGGCCTGATCGAAGATGCGAAATTCAAGACGTATGGCTGCGGTTCGGCCATCGCCTCGAGCTCGCTGGTGACCGAATGGGTGAAAGGCAAGACCCTGGACCAGGCGCTGGCCATCAAGAACACGCAGATCGCCGAAGAACTGGCTCTGCCGCCAGTGAAGATCCACTGCTCCATCCTGGCGGAAGATGCCATCAAGGCGGCAGTGCTGGATTACCAGACCCGTCACCCAGCGGTAGCTTAAACGTTGGTAGCCCGCCCCGGCCGCAAGGCCGGGGCAGTTACGGAGAAATACATGATCACACTGACCGAAAAAGCGGCGAAACACATCAACCGTTATATCGAACGGCGCGGCAAGGGCATGGGCTTGCGCTTTGGCGTGCGCACCACGGGTTGCTCGGGCCTGGCCTACAAGCTCGAATATGTCGATGAAGTGGCGGCCGAAGACAGCGTCTTCGAATCGCACGGCGTGAAAGTCTTCGTCGACCCGAAAAGCTTGCCTTACATCGACGGCACGGAACTCGATTTCGCGCGCGAAGGCTTGAACGAAGGCTTCAAGTTTCACAATCCGAACGAAAAAGACGCCTGCGGCTGCGGCGAGTCCTTCAGGATTTAAACAGCTGGCAAGACCCCGGTCGGTGCGCTGTACCCATCGATTGCGGTACAGCGACCACCGACCATTATGCAAAACCACTTCGAATTATTCCAGTTGCCGGCGCAGTTCTCGCTCGACATGAGCGCGCTCGACGCGGCCTACCGCGACGTGCAGGGCAAGGTCCATCCGGACCGCTTCATCAATGCCAGCAGTGCTGAAAAGCGCGTGGCGATGCAATGGGCCACGCGCGCCAATGAAGCCTATCAAACCCTGAAAAGCCCGCAAAAACGCGCGCAATACCTGTGCGAACTCAATGGCGTCGACCTGCAGACGGAGTCGAACACGGCCATGCCCGTCAGTTTCCTGATGCAGCAGATGGAATGGCGCGAAGAGCTGGGCGACGCCCGTGCCGGCAAGGATGCCGACGCGCTCGACGCCCTGGACCGCCAGCTGCGCGGCGAACGCAAGGCCTTGCTGGCCCAGGTGGCGGCCCAGCTGGACGCGGCCGACTACGCGAATGCCGCGCAAAGCGTGCGCGCCCTGATGTTCCTCGACAAATTCGGCGAGGAAGTCCGTTTTGCCTATGAGGCCATCGAGGCTTGACCAGGCGATCGCTTGACCGGCGTGCCAAGCGCCAGTCTGGCCCGCGACTTATAATGCGCGTCAGGCATCAACTGCATCACGCAAAAAATTAATCGAGGCACGAATACAATGGCACTTCTGCAAATTTCCGAACCAGGCATGTCGACCGCGCCGCACCAGCACCGCCTGGCCGTCGGCATCGACCTCGGCACCACCAATTCCCTGGTCGCCACCGTCCGCAACAGCATTCCCGAGGTGCTCAACGACGAAGACGGGCGCTCCCTGCTGCCCTCCGTCGTGCGCTACCTGCCGAACGGCCACGCGAACATCGGCTACAAGGCCCTGGCTGCGCAAACCACCGACCCGAAGAACACCATCGTTTCCGTGAAACGCTTCATGGGCCGCGGCCTGGCCGACATCGCCTACGCGGAAAACCTGCCCTACGACTTCCAGGACACGCCTGGCATGGTGCAGCTGAAAACCGTGGCCGGCGTGAAAAGCCCCGTCGAAGTGTCGGCGCAAATCCTCGCCACCCTGCGCCAGCGCGCGGAAGATTCGCTCGGCGACGACCTGGTGGGCGCCGTGATTACTGTACCAGCGTATTTCGACGATGCACAGCGGCAAGCCACGAAAGATGCGGCCCAGTTGGCCGGCATCAATGTCTTGCGCCTGCTGAGCGAGCCGACGGCCGCCGCCATCGCGTATGGCCTCGATAACGCGTCCGAAGGCGTGTACGCCGTGTATGACTTGGGCGGCGGCACCTTCGACATCTCGATCTTGAAATTGAGCAAGGGCGTGTTCGAAGTGCTGTCCACGGGCGGCGACTCGGCCCTGGGCGGCGACGATTTCGACCGCCGCCTGTTCTGCTGGATCAGCGAGCACGCCAAGCTGGCGCCGCTGTCGGACGAAGACACGGCCATCCTGATGGTGAAGGCGCGCGAGATCAAGGAATTGCTGTCGACTAAGTCGGAAACGACGATCGACGCCAAGCTGAACTCGGGCGAAGAAATCCATCTGCGCATCACGGCAGCCGACTTTGCCGCCATGACGCAGCACCTGGTCGTGAAAACCATGAACGCCATCAAGAAAGCCTTGCGCGACGCGAACGTGGATGCGGACGACGTCGATGGCGTGGTGATGGTGGGCGGCGCCACGCGCATGCCGCACGTGCAGCGCGCCGTGAGCGAGTTCTTCCACACGACGCCGCACGCGAACATCGACCCCGACAAAGTGGTGGCGCTGGGCGCGGCCATCCAGGCGAACTTGCTGGCAGGCAACCGCGCCGCCGGCGACGACTGGCTGCTGCTGGACGTGATCCCGCTGTCGCTGGGCATCGAAACCATGGGCGGCCTGGTGGAAAAGATCATCCCCCGCAATTCGACGATACCGTGCGCGCGCGCCCAGGAATTCACGACCTTCAAGGATGGCCAGACGGCCCTGGCCGTGCACGTGCTGCAGGGCGAGCGTGAACTGGTCAGCGATTGCCGTTCCCTGGCGCGCTTCGAGCTGCGCGGCATTCCGCCGATGGTGGCGGGCGCCGCGCGCATCCGCATCACGTATCAGGTCGATGCGGACGGCTTGCTGTCCGTCTCGGCGCGCGAACTGCGCTCGGGCGTGGAAGCGTCGATCAGCGTCAAGCCGGCCTACGGCCTGGGCGACGACGATATCGCCCGCATGTTGCAGGATTCGTACACCTCGGCCGACGTCGACATGGTGGCGCGCGCGCTGCGCGAAGAGCAGGTGGAAGCGGAACGCATCCTGCTGGCCACGCAGTCGGCGCTCGATGAAGACGGCGGCTTGCTCGATGAAGCCGAACGCGCAGCCGTGGACAGCCTGATGAACAAGGTGCGCGACGCCATTGCGCAATCGCAAAGCGGCGCCATCGATCACCAGGCCTTGAAGCTGGCGATCGAGGCGCTGGCCGACGGCACCGAGGATTTCGCCTCGCGCCGCATGGACCGCAGCGTGCGCACGGCCTTGACGGGTAAATCCCTGGATCAAGTCGTATAAAACTAATTGAACAGCGCGCCGCAGGCACTCGCCGCGGCCGCGCTCCGAATGACAGACTGAAAGAAGACACCATGCCACAAATCGTTATCCTGCCGCACGCCAAGCTTTGCCCGGACGGCGCCGTCATCGAAGCCCCTGCCGGCAAGTCCATCTGCGACATCCTGCTGGAAAACGACATCGACATCGAGCACGCCTGCGAAAAATCGTGCGCCTGCACCACCTGCCACGTGCTGGTGCGCGAGGGCATCGAATCCCTGAACGAAGCGACGGAACTGGAAGAGGACATGCTGGACAAGGCCTGGGGCCTGGAAGCCGTGTCGCGCCTGTCGTGCCAGTCCATCGTGGCCGAGGCCGACCTCGTCGTCGAAATCCCGAAATACACGATCAACCAGGTCAGCGAAGGCAGCCACTAACATGAAATGGTCCGACATTCACGTGATCGCCGAGGCGCTGTACGATGCGCATCCGGACATCGATCCCCTGACCGTGCGTTTCACCGACCTGCACAACTGGGTGGTGGAACTGGACGGCTTCGACGATGACCACACGCGCGGCGGCGAAAAAGTGCTCGAAGCGATACAGATGGCGTGGATCGATGAAGCGCGCTAAGGGCGCGGCAGCCGCCGCCACCGCAGTCGCCGCGCCGAAAGACGTCATCACCGCCGCCAGCAACATGCCCGAAATCAAGGATGGCCAGTCGGTCGCCTTGCTGCAGGAATTGCACATCCTGACGCGCGACGGCAAGATGAACCAGGACAGCCGCCGCAAGCTCAAGCAGGTGTATCACCTGACGCAATTCATCGAGCCGCTGCTGCGCGAAGTGCAGCTCGATCACCCTGGCGTGTCCCTGGTCGACCACGGCGCCGGCAAGTCCTACCTGGGCTTCATCCTGTATGACCTGTTCTTCAAGAATGGCAACGACGGTTCGCACATCTATGGCATCGAGACGCGCGAAGAACTGGTGCAGCGCTCGCAGGAGCTGGCGAAGAAATTCAAGTTCCCCGGCATGTCGTTTTTACCGCTGTCCGTGGCCGAATCGACGGAATCGACCTTGCTGCCGCAGCAGATCGACATCGTCACGGCCTTGCACGCGTGCAATACGGCCACCGATGACGCCATTCATTTTGCCTTGAAGAAAAAGGCGAAATTCATGGTGCTGGTGCCATGTTGCCAGGCGGAAGTCGCCTCCGTATTGAAGAAGAACAAGGGCAAGAGCCTGGGCAAGAATGTCTTGACGGAATTGTGGCGCCACCCGCTGCACACGCGCGAGTTCGGCAGCCAGATCACCAACGTGCTGCGCTGTTTGCAGCTGGAAGCGCATGGCTACCAGGTCAGCGTGACGGAACTGGTGGGCTGGGAGCATTCGATGAAGAATGAACTGATCATCGCCAGTTACAAGAACTTGCCGCGCCAGCGTCCGACGGAACGCTTGCAGGAAGTGCTGCAAACCCTGGGCCTGGAAGAGATGGGTCACCGCTTCTTTGCTGAAGAGCTGGCCAAGGCGGGCGCGTAAAGTATCCGCAGGGCAAAGTATCCGCAAGGGCAAACGAGGGGAGGAGCGGGTCGGTTACAATACCGGCTTTCTCCTCCTCTTGCTTTTTGCGCCTCCTCCATGACCACACCTATTGAAATGCCCACCGTCCGCCTGGCCAAGCGCCTGTCTGAAGACGTGCCCTGTTCGCGCCGCGAGGCCGAGCTGTATATCGAGGGCGGCTGGGTGACGGTCGACGGCGAGCTGGTGGAAGAGTCGGGCGCGCGCGTGGCCGACAATCAAACGGTGGTGCTGCTGCCGAACGCGACGCTGGAAGAAATGCCGCCCGTAACGATTCTGCTGCACAAGCCGGCCGGCATCAACGGCGGCGTGGGCAGCGAAGGCAAGCCAGCCTTGAGCTGTTTGCGTCCCGAAGAGATCTTCACGCCGGAAAACGTGGCGCCCAGTTCCGTCACGCGCTTCCTCAAGCGCCACCTGATCGGCCTGACCATCACCAATCCGCTCGACACCATGGCGTCCGGCTTGCTGGTATTCACACAGGATTTCCGCGTCGCCCGCAAGCTGGTCGACGAAGCGAGAACGGTGGAGCAGGAATTCATCGTGGAAGTGGCCGGCGACATCATGGAAAACGGCCTGGCGCTGCTCAATCACGGCTTGCCCTTCAATGGCAAGCCTTTGCCGCCGATCAAGGTCAGCTGGCAAAATGAAACGCGTTTGCGTTTCGCCCTGAAAAACGTGCAGCCGGGCCAGATCGCCCATATGTGCAAGATGGTGGGACTGGACGTCGTCGCCATGAAGCGCTTGCGCATCGGCCGCATCCCGATGGGCGCCATGCCCGTGGGGCAATGGCGATATCTACAGGGTTACGAACGCTTCTAAAGCTGCGGCGCCACGATGGAATGGCTTTCTGCAAAGCTTTTCCATAGCCGTTCGGCAATATTCAAGGCGATGGTGTCGGCCTTCTCTTGCAAGGCCGCATTGCCCATGCTCTCGGTCGTGGCGAAGAACAGGGTCAGCCAGCGGCGGAACATGCAGGGTGTGAGGTGTTCCATTTGCGCGTGCTGGGCCAGCGGCTTGCCGTGGTAGCGCATGGTGCCGCGCAGCAAGCCTGACCAGAAATCGACCAGTGTGGCCAGGTGGGCATCCCAATCCTTGACCTCGGCGGCAAAGATGGGGCCCAGCATGGCATCGTCGCGCGCGGCCGCATAAAAGGTGTGGACGAGATGCTTGACTTCGTCTTCGCTGCAGACTTCCTCGCGGTAGGGAGCGAAGCGGGTGTGGGGGAGGGGGGCGGTATTGTTCATGGCATGCCATGATCGCAGAGCCCCCGTGGCGCTTCAATGACCCAGGTCAAGCCGCATAAAAACTCAGGCGGCGACTTTCTTCGACTTCTTCGCCGGGGCCGGCAATTGCACGATGTGCGTGCCCGCCAGCTTGTCGTGCAGAAATTGTCCATTGCCCGTGAACAGGGCCGTGCTGGACCAGGCCAGGATGCCGATACCGATGGCGCCCAGGGCCGTCCAGTGCTGCAAGTCCAGCAGATACGACACCAGCAGGGCTGGCAGCAGCCACATCCACGACAGCACGTAGCGGTAGGCGGCCACGCGCAGCGGCACGTGGGCGTGGCCCGGCAGCACGACTTTCAGGCGCCACGTCTTCATGGCCAGGGTTTGCCCTTCGCGGCTCCACTGGTGGATGAAATACGCACCCATGACGAGGAAGGCCAGGCACTGGCGCATGTGTTCCGTCAACGGCGTATGTGCGCCCTGCACGGCCAGCTCGAACAGCAGGAAGGGCAGGAACAGCACGGCCAGGGCCAGCAGCGACTCGTACACCATGGAAATCAGGCGGCGCTTGATCGTGGGATGGGAAGTGATGCTGGCGGCAGGCGTGCTATTTGGCATTGGTTGGCAGTGGGGCAGGCGTAACAGGTGGCGTGACGGGCACGGTGGCGGGGGGCGCGGCGGGATCGCTCGGCACGGCCGTCGCTGCGGGCGCGGGCGCGGGCGGCAGCACGGGCGCGGCGGCCGCAGGCGCTGCCGGCGTGGCGGGCAACAGGATCGGGGCAGGTTTGCTCGTATTCGAATTGATCGCGGGCACTTTTTCCAGCGGCTTTTTCGGCACGAGTTCCGTCGCCAGTTTTTTCTTTTGATCTTCCGGCAATTGCTGGTACTGCTCCCATTGCGCGGTTTTTTGACCAGGATCAATCTTCTTCGTGCGCGTATAGTTTTCGCGCACGAGGCGGCGCTGTTCCGGCGTCAGCTTGATCCATTCGCGCATGCGTTCATGCACGCGGGTTTGCTCGTCCGGCGTCATGGAGGCGAAACGGCTGGCAATATCGAGCCATTTTTGCTTGCGCAAGGCTTCCAGCTTGTTCCATTCGCTCGCCAGCGGCTGCAGGGCTTCCTGCTGCGCGCGCGACAACTTGTTCCACGAGGGATTCTCGCCGGCCTTCGGCGGCGTGCCGCCCTTGCCGGCCGTGCGGGGCGAACCGGGCTTGGCTGTCGAGGCCGGCGCGGGCGCCACCACGGGTGCGGCTGCCACGGGAGGAGCGGCGGGCGCGGCATGTTGCTGCGCGCCAACCCAGGCGGCGCCGGCCAGGGCGCAGGCACCCAGGCCGATGCCGCCGGCCAGCCAGCCTTTGCGTACGCTTGAGCGTGTCATTATTGCTCGCGTTTCGTCAGGTAGGCGTTGAAGCCATGGTCCATGTAGGCGGAAAGCGGCAATTCGTCCGACAGCACGGCGGCGTCGATTTCTGCCAGTTCGGCAATATGTTGTTCTTGCTCAAACTGATAGATGCCCACCATGCCGCCGACCAGCAGCAGCAGGGGGATGATGACGCTCATGCGGCCCAGCCACGACAGCGGCTCGACAAACAGGCTGCTGGCCACGCCGGCGAACACATTCTGGCGCACGGCGACGGCGGCGGGCGCGTCCGCCTTCTTGCGCGACAGGGCCAGCTTGCGTGCCGCTGCCAGGCGATCGGTGGCCGATGCGGGCAGGTCGTCGAGTTTTTCGTTCAGTGCATGGCGCACTTTGTAAGCGAAATTGAGATCGTCGGTGTTCATAATTTAATTCCCTTGGCTTTCAGCGATTCGGCGAGCGTGTGGGTAGCTCTAGAGCAATGTGTTTTCACGCTACCTTCGGAGCAACCCATCGCTTCCGCTGTTTCAGCCACATCCATGTCCTGCCAATAACGCATGAGGAAGGCTTCGCGTTGACGTGACGGCAGTTTTTGTACTTCTGCATCAATCAAATCAAGGATTTGCGCGCGCTCGACCTGGTCGGCCGAGGATTCGGCGGCGCTGGAGCCCTGTTCCGATTCATAAGTGTCAAGTATATCAAAATCCTCATGCTCGTCGCCCGAGGGCTTCATGCCGGAAAACAGGCTGACCCAGGTGTTGCGGACTTTTTCGCGGCGGAAATAATCGAGAATGGTGTTTTGCAGGATACGCTGGAACAGCATCGGCAGTTCGGCGGCCGGCTTGTCGCCGTATTTCTCGGCCAGCTTGATCATGGCGTCCTGCACGATGTCGAGTGCCGATTCTTCCTTGCGGACCGCGTAGGCGGCTTGCTTGAAGGCGCGCCGTTCGACATTTTCTAGAAAGTCGGATAATTCTTTGTCTGTTGCCATGCGGTATGGGGGATCTTAGCGGCTGCGGGTGCGGTGGGCGAAATTGGGACGGGTATGCTTTTTGCAACCCCGTGCATGCTAGCAAAAAATGTGCGTTTCCGCAGAGTTTTTGCACTCCGTGCGCGCAAAATGGCCTTTCGGCTGACATTTTCCTTGACCATAATGGTGCGACGCGATACCGTATAGGACGCTTTGAACACCCCAAAGCCCTATGGTCAGGTCGCGACCGGCACACAAGGCCATCCGCGGCAAGACGCGCTTTCATTTGTAGGCAGTTTGTTCTAACCCGCGCCACAAGCGCGAGCGGTTCGTACAGGCGCCACAGAAACTCCGGCCAAACGAGTTGCGTTAAGCGTTGTTTTGTAAGGTATCTATGGGTGCCCAAAGAAATTGCGTGACCGCATGAAAAGGGAAGCAGGAGCACTGTCGCGCACAGCGAACTTCGTCAGGAAAGAACATCCGATCAATCTCCAATGGACCTTGAAAGGAATGTTTCATGAATACCGAAGCAGCAGCAGGACCAATTACGGGCGCAGAAATTGTCGTGCGCTGTCTGGCTGAAGAGGGCGTCGAGCACGTCTTTGGATACCCGGGCGGAGCCGTACTCTACATCTACGACGCCATCTTCCAGCAAAACAAATTCCAGCATATCCTGGTACGCCACGAGCAGGCCGCGATCCACGCCGCCGATGCCTATTCGCGCAGCTCGAACAAGGTCGGTGTCGCCATCGTCACGTCCGGTCCGGGCGTCACGAATGCCGTCACGGGCTTGTCCACCGCGTACATGGACTCGATTCCCATGGTGGTGATCTCCGGCCAGGTGCCGAGCCACGCCATCGGGCAGGATGCGTTCCAGGAATGCGACACGGTCGGCATCACGCGCCCCGTCGTCAAGCACAACTTCCTCGTCAAGGACGTCAAGGACCTGGCAGCGACGATCAAGAAAGCCTTCTTCATCGCCCGTACCGGCCGTCCCGGACCCGTGCTGGTCGATATCCCCAAGGATATCAGCATGCACAAATGCCATTTCGACTATCCGAAGGAAGTCGAGATGCGTTCCTACCGTCCCGTCGACAAGGGCCACTCGGGCCAGATCCGCAAGGCCGTGCAGCTGTTGCTGCAAGCCGAACGCCCGATGATCTACACGGGCGGCGGCGTGATCCTGGCGAACGCCTCGGCCGAGCTGAACAAGCTGGTCGACCGTCTGGGTTTCCCTTGCACCAACACCTTGATGGGCCTGGGCGGCTACCGCGCCTCGAGCGAGCAGTATGTCGGCATGCCCGGCATGCACGGCACCTATGAAGCGAACATGGCGATGCAGAATTGCGACGTCCTGATCGCCATCGGCGCCCGTTTCGACGACCGCGTGATCGGCAACCCGAAACATTTCGCTTCGCATCCGCGCAAGATCATCCACGTGGACATCGATCCCTCGTCGATTTCCAAGCGCGTCAAGGTCGATATCCCCATCGTCGGCAACGTCAAGGACGTGCTGATCGAGTTCCTGGCGCAACTGGATGCCGCCGAAGCCAAGCCGAATGTCAATGCCTTGAGCAACTGGTGGAAGCAGATCGCCGAATGGCGCGGCCGCGAATGCCTGAAATACCCGACCTCGGACCTCGTCATCAAGCCGCAATCGGTGGTGGAAAAGGTGTTCCAGATCACCAAGGGCGACGCCTTCATCACGTCCGACGTGGGCCAGCACCAGATGTGGGCCGCGCAATACTATGGTTTCGACAAGCCGCGCCGCTGGATCAATTCCGGCGGCCTGGGCACCATGGGTGTCGGCTTGCCGTACGCCATGGGCGTGCAGATGGCTAACCCGGACGCCACCGTTGCCTGCATCACGGGCGAAGGTTCGATCCAGATGTGCATCCAGGAATTGGCGACGTGCAAGCAGTACCACTTGACGCCAAAGATCATCATGCTCAACAACCGTTTCCTCGGCATGGTGCGCCAGTGGCAGGAAATCGATTACGGTTCGCGCTATTCCGAGTCGTACATGGATTCGCTGCCCGACTTCGAGAAGCTGGCCGAGGCATATGGTCACGTGGGCATGAAAATTGAAAAACCGGGCGACGTCGACGGCGCCCTGAAAGAGGCGTTTGGCATGAAAGACAGGCTGGTATTCATGAACTTCATTACCGACCAGTCCGAAAACGTGTGGCCCATGGTGAAAGCCGGCAAAGGCCTGTCCGAAATGATGCTCGGCTCGGAGGACCTCTAATCATGCGCCATATTATTTCTGTCTTGCTGGAAAACGAAGCGGGCGCCCTGTCGCGCGTGGTGGGCCTGTTCTCGGCACGCGGTTACAACATCGAAACGTTGACCGTGGCGCCGACGGAAGACTCGACCCTGTCGCGCATGACCATCGTCACCAGCGGCTCGGACGACATCATCGAGCAGATCACCAAGCACTTGAACCGCCTCATCGAAGTGGTGAAGGTGGTGGACTTGACCGAAGGCCAGCATATCGAACGCGAGTTGATGCTGATCAAGGTTCGTGCCGTGGGCAAGGAGCGCGAGGAAATGAAGCGCACCGCCGATATCTTCCGTGGCCGCATCATCGATGTCACCGAAAAGACGTACACGATCGAACTGACCGGCAACAAGGTCAAGCTCGACGCGTTCATCGATTCGATCGACCGCGCCGCCATCCTGGAAACCGTCCGCACGGGTGGTTCCGGCATCGGCCGCGGCGAACGCATCCTCAAAGTATAAAAATACAAGCAGCTCTACGCGGCCCTGGCGCCGCATTTAAAACAACAACGCATCATCAAATTATAGGAAATACCATGAAAGTTTTTTACGACAAAGACGCTGACCTCTCCTTGATCAAAGGCAAAAACGTTGCCATCATCGGCTACGGTTCGCAAGGCCACGCGCACGCGCAAAACCTGAACGATTCGGGCGTCAACGTCACCGTCGGCCTGCGCAAGGGCGGCGCGTCGTGGACCAAGGTCGAGCAAGCTGGCTTGAAAGTGGCGGAAGTCAACGACGCCGTGAAAGCGGCCGACGTCATCATGATCCTGTTGCCGGATGAAAACATCGCCCAGGTCTACAACGAAAACATCGCCCCGTTCGCCAAGCAGGGCGCCGTGCTGGCCTTCGCCCACGGCTTCAACGTGCATTACGGCCAAGTCGTGCCACGCGCCGACCTGGACGTGATCATGGTCGCGCCGAAAGCGCCGGGCCACACCGTGCGCGCCACCTACACCCAGGGCGGCGGCGTGCCCCACCTGATCGCCGTGTACCAGGACAAATCGGGCATCGCCCGCGATATCGCCCTGTCGTACGCCTCGGCCAACGGCGGCGGCCGTGCCGGCATCATCGAAACGAACTTCCGTGAAGAAACCGAAACGGATCTGTTCGGCGAACAGGCCGTGCTGTGCGGCGGCGCCGTGGAACTGATCAAGGCCGGCTTCGAAACCCTGACGGAAGCCGGTTACGCGCCTGAAATGGCGTACTTCGAGTGCTTGCACGAACTGAAGCTGATCGTCGACCTGATCTATGAAGGCGGCATCGCCAACATGAACTACTCGATCTCGAACAACGCCGAATACGGCGAATACGTGACCGGTCCTAAGGTCGTGACGTCGGCCACCAAGGATGCGATGCGTCAATGCCTGAAAGACATTCAAACGGGCGAATACGCGAAGAGCTTCATCCTGGAAAACAAGGCCGGCGCACCGACCCTGATCTCGCGCCGTCGTCTGACGTCCGAACACCAGATCGAAGAAGTGGGCGCGAAACTGCGTGCCATGATGCCTTGGATCGCCAAGAACAAGATGGTCGACCAGTCGAAAAACTAAGCATTTTTTGCTGATTCACCATAAAAAAGCCGGCACAAGCCGGCTTTTTTTTGTACGCCGGCGCCTGGCAGGCAACATCCGTTACAATCAGGCCCATTCAACAATACCGTCAGCCTCATGCTTGTTTTTTCTAAAGTTTTTGTCGGGAATCTTCATGTGGTCAAGCGACCCGTCGCGGTTGCCGTCAGCTGCTGGTTTCTGGTCATCGGCTCGCTGTTGGCGCTGGTGTCGGCTTTCCTCGGCCGCCACGACCCCGCCATGCTGGCCGCAATGGGGGACGGCGTGATTCCCGCCGAAGTGCAATACGCGATTTTGCTCTTTAGCCAGGGCATCACCTTGGTGGCAGCGCTGGCCATGCTGCAACGGCTGCGTGGCGCGCGCACGGTGTATCTGGTGTGGGGCGTGATCGACATTGCGCTCTGCCTGGCGACCTTGCCGGTCAAGATGAACGTCCTGCCTGGCGCGCTCATGTTCGCCGTCATCTGCGCCTTCCTGTACAGTCCGAAATCGAATGCCTGGTTTTCGCCACGCAAGGCGGCTAATGATGCCTGCATGACGCCAGCCTGAGCATGGCTGCCTGAACACGGCTATTTCCCTGCGCACGCCGTCGCGGCGTTTGCGCTACAATTCCGCCCTTCCTTTGCAGTTTCATATCGCTGCATCTGTTTCGGTATCTGCCGACCGCAACGCGCATTACCGCTATTTGATAGCACGCCAGGCTCGTTGAAGCGCTGCCTGCGCAACCCGAGGTACCCACATGACTGACCGTATGACCGCCGCCGTGCCTGTTTCAGGCACTGCCGGCACTGCCATTTCCCGACGCTTTCCGCTGGCCGCCTTGCTGGCGCTCGCGATGACCAGCTTTATCGCCATCCTGGCCGAAACCTTGCCCGCCGGCCTGTTGCCGCAGATTTCGCAGGGTCTCGGTATTTCCGAAGTCATGACGGGTCAGCTCGTCACGGTGTTTGCGATCGGCTCCATCCTGACCGCCATCCCCCTGACCGCCATGACCAGCGGCTGGCGCCGCCGCAAGGTGCTGTTGCTGGCCGTCGGCGGCTTCCTGGTCTTTAATACCATGACGGCGCTGGCGCCCAATTACATGGTGGCGCTGGCCTCGCGCTTCCTGGCCGGCATGGCGGCCGGGCTGGCCTGGGGCTTGATGGCCGGCTATGCGCGCCGCATGGTCAGCGTGGAACAGCAGGGCAGGGCGATGGCCATCGCCATGATCGGCACGCCGCTGGCCCTGTCGCTGGGCGTGCCGCTGGGCACCCTGATGGGCGGCGTGCTGGGCTGGCGCAGCATCTTCGGCATCATGTCCGGCCTGGCCGTGGTCCTGGTCGCCTGGATACTGGTGGCCGTGCCCGATTATCCGGGGCAAAAGAATGGCGAACGGCTGTCGATCCGCCAGGTGTTCATGACGCCGGGTGTGCGGCCGATTTTGGCCGTGATCGTTGCCTGGATGCTGGCGCATAACATTCTGTATACCTATATCGCGCCGTTCCTGGCGCCGTCCGGCTTGCGTCCCCGCATCGACCTGGTGCTGCTCGTATATGGCGTAGGCTCGCTGGCCGGCATCTGGCTGGTCAGCCAGCTGATCGACCGCTGGCTACGCCCGCTCGTGCTGGGCTGCCTCGCCGCGTTTGCCCTCGTGGTGGTGGCGCTGGGCCTGGCGATGGACTCGCCGGCCGTCATCTATGTCAGCATGGCCATCTGGGGCGTCACCTTTGGCGGCGCCGGCACCTTGCTGCAGACGGCGTCGGCCGACGCGGCCGGCGACGGCATGGATGTGGCGCAAGCGATGGTGGCGACCATCTGGAACGTGGCCATCGCGGGCGGCGGCCTGGCGGGCGGCGTGCTGCTGGACGGCTATGGCGCGGCCTCGTTCCCCTGGGCCATGCTGGCCTTGCTGCTGGTGGCGCTGACCATCGCCTGGCGCGCGCGGCGTTACAGTTTCAAGCCGGGCCGGCGCAGCGGCGGCCCGGTGGCAGGTCACTAATAACATTGTTATTTTGAATGACAGTGTGTTGAAATGTGAACAGATGTGACTGGCAAGCACATTTTGTGACGATTTGTTAATTTGCGCCACAGGAATGAATGAGGCGTTAGAATCTACACAGTTTGACAAGTTTCTCAAGCGAAAGAGGTGGCAACAGCCACCCCTTTCGCGGGCTGTCAGCCATATTAACTACCTAGGAGTACCCCATGACCGTGATGAAATCCGTCCTTGTTGCCGCCGCTGCCACCGTTGCCCTGAGCGCACAAGCCCAATCCCTGCCGACCAACGGCACCCTGGTGGTCGTACCCGCGTTTGGCGAAGTCAAGCATGTCAATGACCAGGTGGTCGCTACCCTGGCCGTCGAAGAACAGGACAAGGACAAGGCTGCCGCCGCGTCGCGAGTCAACCAGAAGATGAACAAGGGCATCGCCATCGTCAAGCAGGCCGATCCTTCTGCCGCGCTGAAATCGTATGGCTATTACACCTATCCCGTGTATCCGGAAGAGCGCCCGTTGCCAGCCGGCGCCGTGGCCAAGCCGCGTTTGCCGACGGCCTGGCGCGTGGGCCAGTACCTGGAAGTGACGACGGCCAATCTGGCGACCCTGCCAAAAACCGTGTCGGCGGCGCAAGGCGTGCTGACCCTGAATGGCTTGAATTTCGGCCTGAAGCCGGAAACCATCCGCCTGCTGGACGACCAGCGCATCGCCGCCACGTATAAGAACCTGAACGAGCGCGTGGCCGCCATCGCCAAGGCCATGGGCCGCAACGTTGCCGACGCCGTGCTCGATACGGTGGACTTCGAAGGTTCGGGCAACTATGTCACCGAAAACCGTGCTGCCGCCGCGCCGATGATGATGCGCAGCGCCAAGATGGCCGAAGACAGCACCGTCGCCGAACCGAGCTTCGAGCCGGGCGAAACGACGCTCGACATGCGTGTCGTCGGCAAGGTCAAGTTCAAGTAAGTGCGTTAGCGTGGAAACAATTCCGCGTTAGACTGTTTTAAAAATCATGGGGCTGTTGGCCCCATGGTCGTTTTTGCCCCATTATTTTTCAGGAGAACACCATGACCGTCATGAAAACCATGCTGGCCGCCGCTGTCGTTACCGCCGCCGCTACCGTTGCCCTGGGCGCACAAGCCCAGGCCTTGCCCACTTCCGGCACCCTCGTGGTGGTGCCTGCCAACGGCGAAGTCGTGCATGCGAACGACCAGGTGACCGTCACCCTGGCCATTGAAGAGCAGGACAAGGACAAGGCCGCCGCCGCCTCGCGCGTGAACCAGAAGATGAACCAGGGCGCCGCCATCGTCAAGAAGGCCGATCCGCAAGCCGTGCTGAAGACCCAGGGCTACTACACGTATGCCGTGTACCCGGAAACGGCGCCGCTGCCGCCAGGCGTCGCCGCCAAGCCGCGCGTGCCGACGGGCTGGAGAGTGGGCCAATACCTGCAGGTCACGACGACCAACCTGGCCGCCTTGCCGAAAACCGTTTCCGCGGCGCAAGGCGTGCTGACCCTGAACCGCCTGAACTTCGGCCTGGCGCCCGCCACCATCCGCAAGCTCGACGATCAGCGCATCGCGGCCGCGTACAAGAACCTGAACGAACGCGTGGCCGCCATCGCCGGCGCCATGGGCCGCAACGTCAATGACGCCGTGATCGACACCATCGATTTCGAAGGCTCGGGCAATTACGCGCAGCGCGTCAGCGTGGCCGGCGCGCGCAACATGAGTGCTGATATGGCGGCTTATGGCGGCAACCAGGTGGCCGAACCGAGCTTCGAGCCAGGCGAAACGACCCTCAACATGGGCCTGGTGGCGAAGGTCAAGTTCAAATAAGGCTAGCTTCGGGATCAATATTGTCAGC
This sequence comes from Janthinobacterium sp. SUN137, assembly GCF_030587265.1. Taxonomy (NCBI): domain Bacteria; kingdom Pseudomonadati; phylum Pseudomonadota; class Betaproteobacteria; order Burkholderiales; family Oxalobacteraceae; genus Janthinobacterium; species Janthinobacterium sp. SUN137. The sequence goes on along the minus strand of NZ_JAPWHZ010000001.1, from coordinate 272,524 downwards.
TTGACGCCGCCACGCTTTTCTTTGGCGGTAGCTCCTCTATAATGGCAATATCGGCGGGCGCATGGCGAGACAGTCATGCGCCCGCCATCTGGCACCGATTCCCCCGCAGTACACAAGATATGGAACAACATGGCAAACTTCCCCCGTCGTAGAGGCAAGAACGGCACTCCCGCAGCATCCAAAGCGTCCCGCTTCAGCAAATTCGTGCGCCAGCCGGTGACCGATGGCACTGGCAAGAAAACCTTGCGCCGCCGCGGCATCTATCTGTTGCCGAACGCCTTCACGACGGCAGCCCTGTTTTGCGGTTTCTACGCCATCGTCATGGCCATGAACCAGAAATTCGAACACGCGGCCTGGGCCATCTTCATCGCCATGATCCTCGACGGCCTCGACGGCCGCATCGCGCGCCTGACGAATACGCAGAGCGAATTCGGCGCCCAGTACGACAGCCTGTCCGACATGGTGTCGTTCGGCGCCGCGCCCGCGCTGGTGATCTACGAATGGTCGCTGCGCGGCATGGGCAAGCTGGGCTGGCTGGCCGCCTTCGTGTATTGCGCCGGCGCCGCCTTGCGCCTGGCCCGTTTCAACACGAATATCGCCGTGGTCGACAAGCGCTTCTTCCAGGGCTTGCCCAGCCCGGCGGCGGCGGCCATGGTGGCCGGCTTCATCCTGTTGATGAACGACCTGGAATTTGCCGGCAACCAGCTGGCCTGGGTGTCGTGGGCGATCGCCCTGTTTTCCGGCCTGACCATGGTCACCAACGTGCCGTTCTACAGCTTCAAGGATGTGAATTTCCGCAAGTCCGTGCCGTTCATCGTGGTATTCCTGCTGGCATTGTTCTTTGCGCTCATCTCCATCGACCCGCCGAAAGTGCTGTTCCCGATTTTCGTCGCCTATGGCCTGTCCGGCTACGCCGTGTTCTTCTGGCGCATGGCGAAGGGCAAGCCCGTCAGCATTATCCAGACCGACCCCGAGCATTGATGCGCCGAGTCGGTAGCGTCGCCAGTCTTCAGCCAGCCAGGAGCAGCCATGAGCACCAGCAACCGACTCATCATTTTTGACACCACCTTGCGCGACGGTGAGCAATCGCCGGGCGCCTCCATGACGCGCGAGGAAAAGCTGCGCATCGCCAAGCAGCTCGAGCGCCTGAAGGTCGACGTGATCGAAGCGGGCTTCGCCGCCGCCTCGCAAGGCGACTTCGAGTCGATACGGGCGATAGCCGGCGCCGTGCGCGAATCGACCATCTGCTCGCTGTCGCGCGCCAACGACCGCGACATCGCCCGCGCCGCCGAAGCGCTGGCGCCGGCCGAGCGCAAGCGCATCCACACTTTCATTGCCACGTCGCCCCTGCACATGCAGATGAAGCTGCGCATGACGCCAGAGCAAGTGCTTACGCAAGCGCAAAACGCCGTGCGCTACGCGCGCCAGTTCACGGACGACATCGAATTCAGCCCCGAAGACGGCAGCCGCTCCGACGAGGATTTCCTGTGTCGCGTGCTGGAAGCCGTGATTGCCGAGGGCGCCACCACCATCAATTTCCCCGATACGGTGGGCTACGCCGTGCCGGAAATCTTTGGCGCCACCATCAAACGCTTGCGCGAACGCATCCCGAACTCAGATAAAGCCATCTGGTCTGTCCATTGTCATAACGACCTGGGCCTGGCTGTGGCCAATTCGCTGGCCGGCGTCATGATAGGCGGCGCGCGGCAAATCGAATGCACGATCAATGGCCTGGGCGAGCGGGCCGGCAACACGGCGCTGGAAGAAGTGGTGATGGCGCTGCGCACGCGCGCCGCGTATTACAACTTGACGGTGGGTATCGACACGACGCAGATCGTGGCAGCATCCAAGATGGTGTCGCAGATCACGGGCTTTGCCGTGCAGCCGAACAAGGCCGTCGTCGGCGCGAACGCCTTTGCGCACGCGTCCGGCATTCACCAGGACGGCATCTTGAAGGCGCGCGAGACGTATGAAATCATGCGCGCCGAAGACGTGGGCTGGACGGCCAACAAGATCGTCCTCGGCAAGCTGTCGGGCCGCAATGCCTTCAAGCAGCGGCTGCACGAACTGGGCATCGCGCTGGAATCGGAAGCGGAAGTCAACGCCGCCTTCATCCGCTTCAAGGAACTGGCGGACCGGAAATCCGAGATTTTCGACGAAGACATCATGGCCCTCGTCAGCGAAGAACAGCAGGCGCAGGAAAGTGAGCACTACCGTTTCATTTCACTGACGCAGCAGTCGACGACGGGCGCCGTGCCGCATGCGCGCGTGGAATTCCTCGTCGGCGGCAAGCAACTGAGCTGCGAAGGGCGGGGCGACGGCCCCGTCGACGCCACCGTCAACGCCATCGAAAGCGCGGCCGCCAGCGGCGCGGAGCTGGTCTTGTTTTCCGTCAATGCCATCAGCACGGGCACGCAGTCGCAGGGCGAAGTCACCATGCGCCTGTCGCGCGACGGGCGCATCGTCAACGGCGTGGGCGCCGACCCGGACATCATCGTGGCCTCGGCCAAGGCGTATCTGTCAGCCTTGAACAAGTTGCATGCCAAGGATGAACGTATCGACCCCCAGCCGTAAGTCGGGGTCAGACCCGCCGGGTCTGACCCCAGAATTTGATGCTCACCGTACTAGAGTACGGCTGCGCTTCTCGGCCCAAAGGGGGCGCCGAGCCTCACTGCCGCTCGCTACGGTTTTATCAGGCGTCGTTACGCTGGTAATGTTCTACCAGAAAAAGCGCCGCTCTTCCTTGGCCGGATCGGGCCCGTTCATCATCATGCGCACGATGCCGTCGTGGTCGAAGTGCACGTGCATCATGGAATCCCACACGCCCGATTCCTTGTAGCGGTAGGACCAGACGTGCAGTTTCGGCAGCGACAGGTACGATGTTTCCGTCGGGCGGCCCAGGGTGTGCAGCACGTCTTGCTGGGTCGATACGCCCACCTTGATGCGGGCAAAGCCCGGCGTGTCGAGCACTTGCTCGTAGGAAATTAGCTTGTCATCGGGGCCGAAGCGGGCCATGTACGTGTATTGGCCGTACGGGCCCGTCGCGTATTCCAGTTCAGGCCCGGTGGGCAATTGATAGATATTCGTCGGCCGGCCCAGGCGCGCTTCCACGGCGGCGCGCGGCTCGCCCGGCTGGGGCGGCGGAGCGTTCCAGCTGGCGCAGCCGGCCAGTGCGGCAAACAGCAGCGGTGTTGCTGATTTGAGCAGTTTTTTCATGTTTGACCTCCTGAAATGCAGGAAAATCCTATCATGCACCGAGAAAAGGCCGCACGGCAGGATACAGGCGGGCATTTTTCCGATATACTTGCGCGTCTGGTTGGAAGCATAGGCCAGTATTTTAATAATCGTAGTTCACGGTGGATAGGGTTCAGACTCTGTGCACCGCATGTGAAAGGTTTATCATGACAGTAGAAAACATCAACAAAGCCGCTATCATCGCGGACAACGCACGTGGTCAAAACGACACCGGCTCCCCTGAAGTGCAAGTTGCACTGCTGACAGCTCGCATCAACGAACTGAACGGCCACTTCAAAGCTCACTCGAAAGATCACCACTCCCGCCGCGGCCTGATCATGATGGTCAACCGTCGTAAGAGCCTGTTGTCCTACCTGAAGGCTAAAGACGCTACCCGTTATCGCGACCTGATCGCTAAACTTGGTCTGCGCAAGTAATTTTTGCCGTACAAGGTTTATACAGAAATGCCTGCGCCAGTTCGCTGACGCGGGCATTTTGTCATTTGAATTCCGGATTTATATCGAGAAGTACAGTATTCTCTCCCGATATCATGCTTTAAAAGTAAAGTAGTAAAGGTGGCAACGATGTTTCTGCCGCCTGTGGTGAGGTGAACGACAGCCCCTGAAAATCTGTCGGCAATTAGAAAAGGGATACCCCATGTTTAACAAAGTTACGAAAACCTTCCAGTACGGTCAACACCAAGTGACCCTGGAAACCGGCGAAATCGCACGTCAGGCATCCGGCGCAGTGCTGGTGTCGATCGAAGATACCGTCGTTCTGGCAACGGTAGTGGCACGCAAAGATGCCAAGCCAGGCCAGGATTTCTTCCCTTTGACGGTTGATTATGTCGAAAAAACCTATGCTGCCGGTAAAATCCCGGGCGGTTTTTTCAAGCGCGAAGGCCGTCCTTCCGAAAAAGAAACACTGACATCCCGTTTGATCGACCGTCCTATCCGTCCGCTGTTCCCGGAAGGCTACCTGAATGAAGTGCAAGTCATCATTCACGTGTTGTCGGTCAACCCTGAAATCGATCCGGACATCGCCGCCATGATCGGCGCCTCGGCCGCCCTGTGCGTATCGGGCGTGCCTTTCAACGGTCCTATCGGCGCAGCGCGCGTCGGTTACGCCAATGGCCAGTACATCCTGAACCCGACCGTCCAGCAGCTGAAAACGTCGGAAATGGACCTGGTTGTCGCCGGTACCGAAACGGCCGTGCTGATGGTCGAATCGGAAGCGAAACAGCTGTCCGAAGAAATCATGCTGGGCGCCGTGGTCTTCGGCCACGACCAGATGAAAGTCGTCATCGACGCGATTCACGACCTGGTGCGTGACGGCGGCAAGCCGGAAGTGGAATGGGCGCCTGCGCCGAAAAACGAAGCACTGATCGCCCGCGTCGCGCATTTCGCCAACGCCAAGATCAATGACGCGTATCAAACCAAGGACAAGCAAGAGCGTACGGCCAAGCTGAAGGCGGCGACGTCGGAAGTGATCGCCGACCTGTCGGCCGAAGCGGCTGCCGCCGGCGGCGCGTCGATCGACAGCGCTGAAGTCAACAACATCCTGTTCGACATCGAAGCGAAAATCGTGCGTACGCAAATCCTGGACGGCGAGCCACGCATCGACGGCCGCGACACGCGCACCGTGCGTCCGATTTCGATCCGCACCAGCGTGTTGCCACGCACCCACGGTTCGGCCCTGTTCACGCGCGGCGAAACGCAAGCGCTGGTCGTCGCTACCCTGGGCACCGCCCGCGACAGCCAGAAGATCGATGCGCTGATGGGCGAGTTCACCGATTCGTTCATGCTGCATTACAACATGCCTCCGTTCGCCACCGGCGAAACGGGCCGTGTCGGTACGCCAAAACGCCGCGAAATCGGCCACGGCCGCCTGGCCAAGCGCGCGCTGATCGCCGCCCTGCCAGCAGCTGAAGAGTTCAGCTACTCGGTGCGCCTGGTATCGGAAATCACGGAATCGAACGGTTCCTCGTCGATGGCTTCCGTGTGCGGCGGCTGCCTGGCACTGATGGACGCCGGCGTGCCGATGAAAGAACACGTGGCCGGTATCGCCATGGGCCTGATCAAGGAAGGCGGCAAGTTTGCCGTGCTGTCCGACATCCTGGGCGACGAAGATCACCTGGGCGACATGGACTTCAAGGTAGCCGGTACCCGCAACGGTATCACGGCGCTGCAGATGGACATCAAGATCATGGGCATCACCAAGGAAATCATGCAAGTGGCACTGGCGCAAGCCAAGGAAGGCCGCGAGCATATCCTGGGCGAAATGCAAAAAGCCATGCCGCACGTCAAAACCGAACTGTCCGATTTCGCACCGCGTCTGATCACCATCAAGATCAACCCGGAAAAAATCCGTGACGTGATCGGCAAGGGCGGCGCCGTGATCCGCGCGCTGACCGAAGAGACGGGCACCCAGATCGACATCAGCGACGAAGGCGTGGTCACCATCGCGTCCGTCGACGCTGCTGCCGGCCAGGAAGCCAAGCGCCGCATCGAGGAACTGACCGCTTCCGTCGAAGTGGGCAAGACCTACGAAGGCACCGTGCTGAAACTGCTGGACTTCGGCGCCATCGTGCAAGTCATGCCAGGCAAGGACGGCTTGCTGCACATCTCGCAGATCGCCAACGAGCGTGTCAACGCCGTGGCCGATTACCTGAAAGAAGGCCAGCTGGTGCGCGTCAAAGTGCTGGAAACGGACGACCGCGGCCGTTTGAAACTGTCGATGAAAGCTGCCGAAGGCAACGAAGCGCCAGCCGCTTAATGTCCTTCAGGTTCGCCTGAGTGCGGCTTCGGCCGCATGCTCAAAAACCGCCGGCGCGCAAGCCCTGGCGGTTTTTTTATGCGCCGCGTTTGCGCTGTATCGAAGGCGTGTGCCGGCTTGCCCACCTGTCTGCACCGGCCTTGATCCAGCGCGTATCGGCCGCCGCTACTCTCTGTAGATTCGGCATGGGATCTTCCCCTGAACGAGTCTTCCAAGGAGATGCAGCATGCGCACATACTGCGGGCTGGCCGCCGCCTTTCTGCTTGCCGTCGCGCCCGGTGTCCGGGCGCAGCTGGACAGCGCACCGACGCCGGTGCCGTTGCCCATCCCTATCGCCGCCGCGTCCGCGGCCATGCCGGCGCAAGACCTCGACGCCTTGCGCGCCGTGCATGCGCGCGAAATCAATGACCTCAGCACCTTCAGGACGGCGGGCTTGCAGCGCGAAGCCATCGATCCCTACCTGGACAGCGCGCCGGGCCAGCAATTCCTGCGCGAACTGCGCGCCGCCGATCCTGCCGCCCCGGCCGAGACGATTTACGCGCGCGCGGTCGAGCAGCTCGCCTCCGGCAGCACCTTGCCCGATGTGCAAGCCATGTCGGCCGCGCTGGTGAAGATCGTGCCGCATGGCCAGAATGTGTCGCCGTACTCGCCGTATTTCACCACCAGCGCGCAATTGCAGTTGGCTTCGGGCCAGTGCGCCAGCCTGGCCGACTGTTTCGGCTTGCCCTTGAAGAGCGAGGCGCCGCTGTATGATGTGTATCAGGTCATGCCCAAGGGTACCGTCAGCGTGTTCGTCAGCCAGGTGGCGCCGACGGAAGAGCTGGGCGGGCTGGTGCGGCGCCGTGGCGGGGCACAGCAGTATTTGCTGCCCAACCGCAGCCTGTGGTCGGCCCCCGTGCTGATCGGCACGATCAAGAATTGAGGAGAGATGATGGATCAACCGCGCCTGCAAGCCCATGCCGCCGAACTGGAACAGTTGCTGGCGCGCCTGGCGCCCGCCGATGGGGAAGTGGCCGACCTGCGCAGCGCGCTGGAGCCGCTGCTGGCCCTGGCGGGCAGCGGCGCCTTGACGGCGCCCCTGCCGTGGGGCGATATCCCCGGCGGGCGTTATTTTACGGAAGGCGGCTTGCGCCGTTACCCCGAGCTGGAGCAGGCATTTGCCCGTTTCCGCATCGAGGCGACGGGCGGCGAATCGCCGGCCCTGCGCAAGCTGCGCGGCGAGATCTGATTAATATATGGTATCAATTGTTGTTTATGGGTAATTGACTATCAGTATTGCTTGACGACAAAATCTTATTCCCTGACCATGGCGCATCCCTCCCGATTTTCTCTTTTTTATTGGATGCACCATGTTGTCCTCCCTTAAGGCGCGGCTGATCGCCATCGCCGTTTCCATCGTCGTGCTGGCCATGCTGGCCGTCGCCATCGCCAACTTTTTCACTACCCGCTCCAGCACCCTGGCCGCGCTCGACACGCAGATGCTGCAGTTGTCGCACAGCCATGCCGCGGCCATCGCCGAATGGCTGCGCTCCAAGCAAGCCGTCGTGGGCTCGCTCAAGCAGGGCGCCACGGCGGCCGATCCGCTGCCGGCCCTGAAGGCGGCCGAGCAGGCCGGCACCTTTGACATGGCGTATATCGGCTTTGCCGACAAGCACGCCGTCTTTTCGCAGGAGCGCAAGCGCGCCGCCGACTACGATCCCACGGCGCGGCCCTGGTACAAGCTGGCGTCCGAAGTGGGCGGCCCCATCATCACGGCGCCCTACATCGGGGCCAGCACGGGCAAGCTGGTGGTGACGTTTGCCGAGCCGCTGGGCGGCAAGGGCAGCGTGACGGGCGTGATGGCGGCCGACGTGATGATGGATGCGGTGGTGCAAAACGTCGCCTCGATCAAGCCGACGGCGTCCAGCTATGCCTTCCTCGTCGATGGCGGCGGCAAGATCATCGCCCACCCGGACGGCAAGCTGACCCTGAAGCCGCTGGCCGAGCTGGACCCGGGCCTCAGTGCGCAGGCGCTGGCCGACATCGAAAAGAGCGGCGACGGCGCCGCCATCCGCCTCGGCGAACGCAATGGCATCTTGCATGTGAGTAAGGTGCCGGGCAGCGACTGGCTGCTGGCGACCGTGCTCGACCGCGCAGAAGCGACGCAAGCCTTGAGCTCCATGCTGCGCGCCTCGGCCCTGACGGCCTTGCTGGTGCTGGCCCTGGCCGCCACGGTCTTGAGCGCGCTGGTGGCGCGCGCCTTGCGCCGCCTGGGCCTGGTGCGCGACGCGATGGAAGCGATCGCCACGGGCGACGGCGACCTGACCAGCCGCCTCGACGCGGAAGGCACGGACGAGCTGGCGCAGATCGCCAAGGCGTTCAACTTGTTCGTCGAAAAGATCGCCACCGTGCTGGTGCAGATCCGCAGCATCAGCACCCTGGTGCGCAGCGAGTCGGCCGATATCGCCGCAGGCAACGCCGACCTGTCCTCGCGCACGGAAGCGCAGGCGGGCGCGCTGGAAGAAACGGCCAGTTCGATGGATGAGCTGACGTCGACCGTCAAGCAGAATGCGGAAAACGCGCATGCGGCCAATGAGCTGGCCGTGTCCGCCTCGGAAGTGGCGGCCAAGGGCGGCCGCGTGGTGCAGCAAGTAGTCGGCACCATGGCCGGCATCCAGGAAAGCTCGCGCAAGATCGTCGACATCATCGGCGTGATCGACGGCATCGCCTTCCAGACGAATATCCTGGCCCTGAACGCGGCCGTCGAGGCGGCGCGCGCGGGCGAGCAGGGCAGGGGCTTTGCCGTGGTGGCGTCCGAAGTGCGCAACCTGGCGCAACGGTCTGCCGGCGCGGCGAAGGAAATCAAGGAATTGATCGGCGATTCGGTGGAGAAAGTCGATGCGGGCGGGCGTCTCGTCGATGAGGCGGGCCAGACCATGGACCAGGTGGTGGCGTCGGTGCAGCAATTGACGACCATCATGAGCGAGATCACGGTGGCCAGCCGCGAACAGAGCGCCGGCATCGGCGAAATCAATACGGCCGTCACGCACATGGATACCATGACGCAGCAAAACGCGGCCCTCGTCGAGCAAGCCGCCGCTGCCGCGGAAAGCCTGCAGGAGCAGGCCGTGGACCTGGCGCAAGCCGTCGGCATGTTCCGCCTTGGCGATGCGGGTCCTGCCGCCGCGCCCGCGCCCGTGACCCGCCTCAAGGCGAAGCCGGCCGTTCGTGCTGCCGCGCCGCGCGCGCCAGCCCGCGCACTGTCGCCGGCCAAGCCCGTCAAGGCGGCCAAGTCGGGCGCCGACGAGTGGGAAGAGTTTTAAGCACGCAGCAGTAAATCGACGTTCATCCGCGTTTTTGTCAGGCCAGCCTGCCAAAAGCGCAGTTCGTCGCAATCGGCGTGTCTGCCGGGGGCGGTATGGCTATAGTGACACCATACCGCAAGCCCACTGCCAGACACCCGAGGAGATTCAAATGAACGTCGCTAAAAACATGGAAGTCATCGCCGTTGCCGCCGCCATCCTGCTCGGCGCCAGCTGCTACGCCATCGCCCCGGCCGCCCCGGCCCTGCAAGTGGCCAGTTCCACGGTCACCCTGGCCGCGCCCGCGAACAAGGCGGCCATGCAAGTGGTGGTGGTCAAGGCCAAGCGCCTGACCGCCTTGGAAAAAGCCCGTTTTGCATAATTGATTGTCAGCAATTTTTGCTGCTGCTACAGTGGCAGCCAGCGGCGATGCGCGCGAGTCCCACGAGGGCGCCGCGACACATAAAAACAAGATACCGAGGATGCACTACATGAAAAAGACACTGCAATTGGCGCTGCTGTTCCTGGCGACTCTGGGCCTGGTGCGCGGCGCGGCCGCCGAGACCCGCTTGCTGGAAATGCGCAACATCGACGCCCGCGTGGTGCGCGTCAAGCTCGATGGCGTGATGGAAGTGCGCATTCGCCAGGGCAACGTGCCTTCGCTGAGCATCACGGCCGACAAGCGCTACATCGCCGACGTCAGCACGGCGCAAAGCGGCGACACCCTGCACATCGAAACGGAAGTGCGCGGCTTCAAGATCGGCCCTTCGTCGATCCGCGCGGACCTGGTCTTGCCGAATTTGCACGAGCTGAGCTCGGAAGGCTTCGGCAGCACGGACATCACGGGTTTCAAGGGCGAGGAACTGACCCTGTCGCTGGAAGGGGCGGGCAGCATCAAGCTGGTGGGCGACTACCGCAAGCTTAATGCCAGCCTGGGCGGCGTGGGCAGCATGCAGATATGGATCGGTAACAATGAGCGGGCCGAGCTGGACTTGCAGGGCGCGGGCTCGGTCGTGCTGGGCGGACGCGGACGACTCTTGAAAGCCAGCCTGGGCGGCCTGGGCAGCCTGAATGCGCAGCAATTCGAAGCGGACGCCGTGAACCTGGAATTGAGCGGCCTCGGCAACGCCACGGTGAATGCCCATACGAATGCCAAGCTGAACTTGAGCGGGCTCGGTTCGGTGGTGGTGTACGGCAAGCCGGTCAACCGCGATGTCAGCGTCGAGGGCCTGGGCAAAGTTAGCTGGAAGTAAAAGCATCCTGCCGCAGGCCGTATTGGCAGGACAAGAATAAGTAGTCAGACCACATCCCATTCCGATGAAAAAACTGATCATTACATTACTCATGCTGTTGACGATACAGCTACCCGCGCGGGCTGGCTTCGCCGAAGGCGCCAGTGCCTACAACAACAAGAATTACGCCTTGGCCTACAAGGAAATATTGCCCCTTGCCAAGACCGGCAGCGCCGATGCCCAGCACTTGCTGGGCTTGATGTATTACATGGGGCGGGGCTTGCCGCAGGATTACAAGCAAGCCATGTTCTGGCACCGCAAGGCGGCCGAGCAGGGCAAGGCCGACGCCCAGTATGTGGTGGGCGCCATGTATTACACGGGCAACGCCGTGCTGCAGGATCATAAGCAAGCCGTGGGCTGGTTCCGCAAGGCGGCCGAGCAGAACCATGCCGAGGCGCAGCAGGTGCTGGGCCTGATGTACCGCTACCACATGGGTGGCGTGCAGCAGGACAACGTCATCGCCTACATGCTGTGGAACCTGGCGGCGGCGAATGGCAACGCGAATGCGGCCGACCAGCGCGCCGCCGTGGTGCGCAAGATGACGCATGAGCAAGTCGAAGAGGGGCAAGCCCTGTCGGCGAAATGGAAGCCGGGCACGCCCTTGCCGCGCCAGTCGAAAACGGGCGCCGGTTAAGACGGGGCAGTGGTCTGCAGGGGAGGGCGGCTTGGCGTACAATCGCCGTTTTCCCTTGAGAGAGTCCCGCCATGCGTGCAGTTGCCATCAGCCAGCCAGGTCCCGCCGACGTTTTGCAGATCGCGGAACGTCCCATGCCGCAATGTAAGGCGGGCGAACTGCTGATCAAGGTGCACGCGGCCGGCATCAACCGTCCCGACGTGCTGCAGCGCCTGGGCAAGTATGCGCCGCCCGCCGGCGCGTCCGACTTGCCGGGCCTGGAAGTGGCGGGCGAAGTCGTCGATGGCGATTTTACCAATACCGCGTTCAAGAAGGGCGACCTGGTCTGCGCGCTGGTGCAGGGCGGCGGCTATGCCGAATACTGCGCCGCCCCAAGCGGCCAGTGCCTGCCCTTGCCGCAAGGCTTGACAGCGCTGGAAGGCGCGTCCCTGCCGGAAAACTTCTTTACCGTCTGGAGCAATGTCTTCGACCGCTGCGCGCTGCTTGACGGCGAAACGTTACTGGTGCAGGGCGGCACGTCCGGCATCGGCGTGACGGCCATCCAGCTGGCGGCCGCCCTGGGGCATCGCGTGTTCGCCACGGCGGGCAGCGACGAGAAGGCGCGCGCCTGCGAGGCGCTGGGCGCCGAACGGGGTATCAACTACCGCACGGAAGATTTCGTCGCCGTCGTCAAGGAATTGACCGGTGGCAAAGGCGTCGATGTCATCCTCGACATGGTGGGCGGCGACTACCTGCCGCGCGAAATCGATTGCCTGGCCGACGATGGTCGCATCGGCCTGATCGCCGTGCAGGGCGGCACCAAGGCGGAACTGGACCTGGGTAGCTTGCTGCGCCGCCGCCTGACGGTGACGGGTTCCACCCTGCGTCCCCGTTCCGTCGCCTTCAAGGCGGCCATCGCCAGCCATTTGCGCGCGACCGTCTGGCCGCTGATCGAAGCGGGCAAGATCAAGCCTGTGATCTATCAAACTTTCCCGTTAGAAAAAGCCAACGAGGCGCATGCCTTGATGGAGGCGAGCACGCACGTGGGCAAGATCATGTTGCAAGTTGCCTGAAACGGGGCACTGCCTGTTTGACCGGCATCGGTGCCGGAGTTAGAATGACGGGTTATTAGAATTTAGGCTACTATGCGTCGCAAACTCGTCGTCGGAAATTGGAAAATGAACGGCAGTCGCACCTCGAACGCGGTGTTATTGTCTGAAATAGTTGCTGGCCTGGCTGCCTCTGGCGCCGCCAGCGCCGTCTGTGTGCCTGCGCCGTATCTGGCGCAGTGCCAGGCGCAATTGGCAGGCACGGCCCTGGGCTGGGGCGCGCAGGATGTGTCCGCGCACGCCAGCGGCGCCTACACGGGAGAAATCTCGGCCGCCATGCTGCAGGATTTCGGTTGCGGCTATGTGGTGATCGGGCATTCCGAGCGCCGCGCCTACCATGGCGAGAGCGATGCGCAGGTGGCGGCCAAGACGGTTGCGGCGCTGGCGGCGGGCATCACGCCTATCGTCTGCATCGGCGAAACCCTGGCGCAGCGCGAAGCGGGCCAGACCAATGCCGTAGTGGCGCAGCAACTGGGCGCCGTGCTGGCGGCCATTGGTGACGACGACGTGGCGAAACTGGTGCTGGCCTACGAGCCAGTCTGGGCCATCGGCACGGGCAAGACCGCCACGCCGCAAATGGCGCAGGACGTGCATCAGGTGTTGCGCGCCCAGCTGGTGGCAAAGAATGCGGTAGCGGCAGCCGGCGTGCAAATCCTGTACGGCGGCAGCATGAAGCCGGAGAACGCAAAAGAATTGATGGCGATGCCGGATATCGATGGCGGTCTGATCGGTGGAGCAGCATTGAAGGCGGCGGATTTCCTGGCGATTATTCACGCCGCTGATTGAATTACTTTAAACTAAGAATGGAATTGCAATGAACATGATGTTCAATCTGGTAGTGGTAGTACAGGTTATTTCGGCATTGTCGATTATCGCGCTGGTGTTGTTGCAGCACGGTAAGGGTGCCGACATGGGCGCCGCCTTCGGTTCGGGCGCCTCGGGCAGCCTGTTCGGTGCGACGGGTTCGTCGAACTTCATGTCGAAATCGACGGGCGTTGCCGCCGCGATCTTCTTCGGCGCCACCCTGGCCCTGTCGCTGATGGCGAATCAACGTGCCACCACGGTCGGCGGCGGCGTGATGGATAAAGTCGTCAAGCCAGTGCCGGTCACCGGCGCGGGCGCGATCCCGACGACGGTGCCAGCAGCAGCTCCGGCTGCCAGCGCTCCGGCAGCGGCGGCTCCGGTTGCCAGCACCCCGGCCGGCGCGATTCCGAAGTAATTCTGTATCAGCTCGATACCTCATCGAGAGTAATTCTCATTACGGGCAGATTATTGCTCAATGTTTTAGCAGTGCGGCAGGAAAAAATCGTGGCGTGCTGGAAGATGTAAAAATTTATCGTTTTTATCTGTGTTTTGATGCATTTGTGCATTAACTTTAGCGGCAAAGCAGAGTAGAATACGGGCCTTACCGCCGACGTGGTGAAATTGGTAGACACGCTATCTTGAGGGGGTAGTGGCGAAAGCTGTACGAGTTCGAGTCTCGTCGTCGGCACCAGAAATCAGAAGCCAGCAACGGCGCACGAGCCATGGCTCGTACAAAGTTGCTGGCTTTTTTTACGAGGATGTGTCGTTCGATCCTGGTCTTAGCTTTGATTGGGGTCGTGCGTTAGATACGCTGCAAATGATCGCAGCGTCCTCATTTAACCGATCGTTCAATATAAGCTCATCAATCGTGAACCTCGAAAATTACTTCCCCGTCCTGCTGTTCATTATTATCGGCCTTGGTGTCGGTATCGCTCCCCAGCTCCTGGGGCGCCTGTTAGGCCCTAACAAGCCCGACGCAGCAAAACTCTCCCCGTACGAATGTGGCTTTGAAGCATTCGAAGACGCGCGCATGAAATTTGATGTGCGCTACTATCTGGTCGCAATCCTGTTTATTTTGTTCGATCTGGAAACGGCATTCTTTTTCCCATGGGGCGTTGCAATGCGCGACCTGGGCTGGGCCGGTTTCGTCACGATGATGGTGTTCATCGCTGAATTCGTGGTCGGATTTTGGTACATTTGGAAGAAAGGTGCCCTTGACTGGGAATAAGCCATGGCTATTGAAGGCGTATTAAGCGAAGGTTTCATCACCACCTCGGCCGACAAGCTGATCAACTGGGCGCGCACCGGGTCTATGTTCCCGATGACGTTCGGTCTGGCCTGCTGTGCGGTCGAAATGATGCATGTGGGCGCAGCCCGCTACGATATGGACCGTTTCGGCGTCGTGTTTCGTCCGTCGCCGCGTCAGTCCGACGTCATGATCGTTGCCGGCACCCTGTGCAACAAGATGGCGCCGGCCCTGCGCAAGGTCTACGACCAGATGGCAGAGCCACGCTGGGTCATCTCGATGGGTTCCTGCGCCAATGGCGGCGGGTACTACCATTACTCCTATTCCGTGGTGCGCGGTTGCGACCGCATCGTGCCCGTCGACGTGTATGTGCCTGGCTGTCCTCCGACCGCTGAAGCCTTGCTGTACGGCATCATGCAGTTGCAGAACAAGATCAAGCGTACCAGCACGATCGCACGCTAACGGGGCCGCTTCAGATTATGACAACACATTTAGAAGTATTGCAAAACGCCCTCGGCACTGCCCTGGGCGATCGCGTTAGCACGACGGTTGCGCTGGGCGAAGTCACCCTGGTCGTCAAGGCCGAGGACTACCTGGCCGTGATGCTGACCCTGCGCGACGATCCGGCCCTGCATTTCGAGCAATTGCTCGACCTGTGCGGCGTCGACTACTCGACCTATGGCGACGGTAGCTGGGATGGTCTGCGTTTCGCGGCCGTGTCGCACCTGCTGTCGGTCAAGCACAACTGGCGCGTGCGCGTGCGCGTGTTCGCGCCGGACGACGACATGCCGCTGCTGCCCTCCGTGGTCGGCATCTGGCGCGCCGTCAACTGGTACGAGCGCGAAGCATTCGACCTGCTGGGCATCCTCTTCGAAGGCCACAACGACTTGCGCCGCCTGCTGACCGACTACGGTTTCATCGGCCATCCGTTCCGCAAGGATTTCCCCGTCTCCGGCTATGTCGAGATGCGCTACGATCCGGAACAAAAGCGCGTGATTTACCAGCCCGTGACGATCGAGCCGCGGGAAAACGTGCCGCGCGTGATCCGCGAAGAACATTACGGGATGAAATAATGGCTGAGATTAAGAACTACACCCTGAACTTTGGGCCGCAGCATCCGGCCGCGCACGGTGTGCTGCGCCTGGTGCTGGAGATGGATGGCGAAGTCATCCAGCGCGCCGACCCGCATATCGGCCTGCTGCACCGCGCTACCGAAAAGCTGGCCGAACAGAAGACCTACCTGCAATCCGTGCCGTACATGGACCGTCTCGACTATGTGTCGATGATGTGCAATGAACATGCGTACGTGATGGCCATCGAAAAGATGCTGGGCCTGGAAGTGCCGCTGCGCGCGCAATACATCCGCGTCATGTTCGACGAGATGACGCGTATCCTGAACCACCTGATGTGGCTCGGCACCCACGCGCTGGACGTCGGCGCCATGGGCCCGTTCCTGTATTGCTTCCGCGACCGCGAAGACTTGTTCGACGCCTACGAGGCAGTGTCGGGCGCGCGCATGCACGCGGCCTACTACCGTCCGGGCGGCGTGTACCGCGACCTGCCGGACGCGATGCCGCAGCACAAGGCATCGATCATCCGCAACGCCAAGGCCATCGGCAAGCTGAACGAAAACCGCCAGGGCTCCCTGCTGGACTTCATCGAAGACTTCGCGCGCCGCTTCCCGAACTCCGTGGACGAGTACGAAACCTTGCTGACCGACAACCGTATCTGGAAACAGCGTACCGTCGGCATCGGCGTGGTCTCGCCGGAAGATGCGCTGGCCATGGGCTTCACGGGCGCCATGCTGCGCGGCTCGGGCGTGCAGTGGGATTTGCGCAAGAAACAGCCGTACGAAGTGTACGACTTGATGGACTTCGACATTCCTATCGGCACCAACGGCGATTGCTACGACCGCTACCTGGTCCGCGTGGAAGAGCTGCGCCAGTCGAACCGCATCATCAAGCAATGCGTGGAGTGGCTGCGCAACAATGAAGGTCCTGTCATGACCAGCAACCGCAAGGTGGCGCCTCCGGGCCGCGTCGACATGAAGACCAACATGGAATCGCTGATTCACCACTTCAAGCTGTTCACGGAAGGTTTCCACGTGCCGCCAGGCGAGGCCTACAGCGCCGTGGAACATCCGAAGGGCGAGTTCGGCGTGTACCTGGTGTCCGATGGCGCCAACAAGCCGTACCGCATGAAACTGCGCGCGCCAGACTACGCCCACTTGCAGTCGCTCGACGAGATGGCGCGTGGGCACATGCTTGCCGACGCCGTGACCATCATCGGGACGCAAGATATCGTGTTCGGCAGTATTGACCGCTAAGAGGCAAAAAGTATGTTGTTATCAGAGCAATGCTATAAGAAAATTGACCGCGAGCTGGCCAAGTACCCGGCCGACCAGCGTCAGTCGGCCGTCATGGCCGCGCTGGCCCATGCCCAGGATGAACTGGGCTGGCTGGCGCCGGAAACCATGAAGGAACTGGCCGATTACATCGGCATGCCGGCGATTGCCGTGCAGGAAGTGGCCACGTTCTACAATATGTACAACGTGAAACCCGTGGGCAAGCACAAGATCACCGTGTGCACCAACCTGCCATGCGCCCTGTCGGGCGGCGTGCGCGCTGCAGACTACCTGAAGCAGAAACTGGGTATCGATTTCCGCGAAACCACTGCAGACGGCCAGTTCACCCTGGTTGAAGGCGAGTGCATGGGTGCTTGCGGCGATGCGCCTGTCTTGCTGGTCAGTAATAAAACCATGTGCAGCTGGATGTCGAACGAGAAAATCGACGCCATGCTGGAGGAACTCAAGAAATGACGTCACTCCACAACCGCCATATCGATCCATTGATCCTGAAGGATCTGGATGGCAAGAACTGGCATTTGCAAGATTATGTGAACCGCGGCGGCTATAGCGCCCTGCGGCGTATCCTGGAAGAGAAAATCACGCCGGAACAGATCATCGCCGACCTCAAGGCTTCGTCCTTGCGCGGCCGTGGAGGCGCGGGTTTCCCTACCGGCTTGAAGTGGAGCTTCATGCCGCGCCAGTTCCCGGGTCAAAAATACCTCGTCTGCAATACAGATGAAGGCGAACCGGGCACTTTCAAGGACCGCGACATCATTCGTTACAATCCCCATGCGCTGATCGAAGGCATGGCCATTGGCGCTTATGCGATGGGCATCACCGTCGGTTATAACTATATCCACGGTGAAATCTTCCAGGAATACCTGCGTTTCGAAGAAGCGCTGGAAGAGGCGCGCGCCGCCGGTTTCCTGGGCGACAAGATCATGGGCAGCGAGTTCTCGTTCCAGTTGCATGCGCACCATGGTTATGGCGCCTACATCTGCGGCGAAGAAACGGCCCTGCTGGAGTCGCTGGAAGGCAAGAAAGGCCAGCCGCGCTTCAAGCCGCCTTTCCCTGCCTCGTTTGGCCTGTACGGCAAGCCGACGACGATCAACAACACGGAAACCTTCGCGGCCGTGCCTTTCGTGCTGAACATTGGTCCAGAGAAATACCTGGCGATGGGCAAGCCGAACAACGGCGGTTCGAAGATATTCTCGATCTCGGGCGACGTGGAAAAACCGGGCAACTACGAAGTGCCGCTCGGCACCCCGTTTGCGACCCTGCTGGAACTGGCAGGCGGCATGCGCGGTGGCAAAAAGATCAAGGCCGTGATCCCTGGCGGTTCGTCCGCTCCGGTGATCCGCGGCGACATCATGATGCAGACCGACTTGGACTATGACTCGATCGCGAAAGCCGGTTCGATGTTGGGTTCGGGCGCCGTCATCGTGATGGACGAAACACGCTGCATGGTAAAGGCGCTGGAACGCCTGTCCTACTTCTACTTTGAAGAATCGTGCGGCCAGTGTACGCCTTGCCGTGAAGGCACAGGCTGGATGTACCGCATGGTGCACCGCATCGAGCAGGGGCAGGGTCGTCCAGACGACCTGGACATGCTCAACTCGATCGCCGACAACATCCAGGGCCGCACCATTTGCGCGCTGGGCGATGCGGCTGCCATGCCGGTACGGGCCTTCATTAAGAATTTCCGTGAAGAATTTGAATATCATATCGAGCACAAGCATTGCTTAGTGCCCGCATATATCTAAGCTGCGTCAGGTAACGATCACTATGGTTGAAATCGAAATAGACGGCAAAAAAGTCGAAGTCCCTGCTGGTAGCATGGTGATGGACGCCGCCAACAAATTGGGAACCTACATTCCGCACTTCTGCTATCACAAGAAATTGTCGATCGCAGCGAACTGCCGCATGTGCCTGGTCGAAGTGGAAAAGGCGCCCAAGCCTTTGCCCGCTTGTGCGACCCCGGTCAGTGCCGGCATGATCGTGCGCTCCGCCAGCGATAAAGCTGTGCAGGCGCAAAAGTCGGTCATGGAATTCTTGCTGATTAACCACCCGCTCGATTGCCCTATCTGCGATCAGGGCGGCGAATGCCAGTTGCAAGACCTGGCAGTGGGTTACGGCAAGAGCGAATCGCGCTACAAGGAAGACAAGCGCGTCGTGCAGCCGAAGGAAGCCGGTCCGCTGGTGTCCATGCAGGAAATGTCGCGCTGCATCCAGTGCACCCGTTGCGTACGCTTTGGCCAGGAAGTGGCCGGCGTGATGGAACTGGGCATGATTGGCCGCGGCGAACACTCGGAAATCGTGTCCTTCGTGGGCCAGACGGTCGACTCCGAACTGTCGGGCAACATGATCGACCTGTGCCCGGTCGGCGCACTGACCTCGAAGCCGTTCCGCTACAGCGCCCGTACGTGGGAACTGTCGCGCCGCAAATCGGTCAGCCCGCATGACGGCCTGGGCGCGAACCTGATCGTGCAAGTGAAAGCTGGCAAGGTCAAGCGCGTATTGCCTCTGGAAAACGAAGCCGTCAACGAGTGCTGGATCTCGGACAAGGACCGTTTCTCGTACGAAGCGCTGGACAGCGCCGAACGCCTGACGTCCCCGATGCTGAAACAAGGCAACGAGTGGAAAGAAGTCGATTGGCAAACGGCGCTGGAATACGTGGCGCACGGTTTGAAAAATATCAAGCACGAGCATGGCGCCGACGCCATCGCTGCGCTGGCCACGCCGCATTCGACGGTTGAAGAGCTGGTCCTGCTGCAAAAAGTCGCCCACGGTCTCGGTTCCGAGCACGTCGACTTCCGCCTGCGCCAGACCGACTTCGCGCTCGACGCGTCCGTCAAACCTTGGCTGGGCATGCCGATCAACGAATTTGGCCAGATCAAGCGCGCCTTCGTCATCGGCTCGTTCCTGCGCAAGGATCACCCATTGCTGGCCACGCGTCTGCGCGCGTCCGTCAAGGGCGGCGCCAAGCTGTCGATCCTGCACGCCTCCGACGATGATCAATTGATCACCATCGCCAACAAGATGATCGTCGCGCCTGGCGATTGGCTGGCGGCCTTGTCGGAAGTGGTCGTTGCTGTTGCTAAAGCGAAAGAAATCGCCGCACCAGCCGGTTTCGAAGCGGTGAGCGCTTCGGACGTGGCCGTCGCGATTGCCGCCAGCCTGATGGCCGGCGACAACGGCGCCGTGCTGCTGGGTAATGCGGCAACGCAACACCCGCAAGCGTCGCAACTGCACGCTGCCGCGCAATGGATCGCCGAACAGACGGGCGCCAAGCTCGGTTACCTGACGGAAGCGGCCAACACGGTTGGCGCGCACCTGGTCGCCAAGCCGCGCGCCAACGTGCAAGCTGCGTTTGCCGTGCCGAAGAAAGCCTACGTGCTGCTGCACGCCGAGCCGGAACTCGATGCCGCCAATCCACAAGCGGCCCGCGCCGCCCTGGATGGCGCCGACATGGTCGTGGCCATGTCCGCCTTCAAGCACGGCATGGATTACGCCGACGTCTTGCTGCCGATCGCCCCGTTCGCTGAAACCTCGGGCACCTTCGTCAACTGCGAAGGCCGCGCGCAAAGCTTCAACGGCACCGTGAAACCGCTGGCCGATACCCGTCCAGCCTGGAAAGTGCTGCGCGTCCTGGGCAACATCCTGGGCCTGGCCGGTTTCGACTACGACACTTCCGAGGCGATCCGCGACGAAGCGTTTGGTGCCGGCGTGACCGATCTGTCGGCACAGCTGAACAACATCGCCAAGAACGCCCCGGAAGCGGCCTCGTATGCACCGGCTTCGCCAGCGCTGCAACGCATCGCCGACGTGCCGATCTACTTCGCCGACGCGCTGGTACGCCGCTCCGAACCGCTGCTGCGCACGGTCGATGGCGCCGCGCCGCAAGCGCACCTGTCCCTGGCGCTGGCTGACAAGCTGGGCATCAAGGCGGGCGACAAGGTCAAAGTGGCGCAAGGCTCCGGCAGCGCCATCCTGGTGGCGGCTATCCATGCCGGCCTGCCAGCCAATGTGGTGAAAGTGTCGGCGGCGCATGCCTCGACGGCTAGCCTGGGCGGCATGTTCGGTGACATCACAGTTGAAACAGCAGAGGGGAAAATCTGATGGCTCTGCCTGAATTTGTAAACGTCATCAACAGCAGCGGCCAGGATTTGCTGGGCGGCTCCTGGCCGTTCTTCTGGACCCTGATCAAGATCCTGTGCGTGCTGCTGCCGCTGATGGGCCTGGTTGCCTACCTGACCTTGTGGGAACGCAAGCTGATCGGCTGGATCCAGATCCGCGTCGGCCCGAACCGCGTGGGTCCCCTGGGCTTGCTGCAACCGATCGCCGATGCGCTGAAACTCTTGTTCAAAGAGATCATCATCCCGTCCAAGGCCGCCAAGGGCCTGTTCGTGATCGGCCCGATCATGACCATCATGCCGGCCCTGGCCGCCTGGTCGGTCGTGCCGTTCGGTCCGCAAGCCGTGCTGGCCAACGTCAACGCAGGCTTGCTGATGCTGCTGGCGATTACCTCGATGGAAGTCTACGGCATCATCATCGCCGGCTGGGCCTCGAACTCGAAGTACTCGTTCATGGGCGCCATGCGCGCTTCGGCACAGATGATTTCGTATGAAATCCCGATGGGCTTCGTGATGGTCATCGTGCTGATGGTCTCGGGCAGCCTGAACTTCATCGACATCGTCGGCGGCCAGCAAATCGGCTTCTTCGCCGACAAGGGCGTGAACTTCCTGTCGTGGAACTGGCTGCCGCTGCTGCCGATGTTCGTCATCTACCTGGTGTCGGGCCTGGCTGAAGCCAACCGTCACCCGTTCGACGTCGTCGAAGGCGAGTCGGAAATCGTGGCCGGCCACATGGTCGAGTACTCGGGCATGGCCTACGCCATGTTCATGCTGGCCGAATACGCCAACATGATCCTGATCGGCGCCCTGGCTTCGATCATGTTCCTCGGTGGCTGGTCCGCGCCATTTGCTTTCCTTGAGTTCTGGGGTGGTTTCGGCGGCTTCTTCTGGTTGTTCGCCAAGACCTTCTTCATCGTGTCGGTGTTCATCTGGGTACGCGGTACTTTCCCACGCTACCGTTATGACCAGATCATGCGCCTCGGCTGGAAAGTGTTTATCCCGTTGACGCTGGTCTACCTGGTCTTCGTCGCTGCCTGGATGCAGACATCCTGGAATATTTGGAAGTAAGAGAGTGCATACGAATGGATAAGGTAAAAGATTTCTTCAGCAGCCTCTTGTTAGGCGAGCTGATCAAGGGCATGGCGTTGACAGGCAAGTACATGTTTTCGCGCAAGATCACGGTGCAATTCCCGGAAGAGAAGACACCGATCTCGCCGCGTTTCCGTGGCTTGCACGCGCTGCGCCGCTACCCGAACGGCGAGGAACGTTGCATCGCCTGCAAACTGTGCGAAGCGGTTTGCCCGGCGATGGCCATCACGATCGAATCGGAACAGCGTGACGACGGCTCGCGCCGCACCACGCGTTACGATATTGACTTGACCAAGTGCATCTTCTGCGGTTTCTGCGAAGAGTCCTGCCCGGTCGATTCGATCGTCGAGACGCAAATCCTGGAATACCACGGCGAGAAACGCGGGGATTTGTATTACACGAAAGAGATGTTGCTGGCCGTAGGTGATCGTTATGAAAATGACATCGCCGCTGCGCGCGCCGCCGACGCACCTTATCGCTGATGGATGCGCCGCAGCTGACCAGCTGCGGCGCGCCCCTCGTTCATCTGTACGTCTATTGGGTTTTTTATGGACTTTAAAACAATTTTGTTTTACGCCTTCGCGCTGATCTTGATTCTGGCAGCGACGCGCGTCATCACGGCCCGTAATCCGGTCCACGCAGTACTGTTCCTGGTACTGTCCTTCTTTTCCGCAGCGGGCATCTGGATGCTGCTGCAAGCTGAATTCCTGGCCATCGTGCTGGTATTGGTGTATGTCGGCGCCGTGATGGTGCTGTTCCTCTTCGTGGTCATGATGCTCGATATCAATATCGACCGCATGCGCGAAGGTTTCTGGGGCTATCTGCCTTTGTCCGTGACGGTGGGCGTGATCATCGTGCTGGAAATGGCCGCTGTCCTGTGGCACGGTTTCCGCAACTTTGCGCCAAGCATCGCTCCGGTGAACGTCAACCTGGGCGGCACCAAGGAACTGGGCCTGCTGATCTACACGAAATATGTGTTTGCCTTCGAGATCGCCGCCGTCGTGCTGCTGGTGGCCATCGTTGCCGCGGTCGCACTGACTTTGCGCAAACGCAAGGACACCAAGCATTTTGCTCCAGGCGATGCGGTACGCGTCAAGCGTAACGACCGCCTGAAGATCATCAAGATGGACGCGGTCGTCGAGCGTCCTGCGGCTGAGCCGGAAGTTAAGGAGGCACCATGACATTATCGCTCACACATTTTCTGGTCCTGGGCGCGATCCTGTTCGCAATCTCGATCGTCGGTATTTTCCTGAACCGCAAGAACATCATCGTATTGCTGATGGCAATCGAATTGATGCTGCTGGCGGTGAATATGAATTTCATCGCGTTCTCCCATTTCATGGGCGACGCGGCCGGTCAGATCTTCGTTTTCTTCATCCTGACGGTTGCCGCCGCTGAGTCGGCTATCGGTCTGGCTATTCTGGTGGTGATGTTCCGTAATCTGGATACCATCAACGTCGAAGACCTGGACAGCCTCAAAGGCTGATGTTTTTCAGACTCGATCTCTCGAATAATAACGATTAAGGTTCATCATGGCGGGGCAACTCCTCAACCCTAACCTCCTTCTTGCCGTACCGCTGGCGCCGCTGGCCGGTGCCGCGATTGCAGGCTTGCTTGGCACCCAGTTCCTGGGTAATTTGGTCGGACGCAAGACGTCGCATACCGCGACGATCCTGGGCGTACTGATTGCGTTCATCCTGTCCGTGCAGACATTGCTGGCAGTGATGGATGGCGCGACATTCAATGGCACGATCTATAACTGGATGACGATCGGCACCCTGAAGATGGAAGTGGGCTTCCAGATCGATTCGCTGTCGGCGATGATGATGTGCGTGGTCACCTTCGTCTCCCTGATGGTGCACATTTACACGATCGGCTACATGAAGGATGACGAAGGCTACAACCGCTTCTTCGCCTACATCTCGCTGTTCACGTTCTCGATGTTGATGCTGGTCATGGCCAACAACTTCCTGCAACTGTTCTTCGGTTGGGAAGCAGTGGGCCTGGTTTCTTACCTGCTGATCGGTTTCTGGTACCAGCGTCCAACGGCCATCGTGGCCAACATGAAGGCTTTCCTCGTCAACCGCGTGGGTGACTTCGGCTTCATCCTGGGCATCGGCCTGCTGCTGGCCTACGCCGGCACCATGAACTACCAGGAAGTGTTCGCCAAGAAAGACGAACTGGCACTGTTGAGCTTGCCAGGTACCGACTGGGCCCTGCTGACCGTTGCCTGTATCTGCCTGTTCATCGGCGCGATGGGCAAATCGGCGCAGTTCCCGCTGCACGTGTGGCTGCCTGACTCGATGGAAGGTCCTACCCCGATTTCGGCACTGATTCACGCCGCGACGATGGTGACGGCCGGTATCTTCATGGTTTCGCGCATGTCGCCGCTGTTCGAACTGTCGGACACGGCACTGTCCTTCATCCTAGTGATCGGCTCCATCACGGCGCTGTTCATGGGCTTCCTGGGCATCATCCAGAACGACATCAAGCGCGTCGTCGCTTACTCGACCCTGTCGCAGCTCGGCTACATGACCGTGGCGCTGGGTTCGTCCGCGTACTCCGTGGCCGTGTTCCACCTGATGACGCACGCATTCTTCAAGGCACTGCTGTTCCTGGGCGCCGGTTCCGTCATCATCGGCATGCACCATGACCAGGACATCCGCAACATGGGCGGCCTGCGCAAGTACATGCCAATCACGTGGATCACTTCCCTGGTCGGTTCGCTGGCCCTGATCGGCACGCCGCTGTTCTCCGGTTTCTACTCGAAAGACAGCATCATCGAAGCCGTCGAAGCGACGCACATCTGGGGCGCTGGCTTTGCCCAGTTCGCCGTGCTGGCTGGCGTCTTCGTTACCGCCTTCTACTCGTTCCGCATGTATTTCCTCGTCTTCCACGGCAAGGAACGTTTCGGCCAGCCGCATGCGCACGGCCATGACGACCATCACGCACCGAAAGCGGCCCATGGCGCGCACGGCGATGCACATGACGACCACCACGAAGAAGAGGAAGACGACCACGGCCACCATGGCCTGGAACCTGGCCAGAAGCCGCATGAATCGCCGTTCGTCGTGTGGTTCCCGCTGGTGATGCTGGCGATTCCATCCTTGATCATCGGTTACCTGACGATCGGCCCGATGCTGCATGGCGATTTCTTCAGAGGCGTGATCTTTGTCGGCGAAAACCATCCAGCAATGGAAGAGTTGTCGCATGAATTCCACGGCGCAATGGCGATGGCGATCCACGGCCTGTCGACGGCACCGTTCTGGCTGGCATTGTCCGGCGTGGTGGCAGCCTACTACTGCTACATGGTCAACCCGCGTGTGCCGGCCTGGTTCTTTGCCAAGTTCCACGCGATCCACACCCTGCTGGACAACAAGTACTACATGGACAAGTTCAATGAAGTCGTGTTCGCCGGCGGTGCCCGCTTGCTGGGTAATGGCCTGTGGAACTTCGGTGACAAGAAGCTGATCGATGGCCTGCTGGTCAACGGTAGCGCCAAGGTCGTTGCCTGGCTGTCCTCGCTGTCGCGAGTGTTGCAGACCGGCTACATCTATCACTATGCATTCGTGATGATCCTGGGCGTGCTGGGCTTCCTGATCTATTTCCTGCCATTCTGGCCCGCTAAGTAAGCTGACCTGATAAAAGAATACTGAGAACCATGATGCAGTCTACGATTTCTACACTACCTCCTTACCTGAGTCTGTCGATCTGGGTGCCGATCATTTGCGGCGTCCTGGTCCTGGCTCTCGGCCGTGACAGCAAAGCGGGCTTTACCCGCTGGCTGTCGCTGGCCGGCGCGGTGCTCAGCATGCTGTGCACCTGGCCCCTGATCCAGCATTTCGACAACGCCGCGCACGGCATGCAATTCGTCGAAAAAGCACCGTGGATTGAAACCTTCAATATCTGGTACTCGCTGGGTATCGACGGCCTGTCCCTGTGGTTCGTGCCACTGACAGCCTTCATCACCGTCATCGTCGTCATTTCGGCTTGGCAAGTGATCGAGAAGCGCATCGCCCAGTACATGGGCTCGTTCCTGATCCTGTCGGGCCTGATGATCGGCGTGTTCTGCGCGCTGGACGGCTTGCTGTTCTACTTCTTCTTTGAAGCAACCCTGATCCCGATGTTCATCATCATCGGTATCTGGGGCGGTTCGAACCGCGTGTACGCGTCGTTCAAGTTCTTCCTGTACACCTTCTTCGGTTCGCTGCTGACCCTGGTTGCCATCATCTACCTGCGCAATGTGTCGGGCACTTTCGACATCCTGGCCTGGCATGCGTTCAAGCTGACGATGAACGAACAGATCTTCATCTTCCTGGCCTTCCTGATGGCGTTTGCCGTCAAGGTACCGATGTTCCCCGTGCATACGTGGTTGCCGGACGTCCACGTGGAAGCGCCTACGGGCGGTTCCGCCGTGCTGGCCGCCATCATGCTGAAACTGGGTGCCTACGGCTTCCTGCGTTTCTCGCTGCCGATCACGCCGGACGCCAGCCACTACCTGTCGGGTTTCATGATCGCCTTGTCGCTGATCGCCGTCATCTACATCGGTCTGGTTGCCCTGGTGCAAACCGACATGAAAAAATTGGTCGCCTATTCGTCGATCGCGCACATGGGTTTCGTCACCCTGGGCTTCTTCATGTTCAACGACATCTCGGTACAGGGCGGTATCGTGCAGATGGTCTCGCACGGCTTCATCTCCGGCGCGATGTTCCTGTGCATCGGCGTGCTGTATGACCGCATGCATACCCGTAACATCGCCGACTACGGCGGCGTCGTGAACCGCATGCCGAAATTTGCCGCCTTCTTCGTACTGTTCTCGATGGCCAACTGCGGTCTGCCAGCGACGTCCGGCTTCGTCGGCGAGTTCATGGTGATCCTGGGCGCGGTGAAATTCAACTTCTGGATTGGTCTGCTGGCTGCAACGGCACTGATCTGGGGCGCGGCGTACTCGCTGTGGATGGCCAAGCGCGTAGTGTTCGGCAAGATCAAGAACAAGCACGTGGCCGAATTGACCGACATCAACAAACGTGAATTCTTCATGCTTGCTGTGCTGGCCATCGCCGTGCTCGTGATGGGTCTGTACCCAGCCCCGTTCACCGACACGATGCAAACTTCGGTTGCCGACCTGCTGCAGCATGTCGCCATCAGCAAGTTGCCTTAAATAGAAGACCGATAACATGACTAATGCACCTAATCTGGTACCGCTGTACGCGGAAATCTTTCTGCTGATCGCCACGTCGGCGCTCTTGCTGATCGATATGTTCTTGCCTGCGGCGAAGCGTTCGATCACTTACGTGCTGGCCTTGCTGACCCTGGCCGGCTGCGCCTTGCTGACCGTGGGCGACTTCAACGCGGGCACCACCGTCTACACGTTCAATAACATGTTCGTGTCGGACCCGATGTCGCAGTTGCTGAAACTGTTCTCCTACGGCGCCGTGGCGCTGACCCTGATCTACTCGCGTGCCTACGCCACCGACCGCAGCATGCTGTCGGGCAACCTGGGCGGCGAGTTCTACGTGCTGGCCCTGTTTGCACTGCTGGGCCAGATGATCATGATCTCGGCTAACAACTTCCTGATCATCTACCTGGGTCTGGAACTGATGTCGCTGTCGCTGTATGCACTGATCGCCTTGCGCCGTGACAATGCCAAGGCCACGGAAGCGGCCATGAAATACTTCATCCTGGGCGCACTGGCTTCCGGTTTCATGTTGTACGGTATCTCGATGCTGTACGGCGCGTCCGGTACCCTGGACCTGGGCGAACTGCGCGTGGCGCTGGAAAACGGCAAGACCAACGGCACCATCATGGTCTTCGGCCTGGTATTCCTCGTCGCCGGCCTGGCCTTCAAACTGGGCGTCGTGCCATTCCACATGTGGGTGCCTGACGTGTATCAAGGTTCGCCGACGGCAGTGACCCTGCTGCTGGGCGCAGCGCCGAAACTGGCCGCGTTTGCCATCACCCTGCGCCTGCTGGCCGAAGGCTTGCTGCCGATGGCGCATGACTGGCAGCAAATGCTGCTGGTGCTGGCCGTGATGTCGCTGGCGATCGGTAACTTCACCGCGATCGCGCAAACCAACCTGAAGCGCATGTTGGCGTACTCGACCATCGCACAAATGGGCTTCGTTCTGCTGGGCCTGCTGTCCGGTACTGTGGATGCACCGAACAACACCCTGAACGCGGCTGGCGCAGCCACCGCCTACGGCGCGTCGATGTACTACGTGATCACCTACGTGTTCACCACCCTGGGCACCTTTGGCGTGATCATGTTGTTGGCACGTAATGGTTTCGAAGCAGACGAACTGGCCGACTTCAAGGGCCTGGGCAAACGCAGCCCGATCTTCGCGCTGGTGATGACCCTGTTCATGTTCTCGCTGGCCGGCGTGCCGCCGCTGATGGGCTTCATGGCCAAGTACTCGGTGCTGGCATCGGTATTGGCCACGGGCCAGCTGTGGCTGACCATCGCCGCCGTGCTGTTCTCGCTGATCGGCGCCTTCTACTACCTGCGCGTCGTGAAGATGATGTGGTTCGACGAGCCGACCGACAGCAATGCGCTGGTCGTGCATGGCGACATGCGCGTCGTGCTGGCCCTGAACGGCGTGTTCGTCCTGGCGCTGGGTGCGATGCCTAACAGCATCCTGGCTGCCTGCGCGACCGCCATCACCAAGACCCTGGCGTCCTGACCGATGGATGTCACCGTCTCGAGCTGGCTGGTGATCGCCCTGGGCATCCTGGGCGCCAACCTGCCTTTCCTGAACGAGAAACTGTTTGCCGCCGTGCCCTTGAAAAAGACGGCGCAAGCAGACGGGGGCAAAGGCTGGCGCAAGCCGCTGGCGCTGCGCCTGCTGGAGATGGTGATTCTGTACTTCATCGTCGGCGCCGTGGCGTTCGCGCTCGAAGCGCGCATCGGCAACGGTTTCCCGCAGACGTGGGAGTTCTATGCCATCACGGGATGTCTGTTCCTGGTGCTGGCTTTCCCAGGCTTTGTCACCCGCTATCTGCGCAAACGACATTAGCCCCATCGACCGAAAGCGGCGCCTCTGGCGCCGTTTTTTTTTATTGAGCATAATCAAGGTATGGATACTGAACGCATGGACATGAATTTAACTGAGACCAAGGTAGACGGCGAGCTCGTCTACCAGGGCGGCTTCCTGCGCGTGCAGCGCGACCGGGTTGCGCTGCCGGATGGCAAGATCACGGCGCGCGAATTCGTCCTGCATCCGGGCGCCGTCGTCATCCTGCCGCTGCTCGACGATGGCACGGTGCTGATGGAACGCCAGTACCGCTATCCGCTGGACCGGGTCTTCATTGAATTCCCCGCCGGCAAGATCGATGCGGGCGAATCCCACCTGGCTTGCGCCCAGCGCGAGTTGCTGGAAGAAACGGGCTATACGGCCAGCGACTGGCAATTCGTCTCCACCATCCACAACGCCATCGCGTATTCGGACGAGCACCTGGAACTGTTCCTGGCGCGCGGCCTGGTAGCGGGCGAACGCCAGCTCGATGAAGGCGAATTCCTCGAAACGTTCACGGCCACCGTGCCGCAGCTGCTCGACTGGGTCAAGGATGGCACGATCACGGACGTGAAAACCGTCATCGGCATCTTCTGGCTCGACAAGATTACCAGCGGCGCCTGGCAGCCGGCTTGATCCTGCGCATGCGCACGGCGATCTTCCTGTTGCTGGCGTCGGCCAGCCTGGGCGCCCACGGGGCGGCGCGCACGCCGTTCCAGGTGCGCTGCGAAGACACGATCAGCAAGACGGTGTCCGTGCTGACGGCGCAGCAGAACGGCTACAGCATCGACACGCATCTGCCGTACAAGGCCCTGACGGTGATGAAGGGCACGGCGCGTGCCAACACCTGGGTACTGGGCTTGACCAAGACCGAGTCGCGCGTGGCCATCGCCCTGGCCGGCCCCATGCTGCAAGACCCGGCCAGCGGCTACGAATGCGTGGCGCCGCAGATTACCGTCACCCTCACGTATGCGCCCGTGGTGATCTATATCGGCCGCGAATTTGCCCCGGGCACTTGCGCGTATGATGAGATACTGGCTCACGAATTGCGGCACATGAAAACCTATATGGAACATTTGCCGCGGGTGGAAAAGACCGTGCGCGCCGCGCTGGCGAAGCGCTTCGAGGCGCGGCCCCTGTATGCGCCCAGCGGCACTGCCAAGGCGGCGCTGGCGCGCGAGATCGACACGGGCTGGTTGCCGTACGTCAAGGCCGAAATGCGCAAGGTGGAAATTTTGCAGGCGGCCATCGATTCTCCGCAGGAATATGCGCGCCTGGGCAAGGCGTGCAATGGCGAGATCCAGAATATCCTGGCGGGCAAGACAGCGCCCGCCAACTAGACAAGGAATGGCATGACAGCAGCACCGAATCGCCCCCGTTATTTTGCCCTGATCCCCGCCGCCGGCGTGGGCGCGCGCATGGAAGCGGGCAGTCCCAAGCAATATTTACCCATCGCCGGCAAGCCCATGCTGCGCCACGCGCTCGACGCCTTTCTCGCCAGCCCCCTGATCGCGCATACGTATGTCGTCGTCAGCACCGAGGATGGCCAGATCGACGCCGTCGTGCCGGGGCAGGGCGCAGGTGCAGGCGTGACCGTGCTGCGCTGCGGCGGCGCCACGCGCATGGAAACGATACTGAATGCCCTGCAGGCGCTGCACGGCAGCATAGCCGCCCACGACCAGGTGCTGGTGCACGACGCGGCGCGCCCTGGCCTGACGCCGGCGCTGATCGCAAAACTCATCGCCGAAGTCGCTGACCATCCGGCCGGCGGCTTGCTGGCCTTGCCCGTGGTCGATACCGTCAAGCGGGCAGGGCAGAACAGCCTGTCGGCGCAGACGGTGCCGCGCGACCATTTATGGCTGGCGCAGACGCCGCAGATGTTCAGCTATGCGCTGCTGCACCGGGCCCTGTCGCAAGCGCCCGATCCGCAAGCGATCACGGACGACGCCAGCGCCGTCGAAGCGCTGGGCCTGGCGCCCAGGCTGGTCGAAGGCCACCCGCGCAACCTGAAGGTGACCTTGCCGCGCGACATACACACGGCCGAACTGTACTTGGCCCATCCTTGAATCCTGAACAGAAAGACCGCATGACGACCATCACCACTCCCGTACTGCCTTTCCGCATCGGCCAGGGCTATGACTGCCACGCGCTGGTGGAAAACCGCGACCTGATCATCGGCGGCGTGAAAATCCCCCATCACCTGGGCTTGCTTGGCCATTCCGACGCGGACGTATTGCTGCACGCGATTACGGACGCCATCTTCGGCGCCGCCGCGCTGGGCGACATCGGCCGCCATTTCCCCGACACGGATGCGCAATTCAAGGGCGCCGATTCGCGCACCCTGCTGCGTGAAGCCGTGCGCCGCGTGCAGGCGACCGGTTATATCATCGGCAACATCGACGCCACCATCATCGCCCAGCGCCCGAAAATGGCGCCGCATATCGCCGCCATGTGCGTCAACGTGGCCGACGACCTGGGCGTGAGTGTGGGCCAGGTCAATATCAAGGCCAAGACGAATGAAAAACTGGGCTACCTGGGTCGCGAAGAGGGTATCGCGGCCGAAGCCGTGGCCTTGCTGCTGCGCGCCTGAGCATACCCTGCAGCACCTTTTAAATGATTTCTGAAAATTAATATTTCCAAAGTGAAATTTGGTGAAATTTTAACGTTATTGTCATGATAATATTTGTCCGCTTTTTCGGACGCGACAAGACGTCACCTTATAACCACTGGAAATATTGAGAGAACGGGATCATATGCGCAGTCGTATGCAGGGACCAGCCGCGCGCTGGTTGGGAGCGGGTCTGTTGGCCATGGTCATGCTGGCCGGATGTGGCGGCGGTGGCGGTGGCAGTGAAACTGCTGCGCCGCCGCCTGTGGCGGCCGTGCCGCAGCCTGCCATTTTGTTTGCCGGCGCCGTGTCGGCGGCGGCCGAAGGTGCCGATGCCATCGGCAGCGTGGGTGGACAGATTGAACTCGATGCCGGTAGCAGCAAGGATAGCGACGGCGGGACGCTGAGTTTTGCCTGGAGCCTGGTCTCCAAGCCTGCCGGCAGCGGCTTGAACATGGGTGCTGTTGCAACCCCGAAACTGAACTTCCAGCCCGACGCCTTGGGCACGTATATCTTCAAGCTGCGCGTGACGAATGGCAAGGGTGGCTTTGCGGAAAAGAATGCTACCGTGCTGGTGAATAACCGTGTGCCGAATGCGGTGGTGGTGGTCAATGCGACGTTTACGGCGCAAGCACTTGTCAAACCAGCCGTGAGTGTGTCGCTGGGAGCCGGTATCGTTCTCGACGCCACCGGCAGCACTGACGCTGACGGTGACAAGGTCACCACCACGTGGGACTTGATCGAAAAACCGGCCGGCAGCACATCCAATTTGCGCGTTGTCGATCAGGTTGCCCGTTTCTCGCCCGATGTGCTGGGCCTGTATAAAATACGCGCCCGCGGTGCGGATGGCAAGGGCGCGTATGCCGAAACGGTGTACCAGTTCGATGCTAATAATACGATGCCATCCGGCGTGATCCAAGGCACGGTCGCTGTCATCAGCCGTGAAAATCAAACAGTGCCCGTCGGCCAGCCGGTGGTGACTAGCGGTATCCTGAGTTATGACGAGGGAGGCGGCAAACTCGCTTATGCATGGGCGGTTGACAGCCGGCCTGCTGGTTCCGTCGCCGTGATCGGGGAAGCAACGGCGGTAGTGCCGTCGTTCACGCCAGACGTGACCGGCGCGTATGTGCTGTCGATGACGGTCACCAGTGGCCGGCAATTGGCGGTGGCCTACCTGAAGCTCAATGTGATCGTCCCGACTTACAGTGTCATGGCGTTGCCGTTCAAGCCTTTGGAGGCGCGTTACAGCAAGGGAATGGACCGACTGATCGTGGTGACGCCCAATCCCGATAGCTTGAAAATCATTAATCCGGCCGATGGTACTTTCAGCAGCGTCAGTTTGCCTGCCGCCGTCAAGTCCTTCAGTCTGAGTGCAGACGGGAAACTGGCCGGCGTATTGCATGAGGGGGTGGTCAGCCTGATTGATCTGGAAGCGGGGAAACTGCTGCGTTCGACCGGTACAGCCGGTTCGCAGACCGAAGTGTTCACGACCGATGCGGGCATCGTCTTTCTGTCCGGTCAATCCAAGGGATCGCTCAGAGAGCCAGTATTGGAAGGGTTCAATGCGCGTACTGGCCAGCTTGTAGAGAGGCGAACCACGAGCGGAGGTTTCTATGGTGAAATGAAGGGTATCTTCGTGGCATCGCTGAACAAGGGACTCGTTACCATCAATGAGGAGCCACTGTTCCAGCCCTCGGCTTTTCTCGTTGATTCGCAGCAAGGCTATATCTTGCAAACCTCCTACTCTATTTTCATGCCGCATCCGATCCCGATGGCCGCGCCGTTTTTCTTGTCACCCAAGGAAGACCTGCTATTTACGGCAAGCGGAACATACTTTAAGGCTGATACGCTGGTATACGTTGGTCGCTTTGCTTTGAGCAATACGAACAACGGCGTGTTGTCGGTGAGCTATTCGCCCGTCAAGGCGGAGGCACTGGTGATGGAGCGTGATGGCCTCGGCTATCTCGGCAGTGATCCGGCGTATCAAGCCAGCTACAAGCGTTTCACAGGAGATCTGTTGTTCCCTGCAGGCGATGTCACCTTGCCGTACATTGGCGGCGAACCCAGCTATGGCATCGGCATCTTCCACACGGCCGCCGGCGATCCAGTGGCGCTGGTGCAGACGGGCGGCGCGCAGAAGGGCACCGCGCGTGCCAAGTACTATCTGGTGTATCGCTGATCGCATGGAAGCGGCGGCGCGTCCGCCTGGCAATCTGTGCTATTTTTAAAGGCGGCGCGATGGCACAGACCATCGCGGCCGCTTTTTTTATTGACGACACAGGAGAATTCCCGATGCCAATCATCAAGCGTACACGCATTGCCACCGCATTGCTGCTGGGAGCTTTCGCCGCCTGCGCCATGCCCGCCCACGCCGAACTGCAAGCCACGGGCGAACCGCCCGCCGCGAAACAGCCGTGGAAGACCGTTACCGTGGCCGAGGGCGTGCGCCAGCCGTGGGGCATCGCCTGGCTGGGCGAGGGGCGCGCGCTCGTCACCAGCAAGCAGGGCACCTTGCATTTACTCAATGGAAAGACTTTTACCGATGTGGCGCTGGAAGGCATGCCCAAGGTGTTTACGGGCGGGCAGGGCGGCTTGCTCGATATCGTCCTGCACCCGCAGGATGCGGGCAAGGCGCAGCAGCGCGTCTACATGACGGTGTCGACTGGCAACAATGACGCCAACCGCACGACCCTTGTGCGCGGCGTGTTCGACGGCAAGAAGGTGACGGGCATCCAGACCCTGTTCAAGGTCGCTACGGACAAGAGCGGCGGCCAGCACTTCGGTTCGCGCCTGCTGTGGCTGCCGGACGGCACTTTGCTGATGAGCGTGGCCGATGGCGGCAACCCGCCGCTGCGCGTCAAAGACCGCCTGGCGCGCGAGCAGGCGCAAAACCTGGCCACGCACCAGGGTTCCATCCTGCGCCTGACGGAAGACGGCAAGCCGGCGCCCGGCAATCCGCTGGCCGCCAAGGGCGCCTTGCCGGAAATCTGGTCGTATGGGCACCGCAACGTGCAGGGCCTGGCGCTCGACCCCGTTTCCGGCCGCGTATGGGCCACGGAACACGGTCCATACGGCGGCGACGAGCTGAACCTGGTGGTGGCGGGCGGCAACTATGGCTGGCCCCTGCAAAGCTATGGCGCCGACTACACGACGCATGAACCGGTCGGCAAGCACGAAGTGACCGGCATGCTCAACCCGAGCGTGGCCTGGGTGCCGTCGCCGGCCCCGTCCGGATTGGCTGTCTACACGGGCGACAAGATTGTCGCCTGGCGCGGCAGCATCTTCAGCGGCGGCCTGGCGGCCAAGGATATCCGCCGCATCGCCGTCGATACCAGCGGCAAGGTGACGGGGCAGGACCGCCTGGCCATCGGCGCGCGCGTGCGCGACGTGCGCCAGGGGCCGGATGGCTACCTGTATGCGCTGACGGATGAAGACAACGGCCGCCTGTTGCGCATCGTGCCGCAGTAACACGGCAGGCGCCCACTTCGCTTAAGATGGCGCCTTTACTTCATTCAAGGTGGCGGCATGGCCCGTGATACTTATGCATACCGGCACGTCGCCGTCGAATCGCGCGCGATTAATGGCCGCGTGGAAATCCGGCCCGTGCCGGGCCAGGCCTTTTCGCCGGAGCTGACCGTGCAGTGCTCGCGCCGCCTGGCCGACCTGCAGCGCCATCCCCTGGGCAGCCGCTTTCTGCTCTTTGCCAAGCTGACGGACCGCCTGGGCGGCACGCCTTTCCTGTATGCGTATCACGGCGACGCGGACGTGGTGATGACGCCGGCCGAAGTGACGAAATTCCTCGGAGAATTCCGCCGCGGCCGCATCTGATTCCTACGAGGCGATGCAGGCCGCGCCGGCCTTGGCGCCGGCCTGCGGCTTGCCGAAGATGGCGATCGTCAAGCCGCAGCCGAGGGCGAACAGGCCGCCGACCACCATCGCGCTGGACACGCCCAGCCGGTCGACGGCCACGCCTCCCAGCAAGGCGCCGGACGCCAGCGACACTTGCACGATGGCAACGAAGAGCGCGCTGCTGCCTTCCATCAGCTCCGGCGCCGCCTTGAACATCCACGTCTGCACGGCGATCGGCATGGCGCCGAAACCGAAACCCCACACGGCCACCAGCAGCATGGCGGTAAGCGAATGGCTGCCGAACGCGGCCAGGGCAAGGGTGGACATGCCCAGCACGGCGCCCGTCGCCATCAGCGCGGTCCGTTCATAGCGGCCGGCGGCCCAGCCGCCCACGAGGTTGCCGATGAAGCCAGACGCGCCGTACACGAGCAGCATGGCGCTGACCGTGCCGGCCGCCAGGTGCGAGATTTGCGTGAGGAAAGGCGCGATATACGTGTAGGCGGCGAACTGGCCCGTGAAGAGCATGGCCGTGGCGATCAGGCCCAGCCTGGCCTTGCGGATGCCGAAAATCATCGGCAACTGGCGCAGGCGGATGGCCTGTGTCGGCGGCAGCTTGGGCAGCAGCAACAGCTGGCCGACGAAGACCAGCACGGCAATGGCGCTGGCCGCGCCGAACGCGACCCGCCAGCCCACCAGATCGCCCACCAGCGCGCCGGCCGGCACGCCCGCCACCGTGCCCAGCGAGACGCCGGCGAAGATGATGGACATGGCGCGCGAGGCATGCTGCGGCGCCACCAGGCGCGGGCCGATGGCGCTGCCGATGGCCCAGAAGCCGCCCACGCCCACGCCCAGCATGGCGCGGCCCAGCAGTATCCACGCATACGAAGGGGCCAGCGCCACCAGCAGGTTCGAGGCTACCAGCAGGGCCGTCAGGGCCAGCAGCACGATGCGGCGGTCCAGGCGGCCCGAGCCGACGGTGACGAAGATGGCGGCAAAGGCGGCAACGATGCCGGGCGTGGTGATCATCAAGCCCGCCTGGCCCTTGCTGATGGCCAGTTCGGCGGCCATGGCGGGCAGCAGGCCGACGGGCAGGAATTCGGAAGTGACGAGGGCGAAGGCGCCGATGCCGACGGATAAGACGGCCAGCCACGGCGCCACGGTGGTATCGTCGTCGGTAGCGTTGGAAAGTGTATGCATGAGAGGTTCCTGAAAAGCCGAGAGGTTTTTAACCGGTCGGTATATAATCAGGGCAGGTGGACATTGTTGTCAATAATTTTTTACCGAACGGTATGAAACAAGATAAAAAAGAAGAGGCGGTCAAGGCGAAAACGGGGCGGCCACGCACGTTCGACGCGGACGAGGCGCTCGATTGCGCCATGAAAGTATTCTGGGAAAAAGGCTATGAAGGCAGTTCCTTGCCGGAATTGACGAAAGCCATGGGCATGAACCGGCCCAGCCTGTATGCCGTCTTCGGCAACAAGGAACAATTGTTCCACAAGGCGCTGGAACGCTACAGCGATACGCGCATGCGGTTTTTCGATGCGGCGCTGGAACAGCCGACGGCGCGCCAGGTGGTGGAAGCCTTGCTGACGCAATATGTCGACGCGCAAACGATGCCGGACGGCCCGCACGGCTGCATGGGCGTCAATGCGGCGCTCGCCTGCAGCGACGATGCCTTGCCGATCCGCGATGAATTGTTCGCGCGCCGGCTGCGCGGTGAAATCAAGCTGCGCGACCGCTTGCGGCGCGCGAAGGAAGAGGGGGATTTGCCGCCCGATTCCTGCCCGGAGCAGCAGGCGCGCTTCGTCGTGACCCTGTCGCAGGGCATGGCCATCCAGGCGGCGGCCGGCGTATCTCGCGAGCAATTGCAGCAGATGGTGGGATTGCTGCTGCGCAATTGGCCGATGTAACTACTCCGTCGGGGCGATGGTCTTGGCCAGGTCGCTGGGCGCCTTGCGCCGCCAGGCGGCCGTCAGGGCGGCGGCCAGCATGTCCAGCTCGGCATCCGCCAGGCGCACCGTGATGCCGGCCAGGCGTTCGCCCCACCACAGCTTCTCGCAGCCGGACGGCGTGATGACGGTGGCGATGTGCGCCGCTTCCGCATCGAGCAGCACATTGATGTGCTCGTCATCGGGCAGGGTGGCGAAGATCTTCCCGCCCACGCGGAAGGCCGGACGGTCGTGGTGTTCTTCCTCGGTGGCGTCGGGAAACGACAGTGCCAGATAGCGTAGTTCTTCCAGGTCGACCATTCCTCTTTCCCCCAGTTCGGATAGATAGCAGCGTGACTACATTTTGCCATGCTGTTTCGCCGCGTGGTGCAGCGGCATGCGAAAAGAAATGCGCAAGATGCGACACTGGCGCGCGCGCTTGTGGCGCTTGCGCGACAGGTCCGGCCAGCGCGCCAGGGGTAAAATGCCGATCCCGGCAGGCTTGTTCAGCCTGTTTCAAGGTGCTTGTCATATAAATATCTTACATGGCTAAAAGAAAAATACTTTTCTTCTAGGGAATTTAAGATAGAATAGATTCAACGTTTCACCTGACCCGTCAATTGTCTGGTTTTGTCCCGGGAACCCGAACCCTTTCCAGGACGCTTGCAGTGCCGCCATGGCACGCCGCAAGTCCGCGAAGTTTTGCGGAAGCCACGCCCCCGACCGCTCATTCTTGCAATTCTTGCGCTATGCCGACACGCCTCAATGCAGCGTGTATTCAGCTCAAGCGCCTTCACGCCTGTTGCGCCCGTTGAATACTTATTGACTGGATACCCATTATGAAAAACTTGCCTAAAATCGCTTTGTCCCTGATCGCCGTTGGTGTGTTTGCCCACGCGAACGCCAGCACCATCACCGTTTCCACCGGCTACTCGAATGCCGGCGCGCAAGTGTCCGCCGCCGCTTACCAGTCCGTTGTGAATGCCGCCGTGGCCACGCCGGGCGCCGGCTATGGCACGACGACGATTGCCAGCTACAACAATGTCACGAATAGCAGCCTGTTCGGCAGCGGTTCGAATATCGCCTTCAAGTCGGTGATCAACTTTGGCGTCAGCGCGGCCGATGCGGGCGCCTGGAGCTTCCGCAGCGGCGTCGATTTCGGCAAGGGCGGCGCCCTGTTCCTCGACGGCGTGGCGCTGGACTTCAAGAGCAGCGACCTGTGGTGGGCCGGTAACTACAATAGCAGCAGCCAGTTCCTCGCCGGTTCGGGCACTTTGGCTGCAGGCAACCATACCTTGAGCATCTTCGGCCTGGAAGGCTGCTGCGATGGCGGCCAGCAAGTCCAGTTCAAGGCGGGCAACAACAATTTCGCCAGCTTTTCCAGCACCGACGGCCTGGTCTCGGCCGTGCCGGAACCAAGCACCTATGCCATGCTGCTGATCGGCCTGGGCTTGCTGGGCTTCACGGCACGCCGCAAGCAGGAAGCCAAGTTTTAAGCGCACGTCCCGAGCGCACGTAAAAAAGCCCGCCGCTCCGTCAGGATGCGGCGGGCTTTTTGCATGATAGCGGCTTAGTCGCCGCTGTCTTCATCTTCGTCGGCGCCCTTGGCCGCCTGGCCGCGCTCGGCATCGACGGCGCGCTGCAGGCTGGCCGCGTCGCGGAAGAAGGCGTCCGTCGCGTGATCCGGGCTCAGGCGCAAGGCTGGCGGGTAGATCACGGCCATGTAGGCTTCGTCGGCCAGGCGGCCGCTGGCCTGCAGGTTGCTCAGCAGGATCAGGGTCGAGCCGACGATGGCCAGCACGACGGCGACGAGGCCGAAGCGGCGCGGATGCTGCGGCTTGATCGTGCACAAATGGTAATAGATCATCGCGCATACAATGACGATGAACATATGCCGTCCGTAGCGCGTCAGCACTTCCAGCGACAGCGC
Source organism: Janthinobacterium sp. SUN137 (assembly GCF_030587265.1). NCBI lineage: Bacteria > Pseudomonadati > Pseudomonadota > Betaproteobacteria > Burkholderiales > Oxalobacteraceae > Janthinobacterium > Janthinobacterium sp. SUN137. The sequence continues at coordinate 233,276 of NZ_JAPWHZ010000001.1, read as the reverse complement.
ATACGCCGTCACATTGCTGCCCAGTTCCCACACTTCCATGGCCAGCAAGCCGCAGCCGATGATGAACAGGTGGCGGCCGAAGCGCGCCCCATGGCCAAACAGGCGGTTTGCCACGGCCCAGATCGACGCCCACACGAGGCCGCCGGCCAGCGCGTAGGCGATGATCATCAGGTAGGAAATCGGCTCGAAGGCGTCCGCGTCGCTCAACCAGTTGCTGAAGGCGGCCGAGGCGCCGATCATGGCCAGGCCGGCGATGGCGGGGCGCAAGCCTTCCCAGTCGTGCCGGGTCGTGTCGCCCAGTTCGGGCGCCACCGGGTGGTCGCTGGCGCGCACGCGCAGGCGCGTGTGGCCCAGGCGCACGATGCTGTTGCCCGTCATGGCCACCTGCAGTTGCCGCTGGCCCCGGTGGATCACGCCATTCTGGCTGCCCAGGTCGCGCAGCAACAGGCCGCCTGCGCCGTCGTCCTCGACGATGGCGTGCGCGGCGGCCGTATGCGCGTCGTCGAGGATGAAGTCGTTGTCGTAGCCGCGCCCGATGCGGATCGGCAAGGTGGCTATGCGCTGGCGTTGCCGCACTTCGCCATTGTCGGCGAGGATTTCGATGAAGTATGGTGCTTTCATGGCTTGCGGCGGCTTTCCCGCGACAGCGCTTCGAGGAAGGTGCGCGTGACGCGCATGCCGTTGGCGTAGGACACGCCGCGCGCGTCGATGCGGCTTTGCAGGCTCATGAGTGGCTCATCGGTGCTGGCGGCCAGCAGGGCAAAGTCGTACAGGCCGGTAAACTTGCGGTAGGCGCGCACGCACAGGACGGCGCGCAGGGGCAGGGTCTTGTTCTTGACGAACTGTTCGGTGCATTGCGGGCCCGTCAGGCTGGCGCTCTTGTAGCTGCCGAAACTTTCATTCTTGAACGAGGCGCTGGCCAGTTCGGAAAAGCGCAGGGCGCCCAGACCGCTGCTGCGCAAAAATTCGTGGCGCATCGACACTTGCCCCGTCTGCAAGGCGCCGGAGATGAAGATGGCCGATTCCATGGCGCAGCTGGTGTTGTCGAGCATGTAGGGCTTGTCGGACTTGACGTTGGAGCGCCCCCAACAGCGCATCTGGTCGGACTCGCGCACGGGCACGCGATACGGGCCCATGGCTTTCAGGCTCAATGGCGTATCGAGCAGGCGCGCCAGCATGACTTCCTGGTGCGCCAGCAGTTGCGCCGTCACCAGCGGCTTGAAGTCCTTCGGCGGCTTGCCTTGCTGCGCCACCTTGGCCAGCAATTGCTGGGCATAGCGGGCAGGCACGAGAAAACTGACGAGTTCGCCATCGAGGCGTTTCGACACATTCACGCCGGCCACGTCGCCATTCGCCGTGACGCTGGGGCCGCCGCTCATGCCGGAATTGATCGGTCCCGTAAACATCAGCTGGTCGTAGAAGCTGCGCGTGACGACGCCGTTGTACGAGCCTTCCGAGATGGCGAAGCCCAGGTCCAGCGGATTGCCCATCGAATACAGGTACTGGCCTTGCGTCAGGGGCGCCAGCCCTTCCGGCATCTTGAAGAAACCCGTGCCATGGCGGTTCACGCGCAGCACGGCCAGGTCGTGCAGCACGTCGACGGCAAGCAATTCCACATTGCCGCGCTGGCCGCTGGTGTCGACCCATTCGCCCACGTAGGTATCGGGGTCGAGCGCGAATTGGGAGACCACGTGATAGTTGCTCACCACCAGGTCGCCCGTGCCGATCAAAAAGCCGGAACCCACGGACGATTGCGTGCGGCCGTTTTTCAGCAGCACGCGCACTTGCAGGATGTCGGCGCGCGCCGCCGTGTACAGCTTTTGCGCGGCCGACGAGGGCGGCGGCAGGGCCGCATGTTCCGTGGCGGCGGGCGCGGCGGTGGCCGGCGGCGGTTTGATGGGGGGAGTCGAAGCGGTGGTGGTCGCGGCAGGCGCGGCAGGGACAGGCGCCGCGGCCGCGTGGGCGCCTGCGGCAACGCACAGGCTGGCCAGCAAGCAGGCGTAGTTAGATAATTTCATGCATCCTTTGTGCGTGAGCAGGAGCGCGGCCGGCGCGGCGCGGTATCGCGCACGCGCCGCCCCGGGGGGCTACAGGGCGCCGTCTTCCAGCGCCGGCGCCGTTTGCGGCGTCATCATGTGACCGAGCTTGCTTTGCTTGGTATTCAGGTAGTGCTGGTTGAAGGCGTTGCGGTTGACCAGCAGGGGCACCCGTTCGGCCACCGTGATGCCCAGCGCTTCCATGGCGGCGATCTTGCGCGGGTTGTTTGTCATCAAGCGCAGGCTGTGGATGCCGAATTGCGCAAACATGGGCTTGCACAGGGTGTAGTTGCGTGCGTCGGCCTTGAAGCCCAGCTGTTCATTCGCCTGCACCGTGTCGGCGCCCGCTTCCTGCAGGCGGTAGGCGCGGATCTTGTTGATCAAGCCGATGCCGCGTCCTTCCTGGCGCAGGTACAGCAAGATGCCGCGGCCTTCTTCGGCGATGCGTTTCAAGGCGCCCTCGAGCTGGGCGCCGCAGTCGCAGCGCTGCGAAAACAGCACGTCGCCCGTCAGGCACTCGGAATGCACGCGCGCCAGCACCGGTTCGCCGTTGCCGATATCGCCCAGCACCATGGCCAGGTGTTCCTTGCCAGTGGCGTGCTCGACAAAGGCGTGCAGGGTGAACTGGGCCCACGGCGTCGGCAGTGCGCAGGAAGTCGTGTAATCCAATTCGCCTGTCGCCAGGAGGTCTGCGCCGCTTTGCATGGTTGTGCTCATATAGGTAATTGTCAAAAATAAAAGGCGCGCGACACCACTCCGGTGCCGGCGCGCCCTGTCATCATACCAAAAAGCAGGGGAAGCCATTTCCCCTGGCTGAGATTTGAAAGCTGGAATGCCTGGTGATATTCCTCTAATTGCGGCCGGATTAGCCTTTTACAAGACGGCTGGCCTTGCCGAAGCCCCGCTCCACCAGCAACAGCATGCCGCCGAAGATGGACAGGTTCTTCAGGAAGTTCGTCAGCTGGTCCTGGAAGTGGGCCGCGTCCGCACTCCAGAAGGCGTGGAAGATCACGGTGGTGGGAATCAGGAACAGCGCCAGGGCCAGCGCCGCCCAACGCGCCTGCCAGCCCGTGATCAGCAGCAAGCCGCCGCCCACTTCCAGGGCGATCACGCCCACCAGCAGGATGTTTGCCATCGGCAAGCCCTGGCTGGCCATGTAGCCGGCCACCCCCGCGAAGGCGCCGATTTTCAGCAAGCCCGAGACAAAGAACAGCACGCCAAGGGCGGCACGGCCGAGGGGCAGCAGCAGATCAGTGTTATTTTTCATAGTAATCCAATTGTTTTTATCAAGATTTGAGGTTGACTTGCGGTGCCTGGCAAAACCGTAGCGAGCGGCAGTGATTTGTGGCTAAGAAGCGCAACCGTACTCTAGTACGGTGAGCATCGCAGGCCGCAAAGCGCGACGCGCAGTAGGTTTGGCCAGGTGCCATCATTTAGGTAGGTCGAAGAGGAGGAATTCCGCGTCCTCGGGTTGCGTGATGATCACACTGGCTTCCTGCGTCAGTTTCAGCGCATCGCCCGCTTTCAAGGGCGTGCCGTTGACGACCAGGCTGCCGCGGATCAGGTGCACATAGGCGAGGCGGCCTTCTTCCAGCGCGTGTTCCGCCTGTTCGCCTTCCTGCAGGATGCTGGCGTAGATGGCCGCATCCTGGTGGATCAGCACGGAACCCTGGCGGCCGTCGGAGGAAGCGATCAGGCGCAGCTTGCCCCGTTTGCTGTCCGGCGCGAAGTGTTTCTCTTCATAGCTGGGCGGAATGCCCGTCACGTTCGGCTGGATCCAGATCTGCAGGAAGTGCAAGCCATCCGTGTTCGAATGGTTGAACTCGCTGTGGCGCACGCCGCTGCCGGCGCTCATGCGCTGCACGTCGCCGTAGTGCAGGACGGAACCGGTGCCCATGCTGTCCTTGTGTTCCAGTGCGCCGTCGAGTACATACGAAATGATTTCCATGTCGCGGTGGCCGTGCGTGCCGAAACCCTGGCCTGGCGTGACGCGGTCTTCATTGATCACCAGCAGGGGGCCAAAACCCATGTGCAGCGGATCGTGATAGCTGCCGAAGGAAAAGCTGTGGTGGGAATTGAGCCAGCCGTGGTTGGCGGCGCCGCGTTCTTCGCTGTGACGAATCTGTAACATGGTGGACTCCGTTTCTATAAGTTAATGTGCGATAATTTCGAAGGACCGTTGCCTGGCGCTACGCCGTGGCTTCTTTTATGCCCTTCGCTGTACGATGAACAAAGTATAGGCCCCTGTGCAGGGAAAGAAAAACGGAAAATCTTGCGACCTATGATCGAAAAAATCGAATGTTAAGACTGAGCCTGGAAGCCCTGCAAATCGTCGACGCCATCGACCGCCGCGGATCGTTCTCGTCGGCCGGCAAGGAGTTGCACAAAGTTCCGTCCACCATTTCCTATACGGTGGCCAAGCTGGAAGACGACCTCGGCGTGCAAGTGTTCCAGCGCAACGGCCCGAAAGTCATGCTGACGGCGGCCGGCCAGGAATTGCTGAAAGAGGGCCGCTACCTGCTGAAGGCGGCGCAGGACCTCGAACACCGCGTGCGCCGGGTGGCGTCCGGTTGGGAAACGGAATTGTCCATTGGCATCGACTCCATGTTTTCCGCCGTGGCCCTGGCCGACGACGTGCGCGCCTTTTATGACGTGGCGCAGCAGACGCGCTTGCGCCTGTCGCAAGACACCTTGTCGGGCACGTGGGAAGCGCTGCTGGACCGGCGGGCCGACTTGCTGGTGGGCGCGCCCGGCGACGGGCCGGCGGGCGGCGGCTATATCGCGCAGCCGATCGGCATGCTCGACTTCGTCTTTGCCGTGGCGCCCACGCATCCGCTGGCGCAGGTGCAGGAACCCTTGTCGCGCGGCCACCTGCAGCAGCACCGGGCCGTGGTGGTGGCCGATTCGGCGCGCCAGATGGCGCCGCGCACGGTGGGTCTGCTGCTGGGGCAGGATGCCTTGAGCGTGCCGAACATGCAGGTCAAGTTCGACTACCAGGTGCTGGGGCTGGGCTTTGGCTTCCTGCCGGGACCGTGCGCCCGCGCCGCCATCGCGCGTGGCTTGCTGGTGGAAAAGGCCGTGGAAGAGCCGAAACCGTCGGAAACGTTTTACCTGGCCTGGAGAGTGGGTGAGGATGGCGCGGCGCTGCGCTGGTGGATGGCGCGCATGCGCGAACCGGATGTGTTTGCCCGCCTGGCGCAGCATCTGCCGGGCCATTCGGCGTAGGTCTTAAAATGTTGACATACGCCAACATTTTTAAGTTACCATATTCACAGTATTTCCGCCCGACCTCCACGCCCCACAGTGGGATTTTGATGATTACACACACCGCAGCGCCCCTGATCTGTTCCCCTGACCTGGCCCTAGAGTGGGGTTGCCATGCTTGAGGCGAAGGTTGCGCTGTGCCTGCGCCTGGCCCAGGATGCCCGTGAGCAGGCGGGGCCGCAGCAGGCCGCCACCCTGGCGCGGCTGGAGGAGGAACTGGAGCGGCTGCGCGGCGCCAGCCGGCCCGTGGTGCGCGTGGCGCCTCCCGACGCCTTGCTGGAAATCGATCCCGACGGCTTCTTGATCGGCTGGAACCATGGCGCCGAACAGATGTTCGGCTATTCCGAACTGGAAGCCCTGGGCCAGCACATCCTGTTCCTGTATCCGGAAGACGACGCGGAAGCGAGCGTGCTGGAATTGCATTTCACGCAGGGCGACGTGGCCACCGATGTGCGCCGGCGTAAGAAGTCGGGCATGGTGACGTGGCTGCGCATGCACCGCCACGTGATCCACGACCAGGCGGGCAAGGCGTGCGGCATGGCCGTGCGCCTGTCGGCCATGAGCGAGCCGCTGTCCGACGTGGACAAGGTAAGGTTGCACGCACGCATCATCGAAGACAGCGAGCAAGCCGTGCTGATCACGGATGCGGAAGAGCGCATCGTCTCCATCAACAGTTCCTTCAGCCGCATCACCGGCTATTCGCCGGCCGAAGCCATCGGCCGCACGCCGGACTTGCTGCGCTCGGGCGTGCACGATCCCGATTTCCGCGCCAAGGTGCGCGCCGCCATGCGCGGGCACGGTTCCTGGCGCGGCGAAATTATCGGCAAGCGCAAGAATGGCGAACTGTTCCCGCAAGACGTCACCATCAGCGTCGTGCGCGACGAATTCGGCGAAATCAGCCACGTGTTTTCCCTGTTTTCCGATATCAGCGTGCACAAGGATGCCGAGGCGCGCATGCAGCGCATGGCCAACTACGACAGCCTGACGGGCTTGCCCAACCGCTGCCTGCTGAACCAGCTGGTCGACCAGGGCCTGGCCGAGGCGAAACGCCAGGGCACGCATGGCGCGCTGATGGTCATCGACATCAGCCGCATCGGTTCCATCAGCGACACGCTGGGCCATGAAGTGGGCGACCAGCTGGTGATCGCCATCGGCCAGCTGTTCCGCGGCGCCTTGCGCGACGCCGACATCCTGGCGCGCGTCGACAACAGCAAGTTCGTCGTGGCCCTGCTGCATATCGAAAAGCGCGAACACGCGGCGAACGTGGCGCAAAAGCTGCTCAATTTGCTGGAAGCACCGATCAATATCGATGCGCACGCCCTGCACGTGGGCGCCAGCATCGGCATCACCGTGTATCCGGAAGACGGCCTGGAAGCGCCGGCCCTGTTCCGTTTTGCCGACGTGGCCGTGGCCAAGGCGGGGCAGACGATCGAATCGACCTTCCTGTTCTACCGCGAAGACATGAACCGCCGGGCCAAGGAACATTTGCGCCTGGAAAGCGAAATGCGCCTGGCGCTGGGCGACAAGGAACTGGAATTGCATTACCAGCCGAAAGTGAGCCTGGCGAGCGGACGCATCGTGGGCGCGGAAGCCTTGCTGCGCTGGAAGCATCCGATGCGCGGCATGGTCTCGCCCGGCCTCTTCATCCCCGTCGCCGAGGAAACCAGCCTGATTCTGGAGCTGGGCACCTGGGTGCTGGACGAGGCGTGCCGCCAGATCCGCAGCTGGGAAGACCGCGGCCTGCACATGCCGGCCATCGCCGTCAACCTGTCGGCGCGCCAGTTCGATGAACAGTTGCCGGCGCGCATAGCCGCCGTGCTGGAACGCTACGGCGTGCGGCCCGACCAGATCATGCTGGAAATCACGGAAAGCCTGTTGATGCGCGGCGCCGACAAGGTGATCGACATCATGAACCAGCTGGTGGCCATGGGCCTGGCGCTGGCGCTGGACGACTTCGGCACCGGCTATTCCAGCCTGGCCTACCTGAAGAAATTTCCCATCAGCACCTTGAAAATCGACCGCTCCTTCGTCATCGGCTTGCCCTTCGAGGAAAACGATTGCGCCATCGCCCGCGCCATCGTCACCATGGCGCAGCAGCTGCGCCAGGAAATCGTCGCCGAAGGGGTGGAAACGGCCGAGCAGATGCGCTTCCTGCGCGAACTCGGCTGCGACCAGCTGCAAGGTTATCTGTTCAGTCCGGCCGTGCCGGCGGCCGAATTCGAGCTGATGCTGGGTGAAGGCCGGCAATTGCGGCTGGAAGAACTGGCGCTTTAAGCGCCACCCAGCTGCACTTTTTCCAGCAGATAATCGAGCATCACGCGCACCCTGGCTGGCACTTGCAAGCCCGGTCCCACGAAGACGGCGTGCACGAGTTCCTTGTCGCCCGGGTTGTAGTCCTGCAGCACGGGTATCAAATCGCCTCGCTCGATGTCGCGCAGCACGTGCTGGCGCGAAAAGCGTCCCAGCCCCATGCCGGCCAGCACCAGCTGGCGCATGCTTTCGCCATCGCTGACGCAGGTATTGCCCTGCGGCGCCACCTGTATCGATCCGCCCGCGCCATCGAGGAAGGGCCAGGTTTCGTTCTGGCAGCGGAAGTTGAACGCCAGCAAATTGTGCCGTGATAATTCCTGCGGCGTGCGCGGCAAGCCGTGGCGCGCCGCGTAGGCGGGCGAGGCCACCACGACCAGCGCGTCTTCGCCGAGTTTGCGCGCCACCAGGTTCGATTCCTTCAGCTTGCCCGTGCGGATGGCGATGTCGGTACGGTCTTCCAACAGATCGACGATGGCGTCGCTGACGACGACGTCGAGCACGATGTCGGGATAGCGCTGCGCGAACTCGGGCAGGATGGGCAGCAGATGGCGCACGCCGAACGGCACGAAACAGTTGATGCGCAAGCGCCCGCGCGGCGCCGCCCCTTGCGATGCTTCGCGCTCGGCGCTCTCGATATCGTCGAGGATGCGCTTGCACTGGATAAAGAAGGCGTCGCCCTCGGGCGTCGTGTGCAGCTGGCGCGTGCTGCGCTGCAGCAGCCGCGCGCCGAGCCGCGCTTCCAGTCGATTGATGAGCTTGCTGACGGCCGACGGCGTCAAGGCCAGGCGGCGCGCGGCGGCGGAAAAGGCGCCCGTTTCCACCACGGCGGCAAACACGGCCATCTCGAACGCGCGGTTGATGTCTTGCCTGGCCATTATTGAATCCATTTCATAGGTGTTTCCATTATTGGAGTCTATATCAAAAGCGTTTGCATCGATACACTGGCTGGCTTGAACTCTGCCGGAGAAATACCATGACCACCGCAAACCCTGTTTCCACTTCAGCCAGCAAGATGCCGCCCGGCGTGCTGGCGCTGGCCGTCGGCGCCTTTGCCATCGGCGTGACCGAATTCATCGTCGTCGGCATCTTGCCGACCATCGCGAAAGATTTGCATATTTCCATCGAATCGGCCGGCTCGCTGGTCAGCCTGTATGCGCTGGCGCTGGCCATCGGCACGCCGCTGCTGGTGCTGCTGATGTCGCGCCTGCCGCGCAAGGCTGCCCTGCTGGGGCTGATGAGCGTGTTCCTGGCCGGTAACCTGCTGGCCGCCTTTTCGCACACGTTCGAACTGTTGCTGCTGGGGCGTGTCATCACGGCCGTGGCGCACGGCACCTTCTTTGCCATCGGCGCCACCGTGGCCGCCAGCCTCGTCACCAAGGCACAGGCGGGCAGGGCGATTTCCGTGATGTTTGCGGGATTGACCCTGGCCATGGTGATCGGCGTGCCGTTCGGCAGTTTCCTCGGCAACTTGATGGGCTGGCGCCTGCCCTTCTTTGCCGTGGTGCTGCTGGCCGCGCTGGGCCTGGCCGCCATGGCGCGCTGGCTGCCGGCCGGTTTGCAGCAAGGCAAGGGCGGCAAGGCCATGACGCAGCTGGCGGCGCTGGGCAGCGGCCCCATCCTGACGATGATGGCGATTACGACGTTTGGCTTTGGCAGCAGCTTTGCCGCGTTCACGTTCATCACGCCCATCCTGACGGATGTGACGGGCTTTTCCGCCACCATGGCCAGCGCCTTGCTGATCGTGTTTGGCGCCGCCACCTTTGCCGGCAACCTGGCGGGCGGCTACCTGACCAGCCATCTGGGCTGGCAAAAGGCCTTGCGCGCGATGCTGCTATTGCTGGCCGTCACGCAAGCGGGCGTGGCGCTGAGCATCAGTTCGCAGTGGATGATGACGGTGATGCTGTTCGTCTGGGGCGTGTTCGCCTTCGGCCTGTCGCCCGCTTTGCAGGCAGGCATGCTGGCCACGGCCGAGCGCTACACGCCGCACGCCGTCGATTTCGCCTCGGGCCTGAACATTTCCGCGTTTAACCTCGGCATTTCCTTCGGTTCCATGCTCGGTGCGCTGATGGTCTCGCGCCAGCTGATGGCGTCGTCCCCCTGGGCCGGCGTGGCCGCCGCGCTGCTGGCCCTGCTGCCGCTGGCCTGGCTGGCGCGCAAGAACCTGGCGTCCCACGTGGCGGGCGCGGCCGCGCACTGAGGTTCAGGTATGCACGGCGACGGCCGGCGCCGGTTTCTTCATGCGCTGCGCCATGTAGGAGCTGCCCATCGACGCGGCCATGATCATGGCGATGGCCAGCCATTGCGGCGCGTCCAGGCGTTCGTCGAGCAGGATGAACGCCAGCATGGCGGCCACGGCAGGCTCCATGCTGCTCATGATGCCGAACGCCTGCGGCGTCAGCCGCTTCAGGGCCACCATTTCCAGCGAGATCGGGATGGCGCTGGAAATGAGCGCGACGCCCAGGCCCACGCCCAGCACGACGGGTGAGAGCAGGGCGACGCCGCTATGCATCACGCCGACGGGCACGACCACCAGCGCGGCCATGGCCAGGCCCAGCGACACGGAATGGCCCGCATGCAAATGGCTGGCGCGCTTGCCGAAGACGATGTACGAAGCCCAGCAGACGGCGGCGCCCAGGGCGAACAGCACGCCCGTGGGATCGAGATTGCTGACGTCGTGACCCAGCGGCAACAGCAGCGCCAATCCCGCCACGGCCAGGGCCACCCAGACGAAGTCGAGCGGGCGGCGCGAGGCCAGCAGCGCCACGGCCAGCGGGCCGGAAAATTCGATGGCGACGGCGATGCCGAACGGTATCGTGCGCAAGGCCATGTAGAAGCACAGGTTCGTCAAACCCAACGCCGCGCCGTACAGGGCCACCGTGCGCAGGTCGGCGCGGCTCAGCTGCCAGCGCCACGGGCGCCAGAACAGCAACAGCAGCAAGGCGGAAAAGCCCACGCGCACGGCCGTCGTGCCTTGCGCGCCCACCAGCGGGAACAGGCTGTGCTTGGCCCACGACGTGCCCAGTCCCAGGCAGGTGACGGAACCGAGGATGGCCAGCAGGGGAATCAAGGAGGAATAGCGGCGTAATGGCATGGTGATAAATGGCTTGATATCGAAGTGGTGAAAGTTTATTGTGTCTGCTCCGATATTTGCACTGCATTTTGACCTCTATGACGCAACTTTCGCTCACACCTGCTGTCGCCCTTGACGCCTTCGACCTGGCCATCCTCGATATCTTGCAGCGCGATAACACGACCTCGCAGCGGGAAATCGCCCAGGCCGTGTACTTGTCCGCGCCGGCCGTGCAGCGGCGCATCCGCCGCCTGCGCGAGAGCGGCGTGATCCGCAACGAGGTGGCCGTGCTCGACGCCAGTCGCCTGGGCCGCCCTCTGATACTGACGGTGGAAGTGCATTTGCACGACGAGCATCCGCAGCGCACGGCCGGCATGCGCGCCCGCATCATGGCCGAACCCGCCATCCAGCAGTGCTACGGCATCACGGGCGAGGCTGACTACCTGCTGGTCATCACGGCCAGCAGCATGGCCGAATACGAGGCGCTGACGGAACGCCTGTTCGGCGGCGACGACAATATCCGGCGCTACCGCACGTCGGTGGCCTTGACTTGCCTCAAGATGGGCTTGCACGTGCCGCTGACATAGAACAAGGGCCAGGCAGATGACCATTTCTAACCAGACACAAGCGGCCGTGCTGGCCGCCATGCCCGCCAGCATGCGCGCCGCCGTGGCGGGGTACGACTGGGCGCGCGACAGCGTCGGTGAGTCGGACGCTGCCGTCTACCGCTTGCAGGGCAGGGATGGCGCGCCGGCCCTGTTCCTGAAACACGGCACGGGTGCCGGCGCTGCCGAGCTCGCCGACGAACTGGCGCGCCTGCGCTGGCTGGCGCAGTACCTGCCCGTGCCGGCCGTGGTGCAATTTGCCCGCGCGGCAAGCCCGGAACAGGCATGGCTGCTGACGGCGGCCCTGCCGGGCAACACGGCGTGCCAGGTGCTGGAAGACAATCCTGCGCTGGGCTCCGCCGTGGCCGACGCGCTGGCGGCCTTCCTGCGCCGCATGCACGCGCTTCCCGTCAACGACTGCCCATTCGACGCCGGCCATGCCGTGCGGCTGGTCCAGGCGCGCCGGCGCATCGATGCGGGCTTCGTCGATGCCGGCGATTTCGATGCCGAGCGGGAAGGCTGGACGGCGCAGCAAGTGTGGCTGGCGCTGCAAGACTACCTGCCGCTCATCCCAGACCTCGTCGTCACGCATGGCGATTTTTCGCTGGAAAATATCCTGATGCACGATGGCGCCGTCGTCGGCTGCCTCGACGTGGGCCGGGCGGGCGTTGCCGACCGTTATCAGGACCTGGCCATCGTTTGGCGTGCTCTTGGTGAGTTGGACGCCGCGCTACCGCCAAGGTTTGTTCAGCAATATGGGATCGTTGATATCGATCAAGGCAAGCTGCAATTCCATCTGCTGCTCGACGAGCTGTTCTGAGTGCTGGCAGTCATCACGGCTCTTCGCGCTCGGCGTCGCGTTCGCGGCAACTCAAGGAGGCGTAATGGCCCTTGGGCAGCGTGGCCTGGATGGCCACTTCGCGCAGGTTTTTCCGGATATCGACGGGGTCGGTCAGGGTGCAGCGCTGGGCGCTGGCGAACGCCTGCAGCTTTTGCGTGCTGCCGTTTACCTTTACCGTCACGCCGGCTCCGGGGCTGACGCAGCAGCCTATGTATTGCGTGATGTATTCCTCTTCGATGAGCACCAGTTCGTGTCCCATGAAGCTGGCCGGTTTCTTGAGCAGGTAATAATCCGTGTAGTCGAAGCGCTGGTTGGGGCGCTTGCCAATAAAACCTTCGCGCATGTAGGCGGCGATGGCCTTGCCGGAGGTGCCCACTCGCTGCGTCGTGCCCTTTTTCAGGTGCAGCGCATGGATCAGGCCATTTTCGAGTCCCCCGTCGGCAGCGGCAGCAGATGCTGCAGCGGCGGCGCTGGTGCAAGTGGCGGCGGCGAGCAGAAGAGCGCCGAGCAGGCGGCGGGTGCGGTATTCAGGCATGGGAATGATTCCTTGCATATATTTCACGGGTGGAGGAGAAGAAGCGCAGTGTAGCCCACGCCGGCCTGGGCGCGTGGCACAATGCGTGATCTGCACGCCACGTGCCACTCACCCCAGGACTTTCATGACCCGCGCCATCCTTGACCAAGCCCAGATCCATCCCGCCGCCCGCCCTTTGATCGGCAGCAAGCACAAGGACATCGTGCGCGAAGTGCAGGCGGCCATCGCCGCGCACCAGGTGGTCGTCGTCGGCATGGCGCTCAATCCGTTTCCGCGCAAGGCGCGCAAGATCCTCGACGTGCTGGGCACGCCCTACCAGTACCTGCAATACGGCAGCTATTTGAACCAGTGGCACCGCCGCAATGCCCTCAAGATGTGGACGGGCTGGCCCACGTTCCCCATGGTCTTTGTCAACGGCGTGCTCATCGGTGGCGCCAGCGAGCTGCACAAGCTCGTGGAAAACGGTGAGTTCAGCGCCATGCTGGCAAAGAAAGTGCGCGAGTTTTAAGCGCTGTCTTACTCGCCCGGCCGCCACGGCGACTTGCGCGTGCGCAAGGGGTCGAGCAAGCTGCGCAGATCGTTGTGGTCGAGTTCGTACATCAGCGCAATCAGACTGCCCAGTTCGCCCGAGGGAAAGCCCTCGCGCGCGAACCAGCCCAGGTAGTGGCCCGGCAAGTCGGCCAGCAAGCGTCCCTGATATTTCCCATATGGCATTTCGCGCGTGACCAGCAGCGCCAGTTTTTCTGAATTCATGGTGGTGACCCCGTGTGGATGCGGCCAGTGTAGCAGACCGCTCTATTATTGATCTGTGCGCAACTATCTTCTGCCTGATGAGGTATTTTTCGAAACAAAGAAAACCCCGATACTGCATGCCAACATCATTTATCGGAGTTTGCCATGCCCATTGCCTTGCTCGCGCTGACCCTCAGCGCATTTGCCATCGGAACCACGGAGTTTGTCATCGTGGGGCTGCTGCCCACCATCGCCGCGGACCTGGGCGTCAACCTGCCATCGGCCGGCTTGCTGGTCAGCCTGTATGCGCTGGGCGTCGCCGTCGGTGCGCCCGTGCTGACTGCCCTGACGGGCAAGATCCCGCGCAAGACCTTGTTACTCTCGCTGATGGTCTTGTTTACCTTGGGTAACTTGCTGGCCTGGAAATCGCCGGGTTACGAAACCCTCGTCATCGCCCGCATCCTGACGGGGCTGGCGCACGGCGTCTTCTTTTCCATCGGCTCGACCATCGCCACGTCCCTGGTGCCGAAAGACAAGGCGGCCAGCGCGATTGCCATCATGTTTACGGGCTTGACCGTGGCCCTGGTGACGGGCGTGCCGCTGGGTACTTTCATCGGCCAGCATTTCGGCTGGCGCGAAACTTTCCTCGCCGTTTCGGCGCTGGGCTTGATCGCCTTTGTCGGCAGCCTGCTGTACGTGCCATCGACCATCAAGCACAGCAAACCGGCCTCGCTGCTGCAGCAAGTGCAGGTGCTGGGCCAGCCGCGCCTGCTGTTGGTGTATGCCATGACGGCCGTCGGCTATGGCGGCTCCTTCATCGCCTTCACGTATCTGGCGCCGATTCTGCAGCAAGTGTCGGGTTTCAGCGCCGGCGCCGTGGGCGTGGTGATGCTCGTGTATGGCGTCTCCGTGGCGTTCGGCAATATCTGGGGCGGCAAGCTGGCCGACAAGAAAGGCCCTGTCAGCGCCCTGAAACTGATCTTCCTGCTGCTGGCGGCCGTCTTGTTGCTGTTGACCTTCACGGCGCCGCATCCCGTGCTCGTCGTCATCACCGTGTTGCTGTGGGGCGCCGTGGCCTTCGGTAACGTGGCTGGCTTGCAAGTGTATGTCGTGCAGCAAGCGGAACATTTCACGCCCCGCGCCGTCGACGTGGCGTCCGGCCTGAATATCGCCGCCTTCAATCTGGGCATCGCCGGCGGCGCCTGGGGTGGCGGCCTCATCGTGGAACACCTGGGTCTCGTGCACACGGGCTGGATCGGCGCCCTCGTCGTGCTGGGCGCATTCGGCTTGACGGCCCTGAGCGGCCGCCTGGACCGTTTGAACCCGATCTCCGTGCGGCCCGCTGGCGCAAAAGCGATGCGGGCGACGGGGCATTGAGAAGGCGGGAGTCCGCTCGTTCTTGCTTCCGAGGTGCAGCTTGCCTGTAATCAAGCTGAAATATTTGTCGTTTATGCTCCGGCCTCGTATTCCAGCAGGTCTGTCCCACGATATTTATTTATAACGGAAGAAACAAAAAATGTCGAATTACGCCCCTGAGTCCTCACGCCGCCGCCTGTTGCAACTGTTTGCCGGTGCCCCCATGCTGCCTTTGGCCGGCTTGACCGGCGTCAGCGCTTTTCTGTCCGGTTGTGGCGGCAGTTCGGACAACGACCTGCCAGCGGTGACGCCGCCAGTCACGCCCACCGCGACGTTTACCACGGCGGAATTCACAGGCATGGCCGCGCCACTGGCGAGTTCGCCTGCCGCGCTGGCCACGACCACCGTCGGCTCCAAGCTCAAGGTCAATTTCAGCGATGGCAGCAGCAATAGCTATAATCTGGCGTACCAGCCTTTCTTCCTGACGGGCGACCGGGTGCCGGACGGCAAGGGCGGCACCGTGATCGCGGGCGGCTACTTCGACATCAAGAACCAGCCCATCATCGACAGTTCGGTGCCGGGCAAGGAACGCCAGTTCTTCTCGGATTCGCCGGACGGCAGCTCGATGCTGACGGTGGCCAACGCCAGCGTGAGCGGCGTCAAGGGCAAGCCGGTGTTTGCCGTGGTGCAATTTGAATACAACTCGCTGAACCAGGCCGGCGCTTCCACCTACGGCACGCTGCCGTCGCCGATCGCCGTACTGAGCCTGGACCAGGACCAGACCACCGGCAAGCTGTCGCTGGTGAAATACCACAATGTCGATACCTCGCTGGTGAAGGGCCTGTGGATTACCTGCGGCGCCAGCTTGTCGCCGTGGAATACCCATCTGTCGAGCGAAGAGTACGAACCCGACGCCTTCGACCAGGGCCTGGGTGGCCAGACCTTGGCCGTGCTCAAGGAATTCAGCAAGAACGTCTTCGGCAATACGACGACCGCCAATCCGTACGACTACGGCCACCTGCCGGAAGTGTCGGTCAACCCGGACGGCACCGGCAGTATCAAGAAGCACTACTGCCTGGGCCGTTACTCGCGCGAACTGGTGCAGGTGATGCCGGACCAGCGCACCATCCTGGGCGGCGACGACTACACGAATGGCGGGCTGTTCATGTTCGTGGCCGACAAGGTCGCCGACCTGGCCGCAGGCGGCACCCTGTACGTCGCCAAATACACGACCCAGCTGACCGAGACCACTACCGGCAAGCTGCAATGGGTCAAGCTGGGCCATGCGACGCATGCCGAGATCAAGGCGCTGGTCGACGGCGGCATCAAGGCCACCGACATCATGGATTCGACCCTGGCCGATCCGTCCGACGCCAGCTACACGAAGATCGTGCTGAACAAGAAAACCGCCTGGGTCAGGGTCAAGGCCGGCCAGGAAAAAGCCGCCGCCTTCCTGGAAACCCACCGCTACGCGGCCCTCAAGGGCGGCAGCATGGCCTTTACCAAGAACGAGGGCACGACGGTCAATGCCAAGGACAAGATCGCGTACTCGGCATATGCCAACATCCAGGATTCGATGGTCGAAGGCGGTTCGGGCTACGTGGCCGGCCACAACGTCAAGTTCAAGAAACTGGTGGCGGGTGCCGTCGTGTCGCACAAGCTGACGGGCGGACAGAAGGATGACACGGGCGCGGCCATTGACAGCGAATGGGTGCCAAGCGAGTCGACCCTGCTGATCGCAGGCGAAGACATCGCGGCCGATGGCCTGGGCAACACGGCCAACCCGGCCAAGATCGCCAGCCCCGACAACCTGAAGTTCTCGGAAAAACTGCGCACCCTGTTCATCGGCGAGGACAGCGGCAACCACCTGAACAACTTCCTGTGGGCGTACAACGTCGATACCAAGAAGCTGGAGCGCTTGCTGTCGTGCCCGGCCGGCGCGGAATCGACGGGCCTGCATGCGGTCGATGAAATCAATGGCTGGACCTATGTGATGAGCAACTTCCAGCATCCGGGCGACGAGTGGAGCCGCTTCCCCGCCTTGCCGTCCGCGCTGAAGGACCAGATCAACATCATCATCAACACCAACTACAACAGCAAGGCCAGCGGCGCTGTCGGCTACCTGACGGCGGAACTGGCGCAGGTGAAACTGTCGAAGTGATGCGCGTCAGCTGACGCCGCAGCGGGCACGCAGGGCAGGGAGGCGCAGGCCTTCCCTGCCGGTGCGTGCCCCTCGCCACGCGCTCCGTCCCTCGACCCGGGTGACGGGGCGTTTGGCGTGGCGGCGCCCGGCGGACGGCTAACTTGCTGGCAGAAAACAGCAAAACGGGGGAAAATGGCGTTTCCCTTCCTTTAGCGTCCCCCATCATGTCCGATATTGCAGCTTCGCCGCCAGGCCTGCGCGCCGCCATCAATCCGAAACCGCTGGGCGTCGCCCTGTTGCTCATCCTGATCGGTGCGTGGTACCTGGCGCACACCGTCGGCATCAACCAGGCCGCGCTGTATGTGGTGGGCGCCTTGCTCGGCATCACCCTGTATCACGCGGCTTTCGGCTTCACGTCCGCCTGGCGCGTCTTCATCGCCGATGGCCGCGGCGACGGCTTGCGCGCGCAAATGCTGATGCTGGCCGTGGGCGTGGCGCTGTTTTTCCCCGCGCTGTCGGCTGGCACCCTGTTCGGCACGCCCGTCGCGGGCCTCGTTTCTCCCGCCGGCACGTCCGTCATCTTCGGCGCCTTCATCTTCGGCATCGGCATGCAGCTGGGCGGCGGCTGCGCGTCCGGCACCTTGTATACAGTCGGCGGGGGCAGCACGCGCATGCTCATCACCCTGGCCGCCTTCATCGTCGGCTCCGTGATCGGCACGGCGCACATGCCGTTCTGGACTTCATTGCCGCAACTCAAGCCGATTTCCCTCGTCACGACCCTGGGCCTGGTCCCCGCGCTGGCGCTGAACTGGATCGTTTTTGCCTTGATCGCCGCCATCACGGTGCTGGTGGAAAAGCGCCGCCATGGCAAGCTCGTCGCCACGCCCCTGCGCCCGGCGCAGGCGTCGCCCTGGCTGCACGGCCCTTGGCCGCTGGTGGCGGGCGCCGTCGCCCTCGTCGTGCTGAACTTCGCCACCCTGGCGCTGTCAGGCCGTCCATGGGGCGTGACGTCGGCGTTCGCCCTGTGGGGCGCGAAAGCGGCGTCCGTGGTCGGCATCGACACGGCCAGCTGGGCTTACTGGTCCACCAAGGCGAATGCCGCCGCCCTGGCCGCGCCATTGACGCAAGACAAGACTTCCGTGATGGATATCGGCATCGTGCTCGGCGCCATGCTGGCGGCCGCGCTGGCCGGCCGCTACGCGCCCGTGTGGCGCATCCCGCGCCGCTCGCTGATCGCCGCCATCGTCGGCGGCTTGCTGCTCGGCTACGGCGCGCGCCTGGCCTACGGCTGCAACATCGGCGCGTATTTCAGCGGCATCGTCTCGGGCAGCTTGCACGGCTGGCTGTGGCTGGTGTGCGCCTTCCTGGGCAACGTCATCGGCACGCGCTTGCGTCCGTGGTTCGGCCTGGAAGTGGAAAAAGTCAAACCGACGGGCTGCTGACGCCGGCGTCAACAGGGGCTTTGCTGTATATTTCTGCCCCTGTTCACCTTTGCCGCCAGCGCAACATCCATGTCCCCAGTCATCCTGTTTGCCGTCGTCCTCGCGTATTTCCTGATCTTGCTGGGCGTGGCGTGGCGCACCTCGCGCCATGCCACCAACGACAGTTTTTTCATCGGCAACAAGGACAGCAACTGGATGCTGGTGGCCTTCGGCATGGTGGGCACGACCTTGACGGGCGTGACCTTCATCAGCGTGCCCGGCGCCGTGGGCAGCAACGGCTTCGGCTATATCCAGCTGATGATCGGCTATGTGCTCGGTTACCTGGCCATCACCATCATCTTGCTGCCGCTGTACTACCGGCTGCAGCTCACGTCGATTTACCGCTACCTGGAATTGCGCCTGGGACGGCGTTCCTACCAGAGCGGGGCGGCGTTCTTCATCGTCTCGCGCCTGCTGGGCGCCACGGCGCGGCTGTATCTGGTGGTCAATATCCTGCAGGCAACTATTCTCGACAGCTTCGGCGTGCCGTTCTGGCTGACGGCGTGCGTCGTGCTGCTGCTGATCCTGCTCTACACGTATGAAGGGGGCGTCAAGACCATCGTCTGGACCGATACCCTGCAAACGGCGTGCATGCTGGCCGGTCTCGTCATCTGCAGCGTGTTCTTGCTGCGCGAGATGGATTTGTCGCTCGTCGATAGCATCGAGCGCATGCGCGCGCAAGGCCTCACGCGCATGTTTACCACCGACCCGGACAGCCCCGCCTACGTGTGGAAGCACATTCTTGCCGGCATGTTCATCACGATTGCCATGACGGGCATGGACCAGGAGATGATGCAAAAGAATATCTCCGTACGGACCCTGCGCGACTCGCAAAAGAATATGCTCAGCCTGACCGTGGTGCTGACCGGCGTGCTGCTGCTGTTCCTCTTCCTGGGCGGCTTGCTGCACCTGTACGCGCCGCTGGTTGGCGTGACGGCCACGGGCGATAAATTGTTCCCCGCCGTGGTGCTCGGGCATTTCCCCGCCGTGGTGCAGCTGATTTTCTTCATCGCCCTCATTTCCGCCCTGTTTCCCAGCGTGGACGGGGCGCTCACGGCCCTGACATCCACCTTCTGCATCGACATCCTGGGCTTGCAGCGCCGGCCGGATTTGAGCCCGGCCGTGCAGATGCGCTGGCGCCGCAAGGTGCACCTGGGCTTTGCGGCCCTGTTCTTGATCCTGATCATGGCCTTCAAGTGGCTCGATGATCCCAGCATGATAGGCGTGATCCTGAAGCTGGCCAGCTATACCTACGGTCCGCTGCTGGGCTTGTTCGCCTTCGGCCTGCTGAGCCGGCGCGGCGTGCGCGACCGCTGGGTGCCTTTGGTGGCCGTGGCCGGGCCGCTGCTGTGTGCGCTGATCGAGCAGGAGCAGGCGCTGCTGTTCGCGCATTACCGCCTGGGCCTGGAATTGCTGATACTGAACGGTTCCCTCGTGCTGGGCGGCCTGTTCCTCATTTCCACGCCGCCAGGGCAGGGCGCCCAAGGCGCGCAATACTTGTCAAAATAAGACGAATCCCAAGGCGATCGCGGCCATTTTCAGCTATATTGATTTCCTTTAGGTACACAACCTCACGGAGCATCAATGTCACTCAACCCCTTCCCGCCGCTGCGCCGCGGCTTTGGCGCATTCTGGCGCGCGCTGGACGCCACCCGCCGCGCGGTCATCAATCTGATTTTCCTGCTGATCGTCATCGCCATCCTGATCGCCATCTTTGGCGGCGGCGCCAAGCCCCTGGCGGAAAAGACCACGCTGGTGCTGGACTTGCAAGGCCCGCTGGTCGAGGAAACCCCAGGCGGCGTGCGCGAAGCGGTGCTGGCCAATGTCAGCGGCGAAGTCAAGAAGAACGTGCAGCTGCGCGACGTGCTGGCCGTGCTCGACACGGCGGCCAAGGACAAGAACATCGGTTCCATGGTCATCCTGCTCGACGAATTGCAGGGCGGCGGCCTCGCGTCGCTGCGCGAAGTGGCGGCCGGCGTGGAACGCTTCCGCGCCACGGGCAAGAAAGTGACGGCCTGGGGTTCGAGCTACAACCAGCGCCAGTACCTGGTGGCGGTCAAGGCCGACGAGGTCTTCCTGCACCCGATGGGCGGCGTCATGCTGGAAGGCTTTGGCCGCTACCGCAATTACTACCGCGACGCGCTCGACAAGGTCGGCGTGACGGTGAACCTGCTGAAAGTGGGCACGTACAAGAGCGCGGCCGAGCCTTTCATCGCCAACGGCCCGTCCGAAGCGGCGGCCGAAGCGGACCGCTACCTGAACAACGGCCTGTGGACCACCTACACGACGGACGTGGAAAAGGCGCGCAAGCTGCCGGCCGGCGCCATCATGCAATCGATCGATGCGCTGCCGGCGCTGATGACGGCGGCCGGCGGCGACCTGGGCAAGCTGTCGCTGGACGCCAAGCTGGTCGACGGCCTGAAAACGCGCGACGAACTGCGCCAGTTCATGATGGCGCGCGGCGCGAAGAACACGGAAGGCACGAATTTCCGCCAGGTGAACTACACCGACTACCTGGCGCGCCTGCGCCCCGTACACATCGGCGACGCCGTCGGCGTGGTCATCGCCTCCGGTGAAATCGGCGACGGCATCGCGCCACCGGGCGCCATCGGCGGCCTGTCCACCTCGCGTCTGATCCGCCAGGCGCGCGAAGACAAATCGATCAAGGCTGTCGTGCTGCGCGTCGATTCGCCGGGCGGCAGCGCCTTCGGCTCGGAATTGATCCGCCGCGAACTGGAACTGACGCGCGCCGCCGGCAAGCCGGTGGTCGTCTCGATGGGCAACGTGGCCGCTTCCGGCGGCTACTGGATCAGCACCTCGTCCGATGAAGTGATCGCCGACGCGGCCACCATCACCGGTTCCATCGGCGTGTTCGCGATTCTGCCGACGGCCGACAAGGTGGTGGAAAAGCTGGGCATCCACACGGCCGGCTCGCCGACCACCTGGCTGGCCGACGCGAGCAACCCATTGCGTCCGCTCGACCCCCGCTTTGCGCAAGTGATCCAGGGTTCGATCAACCACGTGTATGGCGACTTCCTGAACCTGGCCGCCAAGGCGCGCAAGACGACGCCGGAAAAGATCAATGAAGTGGCGCAGGGCCGCGTCTGGACGGGCTTGCAGGCGAAAGAGCGCAACCTGGTCGACCGCATCGGCAGCTACGGCGATGCGCTGGCGTCGGCCGCCAAGCGCGCCAACCTGGGCGCCGACTACCGCGTCACGTACCTGGAGCAGGAAACGTCGAACGTGGACCGCCTGATCGGCATGTTCGGCTCCAAGGCCATGGCCTCGCTGGGGCTGGGCGAGCACGTGAAACTGGGCCTGGCCGGCACGGGCTTGCCGGCCGACGCGGCGCTGGGCATGGCGCAGGACCTGAGCTGGCTGTCGGGCATCACGCGCGAGCACAAACCGTTCATGGCCCTCACGCACTGCCTCTGTGAAGTGCCACTCGGCAGCAAGTAACACCTGACCAAATCTACTGCGCTCGATGATTTGCGGCCTGCGATGCTCACTGTGCTCAAGCACAGCTCCGCTTCTCGGTCACAACTCATCTTCGTTCGCTACGATTTTGTCAGGAGTTACACGGCAATATAGATGACATACCCAAGCCGGCTTCGCCCGGCTTGTTTCACATCAGGAGCAAGGCATGGCAAGCGACATGAACGAAAAAACCGGCACGGCCATCACCATCCGCCCCTGCGCCAAGGGCGACGAGCTGGCGCTGGCGCTGGTGGGGCAAGCGACTTTCCTGGAAGCGTTCGCCGGCATCCTCGATGGCGCCGACGTCATCGCCCATTGCCAGCGCCAGCACGACGCGCAGCTGTACCGCGATTGGCTGGCGCTGCCGGCCATGCGCCTGTGGCTGGCCGAGGCCACGCCTGGCGGCGCGCCCGTCGGCTACCTGGTCCTCAGTCCGGCCAGCCTGCCGGTGGCTGACCCGCGGCCGGACGACCTGGAAATCAAGCGCATCTACCTGCTGCACCGCTTCCAGGGCCAGCGCGTGGGCCAGCGCCTGATGCAGGCGGCCGTGGAACAGGCGCGCGCCGGCGGGGCAGGGCGGGTGCTGCTGGGCGTGTACGCGGAAAACCACGATGCGCTGGCGTTTTATGCGCGCTGCGGCTTTGCGCAGGTGGGCCGGCGCACCTTCCGCGTGGGCCGCACCGACTATCAGGATGTCATCCTCGGCATGACGCTGTAAGCGCCAACGGCCTGCGTGGCGCCAGGTCAAGCCGGCTGGCGGGAGATTTGTAGCGAGTTTGTATCTGCATGCGAGTCGCCCGCGCGCCGCCGGCGCCGGGGCGCGACGCCCCGCAAGCCTGATTCTTCCACCGTTCCCCCACAGGGGCGGCATGCCTGCCGGCCCGCCTGATCCTTCCATGCCTGCCAGGCTGTGTGTAATTGTTTCAAGTAGAAATGAAACAGTTACATGACTATGCTAGAGTCGTTTCACGCTAGGGAGCGATGTTTTTTCAGCTGACTTTCAGCTCTTGACTCCCCCGGCTTTGTACCGAAACAACCCCGAAAAACGGTCGTCCGGCCTGAGTGTGTTCCACCTCGGCCGGCGCCACAGACTCGCCGTGCCAGCGGCCTAGACAAGGATAAGCGATGGATTCGCAGACTACACCCAACACCCCGCGGCGCAGCCGCCGTTCGAAAATCGTCGGTACGGTCATCGCGCTGGCCGTGATGGCTGCGCTGGGGGGCGTTGCCTGGTACCTGACCCATTCGGGCGTCAGCGCGCAGCCCGGCGCCGGTGGCCCCGGAGGGCCGGGAGGCCCGGGCGGGCGCCGCGGCGGCCCCTCGACCACCGTGGGCGTGGCCACGGCCGTGAAATCCGACTTGCCCGTGGTGCTCGATGCGCTGGGCACGGTGACGGCCGCGTCCACCGTGACGGTGCGCCCGCAAGTGTCGGGCATTTTGAAGGAGCTGAAATTCAAGGAAGGCGGCATGGTCAAGGCGGGCCAGGTGGTGGCGCAGATCGACCCGGCCCAGTTCGAGATGGCGCTGATGCAGGCCACGGGCCAGCGCCAGCGCGATGAAGCGCAGCTGGAAAACGCGCGCCTGACCCTGAAACGCTATCAAACCCTGCTGGGCCAGGATTCCATCGCGCGCCAGGATGTCGACACGCAGGCCGCCCTGGTCAAACAGTTGGAAGGTACCGTGATGACGGACCGCGCGGCCGAAGGCACGGCCAGGCTGAACCTGGGCTACACCAAGGTGGTGTCGCCGATCAGCGGCCGCGCGGGCTTGAAGGTGGTCGATATCGGCAACCTGGTGAGCACCAGCGACACGGGCGGCGTGGTGGTGGTGACGCAGCTGTCGCCCATCGACGTGGAATTTTCCGTGCCGCAGGATAAGGTGCAGACCATCCAGGAACGCCTGAATGGCGGCACGGCCCTGGCGGCGCTGGCGCTGGACCGCACGCGCACGCATACCCTGGACAAGGGCAGCCTGACGGCGCTCGACAACCAGGTCGACGTGCAGACGGGCACCGTGCGCGCCAAGGCCCGCTACACTAACGACAAGATGGTCCTGTTCCCCAGCCAGTTCGTCAACGTGCGCCTGGAACTGGGCAACATCACGGGCGCCGTGCTGGTGCCCGTCACGGCCTTGCGCCACAGCAACAACGGCGACTTCGTGTACGTGCTGAAAGCGGACAAGACCGTTACCGTGCGCATGGTCACGCGGGGCCAGGCGACCACCGACATGGTGGAAATCCGCGCCGGCCTGGAAGCGGGCGAGCAAGTCATCACGGAAGGCGCCGACCGCCTGAAGGAGGGCGCGAAAGTCACCCTGGCGGGCGACAAGCCTGCCATGGGCGGCGCCGGTGCTGCCGGTGCGGCCGGGGCGAACGGCGAACGCCGCCACCGCCGCCAGCACGCTGACGGCGCGGCCAGCGCCTCGGCGTCCGCATCGGCATCCGCGCCAGCCGCAGTGCCAGCCACGGCGCCGGCGAAGGGCGCAGCGCAATGAGTCCATCGACTCCCTTCATCAAGCGCCCCGTCGCCACGGCGCTGCTGATGCTGGCCATCGTGCTGGCGGGGCTGGTCGGCTTCAAGTTCCTGCCGCTGGCCGCCTTGCCGCAGGTGGACTTCCCCACCATCCAGGTGCAGACCCTGTATCCGGGCGCCAGTCCCGAAGTCATGGGGCAGACCGTGACGGCGCCGCTGGAGCGCCAGTTCGGGCAGATGTCCGGCTTGCAGCGCATGAGTTCCACCAGCGCGGCCGGCGTCTCCATCATCACTCTGCAATTCACCCTGGGCCAGACCTTGGACGTGGCCGAGCAGGAAGTGCAGGCCGCCATCAACGCGGGCGGCTCGCTGCTGCCCACCGACTTGCCGGCGCCGCCCGTGTACGCCAAGATCAATCCGGCCGACGCGCCCGTGCTGACCCTGGCGATTACCTCGGACACGATGCCGCTGACGCAGGTGCAGAACATCGTCAACACGCGCCTGGCGCTGAAGATCAGCCAGGTCAACGGCGTGGGCCTCGTGTCGCTGTCGGGCGGCCAGCGTCCCGCCGTGCGCATCCAGGGCGACACCAAATTGCTGGCCTCTTACGGCCTGGGCCTCGACAGCCTGCGCACGGCCATCGCGGCGGCCAACGTCAACAGCGCCAAGGGCAGTTTCGACGGCCCCACGCGCTCGTTCACCATCAACGCGAACGATCAACTCGTCACGGCGGAAGACTACAAGCGCCTGATCATCACCTATAAGAACGGCGCGCCCGTGCGCCTGTCCGACGTGGCCAATGTAGTCGACAGCGCGGAAAACACGCGCCTGGGCGCCTGGTCCGGCAAGCAGCCGGCCATCATTCTGAACGTGCAGCGCCAGCCCGGCGCCAACGTCATCAAGACGGTCGACGCCATCAAGGCCCTGCTGCCCGACCTGCAGGCCAGCCTGCCGGCGGCCATGAAGCTCGACGTGCTGAGCGACCGCACGACGGGCATCCGCGCCTCCGTCGAACACGTGGAAATGGAATTGCTGCTGTCCGTGCTGCTGGTGGTGCTGGTGATCTTCGCCTTCCTGCACAGCATGCGCGCCACCGTGATCGCCAGCCTGTCCGTGCCGATTTCGCTGATCGGCGCCTGCGGCGTCATGTATCTGCTCGGCTACAGCCTGAACAACCTGTCGCTGATGGCGCTGACGATTGCCACGGGCTTCGTCGTCGATGACGCCATCGTCATGATCGAAAACATCGCCCGCTACATCGAGGAGGGCGAAACGCCGATGGCCGCCGCCCTGAAGGGCGCGTCGCAGATCGGCTTTACCATCATCTCGCTGACTGTCTCCCTGATCGCCGTGCTCATTCCCCTGCTGTTCATGGGCGACGTGGTGGGCCGGCTGTTCCGCGAATTCGCCATGACCCTGGCCATCACGATCCTGATTTCCGCCGTGGTCTCGCTCACCCTGGTGCCGATGATGTCGGCGCGCTGGCTGAAGAGCCACGCCGATGAAAAGATCAGCGCCACGGGCCAGCGCATCCAGGCGTTCCTCGACAAGGTGATCGTGCAGTACGACCATGCGCTCGTGTGGGTCTTGAAACGCCAGGGCCTGACCTTGCTCGTGGCCCTGGCCACCTTGCTGCTGACCGTCATCCTGTACATCACGATTCCGAAAGGCCTGTTCCCCACGCAGGATACGGGCCAGCTGCAGGCGCGCATCGAAACCTCGCAAGCCGTCTCGTACGAGCGCATGGCCACCTTGCAGCAGGCTGCCGCCAGCGCGCTGCTGGAAGACCCCGCTGTCGATACCTTGAGTTCCCTCGTGGGCGTCGATGCGGCCAACAATACCATGCTGCATACGGGTAGCATGCTGATCAATCTCAAGCGTCCGCGCAGCGGCAGCCAGGACGAGATCATGGAGCGCCTGCGCGACCGCGTGGCCAAGGTGGCCGGCGTGACCCTGTATCTGCAGCCGACGCAGGATCTGACCATCGATGCGGAATCGGGGCCGACGCAGTACCGCGTCTCGCTCGAAGGGGCCGACACGGCCACCGTCACCGAGTGGGCCGGCAAGCTGGCGGCGCGCATGCGCGAAAAAACGCAGCTGCGCAACGTCGTCACGGATGCGGGCGCCACGGGCGCCGCCGTGACGGTCGCCATCGACCGCGACAGCGCCGCGCGCATGTCCGTCACCACGGCTACCGTCGACGACGCGCTGTACAACGCCTTCGGCCAGCGCATCATTTCGACGATTTTCACGGAAACCAACCAGTACCGCGTGATCCTCGAAGCGCAGCCGGGCATCGTCACGACGCCATCCGACCTGTCGGACCTGCAGGTGCGCACGGGTTCCGGCAAGTCGACGCCGCTGTCCGCCTTTGCCAGCGTCAGCGAAAAACAGGCGCCGCTGCAAATCACGCACGTGGCGCAATACCCGGCCACGACGCTCGGCTTTGATACGACGCAAGGCGTGGCCCTGGGCAGCGCCGTCGACGCCATCCGCCAGGCGGCGAAAGACATCGCCTTGCCGCCATCGGTGACCTTGACCTTCCTCGGCGCGGCCGGCGCGTATGAAAACTCGCTGTCGAACCAGCTGTGGCTCATTCTGGCCGCCGTCGTCTGCGTGTACATCGTGCTGGGCGTGCTGTACGAAAGCTACATCCACCCGCTGACGATTTTGTCGACCCTGCCGTCGGCCGGCGTGGGCGCCTTGCTGGCGCTGATGATTTCCGGGCAAGACCTGGGCGTGATCGGCATCATCGGCATCATCCTCCTGATCGGCATCGTCAAGAAGAACGCCATCATGATGATCGACTTCGCCATCGAAGCCGAGCGCGATGAAGGGAAAAGCCCGCAGGAAGCCATCCACCAGGCGGCGCTGCTGCGCTTCCGCCCCATCCTGATGACGACCCTGGCGGCCCTGTTCGCGGCCGTGCCGCTGATGCTGGGCTGGGGCGAGGGCGCCGAGTTGCGCCGTCCGCTGGGCCTGGCCATCTTCGGCGGCCTGATCGTCAGCCAGGTGCTGACCCTGTTTACCACGCCCGTCATCTACCTGGGCTTCGACCGCCTGGGCCAGCGCTTCGCGCGCAAGGCGCCCGGGGTGAAGCTGGACAAGCCGGCCGATAACGCGGGGAGCGCCGCGTGAACCTGTCCGAACCGTTCGTCAAGCGCCCCATCGCCACCGTGCTGCTGACCATCGGCATCGCGCTGGCCGGGATCGGCGCCTTCTTCGTGCTGCCCGTCTCGCCGCTGCCGCAGGTCGATTATCCGACCATTTCCGTCAGCGCCAGCCTGCCCGGCGCCAGCCCCGCGACCATGGCCACGTCGGTGGCCACGCCGCTGGAACGGCGCCTGGGCGTGATCTCGGGCGTCAACGAGATGACGTCGTCGTCGGGCACGGGCTCGGCGCGCATCAATTTGCAGTTCGACTTGAACCGCAAGATCGATTCGGCCGCGCGCGAAGTGCAGGCGGCCATTGCCGCCTCGCGCGTGGACTTGCCGGCCACCCTGCGCAGCAACCCCACCTACCGCAAGGCCAATCCGTCCGACGCGCCCGTGATCATCCTGGCGCTGACGTCGAAAACGCGCACGCCGGGTCAGATCTACGACGCCGTGTCGAACCTGGTGCAGCAGAAGGTGGCGCAAGTCAAGGGCGTGGGCGACGTGGAACTGGGCGGCGGCTCGCTGCCGGCCGTGCGCGTGGAATTGCTGCCGTACCAGCTCAATCACTATGCCGTGTCGATGGAAGACGTGCGCGCGGCCATCCAGGCCAGCAACGCCAACCGCCCGAAAGGGGCGATTTCCGGCGACGAGCGCAGCCTGCAGATCTATTCGGGCGCGGCGACGGCGTCGGGCGGGCGCAGCGCCGCCGATTACCGCAGCCTGGTGGTGGCCTGGCGCGACGGCGCCGCCATCCGCCTCGACGACGTGGCCGAAGTGGTCGACGGCGTGGAAAACAACAATACCCTGGGCCTGTTCAATGGCGACCCGGCCGTCATCGTGCTGATCACGCGCCAGCCCGGCGCCAACGTCATCGCCACGGTGGACGGCGTGCGCGCGCTGCTGCCGCAACTGCAGGCGCAGCTGCCCGGCGACATCAAGCTGCAGGTGGCGTCCGACAGCACCAATTCCATCCGCTCGTCCCTGCACGAGATCGAGTTCACGCTGATCCTGTCCATCGTGCTCGTCGTGCTGGTGGTCAGCGCCTTTTTGCGCAGCGTGCGCGCCACCATCATCCCGGCCGTGGCCACCATCGTCTCTTTGCTGGGCACCTTCGGCGTGATGTACATGCTGGGCTTTTCGCTAAATAACCTTTCCTTGATGGCGCTCACGGTGGCCACGGGCTTTGTCGTCGATGATGCCATCGTGGTGCTGGAAAATACGCAGCGCCACATCGAGGCGGGCATGGACCGTTTCAAGGCGGCCCTGCTGGGCGCGCGCGAAGTGGGCTTTACGGTGCTGTCGATCAGCCTGTCGCTGGTGGCCGTCTTCATCCCGCTGCTGTTCATGGGCGGCCAGGTGGGGCGGCTGTTCCGCGAATTCGCCGTGACCCTGTCGGCCGCCGTGATGATTTCGCTCGTCATCTCGCTCACCACGACGCCGATGATGTGCGCCTGGCTGCTGAAAAGCGGGCAGCACCACAAGCCGCCAGGCGTCGTCGCGCGCTGGTTCGAACGGGGTTTCGAGCGCATGCTGAACGTGTATGAACACTGCCTGGACTGGGCTCTGTCGAGCGCCGCTCTCGTGATGACGATTCTCGTGTTCGTCGTCGGCCTGAACGTGTACCTGTTCGCGGCCGCGCCCAAGGGCTTTTTCCCGCAGCAGGACACGGGCCAGATCAACGGCGGCATGCGCGCCGACCAGAGCATCTCGTTCCAGGCCATGCAGGCCAAATTGCGCCAGCTGGTCGACATCATCAAGGACGATCCGGCCGTCGCCACCGTCGTCGGGTTCACGGGCGGCGGCAGGGCAGGGGGCGGCTTCATGTTCATCGATTTGAAGCCGGCCTCGCAGCGCACGGACAAGGGGCAAGCCGTGATCGCCCGCCTGCGCCCGCAGCTGGCCAAGGTGACGGGCATTTCGCTGTTCCTCAACCCCGTGCAGGATTTGCGCATGGGCGGGCGTTCCAGCAATTCCACGTACCAGTACACCCTGATCAGCGACAACCAGGCGGACTTGAAGAAATGGGCGGCGAAACTGGCCGACCAGATGAAGCTGCAGCCGGCCCTGATCGACGTGGACACGGACCAGGCGGAAAACGGCGTGGAAACGTTTGTTTCCATCGACAAGGACCGCGCCACGCAGCTGGGCGTACAGGTGAAGGATATCGACAATGCGCTGTACAACAGCTTCGGCCAGCGCCAGGTGGCGACCATCTACGATGAGCTGAACCAGTATCACGTAATCATGGAAGTGGCGCCCCGCTACGCGCAAAGCCCGGAAGCGCTGCGCTCCGTGTACGTGCCCGCGTCGAATGCGGCCGCCGTCGCCGCCACCGGCACGACGGCCGCCAGCACCGCCGCGGCCAGCACCAGCGTGGCGGCGACGACGTCCAATACGACGGCGGCGCGCGACCCGTCCAGCGGCTCGGCCTTGAGCACCACCCTGGCGAAGATGGTGCCGCTGTCGTCGTTCAGCAGCTTCGCGGAAAGCTCGACGGCGACGTCGATCAACCACCAGGGCGGCGAACTGGCCACCACTGTGTCGTTCAACCTGGCCGACGGCTATCCGCTCAGCGACGGCCAGGCTGCCGTGGCCCAGGCGGAGTCGGAAATCGGCATGCCGGTGAACGTGCGCGGCAGCTTCCAGGGTTCGGCGAAGAGCGCGCAGGACAGCAACAAGGAGCAGCCGCTGCTGATCCTGGCGGCCATCGTGGTGATCTACATCGTGCTGGGCATCCTGTACGAAAGCCTGATCCATCCCGTCACCGTGCTGTCGACCTTGCCGTCGGCGGGGGTGGGCGCCGTGCTGGCACTGCTGCTGTTCCGCATGGAGTTTTCCATCATCGCCCTGATCGGCGTGTTCCTGTTGATCGGTATCGTCAAGAAAAATGCTATATTGATCATCGACTTCGCGCTGGAGGCCGAGCGTTCGCGCGGGCTGACAGCTGTGGAAGCGGTGCGCGAGGCTTGTTTGCTGCGTTTCCGCCCCATTCTGATGACCACCCTGGCGGCGGCGCTTGGCGCCTTGCCGCTGGCGATCGGTTTCGGCGAGGGGTCAGAGCTACGCCAGCCCTTGGGGGTCGCCATCATCGGCGGCCTGATTGCCAGCCAGTTACTCACATTGCTGACCACCCCGGTGGTCTACATCCTGCTCGACAAGCTGCGCACGCGCAGCGCCGACGAGCAGCAATTGAGCCGCATTCCTGGGCCAGATAACCCGAGCACACAATCATGAAGCAAGTAAAACCTATCGTATCGACCGTCCCCGCACGCCACCTGCTGGCACTGGGCGTGGCCACCGCCGTCCTCCTGCTGTCCGGCTGCGCCGTCAGCCCCGCGTATGAAACGCCGACGGCCGCCGCGCCGCAAACGTTCAAGGAGGCGGCCGGCTGGCAGCCCGCCGTGCCGGCCGACACCCTGGAGCGGGGACCGTGGTGGACCCTGTTCGGCGACGCCCAATTGAACCAGCTGGCCGAAGGCATCGACATCTCGAACCAGAACGTGGCCGCCGCCATCGCTTCCTACGAGCAGGCGCGCGCGCTGGTGCGCGAACAGCGCGCCTCGCTGTTCCCCACCGTGAACCTGACGGGCAGCGGCGCCCGCTCGGGCGGCGGGGGCGAGCAGCAGACGAACAACAACTTCAAGGCCGCCATCGGCGCGTCGTGGGAACCGGACGTGTGGGGCAAGCTGCGCGCCGGCGTGACGGGGGCGGACGCCAGCGCCAGTGCCAGTGCGGCCGACCTGGCCGCCGCCCGCCTGTCGGCGCAGGGCGAACTGGCCACCAATTACTTTTCGCTGCGCCAGAGCGATGCGCAGATCGCGCTGCTGAATGCCACCATCGATGGCTACAAGCGCGTGCTTGACATCACCAGCAACCGCTTCAATTCGGGCATCGCCGCCAAGTCCGACCTGCTGCAGGCGCAGACGCAGCTGGCCAATGCGCAGATCGACCTGTCCAGCCAGACGCGTTCACGCGCGCAGCTGGAACATGCGATCGCGATACTTTTGGGCCGCGCGCCGTCGGAGTTCAGCCTGGCCGTGGCGCCGTGGACCCTGACCGTGCCCGAGGTGCCGCTGGGCGTGCCGTCGACCCTGCTGCAGCGCCGTCCCGACATCGCCGCCGCCGAGCGCCGGGTGGCCGTGGCCAACGAGCAGATCGGCATCGCCCGTTCCGCGTATTACCCGAGCCTGAACCTGACGGGTTCCTACGGTTCCGGCGCCAGCAAGGTGGGCGACCTGTTCAATGCCCCATCGAGCCTGTGGTCGCTGGGCGTGTCGGCCGCGCAAACCCTGTTCAACGCGGGCGCCACCACGGCCAGCGTGGATGCGGCCAAGGCGGGGCACGAGGCGGCCGTGGCGCGCTACCGCCAGACGGTATTGAGTGCCTTTGGCGCCGTGGAAGACCAGTTGTCGGCCACGCGCGCGCTGGCCGAACAGCTGGCCCTGCGCCAGCAGGCGTCGTCCGCCGCCGACCAGGTCGAGCAGCAGATGCTGAACCGCTACAACGCGGGCCAGGTCGGCTATACGGACGTGGTGACGGCGCAAGTGACGGCCCTGTCGGCGCGCCGTTCGCTGGTGCAGGCGCAGGCGGACCGTCAGACGACGGCTGTGGCCCTGATCCAGTCGCTGGGCGGCGGCTGGCACGTGCCGCAGGCGCAGTAAAGGGGACGGCTAGGGGGCAGCCTGGCGCAGGGAAAAGCCCTGCGCCAAATTCGTGTTTTGCCGCGCATCTTGAGTGCTAGAATGCAAGATTATCAATTCCCAGCCTGACGCTTTGGCCGTGGCTGCACTCTTGCAGAAGATGACACGCAGTAAACACAGCAATGCTTCCGTCCCTGAAGTGGCCACCATCGTTTTCCCCGTGGTGGCCATCGGCGCATCCGCCGGCGGACTCGATCCCATCGTTGCCTTCCTGGCGAACGTGCCGCAGGAGAGCGGGATTGCCTATGTGGTGATCCAGCATCTTGATCCCACGCAAAAGGCCATGCTGCCGGAACTGCTGCAGCGCGCCACCAGCATCCCCGTCACGGAAATCACGCACCAGGCGGAGTTGCGGCCCAACCATATCTATGTGATACCGTCGAATGCCGACCTGGGCTTGTCCAAGGGGCGTTTCTTGCTCAGCGAACCGGTGCAGCTGCGCGGGCACCGCTTGCCTATCAATATCTTTTTCGAGAGCCTCGCAAGCGAGTTGGGCGAACTGGCCGTGGGCGTGATTTTTTCCGGCATGGGCAATGACGGCACGCGCGGCTTGCAGGCGATCAAGCAGGCAGGGGGTCTGACCCTGGCCCAGCATCCGGACACGGCCAAGTTCGACATGATGCCGCAAAGCGCGATTGCCGCGGAAGTGGTGGACCTGGTCGACTTTCCCGACAAGATGCCGGAGAAGATCATCACCTATCTGTTCCGCAGCAGCTTCCTCAGCCTGCCGGGCCATGAGCCGAACGGGCGCAATTCCTTGCAGGAAATTGTCGCCTTGCTGTCCGAACACACGGGCAACAGTTTTACGGATTACAAGATCAACACGGTGCTGCGGCGCATCGAGCGGCGCATGAGCTTGTATCAAATGACGTCGATGGAAGAATACGTGCCGTATCTGCGTGCCAATCCGGGCGAAATCGACTTGCTGTTCAAGGAATTGCTGATCGGCGTGACGAGTTTCTTCCGCGACCCGAAAGTGTGGGAATACCTGAAGATGGTCGCCTTGCCGCAATTGCTGGCGGCCCATCCGGACGGACGCGCGTTCAAGGCCTGGGTGCCCGCCTGTTCCACGGGCGAGGAAGCGTATTCGCTGGCCATGGTGTTCCATGAAGTGGTGGCCAGCATCAATCCGCCGTCGAAGTACAGCCTGCAGATCTTTGCCACCGACCTGTCGGCCGACGCCATCGACCGCGCGCGCCAGGGACGCTTTCCGCACAGCATCAGCAGCGACGTGTCGGCCGAACGCCTCGGGCGTTTCTTCTTGCGCGACAAGAACGATTATCACGTGAAGAAAGAGATACGCAACACGATCATCTTTGCCCAGCAAAACATCATTTCCGACCCGCCGTTCACCAAGCTCGACATCCTGTGCTGCCGCAATCTGCTGATCTACCTCAATGCCAAGTTGCAGCAGCGTTTGATACCCCTGTTTCATTACGCCTTGAACCGCGACGGGATTTTGCTGCTGGGCAGCGCCGATACGCCCGGCCATTTTTCCGACCTGTTTTCACCGCTGACCACGTCGACCCGGCTGTATCGCCGCCTCGACAACCTGGCGCGTCAGCGCCTGCCCACGTATTTCCCCACCAAGGTATCGTTGGCATCCCCCCCTACACCTAGCGACACGAGAGAAGTCAGCATGACTGGAAAGATTCAATCCCATGTCGAGCAATTATTGCTCCAGAAATATTCGCCTGCCGCCGCGCTGCTGAACCAGGATGGCGACATCCTGTACATCAACGGCCGCACGGGCGCCTTCCTCGAACCGGCAGCCGGCAAGGCCAACTGGAATATCCACGCCATGGCGCGCGAAGGCTTGCGCTACGAGCTGGCTGGCCTCATCAAGGAAGCCTTGCAGAGCGAGAGGGTGGTGCGCCTGAAGGGGCTGGTGGTCAAGGACCACCTGGGACAGTCGCTGGGCGTCGACCTGAGCGCGGAAGCGCTGAGCCAGCCTGAATCCTTGCGCGGCATGGTGTTCGTCACGTTTGCCAGCGCGCCGCTGGTGGCCGAGGCGCGCCGCGGCCGCTCGCCGAACCCCAAGGTGCTGGAACTGGAACAGCAACTGGCGCAGGCGCGCAATGAAATCCAGGCCGTGCGCGACGAGATGCAGACGTCGCGCGAGGAACTCAAATCGGCCAACGAGGAACTGCAGTCGACCAATGAAGAGCTGCAATCGACGAACGAAGAGCTGACCACGTCGAAGGAAGAGATGCAGTCGCTCAACGAAGAGTTGTACACGGTCAATGCCGAGCTGCAATCGAAGGTCGATGATTTGTCGCTGGTCAATAGCGACATGAAGAATCTGCTCAATAGTACCGATATCGCCACCATTTTCCTCGACAGCGACCTGCGCATCCGCCGCTTCACGGCGCCGGCCACGCAAATCTATAAGCTGATCCAGACGGACTTGCGCCGCCCGCTCAGCGACATCGTCAACGACCTCGATTATCCGGGCCTGGAAGACGATGCGCTGGAAGTGATCCGCAGCCTGGTGTTTTGCGAGCGGCAAGTGGAAACCAAGACGGGGCGCTGGTACAACGTGCGCATCATGCCGTACCGCACGATTGAAAATGTGATCGATGGCGTGGTGGTGACCTTCATCAACATTACAGAGTCGAAACTGCTGGAAGCCCAGCTGCGCCAGATCCAGTCCGGCGCCGTGGCCGGCGGCAGTAGCGGCGAGCACGCGTCATGAGCGAACCATTCGACGGCAGCGCGCCGGCCCGCCTGAGAGAGCAGGCGGAGCAATTGGCCGCGGAGCAGCGCCAGCCCGCGCCGCAGTCGAATGAAGACGTGATGCGTCAGTTGCATGAGTTGCAGGTCAGCCAGATCGAGCTGGAAATGCAGAGCGCGGCCCTGGCCGAGCTGGAACAGCTGAAAAATGAATTTGAAAGCAGCCGCGACCGTTATGCGCAGCTGTATGAACAGGCGCCCGTCAGTTACTTTTCGCTGGCGCGCGAAGGCGTGATCACGCGTGTCAACGTGGCGGCTTGCGGCTTGTTGCAACGCGACAAGAACCGGCTGCTGGGACGGCGTTTCGAGCAATTCGTCGCGCCCCAGGCGCAGGGCGGTTTCCGGCGCTTCCTCGACGCCGTCTTCACCGGCGGCGCGCGCCAGGTGCTCGAAGCGCCGCTGTTCGAAGGCGAAGCGGGCGGCATGTGCGGCATGGTGCGCATCGAAGCCAATTACGATGCGGACAGCGCCACGGCGCGCATGCTGGTGACGGACCTGGGCGACGAGCACGCGCGCGAATCGGCCTTGCGGCGCGCCTTCGTGATACTCGACAGCATACGCGAAGGCGTGCTGGTGACGGACAGCGCCAACCGCATTATTTCCGTCAACCCCGCGTTCACCACCATCACCGGTTACCAGGCGGAGGAAGCCATCGGCCGCGATCCGTCCTTCCTCGGCGGCGGCACGCATCTGCCGCATTTTTATGAAGCCATGTGGCGCAGCCTGCACCAGGATGGCAGCTGGTATGGCGAACTGGTGAACCGGCGCAAGAATGGCGAGCGCTTCGTCGAATCGCTGTCGATCACGCCGATGCGCAGCCCGGATGGCGCGATCAGCCACTTTGTCGGCGTGTTTTCCGATATTACCGAGCGCAAGCTGGCCGAGGCGGACTTGCGCGAACTGCACCGCGAGCTGGACCAGCGGGTGGTCGACCGCACGGCCGAATTGCTGCGGGCCAACCAGCACCTGCAGCTGGAAGTACACCAGCGCGAGCGGGCGCAGGAAGCCTTGCGCGATGCCGAGCGCTTCTTTCACGCCACCATCGATTCCCTGACGGACCGGGTGCTGGTGCTGGACCGGTCGGGCCGCGTCGTGCATGCCAACCAGGCTTGCCTGGCCTTCGTCGGGCAAACGCCGCAGCCGCTGCACTACCTGGAATTTTGCGACACGGACCCGCGCTGGCAGCGCAGCGCCGGGCGCGAGCTGGCCGCCGGCATCCGCTCCGTCATCGCCGGCAACGCGGACACGTTTGCGCTCGAGTATGAGTTTGCCACGCGCTCGGGTCCCCGCTGGTCGCAGGCCAGGATCAGCCGTTTCCTCGGTGAAGGGCCGCTGCGCGTGGTGGTGGCGCACACGGACATCACCGAACGCAAGCTGATGGATGGCGCCCTGCGCCAGTCGCATGCGCAGCTGCGCCAGCTGGCGCTGCACCTGGAAACGGCCAAGGAAGATGAGCGCAAGCGCATTTCGCGCGATATCCACGATGAACTGGGGCAAAACCTGCTGGCGCTGCGCATCGATATTTCCATGCTCAGCGCGCGCACGGAAGGGTCCCATCCGCGCCTGCACCGCCGGGTCGGCGCCGTGCTCAGCAACGTCGACACCACCATCAAGAGCGTGCGCGGCATCATGAACGAGCTGCGCCCGATGGCGCTGGACCTGGGCTTGCAAGCTGCCATCGAATGGCAGGTGGGCGACTTCCGCAAGCGCAGCGGCGTCGCTTGCCAGCTGCTGATACGCGACGAGGCATTGTTTTCCGCCATCGGCAGCCAGGTCGAGATCGTGCTGTTCCGCATCGTGCAGGAAGCGCTCAGCAACGTCATGCGCCATGCCCAGGCCAGCCAGGTCGAAATCGAGCTCAGTTCGGATGCCTGCGCCGTGTACGTGGCCATCAGCGACAACGGCATCGGCATCACGCCGCAGCAGCAGCGCAAGAAGCAGTGCTTTGGCCTGATCGGCATCGCCGAGCGGGTGACGGCGCTGGGCGGGCAGTTCGAGGTCGGTGTGCCGGCCTCGGGCGCCGGTTGCCGGCTGGCCCTGCAGATCCCCTTGCAGGGGACGGGACGGCCGGCTGCCTGATACAGAAATTGCAATGGGATAATTTTTGCCGACTCAGGCCGCCTGGACAGGCTATACTTTCGCCTGCTTTTTATGGAGGAGCAAATCTTGTTCAAGACAATCGTATTACCAGTCGCCTTGCTGGGCGCGTTCGCCGGCGCACACGCTGACGAAGGGCAGTGGCAACCACACCAATTGCCGCAGCTGAAAGCCGAACTGAAACGGGTCGGCATCGACATTCCTGCAGAAAAACTGGCCGACCTGAGCAAGCACCCGATGAGCGCCATCGTGTCGCTGGGCGGTTGCTCGGCCGCCTTCGTTTCCGACGCCGGCCTGGTGGTGACGAACCACCATTGCGCGTATGGCGCCGTGCAGCGCAATTCCACGCCGGAGCACAATTACATCACCGACGGCTTCCTGGCCAAGACGCGCGCCGCAGAGCTGCCGGGCGGTCCGAACAGCCTCGTGTATGTGACGGACAAGGTGGAAAACGTCAGCGACCGCGTGCTGAAGGGCTTGACGGCCGACATGAGCGGCCGCGCGCGCCACGAAGCCGTGGAAAAGCGCGTCAAGGACCTGATCGCCGAATGCGAAACGGACAAGATGTACCGCTGCTCCGTGCCCGCCTTCCACCGCGGCCTCGAGTACTACCGCATCCGCCAGATGATGATACGCGACGTGCGCCTCGTGTACGCGCCATCGGACAAGATCGGCAACTTCGGCGGCGATACCGACAACTACGAGTGGCCGCGCCACACGGGCGATTACTCGTTCCTGCGCGCCTACGTGGGCAAGGATGGCCGTCCGGCCGACCCGTCGCCCGACAATGTGCCGTACCAATCGAAGGATTTCCTGGTGGTGTCGGCCGAAGGCTTGAAAGCCGGTGACGGCATCTTGCTGGCGGGCTACCCCGGCCGCACCAGCCGCTACAAGCTGCCGGCGGAAATCCGTTTCGCGCGCGATATGGCCTTCCCCCTGAAAGTATCCGAACTGCAAGCAGACCTGGCCGTGATGGCCGACTCGACGAAGGGCGACCCGGCCGCTGCCGTGCGCTATGCGAGCGTGGTGAAAAGCATCAACAACGTGCTGAAGAAAACCCAGGGCTTGCTCGACGGTTTCGCCCGCAAGGACATCGCCGCCATCAAGGACGTGCAGGATGCCGAGTTCCGCGCCTGGTACGCGAAACAGCCGAACGTGTCGCCGACCCTGCTGGCCGAACTGGACGCGGCGATCGCCAGCGACATGGCCTTGAGCGAAGAAGAGTTCGCCTGGAGCGTGGCCACCAACAGCGACTTGCTGAAAAGCGCGCGCACCATCTACCGTTTGTCGCTGGAGCGCCAGAAAGCGGACGCCGAGCGCGAATCGGGCTTCCAGCAGCGCGACCTGGCCTTCATCAAGGCCCGCCTGGCCCGCCTGGAACAGTCGTATGTCAACAAGGTCGACCAGGCGCGTTTTGAAGCCGGTCTGAAGC
This sequence comes from Janthinobacterium sp. SUN137, assembly GCF_030587265.1. Taxonomy (NCBI): domain Bacteria; kingdom Pseudomonadati; phylum Pseudomonadota; class Betaproteobacteria; order Burkholderiales; family Oxalobacteraceae; genus Janthinobacterium; species Janthinobacterium sp. SUN137. The sequence goes on along the minus strand of NZ_JAPWHZ010000001.1, from coordinate 194,838 downwards.
GCTACGCGCAACTGGCGGCGAAGAGCCATCCGCAAGGCCTGGACGCGCTGCTGCCGGCGCCAGGCGCCGTGGCGGCCCTGTACCAGCAGACGCAACTGGCTGACACGGCCAAGCGCCTGGCCTGGCTGGAAAAGGACCAGGCCGCTGTTGCCCAGTCCGACGACGCCTTCATGGCGCTGGCCATCAAGCTGCAGCCCGTCGAAGCGGCGCTGGAAGAGCGCCGCAAGGAAATCGACGGCAACCTGGAACGCGTGATTCCGCAATACATGCAAGCCGTGATTGCCTGGAAGAAATCGCAAGGCAAGCCGGTCTATCCTGACGCCAACTCGACCCTGCGCGTCACGTACGGCACGGTATCGCCGTACTCGCCGCGCGACGGCATCACCAAGGGGCCGTTCACGACCGTGGAAGGCATCGTCGAGAAAGTCACGGGCAAGGCCCCGTTCGAAGCGCCGCAAGGCTTGATTGACGCCGTCAAGCAAAAACGCTACGGCCAGTTCCGCGACCCGGCACTGGGCACGGTGCCCGTCAACTTCCTCACCAGCGCCGACACCACGGGCGGCAATTCCGGCTCGGCCGTGATGAACAAGCGCGGCGAATTGATCGGCCTGAACTTCGATTCGACGTATGAATCGATCACCAAGGACTGGTACTTCGACACGGCCATCACGCGCGCCATCCACCTCGACATCCGCTACATGCTGTGGGTGATGAAGGAAGTGGACCACGCGGATAACTTGTTGCAGGAAATGACGATCAAGTATCCGAAGGCAGTGAAAGCCGCCAAGAAATAAGCTTCAGTTTGCGCTAGCGCAAAGCCGCATCCGCCGCAGGGCCGATGCGGCTTTTTTGCGGCCGCACCGTACGCGCGGCCGGCGCCTGCCGTATCGGCTGCGCCACGTATAATTCCGATCACTTTCCACCCTTATTTTTTCGACAGGCCCGCCATGCCCCCGACTCCCGCTTTACCACTTGATTGGCAGACATTTGAAACTGCCTACGACGTCGAAGAAACCTGCTTCAAGCTGGCTAGCGCGTCGCTGGCCTTGCTGGGCGCGTCCCCATTCAAGGACCAGGCATTTTCCGCCTTTGCCTTCAACGCCGTATCGTTCCCCTCCCTTTCGCTGAGCTTTGACACCGATCCCGCCAACCGGGAGCGCGATTACTATCCTCCGGACTGGTCGAACGAGTGCATCGAAGTCGACGTGCCGGCAATCGGCCAGCTGTGGGAGGAGGGCTATACAAGGATCGAAGGCGCGCTGCTCGAACTGATCGACGCTGCCGATGACGAGTTGCTCGATGCCATCGAGGAGGGCTATCTGCACAGCCTGAGGAAAACCATGGTGCGGCTTGAAACGAGCCATGCGTTCGAGCAGATCAAGACCTGCCCGCGATTCTGGACCGTCGTCACGCAAATCGACGCGGATACGGAGGAAGAGGAGCGGCTGCTCGACCAGGTGCGCCAGGGCCTGCCGGCGTGAGCCTCCGCCGCCATTGCAAGCCGTGCGCTATAGCAGGGCTTGCCAGCGCCTGACTTCCGCGTCCGTCAGCATCGGCCCCCAGCCGCCACGCAGCGCCGCATCGTGCTGCACATAGTGCGCAAGCGGCGGCGCCGCCACGCCATGCCTGGCACAGATATCAAGCACGGCTTCCAGCTGGCGCCGGCTTGCCGCAAGGTCATCGCCATGCCAGGTACAGGCGCTCGTTTCCAGCACATGCCCGACAAGTTGCTCCAGCGCACCGAGCAGGTGCCCGGGCAGCGCCATGCGCAGGTCGTCCGGCCAGGGATCGCCCATGCCCGTCACTGCCAGGCCAGCAAAGCCGCGCTCCCAGGCGGCAAAATCCCCCGGCGCGAGCTGCGCCACCTTCCACGCGTGGCCGGCGAACGCGGACAGCGCCGGGTGGTGCAGGGCATGCTGCCGGCAAAAGCGTTGCAGGCACGTGAGCGCAAGGCATTGCCTGGCAATCACGGAGAGCGTGTCTATCGATATGTCATGCATGAATCATCAGTTCCTGAAGGTGGCACTTGCCGATAAGCGAGTCAATTTGGCTTTATTGCGGTTGTCCCGCCTGGCAAGGCAGCTGCCGCAGCGCCTCCACGGGCAACTGAAAAAAGCGCGGCACCATGGCCGGCGACAGCTCGTCGCCGCCGTCCGCCATGGCCAGGCGGCCGCTCAGCAGCAGCATCACGTAGCCGTGGCCCAGCGACCAGCCGGCGCTGGCGGCGGCCTTGTCCCAGCGCGCATCGAGGCCCGCTTCGCGCACGGCCGCGCCGGCCGTCTGCAGCACGTACTGGAAGCACGCCTGCGCCGCGTCCTGCAAGGCGGGGAACTGGCGCACGTCCTGGTGTTCGAACATCAGCCGGTAGTGGGCCGGCGCGGCCAGGGCGAATTCGATGTATTGCTGGCCCAGCAGCTGAAACCGCTGTTCGGAAGGCAGGCTGCCCTGCGGCGGCAGTTCGGCTTCCCATTTGGCGATCAGGCTGGCGAAGCCGGCCGCCGCCACGTCGGCCAGCAAGGCTTCCTTGCTGGGGAAGTGGCGGTACACGGCGGCGATCGACACGCCCACCGTGCGCGCCAGTTCGCGCAGGGAAAGGGCGGCGTCGCTTTGCTGCGCCAGTTGCGCGATGGTGGCGGCGACCAGGGTGTCGCGCAGGTTGCCATGGTGATAATTGCTGTTCGTGCTCATGTTATGTTATCGCTGTTCACATTGTCGTGTATGATGGCCATGTTATCACTGAACACATGGAGAGCACATGCAAGAGATGAACAATGCGGTACGCGCCGTGGCCTTGCCGCCGGGCGCCAGCATCGCCCCCTTGTACCCGGGCAGCCACCTGGCCGACGCGTATGCCGTCGAGTTGCCGACTGCGCAGGCGCGCCAGATGGACATGGAAAGCCTGGCGCGCGTGCTGCTGGGCAGCCAGCCGGGCTGGGCGCGCAAGCTGATGGTGGTGCGCGACGCCATCGTGGCGCGCTTCGGCATCCGGACGGCCAGGCAGATGGAAGCCAGGCCTGGCAAGCGCATCGGCATCTTCCGCATCTTTGCCGTCAGCGACGATGAAATCATCGTGGGCGAGGATGACAGCCACCTGGACTTCCGTTTGTCGGTGCTGCGCAACCGCGACGCGGGGCGGCATGGCAGCGTGACCATGTCCAGCGTCGTGCATTGCCATAATCGGGTGGGACGCGCCTACATCCTGGTGATCCGGCCTTTCCACAAGCTGATCGTGCAGCGTTCGCTGGCGCGCGCCGTCAAGGGCGGCTTTGCCTGAGCGGGGGAGGGGGCTGGCGGTGCGGGCAATCTTGCTTATTCATGGCTGGTATTGCATACTGCACCACCAGCCTCATCACGATTCCCATGAACGATACGCTTCTCCTGCTGGGTTTTGCCACCACGCCGCTTGAACTGATTTCCTTTGTCCTGGCATTGACAACCGTTGCGCTGAACATCCGCCAGAATCACTGGGCGTGGCTGTTCGCCATCATTTCCTCGGCCGCCTACGGTTTCGTGTTTTTCGAATCGCGCCTGTATGGCGACATGGCCTTGCAACTGCTGTTCATCAGCGTCTCGTTCTGGGGCTGGTACCAGTGGCTGCATCCGGCCAGCGGCGGCAAGACCCTGCCCGTGACGCGCCTCGACGGCCGCGGCTGGCTGGCATGCGCCGTCGGCTGGCTGGTGGGCTTCCTGCTCATCGCCTGGCTGCTGACGACGACGGACACGGACGTGCCCCATGCGGATGGTTTCCTCACCGCAGGCAGCCTGGTGGGACAATTCCTGCTGTCGCGCAAGAAACTGGAAAACTGGATCGCCTGGATCATCGTCGACGTGCTGTACGTGTGGCTGTATGTGCACAAGGGCCTGACCCTGACGGCCGTGCTGTACGCGTTCTTCGTCGTGATGGCCGTCATCGGCTTGCTGGCGTGGAGAAAGTCGGCCCCGGCCGCGCCGAGCGCGATGGTCCTCAAGTGATGGAGCGTTGCGTGCGCGTGGCCATCCTGGGCGCGGAATCGTCGGGCAAGTCGACCCTGGCGGCGGCCCTGGCCGAGCGCCATGGCACGGTGTGGGTGCCCGAGTATTTACGCGAGTTTGTGGAAACGCAAGGCAGGGTGCCCGTCGCGGCGGATCAGTATGGTATTGCGCGTACGCAAGTCGAACGCGAAGCGGCCGCTGCCTCCCAAGCCCGCCACTTCCTGTTTTGCGACACGACGCCCTTGATGACGGTGGTGTACAGCCGCCATTATTTTCACGGCGCCGATGCGCAACTGGCGGCGCTGGCCGATGCCACGCAGTACGATCTGACCCTGGTCACGGCGCCCGACAGCCCGTGGGTGGCCGATGGCTTGCAGCGCGAGTCGGAAGCCGTGCGCCAATTGATCTACCGCTACCTGCTCGATGAGCTCGACGCGCGCGGCATCGTCTACCACGTGCTGCGCGACAGCCTGGAGGCGCGCCTGGAACAGGCGGCGCCTTTGCTGCAGCAGGCGCTCGCTGCGGCGCCTGCCATTTCCCTCAACTAAAAGTCAAACTGCGCCGAGACTTTGAAAGTCCGGCTGGCGCCCGGATACAGATAGCCATCCGATTCCGGCGTCACGTCGCGCCAGTAGAACTTGTCGGCCACGTTGTTGACGGTGGCGCGCAGCACGGCGCGCGTGCCGGCGATGCGCGTGGCGTACGCGGCGCCCAGGTTGAACACGTTGTACGACGGCACGAAGGTCGTGTTGCTGTACTCAAACGCTTTCTTGCCCGCATATTCCCAGCTGCCATTCACGCTCAAGCCCGCCACCTGTTGCACGGCGTAATCCGCATGCACGGCCGCCTTGAAGGCCGGCACGTTGGGCACGCGCTTGCCGTCGAGGTCGGCATTGCCCGTGCCTGACTGCTGGCTGTTCAGGGCCGTCACGGACGCGCCCAGGCTCAGGCTGGACGATGCCTTGCCCTGGGCCGACAATTCCAGCCCCCGGTGCTGGGCCTGGCCTTCGCGCACGAAGTTATAGGCGGTGCTGTCGACGTACTGGTTGAATTCCAGGCCCTTGCGGATCTGGAACAGGCTGGCCGCCAGCATGAAGTCCGGCGTCACATCCATCTTCACGCCCAGTTCGATCTGCTTCGAGCGGCTGGGCGACAATTCCACGTTCGCATTGAGCGCCTTGCGGTCGGCCGTGCCGCCATGTTCCATGCCTTGCGAATAGGCCGCGTACACGGACAGATTGTCGAGCGGGGTGTAGACGAGCGAGACGTTGGGCAGCAGGAAATCGTGCTTGGCGCGGATTTCCGTGTCGGCCTTGAGTACATACTGGTAGCCGTCGACATTGATATGGCGCAAGCCGCCATGCAGTTTCCAGTCCGGCGCCAGGCTGACGATGTCCTGCACGAAGACGGAGTTTTCCGTGTCCTTGCGCACCAGGCGCACGGGGCCTTGCACGCCCGTCGACATGTCGACGATCTGCGGGCGGTAGATGTTGCTCACGCCGGCCCAGTCGTACACGTACAGGCCGGCGCGGTCCTTGCGGCGGAAGGTCGAGACGCCGGCCGTGAATTCATGGTGCAGGGAGCCGGTGGCGAACTTGCCCTGGATCATGGCTTGCGCGCTCAGCGGTTTTTTCGTCTCGCCCAGGCTGCGGTAGTCATACACGTCGAAGTCGCCATTGCCGCAGAAGCCTGGGTACAGGTCTTGCGCGCTGCAGCCGTAAGGGAAGGCCGTGTAGTCGTCGCGCTTGAACGAGTGCTGGTTGGCCGACAGGGTGGCGTGCCAGTCGTCGCTGAACGCGTACTGGAAGCGCAGACCGAGATTGCTGGTGACGGTTTCCACGGGACGCGTCCACGGCTGCAGGTTGAGCATGGCGTCGGCGCTGATGCCGGTTGGCAAGGTTTTATTGTTCAGCAGCTGGAAGCCGGGCGCCGTCGCCTGCGCCTTGTCCTGGTAGTCGGCATCGATTTGCAGCAGCGCTTGCGGGGAAATCTGCCAGTCGAAGGCGCCGGAAATGAACTTGCGGTTGCCGTCCGCGCCCTTGATGTAGGAGCGCAGGCGCTCGGCCGCCACGTTGACGCGGTAACCGAAGCGCGTGTCTTCCAGGCGGCCGCCCAGGTCGATGGCGCCGTACACGGTGCCGCGCTCGCGCGTTTCCACGGTGACCGTGCGCAGCGGGGCGGCGGTAGGGCGCTTGACGATGAAGTCGATCACGCCGCCCGGCGCGGCCACGCCTGCCTGCAAGCCGGCCAGGCCCTTCAGCACTTCGATGCGTTCCTTGTTTTCCAGCGGGATTTGCGTGTCGCCAGGAATGGCCACGCCATCCTTGCGGTAGCTGGAATTGTTATCGAGCTTGAAGCCGCGGATGGAAAACTGTTCCGCATAGCCGACGGCGTTGTAGGCGTCGTTGATGCTGGTGTCGAGCTTGACGGCATCGCTGAGGTTGCGGATCTGCAAGTCCTGCATGTCTTTTTGCGAAATGACGGTGACGGATGCCGGCGTCTGCAGCAGCGGCGCGTCACTGAAGCCGCCCACGGAGGCGCGCTTGGCGGCCGGCGCCTTGCTGGCCGTGACGACGACTTCGGCCATGCTTTGCGCCTGCGGGTCGGCTGCGTCGGAAGCCAGGGCGGGCGCGGCAAACGCGTGCAGGATGGCCAGGGTCAATACAGAAACGGATAAATTCGGTGTGGACATAGATTGCTCGTGGTTCAAGCCGTCTCTGTAAAGAGCACGGCAGGCTGCTTGTTCGGCTGGCGCCAACGCAGGAGCTATCAAAGGAGGGAGGTACTTTGCGCTTTCCTTCGCTGGCATTATCCAGATCAGGTACGAAGGGTATCTCTCACCCGGATGACTGCTCCAGGACCCCTAGCGAAATGACAGCTTAGCATGAACCACGGCCAGCTGTCCCACCCGGCTGACCGTTTTACAACAGTGTGGCTGGAATTTGTAAACTGAGCTACAGACTGAGTTCCAGCACCTTGCGGCTGATGGCGGGCGTCACTTCGCGCTGTTCGCCCAGGGCCGTCATGCCGTGCGCTTCCAGGGCGGACACGACGGCGTCCACGCTGGCGTGATTCAGGCCGTAGTCGGCCAGGCGCGTCTTGACGCCCATGTGGCGGAAGAAGAATTCCGTGCGCGCGATGGCGGCCTCGATGCGGCCATCCTCGTCGCCGCCGTCCAGGCCCCACACGCGGGCCGCGTATTGCAGCAGCTTGGCGCGCTTGGCTTGTTTGCGCACGCGCAACATGCTGGGCAGGATGATGGCCAGGGTTTGCGCATGGTCGAGCTCGTACAAGGCCGTCAATTCGTGGCCGATGGCGTGCGTGGACCAGTCCTGCGGCACGCCCACGCCGATCAGGCCGTTCAAGGCCAGGGTGGCGCTCCACATCACGTTGGCGCGCACGTCGTAGTCGTCCGGGTGCGACAGGGCTTTCGGGCCTTCCTCGATCAGGGTCAATAAAATGCCTTCGGCGAAGCGGTCTTGCACGGACGCGTTCACTGGGTAGGTCAAATACTGTTCCATCACATGCGCGAACGCATCGACGACGCCATTGCCCACCTGGCGCAGCGGCAAGGTGAACGTCTTCGACGGGTCCAGCACGGAGAATTTAGGATAGACCTTGCGGCTCATGAACGAGCGCTTTTCTTGCGTGGCCTTGCGCGTGATCACGGCCGAGCCATTCATTTCGGAACCCGTGGCCGGCAAGGTCAGGACCGTGCCGAAGGGCAGGGCGGCTTCGACGATCTTGCCCCCTTTCGCCAGGATGTCCCACGCCACGCCTTCGTGCAGGGCGGCCGCAGCGATGAACTTGGTGCCATCGACCACGGAACCGCCGCCGACGGCCAGCAGGAAATCGATGCGCTCGCTTTTCACCATGGCCACGGCCTGCATCAGGGTTTCATAGCTGGGATTGGGTTCGATGCCGGCAAATTCCAGCACCGTATGGCCGGCCAGCGCCGCCTTGACTTCATCGTAGACGCCGTTCTGCTTGATGCTGCCGCCGCCATACGTCATGAGCACTCTGGCCTGGGGCGGGATCAGCGCCGTGATGGCGGCGATCTGGCCCTGGCCGAAAAGGATTTGCGTCGGATTGTAAAAGTCGAAATTGAACATGGGGCTCCTGCCGTTGAGGTTTAGGCTGTTGCTGAGCCATGATTATGGCCGAATGGGTGGAAACGTGCCGTGGACGCTTGAGCTTTTCGTCCGCGCGGTGGAGAATGCAGCCGATGTCACCACCACGCGAAAAGGAATGCGCATGACCACCGTCCCACTGGAAGAATCCGGCTTGCCGGCCACCGCGCTCGACATGCACCGCGCCATCGGCGCCACCATCGCCGCGCTGCAGGCGCTGGACTTGAACAGCCAGCGTTTCGAGGCGTGCACGGACCCGGAACTGCGCCGCGTGCTCGCGCATGCGGGCGACACCAGCCGCAAGGAAGCGGCCATGCTGCTCGAATGGATGCGCCGCCGCGACGCGCGCCTGGACACAGCCATGAAGGAAGCGCTGTTCAAGGCGGGGCCGATTGTTGCCCAGTATCACTATGACGAGAAAATATTGTAACTATTGGTTTGTTGCTGTGGCGTACCATGCGCCACTTTCGCATCGCTTCGCGTAGACTGTGCCCCTAATTAAATTTAACGTCGGATAGCAGCGGCTGTCCGGTGTATTTCAGGGGGCTTCAAGAAATGAGATCATTACCATACCGAGAAGGCAGCTGGTTTGCCGTGCCCTTGCCGGGCGGCGGCTATGCCGTCGGCGTGGTGGCGCGCAGGGCGCCTGCCGGGCGCATCATGCTGGCGTATATGTTCGGGCCGAAGCGCGACAGCTTGCCCACGCTGGAAGAGCTGGAAGGCTTGCGTCCGGAACAGGCCGTGCGCCGCCTGCGCACGGGCGACATGGCCCTGCTCAACGAGCGCTGGCCCCTGCTGGGCGACAGCCGCCACTGGGAGCGCGATGCCTGGCCCATGCCGGCCTTTATCCGCCGCAATGAATCCTTGCAGCGCGCCTGGCGCGCCAGCTATGCGGATGCCGACCCTGCCAAGCTGAACCGCGAGGAATCGATTCCCTTCGATACGCCGGGCATGGAAAGCGATTCCCTGTACGGCTATGGGGCGACGGAATTGTTGATGAATAAATTGCTGGCGCAGGAACAGGCGTCCGCCTGAGCGGCAGGGAACGGCACAGCTGTACCGTTCCCGTCCGTTTACGCCGCTGGCAAGCTGATCTGAAACGCGAGGCCGCCGCCTTCGCGGTTGCGCACTTGCAATTCGGCGCCATGGCGCAGCAGTACGCGGTCGACGATGGCCAGACCTAAGCCTGCGCCATTTGCCTGCCCGCGCGCCGTGTCGAGGCGGGTAAACGGCTTCATCAGCTTCTCGATCTTTTCCGCCGGCACGCCCGTGCCATGGTCCTGCACCTCGATGATCACCTTTTTCGCGCCGTGGCTGGTGCGCACCTGGCAGGCGATATCGATTTCCGTCACGTCGCTGTCCGGCGTCTTGCCATAGCGGCGCGCATTCTCGATCAGGTTGTTCAGCACGCGGCGCAGGTCCGTGGGATTGCCCATCGCATGCGCGCCGTCGGCGATGCTGGCGTTGATCTTCACGTCCGGCAGGCGCATCGCTTCGCGCGTCATGTCGTTGAGCAAACCACTGAGGTCGACGTCGGTAAAGCTCGACGCCTCCGTCGGCCTGGCATAGTCGAGGAACTGGCCGATGATGGCGTCCATTTGCCCGATATCGGACTGGATGCCTTCGCGCGCCTCGTCCGACAGGTTCGCCATTTCCACTTCCAGCTGCATGCGCGCCAGCGGCGTGCGCAAGTCGTGCGAAATGCCGGCCAGGATCACGGCGCGGTCCGATTCCACCTGTTTCAGGTCATCGACCATCTGGTTGAAGCTGCGGTTCGCCTCGATGATTTCGATCGGCCCCTTTTCCGGCAGCGGCGCCGGCTGCTTGCCCTTGGCGATGTCGCGCGCGGCCGCTGTCAAGCGCGACAGCGGCAGATTGATCAGGCTGGAAATGATGGCCGCGCCCAGCAGGGACAGCAGGGACACGAGGCTGGCCCAGCCCAGCCACTGGAAGCCCGTCAGGCCGCGCAGACGCTCGCGGTCCAGCATCAGCCAGTACTCGTCGTCGTCGATCTTGAAGCTGACCCAGAAGCCGGCCACGCCGTTGACGCGCGCGGAAAAGCGCGTGTCCTTGCCCAGCTTGGCCTTCACCAGCGCCTCGATGTCGGGCATCAGGTAATTGTCGGGCGGCGGTTCGATGCGGTCGTCCTCTTCCAGCGAGAAGATGCGGATGCCTTCATTGCTGACGAGGTCGAACAGCAGCTCGCGCCGCAGTTCGGGCGCCGAGTGCGTCAAGGCCGCATGCGTGATGGTGACGACGGAAATGATCTGGGCGGAAATCTGCTGCGCCTGCGGCTCGCGCTGGATGAAGGAGATCATGCTGAACCACGCGATCATGCTGACCGTGGTCAAGGTGCCGAGCAGCAAAAAGGTGCGCCAGAACAAGCCGCTTTTCAGCCGCGCCAGGCTGATATCGGGAAAAAGCTTCATCATGCCTCGCCAGCGATCAGCGCGGCTGTCCGTCCGGGATGAAGACGTAGCCGAGGCCCCACACGGTCTGGATGAACAGCGGGCTCGACGGATCTGGCTCGATCAGCTTGCGCAGGCGCGAGATTTGCACGTCCAGGCTGCGGTCGAACACTTCGTATTCGCGGCCGCGCGCCAGTTCCATCAGTTTTTCGCGCGACAGGGGCTGGCGCGCATGGCGGGCAAACACTTTCAGCACGGAAAACTCGCCCGTGGTCAGGGGCACCGTCTCGCCATTCTTTTTCAGGGTACGCGTGCCCAGGTCCAGCACGAAGTCGCCGAATTCGAAGGTTTGCGGCGTTTCCGACGGCGCGCCCGGGATTTCATCGGGACCCTTGCGGCGCAGCACGGCGCCGATGCGGGCCACCAGCTCGCGCGGATTGAACGGTTTCGGCAGGTAATCGTCGGCACCCATTTCCAGGCCCACGATGCGGTCCACGTCTTCGCCCTTGGCCGTCAGCATGATGATCGGCGTCTGGTCGCCCGCGCCGCGCAGGCGGCGGCAGATCGACAGGCCGTCTTCGCCCGGCAGCATCAGGTCGAGCACCAGCAGGTCGTAGCGTTCGCGCAGCCACAGCTTGTTCATGGCCGTCGCGCTCTCTGCCGTGAAGACATTGAAACCCTGTTCGGTCAGGTAGCGGCGCAGCAGGTCGCGCAGGCGCACATCGTCATCGACCACCATGATTTTTGCCTGGTGGCCGTGGATCGATTGCGTTGGTGTGTTGCTGCCGGAAGTGGAGGTTGTGGTCATTTAGGGTGTCGTGTTATCTTATATTAGTTGCTATAGTAACGCCTCGCGCGGTGTCGGCAAGGGGCTGTGGCGACCCATTACAAAGTGTTACAAACTTTACCCAATTACTCTTACTGCACCGTGTAAAGCATCATACACTGGGGCCACAGTGGAAATCAGCTTTAAGTTTATACGGCATCGCGGAAGAGGAACTCAATGAATATCTTTACTAAAAAAATTCACGCCGCTCCCAGCGCAGCTATTGCCGCACGTACAACTGTGCTGTCCGCATTTGCCGTTTGCTCCGTGTTTGCCGCCAGCCTGGCGTCAGCGCAAAACCAGCCGCCGCCACGCCGTGACGACCAGCAGCAAATGCAGGCTCAGCGGTATGAACAGGTACAGCGCACCAGCAGCAATGATACGCGACTGCGCGAACAGCGTGACGCACGCAGTTTCGACACGCGCGCCGAAGAGCAGCGCCGCGCCAACGAAGGCGCCGACGCCTCGCGCCGCACGGGCCGCATGACGCCCGACGAGCGGCGCGACCTGCGCCGCCAGATCAACGAAGTGGGCCAGGATATCTATTCCAACCCGCCGCGCCGCTAGGCAGCCATCCCCCCTCCGACAGGGCCATCTCGCAAGACATGGCCCTGTTTGCATCTGGCCGCCCGCATTGTTGCTCAGTCAGGCACACGGCCCCGCCCCGTGATATTGTTCTAGTGCACGGAGGCAATTCTTTGAAATGGCTGCTGGGGGAGGCAAGGCGTGAGCGACGACGACACACCCGTTCCGGATGCGGTCCCCGCAGGCGGCTTGCCGCACGGCCTGGTCCAGCGCGACGAGGGCGTGTTCCTGGACCTGTCGCTGGCGCCGGCGCAGCTGCGCGCCGCCGTCGACCAGCTGTTCCAGTCGGGGCAGTTGCTGGCGGGCCTCGATTACGGTTTGTTCCTGCTGACCCTGTTCCATGCGCCCGCACCCCGCGCCGCGCCCAAGGGCGATGCCTTGCTGCGCATCGCCGTGCGCGTGGCGCCGTTCCCGCCCCCGCGCCGCGCCCTGTATAAACAGGTCAAGATCCGTGGCGACAGCGCCGAGTTTTATTTTGAAACCTTGCCTGCCGACGCGGATGGCCAGGCGCCGGCGCGCCGCGAATTTGACGAGCTGGTGGCTGACTTGTGGTGCAAGGGCGTGCACTACGGCATCGATAGCGTGGCCGTGCGCGCCATGCTCGCCAGCGGCAAGGCCGAGCGCATCACGGTGGCGCGGGTGCTGCCGCCGCAGCCGGGGCGCGACGCCCAGCTGGTCGAAGTGTCGCAAGGCATCCACCGCGACGACGCGCCGCGCGAACGTTCCGATGGCCGCCTGGATTTGCTCAGCTTCAAGAACCGCTTCCCGCAAGTGAAAAAGCACGCGCGCCTGCTGCGCCTGCTGCCCGGCACGCCCGGCTTGCCAGGCTATGACCTGGCCGGCAAGGCGCTGCCGCCGCCCGCGCCGCTGGAGCTGGACCTGGCTGCGGTGGCGGGGCCAGGTACGTCGGTCGAGTATTTCAGCGATGGCGCTTTCGTCGTCGCCACCATGGATGGCTATGTGAATGTCGATGAGCACGGCAAGATGTCGATCGAAAACAAGATCGTCAGCCGCGAAGGCGTCAGCAGCCGCACCACGGGCAATCTGAAGCTGCGCGCCGCCTACGAGGAGTATGGCGAAGTGCAGGAGCAGCGCCAGCTCGACGGCAGCGACATCACCATCCATGGCGACGTGTATGGCCATCTGCACTCGCATGGCGGGTTGATATGGCTCAAGCGCAACCTGGTGGGCGGCACGGCCTTCAACGAACACGGCGACGTGCGCGTCGAGGGCGTCGCTTCCGGTTCCGTGCTGCAGGCGCTGAGCGGCGAAGTGCACGTGAAGCGGGCCGAAAGCTGCGTCATCGCCGGCACGCGCGTGGTGATCGACAGCGCCAGCAATTGCGAGATCATCGCCGACGAGGTCGTCATCGAACTGGCCGAAGGCTGCGCCGTGGCGGCGCGCACCATCCGCATCGGCAGCGCCGGTCCCCGCAGGCAGGTGGAAATGCTGCTGTTTCCCCTCGTGCCCGACTTGAGCGCGCTGGAGCAAAAGATCGGGGAAAGCCTGGCGAAGGCGGCGCAATTCCTGCAGGTGCAGCACAAGCGCCAGCAGGAAATCGATGCCATCGCGCAATTGCCCGAGGTGCGCAACTACCTGACCCTGGCGGGCCAGCTGCGGCGCGGCGAATTGCAGCTGCAGCCGGCGCAGCAGCTGCAGTACGACAAGCTGGCCGCGCGCATCGCTCCCGTGCTGAAAGAGGTGGCGCGGCTGCGCGTGGAAGTGAAACAGTCGGAAATCCTGCACGCGCAGATGCTGGCGCTGGTGGAACAATTGCGCCTGGAGCGGCAGGCGACGGCGGGCCAGTCGCGCTGCACCCTGGGTCTCGTCGATGGCGAGACGACGGTGCGCGCCCTTGTCGTGCCGCCCGGACCGGCCAAGGTCTACGACCGGCCGCCGAAAGAAATCAAGGCCTTGCTGCGCAGCGCCACGCCGGCCACGCAGCCCGTGTTCGCGGACAGCACGGGCAGCCTGGACTGGACGTATGCGCCGCCGCCGTAGTTACCGTAGTTAATCCGTGACCTTGCCGCGGGACTGCTTGAGGACGCTGTGCGTGCTCTTGCTGTCGAGGCGGCGCCGCTGCGAGCTGCGCGTGGGCTTGGTGGCGCGGCGCACGGCGGGCAGGAAAGTCACGCTGTCGATGATTTCCTGCAAGCGCCGCAATGCCTCTTCCTTGTTCTGCTCCTGGCTGCGCGACTGCTGCGCCTTGAGCACCAGCACGCCATCCTTGCTGATGCGGCTGTCGCGCAGGGCCAGCAGCCGTTCCTTGTACGCTTCCGGCAGCGACGAGGCGGCGATGGGGAAGCGCAAATGGATGGCGCTGGACACCTTGTTGACGTTTTGCCCGCCCGGGCCCTGGGCGCGGATGGCGGAAAATTCAACTTCAGCGGGGTTGACGAGGTGTTGCATGGCCTGCCTGTTGGGGGATGATGTGGGTATTGTAAGGGAAGATGGCTGCGCCGGCGCAAGGCGGGGCGCCGAGGTCAGGCTGGCCTTCCGGGAAAGTTGAGTTTTCTCAACGCCGCTTGCGGCGATGCTGGTTAGCATGGGGCCAACGTTGCGCCACTGCGCATCCTGGCAGCGCTTACCGGATGAAAGGAACACCATGCAGCCCACGACTACGCCTGGCGCCGCAACCGCGCAATACCTGACGCAGTACTTGAGCTTCCGGCTGGGCGGCCTGGAATACGGCCTCGATTACCGTTGCGTGCGGGAATTGCGCCCCCTGAAGGAACTCGACCGTTTTTCCTCGGAAGGGGAAGTGCTGCACAGCGTGGCCGTCTCGCGCGGCGTGATCATTCCCATCGTCGACATGCGCGCCGCGTTCGGCAGCGCCCACGGCGCGCCCGACCCGGCCACCGACGTGATCATCCTGCAGCTGAGCAATGGCGTGATGGGCATGGTGGTCGATGGCGTCACCGATATCGTCAGCCTGGCGCCCGCCGACATCGCCGCCGTGCCCGGCCTGGGCGAGACGGAAGCCGATTACCTGCTGGGCCTGGGCACGGTGGCGGGACGCCGATTGATCCTCGTCGACATCGACCGCCTGATGGCGATCCGCAGCCCCAGCCCCATGCAGGCGGCATAAAAAAAGACGACCCGGGAGTCGTCTTTTGTCGCTACTGCATTAACCGAGCTTTTCGAGTTGATCTTGCAAGTCCAGCCATTCCGCTTCCAGCTGCGCCAGGTCCTTGGTGAAGAAGGTCTGGTCGGCCAGCAATTGCTTCAGCTTGGCCTTGTTGGCCGCGTCGTAGATGGTCGGCTCGCCCAGCTTGGCGTCGGTTTCCGCCTTTTGCGCATTGCGCTTGGCGATCTGCTCTTCCTGGCGCTTGATCTTGTTTTCGATCGGCTTGCGCAGGGCGGCTGTTTTCTGGCGCTCTTCCGCTTCCTTGCGCTTGTCGCGCACGGGCGCGGCAGGGGCGGCGGCTACCGGCGAAGGTACGGAAGACGTCACGGGGAAGTCCGTCTTGTTGGCCTTGCCGGCGGCCGGCAGCACGTCCGTGCCCTTGCCCAGCTTGGTCTTGAACAGCCAATCCTTGTAGTCGTCCAGGTCGCCGTCGAACGGTTGCAGCTTGCCGTCGGCAACGATGATGAATTCGTCGGTGGTGGCGCGCAGCAAGTGGCGATCATGGGAAACGACGACCAGGGTGCCTTCGAACTGGGCCAGCGCTTCCGTCAGCGCTTCGCGCGTTTCCAGATCCAGATGGTTGGTCGGTTCATCGAGCAGCAGCAGGTTAGGACGCTGCCAGACGATCAGGGCCAGCGCCAGACGGGCTTTTTCGCCGCCCGAGAACGGTGCGATCGACGCGGTGACCATGTTGCCGGGGAAGTTGAAGCCGCCGAGGAAGTTGCGCAGTTCCTGCTCGCGCACGGTCGGGGCGATCTTCGCCAGATGCCACAGCGGCGATTCGTCGTGGCGCAGCATTTCCACCTGGTGCTGGGCGAAGTAGCCGATGTTCAAGCCCTTGCCCATGGTGGCGTCGCCCGTCAGCGGCATCAGTTCGCCGGCGATGGTCTTGATCAGGGTCGATTTGCCGGCGCCATTCTGGCCCAGCAAGCCGATGCGCTGGCCGATCTGCAGCGAAAACTTGATGCCGTTGACGATGGTTTTATGCGTGATTTCGCCCGTCGCTTCGTTTTCGATCTTGTAGCCCGCATCGACGTCTTCCATCACCAGCAGCGGGTTCGGAGCCGACAGCGGCTCGCGGAATTCGAACGAGAATTCGGCGGCGGCGCGCAATGGCGCCAATTCTTCCATCTTCGCCAGCGCCTTCATGCGGCTTTGCGCCTGGCGGGCCTTGGACGCTTGCGCCTTGAAGCGGTTCACGAACGATTCCAGATGGGCGCGCTTGCGCTGCTGCTTTTCCAGCGCGCCGGCGGCCAGGATCATCTGCGCCGCGCGTTGGCGCTCGAAGCTCGAATAGTTGCCCGAGTAGCGCTTCAGCTTGCGCTCGTCGATATGCACGACCACGTTGACGACTTCATCGAGGAAGTCGCGGTCATGGGAAATGATCAGCAAGGTGCCGGCGTAGCGCTTGAGCCAGTCTTCCAGCCAGATGATGGCGTCCAGATCCAAGTGGTTGGTCGGTTCATCGAGCAGCAGCAGGTCGGACGGGCACATCAGCGCTTGCGCCAGGTTCAGACGCATGCGCCAGCCGCCGGAGAAACTCGCCACAGGTTGCTGCATCTGGTCCAGCGTGAAGCCCAGGCCCAGCAGCAATTGCTCGCCGCGCGATTGCACGGTGTAGGCGTCGGCATCGGCCATGGCGCTGTAGATTTCGCCGATGGCGATACCGTTTTCCGACGTGGCAGGCTCCGATTCCAGGCGCGCCAGTTCCGCTTCCAGTTTGCGCAGGGTGACGTCGCCGTCGATCGCATAGTCGAGCGCGGCACGGTCCAGCGGCGGCGTTTCCTGCGCCACGTAAGCCACGCGCCACTTGGCCGGGAAATCGATCTCGCCCTGGTCAGGGTGCAATTCGCCACGCATCATGGCGAACAGGCTCGATTTGCCCGCGCCATTGGCGCCGATCAGGCCGATCTTGTCGCCCGGATTGAGGGTGACATCGACTTGTTCGAGCAACGGTTTGATGCCGCGCATCAGGCTTACTTGTAGGAAACGTATCATTTTTTTCTTTGTGTTGTAAATTAAGGCGCTGCGCGCTGACGCCAGCGCTTATACCAGCTTGAGCTGCTCGGCCGTCAGCAGGAAGACCATGTCGTCGCCGGCGCTCGTCGTCAGCCAGGTCAGGCCCAGTTCGCCGAAGGCCGCTTCCGCGTATGCGCGTTCGTTGCCGATTTCAATCATCAGGATGCCGTCATCCGTCAGGCGCTCGGCCGCGCCGGCGATGATCTTGCGCACCAGGTCCATGCCGTCGCTGCCGCCGTCGAGGGCGATTTGCGGTTCGGCCAGGTATTCCTGGGGCAGGGCGCCCATCGACGTGGAATTCACGTACGGCGGGTTGCTGATGATCAAATCATATTTCTTGGCCGGCACGTTCGTGTACAGGTCCGATTCGATCAGGGTGACGCGGTCTTGCAGCTTGTACGTGTCGACGTTGCGCTTGGCCACGGCCAGCGCATCGGCGGAAATGTCCACGGCGTCGACCTGGGCGTTCGGGAAGGCGTCGGCCATCATGATAGCCAGGCAGCCCGAACCGGTGCACAGTTCCAGGATGTTTTCCACGGCTTCCGGTTCCGCCACCCACGGCGAGAAGTATTCAGGGATCAGCTCGGCGATGAAGGAGCGGGGCACGATCACGCGCTCGTCGACGTAGAAGTTGTACGTGCCCAGCCAGCCTTCCTTGGTGATGTAGGCGGCGGGCACGCGGTCGATGCTGCGGCGGTCGATGACGCTCATCACGCTGGCCACTTCCGACGGCAGCAGCTTGGCGTCGAGGAACGGTTCGAGCTTGTCGAGCGGCAACTTCAACGTGTGCAGGATCAGATAGGCCGCTTCGTCGAACGCTTCGGCGCTGCCGTGGCCGAAAAACAGCTTGGCGGTATTAAAACGGGTAACGGCGTAGCGCAGCAGGTCGCGTGGCGTGGAAAACGGGTTCGGGGTCATGGCATTCTCGAAAAGACGGTGTTCTGGCCCGCCGTGACGGGCCTCGGTATTCTGGTTCAGACGGGCAGCAAATGCTCCAGGGTGCGCCGGTAAATATTCTTCAGGGGATCGATGTGGCGCAGTTCGATGTGCTCGTCGATCTTGTGAATACTGGCATTGGGCGGCCCGAATTCTATCACTTGAGGGCAGATTTGCGCGATAAACCGGCCATCCGAGGTGCCGCCCGTGGTCGACAGCTCCGTCGCGAGGCCCGTTTCTTCCAGGATGGCGGCCGACAGCGCATCGGAGAGGGTGCCGCGCGGCGTGAGGAAGGGCAGGCCGCTCAGGGTCCACTGCAAATCGTATTGCAAGTCATGCCGGTCGAGGATGGCGTGCACCCGTTCCTGCAATCCCTCGGCCGTGCTGGCCGTGGAAAAGCGGAAATTGAAGTCGATCACCATGTCGCCCGGAATCACGTTGTTCGCGCCCGTACCCGCGTTGATATTCGACATTTGCCACGAGGTGGGCAAGTAATACTCGTTGCCCGCATCCCATTTTTCCTCGACCAGGTCGGCCAGCGCCTGCGCCGCTTCGTGGATGGGATTCATTGCCAGGTGCGGGTAGGCGATATGGCCCTGCACGCCCTTGATCGTCAACCGGCCCGACAGCGAACCGCGGCGGCCGTTCTTGATCATGTCGCCCAGCTGCGCGCTCGACGTCGGCTCGCCCACCAGGCAATAGTCGATCTGTTCGCCCCGCGCCTTCAGTTGCTCGCACACGATGACGGTGCCGTCCGTGGCCGGGCCTTCCTCGTCGCTGGTGATCAAAAAGGCGATCGAACCCGTGTGCTCGGGCGTGGCGGCGATAAATTCCTCGCAGGCAATTACCATGGCGGCGATCGAGGTCTTCATGTCGGCCGCGCCACGGCCGTACAGCTTGCCGTCGCGGTGCGTGGGAATGAAGGGCAGCGAACGCCATTGCTCGACGGGGCCGGTCGGCACCACGTCCGTATGGCCGGCAAAGACGAACACGGGCGACGTCGTGCCGCGCCGCGCCCACAGGTTGGTGACGTCGTTCGACTGGATCGTTTCGCAGACAAAGCCCAGCGGCGTGAGGATATCGATCAGGTGCTGCTGGCAGCCCTTGTCGTCGGGCGTGACCGAGGACAGGGCGATCAGTTTTTCGGTCAGGGCGAGGGTTTTGGAGGTGGTCATGGGTAAGGTCGTGCCGGCAACATCGTTCCGGTGGTCAACTAAGTATGGTTACAGCGAGAAAAGGGTCTGGTACTGCGCATCCGAAAACGCCACGCTGAACTGGCCATCCTTGTCCAGCACGGGGCGCTTGATGATGGACGGGTTTTCCAGCATCAGCTCCAGGGCGCTGGCCGCGTCGGTGATCGATGCTTTGCGCTCGTCGGACAGGGCGCGCCAGGTCGTGCCTTTCTTGTTGACCAGCACGTCCCATGGCAATTGCGCCAGCCACGCCTCGACGGTGGCGCGTTCCAGGCCCTGCTTCTTGAAGTCGTGGAAGGTGAAATCGAGTTGCTGCGCGGCCAGCCAGGTGCGGGCCTTTTTGACGGTATCGCAGTTGGGGATACCGTAGAGTGTAATGGTCGTCATGGGTAGGGCTAAGGGGATATGAATGCGGTTCGCTTGATCGCGGCGCTTGCGCTGGCGCGATATGCGATGTTAGCCGACATTATACAGTCGATGCGCAGTCGATGCGGCAGTGCAACAAGGTTGCATGTTCATGGCAGGTTCAGGACCAGGCGCTGCGGATGCCCAGCAGCGTGGCGGCCTGGCCGAAGTCCGGATGGGCCGAGAGGGGCGTGGCGGACACCCGCGCGAGCTTGGGCGCGGCGCGGTGGAACAGCACCACGGCCGTTTCATCGTTTTTGTGGCGCGACATGTAGAGCATGCCGTCAACGGTGTCCGGATGCGCATGGATGGCCGCTGACCATGTCTTGGTCGTCTGGTACGACGATGTGCCGCTGAGCCCTCCATGGCCGCCCAGCTTTCTGAGGGCGGCGCCTGTCAGGTCGGCCAGGATGAGCGTTTCCCCCGTGAGCCGAATGACAAAACGCGCCCGAATCACGGCCAGTTCGATCACGAAGTGGTTATGGATGGGTTTGCGGTCATGCAGCAAGGTTTCAGCGAGGGCGACGGCCAGCGAACTACCGAGATAGCAGGTACCGAATCGGGTCGCCGCCTGTGGATGGGGATCGTCGAAGCGGTAGGTGTTTGCCCTGCCGAAATACGGTTCGCCCGTGGCATGGCCGGAGATCCGGTACAGCGTGGCGGGATCGCAGCGCGCCGTTTGCAGCGCTGCGGGCAGTTGCGGCAGACGGGGCAGGCGCAAGATTGCCACGGTCGTGCTGTTATTCGTCTGCGTAGGCGCGGGCGGCCGCCATCACGGCATCGAGTTTCCCTTTGGTCAGGGCCTCCAGCGGCGACTTGCCGCCCAGAGACAGGCGCGGGGCGGTAAAAAAATCCCATTTGGCGGCGCCGGGCAAGTCGCCGAGGATTTTGCTGATTTTTTCCAGGATGTGGCGGTCGTGGCGGGGATCGGCGAAAAATGCTGGATAGACATATTCGCCGGAGGCGCCGCGCAAGGCAAACAGGCGTCTGGCTTTGAGTGCCGCACTGAGCGCTTGCGGCGTGACTTCCAGCCGGGCGCGCAGTTCCGGGCCGGATAGCAAGCTGTGCGACGCCAAGTCTTTTTCACGCTGCTGCCGTTCCTGCTCTTCCAGGCCGCGCATGAATTGCCGGGTGCTGACGTGGCCGGCATGCGCGTCGATGCCGGAAACCCGGTTCAACTCCCGCTCGGCCACGATATCGAGGTCGCGCCGCATTTGCGCGAGCAGCGCGGGCCGGTCGTCGCGCGGTACGGCGTCCAGCAGCGATGCATACGCTTCCTGGAACGTATCTTGTGCAATATTAAAGCGCAAGCCGGTGGCGCTGGATGCGAGTGTGTCCGCCAGCTTGCTGGCCAGCGAGGGCGTGGCAGGCGCATGCCCGGTGTCGGCGGCGGCCTCATCGATCGTGCCGGTGTCGCCCTTGCCGGCAGGGGCGCGAGTATCCGAGGTGTTCGATGTATTCGACATGGCCCTATCCTTGAAACGCATGTTTCAGCATAGGACAGGAAGTCAAGCAAAGCAAACAAAGCAAGGAAATTAAATATCTACACTTTGATTTATCGCAAACCTTGAGTGTGGCTGGCCTACACGGGCCGTGGCGCCGCCTTGCCCGATTCGGCCGGGCCGAAATGCAGGCCCAGCCGCAGGGCCAGGGCGCGCAGGGCGCCGCTTTCCTGCAGGTGCAGGGCCAGCGCGATGTGGCCGTCGGGGCGCACCAGGTAGGCCGCGTCGCGGCCCAGGCCGGCCAGCTTGGCGGCGACATTGAAGGTGTAGCAATGCACGGGCAGTTTCAGCACGCGCGCCTCGTCCAGCAATTCGGGCGCCGCTTCGCCATAGATGTGCAATTGCCAATCCAGGCTGCGCAGGGCCGTGAAATTGTCTTGCGTGCCGTCGGAGAACCACGGCAGGCGGTCGCCGCCGCGCAAGTATTCTGCGTGGCCCGCGGACAGGGCGCTGTCTTCATAGCTGATCTGGATTTGCGACACGGTCCGGAACAGCAAGCGGCGCGCCCGCCCGAAGCCGGACAGGAAGGGCAGCGCGTGCGGCACCAGCCAGCGGCGCAGGAATTGCCCGGCGATGCCTTGCGCGACGATGGCCTGGAAGGCGCGGTCGGTGGTGGAGACGAGCTTGCGGGCAAACACGATGCGTTCGCTTTCATAGGTGTCGAGCAGGGCGTCGTTGCTTTGTCCCCGCAGCTTTTGCGCCAGTTTCCAGGCCAGGTTGACGGCGTCGCCCAGTCCCGTGTTCATGCCCTGGCCGCCCACGGGACTGTGCAGATGGGCTGCGTCGCCGAGGATGAAGCAGCGCCGTTCGCGAAACTGCGCCGCCACCCGGTGATGCACTTTATACGTGGAAAACCAGTTCACGTGCTCGACCTGGATATTCAGCAAGCTTTCCACCTGTTCCCGCGCGTCGTCGAAGACGGGCGCGGGCGCGCCTTCCGGGCGGTCGGGCAGGATGCCGATCAGGCGCTGCATGCCGCTGGTGCGCACGGGCAACATCAGCGCAAACGCATTCGCGCCCAGGTGGGCGTGCAAATCCGTATTCTTGCCGGCCACTTGCGCATCGGCCACGTAATACAGGTGGTCGTAGGTGCCGCCCGAGAACGCGAAGCCGGCGATCTCGCGCACCTTGCTGCGGGCGCCGTCGCAGCCGCAAATATAATTAAACGTGCAATATTGCCGTTCGCCATTATTGAGCAGAATGGCTTGCACTTCGCTATCGTCCTGCGTCCACAGGTCCAGCGCGACGTTCCATTCCACATGCACGCCGGCCGCCGCCAGCTTGCTGATAAGAAAGCGTTCATGCTCGTCCTGGGGCAGGCTCAGCACGAAAGGGTAGGGACTCAGGCCTTCGCCGATCTCGCCCAGCGCCAGTTTCACCAGCTCCTCGCCGCCTTCGTGGATGTGCATGGCATTGATCTTGATGCCCAGGCTGACCAGCTCGTCGGCAAATCCCAGTTGCTGGTAAAACTCCAGGGTGCGCGCATGCACGGCCATGGCCCGCGACGCCTGGCCCGGTCCGCTGTTTTTATCGATGATGCGGCAATCGACGCCATGGCGCGCCAGGCGCAAGGCAAGCATGAGGCCGGTAGGACCGGCGCCGACGATCAATACGGGAGGAGTATTCATGTCATCCAGTATAGGACAGGATGGGTGATGGCTGCGCGACGATTGAAGTTGCGCTCTGGAAACGAAAAATGTCCCGCCAGTTGGCAGGACATGATTTTTTACGTGCGTCACGACGCCTCTGCAAACCGTAGCGAGCACGCTCAATATCGGGTCGAGTAGCGGAACTGTACATGTAGTACAGTGAGCAACGGAAACCCGATAGTGGGCAGCGCAGTAGGTTTACAGAGGTGTCATCAAATACCGCGCAGCAGCTCGTTGATACCCGTTTTTGCGCGGGTCTTTGCATCCACGCGCTTGACGATCACGGCACAGTACAGCGAGTACTTGCCGTCTTCCGAAGGCAGGTTGCCCGAGACCACGACGGAGCCGGCTGGCACGCGGCCGTAGGTCACTTCGCCCGTGGCGCGGTCGTAGATCTTGGTCGACTGGCCGATGTACACGCCCATCGAGATGACGGAGTTTTCTTCGACGATCACGCCTTCGACGATTTCCGAACGGGCGCCGATGAAGCAGTTGTCTTCGATGATGGTCGGGTTCGCTTGCATAGGCTCCAGCACGCCGCCGATGCCGACGCCGCCGGACAGGTGGACGTTCTTGCCGATTTGCGCGCAGGAACCGACGGTGGCCCAGGTGTCGACCATGGCGCCTTCATCGACGTAGGCGCCGATGTTGACGTAGGACGGCATCAGCACGACGTTCTTGGCGATGAAGCTGCCGCGGCGGGCGACGGCTGGCGGCACCACGCGGAAACCGCCCTTGACGAAGTCTTCCTTCGTGTAGTTGGCGAACTTGGTCGGCACCTTGTCGTAGAACTGCATCGTGCCGTCCGATGGCAGGACGACGTTGTCTTCCAGGCGGAACGACAGCAGCACGGCTTTCTTGACCCACTGGTTGACGACCCAGTCGCCCGAGGTTTTTTCCGCCACGCGGATGCTGCCGTTGTCCAGGCCATTGATGACGTGGGAGACGGCGTCGCGCAGTTCGGCCGTGCCGTTGCCCGGATTGATCTCGGCGCGGTTTTCCCAGGCCTGGTCGATGATGTTTTGCAGTTGTTGGCTCATGATGATGTCTTATTAGTGAGTTAATGCGGATGCGGAAAGCTGCTGGCAGAATTTTACTATGCGTAAGGCCGCTTCCAGCCCTTCGGCCGTTTCGGCCACGAGGGCCATGCGGATGCGGTTGCGGCCCGGATTGATGCCGTGCGCGTCGCGCGCCAGGTAGCTGCCAGGCAATACCGTCACATTATATTCGGCGTACAGGCGTTGCGCGAATTCGGTGTCGGACAGGCCCGTGCGGCTGACGTCGGCCCACAGGTAGAAGCCGGCGTCCGGCAATTGCACGTCCATCACCGATTGCAGCAGCGGTGTGATGGCGTCGAACTTGGCGCGGTACTTGGCGCGATTTTCCTCGACATGGGTTTCGTCGTTCCAGGCCGCGACGGAGGCCGCCTGCACGGCAGGGCTCATGGCGCCGCCGTGGTAGGTTCGGTAGAGCAGGAATTTTTTCAATACTTCGGCATCGCCGGCAACAAAGCCCGAGCGCATGCCCGGCACGTTCGAACGCTTCGACAGGCTGGAAAACACCACCAGGCGCGCATACGGGCGCTCGATGGTGGACAGGCCCAGCATGTGCGCCGCCTGCAGCGCGCCCAGCGGCGGCGTGTCGCCGTGGTAAATCTCGGAATAGCACTCGTCGGCGGCGATGACGAAATCGTAGCGCTCGGACAGGGCGAACAGATGTTCCCAGTCCGTCAGGGTAAGCACGGCGCCCGTCGGGTTGCCTGGCGAGCACAAAAACAGCAGTTTGACCTTTTCCCACACGCTGGTCGGTACGCTGTCGTAGTCGCAGCCGAAATTGCGCGCCGGGTCGGAATTGACGAAATACGGTTCGGCACCGGCCAGGTAGGCGGCGCCTTCATAGATCTGGTAAAACGGATTCGGGCTGATCACGAGCGAACCGGCGGCCGGATCGATCACCGTTTGCGCCAGCGCAAACAACGCTTCGCGCGAACCGTTCACCGGCAGGATTTGCGTGGCAGGATTGAGCTTGGGGATGCCATAGCGGCGCTCCAGCCAGCCGGCGATGGCTGTACGCAAGGCTTCCGAACCGATGGTGGTCGGATAGCTGGCCAGGCCATGGATATTGTCGACCAATGCCTGCTCGATGAAAGCCGGCGTCGGGTGTTTGGGTTCGCCCATGCCCAGGCTGATGGGCGCATACTCGGGATTGACCGTCACGCCGGCAAACAGCTGGCGCAGCTTTTCAAAGGGATATGGTTGCAGTTTAGCAAGAAGTGGATTCACGGAACGGACCAGGGCAAGAGTGGAAAGACGATGTTGCTCAGCGATTGCTAGGCGATTGCTTGGCGCGGCAGACTTGATGCCGGTCAAATAATGAGCCGCGTCTTTCATTATAGCCGTCCTCGCGGGGCCGCTGTGCAAGCCGCATCGGCGTGAGGGCTGCCCGGCTTGCCACGGCATGCCGCAGCGGGGAGTGCCATGCCATGGCGCGGCAAGGTAAAATACGCTATGTCTACCTTACTTCCCACCCTGCTTGCCATTGAAACCTCGTCCGAACTCGCCTCCTGCGCCTTGTTGCGCGGCGATGTCGTCCTGTCCCGCGCGTCGTCGGGCGTGCGCACCCATTCCCAGTCCATCTTGCCGATGGTGCAGGAATTGCTCGCTGAAGCGGGCGTGACCCTGGCCGACGTCGACGCCATCGCCTATGGCTCCGGCCCCGGCTCGTTTACGGGCGTGCGCACGGCTTGCGGCATCGCGCAAGGCTTGGCCTACGGCGCCAAGCTGCCTGTCGTGCCCGTCGTCACCCTCGACGCCATGGCGCTCGCGTGCCACCAGCAGCATGGCGCGCAACGCATCGTGACCGTGCTCGACGCCCGCATGGGCGAAGTGTACTGGGCGCAATATGATTACCAGGATGGCTTGCAGATTGTTGCGCCACCGGCCCTGAGCGCACCGGCCGGCGTGGCGCCGCAAGGCGATGTCGCCGCTTGCGGCAACGGTTTCAGTGCATACGCCGAAGCGCTGGCCCCGCTGCCGTGCGCCGCGACTGCCGACGCCGCCATCATGCCGCACGCCGTGCAAGTGGCGCAGCTGGCGCGCATCGCCTTTGCGGCTGGCCAGTTCGTGACGGCGGCCGAGGCGCAGCCTTTGTATTTGCGTAACAAGATCGCCTTTACCAGCGCGGAACGGCAAGAGATGCAACAGGCCAAGGCCGCTGCGGAGTCCGCGCAATGAGTGTGGCGGACCAGGACCGCGCTGCAGGCTGGGATTTGCTGCGACTCGACTATCAGCCGATGGTCGAAGCGGACTTGACCGAGGTGCTGGCGCTGGAGCAGCGCGTGTATCCGCATCCCTGGACGCACGGCAACTTCGTCGATTCGCTCAAGAGCGGCTACCCGGCCTGGGTGCTGCGCGACGTGGATGGCACCCTGCTCGGCTACTTTTTGCTGATGCTGGTCGTCGACGAGGCGCACTTGCTCAACGTGGCCGTCGAAGGCGCCATCCAGGGCCAGGGACTGGGCCGCTTCCTGCTGAACCAGTCCTGCGCCTGCGCGCGCCAGCTGGGCATGGAATCGATGCTGCTGGAAGTGCGCCCGTCGAACGTGCGCGCGCTCGATATTTACCAGCGCTATGGATTTGAACAGATCGGCCGGCGCAAGGGATACTATCCGGCCAGTAACTCGCAACGTGAGGACGCCATCGTGATGCGTTATACCTTATGAGCCGCAGCGCCGTTTTCCTCGATGAAATGGGCGTCGGCCCCCTGTGGCGCTTGCGCCAGGGTGGCGCGCCCGAGGCCGCTGAAGCGGCTGACGTCGCCGAGATCGTGGAAGCAGCAGCGGCACCGGTGGCCGCCGTGGTTGAAGCTGTCGCGCCGCCCGCACCCGCAGCTGAGGTTGTTGCTGAGGTGAAAGCCGTTGACGTTGCTGCGCCTGTCGCTCCCGTTCCTGCCACGCCTGCCGCTCCCGCCGCATCTGACGATACGGCCTGGTTCGACGATGCGCCGCCACCGCCGCCCGCCAGACAGCTGAGCGATACGGATATCGCCGCCCTCGACTGGGATGGCTTGACGGCGGCCGTCGCCAAGTGCGCGCGCTGCGACCTGTGCAAGACGCGCAAGGGCGTCGTCATGGGCCGCGGCGACCGCCAGGGCGATTGGCTGATGCTGGCCAGCAGCCCGTCGCGCCTGGAAGAGCGGGAAGGGCGCGCCTTGCCGGGCGAGCAGGGCAAATTGCTCGACAATATGCTGAAAGCCATCGCCGTCGATGCGGATCGCGATGTGTACATCACGCACTTGCTGAAATGCCGTCCGCTCGACGAGGCGGGCCAGGAACGCTTGCCGACAGAAGCCGAGTCCGCCGCCTGCCGCCCGTATTTCGAGCGCGAACTGGCCTTGCTGCAACCGCGCACCATTTTGACGCTCGGCTCGATGGCCGCCGCCGGCATCAATCCCGGCGAGAAACCCGTGCGCGGCACCGTGCGCCAGCTGGGCAAGGCTGCCGTCGTGGCCACTTTCCACCCGGAAATGCTGCTGCAGGACGAGACGGGCAAGGCCAAGGCGCGCGCCTGGGCCGATCTGTGTCTGGCGAAAAGCACGCACGGTGATTCGCACGGTGAGTGATGCGGTCGCCGGCGCCTTCCAGGCCCGCTTCGAGCGCCGCTGGGGGCATCTGACGCACCCCCGCGTGCGTGCGCTGGCCTGGCTGCTCGACTCGCCCGACTTGCTGGACCCGGCCAGCTCCCACTGGGGCGGGCGCATCGCCAGCCTCGCGCCCGTCACGCCTTCTGTTGCCGACTGGCTGGGCGCGCTGCAAGACGATCCGTCGCCGCTCGATGCGGCGCTGGGGCCGAAATTCTATTCCCGCCTGGGCCTGTACGCTGAAAAGCTGCTGGCCTTTTATTTTGAACAGCACGGACTGCTGCAGGCGCATGGCTTGCAAGTGCAGGTCAACCGCAACGACACGGTGGGAGAGTTCGATTTCCTGCTGCGCGATGGAGCGCAGGGCGACGCGTTGCTGCACTGGGAATTCGCCACCAAGTTCTACCTGCTCGAAGGCGCGCCCGATCCCGGCGTCTTCAATCACTTGATCGGCCCCAACCTGGCCGACACCCTGGGATTGAAGATGCGCAAGATCCTCGACAAGCAACTGGCCTTGTCCCGCCATCCGGCCGCGCAAACCCTGCTGGCGCAGCCCGTGCGCGCGGCGCAGGCGCTGGTCAAGGGCTGGCTGTTTTATGCCCCGGACGCCACGCCCGCCCTGGATGGTATTTCACAGGATCATGGACACGGCTTCTGGTGCGTGCCCACACAATTGCCGGCGCAGCGCTATGTCGTGCTGCCGCGATTGCAATGGCTGGCGCCGTTCAAGGGCCGCGACGTGGAAGTGCTGCACGTGGAGGCCTTGCGCGCGCGCTTGTTTGATCTGGCGCAACCGGTGATGGTGGCCACGGTGGATAATGTCGAAGGCTGGGAAGTGGAGTGCACGCGTGGTTTTGTCGTGCCGCCTGACTGGACGGAGCAGGCTGCCGCGCGGCGGCTCGCTGGCATGCTGCCAGCGTAATGCTGGGGGATGATCCGCTGGGTCAGCCCCCCCGAAATTAATGCTTTTGCTCGCCAATCAAGGAAAGATTGTCGTGCTCGGCCTGGTTCAGCTTGTGCTTGCGCATGATCATGTACATGGTGCCGGCGACGAACAGGCCGAACAGGGTGATGATGATGTTCAGCGGCAGGTGCAAGCGGATCATGATCGAATACACGGCCAGCATGGTCAGAATCGACAGGTTTTCATTGAAGTTCTGCACGGCGATGGAGTGGCCTGCGCTCATCAGCACGTGGCCGCGATGTTGTAGCAGGGCATTCATGGGCACGACGAAAAAGCCGGACAGGGCGCCGATCAGTATCAGCAGCGGGTAGGCGATCCATACGGAATGTACTTGCGTCATCATCATGACGATCACGCCCATGGCGATGCCCAGTGGAATTACGGTCAGCGATTTGCGCAACGGAATGAAGCGGGCCGACAGCACGGCGCCGGCGGCCACGCCGATGGCGACCACGCCCACCAGGCTGGTCGCCTTGTCGAAGGGCATGTTCAAGGATTGCTTGGCCCATTCCAGCACGATCAGTTGCAAGGTGGCGCCGGCGCCCCAGAACAGGGTCGTCACGGCCAGGGTGATCTGGCCCAACTTGTCTTTCCACAGGATGGAATAGCAATTGGCAAAATCGGTGATCAGTTTGATAGGATTGCGTTCCTGGTGCGGATACACGCAGCCCGTGTCAGGAATTTTCAGGTTGGCCAGGGTCGCCAGCACATAAATGCCAACCACCACGCACAGGGCCGCTTCCGTCTTGTTGGTGATGCCCGTGTCGATCAGGGGGAAGTCGAAGGATAGCAGCATGTCGGACACGTGGCCGCTGACGAGCGCGCCGCCCATGACGGTGCCGAGGATGATGGAAGTGACGGTCAAGCCTTCGATCCAGCCATTCGCCGCCACGAGCTTTTCCGGCGGCAGCAGTTCCGTCAGGATGCCGTATTTGGCGGGCGAGTACACGGCCGCGCCAAAACCGACGACGGCGTAGGCCAGCAGCGGGTGTACGTGGAAGAAGACGAGGGCGCAGCCGAAGATCTTGACCATGTTGGCGATGAACATGACCTTGCCTTTTGGCAATGCATCTGCGAAGGCGCCGACAAAAGCGGCCAACAGCACGTAAAACAGCACGAACGACAGTTTGAGCAGCGGCGTGATCCACGCCGGGGATTTCATGGACACCAATAAATCGACGGCGACAAAAAAGAGGGCGTTATCTGCCAGCGAGGAAAAGAACTGCGCCGCCATGATGGTATAAAAACCACGATTCATTCTGGATTGCCTGAAATCATATCTGGCTTGCTTTATACCACGAAAAAACGGCAAACCCCAAGTTTGGAAGGGGCCGCTTTGCATACTCTTGCCTAAGCGAACCTTAATTTTTCTGCCGTAGAAAAATACACATACGTGTGAGCATTTTATAAATGATGTCCTCTGCATACGACCTTGGGCGTCTGCCGTGTCCGCGTACGGTGCATCCGGTAAAATACGGCTTTCCCACCCGCCGTGAACGACGCATATGCCCAGGCCCCTTCTCGCCACCATCCATCTCGATGCCATGCAACACAATCTGGCGCGCGCCCGTGCCGGCGCCCGCGGCGCCAAGGTGTGGGCCGTCGTCAAGGCAAATGCCTATGGCCACGGCCTGGAACGGGCCATGCGGGGCTTTGCCGGGGCCGATGGCCTGGCGCTGGTCGAGGTCGACTACGCCGTGCGTCTGCGCGAACTGGGCTGGACCAAGCCCATTTTGCTGCTGGAAGGCTTTTTTGACGCCAGCGATTTGCCCGTCATGGCGCAATATGGCTTGAACGGCAGCGTGCATTGCGAAGAGCAGATCGCCCTGCTGGCAGCGGCGCGCCTGCCGCACGCCATCGATGTGCACCTGAAAATGAATACGGGCATGAACCGCCTGGGCTTTACGCCGGACGCCGTGGCGGGGGCGTATGCGCGCCTGCGCGCCATGCCGCATATCGGCACGATCACCCTGATGACGCATTTCGCCAACGCGGACGAGGCGGCGCCCACGCGTTTGCCCCTGGAGCAGCAGATGTTGCGTTTCGAAGCGGGCGCGGCCAGCATCGGCACATCATTGCCGCGCAGCCTGTGCAATTCGGCCGGCGTGCTGCTGCACCACCTGGACAGCGACTGGGTGCGCCCCGGCATCATGCTGTACGGCGGCACGCCCAGCGGCGCTCCCGGCGGCACCTCCGCGCAGGCGTTCGGCTTGCTGCCCACCATGACTTTGCGCAGCAGCATCATCGGCGTCCAGGATATCGCCGCCGGCGAAGTGGTGGGTTACGGCAGCCGCTACGAAGCGGCCGGCAATATCAAGGTGGGCGTGGTGGCGTGCGGCTATGCGGACGGCTACCCGCGCCATGCGCCCGAAGGCACGCCCGTGCTCGTCGACGGCGTGCGCACGGGACTCATCGGCAGGGTGTCGATGGACATGCTGATGGTCGACCTGACGCACGTGCCCGGTGCAAAAGTCGGCAGTGCCGTCACCTTGTGGGGCCAGGGCATGCCGATCGACGAGGTGGCCCTGGCCGCCGGCACCATCGGCTACGAGCTGATGTGCGCACTGGCGCCCCGCGTGCCCGTGGTCGAAGCGACACAGTGACGGCGGCCCGCCGTTTGTATATACTGTATATATAGACAGCAGTTTCACCTTACCCGGGCAAAGTACACCATGGCAAAAGTCAAGACCATCTACACCTGCAGCGATTGCGGCGCCATTAGCAACAAATGGATGGGGCAGTGCACCTCGTGCAACCAGTGGAATACCATGGTGGAAACCCTGCCAGAGACGGGCGGCAACAACCGCTATTCGAACCCGCAGCACATGTCGCTGGCGCAGACGGCGCCCGTGCTGTCGCTCGACGATATCGACGCCATCGACGTGCCCCGCTTCGGCACGGGCATCGAGGAATTCGACCGCGTGCTGGGTGGCGGCATGGTGGCGGGCGGCGTCGTGCTGATCGGCGGCGACCCCGGCATCGGCAAGTCGACTCTGCTGCTGCAGGCGCTGGCCAATATGTCGCACCACAAGCGCGTGCTGTACGTCAGCGGCGAGGAATCGGGCGCGCAGATCGCCCTGCGCGCCAAGCGCCTCGTCATCGACGCCAAGGAACTCAAATTGCAGGCCGAGATCCAACTGGAAAAGATTCTCGCCACCCTGGCCGTTTTAAAACCGGAAGTGGTGGTGATCGACTCCATCCAGACCGTGTATTCGGACGCGCTCAGCTCGGCGCCCGGTTCCGTGGCGCAAGTGCGCGAATGCGCGGCCCAGCTCACGCGCGCGGCCAAGCAGACGGGCGTGACCATCATTTTAGTCGGCCACGTGACGAAAGAGGGCGCGCTGGCCGGTCCCCGCGTGCTCGAACACATCGTCGACACGGTGCTGTACTTCGAGGGCGACGCCCACTCCAGCTTCCGCCTCGTGCGCGCCATCAAGAACCGTTTCGGCGCCGTCAATGAACTGGGCGTGTTCGCCATGACGGAAAAGGGCTTGAAAGGGGTGTCGAACCCGTCCGCGCTGTTCCTGTCGCAGCACGACAACCAGGTGCCGGGTTCGTGCGTGATGGTGACGCAGGAAGGCACGCGCCCGCTGCTGGTGGAAATCCAGGCCCTGGTCGATACGAGCCACTTGCCGAATGCGCGCCGCTTGTCCGTCGGCCTGGAGCAGAACCGCCTGGCCATGCTGCTGGCCGTGGCGCACCGCCACGCGGGCATCGCCGCCTTCGACCAGGATGTGTTCATCAACGCCGTGGGCGGCGTGAAGATCACGGAACCGGCGGCCGACCTGGCCGTGTTGCTGGCGATTAATTCTTCGATGCGCAACAAGCCCTTGCCGCGGGGCCTGGTGGTGTTTGGCGAAGTGGGCCTGGCCGGCGAAATCCGTCCCGCGCCACGGGGCCAGGAGCGCTTGCGCGAAGCGGCCAAGCTGGGCTTTACCCTGGCCGTGGTGCCCAAGTCGAACTTGCCGAAGCAAGTCATCGAGGGCCTCAAGGTGATCGGCGTCGAGCGCATCGACGAAGCATTTAACAAGTTGCGCGACCTGGAGTAAAAGTTGGTATGGTTTAAATGCCAAGCTTGAGACAAGTCAAACAAAATTTCCGTTTAGAATTATAATATTTGTCCGATGGATGCGCCTCGCGCATCCGCATCGACAATGCATAATAGAGAAGCGGAATACAGTGTCAGTTGAGCAAAGGCAGGGCGCACGCAAGATATTGCGTGCCAAGGCAATGTTGGTAATGGATGGCGCGGGCCCTGTGGCGGCGCGCACCCTCGATGTGGGGCCGGGCGGCATGTCGGCCGTCATCGCGGAACCGGTGCCGACAGGCAAGAAGGGCAAGGTGCTGTTCGAATTGTTTTACGATGGCGCGGCGCACATCATCGAGGCGCGCGTGGCCGTCTCGCACTGCATTTTCAGCAGCGCAGGTTTCAAGGTGGGACTCACTTTCCAGCAGCTGGACATGGCCGTCAGCAGCGCCATTTCGAAATTCATGCGCTGAGGCACGCCCGAAGATAAACGGCAAGTGATTGCGCTAAAATGGTGCATATGGGTTTGCAGTCAGGAAAAACCTGTTCTGTTCGCTGTTTTGATATTCCAGTAATACTGCATAATTATCAACCAGAAGAAGGACCTTGCCGCGCCACGCGCGCCTGCCGTCCGTTTCCAGCGCAGCACGGTCACGACCTGAACCGTATGCCATGACCTTACACCCGACGGGAACGCCTACCATGTTTAATTCGACCATCAACAGCAGGGCCTACACCAACAACACGCAGCAGACGACGCAGGGCAATATCTCGGCCGATGTGTATGCGAAGGTGGAGCGCCAGATGCAGTCGCAGAACACGGGCGTCGTCAAGCTCAACGCCAGCCTGGCGCGCGACCAGGCCAAATTCTCCGGCCTGGGCCAGCTGCAATCGGCGCTGGCGAAATTCCAGACCGTGGCCAAGAACATGGCCGGCAGCGGCCTGGCCACGTCGGCCACGTCCAGCAGCAAGGATGTGCTGAGCGCCACCACTACCGACAAGGCGGTCAGCGGCACCCATGAAATGAACGTCAAGCAACTGGCGCAGGGACAGACCTTGCTCAGCGGCGCGCAGAAATCCTCGAGCGCGGCCATCGGCACGGGTGCGCCCGCGCTGGTCAAGATTGAAGTGGGCTCGGCCGACGGCAAGCAATTTACGCCCGGCAGCGGCAAGATCATTGCGGTGACCATCGACAGCAGCAACAATAGCCTCGACGGCATCGCCGCCGCGCTCAAGCAGCAGGGCATCGACGCCAGCGTGGTCAAGGGCCCCGATGGCTACTCGCTGGCCCTGAACGGCAAGAGCGGCGCCGACAGCAGCATGCGCATCAGCGTGTCCGGCGACGCGGCCGTCAGCAATCTGCTCAGCTATGCGCCCGGCGCCGGCAAGGGCATGCAGCAGACGGCCGCCGCGCAGGATGCGCTGCTGACCGTCGACGGCAAGGAAATCAAGAGCGCCACGAATACCCTGACGACGGCCGTCGAGGGCGCCACCATCGAATTGAAGAAAAAAGGCACGACCGACCTCGTCATCGCCAAGGACAGCAGCCAGATCGCCAGCAACGTGGCCAGTTTCGTCACGGCCTACAATGAACTCAACAGCAAGCTGCAGAGCCTGCAGCAGGGCGACTTGAAGTCCGACACGGCCCTGGGGCAAGTGCGCTCACAGATGGAACAAGTGCTGCGCACGGCCAGCACGGGCGTGCCATCGTCGGTGCTGGGCAGCGCCGGCGTGACCCTGGGCAAGAGCGGTGAGCTGGTGCTCGACGACAAAAAACTCAAGGCCGCCATCGCGGCCGATCCGGACGCCGTCAGCAAGATGTTCACGAATAACGGCAAGGGTGTGGCGGACCAGTTCGCCACCAAGATCGGCGAGCTGACGGGCGAAACGAGCATCATCCGCAAGGAAGTGCAGACGGTCGGCAAGGACATCACGACGCTCACCAACAAGAAAGCCGTGCTGGCCAAGGCGCTGACGGCCCAGGCGCAGGCGCTGGTGAAAGCGTATTCCGCGCAGGAACAGATGGGAACGAACTCGGCCTTGCCGGGTTATACGGGCAAGAATTCCCTGTTCGACTTCATGGCTTGAGAGCGCACCGCTAAAGCGCCCATGGCGGCGTTGCATCGCCTTGCCGTACCAGCGTACTGCCTGCGGCGCTGCGCCTTGCCCTGAGCGCTGTATCGGCGCGCTTTCCAGTTGGCTAGATTCTGTCGCCCTGGGCAAAGAAGGCCGACGGCGAACTGCCGAAAGTCTTCTTGAACATGGCGGAAAAGGCCGACTGGCTGGCGTAGCCCAGTTCTTCGGCCACTTGCGACAGCGGCACGCCGCGCGCGATCAGGGGCGCCGCGTGCGCCAGGCGCACTTGCTGGCGCCACTGGCCAAAACTCATGCCCAATTCCCGTTCGAACAGCCGCGCCAGGGTACGCTCCGAGGCGCCGACCTGCTGCGCCCAGTGTTCCAGGGTCTGGTTCAAGCCCGGTTTCTCGATCA
This sequence comes from Janthinobacterium sp. SUN137, assembly GCF_030587265.1. Taxonomy (NCBI): domain Bacteria; kingdom Pseudomonadati; phylum Pseudomonadota; class Betaproteobacteria; order Burkholderiales; family Oxalobacteraceae; genus Janthinobacterium; species Janthinobacterium sp. SUN137. The sequence goes on along the minus strand of NZ_JAPWHZ010000001.1, from coordinate 159,967 downwards.
GGCTGTCGCACAGGCTTTTCAGGCGCTTGTCGCCAGGCAAGGGCACGCGGATGGGGCGCGTGGCCGAGCGTTTCAATTCATCGAGGATCAGTTCGGCCAGCAGCGCCTCGCGCGCCGGTTCCTGCCCCGGATCCAGCTGTTCCAGCGCCATGATCAGCTGGCGCAGCAAATTCGATACTTCCAGCACCTTGCAGTCGTGGCCCGCAAAGGGCGCGCGCGCGGCATGGATGCACAGGGGGCGCAAGCGGGTCTTTTCCAGTATCGTGACGGCATGCTCCACGTTGGGCGCGATCCAGATGGCGCGCATGGGCGGCAGCACCCAGCTGCTGTTGTTGGCGGTGATGCGCAGCACGCCTTCGAGCGCCATCGTGACCTGGCCCCATGGGTGGCTGTGCGGCAATAAAAATTCATCGGGTTGCAGGTCGCGCGCGATCATGGTCACGGGAATGGTGGCGCTGGGCGCTTCCCGTGGGGGACACATGCGGGTATGGTGGAGGATAGGTACACCCATCAGCTTGGCCTTAATTCGATAAATTATGTCGTTCTGTCGGAAAACAGACGATGGTATTTTGCATACACTTGAGCTTCACCAGTATAAGACAGGGTATGACATGATAACAACTAACTCGGCATCCGGACTTCCCACCTTGCGCGGCGATGCCCGCGTCATCGGCCTGGTGGGGCTGGCGCATGGCGTGTCGCACTTTTATCACCTGATCCTCGCGGCCCTGTTCGTCTGGCTGAAACCCGCCTTCGACCTGTCGTATGCGGAACTGGGCTTGCTGATGACGGTGTTCTTCATCATCTCGGGCGTGGGGCAGGCGCTGGCCGGCTTTGTCGTCGACCGTTTCGGCGCGCGTGCCGTGCTGTTTTCCGGCATTTTCTTGCTGGGCGTGTCGGCGCTGGCCCTGTCCACCGCCCACAGCTATGCGGCGCTGATGCTGGGCGCCATGCTGGCCGGCATGGGCAACAGCGTGTTTCATCCGGCCGACTACACGATCCTCAACCAGCGCGTGTCGGCGGCCCGCGTGGCCTACGGCTTTTCCGTGCATGGCATCAGCGGCAATATCGGCTGGGCCCTGGCGCCCCTGTTCATGACGTATGTCGCCACCAACTACGACTGGCGGGTGGCCTTGCAATGCGCGGCCGTGCTGCCGTTCGGCGTGCTGCTGATCCTGTTCCTGAACCGCCACGCCATCCGCCCCGAACCCGTGAAACAGGCCGCGCCGGGCCAGGCCGCCGGCGGCGAAGGCACGCTGGACTTCCTGCGCCTGCCGGCAGTGTGGATGTGCTTTGCCTTCTTCTTCATTACCGCCATCGCCCTGGGCGGCATCCAGAGCTTTGCCAGCGTGGCCCTCGTCAAGCTGTACGGCATGAGCCTGGCGCTGGCCACGAGCGCCTACACGGCCTATATGCTGGCCTCGGCCGTGGGCATGCTGGCCGGCGGCGTGGTGGGCGCGCGCAGCAAGCAGCCGGATCGCAACGTGGCGATCGCCTTTGCCGCCGCCGCGCTGCTGGCCGTGCTGCTGGGCATGACCGTCGTGCCGGCCTGGGGCGCGGTGGTGCTGATGGGCGCCATCGGCCTGATGTCGGGCGTGGCGGGGCCGTCGCGCGACCTGATGATACGCGCGGCGGCGCCGAAGAATGCCACGGGGCGCGTGTACGGCGTCGTGTATTCGGGCCTCGACAGCGGCCTGGCCGTGGGCCCTTTGTTCTTTGGCGCGCTGATGGATGGCGACCATCCGGCCATGCTGTTCGTCTTCATCGGCCTGTTCCAGGCGCTGGCGATTGCCACGGCCGTGGGCGTGGGCGGCAAAACACGTGCCGCGGCGCTGCAAAAGGCATAGAATCGTTGCCATCTGCCACGAAAGGAATCCCCCATGACCTTTGCCACCACCGACCTGTGCGACGACTATGCAGCCATGCTGGACGACGGCACCCTGGCCGTGCTGCCGCCCGTGTACCGCGCCTTCGGCCAGCGCGTGCGCTTCAGCGGCCCCGCCACCACCTTGCACGTGTTCGAAGACAACGCCCTCGTGCGCAGCACCCTGGAAACGCCGGGCCAGGGCCATGTGCTGGTGATCGATGGCGGCGGCAGCCTGCGCCGCGCCCTGGTGGGCGGCCAGCTGGGCGTGCTGGCCGAAAGCAACGGCTGGGCCGGCATCGTCGTCGATGGCTGCATCCGCGACAGCGAGGAAATCAATGTCTGCCAGATCGGCGTGCGCGCCCTGGCCACGCATCCGCGCAAGAGCAACAAGACGGGCGCCGGCCAGCGCGACGTGCGCGTGCAGATCAGCGGCGTGGCCGTGCATCCGGGCGACTGGATCTATGCCGATGCGGATGGCATCCTGGTGGCACGGCAAGAGCTTGATTGAGCTGTCGCCTTCCGGAGGAAGGGGCGAGGGCGCCTGAAGACGTTGCAAATTGCTCACATTAAATATATTTTTGCAAAGTTCTTGGATTTTCATCCTGGCTGCGATATGATTTCACTTAAGGTAACTTTAATGCCAATAAGGCAAGGAAATCAACTCATGAAAATCGCCACCATCGCAGCCGTTGTCGCCCTGTTTGCTGCCGGCACCGCCAGCGCCAGCCCCGTCAACCTGATCACGAATGGCAATTTTGAAACAGTTGCTTCCGGCTATACCTTCGACAGCGGCTTTAAAGTCGTCAACAGCGGTTCGTCGGCCATCACGGGCTGGACCGTGGGCGCCAGTTCCGTCGACCTGATCCGCAATGCGTATAACGCCATCAACGGCTACAGCGTCGATTTGCTGGGTACGCCAGGTCCGGGTTTCCTGTCGCAAAATTTCAGCGTCGTTGCCGGCCAGACGTACAGCCTGACCTTTGACATGGCGCGTAATTCCGGCGGCCCTGCAGGCCAGGGCGTGAGCGTCAATTTCGGTGGCGTGGTGGGGGATTTCTACTCGACGGCCGCCGCCTCGAACACCTTGTACAGCAACACCCTGAGCTTCACGGCCGCTTCCACGGGCCTGGCGACCCTGTCGTTTGCCAGCGCCGCCAAGGCTGGCACGCCGTTCGACAATTACTCGGGCGCCGTGATCGACAATGTTTCCGTGATGGCCGCCGTGCCGGAACCGGAAACCTACGCCATGCTGCTGGCCGGCCTGGGCCTGATGGGTTTCCTGCGCCGCCGCAAGGCCGCCAAGTAATTCCAGCTTTGCGCCACGTCAAAACCGCCTGCGGCCATGCCCAGGCGGTTTTTGTTTTTCAGGGAGCTGGTGCTGCATCGGCATCTCCCCGCAACGGACAGGCGGCCGCCTGCGGCTCCATCCGCCGCGCCAGTTCGCCGCGCAGCTGCGTCAAGCCGGCGATGCGCGCATCGATGTCGGCCAGCTTGCGCGCCAGCGCCGCGCGCAGCAGTTCCGCCATGGCCGGATCGCCTGCGCCGGCCAGCAGCGGCATGTCGGCCTCGATTTCCGCCAGCGTAAAACCCAGCTGCTGCGCCGTGCGCAGGTAGCGCAGCCAGTCCGCCGCTTCGGGCGGGTAGTCGCGGTAGCCATTCGCGCCGCGCCGCGCGCGCAGCAAGCCCCGCTTTTCATAGAAGCGCAGGGTATCGCGGCTCAAGCCCGTCGCCTGCGCCATCTCGCCGATCTGCATCGAAATATTCCTTCATAAAATGCTTGACCATGGAGTGTACTCCAGCCTTGAGAATGGATGCTTTCCATACACAGGAGTTGCCATGTTGTCCGTTTCCGCCTTCCGCCGCGTGGTGCGCGCCAGCGCCATTTACGATGTGCTCATGATTGCCCCGTTTACCACGCCGTGGACGTTTTTGCTGCTGCGCGAGCACTTGAACGCCATCAACCTGGCCCTGGGCGGCGCGCCACTGCCAGTGTTCGAACCCTTGCATTTGCTCATCAGCAGCTTGCTGGGCAGCGTGGTGATGGTCTGGTCGGTGCTGCGCATGCTCGATCCGCAGCCGCGCTTCGGCCGCTACGACGCGGTGGCCCGCTACCTGTTTTCCACCTGGATGGCGTGGGCCTTGCTCATGACGGGCCAGCCTCTGCTGTGGCTATTCCTTGTGCCGGAGCTGGCCTGGGGCCTCGCGCAAAGCTTGCCGGTGCGCCGCAGCGAGGGTGGGCCGGAAGGGGGGGCGCGCGAATCGCTGTTGAGATGACGATAACGAAATGCAATAATGGCCGTGCTCGCAGTGCAACAATGACTGCAATGAACGACTATTAAGGGAATGACTATGCAGCAGGATGCCGCAGGAAAAAACATGGCGTTGCTCGATCCGGTGGTGGCGCCGCGCATCGCGGTGACGCGCCTGGTGACGGGCCTGCTGCAAGGCTTGCTGCTGTACTGGCTGTACAGCACGGCGCAAGACAAGGTGTGGCCTGCCACGGAAGCCTATCTGCTGGGCCCGTTGATGCTGATCAGCTTGCTGTTGCCCATCCTGCTGGTATCCAGCCTGGGCCACATGTCGCTCAAGCGCATCGCCCTGTGGATGGCCGGCGCGGCCGTCGTGCTGGCCGTGCTGGCCTGGCACGACGTGGCGCGCGGCGCCGAGCATGTGATTTGGGGCAACTACAAGCCGGGCGCGCCGCTGCGCGTGATTTCGGCCCAGCTGTTCGGTTTTTGCGTGGTGGGGTTTTATATCGCCCACGCGCTGGTGCTGGCCAGCGCCCAGGATGGCCGGCGCATCGCCCGCTACCCGACCTACTTTGAAATCGCCTGGAAGCTGGGCATCCAGCTGCTGTTTTCCCTGCTGTTCGTGCTGGGCCTGTGGCTGGTGCTGTGGCTGGGCGGGCAATTGTTCCTGCTGATTAAGCTCAGTTTCCTGAAAAAGCTGCTGGGCCAGGCCTGGTTCGTGATTCCCGTCATCTGCTTCGCGTTTTCATTTGCCATCCACATCACCGACGTGCGCCCATCCATCGTGCGCGGCATCCGCACCTTGCTGCTGGTGCTGCTGTCGTGGCTGATGCCGATCGCCGCCGTGCTTGTCTCCGGTTTCCTGCTGACCTTGCCTTTCATCGGCTTCGAGCGCCTGTGGGCCACGCGCCATGCGGCGTCCGTGCTGCTGGGCATGGCCGGCGTGCTGGTGGTGCTGATCAATGCCGCCTTCCAGAACGGCGAAGTGGGCCATGGCGTGGCGCGCGGCATCCGCCTGGGCACGCGCCTGGCCTGCCTGCTGCTGCCGTGGGTGGTGGGCATCGCCATCTATGCATTGACCTTGCGCGTGATGTCGCACGGCTGGACGTCCGACCGCCTGATCGCCGCCGCCTGCCTGCTGGTCGCCACCTGCTACGCGGCCGGCTATGCCTGGGCGGCCAGCAAGTATGGCGACTGGCTGCACCTGATCGCCAACGTCAACGTGGCCACCGCCTTCGTGACCCTGCTGGTGCTGTTCGCCCTGTTTTCGCCGCTGGCGGACCCCGCGCGCATTTCCGTGGCCAGCCAGATGGCGCGCCTGGACAGCGGCAAGGTTGGCGTGGACAAGTTCGATTTCGAATACCTGCGCTTCCAGGGTGCCCGCTATGGCCAGGCGGCCCTGCAGGAATTGACGAAACTCACGACGGGCCCGGATGCGGCCATCGTGCGGGCGCGCGCCGACGCCATGCTCAAGCGCCAGAATCGCCTCGACGAGACGGGCGCGCTGAGCGACGTGTCGATCAACCTGACCCTGCGTCCGGCGACGGCGAAGCTGCCGGACAGTTTCCTGCGCCAGGACTGGACGCAAGTGGGCCCCGCCTGGCGCCTGCCCGCCTGCTTGAAGCGGGCAGGGCCGCAGTGCGACGCCTACCTGCTCGATTTCGATGGCGACGGCAAGCAGGATGTGTTGCTGATCAGCAATGATCCGCGCGCCTCGTCGGTGTTGCTGGCGGAAAAAGAAGACGGCAACTGGACGGCGCGCGGGCAAATCCCCACCGATGCCCTGCGCTGCAAGCCCCTGCGCGAGAAGCTGCAAGCGGGCCAGTTCCAGCTGGTGCCGCCGAAGGTGCGCGAGCTGGAAGTGGACGGCCAGCGCGTGCCGATGACCTTGTATACACCGGAGGACGAGGTCAGCTGCCCGGATGAAACGGCGCCGGCCCCGTAGATGGCAGGAGGAGGGCGCGCAGCGGGGCTTGCAGCGCGGGACCGAACCGCCAGCGTGCCCTGAAGGCAGCAACGTCGTGCACTGAATCATTCCGACGGTCCCGTATCGGCGGAAGCTGCGAATGACGATGGCCGGCCAGAGGCTGCCACTGAAGCGTTGAATCTGACAGCGCTGGCCGAAGCCCCCTTCTGGCGAGAGCAGATCGGACGGAAGCGGAGGTTGTCTGCTTCCCTCATCGAGGTGATTTGATTTTTCTGCAATATGTTGCGCAATATATTGTATGATTGGATTTCACCGAGGGGGGAACATCAGAATGCGTTATCACTTATGTCTGCTTCAAGCGCTGTCGGCGCTGTCCATCCTGTGCGCACCGGGCGCTTTTGCCGGGGAGCCTGGCCTTTCGCGCAATGAAAAGAGCGAGATCATCGCCTCCCTCAATAGCACCTTGAATGCAAACTACGCGTTTCCGGACATCGCCAGAAAAATTGCGCCGGTGCTTCAGGAGCATCTGACCAAGGGCGATTATGACTCGGCGACGACGCAGGCAGAGTTTGCGGGCAAGCTGACGGACGACCTCGTCAAAGTCAGCGGCGACCTGCATTTCTTCGTGGGCGCCGACCCAGCATGGATAGCGGAATTCAAGGCAAAGGCCGACCCGACGCTCAAGGCCAAGATACGCAAAGAAGAATTGAGCAGGCTGGAGGAGACCAATTTCGGTTTCGACGAGGTCGCTCGCCTGAAGGGAAATATCGGTTATCTACGCTTCAGCTATTTTGCCGATCCGGAACTTGCCCATGATACGGCGGCGTCCGTTATGCGCTTCGTCGGCAATACGGACGCCCTCATCATCGATTTGCGCTATAACAATGGCGGACATCTGGAAATGGCGCAGTTTCTGGCGAGCTATTTCTTCTCCAGCGAGAAAGACCAGCTGCTCTTCGACTATTACTATAATGAGGATGGCAAACGTATCCAGCGCGGGCAATGGGTGCTGCCGGGCTTGCCGGGCAAGCGCATGGTGGACAAGCCCGTGTATATCCTGACCGGCTCGACGTCGTTTTCCTCCGCAGAATGGTTTTCCTATGCGATGAAGAAGCTCGGGCGAGCGACACTGATCGGGGAGCGCACCGCCGGTGGTGCGCATCCGGTGGCACGCAAGCCGCTCAACGACGATTTTTTCGTGCAAGTGCCGATCGGCCAGATCCAGGATCCCGTGGAGCATGGCGATTTCGAAGGAACCGGCGTGCAACCCGATATTCCAAGCCCGTCCATCCGCGCGCTGCCTCTGGCGCACAAGCTGGCGCTTGAACATCTGGCGAAGACCGATGAGGCCAGGCGAACCGAACTTGCCTGGCTGCTCCCCAGCTTGACGGCAGCGATCGAGCGCCCGCATGTCGATGCCGGGCTGTTGACGCAAGCCGCCGGAAAATATGAAGGCCGCCAGATTGTCCTGGACAAGGGCACGCTCTACACTATCTGGCGCGACCGGTTTCGCGTCGCGCTGGAGCCGATCGGTCCCGATCTGTTCGCGGTGGAAGGCGTGTCGGATTTTCGATACCGCTTGAATGTTTCGCGCGGGAAAGTGACGGCGCTGGAACGCGTGAACCAGGACGGCAGCATCCAGAGGTACAAGCGCCTTGACTGAGAAGACACCTCACCCGGCCGCGATCGATGACGCCGTGTTTCTCGGCCGCGCCGTCGAACGGCTGAGCGTCCTGATCGCTGAGCAATCCAAGACCGTCTTCGACACGATGGGGATCGTCATCCCGGTGCGTTCGTGTTCGCTGATGACTGTTCTTGCGACGCTCGGCACGGCTTCCGCCTCGGACCTGGCGCGCGAACTCGGACATTCGCACCAGCTGGTCATGCAAAAGATACCCAAGCTGCTCCGCCTGGGCCTGATACAGCATCGGAACGATGACAATGATGCCCGGCGACGGATATTCATGCCCACTGATGAGGGTTTATCGCAGCTGGCGAAATTCGAGCAGTGCACGGTGCTGATACGGGCGGCCTACGCCGGCTTGTTTGCCGAGGTGGGGGACGTGAGGCAATTCGTGGATCGGGCCGCCGATGCGCTCCACGCGAAGCCGCTGGACCAACGCATCGATTCCCCCGGCTGACGCAGACGGTTCCGCTTCAGGCCGCGAGCAGAGCTTTCCGCATGCTTGTCCGGGCGGGGGCCGCTGTAGCAGTCGTTCGACTGATACAGCATGTGCTTGTACGCGCCGCCTTGTGCCTTGTCCCTGGCGTGCCGCGCTTCTAGACTGGGGCCTTCTCCACCTTGCGACTGCCTGCCATGACCGAACTCCTGCCCCTGATGAGCTATTGCTTCGTGATGTCCGCCACGCCCGGACCGAACAACGTCATGCTGGCCACCACCGGCGCCAATTTCGGCTATCGCGGTGCGCTACCGGTAATCCTCGGCATCCAGGCCGGCATCTTCGTGCAGACCGTGCTCATGTGCGTGGGGCTGGGCAGCGTGTTCGTCGCGTATCCGATGGCGCAGCAGGTGCTGCGGATCGCGGGTGCGCTGTACCTGATATTCCTGGCCTGGAAGCTGACCGGCGCCTCGGTGGCGGGAAGCAGCGCGCCGAAGGCCGTGTCGTTTGCGCAGGCGGCGCTGTTTCAGGCGCTGAACCCCAAGAGCTGGCTCAAGGCGATCACCATGGCGTCCGTCTTCATGCCTGCGCAGGGCAACATGCTCGCCAGCGCGCTGCTGGTGTCCGTGACCGGCACCGTGGTGGGCACGCCGTGCAACGCCATGTGGGCGCTGTTCGGCGTCTCGATCCGCGGCGTGCTGAAAGCGCCCCGCAACCAGCGCATATTCAATCTGGCGATGGGGGCCGTCCTGCTGGTCCTCGCCGTGCTGTTTTTGCGCTAGACTGCCACCCATGTTTGCCATCGACCGCTCCTCGCCCATTGCCCTGTTCCAGCAGATCGAGGCCGCATTGCGCCAGCAGATCGCGCAACGCGTCCTGCCCGGAGGGACCAGGCTGCCGTCGATCCGCCAGCTTGCCACGCAGCTCGCGGTGAGCACCAACACCGTGGTGGTGGCGTACGACAGGCTGGTGGCCGCAGGCGTCATCGATACGCACGGCACGACGGGCTTCTTCGTCTGCACGCCAGCTGACGCCGGCAGCGCCATTCCCGACGAGGTGGCGCTGGAAGCGGGCCAGGAGCAGGAGCCGGTGTGGCTGAGCCAGCAAGTGAACGACCAGCGTCCGGGCGTGATATTGGCCAGCAGCGGCGCCTTGCCGCCCACCTGGCTGCAGGATGCGCTGCCGGCGGCCGCCGTGCAGCGCGGTCTGGCGCGCAGCGCGGCCGGCATGGCCTCGCGCTGTCCGCCGCAAGGGCTGGCCGAGCTGCGCGAGCAGATCGCGCTGCTGTTGCGCGGCATCGGCGTCGCCGCGGACGCCAGCCACATCCTCACCACGTTCGGCGGCACCCATGCAATCGATTTGATCTGCCGCACGTTTTTGCAGCCCGGCGATACGGTGCTGGTGGAAGACCCCGGATATTTCCTGATGTTCGGCAGGCTGCGCCAGGACGGCGTGCGCCTGGTGCCCATCAGGCGCCGCCCCGATGGCCTCGACCTGGACGAGCTGGAAGCGGCCTGCCGCGCGCACCGTCCGCGCCTGCTGTTCGTGCAGACGGCCTTGCACAACCCCACCGGGTGGAGCAGCAGCGCCGCCAACTTGCACAAGGTGCTGATCATGGCGCAGCAGCATGGCTTCCTGATCGCCGAAGACGACGTGCACGGCCATTTTCAGCCGGGCCACAGCACGCGGCTGGCATCGCTGTCCGGACTGGACGGCGTGATCTACTACTCCAGCCTGTGCAAGGCGCTGAGCCCGGCCCTGCGCATGGGCTACCTGGCCGCGGCGCCCGCGCTGCTCAAGCTGCTGATGCGCACCAAGATCCACGCCATCATGACTTTGCCTGCGCTGAACGAATACGTTTTGCTGGAAGTGCTCAAGGCCGGCAACCTGCGCAAGCACCTGGAGCGGCTGCAACGCAAGATCATGGTGGCGCGCAACGCCAGCACGCGGCAATTGAGCGCGGCCGGCGTGCTGTTCGAGCAGCCCGGCGACGCCGGCATTTTCCTGTGGGGCAGCATGCCCGAAGGGCTGGACGTGGACTTGCTGGTGCAGGACGCCTACCGCAACAAGATCCTGCTGATGCGCGGCGCCGCGTTCTCGGCCAACGACACGCCCGACCAGCACATCCGCTTCAACGTCGCCTTCAGCCAGCATCCCCGCGTGAGCGCCTACCTTGAAGAGCGCCTGCGCGCGGTGGCTGGCGCACGCTCAAGCCTGGCCCGCGCCAGCGGCGCCGCCAGCCTCGGGAGCAAGTCCTGAGCATGGTCTGCGCCTTTCCTTGTCATTTGTTGATATTCTGGAGGGGTTCTTTTTTCGCCAGCGTGTCAATTTGGTGTGCCGCCACCCGTCGCCGGGACGGCGCACCGGTTGTCCATTCCACTTTCACCAGGGAAATAAGGAAGCGCCATGAACAAACAGATCATCCTCAACCTGCCCGTGAAGGACCTGGAGAAATCCAGGGCCTTCTTTTCCGCCCTCGGCTTTACCTTCAATTCCCGTTTCAGCGGCGAAAACGCGGCCTTCATGAACATCGTCGACGACACCATCCAGGCCATGCTGACGACCGAAGCCTTCTTCCAGTCCCTGATCGGCAAGCCGGTGGCGAAGGCAAAGGAGGCCAATGAAGTGGTCATTTGCCTCAGTTGCGAAAGCCGGGAAGAGGTGGACAGCCTGATCGTCAGGGCCAAGGCCGCCGGTGGCCGCATACCGCATCCGCCGGAAGACCATGGTTTCATGTATGACCAGGGCTTCGAGGATATCGATGGCCACCTGTGGAACCTGGTCTGGACGGCGCCGGAAGCTTGAAGCAAACGGGCCGTATCAGTTTTTCGTGCGCACCTGGCGCACGTGGTTTTCCAGTTCGCTGAATGAGGGGCGTTCCGTGGCGGAAATGACCTTGCGGCCGAATTCCACGGCCAGCGCCGGCGCGTAGCCGTTCAGGCTGGCCAGCAGGGTCACTTTCACGCACTGGTACATCTTTGCCGTTTCATGGTGCTTGCGGCGCAGCAAGCTGGCCAGCGGCGCGATGAAGCCGTAAGCCAGCAGGATGCCGATGAAGGTGCCCACCAGCGCCTGCGCGATCAGCACGCCCAGCTCGGCCGGCGGCAAGCCGACGGAAGCCATCGTGTGCACGACGCCCATCACGGCGGCCACGATGCCGAAGGCGGGCATGGCGTCGGCCAGCTGCGAAATCGTCTGGATCGGCATTTCTGCATCTTCATGGTGCGTCTCGATCTCGTTATCCATCAGGTTTTCGATCTGGTAGGCATCCATATTGCCCGACACCATCAGGCGCAGATAATCGGTAATGAATTCCAGGATGTGCTCGTCACCGAGCGTGTACGGGTATTTCACGAAGATGGGGCTGCGGTACGGGTCGTCGATATCGTCCTCGACTGACATCAAGCCTTCCTTGCGGATCTTGCTGAGGATTTCATACATCAGCCCCATCAGTTCCATATAGCGCGCCTTCGTGTATTGCGAGCCGTGGAACAGGGTGGGGATGGCCGCGAACGTGGCGCGGATGGCCTTGGCGTCGTTGCCGACAAAGAAGGTGCCCAGCGCCGCGCCGCCGATCATCAGCAGTTCCAGCGGCTGGAACAGGGCCGCCAAATGGCCGCCCTGCATGGCGAAGCCGCCGAAGACGGAAAACAGCACGACGAGAAATCCGAGTATGACTAGCAAAACCTACTCCTTCATAATATTGCCATATCGCAATATTGTAGTGTAACCCGATTTGCCTGCGGTAGCCGCGTCCGGCTGCAGCTGCTGGATGAGAAAATTGATAAAAGCGCGCACTTTGGCGGGCAATTGGTGGCGGCTCGGATAATAGGCGTACAGGTCGGCCGGCGCCAGCGCGTAATCGTCCAGTACCACGCGCAGGCGGCCGCTGTCGAGGTAGCGGGCCAGGTCCCATTCCGAGCGCAGCAGGATGCCGTGCCCGTCCAGGGCCCAGCCCAGCACCACGTCGCCATCGTTGCTGGCCACCGTGCCGCGCACCTTCACCGTGTGGGTGGCACGCCCTTTGCTCAAGCGCCAGATGCCGTAGGCGTCATCGTTTTGCCGGTGCACGATGCAGCGGTGCTGCGCCAGCTCGTCCGGGGTGTGCGGCGTGCCGTGTGCCTGCAGGTAGGCGGGTGAGGCGCACAGGAAGCGCCGGTTCGACATGATCTTGCGCGCCGACAAACGCGTGTCGGGCAAGTCGCCGAAGCGGATGCCCAGGTCGTACGCCTGCTCGACCAGGTTGATGGGGCTGTCCGTCAGTTGCAGCTGCACTTCCAGCTGCGGGTGGCGCAGGGCGAATTGCGACAGCAGGGGCGCGATCACCGTGCGGCCGAAACCCAAGGTGGCATTCACGCGCAGCAGCCCGCGCGGTTCGGCGCTGCCGCTGGCCAGCGACTCTTCCATGGCGCGGATATCGTCGAGGATCTGCCGCGCCTGCTGCAGATAACTTTCGCCGTCGCCCGTCAGGCTGATGCGCCGCGTGCTGCGGTTCAGCAAACGCACGCCCAGGCGCTGCTCCATCAGCACCAGCCGTTTGCTGACGGCGGGCGGCGTGATGCCCAGCTCGCGCGCCGTGGCCGACAGGCTGCCCAGCTTGGCCAGCAGCACAAAGAAGGCCATTTCCGTGGTGGCGTCGCTTTTCATTATTAACTTCAAGTGAAGAATGGTTTAAATTGCTATCGATTATACGATTACGTATCGCGGTTAAGCTGGCGTCACCATTCAAATACAGGAGACCCGCATGAAAATCGTCGAGATCCGCGAAAAGACCATCCCCATCTCTTCCCCCATCCGCAACGCCTACATCGATTTCACCAAGATGACGTTAAGCCTGGTGGCCGTCGTCACGGATGTGATGCGCGACGGCAAGCCCGTCGTCGGCTACGGCTTCAATTCGAATGGCCGCTACGGCCAGGGCATGCTGATGCGCGAGCGCTTCATCCCCCGCATCCTCGATGCCGATCCGGCCAGCCTCGTGACGGCTGACGGCGCCAACCTCGACCCGCACAAGGTATGGGATTGCATGTACACCAATGAAAAGCCGGGCGGCCACGGCGAGCGCTCGGTGGCCATCGGCACCATCGACATGGCCATCTGGGATGCCGTGGCGAAGATCGAGCGCAAGCCCCTGTTCCAGCTGCTGGCCGAGCGCCATGGCACGGGCGTGCCCGACAAAAAAGTGTTCGTGTATGCGGCGGGCGGCTATTACTACCCGGGTCAGAGCTTGTCCGCCCTGCAGGACGAGATGCGCAGCTATGTCGACCGCGGCTACACGGTGGTCAAGAAAAAGATCGGCGGCGCCTCGCTGGACGAGGATTTGCGCCGCATCGACGCCATCATGGACGTGCTGCAGGATGGGCAAAAGCTGTGCGTGGATGCCAACGGCCGCTTCGACCTCGACACCTCGATCGCCTACGCCAAGGCGCTGCGCCAGTACGACCTGTTCTGGTATGAAGAGGCGGGCGATCCGCTCGACTTCGAGCTGCAGGCGACCTTGCGCAGCTATTACGACAAGCCGATGGCGACGGGCGAGAACCTGTTTTCCATGCAGGATGCGCGCAACCTGATCCGCTACGGCGGCATGCGCGCCGACCGCGACTGGCTGCAGTTCGACTGCGCCCTCAGCTACGGCCTGGTGGAATACCTGCGCACCCTGGACATGCTGCACCAGCACGGCTGGTCGCGCAGCCGCTGCATCCCGCACGGCGGCCACCAGATGTCCCTGAATATCGCGGCAGGGCTGGGCCTGGGCGGCAATGAATCGTATCCGGACTTATTTCAGCCGTTCGGCGGCTTCCCCGACGGCGTGCGCGTCGAAAACGGCCGCATCACCATGCCGGACCTGGTCGGCATCGGCTTCGAGGGCAAGGCGAACCTGTATGCGGAAATGCGCGCGCTGAGCGGGCAATAGGCTCAGGCCGGCGCCTGGCGTTTCATCTGCGCGGCGGGGCTGCTCTTCTCCCAGCGGAACAGCCACATGATGATCAGCTTGGTCGTGGCGCTGACGCAGGCCAGCAGCAGCAAGGGCCAGCCCGTTTCCAGCCCCATGACTCAGGCGAAGAAGATGGTGCTGGCATCCATCGCCAGGATGAACTGGCTCATTTTCAGGGAGACGGCGCCCGTCTTGCCCGAGCGCCAGATCAAGCGGATCTGGTGCGCGTAGCCCTGCGCCAGCAGCATGGTGACGGCGACGAGCAGGCCTTGCGAGATTACGCGCTTTTCATCGCTGAAGGTGGGGCCGAAGGCCAGCCCTGCCATGCCCGCGCTCAGCAGCAGCGCGCAGGCCAGCAGCGCATTGCGCGATGCCAGGCTGCGGCGGTCGCGGTGGATTTCATACAGGATGGCCAGCGCGATCAGCGAGGCGACCAGGCGGGGCCAGACGATGTAGTGGTTGAACGGCGTGATCGAGTAGCCGTACACAAAGAACGCGCAATACGCGAGGAAGCTGACGGTGAACTGGTTGATGGACAGGATGTCCGTCGTCTTGCCGGCGCCGATGCAGGCATCGCGCTTGCGCTGCCAGATTTTTTGCAGCTGCGACCACAGGCCGTACAGGCTGACGACGATGAAGAGGGAATTGAGACTGCCGGCAAGGGTGTACAGGGAAGGGGGCTGCAAGGTATCTCCTGGGAAAGCCAAGGCGCCGCCGTGACAGGCCGCCTTGTCTATACATTTTATTTTGGCAATATGCTCTCATGAAATAAATTAGCAGGCAAGCAATGATTGCGCTGGCGCGGCCTGTTGCCGCGGCACTTGCCTGAACGTACCTGTTCCTGCGCTTGGCCCTATAATTGCGGCATGACTTTCTTATCACATCGTGCCCGCTCCGTGCTGGGCAGTATCGGCAAAATGGCCGT
This sequence comes from Janthinobacterium sp. SUN137, assembly GCF_030587265.1. NCBI lineage: Bacteria > Pseudomonadati > Pseudomonadota > Betaproteobacteria > Burkholderiales > Oxalobacteraceae > Janthinobacterium > Janthinobacterium sp. SUN137. Next base: position 144,944 of record NZ_JAPWHZ010000001.1, on the reverse strand, counting down.
TTCCCTGATTCTCCTGTTGACCGCACTGTGGGGCGCGCTGGCGCTGTGGTACCAGTTGTCCGGCGGCACGGCCGCGCAAGCCATCGGCGCGCTGCTGTGGGGCGCGCTGGGCGTGGCCAGCATCGCGCTGTGGTGGACGCGCGGCGATGCGCGCGTGCTGCTGCCGTATACGGCTGGTTTTCTCCTGCTGCTCCTGTGGTGGAGCCTGATCACGCCGAAACAGCAGCGCGTGTGGGCCGACGACGTGGCGCGCAACGTCACGGGCACGGTGAAGGGCAGCACCGTCACGCTGGACAATGTGCGCAATTTCGACTGGCGCAGCGACGACGATTACACGGTCAAGTGGGAACAGCGCAGCTACGACCTCGACGAGCTGCGCACGGTGGACACGGCGCTGTCGTACTGGACGGGGCCGTACATCGCGCACACCCTGATCTCGTTCGGCTTTGCCGACGGGCGCTTTTTGACGTTTTCCATCGAAATCCGCAAGGAAAAGGGCGAGAGCTTTTCCGCCATCGGCGGCTTTTTCAAGCACTTCGAGATGAGCCTGATCGCCGCCGACGAGCGCGACATCCTGCGCGTGCGCACGAATGCGCGCGGCGAAGACATGCATCTGTACCGCGTGATGATGCCCAAGGCGGCCATGCGCTCGCTGTTCCTCGCCTACCTGGACGAAGCGCAATCGCTGAAGAACCAGCCGCAGTTCTACAACACCCTGACGGCCAACTGCACCACCATCGTCTTCGAGATGGTGCGCCGCATCGTGCCGGGCCTGCCGCTCGACTACCGGCTGATGGCTTCGGGCTACCTGGACCGCTACCTGTTCGACGTCAAGGGCCTGGTGCCCGGCCAGACCTTCCAGCAGCTGCGCGATGGCGGCCACGTCACGGCGCGCGCGCGGGCGGCCAACGACGACGCGGACTTTTCGCATGCGATCCGCCGCGGCATGCCGGGCTACGATGAAGCGGGCCACCCGAAGCTGCAAATGCCCAGGCAGTAATCAACTTGCAGCACAACGTCCAACCAAACCGTAGCGAGCGGAAGGAAGAGGTGGTCGAGAAGCGGAACTGTACTTTAGTACAGTGAGCATCGCAGGCCGCCTATGCCGACGCGCAGTAGGCTTGGTTGGGCGTTATCTGTCATTGCTTTATACTGTCGCTATCCCGACCGGCCGCACATTGCGGCCGGTCTCACTTCATGACTAAATAATAAGAAGGCCCGCTATGCCATTTTCCTCACTGGGTCTGATTCCCGCCCTGGTCCGCGCCGTCGACAAGGCCGGCTATGCCGCGCCGACGGCCATCCAGGCGGCCGCCATTCCCGCCATCCTGCGCGGCAGCGACGTGCTGGGCGCGGCGCAGACGGGTTCCGGCAAGACGGCCGCCTACGCGCTGCCGCTGCTGCAGGCGCTGATGGCGCCCGTTTCCGGCCCGCGCCAGGTGCGCGCGCTGATCCTCGTGCCCACGCGCGAGCTGGCGGCGCAGGTGGGGCAGACGGTGCACGCGCTGGCCAAGCCGCTGCCGATCAAACTGAAGATTTCCGTGCTTTTCGGCGGCGTGTCGATCAATCCGCAGATGATGGACTTGCGCGGCGGCGCCGATATCGTCGTCGCCACGCCGGGCCGCCTGCTGGACCTGGTGCGCCAGAATGCCGTCAAACTGGGCGGCGTGTCGCTGTTCGTCCTGGATGAAGCCGACCGTTTGCTGGACATGGGTTTCAGCGAGGAGATCAACGCCATCCTGGCGCTGCTGCCCAAGCAGCGGCAAAACCTGTTCTTCTCCGCCACCTTCCCCGACAACGTGCAGGCGCTGGCCGACGGCCTGCTCAGCGAACCCGTGCGCATCGAAGTGGCGTCCGAACCGCAGGACAAGCCGGACATCGTGCAGCGCGCCATCACGGTCGACGTGCCGCGCCGCACGCAGCTGCTGCGCTACCTGATCCTGCAGCAGCAGTGGGAGCGCGTGCTGGTGTTCGTCGCCACCAAGTACGCGGCCGAACACGTGGCCGACAAGCTGCAGCGCGCGGGCCTGCACGTGGGCGCCTTCCACGGCGAATTCAGCCAGGGCACGCGCAGCCAGCTGCTGGCCGACTTCAAGGCGTGCCGCTTGCAGGTGCTGGTGGCCACCGACGTGGCCGCGCGCGGCATCGACATCGCCGGCTTGCCGGCTGTCGTCAACTATGACTTGCCCCGTTCGGCCGTCGACTACACGCACCGCATCGGCCGCACGGGCCGCGCCGGCGAAAGCGGCACGGCCATCAGTTTCGTGACGGCCGATACGGAAGCGCATTTCCGCCTGATCGAAAACCGCAACGACTTGCGCATCGTGCGCGAAGTGGTGGCCGGTTTCGAACCGACGGAATTGCCGACGCCCGTGAATCCCGTCACCGACACGGTCAACGGCGGCGTCAAAGGTGCGCGCAAGAGCAAGAAGGATAAATTGCGCGAAGCTGCGGCCCTGGCGGCGAAGGCGGCCGAGGGCAATTAAATCCACCTTATGTGCGCTAGCCGCTTGAACGGCCACGTTTCCCGGACTAAGATTGTGTTTCTATAAAGCAAGGGGACGTGCATGCACAGGATCATGATCAAACGGGCGGCCGCTGCCGCCTGCCTCGCGGCGCTGGCCGCTTGCGCCGGCACGGGCGGCAACCATGGCACGTCCGGCATGCAGATGCCGGGCAAGACGCCGGCCGATGCCGCCGTGGCCGCCACCTGGTACAACCCGCCCAGCGAATTTCCCGGTATTTGCCTGACCCAGTTCAAGGATGGCAGCCTGCGTTTCGACGGCGGTTTCGCCTTCTTCAATCCGGGCCGCTGGGCCTACGATGCGGCCACGTCCGAACTGCGTTTGCAGCTGGCGCCGACCCCATCGCTGGAACTGGCGCACGCGCAAACGGTGCTGCACCAGAACCTGCTGAGGGTCGAGGCGGCCAGGAACACGCTGGTGTACGCCGTGAAAGCCGACACGCAAGCCATCGGCCTGGGCGGCTTTGTGTTTTACCGCGACACGCCGTGTCCGGCACGGCGCGGATAAGTGCCGGATAAATGCCGGATAAGTGCCATAGAGGAATATTTAGTCGTATAATTTCAAGGCAGGCTGGCTGCCGCGCAAGACTCTCCCGCGCGGCAAATCCCCCCTCCAGGCAAGCTCCGATATCGCCGCGGCGATGAGAGGATGGTCCGATGGATGTGCACGATGAGCATGGTATGCCAGGGACTGTGGCGGCGGACGCCGTGGCGTCGCCGCGCACCTTGCTGCTGGTCGATGACGAGCCGAATATCCTCGCTTCCCTGAAGCGCCTGCTGCGGCGCGACGGTTACCATATTTTGACGGCCGCCAGCGGCCAGGAAGGGCTGGAAGTGCTGGCCAGCCATGCCGTCGACGTCATCGTGTCGGACCAGCGCATGCCCGGCATGCTGGGCGCCGACTTCCTGCGCAAGGCCAAGCTGCTGTGCCCACAGACCATCCGCATCATGCTGTCGGGATATACCGAGCTGCAAGCCGTCACGGACGCCGTCAACGAGGGCGCCATCTTCAAGTTTCTTACCAAGCCCTGGGAAGACCATCAGCTGCGCGAGCATATCGCCGAAGCGTTTCGCCTGAAGGGCATCGACGACGACAATGTGCGTCTGAATGCGCAGTTGCGCGACGTCAACCAGGCGCTGGCCGCGGCCAATGCCGCCATGCAGGCGCTGGTGTGCCAGCAGCAGCACCAGATCAGCCGCGATGAAGTCAGCCTGGGCATCGCGCGCGAAGTGCTGCAATTCCTGCCGCTGCCCGTGATCGGGCTCGACGAGGACGGCATGATCGCCTTCATCAACGGGGCGGCCGCCAGCCTGTTCGAACGGGGCGCGGCCTTGCTGGGCAACGAGGCGGCGATCGTCCTGCCGCAGCTGTTCGACGGGCAGGGCACGCCCCGCCTGGCCGCCATCGATGGCCAGCCGTATGTCGTGGCCGTCCATCCGATGGGCTTGCATTCGCGCTCGCGCGGCAGCCTGGTCACCCTGAGTCGTCATGGAGCGGGTACATGAGTACAAGCGTGAGTACAAGCGTGAGTGCAAGCGGCCGCGAGATTTCCATGGAGCAGGCGCAGGAAGGCATGGTGCTGGCGCAAGCCTTGAACGACGCCAGCGGCGCCGTGCTGCTGGCCCAGGGCGCCACCCTGACGGCGGCGAACTTGACGGCCTTGCGCAGGCGCAATGTGGAGCGCTGCCATGTCGTCATGGACGAGGAGCCGGACCCCGCCGCGCAGGCGCATGCCGAGCAGGAACGGGCGCGCCGCCTGGAGCGGCTGGCCGTGCTGTTCCGCGCCACGCCGCCCGATTCCGCGGGGGCGGAACTGCTGGCGCTGCTGCAGCGCTACCGGCAAGGGGGCGCGGCATGACACGCCTCAGTTTTGAACACATCATCCGCCAGATCCAGGAACTGCCTTCGCTGCCCGTGGTGGTGCTGGAACTGCTGTCGAGTATGGACCAGGACGACACGGACGTGCATGTGCTGGCGCAAAAGATCGAACTGGACCAGGCCCTGGCCGCAAAGACCTTGCGCATTGCCAACTCCTCGTTCTACGGCATGCAATCGAAGGTCACCAGCATTCCGCAAGCCGTTTCCGTGCTGGGCTTTCACAGCATCCGCACCGTCGTCACGGCCTGCGCCCTGACGGGCAGCTTCGCGCCCGTCAGCGGCGGCTTCGATTTCCAGGCGTTCTGGCGCCACTCGCTGGCCACGGCCATCGCCGCGCGCCTGCTGGCGCCGCACTTGCGCGTCAATCCCGAAACGGCGTTCACGGCGGGACTGCTGCACGACCTGGGCACTCTGGTGCTGGTGACGCGCTTCCCGGCCGAGCACGCGCTCGTGCGCAGCCACCGCCAGGCGCAGGATTGCCAGATGGCCGAGGCGGAACTGGCCGTCATCGGCATCGATCACGCGCAGGTGGGCAGCGCCCTGGCCGCTTACTGGAAGTTTCCCGCCGCGATACAACAGGCGGTGGCCGACCATCACGCCATCGACCGCCTGGACGCGGGCGGCTTGCCGCTGGCCGTGCACCTGGCCAATGCCGTCGCCCTGGCGCTCGACCTGGCCGGCGTCGACGATGCGCTCGTGCCGCCCCTGTCGCCCACGGGCTGGCGCAGCGTCGCCCTGGACGAGCCGGCCTGGCTGGCGCTGCTGCGGCAAACGGAACACACCTTCGATGAAATGTCGCGGATCATGCTGGCATGAACAGGACAGAGGCCATGGACACAGAAGCAGGGCAGGCACTGCCGGCCAAGCCGGAACGCCGCAAGACCGATTCCATCGCGCTGTCGGCGTTTTTCGACGGCCATCCCGTGGCCACGTTCGCCATCGACACGGACCACGTGATCACGCACTGGAACAGCGCCTGCGAACAGTTGACGGGCTTCACGGCCGCCGAGATGGTCGGCACGCGCGACCACTGGAAGGCGTTTTATCCGCAGCCGCGCGCCTGCCTGGCCGATTTGCTGGTGGCCGACGATATCGCATTCGGCGAAAATGAACTCTATCTTGGCAAGCTGAAGCGCTCTTCCGTGATCCCCGGCGCCTTTGAGGCCGAGGATTTCTTTGCCGATATCGGCCCCGACGGCCATTGGCTGCATTTCACGGCGGCGCCCCTGCGCGACCGCCAGGGCTGCCTGGTGGGCGCCATCGAAACCCTGCGCGACGTCAGCGAGCGGCGCCTGGCGGAACTGGCGCTGCGCAAGGCGCACGACAACCTGGAACACCTGGTGGCCAAGCGCACGGCCCAGCTGGCTGCAATGAACGAGCGCCTGGCCGACGATATCCGCCAGCGCCAGATCGCCGATCTGGAGTTGCGCGAGCGCAACCTGGCTCTGACGGAATTGAACAGCAAGCTGTCGCTGGCCCAGCAAAAGCTGCTGCAGTCGGAAAAGCTGGCCTCGATCGGCCAGCTGGCCGCCGGCGTGGCGCACGAGATCAACAATCCCATCGGCTATGTGTTTTCCAACGTCGGCACCCTGGAAGGCTACCTGGACGACCTGTTTGCCATGCTGGACGCCTATGAGGAAGCCGAGCCGGCCGTCGCCGACCCCGTGGTGGCGGCGCGCCTGCGGGCGCTGCGCGAACAGATCGACCTGGACTTCCTGCGCACCGACATACCGCTGCTGATGGGCGAGTCGAAGGAAGGCATTGCGCGCGTGCGCCGCATCGTGCAGGACTTGAAGGATTTTTCGCGCACGGACGCGCACCAGGAGTGGGTCTGGGCCGACTTGCGCCAGGGCATCGATACCACGCTCAATATCGTGAACAACGAAGTTAAGTACAAGGCCGACGTGGTGCGCGAATATGCCGACATTCCCGATATCGAATGCCAGCCTTCCGAACTGAACCAGGTGATCATGAACCTGGTCGTCAACGGGGCCCACGCCATGGGCGAGGCGCGCGGACGCATCACCCTGCGCACGGGCAGCGACAACGCCACGGAAGTGTGGATCGAGGTCGAGGACACGGGCGGCGGCATCGCGCCCGAACACCTGTCGCGCATCTTCGACCCCTTCTTCACCACCAAGGCCGTCGGCAAGGGCACGGGGCTGGGCCTGTCGCTGGCCTACACGACGGTGCAGAAACACCACGGCCGCATCGACGTGCGCAGCGTCATCGGCCGCGGCACCACCTTCCGCATCACCTTGCCCGTGCGCCAGGCGCAGGCCGTCGCACCATGACCGAACAGGACAGCATGAGCACCAGTACCAGCACCGCGCCGCCCACCATCCTGTGCGTCGACGACGAACCGAATATCCTGTCGTCGCTGCGCCGTCTGTTCCGTCCGCACGGCTACCGCGTGCTGACGGCCGAGAGCGGCGCGGCCGGCCTGGCCCTGCTCGAGAGCGAGACGGTGGACCTGGTCATCTCCGACATGCGCATGCCGCACATGGATGGCGCGCAATTCCTGGCCCAGGTGCGCCGGCGCTGGCCCGGCACCATGCGCTTGCTGCTGACCGGCTATGCCGACATCCAGTCCATCCTCGACGCCATCAACCAGGGCGAGATATACCGCTACGTGACCAAGCCGTGGGACGAGAACGATATCGTGCTGGTGGTGCGCCACGCGCTGGAACGGCGCGCGCTGGAAGAGGAAAAACGGCGCCTGGAAGCGTTGACGGCCAGCCAGAACGTGGAATTGCAGGCGCTCAACGCCAGCCTGGAAGCGAAGGTGGCCACGCGCACGCAGCAGCTGAAACTGTCGCACGACGAGGTGCAGGCGGCCAACGAGCGCCTGAAGGCCACGTTCGTGACGACCATCAAGGTGTTTTCCAACCTGATCGAGATGCGCGGCGGCAAGCTGGCCGGCCATGCGCGGCGGGTGGCGGAGCTGTCGCGCAAGCTGGCGCAGGCGCTGGGCCTGGAAGGGCAGGAGGCGCGCGACGTGTTCATCGCGGCCCTGCTCAAGGATATCGGCAAGCTCAGCTTGAGCGACGACGTGCTGGAATTGCCGGCCAGCGCCTGGACGGGCGATCAGCTGGCCGCGTTCCGCAAGCATCCGCTGCGCGCCGAACAGCTGCTGATGGCGCTGGAAGATTTGCGCGCCGTTTCCGTGATCCTGCGCTCGCAACTGGAACGCTTCGACGGCGGCGGCTTTCCCGATGGCCTGGTGGGCCTGGCCATTCCGCTGGGCGCGCGCATCCTGGCGCTGGCGTCCGACTACGACGGCTTGCAGATCGGCGCCATGGTGCAGCGCAGCCTGCGCGCCGACGAGGCCCGCAGCCTGATCTACGACAGCGTCGGCAAGCGCTACGACCCGGCCGTGGTGGCCGCTTTCCGCGGCATCATGGAAGAGACGGAACCGCCGGCGCGCGACCTGACGGTGCTGTCGGGCCAGCTGGAGCCGGGCATGGTGCTGTCGCGCGACCTGATCAGCCGCGACGGACTGATGCTGCTGGCGGCCGAACACGTGCTGACGGCCCGCGTGATCAGCCAGCTGCTCGACTTCGAAAGCAAGAATGGCGGGCGCCTGAGCATCCGCGTGTACGCGCCGCCGAAAGACGCCTAGGCGTTCGTGGCGCCCGGCGGCTGCAGCGGCAGGTGCACGGTAAAGCGCGTGCCGCGGCCCACCTCCGAGGCCACGTCGATGCGTCCGCCGTGCTTGTTGACGATGCCGTACGACAGCGACAGGCCCAGGCCCGTGCCGCTGCCCACGGCCTTGGTGGTGAAGAACGGCTCGAAGATGCGGTTCAGGTGCTCGGGCGCGATGCCGGCGCCCGTGTCGCCGATCTCCACCCATACCCAGTCGTCCGCGTGGCCGGTGCGGATGCTGATCACGCCGTCGCTGCCGATGGCCTGGCCCGCGTTGACGAGCAGGTTCATGAAGACCTGGTTCAGCTGCGAGGCCAGGCATAGTATCGGCGGCAGCTCGCCATAGTGTTTCTCGATGCGCGCCTTGTATTTCAATTCGTTGGCGACGATATTCAGGGTGCTGTCCAGGCCCGCATGCAGGCTGGCCACTTGCCAGTCCGTCTCGCCCACGTGGGAAAAATCCTTCAGCGCCTGCACGATGTCGCGCACGCGTTTGAGGCCATCCATCGATTCGCGCACCAGGTCGCCGATGTCGTCCTGCAGGAAGGCCAGGTCGGCCTGCGCGCGCACCTGGGCCACGCGCGCGACCAGGGCCGGGCCGTCGAGCGGCTCGCCCATTGCCGCCTCGTATTGCGCGATGACGTCGAACAGGGTGCCGACATAGCCTTGCAGCGAACTCATGTTCGAATTGACGAAGCCGATCGGGTTATTGATTTCATGCGCGATGCCGGCCGCCAGCTGGCCGATGGACGCCATCTTTTCCGATTGCAGCAGCTGGTCGTGCGCTTCCTGCAGCTTGCTGATCAGTAGTTGCTGCTCTTCGCCGCGCGCCTGCAGCATCGCTTCCATGCGCTTGCGTTCCGTGATGTCCGTCAGCGAGCCGATCACCTCGAACGGCACGCCGTGCTCGTCGCGCACGAGGCGCAGGCTGTCGTGCATCCACAGATAGCTGCCGTCGCGCACGCGAAAACGGTATTCATAGGCGCGCGCGCCTTCGACGAAGATCTGCGCCAGGCTGGAAAAGATGCCGGGCGCATCGTCGGGGTGGATGTGGTCGAACCAGAAATTGGGGTCGGCCACCATTTCCTCGGGCTGGTAGCCCAGCACATTGAGGGCATTGTTGCTGACGAACGTCATCTTGAAGTCGCCGCTGGGCACGGTGCAATAGATGATGGAGGGGGTATTGTCGAGCAGGTATTGCAGGCGCACGGCCGTGGCGGCCGAGGCGTCATCGCCAGGCGCCGACCCGGCATGCCGGCCGGTATCGGGAGTGGAAAGGTCGAAATCCTCGAACTGCATCGTCACACCTCGCTGCCTGCACGGCCTTGATGTCATCCCCGCTCGATTATGCCTGATTCTGCCTGCCCTGGGCCGCCAGCGGCGCGCTCAGGGTGCCAGCGGCTGCTCGACGATCGCCATGCGCCGCGCGATGCGCTGCGCCGCCTGCGTATCGCCCGCCTGTTCGGCGCGCAGGCGCTGCACGCCCAGCCACGCCAGCAGCGGACGGCGCCAGCCCTGGTCCGAGGCCGTGGCGACGGCCGTATCGAGCAGCTCCGGCGTGGCGCGGCTGGCGCGCAGCAGCACGCCGGCCGCCACCAGCTGCGACAGCGGGTCCTTGATGGCGGCCACGGCGCTGGCGGCGGCCGTGTCCGAGCCGGCGCCGGCAGCCGCCCGCTGCGCTTCCGGCAGCAGGGCGACGTCGGCCGTTTGCGCCTTGCCGGCCAGCCAGGCCGCATACGCGCGGTCGGCGGCGGTCGCGTCGGCTTGCAGGGCGTCAAAGCCGGCGCAGTCCTCGAAGGCCAGGCTGGCCACGCGCGTGGCGCAGCGCAGCAGTTCGATGCGCGCCACCAGTTCGAGCTTGCCCGTGCCGGCCACCTGGCTGCGGGCGCGCCGGAATTCCGTCTGTTCGACGAGGGCGTTGCCACTCAGGTAAGCCGCTTGAAACCGTTCGACGGAACTTTGCGCATTCATTTTCCAGTCCGGCACGGGCGGGCCGCTGGAGCAGGCGGCCAGTGTTGTCATGGCCAGGGCAGACAGGAGGATATTGATATTTATCATGGCAGTTTGATCTCCGGATTGCGCTTGAATGGCCATTTGCGGTTGATTTCATTGACCAGCTGCTCGACCTTGCGCAGATTGCTTTCCACGTCCGCGCGCAGCGGACCCAGGTCGGCCGTGGCCGCCTTGGCGTTGGCGCCCACGGCTTGCGCCTCGACCAGCACGGCGTCGACTTTTTTCAGGCTGTTGCGCGTGTCGGCCAGCAGGGCGTTCAGCTGCACGATGGTTGCCTGCGCATCCGTCATCACGCCCTTGTCGCCGAAGACGCGCGTATCGGCATTGGCCACCAGGCCATCCGTGCGGCGCGCCAGCTGGTCGGCCGTGACCAGCAGGGCGTTGGCCCGCTCGATCAGCAGGCGCGACTGCTTGTCGTCGCCCGTCAGCAAGCCCATGGCCCCGCCCGGACCGCTCAGCTTGCCCGTCACGGCCTGCACGTTGCGCATGGTGCCGTCGAGCGCGGAATCGCTGCCCGTCAGGTTGCCCAGGTTGTTCAGCAAGTCCTTGGCGGCGGCCAGCAGGCGGGGAATTTCCGCCGCCATGTCGCCCACCAGCAAGTCGCGCGTGGCGTCGTCAGGCAGGGGAGGGTCCGTCAGGATGCCGCTGTAGGCGCGCAACTTGGCGCCGCCCACGATGCCCCGTTCCAGGGTGAAGATGGAGCTGGTGCGCAGCCAGTGCGCGTCCTTGCGCGGCACGTCGATGATGACGCGCGCGCGCCCGTCCGGCGCCAGCTCGATGCGCTGCACGCGGCCGATGGGAAAGCCGGAAAAGGTCAGGTCGGCGCCCACGCCGACGCCGTCCGAATCGTCGGCCGTCAGCACCAGCGTCTGCGTCGCTTCGAAGGCGCCGCGTGCATACATCAGGTAGACGACGGAGCCGACCACCAGCACGAACATGAAGATGAGCAAAATGGCCGCCTTCAGTTCCGCGTGGCGCACGGGCGGCGGGGCGGGCAGGACGGCATCTTGCGCGACACCGGCGGGCGCCGTCACGTCGACCTGGTCGGGATTTTGGGGTTGGCTCATGGCTTCTGGCTCTCGTTTGGGTGGTTCGGGGATGGCTGGCGGCGGCGGGCGGGGCATCAGTAGTAATTGCCCATCAGCGAAGCCACTTCGACCAGCAGGATGACGGAAAACAGGCGCAGCATTTCAGACAGGCCATGCGCGGCCCACAGGCGGTTGCGCCGGCCGTGCGGCTCGTCCGGATAGTAGGACGAGGCCAGCGGGATCAGGGCCACGGCAAAGCTGAAGAAGATGACCTTGAGCATCAGGATCAGGGCCACGGCCGGATTGAAGATCTGTCCCACGACGCGCGTATAACCCTGCAGCGCCCACGGCGTAAAACCGTAGATGGTGATGTAGGCGAGGATCAGCGAAGTGACGCAGCTGACGATGGCCAGCATCCACACGGCAAAGATGCCGGACATGACGCGTGGAAAGTATTCGCGGCGCAGCAGGTCGACGCCCTGGCGCTGCATGGTATCGAGCATGCCGGAAGAGCGCATTTGCGCAAACGCAATGCCGTCAGGCAAAGTCAGGCGCAGCGCGACGAACAGGGCGGCCGTCAGCGGGATCAGTTCCAGCACCAGCACGCGCACCACCATTTCCAGCGCATAGCGCGACAGGCCATAGCTTTGCGCGCTGACGACGACGATGCGGATGAGCACCAGGCTGACGAGCGCGCAGGCGACGCTGAACCACACGAGGTTCGGCGCCGTGTTCGTCACGAGGCGGTGCGCGAGGATGGGGCGGTTGTCGCGGTTATAGCTCGACGGCGACAGGGCCAGCGAAAACACGAGGATGGCGAAATGCAGCATGCGCCACCAGCTGACCAGCCAGGCCATGGTGGCCCGGTGCAAACGGCGCAGGCTGATGATGAGGGAGACGGATAGGGTCATCATGGCATCTTAACATCAGCCCGCCCCGGCAAGCACGGCTAGCGTGCGCGGCTATCCGAACAGGGCGAAGCCGGCCATGACGACCATCAGCACGGCGATGTATTGCATCGGAATCCAGAACAGGGTGTGGCGCTTGCGCAAGATGACTCTTTCCTGCGTGGCCGGGTCGATCAGTTCGCGTCCTGGCGCGTTGTTCAGGCGCACGCCCGCATACCAGCTGGCGGCGGCTGCCAGCAGGAAGGCCAGGGCCAGGGTCCATGCGTGGCTCTTCGTGTATTCCTCGCCCAGGGTGGCGCCAAACAACGCTTGCGCAGCCACTACGACGATGAAACAGATCAGGGGGGCGAGTATGCCGAAGCCTTGCCAGATAAGCATAAAAATTCTCCAGTGGATTGAGGGAACCCGCGGCGGCGTGGCGGTGGCTGTGCCCGGCGGGGTTGCGGATTTTATCAGACTTATCAAAAAGAAAGTTTCTTCTCGGCACTATTGTGCGTGGCTGTCATGCGGCGCTGGCGGTGGCCACGCTGGCGATGATCGCATCGGCCGCCGCGCGCACGCGGGCAGAGCGGTTCAGGTCTGCATGCATGACGAGCCACACGTCGTAGCTTTCCGCCCGCTCGGGCCAGATGCGCACGAGCAGCGGGTCGATATCACCCAGGTGGGTGGCTAGCTCGGCCACGCCCAGGCCCGCGCGCGTGGCTTCCTGCAGCATCGCCGCCGAGTTCACTTCCATGGCCACCCGGGCGTTGGCGACGGATTCGCCGGCCAGCTTTTCCGCGTGGCGGGGCGCCACGGAATGGTGGTAGATGACGATGTCGTGTCCGGCCAGCGCCGTGCCGCGCACGGGTTCGCCCCGCTGCGCCAGGTAGCTTTTTGACGCATACAGGCCCAGGCTGCGCTTGACCAGGTGGCGCGAGATCAGGTCCGGGTCGGTGGGGCGCACGGCGCGCACGGCCAGGTCCGCTTCGCGCCGCGTCAGGCTGGCCAGCTGCGGCGCCACGTGCAGCACGATGCGGATGTCCGGGTGCGCCGCGTGCAGCCGCTGCATGGCGCGGATGACGAAATGGCTGGCCATGGTGTCCGTGGTGGCCACGCGCACCAGGCCGGACAGGCGGTTGTCGACGCCCTGCATCTCGCGTTGCAGCTTGTCGGCCGCCCGTTCCATCGCTTCGGCCGCGTTCAAGGCCAGCTCGCCGGCCGGCGTGGGCACGTAGCCGGACGGCGTGCGCAGGAACAGGGTGGCGCCCAGCGAGCTTTCCAGCGCGGCCAGGCGGCGCCCGCACGTGGCCTGGTCGATGCGCAGCAGGGCGGCCGCACCGCGCAAGGTGCCGGCCCGGCCGATGGCGAGAAAGATGCGCGCGTTATCCCAGTCCATAAGCCCAGTCCATGACGTGTTCCCCTGTCGTTATCGTGATGCATTTTTGCATCATGGTGCCGATTTTATGCCTGTTTACTGCATTCTTCAACGCTCGCATAATGACTGCCCCCCCGACCCTGCAAGGAAATACCATGCCTGCCCCCACACCGCGCCGCGCCAGCGGCTTGATCCTGCTGACCCTGGCGTTCGGCTTCGTCATGGCCATGCTCGACGTCACGGCCGTCAACGTGGCGCTGTCCGATATCGCGCTGGACCTGGCCATACCGCTGACGGGCCTGGTGTGGGTGGTCGACGGCTACACCTTGACGTTTGCCGCGCTGCTGCTGGCCGGCGGCGCGCTGGCCGACCGCTACGGGCCGAAAGCCGTGTACCAGGGCGGCCTGGGCGTCTTCATTCTCGGTTCGGTGCTGTGCGGCGCCGCGCCCGACGGGCATTTTTTGACGGCCGCGCGCCTGCTGCAGGGCGCGGGCGCGGCCCTGTTCATGCCCAGTTCGCTCAGCCTGCTGACGCACAGCTTTGAAGACGAGCGCGAACGCACGCGCATGCTGGGCGCCTGGTCGGCGCTGGTGGGCGTGGCCGGCGCGTCCGGCCCCTTGATCGGCGGCATCCTCGTGCACCAGTTCGGCTGGCGCAGCGTGTTCTGGGTGAATGTGCCGCTGGGCGTGCTGGCCATCGTCATGGCGCAGCTGTTGCTGGTCGCGCCGGCGCGCCAGCCGCGCGATCTATCGCTGTTCAGCCATGCGCTGGGCGTGGCGGCGCTGGCGGGCCTGAGTTTCGTGCTGATCGAAGGTCCCGTGCTGGGCTGGCTGTCGCCGGGCGTGCTGGCGGCGGGGGCCTTGACGGTGCTGTCCTCCGGGCAATTGCTGCGGCGCGAGCGCAGCGGCCGCCACCCGCTGTTGCCGCGTGCACTGTTTCACAGCAGCAGCTTTGGCGCGGCCAATGGCGTGGGTTTTTTGATCAACTTCTGCGTGTTCGGCCAGCTGTTTTTATTGAGCCTGTTCTTGCAGCAGTCGGGCGGCGCCGATGCCTTGCAGTCGGGCTTGCGCCTGCTGCCCATGATGGCGGCCTATACGGTGGGAAACTTTATGGCGGGAAGTATTGCGGCGCGTCATGGCACGCGCTTGCCCATGCTGCTAGGCTTGCTGGTAGGCGCTGGCATGGCCTTGCTGCTGATGGCCTTGCGTCCCGGCACGCCATATTTCCTGCTGGCGCTGGGCACGGCCGTGATGAATGTGGCCATCGGCATCGCCATTCCCGCCATGACGGCCACCGTGATGCGGGTGGCCGGCAAGCAGCATGCGAACAGCGCGGCGGCGGCCTTGAATGCGAACCGGCAAATCGGCGCGCTGGTGGGCGTGGCCCTGATCGGCAGTATCCTGCATATGGTGCCGGACTGGTCGCTGCGCCTGCCGCTGGCCTACGCGACGATCGCCGTCGCGTATGGCCTGGCGGCGGGCCTCGTCTACCGCCACGTGCATCTGCCGAAGGCCGTGGCCGCCTGAAGGCTGGCTTGACGGATTATTGCTCGCGCGTGCTGCGCCACTCCACCAGTTCTTCGATGGTCAGGATCGGCATGCCGTGCAGTTCGGCGAAGCGCTCGATATCGTCGCCGCGCATCATGGTGCCGTCCGGGTTCATCAGTTCGCACAGCACGGCGGCCGGGTTCAGGCCCGCCATGCGCGACAGGTCGACGGAGCCTTCCGTGTGGCCACGGCGCTCGAGCACGCCACCGGGCGCGGCGCGCAGGGGGAAGACGTGGCCAGGACGCACCAGGTCGGCGGGCTTGGCGTTCGGTGCGATGGCGGCGCGGATGGTGGTCACGCGGTCGGCGGCCGACACGCCCGTCGTGACGCCGTCGCGCGCCTCGATGGAGACCGTGAACGGCGTGCCGTAGCGGCTGCCGTTGTCGGACGACATGGGCGGCAATTCCAGCGCGCTGACGACGTCCGTCGGCAGGCACAGGCAGACGATGCCGCTGCATTCGCGGATCAGCAGGGCCATGGTTTCGTTCGTCAATTTTTCGGCCGACAGGATCAAATCGGCTTCGTTTTCACGGTCGAAATCGTCGAGCAGGATGACGGGAATGCCGGCGCGCATGGCGGCCAGGGCGGATTGGATGCGACCTTCCAGGTCGTTGGAAAGCAGGGTATAGCTGTTGACTAACATGGTGAAACGCTCCTCGCATAGGCGAAAAACGCTGCAGGGCAAGCGAATAGACGCAACTGGCCGCATCGCCGTGGCGATGGGACATCACACTACTGCACATCTTCTTTCATCCGGACTATACCGTCGGCTCTGGAGTCACACCAGATCTGCTGACCTCGCCAAGCGGTGCCTGGAAAGCGCTCGCGGGCTTGACCGTTGCCGGTCTTACCGCCGGTGGGGAATCGCACCCCGCCCCGAAGACGTCGTTGTGCCGGTCCACATGACCGGCGGCAATACTTTAGCACAATTGAAAAAATATGGCAGGGCACTGTTGAGTTTGTCATTCGACAAAGTTGCCCGGGGAAAGCAGTTTTTCCTAAGCTGTTTTTAATGGCGGAAACAGGATTTCAGTGTAAGGTATGCCTACTGAATCTTACCGTTGAGAATACATGAAGCTGAGTAAATTACGCCTGATCTCGGGCGCCGTCTTGCTGGCGTGCGCCTGCATGGCCCAGGCAGAAATCCGTTTGAGCGATCCCTTGCCGCTGGCACCAGAAGTTACCGTCGGAAAATTGCCGAACGGCTTGACCTATTACATCAAGAAAAATGCCCGTCCCGCGCAAAAAGTGGAATTGCGCCTGGTGGTGAAAGCCGGTTCCATCCTGGAAGATGACGACCAGCAAGGCCTGGCCCACTTCACGGAACACATGGCCTTCAATGGCTCCACGCATTTCAAGCGCAATGAACTGATTTCCTATTTGCAATCGATCGGCGTGAAGTTCGGCGCCGACTTGAACGCCTACACGAGTTTCGATGAAACCGTGTACGTGCTGCCGATTCCAACGAACAAGAAGGAAAACCTGGAAAAGGGTTTTCTCGTGCTGGAAGACTGGGCGCATGGCTTGAAATTCAATCCGGCCGACATCAACAGCGAGCGCGGCATCGTGCTGGAAGAGGCGCGCCTGGGCAAGGGCGCCAGCGACCGCATGAACAAGGTGCTGTATCCGAAACTGCTGAATGGTTCGCGCTATGCGGAACGCATGCCGATCGGCAAGGAATCCGTGCTGAAAACGTTCAAGCCGGAAGCCATCAAGCGTTTCTACAAGGATTGGTACCGTCCCGACCTGATGGCCGTCGTGGTGGTCGGCGACGTGGAGCCGAAACAGGCTGAAAAACTGATCCAGCAGCATTTCGGCAAGCTGAAAAATCCGGCGAAACCGCGTCCGCGCCTGTATGCGGAAGTGCCGCAGCGGGCGCAAACGGAAGCGCTGGTGATCACTGACAAGGAAGCGCCGGACGACGCGGTCTTCATCCGCTACCCGATCCGCGCCGCGCAGGAGCCCGTCACGATTGCCGACTACCGCCGCCAGATGATCGAAAACCTGTATGGGCAGATGCTCAGCGCGCGCATGCAGGAATTGACGCAGCAGGCGAACCCGCCGTTCATCCAGGGCGGCAGCAGCATGGGCAAGCTGGTGCGCGGCTATGAATCGTTCAGCGCGTATGCCTTGCTGGGCAAGGGCGGCGTGCAGCCGGCCGTCGATGCGCTGGTGCAAGAAGATGAGCGGGCGCGCCGCTTCGGTTTCAGCCAGGATGAGCTGGACCGCGCGCGCAAGAACATGCTGCGCAATTACGAGCGCGCGTACAGCGAACGCGACAAGTCCGATTCGAGCGGTTTCGTGGCCGAGTATTCGCGCAACTTCCTGGAGCAGGAAGCCATCCCCGGCATCGCCAATGAATTGCTGTACGCGCAGGAACTCTTGCCGCAGGTAACTTTGCAGGAAATCAACGAGACGGTGGCCAGGGTGATTCCCGACCAGCAAAAGAAACTGGTGGTCTTCATGGGCGCCGAGCCGAAAGCGGGCGATGCGGCCTCGGTGGTGCCGACGCAGCAGCAATTGCTCGACGCCGTGGCGAAAGCCGAGCAGCAAACCATCGAGCCGCGCACGGAAAAAGTGCTCGCCAGCAAGCTGATGGATGGCCCGCCGGCCGGCGGCAGCATCGTCGCGGAAAAGTTGAACAGCGCCATCGGCGTGACGGAGCTGACCCTGGGCAATGGCGTGCGCGTGCTGCTCAAACCGACGGACTTCAAGAATGACCAGGTGCTGATGGGCTCGACCCGCTTCGGCGGCCAGTCGCTGTTCGGCGACGCCGACATCTACAACGCCCGCTACGCCAGCGCCGTGGTCGGCAGCATGGGTTTGAAAGACCTGGCGCCGCTGGACTTGCAAAAAGTGCTGGCCGGCAAGACGGTCAACGTGGGCGCTTCGCTGGGCGAGCTGAGCGAAGGCTTCGGCGGCTCGGCCAGCAGCGCCGACGTGGAAGCCATGCTGCAACTGGTGTATTTGTATTTCCACGACGTGCGCAAGGATGCGGGCCTGTACCAATCCTTCATCGGCAAGCAGCAGGACCTGGCGAAAAACAGCATGGCGCAGCCGGAAGCCGTGTTTTACGACGCCATCCAGCACGCCATGTTTGGCGACAACCCGCGCGTCGATGGCGTGCCGCGCGTGGCCGATTTCGACAAGGTGGGCCTGGACCGCTCGCTGGACATCTTCCGCCAGCGCTTTTCCAGCGCGCGCGACATGACCTTCATCTTCGCGGGCAGCTTCGAGCTCGACAAGATCAAGCCGCTGATCGCCAGCTACCTGGGCACCTTGCCCGTGGCCGAGGTGCCGCACGCCTACCGCGACGTGGGCATGCGTCCGGTGACGGGCGTGGTCAAGAAGGATATCTACATGGGCAGCGAGCCGAAGAGCACGATTTCCATCACCTTCAATGGCGACGTGGCGTATTCGGACGAGCAAAAGCTGACCCTGCAGGCGCTGGGCGAGGTGCTGAACCTGAAAGTCATCGAAGTGCTGCGCGAAAAGATGAGCATGATCTATGGCGGCGGCTTCGAGACGTCCATGGGCCAGCATCCGTATGGCCATTATTCCGTGGCCCTGAACTTGCCGACGGGACCGGAAAACGTGGACAAGGTGATCGCCGCCGCGTTTGCCGAAATCAACAAGATGAAGACGGACGGGCCATCCGCGGCGGACCTGGAAAAGGTCAAGCTGAACTGGATCACGCGCCAGCAGAAATCCTTGCGGGAAAATAATTACTGGATGAACCAACTGATGGGTTCGGTAACGCAGGGCCGCGATCCCGCGTACCTGCTGCGCTACGAGCAGCGCGTGCGGGCTCTCACGCCGCAAGCCGTCAAACTGGCGGCGCAGCGCTACCTGGACATGCACAATTATGTACAGGTAGTCCTGTATCCGGAACGCAAGAACGTTGCAGCCAAGTAAGCTTCATTGTTGAACTGCGGGAGCGGCAAGGTGGCGAAGCTGTTAAACTGCCGCTGATGGATGTGATCGCAATTTAACAAGCAAGGACTGTACGATGGCTAAGAAAGAAGAACTCGATCCGGAAACCCTGGAATTGATCAACTGGTGTATCGAGGTCGAAGGCTTCCTCGTGGCCGGCGGCGCCACCGTGGCGCAGGCGCAAGACCATATCGAAGAGCAGGTCGAGTGGTTCACCGACCAGTTCTACGACGGCTTGACGCCGGAAGAGGCGGCCAAGGAAGCCTTGGCCTGACCTGTCAGTCAGACTTCAGCAAGACATATGCGGGCGGTGCCTGCCGGGCATCAGCCTGGTAGCGCCGCCCGCTTTGCTTTTCTGAAAAGATTTCCACATGGAAATTGTTTATAATTCCACATTTTATTCTTTACCCAGGCTCCCATGACTCTCCGTTCGCGCATTCTCCTCCTGTGTTTCAGTACCTTGCTGGGCATCGTCCTCATCGCTTCCTTCTCCCTGTATTCGCTGCGCCAGACCATGATGGCGGAAAGGGTCGAGCAATTGACGGTGCTGGTGGAATTGGCCAATGCCTCGGTGGAAAAAGCGTATGCGCTGGAACAGTCGGGCAAGCTCACGCGTGAGCAGGCCCAGCAGCAGGCCAAGCTGGCCATCGGCAGCTTCGTCAAGGACGAAATGTATTATTTCGTGCGCGATTTCAGCACGGACTTGCTGTACGTCCACCCCAATCCTGCGCGCATCGGCACGCCGCAAAAGAACATGAAACAGTCGGGCGACCGCTACCGCGTGGCCCTGGCCACCAGCCGCATCGGCCTGGTGCAGGCGGATGGCACGCGTCCCGGCGTGAAGGATCCGGTGGCAAAAATGTATGCCGTGGTGAAATTTGCGCCATGGGATTGGCTGATCGGCACGGGCACGTATATCGATGACATCAACCACAAGTTCTGGGCCCAGGCGGGCGTGCTGCTGGCCATCGGCGGCGCGCTGATGCTGGTGGTGGGCGCCCTGGCGGCCCTGATGCTGCGCCGCATCCTGGGCCAGCTCGGTGGCGAACCCGACTATGCAGCGGCCATCGTGGCGCAAATCGCCCAGGGCGACTTGACGACGCAGATCGATACGCGTCCCGGCGATACATCCAGTCTGTTGATGGCGATCAAGGCCATGCGCGATAACCTGGCGCACCTGGTGAGCCAGGTGCGCAACGATGCGGAATCCATTTCCACGGCATCGGGCGAGATCGCTTCCGGCAACCACGACCTGTCGGCGCGCACGGAGCAGCAGGCGGGCTCGCTGGAAGAAACGGCGTCGACCATGGAAGAAATGACCTCGACCGTGCGCCAGAATGCGGACAATGCGCGCCAGGCCAACCAGCTGGCCATTTCTGCCTCGCAAGTGGCGAGCCAGGCGGGCGGCGTGGTGAGCCAGGTGGTCGACACCATGGGCGCCATCAATGCCTCGTCGAAGAAGATCGGCGACATCATCGCCGTCATCGACGGCATCGCTTTCCAGACGAATATCCTGGCCCTGAATGCGGCCGTGGAAGCGGCGCGCGCGGGCGAGCAGGGCCGTGGCTTCGCCGTCGTCGCCAGCGAGGTGCGCAACCTGGCGCAGCGCTCGGCCGCCGCCGCCAAGGAAATCAAGCAATTGATCGACAGTTCCGCCGAGCAAGTGGGCGCCGGTGAAAAACTGGTGGCGCTGGCGGGCGAGACGATGGAAAAAGTCGTTTCCAGCGTGCAGCATGTGACCGATATCGTGGCCGAGATTTCCTCGGCCAGCGCCGAGCAAAGCGCCGGCATCGAACAGATCAACCAGGCCATCGTCGAGATGGACAACATGACGCAGCAAAACTCGGCCCTCGTCGAGCAGGCGTCGGCGGCGGCGCAAGCGATGAACGAGCAGGCGGCGGGGCTGGCGCAGATCGTCAGCGTGTTCAAGGTGGGCGCAGCGGCGCCGGCGGCGGCAGCACTACAGCGCAGCGTGCCTGCGGCGCGGCGCCTGACGCGCTAAGCGCTTTTTTCTGTCATTGGGGAACTTAACCCCGGCTCACCTGTCCAACTTTCTTCGTCCGCAAGGGATGCACAGAAGAGGTGAGCATGACAGACGGTTTTTCGTATCACGCGGCGTTCGCCCGCAACCTGGGCTGGGTCACGCAAGCGGAGCAGGACAGCTTGCGCGGCAAGCGCGTGGCCATCGCCGGCATGGGCGGCGTGGGCGGCGTGCACTTGCTGACCCTGGCCCGGCTGGGCATCGGCGCCTTTCACATCGCCGATTTCGACACCTTCGATATCGCCAATTTCAACCGCCAGGCCGGCGCCATGGTGTCCACCCTGGGCCAGCCCAAGGTGGCGGTCTTGGCGCAGATGGCGCGCGATATCAATCCCGAACTTGATATTAAACAATTTCCAGACGGCATACACGACAGCAACCTGGCCGAGTTCTTCGCCGGTGTCGAGCTGTATGTGGACGGCCTGGATTTCTTCGCCTTCCCCGCGCGCCAGGCCACCTTTGCCACTTGCGCCCGCCTGGGCATCCCCGCCATCACGGCCGCGCCGCTGGGCATGGGCACGGCCGTGCTCAGCTTCCTGCCGGGCGGCATGACGTTCGAAGAGTATTTTGGCTGGGGCGACTTGCCCGAGGAAGAAAAAGCCCTGCGCTTTCTCGTCGGGCTGGCGCCGGCCGGCTTGCATGCTCGCTACCTGGTCGACCCGTCGGCCATCAACCTGAAGGAGCGGCGCGGGCCGTCGACCATCATGGGTTGCCAGCTGTGCGCGGGCGCGGCCGCCACGGAAGCCTTGAAGATCCTGTTAAAGCGGGGCAAGGTGATGGCGGCGCCGCACGGCATGCATTTCGACGCCTACCGCAACAAGCTCGTGCATACCTGGCGTCCCGGCGGCCACCGTCATCCGCTGCAGCGCCTGACGATGGCCATCATCCAGCGGCGCCGCTCCGCGCAGGGGGCATAAATGGCGCAAGCACCGCAAATCGATCCCGTGCTGGAAAACATCCTCGAGCAGGCGCGCTGGGCGCCCAGCGGCGACAATACGCAGCCGTGGCGCTTTGAAGTCGTGGCGCCGCGCCATGTCGTCGTGCACGGTTTCGATACGCGCAGCCACTGCGTGTACGACCTCGACGGCCATCCCAGTCAGCTGTCGCTGGGCGCCTTGCTCGAAAGCATGGCTCTGGCGGCCAGCAGCCACGGCTTGCGCATGGAAGCGCGCCGGCGCCTGTCCATGCCCGACACCCTGCCCACCTTCGATGTGCGCCTGGTCGACAGCCCCGGCATGCCGCCCGATCCGCTGGCGGCCTATTTGCCGCAGCGCAGCGTGCAGCGGCGCCGGCTCAGCACGCGCAGCTTGCGCGCCAGCGAAAAGGCGGCGCTGGCGGCCAGCTTGCCGCCCGGCTACGGCGTGCAGTGGTTCGAAGGCAGGCGCGCGCGCCTGGCCTGCGCGCGTCTGATGTTCGACAATGCGAAGCTGCGCCTGACCATGCCCGAAGCGCACAAGGTGCACCGCGACGTGATCGAGTGGGGCGTGCGCTACAGCACCGACCGCATCCCGGAGCAGGCGCTGGGCGTCGACGCGATGACGGCGCGTTTGATGCGCTGGGTCATGCACAGCTGGCGCCGCGTGGAGTTCTTCAATACCTGGCTGGCGGGCACCGTCGCGCCGCGCCTGCAGATGGACTTGCTGCCGGGCCTGTATTGCGCCGCCCATTTCGTGCTGCTGGCCGATGCCTCGCCGCGCCACATCGACGATTACGTGGCGGCCGGGCGCGCCATGCAACGCTTCTGGCTGACGGCCACGCAACTGGGCTTGCAATTGCAGCCGGAACTGACGCCGCTGATCTTTGCCCGCTATGTGCGCGAACGGCGCGCCTTTTCGCGCACCGATGGCCTGCAGGAGCTGGCGCAGGAGCTGGCCGTGCGCTGCCAGGCCGTGCTGGGGCCGGCCGCGTTGGATCGGGCCGTGTTTCTCGGGCGCATAGGCGCCGGCCCGGCGGCCAGTGCGCGCTCGCTGCGCCGTCCGCTGCAAGACTTGCTGGTGGCGCCAACGGCGGGGCAGTGAAGCGCGCGTGGCGCCCCGTCAGCGCCGCCGCCGGGGCGCCAGGACGGCCAGCGCCAGCAAGCCGGCCGCCAGTAACGGCAAGGTGCCCGGCAGCGCCATGGGCGTGACGCCTGGCACATAGGCCAGTTCGGAACTGTTCAGCATATTCAACACCAGCGTGTAGCTGCCGGCCGCCAGCCTGTCCGTGACGGCGCCGTACTGCCCGCCGCACGCCGTGCCGACGCCCGTGCCCGTGGGCGCGCCGCAGCCGCTGGGATCGTAGGTGAACACGCTGCCGCTGGTGAGCGGCGTTTGCGCGTAGCCCGTATTGAGGCTGGCCGCATCGGCCAGTTCGGTGCCGCCCAGGATGCCGGAGCCGAGCTTGCCGTCGGGTGCCCAGCTGAAGACGATCTGGCCATGTTCATCGATGATGCTGAACGTCATCGCCATATTCGTCGTGGCCGCCGAGCCCGTGCCGGCCAGCGCATCCAGGTACAGCTGCATGAAGGGCAGGGCCTGGAAGTCGAAGGCCAGGGTCGCGCCCGGCTGGCCGACGACGAAATTGACGGTCATCGCGGTGCTGGAACCGTTGCGCCCCGAGGCGTCCGCGCTGCCGCCGCCCGTCAGGAAGGTTTCCGCCGCGTTCACGGTATGCGTGCTGGTCGAGCCCGGTGGGAAGGGGGGGATTTGCGAGGCGACGATTTGCGCCTCGCCGCGCGCATACGAAGCGTTGCCCATGCCTTGCGGGGTAAAGTCGTTTTCTCCCTTGCTGACGGCGCCGCGTTTCGCCTGCGGCGCGTCGATCTCGTTGCTGCCTCCATTGATGACGCTGCTGCCATTGAGCGTGGCGGTGGTGCGCGACAGGTCGATGTTGCTGAGCAGGGTGACGGAGCCGGAGGGATTGCTGATGACCAGGCCAAAGACGCTGGTGTACGAATAGCCGTAGGCGGCGGCGCCGGCAGTGCCGCTGCTGGCCAGCAATAGCAAGCTCAGCAGGAGCATGGGCAATCGGGTACAAGAAAATGTAGTCATGAAAATCCTCATCTCCTGGTCGGCTGGGCTGTAAGGAAAACCGACAGGCTTGCCACATGAAAAAGGCGAGGAAACTCCCTCGCCTGTGCATCCCCCTGTTGCCTGGTTCAGGCGCTGACTTTGCGGCGGCTGGCATAGCCCAGGCCTGCCAGTCCCAGGCCCAGCAGCGCCAGGGTGCCCGGTTCCGGCGCCTGCTTGACCAGGTCCACGCTCTCCACCGCATTCAAGGTCAAGGTGTAGTTGCCGGCCGCGAGGGCATTACTGACGGCGTTGAAGTTGCCGCCGCAAGTCGTGCCCACGCCGGTGCCGCTAGGCGTGCCGCAACCGGTGGGGTTATACGTAAACATGTTGCCGCGCGTCAGGAAGTTGGTCGCCAGGCCGGTGTTCAGGTTGGCCGCATCGGCGTTCTCCGTGCCACCGAAGATGCCGGAGCCGACGACGCCATCGGGCGTCCAGTTGAAGACGGTCGCGCCGGTCGAGTTGGTGATGGTGATGGTCATCACCAGGTTGGCCGTCGCGGTGGACAGTTGTCCCACTGTGCTTTGCAGGAAGACTTGCATGAATGGCGAGGAGAAGAAGTCAAAGCTCAGCGTTGCCGTGGGCGAACCGACGACGAAGTTGACGGAGAAGCCCGTGGTCGAGCCGTTGCGGCCGGACGCGTCTGCCGTGCCAGCTGGGCCGGCCAGGTGGGCCTCGGCCACGTTTACCGCCTGCGTGGAGGTGGAGCCGGGCGGGAACGAGGGAAACTGCGTGCTGACGATCTGCGCATCGCCGCGCGAGTAGTTGCCCGAGGCGCCCTGTTGCGTGAAATTGTTTTCCCCTTTGGTCACGGCACCGATGGCGGCGCGGGGCGAGTCGAGCAGGCCGGGGCCGCCATTGATGACGCTGACGCCATTCAGGGTGGCCGTGGCGCGCGAGATCGTGGTGCTGTTCAGGGCGGTGATCGAGCCCGTGGCGGCGACGATCTGCAAGCCGAAGATGTTGTTGTAGGCGTAGCCGTAGGCGCCCGCCTGTGCGCTACCGGCGGCGCACAACATGGCCAGTGCGGCCGCGGCCGGAAGCAGTTTCAGTTTCGAGAGTTTCATTGTATTCACCTCGTGGTTAAGTGAGTCTGGAAGTGTTGCCTGAGTCCTGTCTGCAGGTGCTCATGGCCAGACTTAAGCGACTTCCATGCCAACGCATGAGGTTCTTTTGAAATCAAGGACTTGGCGTGCTTTTGTTGACGTGCTGCAGGTGTTGCCGGACTCTCTGTAAGAAAAGCCGACGCCGCCCGTCAAGGCTGGCCGCCTTGCGGTGCAGGATCCAGCAGGGCGTGCATATGGGGCAGCAAGCGTTGCCCTGGCACATAGTCGCGCATGGCCGTGGCCAGCTGGCGCGCCGCCAGCCTGGCCCGGCTATCGTCGAGCAAGCGCGTGGCGGCATGGCGCAGGGCGGTTTCCTGGAAGCGGTCGGCGCGCAGCAGCAGGCCGGCGCCGGTCCCCGCGATGCCGTGCATGTTGAGGAACTGGTCGAGGTTGCCGGCGATGCCGATGACGGGCACGCCTGCCGTCAGCGCCTGCTGGCTGGTGGGGCTGCCGCCGTTGCAGATCACCAGGCTGGCGCGCCGGGCCGCCGCGTCGCCCGGCAAGAAGGGCGCGACGTGGGCATTCGGCGGCACGGCATCGACGCGGCCGGTGCCGGCCGTGGCCGCCAATACGGTGACGGGCAGGGGCGCCAGTGCGTGCAGCACGCGCGGCAGCAATTGCCCCTGGCCGGAACTGCCCAGGGTGACGTAGATGATGGGCCGTCCACTGCTCAGTTCCGGGCGCTGCCACCAGTCCGGCAAGTCGAGCGGCGGCGCCCAGATGATGGGGCCCAGGTAGTCGTGCGTGGACGGCATGGCGTGCGGCGGAAACAGTTGCGGAATATCCGCGTACAAGGTGCGGTCCGCATCCGTATAGATGCGCCGCAGGTCGCTGCCCAGCGACGGCAGGCCATGGCGGCGGCGCACGCGGTTCAGCGGCACGGCATGCGAGGCGAAGGCCAGCGGGCGGATCAGGCGGAACAGGGGGGCTGCCAGCCAGATGGGCAGCAGGCTGGTCAGGGGCAGGCTGGGCACCGTGTAGTGCTGGCGCACGTACGGACTCCAGTAGGCATTGCTGACGGTGAGGTAGGGAATGCGCTGCAGGCGCGCGCTGACGGACAGCGACAGGCGGAAGTCGCCGATCACGAGATCGGGCTGGACGGTATTGAGCAGGCGCAAGTCGTCTTCCACATATGCGTGCAGGGTGCTTTCCGTGTAGACGGGCTTGCCGTGCGCCAAGGCTTGCAGGAATTGCAGCGATGAAATACTGTCGATGCGCCAGCGGCGAAAGGGCGTTTGCTTGAAGCAAAAGTCATAGCCATCGGCGCAGGCAAAATGCACCTCATATTTGTCCTCGTCGAGTCCCTGGGCCAGGCTCAGGGGGCGGCCGACATGGGCCAGGGTCACTGCCTCGGCCATAAAGAGGATTTTCTTGCGCGCCATGGGGATCGCTTGTACTCGCAGGAGAGAGACCTGCCAGGTTGGAGTGGCGCTGCGCCGTTTAGTTCCCGCAGCGGCTTGCCACTGGCGGGCGCCAGGATTTGGCCGCATCGGCTAGAGTGGGGCAAAGGAGGTCACATGCAAACCCAATTCCGTCCTGCCCTGTTGCGTGCGCACAGCACGCCCGAACCCGATATGCCGCCACCGCCGGAAGGCGATCCCGTCACGCCGCCGCCGGAAACGCCGCCCCATATCGAGCCCGTGCCCGTCGAGGAGCCGACGCCGCCGCCACCGCCCGTGAAAATGCAGTGACGGGGTGCGGTGCGCCGCCGGCATGGCGGCGGCGGGGAGGGGCGCGCCGCGTTTATTTCCGATCGGAAATGGATTGCGCGGTGGCCGCCAGCGCCACGCCATTTAAACAACAAAAACGCCAATAAATGTTGCCGAGTGGATACAAATCAAGCTCTAACTGTCGAGTGTCATGCGGCCGTCACGATTCTGTTCTTATAATGAGACATCATAAAAATTCTTGTACAGGAGACCATCGTGGGCAATTCCTTGCATAACAAAATTTACCTGGGCCGGCGCCCTGTGATCACCAGCAAAAACCTCGTGGCGCTGGCCCTGGCGGGCGCCGTGGCCGGTTGCGGCCTGGCATGGCTGCTGCTGCGCAGCTACAAATAACGGTCGTCACGCCCGTGTTTCCGCCGCCTGGCCGCCTGGCGGGCGGCGGTAGATTCACGTTGCCTGTTGCCGATGCGCAGCGGGGCGCGTACCATGGGGGCCGAACACCTGGCCTTTTATGGAAAAGTAATGAAGAACGAGAAATTAACGACCGATGAATATGACGCGCTGGAGCAAGTTGCACGCGGCATCAAGACCGAGCGCCCCAGCGCTTGCGTTGCCCGCAATGCCAAGCGCCTGTCCGGCCTGAAGCTGCTCAGCTATGCACGCGATGGCCGTTTGTCCATCACCGAGAAAGCACAACAACTGCTGTTCCTGCGCCGCTGCATCATGGGGCTGCGCGCCGTCGCCACCGATCCGCTGACCAAGCTGGACTCGGACGTGGCTTATTTCCTGGGCAAGAAAGCCCACATCGTGGCGCGCGCCGAAGGCGAGGGCCACGACATTTCCGACAAGGGCCGCGACTCGCTGGCCGACATCGATACCCTGGGCCTTTAAGTCCCGCTACCGGCCCCTGGGGCCGGTTTTCACATCTTCCCTCACTTTTAATTTCCCCCTTTGGAGAACACTTTGGACAGCGCGATGAACTGGTCGGCCCACGAACTGACGATGACGGTCTTGATGACGCCCGATATGGCCAATTTTTCCGGTAACGTGCACGGCGGCACCATCCTGAAATACCTCGACAGCGTTGCCTATGCCTGCGCCAGCCGCTATTCGGGCAGCTACGTGGTCACCCTGTCGGTGGACCAGGTGATGTTCCTGCAGCCTATCCACGTGGGCGAACTGGTGACGTTCCTGGCCTCGATCAATTACACGGGCACGACGTCGATGGAAGTGGGTATCCGCGTGGTGACGGAAAACATCCAGCAGCGCCTGGTGCGCCACGCCAACAGCTGCTATTTCACGATGGTGGCCGTGGATGCGAACCGCAAGCCCGTGGCCGTGCCGCCGCTGGCGCTGGAGACGCCGGAACAGCAGGTGCGCTTCGAGCAGGCCAAGCTGCGCAAGCTGTCGCGCCAGAAAGTGTCGAAGAAATAAAGCGTTGCGGGCATAAAAAAACGGCCACCAGAGCGATCTGGTGGCCGTTTTTCATTGCATGCCTAGAGGCAATGGCAAACCGTGATTAACGGTCGCCGTAGCTGCGGCGTGCGCCGTCGGTGCTGCGCGGGTTGGAACCCTTGTAGCCGCCGCCGGTGCTTGGTGCGCCGTCTTTACGCGGTGCGCCTGGCTTGCTGAACGTGCGTTGGCCTGGCTTCGCGCCGCCACGGTTGTCGCCTGGTTTCCAACCGCCTGGACGGGCGCTCGAACGTGGTGCCGATGCCGTTTTCTTTGGCTCGAAACCTTCGATGACATTGACCGGGATCAATTGCTTGGTGAAGCGTTCGATGCGCTTGACGTTCATGCCTTCAGCGTGGTTCACCAGCGAGATGGCCAGGCCGTTGCGGCCAGCGCGGCCGGTACGGCCGATGCGGTGGACGTAGTCTTCCGGGAACTTCGGCAGATCGTAGTTGAACACGTGGGTGATCGTTGGCACGTCGATACCGCGGGCGGCAACGTCGGTGGCAACCAGCACTTTGACCTGGCCGCGGCGCATGCCGTCCAGGGTGCGGTTGCGCGCGCCCTGATGCATGTCGCCGTGCAAGGCGGCAGCCGAGAAACCGGCGATGTTCAGACGGTCGGCGATGGTGTCGGCGTCACGCTTGGTGGCGGTGAACACAACAGCCTGGTCCAAGGTTTCGTCGCGCAGCAGGTGGTCCAGCAGGCGATTCTTGTGCGACAGGTCGTCGACGAAGTGGACGCGCTGCGTGATGTTTTCATGCTTGTTGCTCGAGCTTGCCACCTGGATGACCAGCGGGTTTTTCGTGATGCGGCGGGCCATGTTGCCGACCACGCCATCCAGCGTTGCCGAGAACAGCATGGTTTGACGGCCTTCCGGCGTCGCTTCGACGATCTTTTCGATGTCGTCGATGAAACCCATGTCCAGCATGCGGTCGGCTTCGTCCAGCACCAGGATTTCCAGTTGCGAGAAGTCGATCTTGCCCGAGTCCATGTGGTCGATCAAACGGCCAGGGGTCGCGACCAGAATCTCAGGATTCTTGGCCAGCAATTGCATCTGTTTAGGGTAAGGCATGCCGCCCAGGATCGACACAGCCTTGATGCGACGGATGCCGGTGCTGTACTTGTCGGTGTTGGTCGTTACTTGCAGGGCCAGTTCGCGCGTTGGCGTCAGCACCAGCATTTTTGGCTGGGCAGCCTTGAAGCGTGGACGCTCGCCGCGGGCGCGCGATGCTTGCATTTCCTGGTTTGGCGTCTTGCCGGCGGCGCTTTGTTCGGCGCTGGCCAGTTTGTGCAGCGACGGCAGCATGAATGCTGCGGTCTTGCCCGAACCGGTCTGCGACGAGACCAGCAGGTCACGGCCTTCGATCGCGGCTGGAATCGCTTGCGACTGTACCGCGGTTGGCGCGGTGTAGCCCGATTCGGTCAGAGCGGCGAGGATGGACGGATGCAGGCCTAAGGATTCAAATGTCATTCTTTTTCTTTCGTGAAAATCAGCGTTCTTGCAAAAAGCAGAACGCAAAATAGCAACGCCAACCAAAACGAAATGACTCAACTAGAAAGAAATTTCGGCACA
This sequence comes from Janthinobacterium sp. SUN137, assembly GCF_030587265.1. NCBI lineage: Bacteria > Pseudomonadati > Pseudomonadota > Betaproteobacteria > Burkholderiales > Oxalobacteraceae > Janthinobacterium > Janthinobacterium sp. SUN137. The sequence continues at coordinate 115,218 of NZ_JAPWHZ010000001.1, read as the reverse complement.
AAAGCTTTGCGCCGGGACGGTGTCAGGTGCGACACACAAGGCGGGAGGGCTTTATTAAGCGGCATCCTGTGGATGCGCTAAGGCTTGCGAAGCTGCTAAGTTTGTAGTGCATGTAACTGCGGTGTTGCCATCGCTTCAAGGAAACATATTGCAGCGCACAACGACACTATACCGTATTTGCTGCCGTTTTGCACGGCTTAAATGGGAAGAAACGACAGTCCTACCACGTTTTGCTCATGTTTCCTATGTGAAATCAGTAAGAATACGTAGTTTTCTTCCGTTTAATGGAGCATGGCCACGATGTCGGCGGGCAGCGGCGGCGCCTGTCGCGTTTCCCTGGCCAGGTTGATTTGCCGGGCCGCTTGCGCCACGTCGACCAGGCTGCGTTCCAGCTGGTAAGTCCCCTTGGCCTGCAGCCAAGCCAGCACGTCGGCCAGGTGCCAGATGGTGGCGCTGCCTTCATGCACGGGCGCGGGGAAGCTGTGGCGGTGTTTGTTCATCAGCTTGTGCAGGTTTTGGCGAGACAAGCCCAGCACTTGCGCCACGTCCGTCAGTCCCACGAAGTCGGGGGCGGCCTCGGCCAGCACGGCCCCGGGCACGATGGCTTTCACATCGGCCATGGCGCTCAGCAGTGCTTCGCTGGCATTGCTGGCCTCGCGCGTGAATTCCAGCGCCAGGCGGCCCGCTTGCCCGATGCCGGCCAGGGCATCGTCGCAGCCGCCGCCGCCCAGGCGCTCGGCCAGCGCATCGAGGTCGGTTTCGTTGTCGGGCAGGCGGTATTTGAGAGTAAAGATGTAATCCATGATGGCTACCCCCTGGATTTGCGTTGCATGCAGTCGTGCATCAGCTTATTGAAAGTGCAATTATCGACCACCCGGCGGATCGCCCGCGCATGGTTGTCGGGATTTTTCGGCGTGCTCCAGATGCAGGCGATGCAGAATTCGCCGCAACGGCAGCTGGCATCGTTGTACGGGCAGTAGATCTTGCCCCAGGCATGGCTGCCACCCACTTCCACGCGCCAGCCCTGGTTTTCCGCGTGGCGCAGCGCCGCTTCGATGTCCTTCTTCGGGTGCGGGGAGCGCGCCATGCGATGGCCTCCAATGTAGGTCGATATTCTGCGGTTGTCAAGTGACAACCGCAGAATATCGGCCGCCACCGCATTACTCTACTTCGGGATTGACGGCCATCACTTGCGAAAAACCGCCATCGACGTAGGTAATCTCGCCCGTGATGCCGGAAGCCAGGTCGGACAGCAGGAAGGCGGCCGTGTTGCCCACTTCTTCGATGGTGACGTTGCGCCGCAGCGGGGCGTGTTCGGCCACAAAGCCCAGCAGCTTGCTGAAATCCTTGATGCCGGAAGCGGCCAGGGTCTTGATGGGGCCGGCCGAGATGCCGTTGGCGCGGATGCCGCGCGGGCCCAGCGATTCGGCCAGGTAGCGCACGGACGCTTCCAGCGACGCCTTGGCCAGGCCCATGGTGTTGTAGTAGGGCACGGCGCGCACGGCGCCCAGGTAAGTCAGGGTCAATACGCAGGCGCCCGGATGCAGCAGGGGCAGGGCGGCCTTGGCCATGGCGGGAAAGCTGTAGGCGGAAATGTCGTGCGCGATGCGGAAGCTGTCGCGCGACAGGCCGTCGAGGAAGTCGCCGGCGATCGCTTCGCGCGGCGCGAAACCGATGGCGTGCACCAGGCCATCGAGGTGTTCCCAGTGCTGCGCCAGGTCGCTGAAGACGGCGCTGATCTGTTCATCGCTGGACACGTCGCAGTCGAAGACCAGTTCGCTGCCGAATTCCGCCGCAAATTCCGTGATGCGCTCCTTGAAGCGTTCGCCCACGTAGGTGAAGGCGAGGGTGGCGCCTTCGCGGTGGCAAGCCTTGGCGATGCCGTAGGCGATGGAACGGTTCGACAGCAAGCCCGTGATGAGAATTTTTTTGCCTTGCAAGAAAGCCATGACGACTCCTGTCTGGGTAGGTGGGCGGGTAAGGCGGATGTGCAACCGGCCGCGACAGCAAGGCTGTGGCGGCCGGTGAGGTAGGTCAATACAGCTCAGGCGATCAGTGGCGGGCCTTGGCGCGACTGTTGCCGCCGCCGCGCTGGATGCGCGGTTTCACCAGGGAAATTGGCGCGGCTTGCACCTTGCCTCCCTTGGCGGCGCGGCGCAGTGCCTTGGCGGCCCGTTCCGGACGGTCCGCTTCCAGCAGCATGGTGGCGCTGTCGGCGATTTCCTGGGTGATGTCCTTGTTCATCGTGGCCGAGGTTTTTGGCACGAGGATGGTGGAGCCGGCGCGCAGGCTGGTGCGCTGCGGAATATTGTTGGCCTGGCGCAGCACGTCGGCCGTGGTGCCGAATTTCGACGCCAGGGTTTCGATGCGTTCGCGCGCATTGGTGATCTTGTGCGTCGTCCAGCTCGACAAGGCATGGCCCCATTGCGCCAGGTTGGTGGTGAACTTGGCGGCGTTTTCCTGTGGCAACAGAATCTTGGTCTTTTCGCCGCCGATGATGACGGGGCGGTTAAATTGCGGATTCAAGGCCTTGAATTCATCCATCGACAGTTCGGCCAGCTGGGCGGCGACGGTGATGTCGATGTCGCTGGTCTTGTCGATGGCCGTGAAGTAGGGCTGGTTGTCGACCACGGGCAGGGTCAGGCCGAACTGGGCCGGATTGGCGATGATGTTTTTCACCGCTTGCAGCTTGGGCACGTAGTTGCGCGTTTCGGCCGGCATCAGGTCGGCCAGGCTTTCGAAGTCGGTTGGCTTGCCCAGCGCCTGGTTTTTCTTGATGGCGCGCTGCACCGAGCCTTCGCCCCAGTTGTAGGCGGCCAGGGCCAGTTGCCAGTCGCCAAACATGTCATACAGGCGCTGCAGGTACGTCAGGGCCGCATCGGTCGAGGCCAGCACGCCGCGGCGCTCGTCCTTGAACATGTTTTGCTTGAGGTTGAAATCGCGCCCCGTGGCGGGCACGAATTGCCACATGCCGGCCGCATTGGCGCTGGAGAACGCTTGCGGGTTGAAGGCGGACTCGATGAACGGCAGCAAGGCCAGTTCCGTCGGCATGCCGCGCTTTTCCAGTTCCTGCACCACGTGGAAGATGTAGCGCGAGGCGCGCGCCGTCGTGCGGGCGATGTAGTCGGGGCGGGTGGCGTACCAGTTGACGTGATTGGCCACCAGCTGGTTATTGATGTCGGGAATCGCATAGCCGCTGCGGATGCGGCCCCAGACGTCGGCTTCGCGCAGCGGATCGGAATTGTCGCTGAGGTTTTTCAGCAGGCGGTCGGTCTTTTGCAGGCGGTTGTCGAGGGTGGGGAGTTTCGCCGTGACCTGGGCGGTCATCGGGATCAGGGCAGGTGCGGCGGCGGCGACTGGCGCGTTATCGCTCTCAACACCGGCTTCGTACGCCTGGCTGAGGGCGGGCGCAAGCGCCAGTGCCAACGCCGCCAGGACGGTAGATTTAAAGGAGTTTTCGTGCATAGTGTTCCATTGTTGTCGTCGGAGAAACATCGGACAGACCCATGATCAAGCAGCGAGTGTACGTATATCCACATGCAGGAGTCAAGAATTATGTCAGCATGATGACAGGAAATAAGCGGCAATAAGTGGGATACGGCTGAGTTTCCATTCGCAAATGCTGTCATTATTGCAAATTTAATTTGCCCAATGCGTGATTCGGCCGCTGTTATAGCATACATGGCGAAGAGGCTGGCGCAAGCTTGGACAGCGCCGGGCATGAGGCTGCGCAAAAGTGCGTACAATTTGGCTTTGGCCGGCCATTCGGCTGCCGGCCGCCATATTGATAGAGAGTTAAGTATATGAACACCCCGACGCGCCACGACGACGACAACGCCGTCATCATCGCCAATACCGTTGCCTGGCTGGAAAAGGCCGTGATCGGCCTGAACCTGTGCCCGTTCGCCAAGGCCGTGCACGTCAAGAAGCAGATCCGCTACGTGGTGTGCGAATCGAGCAATCCGGAAGATTTGCTGGCGCTGCTGATGGACGAGCTGCAAATCCTGGCCGACACGGATCCCGAGCAGATCGACACGACCTTGCTGATCCATCCATATACCCTGAACGATTTCCTCGACTACAACGAGTTCCTCGATGTGGCCGACGCGGCCGTGGAAGACATGCACCTGGCGGGCGAACTGCAAGTGGCCAGTTTCCACCCTGACTATCAGTTTGCCGAGACGTTCGAGGACGACATCAGCAACTACACCAACCGTTCGCCGTACCCGACCCTGCATTTGCTGCGCGAAGACAGCATCGAGCGCGCCGTCGAGGCATTCCCGGAAGCATCGGAAATTTTCGACAAGAATATTGCCACACTGGAAGCGCTGGGCACTGAAGGCTGGGAAAAGCTCGGCTTGCCGAAGGTATCCTGATGGCTGACAAGGAATTGCCGCCGCGTCCCGATACGCCCTGCGTGGCCGTGTGCTCGACAACCTTCGATGAAATCTGCCGCGGCTGCGGCCGTAGCGTGGTGGAAGTGGCCCACTGGGTGTCGATGACGGATGAAGAGAAGGAAGTGGTGTGGGTGCGCATCCTGGCGCAAGGGTATCCGCGCCGGAATACTTGACGTGTTTGTGTTGCCGAACCCAACGGCAAATGCTGGGGTCAGACCCGACGGGTCTGACTCCATATTTTCAGCGCTAACGATTAATAACTACCAATAAAATCCTTCTTGCCCACTTCGATACCGTTATGGCGCAGGATGTCGTACGCCGTCGTCGCGTGGAAGAAGAAGTGCGGCAGCGCGTAGTGGAACAGATAGGTCTGGCCCGTGAAGTGCTTGGTCTTTTCGCCGCTGCCGGTGGTGATGGCGCGCGTTTCGCTGCCGTCGATGTCCGCTTGCGGCAGGCTTTCCAGGAAGGCGATGGTTTTCACGATACGCGCCTTCAGCTCTGCAAAGCTCTGTTCGCTGTCTTCATACGGCGGCACGGCCACGCCGGCCAGGCGCGCGCCGCAGCCCTTGGCGAAGTCGGTGGCGATCTGGATCTGGCGCACGAACGGCAGCATGTCCGGGAACAAGCGGAATTGCAGCAGGGCGTTCGGGTCGATTTTCTTGTCTTGCGCGTGCGTTTCCGCCTTGTCCAGGATGGCGGCCAGGCTGCCCAGGATCTGTTTGAAGACGGGGATCGAAGCGGAGTAGATGGAGAAGGTCATGATGGTTCCTCTAGGTAAAGTGGCGCGATGATAGCAAGCTGCGCGCTTTTCTGCTGGCGCCGGCCTGGCGCGCCGGCATGCGTGTGGTTTTTCAACCCTGTTTATATGACATCAGGTAGCCGCCGGCGCGTGTTTGTTGGTGACTTTTCCCGCTTTTTGCATGCATAATTGCTCCTGATAAAGATTCGTCCCGCCTCGCCACCCGATTCCCCTGTAAAGTCAATGATCGCCCGCCTGATCCCTGTTGCCCTGTCGCCGCATGTTTAATTCACCTTCTCAGCGCCTGCGCGCCAGCCTGCGCGTGCTGTATGGCTCGTCGATCTATGGCGCCTTGCTGCTGGTGGTCTTTGGCGGGCTGGTCGTGCCCGCCATCTTCGGCAGCTACGTGCTGGTCGGCGTGCATGAGCGCCAGTCGGCGCGCACCAGCCTGAACGAGGCCTTGCAGCGCAATGCCGACATCCTGGCGCTGGGCATGCAGGAGTCGCTTTGGAACATGAATGCGGAATCGGCCCACTCGCTGGTCGAGTCGGTGATGCGCGACCGCTCCGTGCTGCTGGTGAAGGTGCTGGGGCAGGGCGACACGGAATTCATCCGCCTGCGGGCGCCGCAACGGCCCGTGGGCAATCTGTACCGCGCCGAGCGCGACATTCTCGTGCGCGGCGAACGCATCGGCCACGTCGTCGTCGAAATGGACGATGCCCGCAGCCAGCAGGAGCTGCGCGAAAAGCAGATCTCCTATATTTTCGTGCTGGGCGCACAGCTGGCCGTGTCGATGGCGCTGATCGTGCTGTTCCTGAACCGCCGCCTGTTGAAACCCCTGCGCCGCCTGACGCGCTTTTCCGACCGCCTGTCGCACGGCGATTTCGACACGCCCCTGGCTTCGCACAGCAATGACGAGCTGGGTCGCCTGACGGCCCAGCTCGAGCAAATGCGCGCGGCCATCGGCCAGCTGTTCGAGGACGTGGGCCAGCGCGAAGAGCGCTTCCGCACCATCGTCACGCAGGTGCCGGGCGCCGTCTTCCGCTACCGGCCCGACGGCCCCATCGACTTCGTCAGCGACGCCATCGAGGAAATTTCCGGCTATTCGGCGCGCCAGTTCATGCGCGGCACCACGCATGCCTGGGCCGACCTGATCTGCCCGGAAGACCGCCGCGAGCACCGCCGCGCCGTGCGCCAGGCGGTGGCCGAGGTGCGGCCGTATGCGCTGGAATACCGCATCATCGACGCTTTCGGCATCGAACGCTGGGTAGCCGAGAATGGCCAGCCGCAGGCGGGCGAGCAGGGCGTCATCTGGGTCGACGGCATCATTGCCGACATCAGCCAGCGCAAGCACCACGAGATGCGCATCGAAGCGCTGCTGACGGAGCAGAGCGCGATTCTCGACAACGTGATGTTCGGCGTGATGTTCGTGCGCCACCGCCGCATCATTTCCGTCAATCGCCGCTGCGAGGAGCTGTTCGGCTACGACCATGCTGAGATGACGGGCCGTTCGACGTCCATCGTGTTTGCGAGCGCGTATGACTTCGAGGATGCGGGCGAGCGCCAGTATCCGGCGCTGGCCCAGGGCGGCGATTTCAGCGAGGAGCGCCAGTACAAGCGGCGCGACGGCAGCCTGTTCTGGGCGCTGGTCAGCGGCTGCGCGCTCGATCCGCTGCGCCCCAATGAAGGCAGCATCTGGGTGTATGCCGACATTACGGCGCGCAAGGAAGCCGAGGAAAAGCTGCGCCTGTCGGCCACTGTGCTTGAACATATTGCCGACGGCGTGATGGTGGTCGATGCCAGCGGCATCATCGTCACCGTCAATCCCGCCTTCACGCAGATCACTGGCTATGCCGAGGCCGAAGCGGTGGGCCAGCACTCGTCGCTGACCCGCTCGGCGCGCCACGACGCGGCGTTTTACCAGGCCATGTGGGACGAATTGAAGGCCAGCGGTTTCTGGCGCGGCGAAATCTGGCACCAGCGCAAGAACGGCGAACTGTACCTGGAGTGGCTGACCATCAGCGCCGTGCGCGACACGCACGCCACCACCACGCATTACGTGGGCGTGTTCAGCGACATCACCCTGATCAAGGAGTCGCAGGAAAAGCTCGACCACATGGCCCACCACGACCCGCTGACGGCGCTGCCGAACCGCCTGCTGTTCCACGACCGCCTGCAGCACGCCTTGCTGCGCGCCGCGCGCGACCAGGAGCAGCTGGCCGTGCTGTTCATCGACCTGGACCGCTTCAAGAACGTCAATGACACCCTGGGCCACCATGTGGGCGACGAATTGCTGCAAAAGGTGGCCGGCCAGCTGGCGGCCCGCCTGCGCGAAGGCGACACCCTGGCGCGTCTGGGTGGCGATGAATTCATCGTCCTGCTCGAACGCGTCGACGGCGAGTACGGTGCGACGCAGGTGGCGGAAAAGCTGATGACCATGTTCGACCAGCCCTTCACGGTGGCCGACCACGAACTGTTCGTCACCTGCAGCGTGGGCATCAGCCTGTATCCGGACGATGCGCTGGACTTGAATATGTTGATCCGCAATGCCGACGTGGCCATGTACCAGGCCAAGGCGCGCGGGCGCAACGGCTACCGCTTCTATGCGCCGTCGATGACGGGCGAAGGCGTCGAGCGCCTGCGCCTGGAAACCTTTTTGCGCCGCTCGATCGAGAAAAACGAGATGTTCCTGAATTACCAGCCGCAGGTGGAAATCGACACGGGCCGCCTGGTCGGCGTCGAGGCGCTGGTGCGCTGGAACCATCCGGAACTGGGCCTGGTGCCGCCGGCCCGCTTCATTCCGCTGGCCGAGGACAGCGGTTTTATCAATCAGTTGGGCAAATGGGTGCTCGACGAGGCGTGCCGCCAGATGATGCGCTGGCAGGCGCAGGGCTTGCACGTGCCGAAGATGGCCGTGAATCTGTCGGTAAAACAGTTCGAGCGGGGCAGCATCGCCGGCATGGTGGCCGACATCCTGACGGAAACGGGCCTGGAGCCGCAGCGCCTGCAGCTGGAAGTGACGGAATCGGTGATCATGAACACGGGCGACGCGCTGGGCTTCATCAACGATTTGCACGCCATCGGCGTGGGCCTGGCCATCGACGATTTCGGCACCGGCTATTCCTCGCTCGCGTATCTGAAACAGCTGCCCGTGCAGACGCTGAAGATCGACCGCTCCTTCATCAAGGATATCTCGACGGACGTCAACGACGAGGCGATCGCGATCGCCATCATCCAGCTGGGCAAGAGCATGCAATTGTCGGTGATTGCCGAAGGCGTGGAGACGGAAGAGCAGGCCGCCTTCCTGCTGCGCCATGGCTGCAAGCTGGCGCAAGGTTATTTTTATAGCCGTCCGGTGCTGGCACAGGATATGCTGGAGCGCTGGACCGATCCGCTGGATCAACCACTAATCAATTAAAGGGTATCCCATGGCCGGAGAAAAAAACACGTCGCGCCGCCGTTTCCTGCTCGGCGGCCTGGGTCTCGGCGTGGCCGGCGTGGGCGCCCTGGTGCTGGGCTGGGGCGTGTTGCCGCCGCGCCAGCGCCTGCATGGCAGCGCGCCGCTGCCGCTGCAGGATGGCGCCGTGGCCCTGAACGGCTGGCTGGCCATAGGTACGGACGGCACGGTGACCCTGGCCATGCCGCGCAGCGAGATGGGGCAGGGCGTGCACACGGCCTTGCCGATGCTGGTGGCCGAGGAACTCGACGTGCCTTTGAGCAGCGTCAAGCTGATCCAGGCGCCCATGGATAAAATCTTCGGTAATGTCGCCATGCTCAAGGATAGCCTGCCGTTCCACCCGGACGACCAGGGCCGCCTGAAGGCGCTGGCGCAGTGGACGGTGGCCAAGGCGGCGCGCGAACTGGGCGTGGTCGTCACGGGCGGCTCGTCGAGCGTGAAGGATGGCTGGGGCCCCATGCGCGAAGCGGGTGCGTCGGCGCGCGCCATGCTGGTAGGCGCCGCCGCCGCGCTGTGGCAAGTGCCGCCCGCGCAATGCCGCACGGAAGATGGCGCAGTGCTCCACCCGGACGGACGGCGCGCCAGCTACGCCAGCCTGGCGCAGCGCGCCGCCGGCATAGCCCCGGGCACGCCCGTGCTCAAATCCCCCAAGGATTTCAAGTTGATCGGCCAGCCGGCGCCGCGCCGCGACACGCCGTCGAAAGTCAATGGCAGTGCGCGTTTCGGCATTGATGCGCGTCCGCCCGGCATGCTGTATGCGGCCCTGCATCTGCCGCCGCGCCTGGGCGACACCCTGGCCGCGTTCGACGCGGCGCCCGTGCTCGCCATGCCGGGCGTGAAAAAGGTGCTGGACCTGACGCCGCAGCTGCCCCAGCGCGGCACATCGGTCACCTCGTGCGCCGCCGTGGTGGCCGACACCTGGTGGCGCGCGAAACAGGCGGCCGCCGCCTTGCCGACGCAGTGGAAGGCCGGTCCGCAAGCGAACCTGTCCAGCGCCGGCGTGTATGCGGAGTTTGCCCGCCTGCTCGACAGTGAGGCGGGCCATGCGTACCACGCCAGCGGCGAGGTGGAAAGCAATGCCGTGCAGGGTTTGCGCAGCGTCAAGGCCGAGTACCGCGCGCCGTTCCTCGCGCACGCCGCCATGGAACCCGTCAACTGCACCGCGCAAGTCAAGGATGGCAAGGTGATGCTGTGGGTGTCGACGCAGGCGCCCGGCATCGCCGTCGACGTGGCGGCGAAGGTGGCCGGCGTCGATGCGAAGGATGTGACGATCGAAGTGCTGCTGCTCGGCGGCGGTTTCGGCCGCCGCCTGGAAGTGGATATGGTGGCCCAGGCCGTCGCCATCGCGCTGCAGTGCGGCGGTGCGCCCGTGCAACTGGTGTGGACGCGCGAACAGGACACCAGGCACGATATGTACCGTCCCGCCGCGCTGGCCCGCTTTGCGGCCCGCCTCGACGAGCACGGCCGCATCGCTTCCTGGGACAATAAATCCGTCAGCGGTTCCATCACGCATCAGTTCTTGCAGCGCAATTTCGGCTTGCCCGGTGCGGGGCCGGACAAGACGACGGCCGAAGGCGAATTCGACATGCCGTATGAAATCGCCAACCAGCGCATCGCCCACGTGATCGCCGACAGTGCCGTGCCGGTAGGCTATTGGCGCTCCGTGGGGCATTCGCACAATGCATTCTTCAAGGAAAGCTTTATCGACGAACTGGCGCACGCGGCGGGTCAGGGCGGCGTCGCCTTCCGCCGCGCCATGCTGGTGAAGCATCCGCGCCACCTGGCCGTGCTCGATGCGGCCGTTGCCAGGGCGGGCAGTCCTCCGCCCGGCCATGCGCACGGCGTGGCCTTGCACCAGTCGTTCGGCAGCATCGTCGCGCAAGTGGCGCAAGTGTCCGTGGAAAATGGAGAAATTCGCGTGCAGCGCGTGGTGTGCGCCATCGATTGCGGCATCGCCGTCAATCCGAACATCATCGCCCAGCAGATGGAGTCGGCCGTGCTGTTCGGCTTGTCCGCGGCGCTGGGCGGCGAAATCACGTTCCAGGAAGGCAAAGTGGAGCAAAGCAACTTCCACGACTATCCCGTGCTGCGCATGGGGCAAACGCCCGAGGTGGAAACCGTGATCATCGCCAGCGCCGAGCACCCCGAAGGCGTGGGCGAGCCGGGCACGCCGCCGATCGCGCCGGCCGTGGCCAATGCCGTGTTCAGCTTGACGGGAAAACGGCTGCGCAGCCTGCCGCTGCGCCTGGGCTGATCTTACTGATCGAGTGTCGCGGCCAGCATGTGGCGCAAGTTGCAGTCGCGCTGCCAGTCGCGCCGCTCCTGCGTGCTGTTGGCCAGCGCCGCCAGTTCCTGCGCGCTGAGCGCCTGCTGCGCCTGCACCATGCGGTGCGCCAGGCCGCCGTCGGGCAGCACGGTGCCGAAGAAGGCCACGTTGTCGTCGTGCTGGATCAGCAGGGTGGGGAAGTTGTCGATGTCGAGGTCGCCCACCACGTCGGCCTGGTCTTCGATATCGACCCAGACGAAGACGGTGTCCGGGTGGCGCGCGGCCAGTTCCTCGAACGTGGCGCGGTAGCTGCCGCAAGTGCCGCACCACAGCGCGCACAGGCAGGCCACCGTCCAGCGCGGGCCGGCCAGGGCTGCCGCGACGTCGGCGCGGTTATCGGTCGTGAGGGTCAGGCTGTGCATGGTCGTATCTATTCAGTAGGGCGATGGGCGCCGGGCGCCCGATGCGCGTATTCTACCGCGCCCGGCGACGCCAGTCGCGGGAATGCATGAGCTTGTTTATCCGTGTTTTTTGATGCAACGCACCTTTCTGGTGGATAATGCTGGTAATTGCGCGCTGATTACGCTGGTCCATGCTGTTTCCTGGCCCCGCAGCCTGACCCCTCCAGTCTGTTTTCATGCCCTGCCCGGTGTCAGCGCTCCCGCCTTTATTTATTTTTATTATGGAATTAGCCAGCTTATGTTGAGTTACCGCCACGCCTTTCACGCGGGTAATCACGCCGATGTGTTGAAACATTATGTGCAGATTCAGTTGTTGCAATATCTGAATCAAAAAGATACCGCCTATAGTTATATCGATACCCATTCCGGCGCGGGCGTGTATGCGCTCGACGGCGGCTATGCGTCGAAAAATGCCGAGTACGAAACGGGCATCGCGCCCCTGTGGGACCGCACGGACTTGCCGGCCTCGCTGGCCGAGTACATGAAGCTGATCAAGGAAATGAATCCGAGCGGCAAGATGCGCTACTACCCGGGTTCGCCGTACTGCGCCGACAAGGTCAGCCGCGAGCAAGACCGTCTGCGCCTGTTCGAGCTGCATCCCGCCGATGCAAAGATTCTGGCCGACAACTTCCGCAAGGTCGAGGCCCATGCGCTGGCCCAGGGCGAGCGTCCGACCGTGCGCGGCAAGCGCGTCATCATCACCAAGGCGGATGGCTTCCAGAGCCTGAAAGCCCTGCTGCCGCCGCCATCGCGTCGCGCGCTGGTGCTGATCGACCCGCCGTATGAAGACAAGATGGATTACCGCAAGGTCAAGGACACCTTGGCCGACGCGCTCGTGCGCTTCCCGTCGGGCATGTATGCCGTCTGGTACCCCGTACTGCAGCGCATGGAATCGCGCCAGTTCGCTGACAAACTGAAGCAACTGCCCAGCTCGGACTGGCTGCACGTGACCCTGACGGTGAACACCCCGTCGCCGGACGGCTTCGGCTTGCACAGCAGCGGCATGTTCATCCTGAATCCGCCGTACACCCTGGAGCCGATGTTGCGCGAAGTCATGCCGTACCTGGTCAAGGTGCTGGGTCGCGACGACGGCGCCAAGTTCGTGCTGGAAACAGGTAAAGGTGGACAGAAGAATACGGGCACTAGAAGAGTGTAATCACACTTGTCTTGGTAGTGCTGTAATAAAAAAACGCCACGGATAATGTGTCCGTGGCGTTTGTCGTTTACTGTCCCAGCAGCAAGAACACGGTCGGTTTCTTGTGGAAGTCAGGAGCCTTGCCTGCAGCCAATTGTTTCTTCCACTGTCCGCCATTCCACGTTTGCACGCTTTCCGTGTCCAGGCTCAGGTCGGTGGCGACGCAGATCAGGGTCGATGGCGCACATTGCGCCACGAGGGCGTCGAGCATGGCGGCGTTGCGGTATGGCGTTTCGATGAACAGCTGGGTCTGCTTTTCATTGCGCGAACGCCCTTCCAGTTCCTTCAGGCGCTTGGCGCGCAGGGCCGCGTCCGTGGGCAGGTAGCCGTTGAAGGCGAAGCTCTGGCCGTTCAAGCCGCTGGCCATCACGGCCAGCAGGATCGACGACGGGCCCACCAGCGGACGCACCTTGATACCGTGCTGATGCGCCAGGCGCACCAGGTCGGCGCCAGGGTCGGCCACGGCGGGCACGCCCGCTTCCGACACGAGGCCCGCGTCGCGCCCCGCCAGCAGGGGAGCCAGCAAGCCGGCCAGCGCTTGCGCCGGGGTATTCACGTTCAGTTCGGAAATCGTGATTTCCTGCAGTGGCTTGGCCAGCGGATGCTGGTTGCCGATCAATTTCAGGAAGGCGCGCGCCGTCTTGGCATTTTCCGCAACGAAATAATCGAGCTGGGACGTGATGTGCCGTACTTGCTCTGGAATGATGTGGGCCAGCGGGTCGGCCGGGCTGTCGGACAGGCCGAGGTGGTTGGGAATCAGGTACAGGGTGCCGGTCATATTCTTATTGTCGGTAAATTAAAGGGTGAAAAACGTGACGCCTGCCTTGCGCAGCATGCCGGTGAGGGCGATCAGCGGCAAGCCGGTGAGGGCGGTCGGGTCGGTGCTGTCGATACGCTCGAGCAGGGCGATGCCCAGGCCTTCGTTCTTGGCGCTGCCGGCGCAATCATAGGGCTGCTCGATGCGCAGGTAGGCGTCCAGCTCCGCATCGGGCAAGTTGCGCACGGTGACGAGGGTCTGGACATCTTCCACCTGCGCCACAGGCACCGCCTGGCGCCCGTCCAGCAGGCATAGTGCCGTGTGGAACACGGTCTGGCGTCCGCGCATGGTTTGCAGTTGCAGCAGGGCATTCGCATGGTTGCCGGGCTTGCCGATCTGCGCGCCATCAAGGGTGGCGACCTGGTCGGAGCCGATGACGAGGCTGCCAGGATGGCGGTCGAGCACGGCCTGTGCCTTGGCCTGGGCCAGGCGCAGGGCCGTGGCGCTGGGGCTTTCGCCTGGCAGGGGGCTTTCGTCGAGATCGGGCACGGCGACTTCGAAAGGCAGGCGCAGGCGTTCCAGCAATTCCTTGCGGTAGGTCGAACTCGATGCAAGAATCAAGCGCAATGGGGCGGAAGTTGGTATCATTCGGTAGTGGATGGCGGCCGGCATGGCCGCGCTGGTCGATGTCAGTGGAATTTCACGCAAATTCCAGGGCGCAGAGCCCCTGACTGAGGCTCCATGCGGCATGACGGTGTTAATGAAGTTGTCATGTTTATGGCAATGATTGCGTCAAAAAAGATGCTTAGCCTTTGACTCCGTGCTAAAAACCCTGTTATTATCGCAGGTTTTCCGGGGAAATTTTCTACCAATGAATGCTTTTGTGATCGACGCCTTTGATTTTTGTCGTATCAGCGGGAGCCGCGAGGGTGTAACTCCTGTCGCTGAAATGACCCGGTTGACCAAGGATTGTGCAGATAATTCCGGCGAAATCGCCTGGAAGATCGTCGGCGGCACCAGCAAGCTGGGCTACCCGCAACTGACCTTGTCGGTCAACGGCACCGTTCAGCTGGTTTGCCAGCGCTGCCTGACTCCGTATGCTTACGCAATTGATTCGACGACCACTCTGATGCTGGGCAAGGATGACGAGCACGCGGACGAGATCGAAGAAATCATCAATGATGAAACGATCGACGTGATCGTCGGCAGCCGCAGCATGGATGCCGCGGCCCTGATCGAAGATGAAGCCTTGCTGGCCCTGCCGCAGGTACCCAAACATGACGTCTGCCCCGATACGGCGCAGCTCGATGCTCTCAAGACTGAAAAGAAGTCGCCGTTCGCGGCACTGAAAGACTTGAAGCCAGAATAAGTTAAGAGAATAGAGAATAAGTAGTAGTGGTAGTTTATAGGGGGCCTCAGAAACCGTAGCGAGCGGTCCAATATCGTCTTGAGTAGCGCAAGCGTACGGAAGTACTGAGCGCCGCCAAGGCGATAGCGGGAAGCGCAGCAGGTTTTTTATGCTTCCAGTAAAGAACGTGTCAAACGCGTGTAGTAATCGAGTATGGCAAGTGTAGTGAAATGTAATTGTAATAAACGATGTCGGTCCGGGCTATTTTCGGGTAGTCTTTGCCGCTGGGATACTCGATTCGCATGTATTTGCTAATCGATTGTGCTAAAATTTTAGAACTTATGTATTAGGAGTCATCATGGCAGTTCAACAGAACAAGAAAACCCCTTCCAAGCGCGGCATGCACCGTTCGCACGACTTCCTGGTCGCGCCGCAATTGAGCGTCGAGCCAGTTACCGGCGAAACACACATGCGTCACCATATCAGCCCTAACGGCTTCTATCGTGGCCGTAAAGTGTTGAAGACCAAAAACGACGAGTAATCGACGTTTTTGTTGGGTAAGATGAAAGCGGTGTTGCGTGGTTATTCGGCGTGGCGCCGCTTCTTCTTTTTTATCGGCTGCAATTCATCTTGCGCACCCGTCATTTTGAATCAAGCTTGCTCAGGCGGTGCATGACATGCTGCGCCCTGCATATGCTCCAGTCCGATTCACATCTTGCCGCACGCCCGCAGCGGTATTGAATCAACACAAATGACAATCAAAATTTCTATCGACTGCATGGGCGGAGATCACGGTCCCTCAGTCACTATCCCCGCAGCAATTTCCTTCGTAAAACATGAGCCTGAAGCCGAACTGATCCTTGTTGGATTGGAAGACGTGATCCGTGCCGAACTGAAAAAACATAAAGCCGACACGCATCCGCGCCTGTCGGTATTGCATGCCTCCGAACAAGTTACCATGGACGATCCCCTGGAAGTGGCCTTGCGCCGCAAGAAGGATTCCTCCATGCGCGTGGCCATCGAACAGGTCAAGAACGGCGTGGCGCAAGCCTCCGTTTCCGCCGGTAATACGGCAGCCCTGATGGCCGTGTCGCGCTATGTATTGAAAACCATGTCCGGCGTCGACCGCCCGGCCATCTGCAGCATCTTGCCGAATCAAAAGAACGGCCCCACCTACATGCTGGACCTGGGCGCCAACGTCGATTGCGAACCGCATCACTTGCACCAGTTCGCCATCATGGGTTCCGTGCTCGTGTCCGCCATGGAAGGCATCGCACGCCCCACGATCGGCTTGCTGAACGTGGGCACGGAAGATATCAAGGGCAATGAAGTGGTGAAACTCACCTCGAAGCTGCTTCAGGCCGACCACGAGCGTGGCGCGCTGAACTTCTACGGCAACGTGGAAGGCAACGATATCTTCAAGGGTACGACCGATATCGTCGTCTGCGACGGTTTTGTCGGCAATGTCACCCTGAAAGCCATCGAGGGCCTGGCGCGCTTCATGAAAGACGTGCTCACTTCCGAATTCAAGCGCAATCCGATTACCATGCTGGGCGCGCTGATCGCCCGCGGGGCCTTGAAAGCCATCGGCAACCGCTTGAATCCATCGCGTTACAACGGCGCCAGCCTGCTGGGCTTGCGTGGTCTCGTCTTCAAGAGCCATGGCAGCGCCGATGCCTATTCCTTCGAATGGGCCTTGCGCCGCGCCTTTGATGCGGCAAAAAATGACGTGCAAGCGCACCTGGCCAGCCTGATCGCCGAGCTGATGCCGCGCACGCCAGTACCGGACGAACCTACATCAACAAGCTCTACCATTTAGTGGACGGGTATTTGCATGACTGTTTTTAGCAAAACTTACAGCAAAATTATCGGTACCGGCAGCTACTTGCCGGAGAAGCGCGTCACCAACCAGGATCTGACCGAACAGCTCGCCGCCAAGGGCATCGAGACGTCGGATGAATGGATCGTGTCGCGCAGCGGCATTTCGGCGCGCCATTACGCGGCGCCGTCGCAAAACTCCTCGGACCTGGGCGTGGAAGCGGCCAAGAAGGCCCTGGAAATGGCTGGCCTGAACGGCAACGACCTGGACCTGATCATCGTCGCCAGCTCGACCCCCGATTTCTTCGGCAGCTTCCCCAGCACGGCCTGCATCGTGCAAAACAAGCTGAGCATCACGAACAACTGCGCCGCCGTCGACGTGCAAGCCGTCTGCAGCGGTTTCGTGTATGCGGTGGCCACGGCCGACAGCTTCATCCAGTCGGGCATGCACAAGAACGTGCTGGTGATCGGCGCCGAAGTGTTTTCGCGCATCCTCAATTTCGACGACCGCGGCACTTGCGTGCTGTTCGGCGACGGCGCCGGCGCCATCGTCATGACGGCATCGAAAGAGCCGGGCATCCTGGCTACCAAGCTGCACGCGGACGGCCGCCACTCGAACATCCTCAGCGTGCCGGGCAGCCTGGCTGGCGGCGCACTGGACGGCAGCGCCTTCCTGTACATGGATGGCCCGGCCGTGTTCAAGCTGGCCGTGTCCGTACTGGAAAAAGTCGCGCACGAAGCCCTGGAACATGCCAACATGACCTCGGACCAGATCGACTGGCTGATCCCGCACCAGGCGAACATCCGCATCATGAACAGCACGGCCAAGAAACTCGGCTTGCCGCTGGACAAGATGGTCGTCACCGTCGATCAGCATGGCAACACCTCGGCCGCCTCGATTCCGCTGGCGCTCGATATCGCCGTGCGCGACGGCCGCGTCAAGAAGGGCGACAACGTCATGATGGAAGGCGTGGGCGGCGGCTTTACCTGGGGCGCCGTGCTGGCGCGCATGTAATCCCGCAACATTATTAAAAAAACGGAGTCGACATGACACAATTTGCATTTGTTTTCCCAGGCCAAGGCTCGCAAGCGATTGCGATGCTCGACGGTTTCGCCGGCAACCCCGTGGTTGCGCAGACCGTCGCCGAAGCGTCGGACGCCCTGCAATTCGACCTGGGCAAGCTGATCGCCGAAGGTCCGAAGGAAGAGCTGGATCTCACCACCAACACGCAACCGGTGATGCTGACGGCGGCCGTGGCCTTCTACCGCGCCTGGCTGGCGGCCGGCGGCCCCGTGCCGACGGTCGTGGCCGGTCACAGTCTCGGTGAATACTCGGCGCTGGTCGCCGCCGGCGTCATTTCCTTCAAGGATGCCGTGCCGCTCGTGCGTTTCCGCGCGCAAGCCATGCAGGAAGCCGTGCCCGTCGGGCAGGGCACGATGGCTGTCGTGCTGGGCCTGTCGGATGACGACGTGCGCGCCGCCTGTGCGGAAGCGGCGGCGGAAAACCCGGCCTTGGTGGTCGAGCCCGTCAATTTCAATGCGCCAGCGCAAGTCGTCATCGCCGGCCACACGGCTGCGGTCGAGCGCGCCTGCGAACTGGCCAAGGCCAAGGGCGCCAAGCGCGCCATGAAACTGCCCGTCTCCGCGCCATTCCATTCGTCGCTGCTGAAGCCCGCGTCGGACCGTTTGCGCGAGTACATGGCTGGCCTGACGTTCGCCGCGCCGCAGATCGCCCTGATCAACAACGTCGACGTGGCCATCGTCAACGACGTGGCCGGCATCAAGGATGCGCTGGTGCGCCAGGCGGCCAGCCCCGTGCGCTGGGTGGAAACCATGCAAAAGGTTGCCGCGGACGGCATCACGCAAGTGATCGAATGCGGTCCGGGCAAGGTCCTGATGGGCCTGGCCAAGCGCATCGACCCGGTGCTGGTGGGCGACGCCATCGTCGACCAGGCTTCGCTGGAACGCATTTTGACGCAGCTCAAATAAACATCAGATCGCGGCAGGCTGCCTGCCGCGGTTGCTCTTAAGGATACTCATGAATTTAGCAAATCAAGTCGTGCTGGTCACGGGCGCCTCGCGCGGCATCGGCCGCGCCATCGCCACCGAACTGGGCAAGCAGGGCGCCACCGTGGTTGGCACCGCCACCTCGGAAAGCGGCGCGCAAGCGATTACCGATTACCTGGCCGCCGAAGGCGTGGCAGGCAAGGGCCTGGTCCTGAATGTGACCGATGCGGCGCGCTGCGCGGCTGTCGTCGATGAAGTGCAGAAAACCTACGGCAGCCTGTCGATCCTCGTCAACAATGCGGGCATCACGCAAGACCAGCTGGCCATGCGCATGAAGGATGAAGAGTGGGACAGCGTCATCTCGACGAACCTGTCGGCCGTGGGCCGCCTGTCGCGCGCCGTGCTGCGTGGCATGATGAAAGCCAAAACTGGGCGTATCATCAACATCACGTCGGTCGTGGCTTCGTCGGGTAATCCGGGGCAAATGAATTACGCGGCGGCCAAGGCCGGCGTGGAAGGCATGAGCCGCGCCCTGGCGCGCGAAATCGGCAGCCGCAACATTACCGTGAACTGCATCGCGCCGGGCTTCATCGATACCGACATGACCAAGGCCCTGAGCGAAGAGCAGCATGCGGCCCTGTTGACGCAAATTCCCCTGTCCCGCCTGGGCAAACCGGAAGACGTGGCAGCGGCCGTGGCCTTTTTGGCCTCGCCGCAAGCGGCGTATATCACGGGCACGACCCTGCACGTGAACGGCGGAATGTACATGAATTGATGTGAAAGGTAGACAGGGCGGGCGTTTGTGGCATGATTCAACGGTCGTTTTTGTCTATAATCGCATCTTTTAGCAGCAGCTTCGGTTGAATTAGCAGCAGACACCGAAATTAGTATTCGGACGCGCAAACCTGATAAAATGCGCGCACTTTCCGTAACACACACTTTGGAGCCATAACATGTCGGATATCGAACAACGCGTTAAGAAAATCGTCGCTGAGCAACTGGGCGTTGCAGAAGCAGACATCAAAATCGAATCCTCCTTCGTCGACGACCTGGGCGCCGATTCCCTGGACACCGTGGAACTGGTGATGGCCCTGGAAGACGAATTCGAAATGGAAATCCCTGACGAACAAGCTGAAAAAATCACCACCGTGCAACAGGCGATCGACTACGCCACCGCACACGTCAAGGCCTAAGCCTGTCTGACCGACTTCAGGAGAATCGCTTGAGCCGTTCTAAAAACCGTCGTGTTGTTGTCACCGGCCTGGGTTGCGTTTCACCAGTCGGCAATACTATTGCCGAGGCGTGGGGCGCAATCATTGAAGGTAAATCCGGCATTGCCACGATTACCAAGTTTGATGCACAGCCATTCACCACGCATTTTGCCGGTGAAGTCAAAGGTTTCAATATCGAAGAGTACATCTCCGGTAAGGAAGCCCGCCATATGGATACCTTTATCCATTACGGCATGGCTGCAGGCATCCAGGCGATGCAGGACTCCGGCCTGGAAGTGACCGAAGAAAACGCCGAGCGTATCGGCGTGATCATCGGTTCCGGTATCGGCGGCTTGCCGCTGATCGAGGAAACCAAGTCCGAGTACGAAAAGCGCGGTCCGCGCCGTATCTCGCCATTTTTCGTGCCTGCCTCGATCATTAACATGATCTCTGGCAACCTTTCGATCAAATATGGTCTGAAGGGCCCGAACCTGGCGATCGTTACAGCGTGCACCACCGGTTTGCACAGCATCGGTGCCGCAGCGCGCATGATCGAGTACGGCGATGCCGACGTCATGATCGCCGGCGGTGCCGAATCGACCGTGTCGCCGCTGGGCCTGGGCGGTTTCGCTTCGGCACGTGCCTTGTCGACCCGCAACGACGATCCGGCAACGGCATCGCGTCCGTGGGATGCCGACCGCGACGGCTTCGTGCTGGGCGAGGGCGCTGGCGTCATGGTGCTGGAAGAGTACGAGCACGCGGTGGCCCGCGGTGCCAAGATCTATGCCGAAGTGCATGGTTTCGGGATGAGCGCAGATGCTTATCACATGACCTCGCCGCTGGAAGATGGTAGCGGCGGCAGCAAATCGGTGATCGCGGCCCTCGACAACGCAGGCTTGAACGCGGATCAGATTCAGTACCTGAACGCGCACGGCACGTCGACCCCGCAAGGCGACGTGGCGGAAGTGATGGGCATCAAGCGCACCTTCGGTGATCACGCCAAGAAGCTGGTCGTCAACTCGACCAAGTCGATGACGGGCCATTTGCTGGGCGGCGCGGGCGGTCTGGAAGCGGTGTTTACGGTCCTGGCATTGCACCATCAGGTGTCGCCTCCGACCATCAACATCTTCAACCAGGATCCGGCGTGCGATCTCGATTTCTGTGCCAACACGGCGCGTGACATGAAGATCGATTATGCAGTGAAAAATTCGTTCGGCTTCGGCGGCACGAATGGCACGCTGATTTTCGGTAAAGCGAAATAAGCAGGAACTTTCAAGCGCTCGCTACGGTCAAATCGTAGTGAGCGCTGATTCGCCGCCAACGTTCGTTGGCGGCTGAATTTGCCCGGCATGGTGCCGGCGCGCCTTTTTTCTCCCATGAACTATGTCGATCGCGGTAGCGGCTGTCATTCGCACGCCTGTCTGTTTGCGCCTGTTGCAAGCGGTGCTGGGACTGTGCGCCTTGCTGGCCGCCTGGCCCTTGAGCGGTCTCTGGCGCAGTCTGCCCGCGTCCGGCCAGCTGGTGGGCGGCTATGCGCTGGGCTGGAGCGGTGCCTTGCTGAGTGCGGCTGGCGGCGTGTTTTTGCTGGCTTTGCTGCGCCGGCGCAGAAAGCCGCAGGCGCTTGATATTTCGCCGGTCGGGCAGTTGCGGCTGGCGGTATATCTGGAGCATGGCGCGGCGCCGGATGCCGGTGCTGCCGGGCTGGCGCAGCCGGCCGGGCCGGGGCCTGTGGCGGCGCCGGGGCTGCGCCTGTTGCCGGGCACGACCCTGTGGCCGTCGCTGCTGGTGCTGTGCCTGGCGGATGCCGCCGGACGGCGCACGGCGGTGCTGGTGCAGCGCGGCGGCAGTTGCACCGCCTTCCGCCCGCTGGCCGTGGCTTGCCGGGCGATCGCGGCACGGAACAGGGAAGAATAAAAGTGGGACGAACACTGAACTTCTTGCAGCGGGCCAACTCTATATCCATACAGGCGCCCACGCTGCATGACTACAGGGACATCGGGCGTGAGGACAGAGCGCGAGTATGATCAGTTACTGGTCGAGCGGGTGCAGGCTGGCGACAAACGGGCATTCGATGTGCTGGTATCGAAATATCAGCGCCGCTTGATGCGCCTGGTGTCGCGCCTCGTGCATGACCCGGCGGAGGCCGAAGATGTGGTGCAGGAAACCTTTATCAAGGCATACCGGGCGCTGCGCCATTTTCGCGGCGAGGCCGCCTTTTATACCTGGCTGTACCGCATCGGCATCAATACGGCCAAGAATTATCTCGTCACGCAGGGGCGGCGCGCCGCCACATCCAGCGACGCCGACGCCGAGCAGGCGGAGTCTTTCGATGACGGCAATAAATTGCGCGACAACAATACGCCCGAATCGGTGCTGGCCAGCAAGCAGATTGCCGCCACCGTCAATGCTGCCATGGATGTGCTGCCCATCGAATTGCGCACGGCCATCGTGCTGCGCGAGATCGAGGGCCTGAGCTATGAAGAAATATCGGAGATCATGGCGTGCCCCATCGGCACCGTGCGCAGCCGGATTTTTCGCGCGCGCGAAGTGATTGCGGAGAAATTGAAGCCGTTGTTGGACATGCCGATTGACAAGCGCTGGTAATCTGGAGAGTATGAGGTTGGCATGGCTGCGACCGGTTTCCGCACCGATCCTCTTGAAATGGCAGGACCCATCATGGATACGCATACACGATTGCACGAGACTATTTCCGCGCTGGCCGATGGCGAGCTGGCGGCCAGCGAACTCGAACTGGCGTTTGCCGCCCTCGATACGCCATCGGGACGGCAAGCCTGGGATGCCTATCGCCATATCGGTGAGGTGCTGCGCTCGGAGCAGTACGGCCATGCGCTGAGCGCCCAATTCGATGCGCGCCTGGCCAGCCGCCTGGCCGCGGAGCCTGCACCCGAAGAGTCCGCTGCCCATGCGGAACCGCTGCCGCCCCTGGCCGCCGGCATCGTGCCGCCTGGCGTGGCCGAACCGCTGGAGGCGGGGCCGCTGGCGCAGCGCTAGCTGGCCCCTCGTCCATCTTATGCCTGGCTTAACCTTCCCGTCGCCCCCTTGACACTGGCCTTCCGTACGATTGACACTGTGCGCAGGCAATATCTTGCTTTTGCGATATATTGTTGCATTGTTTGCCATGCGCGCTGTCAGGTGGGTTTGCCCCTGGATTTCCGTCATGACGGCCAATCATGCGCGCAGGCAATCGCCTGATCCGCGTTTTGAACCGTTTATATACTCGAAAAGATCCTTTCCATGAAAAAAAACATGTGTGCCGCCAGCAAGTCGTTTTCAGTGAAGACGCTTTCCGCCTTATTGTTCGGTACGGCTGGCGTCTTCCTTGCTCCCACCATGCTGGGCCTGGCGCCACAGGCGCAGGCCGCCGTGCCGGCCGTGAAACTGCCTGATTTCTCGGACCTGGTCGACGCCGTGGGCCCGGCCGTGGTGAATATTCGTACCACCGAACGCCTGAAAATGGGCGGCGCCGGGGCTGGCGCGGGCGGTCAGGATGAGCAGGAAATGCAGGAATTCCTGCGCCGCTTCTTTGGCGGCGCCATGCCCGCGCCGCGCCAGCAGGCGCCCCGTGGCGGCCGCCGCGCCGTGCCGCAGGAGCAGGAAGTGCAGCGCGGCGTCGGTTCCGGCTTCATCATTTCGGCCGATGGCTACGTGCTGAGCAACGCCCACGTGGTCGACGGCGCCGACGAAGTGTATGTGACCCTGACGGACAAGCGCGAATTCAAGGCCAAGGTGATCGGTGCCGATGCGCGCACCGACGTGGCCCTGCTGAAAATCGAGGGCGCCAACTTGCCGCGCCTGACCATCGGCGACTCGAACAAGATCCGCGTGGGCGAGTGGGTGATCGCCATCGGCTCGCCATTCAACCTGGAAAATACCGTGACGGCAGGCATTATTTCCGCCAAGTCACGCGATACGGGCGATTACCTGCCCCTGATCCAGAGCGACGTGGCCGTCAACCCCGGCAACTCCGGTGGTCCGCTGATCAATATGCGCGGCGAGGTGATCGGCATCAATTCGCAGATCGCCACCTTGTCCGGCGCCTACAATGGCATTTCGTTTGCCGTGCCCATCGATGAAGCCATGCGCGTGGGCGAGCAGCTGAAAAAGACGGGGAAAGTCGTGCGCGGACGCATCGGCGTGCAGATCGGCGAAGTGAGCAAGGATGTGGCGGAATCGCTGGGCTTGCCGAACGCCAAGGGTGCGCAAGTATCGATGGTGGAGCCGGGCGGTCCGGCCGACAAGGCGGGCATCAAGCCGGGCGACATCATCCTGAAATTCAACGGCGCGCAGATCGAGCGTTCATCCGACCTGCCGCGCCTGGTAGGCGGCGCCGCCGTCAACGGCAAATCCACCGTCACCGTCTGGCGCAAGGGCGCGCAGCAGGACATTCCCGTCACCGTCGTCGAGCTGGAAAGCGAGAAAACGGCGAAGAAGGGCGCCAAGGAGCCGGAAGCGCAAGCCGTCAATGCGCTGGGATTGAAAGTCAGCGACGTGCCGGCCGCGAAGAAGCAGGAGCTGAAGATCGAGGCGGGCGTGCTGGTCGACGATGCCGACGGCGTGGCGGCCCTGGCCGGCCTGCAGCCTGGCGACGTGATCTTGCAATTGAACAACGTTGCCGTGAAAGACGCCAAGCAGTTCAATGCCCTGGTCGCCAAGCTCGATCCGAAAAAGTCGTCGGCCGTGCTGGTGCGCCGTGGCGACGTGGCGCAATTCGTTTCGCTGCGTCCGTCTGCCAAGTGAGTTTCTGATTCCATCCGCATCCCGGCTCCGGCCGGGATGCCTTTCCCTTTTCTTCATGCACTTCACCCTCTATTCCCGCAGTTATTGCCATTTGTGCCAGGACATGCTGGACGCCTTGCTCCTGCTGCAAGCGCCCGGAAAGCCATTCACCGTGGACGTGATCGATATCGATGCGTCGCCCGACGCCTCGCTGCTGGCCCGTTTCGACGAGCTGGTACCGGTGCTGTTCGGTGACCTGGCGCAGCCCGAGCTATGCCATTATTTCCTCGATGAGGCAGCGGTACGGCGCTGCCTGACGTAGCTTAAATACCAATATTGACACTGCATTGCACCATTCTGGTGCCGAAAACAGCCGAAAATGTCGGCTTGGCCCGGTGCCGGCCTCATAAGACGGGCTTTCTACTCTGAAATCCGGTAAAATGGGGAGGTCGAAAAAGCTACTGTCCGAGGCAGCAGCTTCTGTCGCTTCAAAAGCGCTCGCCTGGGCATGCAGATGTCCTGCTCGGAGCGCTTTTTTCATCATGAGTGGGGCGCCTGGTTCTGGCCCTGTTTGGCCCGGACATGATTCCCCTGATTCCTGTTAAAGCAGTGTCGTCAACTTCGCACTTATATTAGTTAATGAACAACATACGCAATTTCTCCATCATCGCCCATATTGACCACGGTAAATCGACCCTGGCTGACCGCATCATTCAATTGTGCGGCGGCTTGTCCGACCGCGAGATGGAGGCGCAGGTGCTCGATTCGATGGATCTGGAGCGCGAGCGCGGCATTACCATCAAGGCGCAAACGGCGGCCCTGCACTACAAGGCGCGCGATGGCCAGATCTACAATCTGAACCTGATCGATACGCCAGGCCACGTCGACTTCAGCTATGAAGTGTCGCGCTCGCTGTCGGCGTGCGAAGGCGCGCTGCTGGTTGTTGACGCATCGCAAGGCGTGGAAGCGCAAACCGTGGCCAACTGCTACACGGCGCTGGACCTGGGCGTGGAAGTGGTGCCCGTGCTGAACAAGATCGACTTGCCGAACGCGGATCCTCCGAGCGCCATTGCCGAGATCGAAGACGTGATCGGCATCGACGCGGGCGACGCCGTGCATTGCTCGGCCAAGACGGGCTTCGGCGTGCTGGACGTGCTCGAACAATTGATCGTCAAGGTGCCGCCACCGAAGGGCGACCCCGATGCGCCGCTGCAGGCGCTGATCGTCGACTCCTGGTATGACGCCTATGTGGGCGTGGTCATGCTGGTGCGCGTCATCAACGGCACCCTGAAACCGAAAGACAAGATCCGCCTGATGGCCACCGATTCGGTGCAGCTGGTGGAAGACATCGGCGTGTTTTCGCCCCGTTCGCAATCCTTGCCGCAACTGTCGGCAGGCCAGGTGGGCTTCATCATCGCCGGCATCAAGGAATTGAAAGCGGCGAAAGTGGGCGACACCGTGACCCTGGCCAACCGTCCGGCCGCCGCGCCATTGCCTGGCTTCAAGGAAGTGCAGCCGCAAGTGTTCGCCGGCCTGTTCCCCGTGGAAGCGAACCAGTACGACGCGCTGCGCGACTCGCTGGAAAAACTGAAGCTGAACGACGCGGCCCTGATGTACGAGCCGGAAGTGTCGCAGGCGCTGGGCTTCGGCTTCCGCTGCGGCTTCCTGGGCTTGCTGCACATGGAAATCGTGCAGGAACGCCTCGAACGCGAATTCGACATGGACCTGATCACCACGGCACCTACCGTGGTGTACGAAGTGATCCAGCGCGACGGCACCATGATTAACGTCGACAATCCGTCGAAGATGCCCGATCCGTCGCGCATCGAGGAAGTGCGCGAGCCTATCGTCACGGTCAATCTGTACATGCCGCAGGAATACGTGGGCTCCGTGATCACCCTGTGTATCGGCAAGCGCGGCATCCAGATGGACATGAGCTACCACGGCCGCCAGGTCAAGCTGGTGTATGAAATGCCGATGGCCGAGATCGTGCTGGACTTCTTCGACCGCCTGAAATCGACGTCGCGCGGCTATGCCTCGATGGATTACGAGTTCAAGGAATACCGCGCGGCCGACGTGGTCAAGGTCGACATGCTGATCAACAGCGAAAAAGTCGATGCGCTGGCCATCATCGTCCACCGTTCGAACAGCCAGTACCGCGGCCGCCAGGTGGCTGCCAAGATGCGTGAACTGATTCCGCGCCAGATGTTCGACGTGGCCATCCAGGCGACCATCGGCGCGAACATCATTTCGCGCGAGAACGTGAAAGCCTTGCGCAAGAACGTGCTGGCCAAGTGCTATGGCGGCGACATCAGCCGCAAGAAAAAATTGCTGGAAAAACAAAAGGCGGGTAAGAAACGCATGAAGCAAGTGGGTTCCGTGGAGATCCCGCAAGAAGCATTCCTGGCAATTTTACAAGTGGATGGTTAATACATGAACCTGCAAGTGATTTTAGGAAATTTCGCTTTAATCCTGTTCGTGCTGATGGTGTTGACGGGCCTGGTCTGGTGCCTGGATGTGTTTTATCTGTCCAAGCAGCGCCGCAAGGCGGCCGACCTTGCCCTGGCCGAGTTCGATGCGCGCCAGTCCAAGCTGGCCGCCGAGGGCATCAAGTCCGATGCGGGCGGCAGCCGCGCCACCATCGAGGCGGCCCTGTTGCGCCAGCCGACCTGGGTCGAGTATTCGGGCAGCTTCTTCCCCGTCATCGCCCTCGTGTTCTGCCTGCGCTCGTTCCTGTACGAGCCATTCAAGATCCCGTCGAGCTCGATGGTGCCGACCTTGCTGGTGGGCGATTTGATCCTGGTCAACAAGTTTACTTATGGCATTCGTTTGCCGATCGTCAACAAGCGCATCATTGAAGTCAACGATCCGCAGCGCGGCGACGTCATGGTGTTCAAGTACCCGAAAGATATGTCGCAAGACTATATCAAGCGCGTGATCGGTGTGCCCGGTGATAAAATCACCTATGAAAACAAGCGCTTGACGGTCAACGGCAAGGAAGTGCAATACACGCCGCTGGACGACTACCTGGACGATGAAAGCACCGTGTACCACAAGCAGCTGGAAGAAAACCTGACGGGCGTGAGCCACCGCATCCTCAACGACGAGCCTGCTCCTACGTTGAACTTGCGCGAAGTGAAGGATTTCCCGCACAAGGAGTCGTGCGACTACAACGAAGACGGTTTCACTTGTGTGGTACCAGCAGGCAACTACTTCATGATGGGCGACAACCGCGACAATAGCGCGGACAGCCGCTACTGGGGCTTCGTGCCGAACGAGAACATCGTCGGCAAGGCTTTCCTGGTGTGGATGAACTTCAGCAATCCGAAACGCGTGGGCGGCATACACTAAGCCGTCCCTATGGCTGCCGCGCCGATTCCCCGCGCGGCGGCCAGCCGAATTACTCAGATGACACAGAAACAACAATGAATCTTCAGTTATTGCAAACCCGTTTAGGCTATACGTTCCAGGATGCTGGCCTGTTGCAGCAAGCCTTGACGCATCGTAGCCACAGCAGTTTGCATAACGAGCGGCTGGAATTCCTCGGCGACTCCATCCTCAACTGCGTGGTCGCTTCCATCCTGTACGAGCGCTTCAAGTCCATCGACGAGGGCGACCTGTCGCGCCTGCGCGCGAATCTGGTGAAGCAGCAGTCGCTGTATGAAATCGCGCAAAAGCTGGAACTGTCGCAATTCCTGCGCCTGGGCGAAGGCGAGCTGAAGTCGGGCGGTTTCCGCCGCCCGTCCATCCTCGCCGATACCCTGGAAGCCTTGCTGGGCGCGATTTTCCTCGACACGGGCTTCGACGCCGCCAGCACGGTGATCCGCGCCTTCTACATCCCCATCCTCGACTCGGTCGATCCGCAAACCCTGGGCAAGGATGCCAAGACCCTGCTGCAGGAGTTTTTGCAAAGCAAGAAAATTTCGCTGCCACAATACAACGTGGTGGCTACCCACGGCGCCGCCCACAGCCAGGAATTCGAGATCGAATGCCTGGTGCCGAAATTGAACATCCAGGTCTACGGCCGTGGCGGAAGCCGCCGCGCCGGTGAGCAAGCCGCCGCCAAACTGGCGCTCGACGTGGCCGAGCAGGCGCTGTTGAAGTCGCCAGCCGCCAGCCGCAAGCCGAAACCGCGCGCCGCTCAGCTCAAGCTGGCCGGCATTGCCACCATCCAGAGCGACGACGCGGCAGCCCCAGCTGCCCCGGCGATCGCCGCTCACACTAAACAGAATCGACACTAGCATGACAGCCACCAAAATGCCCGACAACTTCCGCTGTGGCTATATCGCCATCGTGGGCCGCCCGAACGTGGGCAAATCGACCCTGATGAACGTGCTGATCGGCGCGAAGGTCAGCATCACTTCGCGCAAGGCGCAAACGACGCGCCACCGCATCACGGGCATCCAGACGGTGCCGGACGCGCAATTCATCTACGTCGACACGCCGGGCTTCCAGACGCGCCACTCGAACGCGCTGAACAAGACGCTCAACAAGACCGTCACCAACACCCTGATTTCCTCGGACGTGATCTTGTACGTGATCGAGGCGGGCACCTTCGGCCCGGCCGACCAGCAAGTGATGGACCTGCTGCCGAAGGAAGTGCCGTGCATCCTCGTCATCAATAAATCGGACCGCGTGAAGGACAAGGCCGTGCTGCTGCCGTTCGCGCAAAAGATCGCCGCCATGCGCGACTTCGCCGCCATCGTGCCTGTGTCCGCCAAGCTGCACTTCCAGCTGGAAGGCTTGCAGGACGAGATCAAGCGTTTCCTGCCGGAAAACCAGCCGATCTTTGGACCGGACGACATCACGGACCGCAGCGAGAAATTCCTCGCCTCGGAAATCGTGCGCGAAAAACTGTTCCGCTTCGTCGGCGACGAACTGCCGTACACGAGTACCGTGCTGATCGAGAAATTCGAGCAGGAAGGCGATCTGCGCCGCGTGTTTGCCGCCATCCTGGTCGAGCGCGATACGCACAAGTCCATGATTATCGGCAACAAGGGCGCGCGCCTGAAGGAAGTCTCCACCCAGGCCCGCCTGGACATGGAAAAGCTGTTCGGCGGCCCCGTGTACCTGGAAATCTGGGTCAAGGTCAAATCGGGCTGGGCCGACAACGAGGCGGGCTTGCGCGCCTACGGCTACGAGTAATCCGCAACCCGGGGGCGACGCCACACGCATGAGCACCACCACGCCAGCGCTGCACGATCTTGCGCCAGCTTCATCTGCTGCATCCGCACCTGTCCCCGCGCCGGCGGCCATCGCGCCGCCGGCCGCAGCTCCTGTCACTCCTGCCGCGCCGCGGCGCAGCCGTCCGCCCGCGCGCGACGGACGCATCACGGGCCAGCCAGCCTTCGTGCTGCACAGCTATCCGCATAAAGAAACCAGCCTCATCGTCGACGTGTTTACACGCGAATACGGCCGCATCGCGCTTGTCGCCAAGGGCGCCAAGCGGCCCCATTCGCAGTTGCGCGGCGTGCTGCAGACGTTCCAGCCCCTGCAGGCGGGCTGGACGGGCAAGTCCGAGCTGCGCATCTTGACGGGCGCCGAATGGGTGGGCGGTATGTTGCCGCTGGAAAAGACCGCCTTGCTGTGCGGCTTCTATTTGAACGAATTGCTGGTCAAATTGCTCGCGCGCGACGATCCGCATCCCGTCCTGTTCGACCACTACGTTGCCACCTTGAATCAACTGGCGCACAATGAGCCGCCGCCCATCGTGCTGCGCAAGTTCGAGCGCGCCCTGCTCAAGGAGACGGGCGTGGCGGCCGACCTGACGCGCTGCACCGGCACGCGCCAGGCCGTCGATGCGGGGCAGGTGTACGTGGTCGACCCGGAACGGGGGCCGCGGCCGGCGCGCGCCAGCGATGCCTGGCCCAGGATCACGGGCAAGACCCTGCTCGACATGGAGCGCGAAGATTATCTTGACGCGGCCACGCAGGCGCAAAGCAAGCTGCTGATGCGCTTTTTGCTGGCCCATCAACTGGGCGGCGCCACCTTGAATACGCGCCAGATACTGATCGATTTAATGCAGCTGTAGCTGCGGTTTGCAGCAGGACAGCACTTTACGGATACCATCACTATGAGCTTTTTGCAGCCTTCCGGCCCCGTCATCGACCTGGGCGTCAATATCGACCACGTGGCCACCTTGCGCAATGCGCGCGGCACCGCCTACCCGGACCCGATCCGCGCGGCCCTGCTGGCCGAACAGGCGGGCGCCGACGCCATCACCCTGCATCTGCGCGAAGACCGCCGCCACATCAAGGATGCGGACGTGATCGCCATCGCCCCGCAATTGCTCACGCGCATGAACCTGGAAGCGGCCGTGACGGCCGAGATGATCGACTTCGCCTGCCGCATCAAGCCGGCGGACGTGTGCCTGGTGCCGGAAAAGCGTACGGAAGTGACGACCGAGGGTGGCCTGGACGTGGTGCGCTACTTCAAAGAAGTGCAGGCGGCCGTGCAGCAGCTGCAAGGCGAGGGCATCCGCGTAAGCCTGTTCATCGATGCCGATGAGCAACAGATCGCCGCCGCCGCCGAGCTGGGTGCGCCCGTGATTGAGCTGCACACGGGCCGCTATGCCGATACGCAAGGCGCCGAGCAGCTGGCCGAGCTGGAACGCATCAAGGCGGGCGTGCTGTTCGGCGTGGGCCGCAGCTTGAAGGTCAACGCGGGCCACGGCTTGCATTACACCAATGTGCAAGCGATCGCCGCCATTCCCGATATCGCCGAGCTGAACATCGGCCACGCCATCGTCGCGCACGCCGTGTTTGTCGGCTGGGAAAATGCCGTGCGTGAAATGAAGGCTATCATGGTGGCCACGCGCCTGGGCCACAGGGCCTGAAAAGGGAGCTCAGCATGATTTACGGCATCGGTACCGATATCTGCAAGATTCCCCGCATCGAGGCGGCCCTGGCGCGCCACGGCGAGCGTTTCGCGAAAAAGATACTGGGGCCGCAGGAGCTGGAAAAGTTCCGTGCCCGCAGCGCCAAGAATGCCGTGCGCGGCGTGCGTTTCCTCGCCACGCGCTTCGCGGCCAAGGAGGCGTTTTCCAAGGCCATCGGCCTGGGCTTGCGCATGCCGATGACCTGGCCCGCCGCGCAGATGCTGAACCATCCCAGCGGCAAGCCGATGATCGTCTGTAGCGGCGTGCTGGCCGAGTTCATGGAGCAGCATCGCCTGAGCGCGCAAGTGACCATCAGCGATGAGGAAGAGTATGCGGTCGCGTTCGTGATCGTGGAACAGGCAGTGTAACTATAAGTGCGCAATGAGCCAGCAATGACCGAAGCAAGCCCAGAATCTTCCTTGGCGGAAACGCCGCCCGACCCGCGCGCGCAGGTGCTGGCCACCGTCGCCAAGCTGCCGAATTTGCCCGGCGTGTACCGCTATTTCGACGCCGCAGACAAGGTGCTGTACGTCGGCAAGGCGCGCGACCTGAAAAAGCGCGTGTCCAGCTATTTCCAGAAGAACCTGGCCAGTCCCCGCATCGCCATGATGGTCGAGCGCATCGCGCGCCTGGAAACGACCGTCACGCACAGCGAGGCGGAAGCATTGATCCTGGAAAACAACCTGATCAAGGCGCTGCAACCGCGCTACAACATCCTGTTCCGCGACGACAAGTCGTATCCATACCTGAAGATCACCAATGGCGATGCGCCGCGCATGGTGTATTACCGGGGCGCGGTGGACAAGAAAAACCAGTATTTCGGGCCGTTCCCCAGTTCCTGGGCCGTCAAGGAATCGATGCAGATCCTGCAAAAGGTTTTTCTCATCCGCACCTGCGAGGATAGCGTGTACGCCAACCGCACGCGGCCCTGCCTGCTGCACCAGATCGGCCGCTGCAGCGCGCCGTGCGTGGACCTGATCAGCAAGGAAGACTATAAGAACGACGTGGAAAACGCGGCGCGCTTCCTGCGCGGGCGCCAGAGCGAGGTGATGGCCGACCTGGAAAAGAAGATGCATGCGTTTGCCGCCGAACTGAAGTTCGAGCAAGCCGTGGTGGTGCGCAACCAGATCGCCTCGCTGTCGCGCGTGCTGCACCAGCAAAGCATGGAAACGACGGGCGACGCCGATGTCGACATCCTCGCCGTGCTGGTGCAGGGCGGACGCGCCTGCGTCAACCTGGCCATGGTGCGCGGCGGGCGCCATCTGGGCGACCGGGCCTACTTCCCCAGCCAGCTTAGCGATGCGGCGGCGATTGCCGAGGAACCGATCGAGGTGGAAGTGCTGGCCGCCTTCCTGGCGCAGCACTACACGGAAAAATTCATTCCCGGCACTCTGATCCTGAATATCGAATTCGACCAGCCAGCCCTGATGGTGGCGCTGATGGAGCAGTGCGGCCACCGTATCAACCTGATCTTCCAGCCGCAGGGTCAACGCCGCCAATGGCTGGAGATGGCGCAAAAGGGCGCCGAGATTTCGCTGGCCCGATTGTTGTCGGAGCAGGGCTCGCAGCAATCGCGCACGCGCGCGCTAGCCGAGGCGCTGCGCCTGGAAACGGAAGACCTCGACAGCCTGCGCGTGGAGTGCTTCGACATCAGTCACACGCAGGGCGAGGCGACGCAGGCGTCGTGCGTCGTATTCCACCACCACGCCATGCAGAACGGCGAATATCGGCGCTACAACATCAACGACATCACCCCCGGCGACGATTACGCGGCCATGCGCCAGGTCCTCATGCGCCGCTACGAGAAAGTGGCGAATGGCGATGGCGTCATGCCCGACGTGGTCTTGATCGACGGCGGCAAGGGCCAGATCGAAATGGCGCGCCAGGTGTTCGCCGAGCTGGGACTCGATATCAGCTTGATTGTCGGCGTGGCCAAGGGGGAAGGGCGCAAGGTGGGCCTGGAAACCCTGCTGTTCGTCGATGGCCGCGCGGCCCAGGAGCTGGGCAAGGAATCGGCGGCCCTGATGCTGATCGCGCAAATCCGCGACGAGGCGCACCGCTTCGCCATCACGGGCATGCGCGCCAAGCGGGCCAAGACGCGCCAGACCTCGCGCCTGGAAGAAATCGAGGGCATCGGCGCCAAGCGCCGCCAGAAGCTGCTGTCGCGCTTTGGCGGCTTGCGCGGCGTGGTCGACGCCAGCGTCGAGGACCTGATGTCGGTGGAGGGGATTTCCACGCAGCTGGCAGAAGAAATCTACAAGCAGCTGCATTAGAACGCCCCACCAAACCTACTGCGCGTCGCGACTTGCGGCCTGCGATGCTCACTGGCTCGGCGCCCCCGTGTCAAGCACAGTTGCGCTTCTCGGTCGCAATTCGCTGCCGCTCGCTACGGTTTTGTGAGGGTTCTATGACGGCCTGATCCGGTGCCGCGGCAACCGGACTAGGCTAATACCCTGTGGCCATGTAGACTAGTGGCGCTTTCTTCACGCTTTCCTCATGTTCAATTTACCCGTCGGCCGATTGCTCTCTTATGCCTTTTAATATTCCCATCCTTTTGACCTGGCTGCGCGTGGCCCTGATACCGCTCGTCGTCGGCGTGTTTTATTTGCCGCCGTCGATGCTGCTGCATGGCGATCAGAACCTGGTTGCCACCCTGGTCTTCATTGTTGCCGCCGTCACCGACTGGTTCGACGGCTTCCTCGCGCGACGCTGGAACCAGACGTCGGCCTTCGGCGCCTTCCTCGATCCGGTGGCCGACAAGCTGATGGTGGCGGGGGCCTTGCTGGTGCTGGTGCAGCTGGACCGGGTCAATGCCGTGCTGGCCTTCATCATCATCGGCCGCGAAATCACCATTTCTGCGCTGCGCGAATGGATGGCGCAGATCGGCGCCTCGAAGTCGGTGGCCGTCAGCTCGATCGGCAAGATCAAGACGGCCGCGCAAATGACGGCCATTCCCTTGCTGCTGTACCACGAAGTGATCTTTGGCGCGATCGATACCCATGTATGGGGCGAGAAGCTGCTGTGGATCGCCTGCGTGCTGACGGTATGGTCGATGTTTTACTATTTGCGCCTGGCGTGGCCTCTCATCAAGGAAAAGGCTGGAAATCTGCACTAAGAACAGGCAGGCGGCTGCTTTGTGCGGAATATTTTGCAAAAGACCAGATATTGCCCGTTGACAGCCCCTGTAATCCCTCTATAATGCTGGCCTGTTGTTGATGACGCGGGAGTAGCTCAGTTGGTAGAGCGCAACCTTGCCAAGGTTGAGGTCGAGAGTTCGAGACTCTTCTCCCGCTCCAGTTTTCTGGATCGTGTCATAGGTAAAAACAGCGAATGTAGTAAAAAGTAGTACTGGCGATGTAGTAGAGCTTCTGATACAATGTTGTCCACTGCGGGAGTAGCTCAGTTGGTAGAGCGCAACCTTGCCAAGGTTGAGGTCGAGAGTTCGAGACTCTTCTCCCGCTCCAGTGAATACTGGATCAGCAGTAAAGCAGCGCTGGTAAACGGTAGCAAAAGGCAGTAAAATAGCGGTTCGTATGCGGGAGTAGCTCAGTTGGTAGAGCGCAACCTTGCCAAGGTTGAGGTCGAGAGTTCGAGACTCTTCTCCCGCTCCAGCGAAAGCTGAAGCAGTACAGCAAGAATGGCAGTAGCAGAAAATAGAAGCTCCAATGCGGGAGTAGCTCAGTTGGTAGAGCGCAACCTTGCCAAGGTTGAGGTCGAGAGTTCGAGACTCTTCTCCCGCTCCAGAATTCTAAAGGGAAGCTAAGCTGGCTTCCTTTTTTTATCCGCTTGCAGCAGTAGGCGCGATTAGGCAGTAACCAAGCTCCAATGCGGGAGTAGCTCAGTTGGTAGAGCGCAACCTTGCCAAGGTTGAGGTCGAGAGTTCGAGACTCTTCTCCCGCTCCAGTTTTCAAGGTGGGCCGCAAGGCGCATCCAAGCAGTTCCTCTGGCGAGGTAGCAAAGAGGTTATGCAGCGGCCTGCAAAGCCGTTTAGACGGGTTCGATTCCCGTCCTCGCCTCCAGATGAAAAAAATAGCCCACTTTCGAGTGGGCTATTTTTTTGTCTGCACGGTATTTCTGTGCACTGCGGGCGTTGCACTAGTCCGCTTCCGCTTCCCACACTTCGGCTTCTCTGATTCCTCTCGATCGGCATTTCCTGATGCCGCCACCGTTTCGCATTACTCTGCTGCGCATTTTCTGCCGCACATCCTTGCCCGGGATTCTCACTGCTTCGCCCGCCTGTTTGCGCCGGGGTCATTTTCAGCGCTAGTTCAGTTTGATTTTCATGGTGTTATGCAATAAATATTTCCATAATGAAAATCTTATTGATATAATAGTTAATAAATATTTATTGTAATTTCGTCGGGCAAACGACGTGATTTGTCGCAATGCAGTGGATCATGCGGTGAATCACAACTTAAGGAAAAACTTTGTCATTCCCAACTTATAGTCCGCGTTACAAGCTTGGTAACGACGTGATCTTGTCTGAGGCTACCGCATTGCAGTTAAAAGAGTGTCTGGCGAAATTGCGTTTTCGCCGGACGATCTATGTCGACTGGAATTTTGCGTCCGTCGACCCGATGGGCTTGTGTACGGTAATTAATTTTTACGGTCCTCCTGGCACTGGTAAAACGCTCTCGGCCGAAGCGGTGGCCGGAGAGCTGGGTCTGCGTTTTTTGCCTCTCGGTATCGCGGAACTGGAGAGCAAGTTCCTGGGCGACACGGCCAAAAATATCCAGAAGGCCTTTGAAAGCGCGCGCGAAGACCCGGCAGTCCTGTTTTTCGACGAAGCCGATAC
Source organism: Janthinobacterium sp. SUN137 (assembly GCF_030587265.1). Taxonomy (NCBI): domain Bacteria; kingdom Pseudomonadati; phylum Pseudomonadota; class Betaproteobacteria; order Burkholderiales; family Oxalobacteraceae; genus Janthinobacterium; species Janthinobacterium sp. SUN137. The sequence goes on along the minus strand of NZ_JAPWHZ010000001.1, from coordinate 79,153 downwards.
GTTGCTGGGAAAGCGGCTGTCCTCTGTCACCCAGGGCGTGGATAACGAAGTTAATGCCATGCGTTCCACCTTGCTGATCGAGCTGGAGCGCTTCGATGGCATCGTCATTTTTGCCAGCAATTTCGAGCGCAACTACGACACGGCTTTCCGCAGCCGGATTGGCTATCACATTCGTTTTGATAATCCCGATTTTGCGGCACGCCGCCGCTTGTGGGATCGTTTGATGGTCGATGGCATTCCGCTTGGCGCCGATCGCGCGCAATTGCTGACGCATTGCGCCGAACTGAGCGAAGGTTTTTCCGGCCGCGATATTCGTACCTGCATGCGCCTGGCATTGCCGAAGGCGCTGCTGGCGGCGGAAGCGGCGGATGAGGCACCTGCGCTACAGCGTGTCCATCTGGATGAAGCGATTGCCGAGTTGACTCGGGCAATCAACGAAGTTGCTGTGGCGCCAGGCAACAGTAAAACGCATAACGATACGATGACAGCACGCCGCCTGTTGGGCGTGAATTAAAAAAGGGAGTGAATGATGGGGTGGTTCGATGATGTTGTTTCGACTGTTCGTAATGTTGCCACCAAGGTGGTCAAGGTGGTGCGCGATGCGATCAGGGTGATCGCGGAAAAGGGGGAGGCATTCATCGGGGCGGTAAAAGAGACATATGCAAAGGTCAAGCCGTATCTGCAGAAGCTGAGTCCTTACCTGAAATCCATTGCGGCAGCTGCGGAAGCAATACATCCCTGGCTTGGCAAGGCGATCCTGGCGATCGATAAGGCGATCAGCGCCTTGTTGGCCCTGGAAAATAGTCCCATCCTGCATCAGCTGGAAAAGGCGATGCGCTGGGTGGTCGAACTCGCGAAGCGCCTCGATGAACGGCTTTCGGCGATGGACGAAGCGCTGGCGCGCGAGCATGAGGCCGTATTCCGTGCCGCCAAGGCGCACGAATATTCCGCCGAGCATGTCAAGGCCTTCGATCTTGCCGCCATGATCAATGAACTGGCGCTGGTGAAAACGGGCATCGCCAACCTGATCGATGACGGTGATTTCATTGGTTTTGAACATTATCTGCGTTTGCGTGCGACACAAAAGCTGATCCGCACAGTGGAAGAGGTGCTGGCCCGTGCCACGACGATGGAGGAGATTTCAGCCGACGACATTTTCCTTGTGCAGATCGGCGCAATGTTGTTGTCCGATGCGCCTGAAATGAGCGATGCCGAGGCCGCGCGTCTTGATGCCATCGTGTTTTCCCGCTATGGAAAGAAGCTCACGCCGTTTGTGTTCGAAGAGATGAGCAAGATGTGGCAACTGGCGTTGACGGATGACAAGCGTCTGTGGAAGCGCACGGCGGAAACGTTGGCGGTTGCCCAAGCCAAGTTGAGTCGCTTGAAGCTGGAAGCGCTGCTGTCGCCGCTGTCGGCGCAAGACCAGGGCGAGCTTGAAAGCCTGGAAGCGGTGTTGCCGGTGGAGCTTGCAGCGAACAAGGCATTGATGAAACGCAATGTGGAACGGGAATATTATGTCTATGCGACAGAAGGTTTCTTGCAGCTGCTTGAAAAAACACCGGAGCAAATACAGGCCGATGATCAGGATTTCCTGTTGGAACTGGGCGAAGAAGTGGGCTTGCTGCTGACCGATTGCGCGCATCGCGATTTGCGCTGGGCCGACATGTCCGCCGAGCAGCAGGCGCTGATTGCCGATTTTGCCAATGTGTTCCGCGCCGATAGTATCAAGCGTGGCGAAGAGCTGGAAGTCGAATGCAATGGATAATCAATTGCTGACCTTTCTCCTGCCGACGCTGGATTACACGATCCATTCGGGATTGCAACTCATTTTCGCGACCGTCTTCATGCTGGCGGTGGTGTGCGTGCCGATGGCCGTGGCGCGCAGTGCGCGTGCGGGGCGCTGGCAGCGCAACCTGACGCGGCTCGATGCCGAGGATGGCGCGCCGCTTGCCTATGGCTCGGCCGACGAGCTGAGCACCGCAGTTGCCACGCCGGCGGAACGCTGGGCGGATATGTTGCCGGGCTTGCTGCTGGTATTTGGTTTGTTGGGCACATTCATCGGCCTTGGCCTCGCTTTGGTAGAGGCTGCAGGTGCGCTGGCGCCAGGCCAGGATGCACTCAATAGCTTGACTCCGATCATGAATTCTCTGGGATCCAAGTTTAAAACGTCGACCTGGGGCATTCTTGCTTTTCTCGTCCTGAAAGTATGGTTCATGCTGAAGCCATACGAAGAGGTGCGTCACGCCTGGGCAGCAAGCGAACTGAAGCAAATTACCGGCCGTCTCGCCGAACTGCAGCGCCTGGAACGCGACAAAGAGCGTACGCAGATGATTGACGCTATCGCCCAGTCCGGCAGCACCGTGGCCGCCGAGCAGCGCACTGCGGCGCAGAGGGCGGAACAGCAGCACGCGCAGTCATTGGCTGTGCTGCAAGAGTTGCTTCTCAGCAATGAGCGCGGACTGCAAGCCGCGCAGGCAGGCAGTGCGCTGCAACTGCAAACGCTGGAACGGATCGTCGAAAGGCTCGATGCGTCACAGCAGGGCCAGCAGGCATTGCTGAGCCCTATCGAGGTCATCGCAGGCCATGCCAAGGTGCAGAGCGAACAGGCGCTGCTGCAAAGTACGCGGCTCGGTGAACTGGCGGAGCACACGCAGGCAAGCCGCGCCGCCATGGAAGGTTTCGTGCGCAGTGTCTCTGAGAATATCAGTGAAATGGCAGTGGCCGCCAAGAGCATGTCCGTGGCCGCCCAATTGGCTGGCAACGCCAGCACCGAATTGGGCAGCGTAATTGAAGAGTTCCGCAATACCATGTCGTCAGTGCTGGCCAGCCTGAGAACCGAGTTGAAGGCAACGATCGATGACATGGGGGCAACCTTTACCACGAATATGACAACAATGGCTGCGGACCTGTCAACGGCTACCACGCAGATTGAACGGGTCATCGGCGAATTGTCGAATGGCGTGACGACGACTCTCAATACCTTGCACACCATGGGCGAGGACACGCGCAAACGTCAGGAGTCGGCGCAGGCCACATTTGCCGCATCGGGCGATGCCTTGAACGGGAAAGTCCATGCCATGACTGAATTCGTTTCTGCAATGCAAGAAAGCATTGAGAAGGGCTTGAATGCGATATCGACCTCGAATACCCGCATGATGCAATATGCCAAGCGTTTTGAAGCCAGTGATGAACGGGCGGCAAATCTGGTGGACAAGGTCGGTGAACTTGTTGTCGCAGTGAAAGATAGTAGTGCCAGCTTGGACCGGAACGCAACACTTGGTGACGAACTGCGCCAGTTGCTGGCACTTGTTGAGCGACAAGTGAAGGTTCAGGATACCGCCGCTGCCTCCCAGCAGCAGCAAGCGCAGGCAATGGAACAAATGTGCGTCGAGTTTCATGCTGTTGCCGATGCCGTAGCCAAGCTGCTTGTCGCATCGCCTGCGGCGGATGCACTGGGTAGCACGACCTTCCACCTCCCCAATGCGGAAATGGATTTGGTGGCCATGATGCCGCCACTGGAGCACGGCACCTCCCATTCCGCAACGAAAGCGGCATAAGGATGCGTCATGAAGGATAAAGCGAGTGAGTGGATCGTGATCGCCGATCTGATGTCGGGCGTGGTTGCCGTCGTCATGCTGATGCTGGTGGTATCTGTGGTGCAGAAGCAAGCCGCAGAGCAACGTCATCATGCTGAGATGAACGAGGGCAGCGAGGCAAAGCGACGCCAGGTGGCAGTCGTGCTCGAACAGATGAAAATTGCTTTTGCGCGCGAGGGCGCTGCCAATTTTGTTGCCATCGATGCGGCGGCCGGCAAAGTGACGCTAAGCGAGAGCGTATTCAAGAGTGGTAGCGCCTGTATCGAGCCCAAAGCCCGTGCGGTCTTCGCCCAGGTCGAAGACAGTATTGCGGCCTATCTGATGCGAGTGGAGGGCGGGCAGATTTATGTCGAGGGGCATACGGATAACAAACCGGTCAAAGCGCCTGTGACCGATATTCGTGAGTTTTGCACGGTGTACGACGACAATTTTACCTTGTCGGCTGCACGCGCCAGGGAGGCACGCCGCCTGATCATTGGGCAGAGTGGCGTTGATGCGGCAAGGCGCGTGGTCGTCGCCGGTTTTGGCGATTCGCATCCACTGCCAGGACTGGCACCGAGTGATCAGCGCAATCGCCGCGTGGAGCTGCGGTTTGGAAGCGAGCCTGCCCACTAAGCATGTCGTGGAGACAAGGCTTCCGTCAAGACGCACGCTTGCTGCGCCTTGACGGGTAGCCGATCATTACATCATTACGCGCTGAATTGCGTGGCACCGGCTGCCGTACAAAAACAGCAGATAACCGGCAGAAAATGCTGGCCATGCCTGGCTGCGCCGCTATTGGACGTTCTTGTATAATGCCGGCAAGCTCAGCCGCGCCGCCTGGCGCCTTGATGAACCTCCCCCTTTCCGCCATACCGATGTAGTCACTGACGACTTTCCTGTTCCGTTCGACCTCAGCGCCGCGTTTCTGTGACGCCCGTTGGCATGGCTGCGCCTGATTATTCTCCATCCGGCCGGCATTTTCCTGTTCCGACTTTGGATACGCATCAATGATCAACACAACTTTTCGGGATGAGTGGTACTCGAACCTGCAAAAAAACGTTTTGGCGGGCTTGACCACGTCATTTGCCCTGGTGCCAGAATGCATCGCCTTTGCCCTGGTGGCGCAGCTCAATCCCCTGATGGGCCTGTATGGCGCCTTCATCATCTGCGCCATGACGGCCATCTTTGGCGGACGTCCCGGCATGATTTCGGGCGCCGCCGGCTCCATGGCCGTCGTCATCGTGGCGCTGGTGGCGCAACACGGCGTGCAATACCTGCTGGCCACCGTGGTGCTCGGCGGTATCTTGATGGCGCTGTTCGGCATCTTGCGCCTGGGCAAGCTGATTCGCATGGTGCCCCATCCCGTGATGCTGGGTTTTGTGAATGGCCTGGCCATCGTCATCGCCATGTCCCAACTGGAACACTTCCGCCAGGCCACGCCGCAGGGCGAAGCCTGGCTGCAAGGCACGCCCTTGCTCGTGATGGTTGGCCTGGTGCTGCTCACCATGGCCATCGTCTACGTGCTGCCGCGCCTGACAAAAGCCGTGCCGCCGGCGCTGGTAGCCATCCTGGGCGTGGGCGTACTCAGCCATGTTTTGAGCTTGCCTACGCGCACCCTGGGCGACCTCGCGCATATCGCCGGCGGCTTGCCGGCCCTGCATTGGCCTGCCGTGCCGCTGGATATGAGCACCTTGCACATCATTTTCCCGTATGCGGCGCTGATGGCCATGGTGGGCTTGCTGGAAACCTTGCTCACTTTTAATCTGACAGATGAGATAACGGAAACGCGGGGGCAGCCGAACCGCGAATGCATCGCCCTCGGCGCATCGAACGTCGTCTCGGGCCTGTTTGGCGGCATGGGCGGCTGCGCCATGATCGGGCAGACGATGATCAATCTGAGTTCCGGCGGCCGCTCGCGCCTGTCGGGCGTGACGGCCGGCGTGATGATCTTGCTGTTCATCCTGTTCCTGTCGCCGCTGATCGAGCGCATCCCGCTGGCGGCCCTCGTGGGCGTGATGTTCGTCGTGGCGCAGCAGACGTTTGCCTGGGGTTCCTTGCGCGTGCTGGGCAAGGTGCCGTTGCAGGATGCGCTGGTGATCGTCGCCGTGACGGTGATCACGGTATTCACGGACCTGGCGATGGCCGTGCTGTGCGGCATCGTCATCGCCGCCTTGAATTTTGCCTGGCAACATGCGCGCGACATGCGTGCCGACATCGATGACAGCACGCAAGGCATGCGCGTCTACTTGCCGCATGGCACCCTGTTTTTTGCTTCCACCACGCATTTCCAGGAACTGTTCCAGGCAGCGTCGGACCCGGCCCGTGTCATCCTCGACTGCCGGCACCTGCACATGGCCGACCACTCGGCCATCGCCGCCATCGAATCGCTGTATGAGCGCTATGACAGGGCAGGCAAGCATCTGCAGGTGACGCATCTGTCCGCCCGCAACGAGGCCTTGCTGCAGCGGGCCGGGGTGGATGTGGGCGTGGCGTAAAATATTGGATTGCTGAATGTCTGTGGAGTGTGAATGCTGTCGAACGAACAAGAACAATTATTGCAACAAAGCCAAACGGCTTTTGATGCCTACTATGACGCGCTGGGCGCTTCGCTGGTGAATTTTGTCGAGCGCCTGGGCATCCAGCCGGCGCACGAAGTGTTGACGAACGCGGCCGAATACCTGCCGTACATCGATGCGGCCATGCGCACCATCGTCATTCGCGACGAGAGCTGGCAGTGGGTGAAAACCATGCTCGGCTACTTTATCGGCGAATATTTCGTGCAAGGCCATGCGGGCTGCTGGTATGTGGAAACGCGGGCGGAATCGCCGCATTTCTGCCGCATCATGGTGGGCGGTTTCGAGCATGGCTTGCCCGCGGACGCCGCCATTGATCCGGAAGCGCTGGCGCTGGAATTTCTGGGACAATCCGCGCCACGCGAGCTGGCGGCACTGATCACCCAGGCGCAAGCCCGCGCGGCGTGATGCCGCACGGCTTGCAGAAGCGGATTTAAAACTCTTCCCACTCGCCTTCGGCCGGTGCGCTCGCCTTGCTGCTGGTGCGCGTCACGGGCAGGCGCAGGGCAGGGGCCGTAGCCTTGCGGGCCGGCGCGGCTGCGGGCGCTGCGGGCGCGCTGCGCTGTGCGGTTTTCACGCTGAAACGGTCGGTGGCCGCCGCGTTGGCGTCCAGGCGGAAGACGCTGACCACCTGCGCCAGTTCGCTCGCCTGTTCCTGCATCGCTTCGGCCGCTGCCGAGGCTTCTTCCACCAGGGCAGCATTTTGCTGCGTTACCTGGTCCATTTCGGAAATGGCCTGGTTGACTTGCTCGATGCCCGCGCTCTGTTCTTCGCTGGCGTTGCTGATCTCGCTCATGATGGACGTGACGAAGCCGATGCTTTGCACGATTTCTTCCATCGTCTTGCCGGCCTTGTCGACCAGGTCCGTGCCCACGTCGACTTTTTGCACGGAGTCGTCGATCAAGCCCTTGATTTCCTTTGCCGCCGCTGCCGAGCGCTGCGCCAGGTTGCGCACTTCCGTGGCGACCACGGCAAAGCCGCGACCCTGTTCGCCGGCGCGTGCCGCTTCCACGGCCGCGTTCAAGGCCAGGATGTTGGTCTGGAAGGCGATGCCATCGATGACCGAGATAATATCGACGATTTTCTTCGACGAGGTATTGATCTCGCTCATGGTAGCGACCACTTCGGCCACCACGGCGCCGCCGCGGCTGGCGATGCCGGCCGCGTCGCCAGCCAGTTTATTCGCCTGGCGCGCATTGTCCGCGTTTTGCTTGACGGTCGAAGTCAGTTCTTCCATCGACGAGGCCGTTTCTTCCAGCGAACTGGCTTGCTGTTCCGTGCGCGACGACAGGTCCTGGTTGCCGGCGGCGATTTCCGCGGAGGCCGTGGCGATGGTGTCGGTGCCGCTGCGCACCTGGCCGACGATGCCGACGAGGCTATCGTTCATGGTTTTCAGGGCATGCATCAGCTGGCCCGTTTCATCGCGGCCCTGGGCCGTGATGACGCTGCTCAAGTCGCCCGCTGCCACGGTTTCCGCCACTTTCACGGCGGCGCGGATGGGGCCGGTGATCGAACGCGTGATCCACCAGGCAAAGCCGATGCCCATCAGCACGGCCAGCACGCCCATGGTGATCAGGAAAATGCGGGTGCCGCTGTAAGCTTCGATGATGCTGGCGCCGACGCCGTCGGCCGCCTTGATCTGCATGCCGGCAAAGCGCTTCACTTCGGCCAGGTAAGCCACGGTGATGGGTGCGACTTCCTTGTCGAACACGATCTTGGCGCCCGCCACGTCGCCGTCGGCCTTCATCTTGAAGGCGCGTGCGCGCGTCGTCACGTAGTCGGTGCGCACCTTGCGCACGACCTTGAACTGTTCGATCACGGCCGGGTTGAGCAAGGACGCGATGATGTCGTCCTGCAGCTTGCTGGAACGCTCCGCATCGACCTTCAAGTCTTCCTCGATCTTGGCGCGCACGACCGGATCGGTGATCTCGAACGAGGCGACGCCGCGCACGCTGTTCAGTTCAATGATCTTCGACCATTCGGCCACCATGCGCTGGTTCTTGATGCTGGTATTGATGAGGCGGTAAGTCAGGTCGCTGGCCGTCTGCATGCGCACGAGGGCGGTGATGGTCAAGGCGGCAAGCAACAGCAATACGACAGCAAAGCCGACGCCAAGGCGGCTGCCGATGTTCAGGTTTTTCATGTAATTCCTAACAGTTTAATAGTCATGATCGCCGCCGCCAGCAGGGGCGGACAGGCGCCGCAAGGCGCAGGGGATCGGGGTCTTCGGGTGCCGCGTGATGGCTGTGCGGCGCGCCACGCTGAGCGTGGCGATGGAGGTAAAGCAAGGGGCATATCGGTCAGGCTGACCGCTGCCCAGCAAGCCGCAAGTATAGCATTGACGCAGGGAAATAGTTTCTGGCGGCAATTTTAATTATTTTTTGATATTGATTTCCTGTTGCTTTTTTACGTCAAGTACCTAGTTAATAAGTACTATCACTTACATTCATCCTTACTTTTCCCATCGCCGGCTGATAAAATACTAATGATAATCATTCGTATTAAAACTTCGACCAGGGAATTGTATGCAGCAACAGCGCAAGCCAGGATGTAAACCGATCACCATCGCCGTACTGGGCGCCTTGACCTTGGGTGCCACGCCACTGGCGGCCTGGGCACAGGAAAGCTTGCCCGCCGTCACCGTGACGGCGTCGAAGGACAAGGATGGCTACGTGGCCGCCACCTCCGCCAGCGGCACCAAGACGGAAATGGCCTTGCGCGACGTGCCGCAAACGATCAACGTGGTGCCGGCCGCCGTCATCCGCGACCAGAATGCCATGTCGATCCAGGACATCATGAAGAACATCCCCGGCGTGGGCTTGTCCACGGGCGACGGCCAGCGCGACCAGGTGTTCATCCGCGGCTTCACGGCCATCGGCGACCAGTTCGTCGACGGCTTCCGCGATGATGCGCTGTATTTCCGCGACCTGTCGAACGTGGAGCGCCTGGAAGTGATCAAGGGACCGGCCGCCGTGCTGTACGGCCGCGGTTCCTCGGGCGGCCTGGTGAACCGCATCACGAAGAAGCCGGGCGTGGATATCGCGGACGTGGCGCTGAGCTTGACGAACACAGCAGGGCGCCGCGGCGAAGTCGACGTGGGCCGTGTCGGCGAGACGGTGGACTGGCGTGTCACGGGCGCGCGCGAATTGTCGGACAGCTACCGCGACCAGCAATTCATCAACCGCACGGCGCTGGCGCCGTCGGTGGCCATCCGCCTCTCCAGCGCCACCAAATTGCTGCTGCAGGGCGATTACCTGGAAGACCGCCGCCTGACGGACTTCGGCATCCCGTCCTACCACGGCCGTCCCGTGGCCGTCGATGCGGGCACGTATTACGGTGCCGCCAACGCCCGCGATGCGGACTTCAGTCAGTCGCGCGTGGTGTCCACGGCCGCCACCCTGACGCACAAATTCAGCGATAGCTTGTCGCTGCGCAATGCTTTCCGTTACTACGACTATCACCTGGACCGCAACAACACGAATATTTTCGGCAACGTCAACGAAGTCAATGGCATGATGCAGCTGAGGCACGCCAAGCTCAACCGGGACGAGAGCGGCTGGTTCAACCAGACGGAACTGACGCAAAAGCTGGTCACGGGCACCATGCGCCACGAAGTGTTGTACGGCGCCGAATTCGGCAAGCAAAACAAGGATTCCAGCAGCTGGACTGGCCCTGTGCCGAAGGACTTTATATCGATCTTCAACCCCAAGTTGCCGGTAGTCGATCCGCGTAATCTCGGGTCGCGAAGCGATACGTTCGGCACCTACGACACGGCCGCCGCTTACGTGCAGGACGCCATCAGCTTCAGCGACGAGTGGAAGGCGCTGGCCGGCTTGCGCTACGACCGCTACAAGCAGCAGTCGCGCCTGGCCAATGCGCTTGGCGTGACGACGGCGGATCTGTCGCGCACGGATTCGGCCTACAGCCCCCGCGCCGGCCTCGTCTGGCAACCGGGCGCGACGCAATCGTACTACGCGTCGTGGAGCCGCTCGTTCCAGCCGAGCGGCGAGAACTTCGCCCTGGCCGCCAACAATGCCGACCTGGCGCCGGAAACCACGCGCAACACGGAAGTGGGCGCCAAGTATGACCTGTGGGGCGGCCGCGCCAACGCCACCGTGTCGCTGTTCCGCCTGGAGCGCGACAATATCAAGACCAGCGACCCGATCACGAACCGCATCGTGCCCGTCGGCACGCAGCGCACGGATGGCCTGGAACTGACCTTCAACGCGGACTTGCACGATGGCTGGAAAATGATGGCCGGCTATGCTTACCTGGACGCCACCATCACCGATTCCATCGCCAAGGACAAGAGCGTCAATGTGCCGGGCGGCACCGTCGCCAGAGAAGTGCCGGTCAAGGGCAAGCGCGCGACCTTGACTTCGCGCAATACGGTCAACCTGTGGCTGACGAAAGACCTGGGCCACGGCTTCACGGTGGGCGGCGGTGCGAACGCCGTCGGCAGCCGCTTCGCCAATCCGGGCAACACGGTGGTCTTGCCAGGCTACGTGACGGCCGACGCCATGGCCGCGTACCGCACGGGCCGCTATGAAGTGCAGCTGAACGTCAACAATATCGGCGACACGCGCTACATCGTGTCGGGCCACGGTTCCAGCCCGAACCTGAGCTTGCCGGGCGCGCCGCGCAATGTGGCGCTGACCTTGCGCTACAGCCTGTAATTTGGCCGGCCAGTTCGGCCGCATCCCCCAAAACCCGCTCGCGAGCGGGTTTTTTTTCGTGGGTGGGTAGCGATGTGCAAGCGTGCCGGGCAGGCTGGCATTGTTTAGAGGGAACGTTCGGTATCGTCAAATTAATATTGACTAAAGGCAATTTTTTCCAGCGGACTAAGCCTTGTCGGAGTTTGAGGGGTAAAATACTGTCATACGGCACAGGCATGGTGCTTATGTCTTAGTGATATGACACTACCACGACGCCGTATGACTTTTTATTTACTCACATCATAGAGGCCTGAATATGGTTCAGATGTCCAGGCGCCAGTTCCTTCGGGTAACTGGCGCGACCATTGCTGGTTCCAGCCTCGCCCTGCTCGGTTTCGCACCGGGCCAGGCGATGGCGGAAGTGCGGCAATACAAGCTGTCTCGCACCACCGAGACACGCAATACCTGTCCCTACTGTTCGGTAGGATGTGGCGTCCTGCTGTATGGACTGGGTGACGGCGCGAAAAACGCCGTCTCCAGCATCATCCACGTGGAAGGCGATGCCGATCACCCGGTGAACCGCGGCACGCTGTGCCCGAAAGGCGCCAGCCTGGTCGACTTCATCCACAGCCCGAACCGCCTGAAAGTGCCCGAGTACCGCGCACCGGGCGGCACGGAATGGCAACCGATCTCCTGGGATGTGGCGCTCGACAAGATCGCGCGCCTGATGAAGGATGACCGCGACGCCAACCTGATCGAAAAGAATGCCGACGGCAAGACCGTCAACCGCTGGCTCTCCACCGGCATGCTTGCCGCGTCCGCCGGCAGCAACGAGGTGGGGTATCTGACCCACAAGACAGTGCGCAGCATGGGGATGCTGACCTTTGATAATCAGGCGCGTGTATGACACGGACCGACGGTGGCAGGTCTTGCCCCGACGTTTGGCCGTGGCGCGATGACGAATCATTGGGTCGATATCAAGAATGCCGATGTGATCCTGGTCATGGGCGGCAATGCAGCAGAGGCACATCCTTGCGGATTCAAATGGGTAACGGAAGCGAAGGCGCATAACAAGGCCAAGCTGATCGTTGTCGATCCGCGTTTTACCCGTACCGCATCCGTGGCAGATTACTACTGCGCCACGCGTACCGGCACGGACATCGTCTTCCTCGGCGCGATCATCAATTATCTGCTGACGAACGACAAGATCCAGCATGAGTACGTGCGCAACTACACGGACATGCCCTTCATCGTGCGCGAAGACTATGCGTTCGAGGACGGCCTGTTCTCGGGTTTCGACAAAGAAAAAGGCAAGTACACCAACAAGGCCACCTGGGATTACGAGATCGGCGAAGATGGCTATGCCAAGGTCGACCCGACCCTGGAACACCCGCGCTGCGTCTACCAGATGATGAAGAAGCACTACGCGCGCTACACGACCGAGATGGTCGAACGCACGTGCGGCGTGTCGGCCGACAAGTTCCACAAGGTGGCGGAAGCCCTGGCTTCGACCGCCGTGCCGGGACGCGCCGGCACCATCCTGTACGCGCTGGGCTGGACGCACCACTCGACGGGCGCGCAAACCATCCGCACGGGCGCCATGGTGCAGTTGCTGCTGGGTAATATGGGTATCGCGGGCGGCGGCATGAACGCCTTGCGCGGCCACTCGAACATCCAGGGTCTGACCGATCTGGGCTTGATGTCGAACCTGTTGCCAGGCTACATGACCTTGCCGAACGAGTCCGAGCAGGATTTCGACGGCTATATCGCCGCGCGCGCCACCAAGCCGCTGCGGCCGAACCAGCTCAGCTACTGGAGCAATTACCGCAAATTCCACGTCAGCTTCATGAAGACGTGGTGGGGCGACTTTGCCACGGCGGAAAATAACTACGCCTTCGACTACCTGCCGAAACTCGACAAGCCGTATGACTTGATGCAAGCCATCGAGAACATGCACCAAGGCAAGATGACGGGCTATATCTGCCAGGGCTTCAATGTGCTGGCGTCCGCGCCGAACAAGCAGAAGGTCACGGAAGCGCTGTCGAAGCTGAAGTTCCTCGTCATCATGGACCCGCTGGCCGTGGAAACGGGCGAATTCTGGAAGGCGCACGGGCAATACCACGAAGTCGATCCCACCAAGATCATGACGGAAGTGTTCCGCCTGCCGACCAGCTGCTTCGCCGAAGAGCGCGGTTCGCTGGTGAGCTCCTCGCGTGTGCTGCAGTGGCACTGGCAGGCGGCCGAACCGCCGGGCCAGGCGCGCAGCGACCTGGAGATCATGTCGGGCCTGTTCTTGCGCATGCGCAACATGTACAAGAAAGAAGGCGGCAAGTTCCCCGACCCTATCGTCAACCTGACGTGGAATTATGCGCAGCCGCATAACCCGCAGCCGGAAGAAATCGCCCGCGAATTCAACGGCAAGGCGCTGGCCGACTTGTACGATCCGAAAGATCCGACCAAGCTGCTGGTGAAAAAGGGCGAGCAGCTGGCCTCGTTTGCGCAATTGCGCGACGACGGCACGACCACCAGCGGTTGCTGGATCTTCGCCGGCAGCTGGACGCAGGCGGGCAACCAGATGGGACGGCGCGACAATAGCGACCCGACCGGCATCGGCCAGACCCTGGGCTGGGCCTGGGCGTGGCCGGCGAACCGCCGCGTGCTGTACAACCGCGCCTCGTGCGACTTGAAGGGCAAGGCTTTCGACCCGACGCGCAAGTTGATCGAGTGGAATGGCACGAACTGGAGCGGGGCCGATATTCCCGACTTCAAGGTCGACGAACCGCCGGAAAACGGCATGGGTCCGTTCATCATGCTGGGCGAGGGCGTGGCGCGCTTCTTTGCGCGCGGCGCCATGGCCGAAGGGCCTTTCCCCGAGCATTACGAGCCGTTCGAAAATCCGCTGGGCTACAACCCCATGCATCCGAAAAACCCGCAAGCGACCAGCAATCCGGCCGCGCGCGTGTTCGCCGATGACCGGAAAATGTTCGGCACGCATGAGGAATACCCGCATGTGGCCACCAGCTACCGCCTGACCGAGCATTTCCATTACTGGACCAAGCATGCGCGCCTGAATGCCATCATCCAGCCGCAGCAATTCGTCGAAATCGGCGAAGAATTGGCCAAGAGCATCGGCGTCGTTGCCGGTGGGGAAGTGCGCGTCAGTTCCAAGCGCGGTCACATCATCGCCAAGGCCGTCGTCACCAAGCGCATCAAGGCTTTGATGATCGAGGGCAAGCCGGTGCATACCGTGGGCCTGCCGCTGCACTGGGGCTTTACGGGCGTGGCCAAGCCGGGGTATCTGATCAATACCCTGACGCCGGGCGTGGGGGATGCGAATTCGCAAACGCCGGAATTCAAGTCCTTCCTCGTGAAGGTGGAAAAAGCATGATGGGAGCTCAATAATGGCACTGCAATCCTTAGATATCCGGCGCCTGTCGGCTACCACGGTAACGCCGCCGCAAGCGCGCAGCCCGGTGACGGGCACCGTGGCCAAGCTGATCGATGTGTCGAAATGCATCGGCTGCAAGGCTTGCCAGACGGCGTGCATGGAATGGAACGACTTGCGTGACGAAGTCGGCGAAAACCATGGCACCTATGACAATCCGACGGACTTGACGCCGCAATCGTGGACGGTGATGCGTTTTGCCGAACACGAAAACAACGACGGCAACCTCGAGTGGCTGATCCGCAAGGATGGCTGCATGCACTGCGAGGACCCGGGCTGCCTGAAAGCCTGTCCGGCGCCGGGTGCCATCGTGCAATACACGAACGGCATCGTGGATTTCCATCAGGAAAACTGCATCGGCTGCGGCTACTGCGTGGCCGGCTGTCCTTTCGACGTGCCCCGCATTTCGAAAAAGGACGACCGCGCCTACAAGTGCACGCTCTGCTCGGACCGCGTCGCCGTGGGCCAGGAACCGGCCTGCGTGAAAACGTGCCCGACGGGCGCCATCGTCTTCGGCACCAAGGAAGACATGAAGGTGCATGCGGAAGAGCGCATCGTCGACCTGAAGTCGCGCGGTTTCGAAAATGCGGGCCTGTACGATCCGCTGGGCGTGGGCGGCACGCACGTGATGTACGTGCTGCACCATGCCGACAAGCCGAAGCTGTATTCGAACTTGCCGGAACGTCCGCGCATCAGCCCGATGGTGGGCTTCTGGAAGGGCTGGTCCAAGCCGCTCGCGGTGGCCGGCATGGCCGCCACGGCCCTGGCAGGCTTCTTCCATTACACGCGTGTCGGTCCGAACGAAGTGAGCAAGGACGAAGAGCACGAGGCGCTGGAAGAGGCCAAACGCATCCGGGAGGAAGACCATGAGCCACAGTGATCTGCATGATGGAAAGCTGCGCGACAAGGATGGCAACCCGCTGATCCAGCGCTACGACCCGAACGAGCGCACGAATCACTGGGTGACCGCCATCACCTTCGTCATGCTGGCGCTGTCCGGCCTGGCCATGTTCCATCCCTCGATGGCGTGGCTGGCGAACCTGTTCGGCGGCGGGCAATGGACGCGCATCCTGCATCCGTTTGCCGGCCTGGTGATGTTCGTCTCGTTCGCGATCCTGGTGGTGCGCTTCTGGCACCACAACAAGTTCGAGGACGGCGACAAGCAGTGGCTGAAACAGATGGACGACGTGCTCAACAATCGCGAAGAAAAGCTTCCGAAGATCGGCAAATACAATGCCGGCCAGAAGATCCTGTTCTTCGTGCTGCTGGCCTGCATGGCGGGATTGTTGCTATCGGGCATCGTGATCTGGCGCGCGTATTTCGCGTTCTACTTCCCGATTCCCGTCATCCGCGCGGCCGCCTTGCTGCACGCCGTGTGCGCGTTCGGCATCATCTGCGCCATCATCGTGCACATCTATGCGGCCCTGTGGGTCAAGGGCTCGATCGGCGCCATGGTGCGCGGTACCGTCACCTACGGCTGGGCGCGCAAGCACCATCCGAAGTGGTTCGAGGCGGTGATGCGCAGTACAAAAGACTAAGTTCTTGCGATTGATGCCAGCGGCATTACCCGGGGTCAGTCCCAGGACTGACCCCTTTCTTTTTATCGATTAAAATACTTTCGAAACACAGCCGCATCCGCCGGATGGGCTGGCCAGCTACGCTCGGCCTTTTTTGATGGGAAAACTCCATTGGTACAACGCATTCTTCAGCCAGGCGAAATCGAAGGCCTGGACCACAACGCGATTCCGCGCCTGCTGCTGCCGCAGCCTGACAGCCTGTTCAAGGCGCGCGCCTCGCGCCTGCGCGAACTGGCGCAAGGAAAGATCAAGGGCATCCCCGTCGACGCGGGCATGCAGGGTTACCTGGTGCTGATGGCCGCGCTGGCCGACGCGCAGGCCGCCGTGGTGGGAAAACTGGCGCCCGGCGCCGTGCCTGCCGCCGACCCGGACGCGCTGCGCCGCGCGATGCAGCACCGCATGCCGGTGCTGCCCGTCAACGGCGCCCGCCCGCCCGTCTGGCGCGACATCTTCGCCAGCCTGCTCGATGAACTGGCCGCAACGGCGGCAAGCCAGCCGGCCCTGTCCGGCGGCCTGACGCAGGTGCTGGCCCAGCTGCGCGCGCTCGATGCGCCGGCGCTGGACGCCTGCGCCGATGCCGTGCTCGATGAAAATGGCGATAACCTGAACCCCATGCATGCGCCGTTCGTCGCGGCCGCGCTGCAAATCTTGTGGTCGGTGTCGGCCAGCGAACTGCGCGCCGCGCGCGTGCCGGACCTGGAAACGGGCACCCTGTGCCCCGTCTGCGGTTCGCACCCCGTCGCCAGCGTGATCCGCATCGGCGGCGGGTCGCAGGGCTACCGCTATCTGCACTGCGGCATTTGCGAAAGCGAATGGCATATGGTGCGCGTGAAGTGTTCGACCTGCGAACAGAATGGCAAGATCGCCTACCAGGGCCTGGATGCGGCCGATGCGGCGCCGTTCGACCCCGTGACGGCAAAGGACGACAAATTGCCGAACAAGGCGAATGATCCGAAGAAGGTGGCGCGCGCGGAAACCTGCGACGATTGCCATACCTACCGCAAGGTCTTCAACCAGGAACACGATTACAACGTCGAGCCCCTGGCCGACGACCTGGCCAGCCTGATGCTCGACCTGCTGGTGGGCGAAGCGGGCTACCAGCGCGCCAGCGGCAATCCGCTGCTGTGGCTGGGGAAGAGCGACAGCAGCGAGGGCCAGACAGCATGACGACGGGGCAAACCGTGCGCCTGCCATCGGTAGACCGTATCCTGGGTGACGCGGCTTGCCTGGCCCTGATTGCACACTATGGCCGCGCGCAAACCCTGGCCAGCGCGCGCGCCGTGCTGGCCGAACTGCGCACGGCCATGCTGGCGGGGGCAGTCTGCGAAGAGGGCGCATCGATCGTCGCCATCGCCGCGCAGATGGCCGAACGGCTGCAGGCGCAATCGCGTTCGCAGCTGCGCGCCGTCTTCAACCTGACGGGCACCGTGCTGCACACGAACCTGGGCCGCGCGCTGCTGCCCAACGCCGCCGTGCAAGCCGTGGTGGAAGCGTTGCAGTGGCCGATGAACCTGGAATTCGACCTGGACACGGGCAAGCGGGGCGACCGCGACGACCTGGTCGAGGAATTGCTGCGCGAATTGACGGGGGCCGAAGCGGCCACCATCGTCAACAACAATGCGGCCGCCGTGCTGCTGATGTTGAACACCCTGGCGCAGGGCAAGGAGGTGGTGGTGTCGCGTGGGGAACTGGTGGAAATCGGCGGTGCCTTCCGCATCCCCGACGTGATGACGCGCGCGGGCGCCGTGCTGCGCGAAGTGGGCAGCACCAACCGCACCCACCTGGCCGATTACGCGAACGGCGTGAATGCAGATACGGCCCTCTTGATGAAGGTCCATTGCAGCAATTACGCCATTACCGGCTTCACGAAAAGCGTGGAGCTCGACGAACTGGTGCCACTGGCGGCACAACACGGCGTGCCGACGGCCGTGGACCTGGGCAGCGGCACCCTGGTTGACCTGGCGCAATATGGTTTGCCGCATGAAACGACGGTGCGCGAAACCATCGAGGCGGGCGCCGACCTGGTCACCTTCAGCGGCGACAAACTGCTGGGCGGCCCGCAATGCGGCGTCATCGTCGGGCGCGCCGACCTGATCGCGAAGATCAAGCGCAACCCCCTGAAACGCGCGCTGCGGGTCGGCAAGCTGACCCTGGCCGCCCTGGAGCCCGTGCTGCGGCTGTACCGCGCGCCGGATTTGCTGGCCGAACGGCTGACCACCTTGCGCTTGCTGACGCGTCCCGCCGCCGCCATGCGCGCGCAGGCGGAAATGCTGCTGCCGCTGCTGCAAGGGGCGCTGGGCGCCGCGTACGCAGTCACGGCCGAAGCCATGACCAGCCAGATCGGCAGCGGCGCCTTGCCCGTCGACCAGCTGCCCAGCTTTGGCCTGGCGATCCGCAGCGCGCCAGGCTCGCGCCTGAGCAATCCCCTGGGCGCGCTGGAGCAGCGGTTGCGCGCCTTGCCGTGCCCCGTGATCGGGCGCATCGGGCAAGACACCCTGTGGCTCGACTTGCGCTGCCTGGAAGCGGCGCACGAGACGGCCTTCGTCGCGCAGCTCGCCGAGTTGTCCGCATGATCGTCGGCACCGCGGGCCATATCGACCATGGCAAGACGACGCTCACGCGCGCGCTGACGGGCGTGCACACGGACCGCCTGAAGGAAGAGCAGGCGCGCGGCATCTCGATCGAACTCGGCTACGCCTATCTGCCACTGCTTGACGGCACGGTGCTGGGCGTGATCGACGTGCCGGGCCACGAAAAATTTATCCGCACCATGGCTTCCGGCGTGACGGGCATCGATTTCGCCTTGCTCGTGGTGGCCGCCGACGATGGCGTCATGCCGCAGACGCACGAACACCTGGCCATCTTGCAGCTGCTGGGCGTGACGCGCGGCGCCGTGGCGCTGACGAAGGTCGACCGCGCTGATAGCGCCCGCGTGGCGCAGGTGGAAGCGGACATCGAGGCGCTGCTGGCCGGCACGCCGCTGGCGGGCAGCCCGATTTTCCCCACCGCCGCCAATCGCGACGGCGATGCCGGCGTGGCCGCCCTGCTGGCGCACCTGACGCAGGTGGCGCGCAGCTTGCCGCAACGCGACGAGCGGCGCTTGTTCCGCCTCGGCGTGGACCGCGTGTTCACCTTGTCGGGGCAGGGCACCATCGTCACCGGCACGGCGCTGGCGGGATGCGCGCGGGTGGGCGACATGCTGCAGCTGGCGCCCGGCGGCGCGCCAGCGCGGGTGCGCAGCATCCATGCGCAGAACCGCGCCGCCGAGACGGGCACGGCGGGCCAGCGCCTGGCGCTGAACCTGGCCGGCATCGACCGCGAGCGCATCGAGCGGGGCAACTGGATCGTCGCGCCCGAGCTGGCGCAGTGTTCCGAACGCCTCGACGTGGAACTGACCCTGCTGCCCGACGCGGGCGTGCAACTGAAAGCCTGGTCGCCGCTGCACGTGCACCTGGGCGCGGCGCACCAGCTGGCGCGCGCCGTCATGCTCGATGGCGAGACCCTGTCGCCGGGGCAGACGGGTAGAGTACAACTGGTGTTCGATGCGCCCATGCACGGCGTGCCGGGCGACCGCTTCGTCGTGCGCAATGCGCAAGCGACGCAGACGGTGGGCGGCGGCATGGTGCTCGATCCGTTCGGCCCCGCGCGCAAGCGGCGCAGCCCGGCCAGGCTGGCGTGGCTCGATGCGCTGGCCGCGTTCGTCGCGCACGGCGACTATGCGGCCCTGCTGGCGCAAAGTCCGCTGGGGTTGCGTGTATCGCTGCTGGTGCGCTTGTCCCTGCTGCCGGCGGGAGCCCTCGCGCTGCCGCCCGACACGCGGCGCATCGCCCTGCGCGCCGGCGACGCCCTGCTGCTGGCGCCGGATGCGTTGCTGGCGCTGGAAGCGCGCGTGCTGGCAGCCCTGGACGTCTTCCACGCGCGCGCGCCCGACGAGGCCGGACCGGAACTGTGGCGCCTGAAACGCATCGTCGACGCCGAGATGGAAGATGCCTTGTGGAGCCACCTGGTCGAAGGCTTGCTGGCGCGCGGCGAGATCCTGGCGCGCGGCGCCAGCCTGCACTTGCCGACGCACAGCGTGGAACTGACGCCGCAGGAGCAGGCCATGGCCGAACCCTTGCTGGCCGCCCTGGAGCAGGGGCGTGCCGATCCGCCGTGGACGCGCGACCTGGCACGCGGCTTCGGCATGGCCGAGGATGACGCTCGCCGGCTGTTGCGCAAACTGGCCAAGGCTGGGCAGATCAGCCAGGTCGTGCACGACCTGTTTTATCACCAGGCGGCGCTGGCCGAACTGGCGCAACTGGTGCGGCAACTGGCGCACAAGGCGGAAGAGGATGCAGGCTTGCCAGCGGGCAATGGCGCCGTGGGCGCGGCCACGTTCCGCGACGCGAGCGGCCTGGGCCGCAAGCGGGCGATCCAGGTCTTGGAATTCTTTGACCGCGTCGGTTATACTCGCCGTGTTGGCAATGGGCATCTATTGCGCCCGCAAGCGCTGTGGTCCTACACCGCGGCCTTGCCCAACAGCTAAGTACTAGCTCAGGCACCGCGGAAAGCACACTCATCCGGTGATGTGGCCGGGCTTCAAACCCGGTGGAGGGCGTCAGACGTTCTCCCGTAGGTTCGACTCCTACTGTTTTCCGCCAGTTATTCTTCCTTCCCCCTGCACGCTGATCGTCCCGGCGTTGGCCTGTTGTCACGTTGCGGTAAATAAATGGTGTTATTGATAATATGCAACGATGCCAGCGTGAGCCGATGGTAACATCGGCTTGTATCCCCTGTGGCAGATGAAAGCAAGCATGAAACAAGCAAGCATGGCGTGGCTGCTGGCAGTGGCGCTGCTGATGCCGGCGCTGGCCGCGGCGGTGGACGTGCGCATCGTCGGCGAGCATTTGCCGCCGTCGAGCATGATGGAAGGTAATGTCGTCGTCGGACGTGAAACGCTCAAGGTGCGCGACATCATGGCGCGCGCCGGTCTTTCCTACAGCATCGAGCTGTTGCCGTGGAAGCGCGCGTACGCGCAGGCGCTGCGCGAAGCCGACACCTGCATCTTTTCCACCAGCCGCACGCAGGAGCGCGAAGCGCAATTTCGCTGGATCGGACCCCTGAATGAAGCGGAATGGATACTCTACGGCCTGGCCGAACGGCATTTGGCGCTGCGCACGCTCGATGATGCGCGCGGCCTGGTGATCGGTACGGTGCTGGGCGACGCGCGCGACGATTACCTGCGCCAGCGCGGCCTGAACGTGGCGCCCGTGACGCAGGAGTGGCTCAATCCGCAAAAGCTGCTGCTCGGACGCATCGACCTGTGGGCCGTCGGCATGGCGGTGGGCAGCAAGCCGTTTGCCGGCAAGGAGTGGGAGGGCAAGGTGGTGCCGCTGCTGACCTTCAACCGCGTGCAGACTTACCTCGCCTGCAACAGGCAGTTGCCCGAGGCGCAGGCCTTGGCCATGCAGCGGGCGGCGGCGGCCATGCGCCGCGACGGCAGCATGGCGCGCGAGCATATCCGCTAGGGTCCGCTTCAGCTTTCCAGCCACTGGCGCACGCAGTTGCGCCCTTCGCGCTTGGCCTGGTACAAGGCCTGGTCCGCGTGGCTGTAGGCCGTCTCGAAGGCCGTGCCGGCGCGGTTCCAGCTCAGGCCCACGCTGACGGTGATGGCGCGCGTGATGGGCGCCGCATGGCGCTGGCGGCCGACGCTCTCGCAGATGCGCTGCGCCACTTGCGCCGCGTCGTCGCGCGAGGAGGTGGGCCAGACCACGGAAAACTCTTCGCCGCCGACCCGGCCGATGGCCGTTTCCTGTCCCAGCAGTGCCTTCAGGCAGTCCACTACGGCCTGGATCACGCCGTCGCCGGCCGGGTGGCCGAAATCGTCGTTGACCTGCTTGAACAAGTCGATATCGAGCACGATCAGCGCCATGTCGCCCTGCGCCAGGCAGCGCGAGGCGTGATCAATCACGGCGCCGCGGTTCAGGGCGCCCGTCAGCGGGTCGTGCGTGGCGCGGTATTCGAGCTGGCCGGCCAGGGTTTGCAATTGGCGGTTCAGCAGATGCATGTCGCGCTCGGCGCGGTCGCTGCGGCCGATCAGGCGCCGCGTCTCGCGCATCAGCCGTTCGTAGTGATTGATCAGTTCACCGAGCACGCGCCGCTGCGCCTCGCCACTGGCGTGAGTATCGGCGTGCATGCGGCGCGCGGCAGCCAGCGCCGCCGCTTCCACGGTGAACAGGTCGGGCTCCAGGTCGGATTCGGAGATGGCGGCGCGCATGCCCTAGCTGCCCTGCACGGGATGGTCGTGGAAGTCCAGCGCCATGAAGTCCTGCTGCAGCTCCTGGCCGAATTCCAGGATGGTGTCGTCGTCCTCGTCGTGATACCAGTTCAGGCGCACCTGGTTGCCATCGACGGCCGCCTGGTTCAGGGTGTCGAACAGGGTAAACAGCATCTTCGTGCTGGAGCTGTTGAAATAGGCCAGCGAGACGTTGACGGTGATGGCGCTTTCGCGGCAGCCTTCCAGGTAGGCGCGCACGGCGGCGATCAGCGGGCCATAGAAGGCGGCTGCGTTTTCCGGATACGACTCGCCCTTGATCGACAGGGTGTGCTGCTCGAAACGGAAGTCGATTTCGGGCGAACTCGGGGTCGCGGCGATGAACAGTGGTGACGGTAATTGCATATGCTTTCCTGAGTCGGCTCTTTCAAATGATGGCTTTGATGCAGAAGATGGTGTGGCCCGGCTCCTGGGGATCCTGGACGAATTCGAATTCCAGCGGCTCGCTGGCGTCGCGCGCCATGGTCAGAAAACCCAGGCCCGCGCCCTTGCTGTCGGCCGGCGCTTCCTCGCGTAGGGCCTTCTTGTACGCCAGGCGGATTTCTTCCATCGTCATGGTGTGCAGCGGTTCCAGCCGGGCGCGGATCTGCGCCACGTTGTCCGTCGAGACGGGGTTGGCGCACAGGAGGAAAAAGCTGTCGCCGCGCGTGCCGATGCAGAACGAGCCGCGCCGCATCTGCTGGTCCAGCTGCGCATCGGGCGTCAGGCTGTCGGCGGAATAGTGCATGATGTTTTGCGACATCTCGATGAACGAGGAAAAGATGCGCCGCCGCGTGGGCCCGGCCGCGCCGGCCGTGTCCAGGCGCGCCTTGATGGTTTCGGAAATGGCGCTGACCACGTGCTGCGAGAAATAGCCCACGTAAAAAAAGATGATGTTGCGCTTGCGCGCCACATCCCAAAACTCGTTGAATTCTTCGTACAGCACGTCCGTGCTCCTGGCTAGCCGGTGACCCGGTTTCTTGTTGATAAGGTGGCTCGATGGCGCCCGACTACAGGCGAAAACAGAAAAAGGTCAGGTCGTCGCGGCGCGGCTGCTTGCCTTGCCATGCCGCGCTGTCCTGCAGCAGCGCCGCCGCCACGTCGCCGGCGGGCGCGTCGCGCTGCGCCAGCAGCTGTTCGCGCATGCGCCGCTTGCCGTAGGCGATGTCGCGCGCGCCGCCGATCTGGTCGAGCAGGCCGTCGGTGGTGAGGAACAGCAGGCTGCCGGCGGGAATGGCCAGCGTCTCGTTGTGCCAGCAGTAGCCGGCCGGCGTGTCGACATAGCCCACGCCCATGCGCGCGCCATCGATGGCGCGCACGGCCTCTTCGCCCGGCGCGACCACGTGCAGCGCCAGTTTCGCCCCCGCGAAACGCAGGCTGGCGCTGGCCGTGTCGTAGCACAGGAAGGCGCAATCCATGCCGTCGTTCGAGCCGGCGTGGCCGGTGGCTTCGCCGCTGCTGGCGCCGTCCTGGCCCAGCAGGGTCTTGATGGCGCGGCTGACGGCGCCGATCAGGGCGGCCGGATCGTGCGGCCCCAGTTCGCGCAAGGCCTGGCTCAGGGCCGACGAGGCGATCAGGGTCATGAAGGCGCCCGGCACGCCGTGCCCGGTGCAGTCGGCGATGGCGGCAAACCAGCCGCCCGCGTGGCGCTCGAAGAAGTAAAAATCGCCGCCGACCACGTCGCGCGGCTGCCATTCCAGGTGCGCGTCGGGCAGGGTGGCGCGCAGTTCCGCATCGGAGGTGCGCAGCAGCGCGCGCTGGATTACGCTGGCGTAATCGATGCTGTGCATGATCTGCCGGTTCTTTTCCGCCTGCATGGTGGCGACCACGTTCATCAGCTGCAAGCCGAAGCCCACGCCGGCCAGCGCGCCATCCTCGGTGATGATGAAGCCGTCGGCCAGCGCCTTCTCGCCCGCTTCCACGGCGCGGAAGGTGAGGTCTTCGATGCTCATGGCGCCATCGACGATCAGCGGCTCCTTGTCCATGAAGGCGATGCAGCTCTTCTTGCCGTACACTTCGTGATAAAAGGGCTTGGACATCTGCGACATGAAGATGTTGCGGCTGATCAAACCGATGGGCTTCTGCTGCTCCGTGACGGGCAGGCTCATCATGTCGCGCCGTTCCGTGAACAGTTCCAGCACGGCGAAGTTGCTGGCGTCGGCCTGCACGGATTCCGTGGGAATGCACAGATCAAACGCCACGGACGTGCGATAACGGGGAAGATGCAATCGAGAAGCGTTGAACTCCACAGCGGCTACCTTTACATGACGATCGGACCCTTGTTGTCGCGACGGCAAGGCGACTGACAAACAGGCAATATCATCATGGTAGCCTTGGAATATGACGGCTTGATTACCAGCTTGTCAAAACCGTATGCAAGATGGCTGCATGGCAAGCAACTTACAGGCGCCGGGCCAGCGCCTGTGCCTGGGCCAGCCAGCGCGCGCGCTGCGGCTCGGTGGAATCGAGGAGGGGGCCGAAGCTGGCTACCCTGACGGGCTTGATGCCGCAAAATTCCAGCGTCGTTTTGCGCAACTGGTGGATGCCGGGCATGTGGTAGACCCAGCGGAAATACCAGGGCGGCGTGTCCATCGTCACCAGCAGCTGCGCCGTGCGGCCCTTCAGCAGTTGCGCCGGAAAAGCTTTGCCGGGGCGGTACTTGAAAGCGTAGCCGGGCAGAAAGACGCGGTCGATGAAGCCTTTCAGCAGGGCTGGCGCGCCGCCCCACCAGATCGGGTAGGCGAACACCAGGTGTTCGGCCCAGCTGATGGCTTCCTGCGCCGCCAGCAAGTCCGCTTCCAGCGGCTGCACCTGGCGGTAGCCTTCGTGCAGGATGGGATCGAAGTCGAGCTGGCCCAGGCGCAGCTCGCGCACGGTGTGGCCCGCGCTGCGGGCCGTGGCGGCATAGGCCTCGGCCAGGGCGGCGCAAAAGCTGTCGCCCGACGGGTGGCCGAGGAGTATCAAAATGCGCTTGGGTGTCGTCTTGGTCATGGTGCAGGCTGTCCGTTAAAGAAGAGCTTGCATGCTAAAGCCTGCCCCTGAGGGCAGAGTCAAGCGGCCGCTTGAAGGTATTGGTGCGCCAGGCAGTCGTGGATTTCCGTGTCGATGTCGGCCAGTTGCGCGTCGAGCTGGCGCAGGCGGGCGATATCCTGCTGTATCTGCGTGCGCTTGGCGGCGATGTGCTGCGACAGGGCGGCCCAGTCCGTATCGTCGCCGGCCAGGATGGGCAGCAATTCGGCCAGGCGGAAGCCCAGCGCCTGCGCCTGGCGTATGAGTTTGACTTGCGCCAGGTCTTGCTGCGTGTAGACGCGGTAGGCGCCGGCGCGGCGCACGTCGCCCAGCAAGCCCAGCGCTTCATAGTGGCGCAAGGCCTTGGGCGAGGTGCCCGCCAGGCGGGCGATTTCTCCGATGTACATGGGTGATCCTTTCTCAAGCTTGAGCGAATCTTACCGTATGGCAGCGGCGCCCAAACGGCCCAGGCATCCTCAGGCCCGGCGCGGCGGCACTTTCTTCGCCGTGCACTCGGCGCAGGTGCCGTACAGCGACAGCGCGTGCTCGTGCAGCACGAAGCCCCGCTCGGCGGCGATCTCGTTCTGGCGCAGTTCGATGCCTTCGTCGACGAATTCATCGACCTTGCCGCAACCCGTGCAGACCAGGTGGTCGTGGTGCTGCCCTTCGTTCAGTTCGAAGACGGCGTGGCCCGATTCGAAATGCCGGCGAAACAGGATGCCCGCTTCGGCAAACTGCATCAGCACGCGGTAGATGGTGGCCAGGCCCACATCGATCTTTTCAGCCAGCAAGAGTTTGTAGACATCGTCCGCACTCAGGTGCTTGATCGTGCCTTCTTGAAACAGCTGCAGAATCCTCAAGCGGGGGATGGTCACTTTCAAGCCCGATTCACGCAGTTCCCTCAATATATCCATGTCTCCCATTCCTTTTTGTAGTCGCCCTAGCGAGGTATTGCATTATATCGCAAATGATAATCATTACCATTCTCATGTGTGTACTGTAAATAGTATGCCGCGCGGGCGGGCGGCAATCCAGTGACATCGGCGCAAGTGGCGCTTGCGTGGCGGGCAACTGATGCCAGCAGTATTGGTTGCTGATAAAAAGTGGCGGTTGAATCGCTATACTGTCCAGCAAGGAATAACAATGGAGGAAGCATGGACCGATTTGATGCGATGCGCATCTTTACGCGCATCGTCGAACTGCGCAGTTTTACGCAGGCGGCGCATGACCTCGGCTATCCGAAGGCCACCGTCACGCATGCGATCAAGCAGCTGGAAGCGCGGCTGCGCGTGCGCCTGCTGCAGCGGACCACGCGGCAAGTGACGCCCACGCCCGATGGCGACGCGTATTACCAGCGCTGCGTGCGCCTGCTGGCGGACCTGGAAGAAACGGAAGCCGTGTTCAGTTCGGCGGCGCAGCAGCCGGCCGGCAAGCTGCGCATCGACTTGCACGCGACCCTGGCCATGCACTTCGTCATGCCCGTGCTGGACCGGTTCTGCACCCGCTATCCGCTGATCGAACTGGAAATCGGCATGGGCGACCGCCTCGTCGACCTGGTGCGCGAAGGCGTCGATTGCGTGCTGCGCGTGGGCGAACTGGGCGACTCGTCGATGGTGGCGCGCCGCGTGGCGCTGCTGGAACAGGTGACGTGCGCCAGCCCCGCCTACCTGACCGCGCACGGCACGCCGGAGCATCTGGCGCAGCTGGAGGGCCACCGCGCCGTCAATTTCTTTTCCGCCCAGACTGGCAAGGTCTGGCCCTTCGATTTCAAGGTGGCGGGACAGCGCCACAGCGTGGCCTTGCCGGGCACCGTGTCCGTCAACAATGCCGACGCGTATCACGCCTGCTGCCGCGCGGGCATGGGCTTGATCCAGGCGCCCCGCTACCACCTGGAGCGGGCGCTGGCGGCCGGCGAACTGGTGGAAGTGCTGCGGGACTGGCGGCCCGACCCGCTGCCCGTGTCCGTGCTGTATCCCCATCACCGGCAATTGTCGCCGCGCGTGCGCGTGTTTGCCGACTGGGTCGCCAGCCTGTTTGCCGACGTGCATTGATGCGCTGCAATACGGCAATTTTTGACTTGGGCAAAGGAAAAAATCCCTCTGGTGATGCCATATAGCACTATTTGATGTGGATCAAAGTTTTTGTTGCACTGCACTCTTAGACTTCGCAGCGTTACTTAACGACAGAGGAAAACATAATGAAAACGTCCGCAACTGCAGCAGCAATCGTCCTGGCCGCCATCGGCGCATTCGCCGGCAACGCCATGGCACAGGAAAGCCCATGGCTGGTCCGTGCGCGCGCCGTGCATATCGATCCTGCCAACAAATCCACGCCGGTCTTGGGCAATGGCGCATCGGACACGATCCACGTCAGCAGCAAGACGATTCCTGAAATCGATATTTCGTATTTCTTCACGCCGAACATCGCTGCCGAGCTGATCCTGACGTATCCGCAAAAGCATGACGTCACCTTAGGTGGCCAAAATATCGGCACGTTCAAGCATTTGCCGCCGACCTTGTCGCTGCAATACCACTTCATGCCTGAAAAACAGTTCAGCCCATACGTGGGTGCAGGCGTGAACTATACGAATATTTCGAGCGTGAAACTGCTGAATGGCGCTGGCCGTCTGGAGCATGACAGCTGGGGCTTCGCGCTGCAAGCTGGCGTCGACTACAAGCTGGACAAAAACTGGTCGCTGAACTTCGACATCAAGAAAGTGCAGATCCGCAGCGACGTCTTCGTCGGTGCCGCCAAGGCCAGCGAAGTCAAGATCGACCCTGTCCTGATCGGCGTAGGCGTGGGCTACCGCTTCTAAGCATGGCATGACTGCGCCCGCGCGGCGCGGACAATAAAAAAGGACGGCCTTGGCCGTCCTTTTTGCATGACATGTAGCAGTTTATTTTTTCAGCGTTTTTTCCAGTGCCAGCTGGTAATCCGTCTTTTCGTAGCCGGCCAAATACTTGTTCGTCGCGTCGAGGAAGGCGCGCGAGCGGTAGGCCGCTTCCAGGTCCTTGACCCATGGCTTGGCCTTGTCGGCCGTGCGGATGGCGACCAGGTTGATGTAGCTGTCCGAAATCTTTTCCACGCTCAGGGCAGACGTCAGCTTCATGCCGGCGGCCAGGGCGAAGTTACCGTTCACGAAAGCGTAGTCGGCGTCGGCCAGCGAACGTGGCAGCTGTGCCGCTTCCAGCGGTACCAGTTTCAGCTTCTTCGGGTTTTCCAGCACGTCGCGCTCGGATGCGCGCAGCGGGTCGACGTTCGGTTTCAGCTTGATCCAGCCCATCTTGGCCAGCATCACCAGCGCGCGCGCCTGGTTGGTCGGGTCGTTCGGCATGGTGATGGTGGCGCCATTCTTGACTTCCGCAAGCGTTTTCTGCTTGCCGCCGTACAGACCGATCGGCATGGTCGGCACGGTGATCAATGAGCTCAGTGGCAGCTTGTTATCGGTGGCGAACTTGGTCAGGTAGACGATGTGCTGGAACACGTTGGCGTCCAGCGAGCCTTCGGCCAGCGCGTAGTTCGGCTGCACGTAGTCGTTGAATTCCACGATCTTGACCTTGTAACCCTGTTTTTCCAGGATAGGCTTGATGCCCAGCTTCAGCTGGTCCGAATACGGGCCGGAGCTGGTGCCGATGACGAGTTCTTTCGGGTCCTTGGCGTGGGCGGCGGTGGCGAAGGCCAGGCTGGCAGCGGCCAGGAGCAGGTTGCGGCGAATGTGGTTCATGCTTTTCCTTGTACTGAAATACTGAATATGAATTAACGTTTGTCGAGGCGCTTGGCGATGCGCGTGCCGGCGAACTGGATGGTTTGCACCAGCACGATCAGGATGGCCACGGTGGCGACCATGATGTCCGTCTCGAAGCGGTAGTAGCCGTAGCGGATGGCCAGGTCGCCGATGCCGCCGCCGCCCACCACGCCGGCCACGGCCGAATACGACAGGAAGCTGATCGACAGCACGGTCAGGGCCAGCACCAGGCCGGAACGCGCTTCCACCAGCAGCACGCGGAAGATGATCTGCATTTCCGACGCGCCCATGGCGTGCGCCGCCTCGATCACGCCGCGCGGCACTTCGCGCAGGTTCTGTTCGACCAGGCGCGCCAGGTAGGGAATGGCGGCAAACGACAGCGGTACGCTGGCTGCCAGCGGGCCGATCGAGGTGCCCGCGATGATGCGCGTAAACGGCGTCAGGGCCACCAGCAGGATGATGAAGGGGAAGCTGCGCACGGTGTTCACCAGCCAGCCGAGTATCGTCGACAGCGGCCGGTTTTCCAGCGACTGGCCTTCCGAGACGAGGAACAGCAAGATGCCCAGCGGGCCGCCGATCAGGATGGCGGCCGTCAGGCCGATGCCCAGCATGGTCATGGTCTGGCCCAGCGCCACCCAGATTTCCGGCAGCAGGTTGATGACGTTATTGATCGATTCTTCAAACATGTGTTGCATCCTTCCATGCGGTGGCTTCAAACGCCTCGGTGCCGTAATAAGCCAGCTCGCGTCCCAGCGCCGTCTTGCGCGGGGTGGCCGTGTCGCTCAAATCGAATTGTTCGGCGATGGCGCCGTTTTCCACGACGGCCACGCGGTTGCAGATGGCGCCCAGCACCGACAGCTCATGGCTGACGATGACGATGGTCACCCCCAGGCGCGCGTTGATGTCGCGCAGGGTGTCGAGCAGGGCGCGCGTCGTTTCCGCGTCCAGCGCGGACGTCGGTTCGTCGCACAGCAGCACGTCCGGGTGGCTGGCCAGGGCGCGGGCAATCGCCACGCGCTGTTTCTGCCCGCCCGACAATTGCGCCGGATAGCTGTGCAGCTTGTCGGACAGGCCCACCAGCGCCAGGCATTCCTCGACGCGGGCGGCGATGTGCTCGCCCTTGGTGGTGCCATGGATTTTCAGGGGAAAGGCGACGTTGTCGAACACGCTGGCGTTTTGCAGCAGATTGAATTGCTGGAAAATCATGCCGATATTCTGGCGCGCGTCGCGCAAGTCGCCCTTGCTCAAGCTGGTCAATTCGCGCCCGGCGACCGTGATGCTGCCGCTGTCGGGACGCTCGAGCAGGTTAATCAGGCGCAGCAAGGTCGATTTGCCGGCGCCGCTCTTGCCGATCAGGCCGAAAATATCACCGGGATAGACTTCCAGCGTGACCGATTTGACCGCGTGGAATTGTTCGCCCTTGGGCAGCGCGAAGGTCTTGTTTGCGCCATCGATGCGAATCACCGGCGTACGGTGTGGTGTGGTCATGCAGTGTTTCCTTTTTTATTGGACCGTGACAGGCGCGCTTGCAGGGGCCAAATCGCCCAGCCTGTTACGTCGGTTGCGTAGTATACCTCCGATCGTGTTATTACTCCTACGACAGAATCTTGCTTTGAATATGCAAATAATGTCTATATGGGTGTTTGGCGAGAGTAAAAGCGGTTTTTACGCGATCAGCCGATGGAAAATTCGACGGGAATCGATAATTCCAGCGGCTCCGGCCGTTCCTTGGGAATGCGCGGCAGTGGCGCCGCCCGTTGCAAAGTGTCGAGCGCGGCCTGATCCAGCGCAGCGGAACCGGAACTGCGCTCGATGGCGGCGGCCAGCACCTGCCCGTCGCGGTCGATGCGGCAGCGCAGGTACACCACGCCCTGTTCCTGCTTCGCGCGCGACGCCGTCGGATAGCGGCGGAAGCGCTCCATGCGCGCCAAAACCTTGCCTTCCCAGCTCGATACGCCGCTGCGCAGCTCCTGTGGCGCGGGCGGCAGGGCGGGCGAGGGCGGCGCCGCCGCGATAGACGCCGTGGCCACCGGTGCCGGCGTGACGGGGGCAGGGCGCACCTCGGCGACGGCCGCGACGGCCTCGGCTTGCGGCGGCATGGGCGCGGTATCCGGCTGCGGCGGCACGAATTGCGGCAGGGCTGGCGCTGCTTTTTTTGCAAGGGTGCGCGACGGCGCGGCTGCGGCGCTGGCCTGTTCAGCAAGATTCTGCTCCAGTGGGCGGGGCGGGGCGGCGGCCGGCAGGAACAGCAGCATGGCCGGCTGCGCGGAGTCGGGCGCGATGGCCAGCACGGGCGCTGCCGGCGCGCGGTGGTACACGGCCCATCCCAGCAGGGCGCCGTGCATGGCGAAGACCGTGGCGATGGTCAGCGGCTTGTGCCAGTCCGCCGGCGGCGTCTTTTCCGGCGCCGGCCCTTCCGGGCGGCGCAGCAGATAGATGATGACGGCGATTTCCATCGTTGCCACGAGGGCGATGACCCACCAGGGCGGATGGCCGAGGCACATGGCGACAAAGCCGATGGCCATGCCCAGGCAAGCGAGGACCTTGCCGCGCCGCGACACGGCGCGGTGTTCGCGCCACTGGCGCAGCGGCGCGCCGAAGCGCGGGTGGTGCAGCAGCCAGTGTTCCAGGCGTGGCGAGGCGCGGCTGAAGCAGGCCAGCGCCAGGATCAGGAAGATCGTCGTCGGCATGACGGGCAGCAGGGCGCCGATCACGCCCAGCGCCACCATCAGCATGCCGGCGGCCGTCCAGGCCCAGCGGCGCAGCCGTGCCGTATGCGCTTCCGCGCCGGCCTGGATTACTGGCTCTTCCATCAGGCGCAAGCCTCCACGTGGCCATGCATGCGCAGGAAGGCGGCGCGCGCGCCGTCGATCACGCGCGCTTCACCGGCGGCGTCAAGGACGGCCGTATCGAGCACGGACGTAAAATCGCGCCAGTGGCGCGCGCGTCCGTCCGGATGGCCGGCCAGGTGGCGCGCGCCGTGATGCTCGTCCAGGCCGATCTTGCCTGCCAGTTTGTACAGGACGGCCGCGCCCAGCTTCGAGCCTTCGCTCACGTACAGCCAGCCCAGCGCCGTGGCCAGGTCCAGTTGCGCGTCGAACGGCGGCGTGGCCGCATCGGCCGGCAGGACGGTGCCCAGGTCGCTCAGGTCGGCCGCGATGGGCGTAGCGGCGGCGCTGTTCCAGGTCCGGCAGCAGGGCGGCCAGCTGCGCGTTGTCGTACAGCGCGTCGACATCGCGCAGGAACGCGTACTGCGCCTGCAGGAAGCGCGCGTAATTGTCGCGGCTGGAAAACGGCGCGCTGGCCATGATGCGCTGGTCCAGCAAGTCGTGGGTGGCCATGGTGTCGGCTTTCAGGCGCTGGCTGCGGCTAGGGGCCGCGTTAATCGGAACGGTGTTCAAGGTGCTGCTGGTGTCGCTTGCTGCATGCATGGAGTATTTGCTCTCTATTATAAGGATGAATCAAATCAGAAACGAACGCCAAGCGTGACGCGCGCCGTGCGGCCCGGCCCCGGCATCAGGCTCAGGGTCAGCGGATCGAGGTAGTAACGGTCCGTCAGGTTGTCCACCGCCACGTCGACGGTGGCGTTGGGCGTGATCTTGTAGCTGGCGAACAGGTCGGCCAGGGTGTAGGCCTGCGTCAGCACCTGCGGCGAGGTGCCCGTCCACGACTGCCACACGGCCTTGTCATCCTGGCGCGCCAGCGGATGGCCGACGTGCGTCAGGCGCGTGCCGACGGTGAGTTTTTCCTGCAGCCAGCGCGTGCCCAGGGTCAGGTTGGCGCTCAGCTTGGGCTGGATATGGTTGCTCACGTAGGAACTGGAAAAGCCGATGGGCGAGCAGTCGGGCGTGTTCCAGATATCCGATTCCCACTTGCTGGCCTTGCGCAAATAGGCCGCCGTGGCCGCGTCGCAGATCAGGGTCTTGCGGTTCCAGGTGCCGGAAAAGTCGGCAAACACGCTACCCCGGTCATATGACGACTGCAGTTCGATGCCCGAGACGCTGTATTTGTCCGTGTTCGCCATCGAGAAATTCTGTGCGTAGGCCGGCAAGTCGGGAATCGGCCGGCGCGTGATGTAGCCGTGCGTGACGTTGTCGAAGTAGGAGATGCGCAGGCGCAGCTTGTCGGCGGCGCTCCACACGCCATCCTTGATCACGCTCACGCCCACTTCGCGGTTGTGGCTGCGCTCGGCGTTCAAGGGCGACGAATACGTGGCCGAGAAGCCCATCGTCGATTCGTACAGGCTGGGCATGCGCAAGCCGCGCGCATCGCGCAGGAACAGGCTGACGCTGTCGGACAGGCGCGCCGTCAGCGCAAACGTGGGCGCAAAACCGTGGTCCTTGCGGCGGATCGGCGTGCTGTACTTGAACAGGCCGGGAATGGCGTCGCGGTAGACATAGCCATTGCCGCTCCACTGGTCCACCTGCGAGACGTCCAGCGGCGCCGGCTCGGTGCCGTAGTTTTCCACCATGCCGCCCACCAGCGCGGGATTGGTGGCGGGCGTGAACCGGCCCTGCGCATCCTGGTACCACTTCGCCGCGCCGATCTGATCGCCGTCCTTGTCCCACATGGTGACCCATTGCCAGCCTTGCGGATGGTATTGCTGCTCGGCGCGGCGGTTGCGGTCGCGCGTATCGAAGCGCTGGAAGCGTCCGCCCGCCTCGACACTCAGCCAGTCGCGCGCCTGCCACTGCAGCGAGGCGAAGGCGCTTTGCTCGTGGCGCTTGCCGTTGCGCAGCGTGTGATTGGCATTCAAGTCTTCATCGAGGATGCGCACGCTGTCGGCCGGGCCGATATCTTCATTTTGCAAGGACAGGCCGTAATCGAGCTTGAGCGCACCCATGCCGGTGGCGAAGCGCGAGGTATTCGTCAGGTCCGCGCCCACGCGGCGCGCCTGGTTCTTTGCCAGGTACAGCACTTCCACGCATTCCTTGCATTCGTGGTCGCCTGGATTGGTCTTGCCTTCCAGCGGATTGCTGAAGATATCGCCGTTGCGCGACTTGCTCTGCATGTCCGTCAGCCACAGGTTGGCCTTCAGGTCGATCAGGTTCTGGCCTTCCGGCTTCCATTCGTAGCGCGCCGTCAGCGCGTTGGTGCGCACCTGGCTGGGGTCCCATTGCGGGATGCTGCCGGTGCTGTTGCGGTAGATTTGCGAGGGCATGATTTCGCCATAGCTGCTGTCGAAATAGCGGTAGCCCAGCTCCAGCTTCTGTTCGTGCGGCAGGCGCAGGTTGGCCTTCAGCAGAGCCGAGGTGGTGCGGTTGGCCGTGTTCAGCACTTCATCGCCTTTCTTGAAGAACTGCGTCACGCCATCGTCGCCACCCCATGCATTGGGCAGCTGATAGCGTTCGAAACCGCGCGTGCCTGAAAAATAATTGCCGATGCTGCGCTGGCTGATGGCGGCCACCAGGTCGTAGTCGTCCTGGCGCGTGGCCACGGCGATGCTGCCAAAGCCGCTGCGCGGGTTGCCCAGCTTGTTGCGGTGCGTGCGCGGCGCGCTGCCGAAATCGTCCGGCGCCGAGACGCTGTTGTCCTGGATGCCGCCGCGCAGGCGCACGCCCGTGCGCTGGCCCGGGCGCAGGATGTCTTCCGGGCGCAGGGTCTGCATGCTGACCATGCCGCCGATGGCGCCCGCGCCTTGCGCCGACAGGTTCGGCCCCTTGTCGATGCGGATGGCGCTGATCAGGTCAGGGTCGATGTAGCTGCGGTCGGCGATGCCCGCGTAACCGCGGTAGACGGTGGATGATTGCAGGCTGCCGTCGATCAGCACGGGCACGCGGCCCTGGCCCTGCATGCCGCGCACGTTGACGTCGACGGCGCCGCTGTTGCGGCTGTCGCCCACCTGCACGCCGGCCACGCCCTTGAAGATGTCGGCCGGCGAGGTGCCGCGGAAGCGTTCGATCTGTTCGCGCCCGATGTAGGCGGACGAGGCGGACGTGACGTAGGGCAGGTCGGCCGGGTCCGTGTCGTCCGTCTCGAACGTGCCGCTGCCGCCCTGGCCATTCACGCGCAGGGTGCCGATCTGCACGGCGCCTGCGGCGACGGGGGCGGGCGCGCTGATGATGATGGTCGTGCCGCCTTGCAGCTGCGCCTGCAGGCCGCTGCCGGCCAGCAGCTGGCGCAGCGCCTCGGGCAGCGAATGGCGGCCTTGCAGCGGCGCGCTTTGCCGTCCCTGCGTCAGGCGCGCGTCGGCCAGCAGCACCATGCCGGCCTGGCGCGCCAGTTCGTTCAGCGCGCGGTTCAAGGGCTGCGCGGTGATGTGCCATTCGACCTGCGCCACCGGCGCGGCGGCGGCATGCACGGCGGGCGTGGCGAAGGCCAGGCCGATGGCCAGGAAGAGGGGGGACAGGCGGGCGTGCAAGGGAGGGCGCGATGGAGTCATATGCATGTTTTTCCTATGGTGATGTGGTGATCCTTCATAGTTAAAACGAATGAGTCTCATTTACCCTGACGTGCGGATGCATTTTATTTCGCTGCATGTGGAATACATCAGCGGGCGAGAATGTGCAGCTTGCCGTCCTGGCGCAGCAGGCGCACGGGCAAGGCCAGGGGCAGGGCGGCGGCAAACTGCGCCGGCAGCTTCGCGTCGAAGCTGCCGTTCAGGCGCAGGCCGGCCAGAGCCGGGTCGTCAAGCACGAGGCCCGAATCGCCATAGCGCTCGAATTCGGCCAGCGCCTCGGCCAGGGTGGCGTCCTCGAAATCGAGGCGCCCGGCACGCCAGTTGCCCACCGCTTGCGCGCTGACCCTGGCCAGCGCTTGCACGCCCTGCGGCGTGACGGTGACCGTGTCGCCCGCCCGCAGCACTTCGGCATGCGCGCCGGCTTCGCTCTCCACCCGCACCGTGCCTTGCGCCACGCTCACCTGGGTCGTGGCGCCCACGTGGCGCACTGAAAAATGCGTGCCCAGTACCGTCGCCGTCGCCGCTCCCGCGATGATCTGGAACGGACGCGCAGGGTCGGCCTGCACATGGAACATGGCCTGGCCGCGCAGCAGGCGCACGCTGCGCCGGTCGCGGTACAGGGCCACGTCGACGGCGCTGCCGCTATCGAGTTCGATGCGGCTGCCGTCGGGCAGGACTTGCGTGGCGAACTGGCCGCGCGCCGTGCTGTAATCGTGCTGGAAGCCGGGGCGCTGCAGATGGCCGGCCAGCGGCCAGGCCAGCAGGCCGCACAGCAGCAGGCAGCCGCCGGCCAGCGCGCCGCGCGGCGGGAAAGAGGCCGCCTGGCGCAGCCGCCGCAGCAGCGATGACGGCGCGCCCGCCGCCGCGACGGGCTGGCTGAAGGCTGCCACGCGCTGCGCGGGCAGGCTGGCCAGCAGCGCATCGGTGCGGGCCAGCGCCTGCCAGGCCTGCTGGTGGCGCGGGTCCGCTTCCAGCCATTGCTGCAATGCCGCCAGGTCGTGCGCGGCCAGGCCCGCGTCGCGGCGCAGCAGCCATTGCGCCGCCAGGAAGTCGATGTCGTCGGCCGTCGTGTCTTGTGATGTCATGTGCTGTTTCATAGCGTATCCCGCTCGGGCAAGCCTTTTTTACAGGCGAGCATGCCGTTGATGATGTGTTTTTCCACCATGTTGACGGAGATACCCATCTGCGCGGCGATCTCGATCTGGCTCAGGCCATCGAACTTGTACAGCGCGAAAGCCTGGCGGCAGCGCGGCGGCAAGCCCTCGATGATGAGCAGCAGGCGTTCCATGGTTTGCCGGTCGTGCAGCCGTTGCTCGGGTTCATCGGCGCGCGGCGCGCGCAGCTGCATGTGCGGCTCGTCGAGCGCGTCATGGGGCCGCCTCTGGTGCAAGCGCTGTTCGTCGATGGCGATGTTTTTCGCCGTGACGTACAGCAGGGCGCGCTGGCCGCTGTCGGGCGGCGTATCGCCATGCAGGGTGCGGGCGCCGCCTTGCGGCTGGCGCGCCAGGAGGCGGGCGTAGGCTTCCTGCACCACGTCCTGTGCCTTGTCGCGGCATCCCGTGGAGCGCGAAATCAGGCGCAGCAATTCCTGGTAATAGCGTTCAAGCACCGCGCATGTCCCCGTGATCAAAGCGCGCCATGATAGCAAGCCCATCAAATAATAACAAGAATCATTCTCATTTATGGCGTAATCTGAGGTGCCGGATAACGCTGGATATTTTTGGCAATGCAGACAATAATCGGCAGCAGAAGGCGCTGTCGCAGAGAATATCGCCATGTATTATCGATTTTATCGATGCTAATTAGGTATATTTTCCGTTTTACATCGATCTTCATGCCATGCATAATCTGTTGCAACTGAAGCCAGACAATCAGCCGCATGCGCCAGTCGCCTGCAGCCGGTTGCGGTTTTGACATCCTCCACTTTCTGTTAGGAACCTACAATGAAAAAACTGCTCGCTTTTATCGCCGCCGCCGGCTTCTCGCTGTCCGCCGTTGCCGCTCCTGAGGTCTATGTCATCGATGGCAGCCACACTTTCCCCCGCTTCGAGTACACCCACATGGGCTTCTCGACGCAGCAAAGCCGTTTCAATAACACCACCGGCAAGGTCACCCTGGACCGCGCCGCCAAGACGGGCGCCGTCGAAGTGCTGATCGACACCAAATCCGTCGACACGGGTTCGACCCTGTTCAACTCGCACATCCAGGGAGAAGACTTCCTCGACACGGCCAAGTTCCCGGTCGCTACCTACAAATCGACCAAGTTCAATTTTGACGGCGACAAGCTCGCTTCCGTCGACGGCAACCTGACCCTGAAAGGCGTGACCAAGCCAGTCACCCTGACCGTCACCTCGTTCACCTGCGCACCGCACCCGATGCTGAAAAAAGACGCTTGCGGCGCCAACGCCACGGCCAAGATCAAGCGCTCGGAATTCAACGCCGGCAAATATGCGCCAGCTGTCAGCGATGACGTCACGCTGACGTTTGCCATCGAAGCCATCAAGCAGTAATTGTTGGCTGCATGATGCAAAATGGCGGCGGACTTCGGTCCGCCGCCATTTTTTTTATCTGCTTGCCCCTGCCATCACGCCAGGTGATGCACTTCCTGTTGCCCATACACGGGGGTGGTCAAGCCTTCCATGCGCGCCTTCAGTTGCAGCGACAGGTATTGCGAGTAGTGGCGCGACTGGTGCAGGTTGCCGCCGTGGAACCACAGCGCCTGCTGCTGCGTGGGCTTCCACATATTGCGCTGCTCGCCCTCCCACGGGCCCGGGTCTTTCGTCGTGTCTGACCCGAGTCCCCACACCTTGCCCACCTTGTTGGCCACTTCCGGCGAGATCAGGTCGGCCGCCCAGCCATTCATGGAGCCGTAGCCGGTGGCGTACACCACCAGGTCGGCCGGCAGTTCCGTGCCATCGGACAGCACGATGGAATGGGCGGTCAGTTCCTGCACGCCGACGCCGCTTTTCAGCTTGATCTTGCCCTCGGCGACCAGCTCCGAGGCGCCCACGTCGATGTAGTAGCCGGAGCCGCGGCGCAGGTATTTCATGAACAGGCCGGAATCGTCGTCGCCGAAATCGAGCATGAAGCCCCGTTCTTCCAGGCGCGCATAAAAGTCCGCGTCGCGCTCGCGGATGGCCTGGAAGACGGGCTTCTGGAAGTCGGCCAGTATCTTGTACGGAATCGAGGCGAACGTGAGGTCGGCCTTGGCCGTCGTCATGCCGGCGGCCAGCGCCCGTTCCGAGTACAGGTCGCCCAGGGCCAGGTCCATCAAGGAATCGGACTTGACGATGTGCGTCGACGAGCGCTGCACCATGGTCACGTCCACGCCCGCTTCCCACAGGGCGGCGCAGATATCGTGCGCGGAATTGTTCGCGCCGATGACGACCACCTTCTTGCCGACATACGCGTCCGGCCCCGGATGCTGCGACGAGTGCTGCTGCTCGCCCTGGAACACGTCCATGCCCTTGAACTTCGGCATGTTCGCCTTGCCCGACATGCCCGTGGCCAGCACCAGCTGCTTCGGCTTCAGGGTGACGGGCTGGCCGTCGCGCAGCACCTGCACCGTCCACTCGCCGGACGCTTCGTCGAAGCTGGCCGATTCGCATGACGTCGAGCCCCAGTAGTTCAGTTCCATCACCTTGGTGTACATTTCCAGCCAGTCGCCCACCTTGTCCTTGGGCGTGAAGACGGGCCAGTTGTCGGGGAAGGGGATATACGGCATGTGGTCGTACCAGACGGGGTCGTGCAGGCACAAGGACTTGTAGCGTTTGCGCCAGCTGTCGCCCGGGCGCGCGTTTTTCTCGATGATGATGGTGGGGACGTTCAGCTGGCGCAGCCGCGCACCGAGCGCGATGCCGCCCTGGCCGCCGCCGATGATGACGCAGTAGGGCTGGCGCGCGTAGCCCAGTTCCCTGGCTTCCTGCTCGCGGTGCTCCAGCCAGCTGCTGCGGTTGGTGCGCGCGCCGTGTTCCGCGCCCATGGGCCGCCGGCCGCCCTTGGCTTCCTCAAAACCCTTCAATTCGCTCATGGTGGTGAGCAGGGTCCAGATCTTGCCGTCGCGGATGCGGATGAAGCCCACGCCGCGCGCCACGTTCGTTTCCACCGTGATCCAGCTTTGCAGCACGCCGCCGGCCTCGCTGGCATGTTCGCCGTCGGCGATGCGAATGGAGAGCGGCTGCACGGCGCCCAGCTGGGCGGCCAGCATGGCGGCGATCTGCTCGCGGCCTTCCAGGGTTTTCAAATTCCAGGTAAACAGCACCAGGTCGCGCCAGTAGCCGTCCTGTTCGAACAATTGCGCGGCGCCCGTGCTGTCGCCGGCGCGCAGCGCGCCTTCGAGCTGCTCCAGGATGCCGGCCACGGCCAGGTCGTGCGGGTTGCTATCGGTTTGCATCGTGTCTCCTCCAAGTCTGCTGACTTTATGATGGGATGCGGCTGTGTTGCCGCTGACGATGTTGTAACACTGGCGTTCCGGCGCCGCATTGCGCAGCGCAGCATGGCTGATTTTGAGACGGAAATCTCAGCTTTTCGGACGGCTACTGGCGGTGCGGCGGCACGATGTGCAACTGCTTGAGGCGCCGGTACAGGGTGGCGCGCGAGATGCCCAGCATGGCCGCCGCCTGCAGCGGGCGCCATTTGGCGGCGTTCATGGCGTGGACGATGCGCGTGCGTTCGGCCTGTTCCGGCGCAGTGTATGCCAGTGCGTCCGGCGCGACAGGCGCCTCGCGGGTGGCGCGCACGCCGGCCTGGCGCAGCGGTGCGCGCACGCGGGCGTGCAGCCAGGTGCTGCCGCCGGCCAGGCGCAAGGACAGCAGATTGTGTCCCGCGCGCGCATCGAACAGCCGCTCGGCGCGCACTTCCAGCACGTCGCCGACGGGACGCGGTAGCGTGTCCAGGCCCCCGATGACGTCGCGCGCACAGCGGTTGGCGGCGACGATGTCGCCATGCTCGTCGATGGCGAGCAGCATCTCCGGCTGCACTTCCACGAAGTGGCGGTTGCGGTGCGCCAGCAGGATGCAGCAATGGCCGTAGGACTTCAGGAAAAAGCCGTCTTCGATCAGGGTCGCGCCTTGCCGCACCAGTTGCCTGACCAGGCGCTGGCTGTCGCGCGCGTCGGGGGAGGTCAGCGCGGAGGCATCAAGTACGCCGATCAAGTCGCCGTGCGGCGAAAAGATCGGCGCGGCGCTGCAGGTCAGGCCCGTGAACGCGGCGCGAAAATGGTCGGTCTTGTGCACGGTGATGGCTTCATGGTCGAGCAGCACGGAGGCGATGCCGCACGTGCCTTCCTCCTCTTCCGACCAGCACGAACCCGGATACAGGCCCGCCTTCTTGAAATCCTTGCGCTGGTCCGTGTCGACCACGTAGTCGATCGTCACGCCGCGCGCATTGGCGAGGATGACGCAGTAGCCCGCTTCGCGCACCATGGCGTGCAGGCGCGGCAGGCACTGGCCCGTGGAGCGCAGAAAATTTTCTTCGGATTGCTGGATGGTGCGCAGCTCGGCACCCGTCAGGATGCGCGGCCCCGTGGTGGAGGCGGGGTCGAGCCGGTAGTCGTCCAGCGAGCGCCGGTACGACGACGCCAGCCTGGCCGTATCGGCCCCTGGATTGACGATGCGGCCGGCGATCAGGTCGCGCACGCGGTCGATATGGCTGGTCTGGCGGACGTAGGGCATGGCGCTCTCCGGTGTCTCGGTATTTTTTATGGTATGCCCGTTTTTAGCACGAAGCGCTGGCACATGCATGCCGCATTGCAGCATGGGACTGCCGTGAGACGTTCGTCTCACCACAGCCGCGCCGCACAATAGGATGCTTTACAACAATAAAAAAGAGCATCTCTGATAACATTCGCTCAAATTGACAGTCAGCCAGCGCAAGGGATATCTATGGCAATGCAAGCGATGTTCCTGGCACGCAGAACGATGGTGCTGGCCTTGCTGGGAGCGAGCGCCTCCTGCGGTGCCGCCGGCCAGCTCGATCCCGATGGCCAGAGCAGCCTGGAAAAGGAAGTGGCCCGGCGCGCCGCCGTCGAACCGGCCATCGGCGCCGACTGGCAAGTGACGCGCTCC
Organism: Janthinobacterium sp. SUN137; assembly: GCF_030587265.1. Taxonomy (NCBI): domain Bacteria; kingdom Pseudomonadati; phylum Pseudomonadota; class Betaproteobacteria; order Burkholderiales; family Oxalobacteraceae; genus Janthinobacterium; species Janthinobacterium sp. SUN137. The sequence continues at coordinate 37,814 of NZ_JAPWHZ010000001.1, read as the reverse complement.
GTGGAAGCGGGCGTGCAGGTGGCCGGCGAAAACAACTTGTTCTGGAAGCTGTCGAATGCGCCCGCGCGTAATCCCGGCTTCGAATTCAACCCCTATTGGTACGAGTTCTATGTCAAGCCGGCCCTTGGCTTCAAGCGCAATCTGGGCGACGGCAAGCAGCTGTGTGCGCGCGTGTCCGCCGTCGGCTCCGGCACAGCGCGCCATGATCCATTCGGCGCCGGCGATACGGGCCGCATCTCGATCGAGGAATTCGTCGCTGGCATCCGCATGCCGCTCGGCGGCACGCGCGCCATGCTCGACTTGTCGGCCGGCGCGCAAAATTTCACGCTGGGCACCGGCATGCTGATCGCCAATGGCGGCTCGAACGGCTTTGACCGTGGCGCGCTGAAACTGGGGCCGCGCAAGGCTTTCCAGAATTCCGTGGTGGCGAAAATAAGCCAGGATGCGTTCAGCGCCCAGGCGTTTTATCTCGACCCGAATGAAAACCCCGACAACGATTCGGGCACGCGCGTCGTCGGCGTTGATTTCAGCTACGCGCCCGCGAACGACCGCAAGGCCGGCATTGCATATGGCAAGGTGCCCCGTTCGCATGCCGCGTATCCGCAGGCGGCGCCAGGCGGCATCGGCGCGCCGCTGGCCGTGCCCGAAGGCCGCAAGGACTTGCAGTTCGTGTATGGCTATGCGCGCGTTCCCGTATTGCCCACCGTGCTGCCGAAAGGCTGGTTCGGCGTCGACGCAGCGCGCGAATGGAATACGCGCGAGCCGATGCGGGCCTGGGGCTGGCGCACGGAAGGGGGCTTTTCGCTGCCCGACGTGGCCTGGACGCCGAAGTTCACGCTTGGCTACCAGAGTTTTTCAGGCGACGATCCGCGCACGGCGCGCAACGAGCGCTTCGACCCGCTGTTTTTCGAAGGCACGCCGGGCGCCTGGGCTTCTGGCAGCAAGGCGACCTGGGTCTTCGTCAATGCCAACGTGAATGCGCTGCAGGCTACCATCGAGCTGCACCCGACGCCGAAAGATACCGTGACCGCCTACCTGGCCCAGGTACGGGCCAACCAGATGGGCAGCCCGCTGCAGTTCGGCCAGGCCACGCGCCTCGACGTGCCGGGCGACGCGCCCGTGGTGATCGCCGGCGTGTTGCGTCCGATGCTGGCGAACGATGTCTTCGTCAAGTATGTGCGCGTGGTGAACCCGAATACCTACCTGACCCTGGGCTTCAGCGCCTCGTTCGCGCAGTCGGGCGTCAACCAGCTGGTGAATGGCCAGGCCAGGACGTGGACGGGCTGGCTGGCCAACGTCGTATGGGTCTATTAAGTATTTTGTCTATCAAGGAGAGCATCACATGAACAATTTCCCCAGCATGAAACGCCTGGCCCTGGCCGCAGCCTGCCTGGCGCTGGCCGCCGGCGCCCATGCGGCAGAAGCGACGGCGCCGCTGTCGGCCGCCGCCAGCGACCCGGCCACCTTGCAATGGATGGTGGGCGCGCCGCCGCCGGCCGATAAAATCATCCGCTTCGACGATGGCAGCTATTTCACCTTCCCGCAGTTGCGCTGGAGCGTGTCGCATTTCCGCCAGCTGATGCCGACGGTGGAGGTGGCGCGCGGCTTGAAAGCGCCCGTGCCCTTGCCGCGCGCGCTGCGCACGGATATCGACAGCCTGCGCTTCACGCCCCTGGGGGCGACGGAAACGATGACCTGGGAGCAGTCGCTGGGCGCCAACTACACGGACGGCATCGTCGTGCTGCACCGGGGCCGCATCGTGTATGAGCGCTATTTCGGCGTGCTGAAGGACAGCGGCCAGCATGGCGCCATGTCCGTGACGAAGTCCGTGATGGGCACCATCGGCGCGGCACTGGTGGCTGAAGGCAAGCTCGATCCGAACAAGAAAGTGGCCGAGTATGTGCCGGAACTGGCCAAGTCCGCGTTTGGCGACGCCACCGTGCGCCAAGTGCTCGACATGACCACGGGCCTGAAATTCAGCGAAGATTACGCCGACCCGACAGCGGAAGTGTGGCAGCACGCGGCGGCCGGCAATCCGCTGCCCAAGCCGAAGGATTACACGGGGCCGCGCAGCTATTTCGAGTATTTGCAAACGGTGCGGCACGAGGGCCGGCATGGCGAGGCGTTCGGCTACCGCACGGTGAACTCCGACGTGCTGGGCTGGATCATCGCCCGCGTCACGGGGCAGAACGTCAACGCGTACCTGTCCGAACATATCTGGCAGAAGCTGGGCGCTGAACAGGATGCCTACATGAGCGTCGATTCGACGGGCACGCCGTTTGCCGGCGGCGGCTTGAGCGCGGGCTTGCGCGACCTGGCCCGCTTCGGCGAAATGCTGCGCAACGATGGCCGCTACAACGGCCAGCAAATCATCCCCCGCGCGGCTGTCGCGGATATCCGCCGCGGCGGCGACAAGCAGCTGTTCGCCAAGGGCGGCTACGATTTGCTCAAGGGCTGGAGCTACCGCGACATGTGGTGGGTCACGCATAACGACCATGGCGCCTACATGGCGCGCGGCGTGTATGGTCAGCGCATCTACGTCGACCCGAAGGCGGAAATGGTGATCGTGCGCTTCGCCTCGACGCCGACGGCGGCCAATGCGGCCAATGACCCGACCACCACGCCGGCCTTCGAAGCGCTGGGCAAGCTGCTGCTGGCCAAGCCGAAGTAGGGTGCCAGGCTGACCCTTGCCAGCCGTGCGGCGAAACGGGCACAACTGCAATATACTGTCCTTTCGTTACCACTTGTTGCCTGGGTGATAATTTATTCGTTGCGCGCAAGGAGCAGGCACCGTGGAAACCAGCCAGCCGGATCAACCGCACCCGCCGCTCTGGCGGCGTCTGCTGTGGCCGGTCGCCCAGCTGGGCTCGGCCTTCAAGCTGACGGGCACGCACTTGCTGCACCACGTGATCGGCGCCAGCCTGATCGCCGCGCTGATGCTGGCGCTGGAAGGTTTTCACGTGCTCGAATGGCTCGATGCGGCCATGCTGCGCGCCAGCGCGGCGCAGGAGCAGTTGCTGGACCGGGGCAAGGACCCGGGCGCCGTCTACCGGCCCGGCATCATCGAAATCGACCAGCCCGCGTTCGAACAGGTCTTCGACGAGCGTGAACCGCTGGAACGCACGCGCCTGGAGCAATTGATCGCCGGTGCCGCTGCGCGCGGCAGCAGGGTGCTGGCCATCGACCTGGACCTGGCGCCGGCCGTGTACGAACAGCACAAGGCGGGAGAGCGGCCGCTGGACCGCCTGCTCGACCGGCTGGCCGCCGATGGCCGGCAACTGGTGCTGATCCTGCCCGAGCAATCAGACCGGAATGCGAACCTGCCGTGGATACGCGCGCGCTGCGCGGCCGGCATCCACTTTGCCAGCCCACAAATCCGCGAACGCATGGGCGCCGTCACGCGCATCGAGCTGAAAAGTCCCGTACTGGCGGCCGTGGCCTTCGAGTTGGCGCATGGCGCCGATGAACAGGAGCAGAAGCAGCCCATGCCGGCCGTCCTGTCCGAGCAAAAGCAAGGGCTGGCGCTGGCCGGCCGCGTGTGCCAGCTGGCGCGGCGCACGGGCAGCGAAAAGGAATTGGCGCGCTGGGCGTTCGAACCCGTCATCCGCGGCGACGCCGAGGCGGCGGCCGAACAGAACGCCGTCACCGCGCCGTTTCACCCGGCCGCCGTGGCGCCGGCATTCCTGAACCCCACGCGCACGCGCGTCAAGCTGATCGAAGGCCAGGCCGGCGTGGATGCCGGGGCGTTGCGCAAGAACGTCGTGTATATCGGCAGCACGTATGACGTGCGCGACCGCTATACGACGGCCGAAGGCGAGCAGGCCGGCCTGCACCTGCATGCGGCCGCCCACACGTCGCTGGGCATCGGCACGGCCGACGTCAATAAATATGCGGTGTTCGTAGCCGATATCGTCATCGGCGTGCTGCTGGGCTGCCTGTTCGGCGGCCTGTGGACCCTGTACGGCCGCGCCGAACTGGCCATCGACAAGCGCATGGAAGACCACGATTTCAGCCGCCTGCACCGCATGGGCACCCTGGCGGAATTCTATGGCATCCGCCTGATGCTGGCGCTGGTGTGGGCTTCGCCGTTTGCCATCGGCGCACTGGCCATCTACCTGTCGCGCGGCTTGCTGGAGCAGGGCTGGTGGGTCAATCCCGGCCCCCTGATCGCCGGCATGTTCCTGCACGCGATGTCGCTGCGCGACGAAGCCCACCACCCGCACGAGGAAGTGCCGGGCCTGTCCGTGTGGGCCCAGCTGCGCCGCACGCATCCCGGCATCGTGCTGGTGCAGGCGCCGCTGGCGGTGGTGTTGCTGGTGGTGGCGCTGGTGTAGCGAGATGGCAGTTGATTAATTGATCAGCTTCAACCCCGGCGGCAGCGCCTCGCCCAGCATGCGTTTCGTGTTCGCTTCGTCCAGCTGCGTCACTTCGCTGACCATCGCTTGCCACAGGGGCGGGGCGCCCACGGCTTTCAGACGGGCGAGGATGGTGGCCCGTAAATCGTCGGCGATGTCGCGCGAGCGGTCGCCCGTCATGCGCGCCAGGTGGGTGGCGGCGAAAGCGGCCGGTTCCACCTTTTTCCAGTCCAGCGCCAGCAGCACCTGCAACCAGTCGGCCACGGTGGCGCTGTCGACCACTTCGTGCGCGCTGCCGTGGAAGGGCTGGCGCGCGCCGACCCTGGCCAGCGCCCACAGGGTGTTCGTGTCCGCCGTTTCCCCCTTCTTGCCGGCTTTCTCCAGCCGCTTGATCAGCCAGGCGCCCACTTCGGCCTTGTAGGCGCCGGGGATGCGCTCCAGCGAGGCGCCCAGGCGCAGCATGTCGTCGTCGCTGCCGTTCACGAGGGTGACGGGGCGGCTGCCACGCTGGGCCGCATCGGCTTGCAGGTTGAAGGCGAAGTCGTCGAGCAGGCGCAATTGCTGCTCCGTGTTCAAGCCGCCGGCCACCCGGCGCCACAGGGTCCACCATTCGGCGCGCACCTGGCTATCCTTGTGGTGCTGCACGCCCGTGTCGAACATCGCCCACAGCTGCTCGATGCGCCACGGGTCCAGCGCATCGCCGTAGCCGGGACGCAGGCAGTAGCCGGCCAGATTCAGCCAGACCCGCTCATGCTCGGCGGAGCGGCGCCGGCCGCGGGCGCGCAGCAGGAGGGCGTCGAACAGCTGGCGCAACAGCGGCGTATCCCAGCTTTCGCGCCCGCCCAGCCCCCGTTCCAGGTGCTGGCGCAACTGGCGTACTTCCTTGACGTCGACCTTTTGCGCCTTGCCGCCGAAAATGCGCTCGATCTTCTCGATGGCTTCCTTCATGCGCGGCGACACGGCTTGAGCCTCGCCACCGCCTTGCTCTTCCTTGCCAGCGCGCAGCTGGAATTCCAGCAGCCAGCGCGCACTGGCATCGGCTGCGGCCACGCAATGCACTTCCAGCGTACCCACTTCCGTCATCACGGTGGCCAGCTGCACGGTGATGTCGCGTTTGTCATTACCGCCGTCTTTGGCGTGCAGCACGCTGGCCAGCGGCGGCAGGCGCAAATACTCGCCGTCGTCCAGGTCGACGATCTCGCCCAGCTGCGGCGGCGTGCCCGCCTCAAAGAGGGACGTGGCCAGGTGGAAGCGCACGGGCCGGCCCAGGCGCAAGGCGAACAGGCGCTCCGTCAGGCGGATTTCCTCGCCGCTGGCGCTGCCGCGGGGCAGGATGCAGACGGCGCGGTGGTCCTTGCCCGCCTCGCCCAGCACGAGGAAATAGCTGCGCGGCGAACCGCCGCCGATGCGCGGCGCCTGGCCGCGCCGGGCCAGCGCGTAGGCGACGGCGCCACGGGCCACGGCCACGTCGGGATTGTCGTTGTGCAGGATGGCCAGCGGCTGTCCGCGCCAATGCGCCAGGGTGTCGGCCAGGCGGCGCGCCAATGCGTCGGCGCGGAACACGCCGCCATTCAGCAGCAGGGTATCGGGCAGTGCGCCGGTATGCTGCTGCAGAAAACTGGCCAGGTGGCGCGTGATGGCCGCGTCCTGCGCATACGGCAGGCCGAATTCGACGATGCCGGCGCGGCCTTTTTTCGCCGTGTCGCCCAGCTCCACCTTCGGGAAGAAGCCGTCGACCACCATGGCCGCCACTTCCTCGCGCGTGACGTCGACGGAACGGCTGCCGCCAATCAGGCGCGAACCGGCGCCCAGCAAGGTGACGGTGGTTTTCTCCGGCGCGTCAGCGGACAGCAGCAGCTCCTTGGCGGCGCGGCAGCGCTCCATCAGCTGCGACAGGCGCGCGGCGGACAGCTTCATGCCGCCTTCCTGGCCGGCGGCCAGGCGCGCTTCCACCAGATGGGCCAGCGCCAGGTCCATATTGTCGCCGCCGAGTATCAAATGGTTGCCTACGCTGCTGCGCGTGAGCTGCGGTTCGCCGTCGTCATCGAAGGCCACGTCGATCAGGCTGAAATCGCTGGTACCGCCGCCCACGTCGCAGACTAAAATGCGGCGCGTGTCGGCCAAGTCTGCGCGCAGGGTGGCGCGCCGGCGCTGCAGGAAATCATAGAAGGCCGCCTGCGGTTCTTCCACCAGGCGTAGCGCGGGCAAGCCCGCCATGCGGGCCGCTTCCAGGGTGAGTGCGCGCGCACCCTCGTCGAACGAGGCGGGGATGGTCAGCACCAGTTCCTGCTGCGCCAAAGGAGCGTCGGGAAAGCGGTGGTTCCACGCGGCGTGCACGTAGGCCAGGTAGCTGGCGCTGGCCGCCACGGGCGACACCTTGGCCACGTCGGCCTCGGCGCCCCACGGCAGGATGGGCGCCTGGCGGTCCACGTTCGCGTGCGACAGCCAGCTCTTCGCGCTGGCCACTAACCGGCCCGGCACCTGGGCGCCCAGCTGGCGCGCCAGCGCGCCCAGAACGGCATGCTCGACGCCGGCCACGTCCTGCTGCGGCCACGGCAGCGTCAAGTCGCCCGCCGCCAGTTCGCCGGCGGCGGGATGGTAGCGCAAGGAAGGCAGCAGGGGGCGTGCGCCCACTTCGCCGGGAGCGACCAGCTGCTCGATGGCGAACAGGTTTATTCCTGCCGGCGCATCGCCAGCCGCCGCATACGCGACCACCGTGTTGGTGGTGCCCAGGTCGATGCCGACCAGGAAGGCCGGCTTGCCCACAGCGCTGCGCATGCCTATTGCTGCGGCGTGCCGCGCACGTCGAATTCCACTTTCCAGCGCTCGGCGCCGTCAGGGGAAACGGCCAGCAGTTCCAGGGTGCCCGCTTCCGTCACGCGGGCGTGCAGTGTCACCTGCACCACGTCGCCGGCCGATCGGCCTTCGGCGGACAAGGTGGCCTGGATTTCGCTCAGTTCCTGCAATTCGTCGGGACCCCAGAAATCGAGCAAGTCGCCGATCTGGTCGTTGCGGCGCGTGGACGAGGCGAAGAAGCGGAAGTGCACGGGTTCGCCCACCACCAGGCCGAATTGCTGGCCCGGCAATTCCAATTCGCTGCCTTCTTCCATGCCGAACGGCGCCACGCACAGGGCCTGGATCGGCGGTTCCATGCCGGGGATGGCGGGCATGGCCGATTCGATGGCGACATAGAAGGAGCTGGCCGTGCCGCCGCGGATGCGCACACCATGGCCGCGCCGCACGTAGCTGTAGTAGGCGGCGCCACGCGCCACGGCCAGGTCCAGGTCGGCCCCGGCCAGCATGCGCGCCGGTTCCGCGCCTTCCATATACAGCCAGTCGTTGACGGTGGCCATGATGCGCTGCACCAGCAGGTCGGACTTGAAGACGCCGCCGTTGAACAGCACGGCCGTCGGGTGCAAGAAGCTGGCGTCGGCCGACTGGCGGCCCGCAAAGCCTTCCAGTTCGCTGGTGGCCGCCACTTGCCGGCCCAGGAAGGCGGCCAGGTGGCGCGTGATGGCCGCGTCCTGCGCATACGGCAAGCCCAGTTGCGTCAGGCCGGCGCGCGTGCGCACGGCAGGACGGCTCGACGCTTCCACTTGCGGGAAGAAGCCGTCGAGGATGAAGGTGGACACTTCCGCGCGCGTCAGTTCCGTGCGGATGGAGCCGCCGATCAGTTTCGAGCCGCGGCTCGGCACGACGATGGGCGCCGTTTCCAGGCCGCTGTCGGCCAGCAGGCTTTCCTTGGCGCTGCGGCAGCCATAAGTGAGCGCGCGCATCTGCCAGGCGTCCAACTGGGTGCCGTTGGCGGCCAGCTTGCGGGCCACCAGGTGGGCCAGCGCCAAGTCCATATTGTCGCCGCCCAGCAGGATGTGTTCGCCGACGGCCACGCGGTGCGGTTCCAGCACGCCGTCGCGTTCCAGCACGGCGATCAGCGAAAAGTCGCTGGTGCCGCCGCCCACGTCGACGACCAGGATGATGTCGCCCGGCTTGACTTCCTTGCGCCAGCGGCCTTCGCTGGTCTGTATCCAGCTGTACAGGGCCGCCTGCGGCTCTTCCAGCAGGGTCAGCGAAGCGTAGCCGGCTGCCTGCGCCGCTTCCATCGTCAGTTCGCGCGCGGCCGGATCGAACGAGGCGGGGATGGTGACGGTGATTTCCTGCTGCGCGAACGGTGCTTGCGGGTGGGCGTTGTCCCAGGCCTGGCGCAAATGCGTCAGGTAGCGCGTGGCGGCCGTGATGGGCGAAATGCGCGCGACTTCCGCCGGCGCATCGTTCGGCAGGATCGCCGCGCGGCGGTCCACGCCCGGGTGGCACAGCCAGCTTTTCGCGCTCGACACCAGACGGATCGGCGTGGTGGCGCCGCGGCTGCGGGCCATTTCGCCGACGACGAACGGCGCTTCCGCCTCCTCGGTGACCCAGGGCAGGGCCAGGTCGCCCGCCGCCACTTCATCGGCGTGCGGCAGGTAGACGAACGACGGCAGCAGCGACAATTCTTCGACGGTGCCCGGCGCCGACAGCTGCGGCACTTTCAGCACGCCGTGGCTCGATTGCTCGCCGTCGCTCTCGACCAGGTTTACATACGACAGGGCGCTGTGGGTAGTGCCCAGGTCGATGCCGATGGCGTAGCGCGGGCTTGGATTGGCTTGATCGTTCACAGTTCCACCTCGGCTGGCGCCAGGATGGCGGCGTCGTGCTGCTCGCTCAGTTTCGGCAGGCGCACGCTGGATGCGCGCCAGCCGCGGTGGCTGAGGGTGCCCGTGAACGGCGCGGAACCGACCACGTTGCCCGTCAGGCGTACTTGCGCGGAATCAAAACCTTCCTGCAGCACGATGCGGCTGCCTTCGGCTTCCTGGCGCACGGCCTCGATGGTGAAGTATTCGCGCATGACCTTGGCGCAGCCTTCATGTACGACGCGGGCGGCCGCGCCGATGTCGGCATCGGCATGGCTGCCCAGGTTTTCCTGGGTAAAGTCGATTAATCGCGCTTCGCGTTGCAGCAAGGCCAGCAATTGCAGGGCGGCATCGGGCGTGGCTTCCTTCAAAATGACGGGCGCGGCGGCCGGCGTCGGCACGGGGGCGGGCGCCGGAGCCGGGGCCACTGGCGCCACCGGGGCGGCTTCGGGCAAGGACAGCTTTTCCACGCGGGCCGCATAGGCGGCGTCCGACAAGGTGCTGAAGAAGGCGCCGAAAGCCAGCGGGACTCGGCGCCAGAACGATGGGTGGGACGATGAAGTGCTCATAGGGAACTCGTTTCTCTGATCTGTAGGGAGGCGTCGGCGGCGGGGGCCGCTTCGCAAGGTAGTGCCATGTGCGGGGCCAACAGGGCCGGCTGCGTTTGCCCGCATGATACCAGCTACCGGGCCGCCGCCAAAGTCGCCGCCCCCCAGGCAGGCAGGCCGAAGCGTGGATTTTCTTTGTTCCTGCGCAAGGAAACGTTCGATTTCGTGCCGCTTCGACTAGAATCGCGCATTATCTTTTTGCATGACCTCGATGCCATGTCTACCGACTTTTCCCTGTACTTAGCCAGCAGCACTTACATCGACAGCGACCATCCGGCCGTGCGCGCCAGGGCGACCGCACTGGCGGAGGGCGCGGTGGGCGACGCCGCGATCGCGGCCCGCTGCTTGGCCTTCGTGCGCGACGAGGTCGCCCACAGCTGGGACTACCGGCGCAATCCCGTCACCTGCCGCGCGTCCGACGTCTTGCAGCATGGCACGGGCTACTGCTATGCGAAGAGCCATCTGCTGGCCGCGCTGCTGCGCGCCAACGGCATTCCTGCCGGCCTGTGCTACCAGCGCCTGGCCGTGGGCGAGGTGGGGCCGCCGTTCTGCCTGCATGGCTTGAATGCCGTGTATCTGCAAGAGTTTGGCTGGTACCGCATCGATGCGCGCGGCAACAAGCCCGGCGTCGCTGCCGCCTTCACGCCGCCACGGGAACAGCTGGCCTTTCCCGTGCTGGCGCCCGAAGAGCGCGACTTGCCGGAAATCTGGCCGGAACCGTTGCCGCAGGTGGTGGCGTCCTTGACTTGCCATGCGACCGTGCAGGATGTGGCGGCGCACTTGCCCGATATCGAATTGTTGCCGCTGCAAAAATAATCCAAAGAAAGAAATCATGAAAAAAATATCCATATGCCTGTTTGGACTGTTGCTGCTGGCCGGCTGCGGCAGCAAGGGCGAGAGCGGCGGGCAATCGAGCGCCGCGCGTCTCGATGGCAAGGAAAAGGGCAGCGAGTTTCTTGCCTATGAGCATAATGTCAGCGTCGATACGCACGAAGCGCAAGTGCGTCCCCTGTATGAAAAAGTGGTCGCCGCCTGCAAGGCCGATACGGAAAACGGCTGTCTGCTGCTCGATTCCAGCGTCGACAGCGGCCGCTACGTGCATGCGCGCATCAGCATGCGCGCCAAGCCGGCCGGCATCAAGAAGCTGGTCGCGCTGGTCGCGGCCGAAGGCGACGTCACCAGCCAGGGCACCAAGGTGGAAGACCTGGGCCGTCCGGTGCTCGACAGCAAGAAACGCCTGGAAATGCTCAAGCAATACCAGGCGCAGCTGCAAGACCTGGAAAAGCGCTCGGGCACCAACGTCGATGCCCTCATCAAGGTGACCAAGGAGCTGGCCACCGTGCAAGTGGAGCTGGAGCAGGCGACGGCCGCCAACGCGCTATTGATGCAGCGCATCGATACGGACTTGTTGAACGTGGCCATCAGCGCCGAAGGCAAGCAATCGTTCTGGCGCCCCGTCAAGCGCGCGCTGGGCAATTTCACGGAAAACCTGTCGGAAGGCGTGGCCAACGCCATCACGGCCATGGCCTACATCCTGCCGTGGCTGATCGCTTTCGTGCTGCTGTTCCCGCTGGGCCGCAAGGGCTGGCGCCGTTTGCGCGGCATCAAGCGCTAGGCGCGCGCCGCAGACGTGAACAGGGCCTGCGCGCGGCAGGCCCTGGAACGGCGTCACATGCTTGCCGCGCGGCTTGATCAGGCGCTGCGGTTCGCCGGGTTGGCAGACACGACTTCGGCCGCTTTTTTCGGACGTTTCTTGATATTGCTGCCCGTACTGCCTTCATCGTCGACCTTGACCTGGCTCGTGCTTACGCCGCCCGCCGGGGCCGTAGGTGTGGCACATGCGCTCAACAGCAACAGGGCGCACACGCCCGCGATCATATTTTTCATGAGTGAACTACCTAAGTGAGTTAAGTAAAGGGAAAGAAGCAAGTGCCACGCTGATTTCAGTTTACTTACGCCGCCAAGCAATGCGACATAAGAGAGTCACATCTTAGTGCGCTTATCAAGAAAGCTCAATTATTTTTTAGGTAATTGCATTATTGGCATTTCCTCGCCGTTTTTCCTGGAGAGGGCCCCCCCCCCCGGATTCCCCAGGAAGTGGCGCTGCCGCACCAAAACGGTGGGCCGCGCGCCACCCTTGCCGCCCAGTCCCCGCAACTCCAGGGCAATGTGCCTGGCATGCATTCTGCTTTAACAACATCGCAGGCCCAGCTCGACCCCCACGAACCCATCACAGGAGTCCCCATGTCACGACGCATCATCCTGAAAGCCGCCGCCGCCGGCGCACTGGCCCTGGCCACGTCCACTTATATGCAGGCAGCCCTGGCCGCCGACACGATCAAGGTGGGCATTTTGCACTCCCTGTCGGGCACCATGGCCATTTCCGAAACGTCGCTCAAGGATGTGGCGCTGATGACGATTGCCGAGATCAATGCCAAAGGCGGCGTGCTGGGCAAGAAGCTGGAAGCCGTCGTCGTCGATCCCGCGTCGAACTGGCCCTTGTTTGCGGAAAAAGCGCGCCAGCTGGTAGCGCAGGATAAAGTGGCTGTCGTGTTCGGTTGCTGGACGTCCGTGTCGCGCAAGTCGGTGTTGCCCGTATTCAAGGAACTCAACAGCCTGCTGTTTTACCCGGTGCAATACGAGGGCGAGGAGCTGGAAAAGAATGTGTTCTATACGGGCGCCGCGCCGAACCAGCAGGCGATACCCGCCGTGGAATACCTGATGAGCAAGGATGGCGGCGGCGCCAAGCGCTTTGTGCTGCTGGGCACGGATTACGTGTATCCGCGCACCACCAACAAGATCCTGCGCGCCTTCCTGAAAAGCAAAGGTGTCAAGGATAGCGACATCAGCGAGGTCTACACGCCGTTCGGCCATGCCGACTATCAAACCATCGTCGCCAACATCAAGAAGTTTTCCACGGGCGGCAAGACGGCCGTCATTTCCACCATCAATGGCGATTCCAACGTGCCGTTCTACAAGGAACTGGGCAATGCAGGCTTGAAAGCCACGGACGTGCCCGTCGTCGCGTTTTCCGTGGGCGAGGAAGAGTTGCGCGGCATCGATACCAAGCCGCTGCTCGGTCATCTGGCGGCCTGGAATTATTTCGAATCCGTCAAGAATCCCGTGAATACAGCCTTCATCAAGCAGTGGAAGGCGTATGCGGTGGCGCAAAAGCTGTCGAATGCGGGGTCGGTCGTGACGAACGACCCGATGGAAGCGACCTACGTGGGCATCCACATGTGGGCGCAAGCCGTGGAAAAGGCGAAATCGACGGAGACGGACAAGGTGATCGCCGCCATGGCGGGCCAGAGCGTCAAGGCGCCATCGGGCTTTACCCTGACCATGGATGCCACGAATCACCACTTGCACAAGCCCGTGATGATCGGCGAAATCAAGGCCGATGGGCAATTCAATGTCGTGTGGAAAACCAAGGAAGCAATACGCGCCCAGCCGTGGAGCCCGTTTATCAAGGGCAATGAGGGCAAGCAAAAGCTGTAAAAGCTACGCCGGCGCCATCGGGCCATGCGTCCGGTGGCGCCGACCATCAACGCTTTCCCGGGATATCAATGAGGCTATTCACATCGCTGCTGGTCTTCGCCTGCCTGTGCCTGTCGTCCATGGCGCAGGCTGCCATCCCTCCCGACCTGCTCAAGCCGCTGGCCGGCGACGATCCCGACGCCAGGGTCGCCGCCGTCGCGCAGATCGCCGCCCTTGCCACGCCCGAGGCCGCCCGTGTGCTGCAAGCCTTGCAGGACGACGCGTTATATGCCACGCCCGATGGCAAGGTGTATATCGTCGACGGCGAGCAGGCGCTTGACCCGGCGCTCGGCAAGAATGTGCCGCTGCCGGACGGCATCGATGGCGTGATGGTCAACAACCGCTTGCGCTCGGCCGTGGCAGGCGCCTTGTCGGGGCTGAAACTGCTGGCGCCGGAACGGGCCGAACGGCTGGCGGCCGCGCAAGCGTTGCAAAAGGCGGTTGATCCCGCGCAGCTTCCCTTGATCCGCGCGGCGCTGGCGCAGGAAAACGATGCTGAAATTACACAGATTTTGCAGGTGCTGATCGCCAGCGCCAACCTGCATGCGCCCGATGTCGCCACGCGCAAGGCCGCCGTGCAGGCGCTGGCCGGCAGCAGCGATGCGCGCCTGCTGCCCGTGCTGCAAGCCATGCTGGAGAAAGGGCCAGATGGCAAGGCCGGAGAGCCGGACGAGGCCGTGCAACTGGCCGCCATCGAGACCATGCGCCAGATCAAGGGACGAGTGGCGCGCATGGAGTTCGCCGGCAATGTGTTTTACGGCATTTCGCTGGGCAGCGTGCTGCTGCTGGCGGCCCTGGGCCTGGCCATCACGTTCGGCTTGATGGGCATCATCAACATGGCGCATGGCGAACTGCTGATGATAGGCGCTTACACGACGTATCTGTGCCAGCTGTTTTTCCGCAACTTCCTGCCCGGCGTGCAGGACTGGTATTTGCTGACCGCCTTGCCTGCCGCTTTTTTCGTCTCCGGCCTGGTGGGCGTAGTGCTGGAACGCACGGTGATCCGCTGGCTGTATGGCCGGCCGCTGGAAACCTTGCTGGCCACCTGGGGCATCAGCCTGATCCTCATGCAGGCGGTGCGCACGATCTTTGGCGCGCAAAACGTGGAAGTGGCCAATCCCGCCTGGATGTCGGGCGGCGTCACCGTGCTGGGCGGCCTCGTGCTGCCGTACAACCGCCTGGCCATCATCGTTTTTGCCATCGTTGTGGTGGTGGCCGTGTGGTTGATCTTGAACAAGACGCGACTGGGACTGTTCGTGCGGGCCGTCACGCAAAACCGGCGCATGGCCGATTGCGTGGGCGTGGCCACGGGCAAGGTGGACATGCTGACCTTCGGCCTCGGCTCCGGCATCGCCGGGCTCGGCGGCGTGGCCCTGTCGCAGCTGGGCAATGTGGGGCCGGACCTGGGCCAAAGCTACATCGTCGATTCCTTCATGGTGGTGGTGCTCGGCGGCGTGGGCCAGCTGGCCGGCACCGTGATCGCCGCGCTGGGCCTGGGCGAAGTCAATAAATTCCTCGAACCGGTGGCGGGCGCCGTGCTGGCGAAGATCGCCATTTTGATATTCATCATCATTTTCATCCAGCGCCGGCCGCAGGGCCTGTTTGCCATGAAGGGACGCAGCGTCGAATGATTACCTCCCATCAAATCAAGCCTGGCCTGTTCACGCGGCCTGTCTGGCTGGCGATTGCCGCCTGCACATTACTGGCGGCGTTGTTGCCGATTTTTAACCTGGCGTTTGCCGAAGGGCATGCCTTGCACGTGTCCGCTTACACGGTGGCGCTGGTGGGCAAGTTCATGTGCTACGCGCTGGCCGCGCTGGCGCTGGACCTCGTCTGGGGCTACACGGGCATATTGTCCCTGGGCCACGGCGTATTCTTTGCCCTGGGCGCGTATGCGCACGGCATGTATCTGATGCGCGCCATCGGCGACCAGGGCCAGTATCACAGCAGCTTGCCCGACTTCATGGTCTTTCTCGACTGGAAAACCTACCCCTGGTACTGGGCCTTCACGGAACATTTCTGGTATTGCATGGCCCTCGTCGTGCTGGTGCCGGGCGTGCTCGCCTTCGTGTTCGGTTACTTTGCGTTCCGCTCGCGCATCAAGGGCGTGTATTTTTCCATCATCACGCAAGCGATGACGTATGCCTTCATGCTCTTGTTCTTCCGCAATGACACTGGCTTTGGCGGCAACAACGGTTTCACGGACTTCAAGACGATCTTGGGCCACAGCATCACGGCGCCCGCCACGCGGGCCGTGCTGTTCCTGCTGACCCTGGCCTTCCTGCTGGCGGCCCTGGTGGGCGCGCGCGCCATCGTCCGCTCGAAGCTGGGCCGGGTGCTGCAGGGCGTGCGCGACAGCGAGGCGCGCTTGATGTTTCTCGGCTACAACCCGCTGTGGTTCAAGCTGTTCGTGTGGACCTTGTCGGCCGTGCTGTGCGGCATCGCTGGCGCCCTGTACGTGCCACAAGTGGGCATCATCAATCCGTCCGAGATGTCGCCGGCCAACTCCATCGAGATGGTCGTGTGGGTGGCCGTGGGCGGGCGCGGCACCTTGCTCGGCCCGATTCTGGGCGCCTTCACCGTCAACGGCTTGAAAAGCTGGTTCACGGCCGCCATGCCGGAACTGTGGCTGTTCGCGCTGGGCTTGCTGTTCATCGTCGTCACCCTGTTCATGCAGCAAGGCATGCTGGGCGTATTGAGCAAGCTCAAACGTAAAAAAGCCGCCGTCGTGGCAGAGGAGGCCGCATGAGTATCCGCATGTTGCCCGGCATGGCCAGCGCCGAAGCGGGCCCCACGTATGCGCGCGTGAAGGGCGAGGGCGTCGACACGACGCATGGCGCCATTTTGTATCTGGAAGATATCAGCGTGTCGTTCGACGGTTTCAAGGCCATCAACAAGCTCAGTCTCGATATTTCCGTGGGCGAATTGCGCTGCATCATCGGTCCGAATGGCGCGGGCAAGACGACGATGATGGACGTGATCACGGGCAAGACCCGGCCCACGTCCGGCACGGCCTGGTTCGGACAAACGATGAATCTGGCGACCATGACGGAAGCGCAGATCGCCCACTCGGGCATCGGCCGCAAGTTCCAGCGTCCCACCGTGTTCGAGCAGCACACGGTGTTCGACAACCTGGAACTGGCGATGAAGATGGACAAGCGCGTGGCACCCACCCTGTTTGCGCGCCTCACGTCCGAGCAGGCAGGCAAGATCGAAGCGGTATTGCGCTTGATCCGCCTCAACGGCCACGAAGCGCGGCCGGCCGGTTTGCTGTCGCACGGGCAAAAACAGTGGCTGGAAATCGGCATGCTGCTGATGCAGGAGCCGCAGCTGATTTTATTGGATGAACCGGTGGCCGGCATGTCGGATGCGGAAACGGCGCGCACGGCGGAATTGCTCAATGAATTACGGGGCAAACATTCGATCATGGTGGTCGAGCACGACATGGGCTTTGTGACGGAAATCGCCCGGCAAGGCATCGTCACCGTGCTGCACGAGGGATCCGTGCTGGCGCAGGGCCGCATGGACGAGGTGCAAGCCGACGAGCGGGTCATCGAAGTCTATCTGGGAAGGTAATAGGGGAGATCGCAGACTATGTTGGAAGTGCAACAGTTAAATCAATACTACGGTTCCTCGCACACCTTGCGCGGCATCAACCTGTCGGCGCGCAAGGGCGAGTGCCTGGCCTTGCTGGGCAGGAATGGCGTGGGCAAGACGACCTTGCTGAAATGCCTGATGGGCGTGCTGCCCGTGGCGCAGGGCCAGGTGCTGTTCCACGGGCGCGACATCACGAAGCTGGCGCCGCATGCGCGCGCCAAGCTGGGCATCGCTTACGTGCCGCAGGGGCGCGACATCTTTGCGCGCCTGACGGTTGAGGAAAACTTGCTGATGGGCATGGCGGTGAAGCGGGGCAGGCAAGCTGCGCGCATCGATCCCCACGTGTATGAACTGTTTCCGGTATTGAAAGAGATGCTGCAGCGGCGCGGCGGCGATTTGTCTGGCGGGCAACAGCAGCAGTTGGCCATCGCCCGCGCCCTGCTGGCTGAGCCGCAGCTGATCATCTTCGACGAGCCGACGGAGGGCATCCAGCCGTCCGTCATCAAGGATATCGGCAGGGTCATTTCCTTGCTGAAACAGCGCGGCGACATGGCCATCGTGCTGTGCGAACAGTATTTCGATTTCGCCCGCGAACTGGCCGACGAATTCATCGTCCTGTCGCGCGGCAGTGTCGTGGCCAGCGGACTGGCAGAACAGATGGATGGCGAGGAGGTGAAGCGGCACCTGGCGGTGTAGCAACTACACCAGTTGCAGCCACCCCAGCACGGCGCCGGCCGCCAGCAGCCACAATAAATGGATCTTCGTGCGCCAGATGATGAGGCCAGCCACGATGGACAGGGTCCACAGGGGCCAGTCGGTGCGCCATTGGTGGTTGGCGCCGCCCAAAATCATGCCCGTGGAAATCAAGAGGGCGACGACGATGGGCGCCATGCCTTGCTTGAAGGCGCGCACGGGGCGCAGGTCGCGGTTGCGGTAGCCCCACTGGGCTGCCACGTAGGTGAGGGTGGTGCTGGGCAGCATGATGCCCACCATCGTGATGAACACGCCAAGCCAGGCGGCCGTGTAGCTGCCCGCGTTCATGCCCACGTTCCAGCCCATCAGGGCGACGAACAGCACGTTCGGGCCGGGTGCGGCCTGGGCGATGGCGATCGACTCGTTGAATTGCGCCTGCGTCAGCCAGCCATGCTGCTCGACGAGGAAACGGTGCATTTCGGACGTGGTGGAAATGGCGCCGCCGATCGACATCAGCGACAGCATCAGGTAATGGCCGAACAGGTTCAGCCAGTCGCCCGCGCTCAGCACCAGTTGCAGGGGCGGCGTCATGCGGACAGCTTTCGATACGTGAGCAGGCAGCCGATGCCGCCCAGGCCCAGCAGGATGTACAGCAGGGGCCAGCGGAAGATCGCCACCATCAGCACGCCCAGCACGGTGATGGACAAGGTCAGCCACAGGGGCAGCGGATGCCTGACCAGCGCGGTCGCCAGTTTCACGCCCGTGGCGGCGATCATGCCGGCCGAGACGGCCGCCATGCCGCGCAGGGCGCCCGCCATCTGCGGATTGTCGCCGAAGCGCGTGTACAGCACGCCCAGCACGAGCACGATGACGAGGGGCACGGCCAGCATGCCGGCCAGCGCCGTCAGCGCGCCTTTCAAGCCGAAATAGCGTCCGCCCACCATCAGGGACAGGTTGACGACATTTGGGCCGGGCATGATTTGCGCCACGGCCCAGTCTTCCAGGAATTCCTCCTGCGTCAGCCAGCGCTTGCGCTCGACCATCTCGCGCTGGATCACGGCCAGCACGCCGCCGAAGCCTTGCAGGGCCAGCCAGGTGAACGAGAAGAACAGGTCGGCAAGCGAGGCGGGCTGGGGGCGGGGGAGGTCGGGCTGGGTGGTGGCAGGGGCAGGCATGGCTGATTATCGCCGTGGCCGCTCGGGCTTGTCCATCGCTTTCGGCTGCGGTTGTGCCTGGAAGAAAAAAACCGTGGCTCATGTTTCCCTGCCATTGACATCGAGAGTTTATCGGCAATACTTTTATCGGCACCATGATCGCTGTCCCTGTCCGCGCTGTCGCGGTTCGCACCGCTACGCCGTCTCCCCCCTCCGTCCCCTTCGCAGGAGTTGTCCATCATGCCTCAATCCACAGAAACGCTGCATATGCCCGTCAAAACCGTGGTGCCGCATGCCCGGGTCGACCAGAAGATGTGCGATATCGTCAATCTGGGCATCGCCGTGCAGGCGGCCTTCAGTACCTTGTGCGCACTGGAATACCTGAAGTCATACAATGTCGCCCCGGAACTGATCGAGCGCGTGCTGCTGCACCCGGAGCAGCGCCGGCAGACCGTGCATTGAGTATCCGCACGGCAACTGTGTTGCCGGCGGCCGCGATCCGTTGTTGTCGGATTGATCATTACGGCTCAGTTATGCACAAATGATGAGTTAACGAAATTGGCGAAATAATTTTCTTGTGATTATGTGTGAGTTTCTAAGTGCTTGATTTTAATGAGTTTTATTTTTGCTGTTTGATTGAGCAGTTTATTGAAAGCCGCACGGGCTGTGGCTTTGAGGGCTGTCAATAGGCGCTTATCCACAAAGATATCCACAGTCCGTGTGGATATCTGAAAAAGCGCTTAACAATCCGCCACTTAGGAAATTGACGCCGCTCAGCCCATGCAATCGGCGGGCAAGATGGGCCGGAATGGGGCATGCCGCAAGCCTGTATGCCTATCCAGTGCTCTTGTTTTTATGACTGAAAGTAGTGGCGCAGGGTCAGGGCGTGCCGCCGGCCGGCGCCGCTGGCGTGTCGCCGCACTGGGCCAGGGCGGCGGCCAGTTCGGCGACCTGTTGCTGCGCTTCGCGCAAGGTGGCGTAGGTGCGCAGCGAGGCGATCACGGTGGTAAACAACTTGCGCGTGGTGAGGTCGGTCTTGCACCAGAAATCGTTGATGTCGTAGTCGATGATGATGCGGTGTTCCAGCGCCTGGCCGGGCTGGCCCGTGCGCAGGATGATGCGCACGGCGCTGTTGTGCAAGTCTTCGCGCACCTGGCGCGCCACTTGCAGGCCGGCATCCTGGGTTTCCATGATGACATCGAGCAGCACCACGGCGATATCTTGTGTGCCGCGCAGCAAGGCCAGCGCCTCGGCGCCAGAATACGCGTGCAAAAAGCTCAGCCGGCGGCCCTGGAAGCTGGCCTGGCTGAGGGCGAACTTGGTCACCACATGCACGTCGACATCGTCATCGACGATCAGCACGCGCCAAGGCGCCGCGTTGGCGGGTTCCGCCGCCGCTTCTGCCCGTTCCAGCGGTTCGTCGACCAGCCAGTCGGGTTCGTCCGCCCCCTTGGCGGAATTATCGCTATCCATATTCATGCGTTTATCCACCGTTGATCGTCGTCGCTACTCCACACTATGCCAGTCTGCGGGGTTTGTCAAAACAATGCTGTTCAAGCAAGACGGCCTGGACCGGGGATTGCCAATGCACAGAAAATATATTTTCATGGTGGTCGAGTAAGTTTGTTCTAGCGCAAACTCCTGATTGCAAGTCATTGATTTCATTGGGGTAAAAAATTGCCTGTGAAATCAGCAAATTGTTGAAACCCGCATCAATACTGGTGTTGCGGCTTGTCAAGAGGGGCTTATCAACAACTTTATCCACAGTTGCTGTGGATATCTAAAAAAGCCGTGCAAAAACCGGGGCTTAGCGCCCGTTCGTGCGGCTGGGGGCAAGCATTCATGCGGCGACCCCGAGGCCGCCCAACCGGGCAAACGCCTGCAGGAAGCGCTGCTTGGCTTCGGCCGGACCCATGGCCTCGATTATACCGGGCAAGGGGGCGATGCCGTCAAGGTAAGCCCAGCGCTCGGCCGAGTGCGGCATCAGGTCGCGCTTTTCCGTGGCCAGCGCGATCAGGTCGGCCCGCTTGATGGGCGCGTAATCGGAAAAGTCCAGGCCATAGGTGGCGGCGATGATTTAGGTTCATAAAGGTACGCTAATTGCATTATCAGTGCTATGTGTAGTGCGAGCCCGCTGCCCGTATCTTCTGGTAAAACGATCCGTCATCGTTTGAGCTGGGGGGGGCAGATAGTCCAATAACGCGTTATGACCATCGGCATGGTCAGGGTGAGAAGCGAGCCGCGAAAAACCCGTGCGTATGTTGAACGGCGAACGGTTGAAGGCATGTCCAGCAAGGAAGCGCATCGCTGCCTGAAGCGATATATCGTTAGGGAACTTTAGTTGTTAAGGCGCACCAGCATCACATGCCGTCATCTGCTTTCCTTCATATAACGATTTGCCAAATTCTCTCGCCAAAAATGACCGCACGGAAGTCTGCTCGCTTTTGCGTCCAGCGATGTTTCAGCCGGTATCTACACTATTACAGAGTGGCTTTCGATTTTTCCGCATTCCTATACCCGCAGCACCAACAGCGTCCCTCGCGGTTCACTTGCCGTTGCCGGCAGCACTACGGGCTTACCCTGTTCCGCCTGAATTTCAGAGCGAGTCGGACCCTTCCTATCCGCCGGCGGTGTCCTGTCCACGATGGCCCAGCTCACAGAGGCCATCCCTACCGCGTACCGTTATGGTTCAAGCCTGTCAGCACATTTGACTTGTACAATGATGACGACGTTTATCGAAAGCTCACATATGTTGGTCGTGTTCGTTCACGTACATGCGCAGCATGCGCGCCAGCCCAATCGGTGGCCGACCGGCCCCTTCGACCTTCGGATAGAACGGCCCGATCAGTTTGTGCAGCATGCCCCACGGCGTCACGCTGTCGATCTCGGCCAGGAAACGGTCGCGCCGCGTCAGCTTCTTCTTGGCGGCGTATTCAAGGTCGGAGAAGCTCTTTTGCATGATCGATGGCGGACAGTAGCGATACAGAGATTGTCTCAGGTCGGACCGCAGTGGAGAACGGTCCGCGATAAATTAATCAGTGTTTCCCTAAACTTGGCTATCAGTCATTAATCTGGAATCTCGAAAATTGGGAACGTGAACATCATCAGAAAAAGAACGCTGCATAAAATATACTTGATGGACGGTGAAATATCGAGGGAGCTTCAATATGCGTGTGACCAATGATAGAATTCAGGGTCGTGCGCATCTGAACCTGTTGGGCGGGGCATTCTAGTTGTAAAAGATATTTTGTCAATTGAGGTTTGTAAAAGAATTGCTTCGTTACCAGTCCGGGGTAGTTAGACCTTTGCTCTGCCGGCATCCTGGGCTTTCTCGTGGTCGCTAAAATCAATTGGTAGTTGACGTTCCGCTAGCAGACTGGGAGACTTGAAAACTGCCCAATTGAATAGCCAGTTCGATTCCTTGCTGCTATTACTGAGTATTCTCAACAATCTAAGGCTCGCTGCGTATTCTAGCGATGCGCATCGACTTTGTTCTTGATGCCATGGAGCCGGCACTGTACGCTCGCCAGCCTAATGTGACGATGCCCTGATTCATCACAGCGACCTGGGTTCGCAATACGTTTCTATCCGTTACCGCGAGCGCCTGTCCGAAGCCTGCGATGCCCTCAGTGGGCAGCAAAGGCGACAGCTTCGACAATGCACTGGCTGAGACCATCAATAGTTTGTACAAAGAGGAGCTGATACCTCGCCGAGCTCCTTGGAAGATGCACGAGGCCGTCGAACTGGCAACGCTAGAATGGGTATCCTGGTTCAGCCATCACTGGCTACTCGAACCACTTGGCTTTATGCCACCGGCCGAAGCAGAGGCAAACTACTACCGACACCTTTCCAAGCAGGCCGTCTTGACCTGACTCACACTAAACGGCCTCCTAAAATTCCGGGGCGATTCACTTCTAGAAGTCAAACCTAGGACTATAATTGTACGATGGAATTCGACCTTTTAAATAAGCCAGACGGCCGTACATCGATTTTGTTTCCTTCCGGATTCGTGCTAGATCTACTCGCTCCGGATGCGACTGGCCTGCCAATCAATGATATAGCTCTTTGTTTAGCATCACAACCTCGCTGGGGCGGTGCAGCAAGACCGTGGTATTCGGTCGCCGAGCATTCGGTCATGGTCTCGCGCCTCGTGCCGTCGAGTTTGGCGTATGCGGCCCTTTTGCACGACTGCGAGGAGTTTCTCGGTGACTGGCCATCGCCTGTTAAAGTTATGCTAGGTCGAGATTATGTAAGGGAGCGCTTGCATCCGGTAAAGGATGCATTGCGGCGCAGATTTGGTTTCCAGGATGATCACCCTGAGATAAAGCACGCTGATCTGGTATGCATGGCGACTGAACTGCGGGATCTGTTGCCACCTGCTTGGATGGAATGGGGATATCTTCCAGCGCCGCATTGCGCCAAGATAGTTCCTGTCGGCCCTGAGCGTGCTTATACTTTATTCCTGGAGCGTTTTGATGAATTGAAGCATTTGGCATTCTAGTTACCAGGGCAGACAGGGAGGTGAAGGTTGATCCTTGTTCATTTCAAGAGGCGGCGTAAACGTGACGTTAGTACCGTCATTGACTTTTTCATCTTCCGTTAGTTGGCCTGCGCGCGAATGCCACGTTATAGATCGATGATTTTCCGCAGTAGTTTCAGAGTGTTGCGCTGGTGCCGATTTGTTGCTCTACCCGTACAATCAGCAAACGTAGACCCAGTGCAGGATCTGAAGCTCTGTATATGGATCAGTTAAAATCTGCAGGTTGATTCAAATCGCCCCCAGCGCCAACACAATGAGGGCGCTCTGAAGTTGTGAGAAACCGAAGACGCCTCCGGAAGAAACGTTTGTTCAAGTGCCTTTTGGGGCAAATCTTTGTCCAGCACATTTTCATCGGTGCTCGAGCGTTGCCCCAGTGATTGCATGTGTTAAACGCAAGTTATCGTCCACCGTTTCCCCGACGCTGGAAGCAATATTGAGCTAGATGACTTGAGAATCGTTGACCTGAGGCACCATTGCGTGTGGGTCAGCGCGGCGATAGGCGGGCGTACAGTGTACAAATGGTGTCCGGTTCGAGCCACTGCAAATGGATTGGATGGCGGGCGCCTGCGCGTAAACCCTCGCACAAATCCTGCCGCTGTTCCAGCTCGATCACTCCCCGTGCCATGTCGAGCGTTCGCACACTGACGGCGTCGAAATCGAAGTAGCGGCCTACGTCAGAATAACTAGCCTTGAAAAAACTTTCTTTGGCAGAAAATGCGGCTGTGATCAGTAACGGCAGTGTCACGTGGGTAGACAAATTTTGCAATAAGTCCAACTCGGCGCCGGATAACACGGTACTGACCAGTGCCTCAAGCGCATCCCTCGATGGAACGGTTTCAATGTCGATACCGATACCCACATACTCAGTGGCTGGAGCGATGATGGCGGCGGCAAACTTGGCGTCGTGGGTGATACTCCCGACAATCCCATTTGGCCAGATCGGCGCCCGCCCTTTCCCGTTATATATGGGCGTTGCCGGCAACGCTGCCATCCTGAGGGCCTGTTGTGCACACAGCCTGCCAAAAAAATATTCCCTCTGGCGCTTTGGTACGCTGCGGGCGATGCTGTCCGGGCGATCTATGCCAGCCTGCTGAAACCAGTCGGTGTGGAAAGGCGCGACGTCCAGACGTATCATCCGCGCCGTAAATGATGACCAAGGCATGTTCGTGCGGAGGGGGAGAGCCATGCTTTCCATTTGCCAAGCGATGTCACTAGTCTCACATGCCGTCATTCCTGTCCTTTGCTTACCTAGTGAGGCACTAGATAATAGCGCATCAGCTTACCGTACGCCAGATGTTGGGGCGGGGGGGGGGGCTCATGTGCATCAGCTCGATGGTCCGGCGCCCATGTCATTCGCTGACCAGTTTTATACGTTGGCAGGACAAGTCCGTCCCGTATGAACCGGCGTCATGCTCAGTACGAAAATCCGTACTGGGCTGAACAACGCGACAGACCTCCAGGGCGGTGCGAAACGGTCGGCGATCAGGTGGTAGACAATCGGATTGTTGGAAAAGAGCATGCTCATGGTTGTGCTGCGGCAAAAAGAGGGCTCGGGCGGGTCTCAGCCATGGCGGTAGCGCGGCTCGCTGCGCAAGCTGGGTGCGATGATCATCTGCAACTGTGCCAGTAACTGGTCGGTCGCCGAGTTAATGAAAAAGTGCCCGCCGTCGAACCACGCCAGTTCGCCGCCGACGCTGGAGTCGCTGAACCAGTCTTCATACTGGGTCACGTCGTCGAACTCGTCGTCGCGGCCGGCAAACACCGTAATGGGCACGGGCAGCGGCGCGCGTGGCGTGTCGGCGTAGTCGCTGGCCATACGGAAGTCGGCGCGCACGATCGGTAGCAACAACTCCAGCAGGCCAGGGTTGGCCAGCACCTGGGGCGGGGTGCCGTCATAGCGTTCGAGCTCGCTCACCAGCGCGGCGTCGTCGAGCAGGTGCAACTGGCGCTTGGGATTGCGCGCGCGCGGCCCGTGGGCGCCGGACACGATCAGCTGGCGCGGAAGCGCACCGCCGCGCTCCCGCAGGTAGTGACTCACTTCATAGGCGAGCAAGGCGCCCAGGCTGTGGCCAAAGAAGGCGAACGGCAGGTCCGGCAATGCGGCGATGGCCTGGGCAATGGCCGGCACCGCCTCATCAATGTGCTGCAGTAGCGGCTCGGCAAACCGCGCGCCCCGGCCGGGCAGCTGGATGGCGCACACCTCGATGTCCGGCCCCAGTGCGCCCTGCCAGGGTAGGTAGACGGCAGCATTGCCGCCCGCGTAGCAAAAGCAGAACAGGCGCAGCGCAGCCGGCGGCCCGGCGCGCCGCAGTATCCAGCGCTGGGCGCCGGCGGAAGACAAGGTCATTGAGGTCATGTGGCCTGAACGAAGTGGATGAGGTTGACGAAGTTGACTACGCCTTGAATTATAAGTTAATCTATCCTTTTTACAACAATTGGCAAATGTTTATGTCCAGTCTGATGAAACGAATGCGTTTTTCCGTCGGCACATCCCAGCCGTTTTGGCATCGCGCCGTGCGCCTTGCTTGTGCGGCCGGCCGGTCCCTGACGGCCGCTGCCGATGGCGCTTAAGATCGCGCCTCCCGAGGAGCGCGTCACCGGCGCTGCGATGGACCAGCCGCTGCCCAAGCGGCGTGGAAAATACCTGGCCCTGTCGCTTGGCGCGCTGGCGCTGGCCAGCGGTGTGGCCGCCGCCATCTGGCAGCTGGCGCCGAGCGGTCTGCATGTGGCCGAAGGCAGCGTCCGCACCGCCACAGCCCAGCAGGGTATGTTGCGCAACGACATCGTAGTGCGCGCGACGGCGGCGCCGCTGCACACCACCATGCTTGACGCCACCGAGTCGGGCCGCGTCGAGGAAGTGTTGGCCGGCGACGGCACCGTGGTCAAAAAAGGCGAGCTTCTGTTCCGCCTGTCCAATTCGCAGCGGCGCCTTGAGCTGGTCGCGCGCGAGGCGGACCGCGCCCAGCAAATTTCCAACCTGTCCAATTTGCGCGTGGCGCTTGAGGCGAGCCAGACGGAGCACCAGCGGCGCCTGCTCGACATCAACTTCGCCCTAGCGCAGGCCCAGCGGCTGCACACGCGCAACCAGTCGCTTGCCGAAAAAAACTTCATCTCCGCCTCGACGCTGGAGGAATCGCGGGACCAGCTGGCGCTGCAGCAGCATTCCCTCGACGACGAAAAGCAGCGCGTCGCCATCGAGATGCGCATCAAGCGCGACGGCGTCCAGCAAATGGAGCAGGCCATCGGCCGGCTCGACGCCGGCCTCCGGGTGGTGAACGAGTCGATCGAGGCGCTGGCCGTGCGCGCGCCGGTCACCGGCCGGCTCACCGACTTCCGCCTGCAACTCGGCGAAATCGTCAAGCCCGACCAGCACATCGGACGTATCGACGATCCCAGCCAGTTCAAGCTCACGGCCCAGATCGACGAGTATTACCTGGGCAGCGTGTCGGTCGGCAAACCGGGCCGTGTCCAAGTCAGCGGCCGCGACTACGCGGTGCGCATCCGCGGCGTCTTCCCGCAGATCAAGGATGGCAGGTTCTCGGTCGAGCTGGTGTTCACCGGCGAGGTGCCCGACGTGATGAACCCCGGTCAGAGCGTCGAAACGCGGATCACTCTGGGCCAGACCAGCCCCGGACTGATCCTGCCCAACGATGCCTACCTGAACGACAGTGGCGGCAGCTGGGTGTTCGTGCTGGCCGCTGATGGCAGGAGTGCCGAACGGCGCGCGATCCGCATCGGCCGTCGCAACAACAGCCAGGTGGAGGTGGCGGCCGGCCTGGCGCCCGGCGAGCGCGTCATCGTCTCATCCTACGCCCCGTACGGCAAGGCCGAAACACTGCAACTGGCCAAGTAGACTTTCCCTGCGCTTTTTTCACCAACCCAAGCTCAACCCGATCAATAGAGAGAGGCATCATGCTCAAGTTCGTAAATACCAATAAGAAATTTGTAGGTGGAGAAGTCGTCACGACGGCATTGAGCAGGATCAGCCTGGAGATCAAGTCTGGCGAATACATTGCCATCACGGGGCCGTCCGGCTGCGGCAAATCGACCCTGCTGTCCATCCTCGGCATGCTCGACAGCCCAGACGACGGCGAGTACTGGTTCGACGGCCAGAATGTGGCCGGCTGGAGCGAGGTGAAACTGAACGAACTGCGGCGCGGCCGGATCGGCTTCATCTTCCAGAGCTTCAACCTGATCGAAGAACTGACGGTCGAAGAGAACGTCGGACTGGCGCTTGAGTACAGCAATGTGCCGGCCAGGCAGCGCCGCGAGCGCGTCGCGCAATTGCTCGACAAGCTGGGGGTGGCGCACCGCGCCAAGCACCGCCCTTCGCAGCTGTCGGGCGGCCAGCAGCAACGCGTTGCCATTGCGCGTGCCCTGGTCACCAAGCCTGCCGTGCTGCTGGCCGACGAACCGACCGGTAACCTCGATTCCGTCCACGGCGAAGAGGTCATGCGCATCCTCGAACAGATCAACGGTGAGGGTACCACCATCGTGATGGTCACTCACTCGCCGTCGCACGCTGCGCGCGCCGCGCGCATCGTGCGTCTGCTCGACGGTGCGCTGGTCGCCGAGCCGGTCCCTGCCGTCGCTGCCTGATCCCGGAGCGACGATGACATTTCAAGACTTCCGCGTCGGACTGCGCATCCTGGTCAAGGACCCCGCCTATTCGCTGGTGGCGATACTGGGGCTGGGGATAGGGTTGGCGGCCTGCCTGCTGCTGCTCGGTTTTGCGCGCTATTGCTGGCAGTACAATGCGCACGTGCCGGATGCCGACAACGTATATATCGTCAAGCAGCGCAACAACCTCGACCTGGGGGAACCCTGGGTCGACCAGGCCCCGCTGTTGCTGCGCGAGGCGGCCAGGACCGCCCCCGGCGTGAGCAACGTCAGCGGCTACGTCAACTGGTTCCCCTTCACCGTGCAGGTCGACGGCCAGCTGCGCAAGCTGCGCAGCCTGACCGTGCTGCCCGGCTTTGCCGAGATGATGGGACTGCAGGTGCTGAAGGGCGACCTGAACGAGGCGCTGTCGCGCCCGGACAGCTTCGCCATCACCGAGGAGACTGCGATCCGGCTGTTCGGCAGCACCGATGTGCTGGGGCGGACGGTGACGCTGAGCACCGTGCACGAGCAGGGTGGCAGCGCGCGCATTGCCGCGATCCTGCGCAATCCGCCGGCCAATACGACGATTCCCTTCCAGGCCCTCAACGGCCTGAACCTGAGCCTGGTACCGCAGATGATGCGTACCGAGGCGCTCACCGGCGAGCAGGGCTGGCTGGGTAATCTGCTGGTGCGGGTCCGGGCAGGCGCTCCGCTGGCGGCCGTCACCGCGGCCGTACAGCAGGCCGCCGACAGCGCGCCGAGCGTGCAGAATGTACCGCCCGAGGCCAAGGAGCGCCTGGCCGGACGCAAGATCATGGACATCCGGCTGGCGCCGCTGCGCGAGGCGTATTTCGACCGCGAGGTGGCCACCAACGCCTTCTCGCTGCAGGTCGAGCGCGGCAGCGCCACTGTGGTCACCGGCCTGGTGGTTATCGCCATCCTGATCCTGGTCCTGGCCGCCATCAATTACGTCAACTTGGCGACCATCCGCGTGATCCGCCGTCAGCGCGAGATCTGCATGCGCAAGGTGCTGGGCGCCAGCGCCGGCCGCCTTGCGCTGCAGTTCGTTGCCGAATCGCTGCTGGTGACCATGCTGGCGACGGCCATCGGCCTGCTGCTGGCCTGCCTGGCTCTGCCGGTCTTTGCGCAGCTGGTCAACCGCGACCTAGGCAGTGTCCTGTCGCTGGAGAACCTGCTCGCAGCGCTGGCCATCGGCCTGGTGGTCGGTCTGCTGACCGTGATCTATCCGGCCTGGATCGCCTTTGGCGTGCGGCCGGCGCAGGCCCTGGCCGGCCGTCCCGATACGGAATCGCGGCGCAGCAAGCGCCTGCGCCAGGCCCTGTCCGTGCTGCAACTGGCTGTCGCGATGGGACTGGCTAGCGTGGCCATGGCCATCGCATGGCAAACCCGCTTCGCCATCGACGCCTCGCCGGGCTTCGACCCTGCGCCCCTGCTGGTGTTCGATCTGCCCGAGGGGCATATGGTGCGCACAAGCGACAAGGCGCGCGGCCTGATGGCCGAGCTGTCGCAACAGCCCGGCGTGGCGGGTATCGCGTTTTCCACCGATCCGGTAGGCCGCGCGAAGAACCAGTGGAGCACCGAAATCAAGCGAGAAGGCGGCGAGGCGGCCACCATCGACATCAAGTCGGTCAGCGCCAACTTCTTCGAGCAATATGGCGTCAAGGCCGCTGCGGGCCGGCTGTTCGACTCCAAAATCGACCAGGAAGACGACGCCGTTCCGATCGTGATCAATGCGATCGCCGCGCGCAAGCTCGGTTTCGCGTCGCCGGAGCAGGCGCTCGGACAGACCTTGCTGCTGCGGGGGCTGGACCACGGCGTATCGTCGCTGATCGCCAAGCGGGTGGTCGGCATCGCGCCGGAAATCCTGTTCTATTCGCTGCGCGAAGCCCCGGGCGCGACGGCGTATGAATTGTGGGCGGCCAATGCCACGCTCACGGTCCGCGCCAGCGGATCGGTCGCCGACGCCGAGCGCGCGGTGCGTACCACCTGGGCGAAATACTTCCCCAACTCCATCCTCGAAGCGCGCTCGGCCAAAGACATCTACGCGGAAAATTATGCGGAAGACGCCAGGCTGGCCAGGTTGCTGGCGGTGGCGACGGTCATTGCCATGACCATCGCCGCCTTCGGCGCCTACGTATTGGCCGCCGATGCGGTGCAGCGCCGCACTCAGGAAATCGCGCTGCGCAAGCTGTACGGCGCGCGCCGCAGCGACATCGGCAAGCTCGTGGCGAAGGAGGTCGGCACCATCATCGCGCTGTCCGCGGTGGTGGCTCTGCCGCTCGCCGCGCTGCTGATCGCCAACTACCTGAGAACCTACGCGGTACAGGCGCCACTCGCTTATTGGACCCTGGTGTTTGCTCTGGCTGTGACCCTGGTCACGGCGGCCGTCGCCGTCGCGCGGCACGCCTGGATCGCGATGCGGCTCAAGCCGGCCGTTGCGCTGCGCACGTGATGGCGACGAGCATCGACGCGATCCTCAGCAAGCAAGCCCGGCCGCTGTGCGCACTGCTGCTGGCGGCAGCGGCTTGGGTGGTCTCCGGCCCGGCCGCTGCCGGAGGATCGGCGCCCCGTACGCCGGCCGAGCTGAAGGCGCAGCTCGAAACCATCATGCGCGAGGAACGGGTGCCCGGCATGGGCTTGGCTGTGGTGGCCAACGGGCAGTTGGTCTGGCAGGCCGGCCTAGGCCTGGCCGACCCGGCCGGCAAGACGCCAGCCAGCGCGCAGACGCTGTTCCGCGTCGGCGACATCGCGAAGGGATTCGTCGGCCTGGCGGCCCTGAAGCTGCAGGAACAGGGCAAGCTCAAGCTCACCGATACGCTCAAACAATGGGCGCCCGAGCTGGCCCTAGACAATCCCTGGGAGGCGAGCGATCCGGTACGCCTGGCGCATTTGCTCGAACATACCTCCGGCCTGTCCGACATGAGTTTGATGGAGTACGCGCACAGCGCCGAGCCGCCGGTGTCGCTGAAACAGGCGCTCCAGCTCAACGGCGGCGGGCGCAAGGCGCGCTGGCGTCCGGGCTCGCGCGCGGCCCACAGCAGCGTGGGGCCGGCGCTGGTGGCCTACGTGATCGAGAAAGTCAGTGGCCAGCGCTTCGAGGACTACGTCACGCAAAACTTTTTCCTGCCGATGGGGATGAAGTCGGCCAGCTATGTCGAGCCGCACAGCGGCTTTGCCGGACAGTACGCGGCCGACGGCGTGACCGCGTTGCCTTACTGGCATCATCTGTACCGTCCGTCCGGCGCGCTCAATGCGTCGGCCGAGGACATGGCGCAGTACCTGCTGCTGCTGGTCAATCGAGGCAGTGTCGGCGGCACCCAGATCGTGTCGCCGGCCTCGGTCGAGCGGCTGGAGCGCCCGGAAACGCTGGCAATGGTGGCACTGGGGATCAAGGTGGCCCCGGGGGCGGGCATGTTGAATACCATCGAAAACGGCGTCCACTTCCGCGGCCATTTCGGCATCGTCAACGGCGGCCTCAGCGAGGTGCTCTATTTGCCGGAGACGCGCTCGGGCGTGGTGCTGATGATGAACAGCCTCAACGAGTTAGCCCGCGCCCGCATGCTCGAACTGTTGCAGGCCTATCTGGTGCAGGGCGTGCCGCGGCCGGCGGCCGCGCCGGTGGCCAGCGTCGATGCCGAACTGCGAGAGCACTATCAGGGCTACTATTTGGAAGACAGCCCCACATCGGAGCGCATGCGCTTTGTGCACGATTTCACCGACGTCATGCAGGTGGTGTTTACCGACAACGGCATGATTGCACGCAATGTCTTTTCCGGCTATGCCGAGGAATGGATCGCCCAGACTGGCCGGACCTTCCGGCAGCAGGGCCAGGCAGAGCCGATGGTGGCGATGTTTCGCGCCCAGGATGGCGAGATCGTCATGCAGTCGAAATGGGGCACGCTACGCAAGGTGTCGACCTTCCGGGCGCTTGCGCCGCTGGCAGTCGGTGCGCTCAGCATATTCCTGATGCTCAGTTCTCTGATCGCCGGTGCGGTCTGGGCCGTGAAAAAACTGTTCTGGCGGGACCAGGCCGCCGTCGCGACCTCAATCCGCCTGCTGCCGATGGTGGCCAGCATGCTATTTTTCATGATCGGCTTTACCCTGGTCGGCGCCATGAACCTGCAGGGCCTGTGGGGCGGTTGGGGCGCGCCAACGGCTGAGTCGATCGCCGCACTGGTCGTCGGCATCGCCTTCCTGGTGCTGTCGGTGATGGGTGTCGTCAACCTGGTGCGCCAGCGCCGCCCGGCGACGGGCCGCTTCGTCTATTGGCACTCGGCGCTGGTGTCGGTGGCCTGCCTGACCGTGGCGCTCTACCTGCTTTACTGGCAGGCGATCGGCATTCCCGTCTGGAAAATGTAAGGACCACACACGGCACCCAAAAAGGCCAACCGCGCGGTTGGCTTTTTTATGTGCGCCCAGCATAGGCGCACTCCTGTGGACGCAGCATGACCGAACTGGTCGACCCGCTGCGGCGCTACTTGCTGGGTTGGAAAGCTTACTTTGGCTTGGCACAAACACCAAGAGTCTGGCGTGGGTTGAACGAATGGCTGCGCCATCGACTGCGGGAGATTCAACTCAACCAGTGGCAACGTGGCCCGATAATATATCGGGAACTGCTGGCCTTGGGAGTGTCGGCGAAAGTGGCGCGACTGGTGGTGGCGAATAGCCATTGCTGGTGGCGGAATAGTCGCATGGCACTGAACAGTGTGCTGACGATTGCCTACTTTGACCGTCTCGGCGTGCCGCGACTCTCATAACCTCAACTACTCGAACCGACCGGTGCGGACCCGCATGCCGGGAGGTGTGGCAGGGGGCGGCCAGTTATACTGGCCGCCCCCTGCCGATTGCCGTGAGCCGGGGCTCAGGCGCTGGTCCAGGCTTCCTTCTTCAGTGCGCGGGAAATCGAGCTGATCCAAATGAGCGCCAGCAAGGGGAGCAGGCGCAGCTTGTTCATCCTGAGCGCGTCGCCCACCAGCTCGCGCGTAATCGGTTCCTTCCAGTCGCCGAAGCGCTTCACCGGCGAGCGAAAGCACTGCGCCAGGGTGATGCCGGGTTCGCTCGTGGCCGCGTCGATACCGTGCCACCAGAACGGCGGGATATAGACGGCGTCGCCCGCTTCAAGGACGCCTTCGTACTTGGTTAGGCCGCTGTCGGTGGGGAAAAAGCGGTCGGCGCAGGACATGTGGTGGTAATTGGCCTTGATCAGCGGGGCGAAGCTCCACCAGTTGGCCGGCGTCAGCCTGAACAACGAGATGCGCTTGGTACCTGCCAGCTGGCAGGTCAAGGTCTCGTCGAGCTGGTGATAATGCCATTCGGTGGAAGCGTTCTTGTAGAAGAAGATGCGTTTGCCAGGATAGCCCAGCGGTTTGCGCTCATGCTGCTGCAGGAAGTGGTAGTCGCCGATGTCGTCCATCCACTGCTGGGGCACATCCATGGCCGGGATCGAAAAGGTCTCGTGATCGGCCGCGCCGCGCATGTCGGCGATGCACTCGGCAAGGCTCTGGCGCCGTTCCGCCGCGTGTTCGAGCGACGGATTGGGATTGAAGGTGCGGGCGACGAACACCTCGGCGTCGCCGCAGCGGCTTTCCAGGTAGCCGGGGCGGTGCCAGTGCTGCAGCGCCGGCCATGCCGCGGCGGCGCCCTTGATCAGCACGGGAACGTGCTGGCCGACATACTGTTCCCAGAACGCCTGTTCGGTCAGCGATGCGGCTTCAACGGTGGCCAATGGATGGACGTCGCCGGGGACCAGGTCAATGACTTTGGTGACGGTTTCAGACATGGTTATTTTCCCTGCTAGTTGAACGACATGGTAACGAGGTCCGCCGATTCCAGCATTCCCGGCATGCTGACAATCCGATTGATGAAGTTGGAGCGCGCGCGCGCCGCCGGGCCGGCCGGCCGGAAGCGCAACTGCCGTGCGACGACTTCCTCGAACAGCATGCGCAGCTCGATGCGGGCCAGGCGGGCGCCCAGGCAGAAGTGGGCGCCGTGCCCGAACGACAGATGGGGATTGTGCCGGCGCCGGATGTCGAACACCTCGGGCGACTCGAACACGTCGCCGTCGCGGTTGCCCGAGGCGAAGCACATGACGACGCGCTGGCCCTTGCGGATCGCCTGGCCGTTTAGCACATAGTCTTCCGAGGCGGTCCGGCGGAAATAGATCACCGGCGTTTCCCAGCGCAGCATCTCTTCCACCGCCGATTCGATCAGCGAGGGATCGGCGTACAACGCCTCCTGCTGCTCTGGGTGCGCGGCGAGGGTGGCAAAGCCGCTGGCGATAGTGCTGGCGGTCGTGTCGTAGGCGCCGATCGCCAGCGACCAGAAGTAGCTGAGGAAGTCTTCCTGTGAAATCACGCTGCCGTCGTCGTAGCCGATATTGGCCAGGACCGACAGCACATCGTTGCGCGGCGACGCGCGCCGGGACTGATACGCGGCAACGCCGTAGCGATACAGCTTGTCTAGCGCCACGCCCGAAGCGTGCATGACGTCGGCGAACTCACGGTCGCCGGTTGGGATGGCGTGAACCCGGTTGAACAGGTCTCCCCAGAAGGCGGCGGACGGCAGATCCTCGTCGGCGAAGCCGAGCACGTCGCCGTATACCACGCGCACGGGAAATCGTGCCGCGATGTCGCTCACCAGGTCGATCTCGCCTTTTTCCTGGGCGCGGTCGAGGACTTCGACCGCTCGTTTTCGGATGACGGTTTGCAGCGCCGACATGGCCTCGGCGCCGAACTGCGGCATCACCATCCGGCGCAGTTCGCCGTGCTGGGGCGCGTCGAGGTGGCACAAGCCGTCGCGGATCATCTTCCAGGCCGGGTGGGGAATGTCGACCGAATCGCTCAGCACGGAACTGCCGTGGGAAAAGAAGATCCTCGGCTGGCGCGCCACCTCGCAAATATCTTTGTGTCGGGCGACCAGCCAGAAGCCTTCGCCGGCCGGCGCGTGCGGGATGGAATGCCATGAGATCGGCTGCTCCCGGCGGAAGCGCGCGAAGGCCTCGTGCGGGGTGCTCTGGGCAAACTGATCAAGGTTGAAAAAATTGAAATTTTGCATTATTTCATTGATTCATAAAAGACAATACGAGTATACTACGTAACGCTGTTTTGGTTGCTGATTTACCTATTTTTTTCCTCATGAGAAAGTACGACCAGCAAGGTGAAAACGATATTGGATAGACTGCGGTCCCGCGCGTCGGTGTCGCCTGATGAAGTTTGCTATACCTACCTTGACAGCCTGCATGTGGCGGCCGACCTGACCTACCGTGAGCTTGATGCTGCCGCGCAGACGATTGCCCGCAAGCTGCTGCTGCACGGCGCTGCCGGGGACCGGGTGCTGCTGCTGATGCCGTCGGGCACCGCGTTTCTGCTTGCCTTCTGGGGCTGCTTGTACGCGGGAATGATCGCGGTGCCGCTGTATCCGCCCAAGCCGAACGACCGCAGCGGAAAGGTCCTTAACATCATCGAAGACTGCGGCCCTCGGCTAGCGATCGTGTCCGATCCGCTGCCGCCGGAGCAGATCGCAGCCCTTCACGCGCAGGCGCTTTGCTGTCTGTGCTTTGCCGATATGGTGGCCGATACCGATACCGATACCGTGGCCGGGCAGACGGGCGCGCCGCCGCATGCCGTTGCACTGCCTGAACCGGAGCCCGATGCCATCGCCTTCCTGCAATACAGTTCCGGCTCCACCGGCAACCCCAAGGGCGTGATGATCTCCCATCGCGGCATGATAGCTAACCTGATCGTGCTGGAAACGACCACCCGCACTTGCGCCGCTGACATCTTTGTCGGCTGGCTGCCGCTGTTCCACGACATGGGCATGGTGATGATGGTCCTGATGCCGGTCTATGCCGGCGCCAGGTCGGTGCTGTTCTCGCCGTTGAAGTTTGCCAAGAGCCCGCTGTTCTGGTTGCAGGCCATCTCGCATTACCGGGGCACTATTTCCGGCGCGCCCAATTTTGCCTACGATATCTGTGCCCGCAAGTTCGCGCCCGATGCGCTGAAGGATGTCGATCTGTCGAGCTGGCGCATGGCCCTAAATGGCGCGGAACCGGTCCGGGCCGACACCATTGCCGATTTTCAGCGCACCTATTCGGCGTTGGGCTTCCATGAGGCCACCATGACGCCAGCCTATGGCATGGCGGAAGCGACCGTGTTCCTGTGTGCCGGCACATTGCTGGAGCCGCCGCGGGTGGTCCAGGTCAGCCTGGACCGGCTGCAGCAGGGCAGGGCGTTTCCTCCCGAGACGGCATCGGAAAAGTCGCAGGCAATGGTCAGCTGCGGCCCGTCGCCGGCGGCGCACGACATGATCGTCGTGCAGGATGCGGCCGTGGCCGAAGAAGACAGCGTCGGCGAGATCTGGGTTAAGGGCGAAAGCATTTCGTCTGGATACTGGGGCAAACCGGAGCTGTCGGAACAGGTGTTCAAGGCCTACACGAAAGACGGCGCCGGCCCCTATCTGCGCACCGGCGATCTGGGCTTTGTGCGCGACGGCGAGCTGTTCGTCCTGGGGCGCAGCAAGGATGTGCTGATCGTCCAGGGCCGAAATCTCTACCCGCATGACCTGGAAGCCTGCGCACGCGCGTTGCTGGCGGCCGATGCCGTCGGCGATGCGGCCGTCTTCGGCATGGAAGCCGAGGGGACCGAGCACATCGTCCTGCTGCTGGAGGTGCGCCCGCGTTTCCTGGACCGGCAGTATGACGACATCGCGGTCGACATCCGCGCCAGTACCTTTGAATCTTTTGGCGTGCTGCTCAGCGAAATCGTGTTCCTGGCGTCAGGTGCCATCATGAAGACGACCAGCGGCAAGGTGATGCGATCGACCATGAAGCAGCGGCATGCCTGTGGCGAGTTGACCCCGTTGCAGGTCAGCAAGCTCGATCTTGCCGGCGCCCATGCCATGCCGGACCAGCCCGCGGTGCGCGGGACAGCGACCGAGCAGGCGCTCGCTGCGATCTGGGCGGATCTGCTCAAGCTCGATGCCTGCCAGATTGGCGTGCAGGCAAATTTCTTTGCGCTGGGCGGCCACTCGCTGCTGGCCGTGCGTCTGGTGGCGCAAGTGCGCCACGTGCTCGGTGTCGAGCTGGGAATCAAGGACTTGTTCGCCAATGGTTCGTTGGCGGCGCTGGCCGGTGCCATCGACCGCAGTGCGGGCACGCTCATCCGCCCGCAGGTCACGGCGCAGGCGCGTGGCGCAGCGCTGCCCCTGTCGTTCGCGCAGCAGCGCCTGTGGCTGCTGGACCGGCTCAACGGCGGCAGCGCGCACTACAACATGCCGTCCGCCCTGCGCGTGACGGGCCGCTTCGACGTTGCCGCCGCCGAGCAGGCGTTCCGGCGCATCATCGCGCGGCACGAGCCGCTGCGCACGGTGTTCGCAGGCGAAGATGAGCAATTGCGGCAGGTGATCCGCGAGCAGGTGGAATTCGCTATCCGGGTGAGCGACCTGACGCAGCTCGACGCCGGCGCGCGGGAACAGGCCGCGCAGCAGCTGGCGCTGGCCGATGCCCAGGCGCCGTTCGACCTGGCGCGCGACGTGATGCTGCGCGCCAGCTTCATCCTGCTGGGCGAGGAGGAGGGCATGCTGCTGTTTAATATGCACCACATCGCTTCGGACGGCTGGTCGATGGACCTGCTGGTCAAGGAATTCCTGAGCCAGTACCAGGCGCTGCGCAGCGGCTTGGACAATCCCTATGCTCCGCTGGCGATCGGCTACGCCGACTATGCGCAATGGCAGCGCGACTGGCTGGCCGGGCCGGTGCTGGAAGAGCAGCTTGGTTATTGGGACAGTCAGCTGGCCGGCCTGCCGCCGGTGCACAATCTGCCGCTGGACCGCGCCCGCCCGGGGCACCAAAGCTTCCGTGGCGCGCGCCACCGCTTCGCCGTGGGCAAGGCCGTTCATGAGTGTCTGAAACAGCTGGCCCAGGACCAGCAGGCCACGCTGTTCATGGTGCTGCACGCCGCGCTGAGCGTGCTGCTGGCGCGGCACGGCAACAGCAGCGACATCGTGATCGGCACGCCGGTGGCCAACCGGCTGCAGAAGGAGCT